>CALXQK010000020.1 GCA_944390745.1 uncultured Duodenibacillus sp. | reverse complement strand
GCAATGAAGACGCCGCTTGAATACGAAGAGGACTTGGCAACGAGCAAGTCCGTCAAGCCTAGCGCTTAAGCGCTTCACGCCTATCTCACCGGCTTAACAAGTCCGGATTTTGCGCCCCACCCCAGCTTCAACTTCAGAAAAATAATCAAGCAGGAGGCTCGACAAACAAGAAAATCCGAAGCAATCATTGATTTCGAATAAAAAATCAATACTTCGGCCCTCTTTTGATTCTATGTTTAGCCTCATGCCTGCTTTCTTGCACCCTCCCCTGGTCAATCCTGATATTTCAAGGCGACTTGAATGAATCTCCAAAATCTATTTTGTGATTATTATTCGACACTGGGGATCACCAATTTCTTGATATTGCGTTGAATCACGCAGACGATTTTCCCAGACTGCCGTCTGATTCAGAATTTACTTTTCTCTCGACATCGCCCTGAAAGCCTTGATGCGATGCTCACTCTATTTTTCGGAGCGCTGCAGTCGCCGCTCTTTCTCTTTCGACGTCCTCAACGTCGCCAATGCCGTCCATTCCCCCCTGCTGGTACGATTCGAGCTGCGGCGCCCGGGCTGGCCCTTGCGCCCGCACAAAAAAACAACGCTTCGCCCCCTGGCAGCGGCCGATTCCCTGATCAAGACGCCGCCGCGGCGATTCTTTTTTGCAGCACCATGTCCCCGACACCCCCTTCTTCTGAAACTCCGCAGCCGTCCCTGACGCCGTCGCGCGGGGCCCTTGCGGCTGCCGCCGTCGCGGTGGTGGTGGCCGCCATGCTCTTGCGCGGCCCCGTGACCTGCATCGGCCCCATGGCTGAGTCCATCGTCAAGGTCTTTTCAATCACCTACCCGCAGTACGGAACGCTTGCGGCGCTTCCGATTGCGGCCTTCGGCATCTTTTCGTTCTTTGCCGCGGCGCTTGGCGCGCGGCTCGGCGTCAAGCGAGCGGTTCTTGTATCGCTTTTGATCGTCTTTGCGGGTGCGGCCGCGCGACTGACCTCGGACTGGAACCTTTTCCTTGCGGCAAGCCTTGCGGTGGGCGCAGGCATTGCGCTTTTAAACGTCATCCTTCCGGCGGCCATCAAGAACTGGTTCGGCACGCACACGGCCTCGATGATGGGCCTCTACACGGGCGTGATCGGTCTTTCGGGCGCCATTGGAGGGCTTACCTCGGTGCCGCTTGTCAACCTTGCGGGCGGCATTCACGGCACGCTCGCGGCCTGGGCTGCCGCAGCGCTTGCCGGCGCCCTTGCCTGGGCAGTCCTTGCACCTGCGGCCGCCGGCAGGGGACGAGCCGGGGAACGCAGCTGCGGGGCGGCAAAACGCACGCCCTTTGTACGGCTTTTGAAAAGCCGCACGGCGACGGCCCTGATCTTCGTGATGGGACTGCAGTCGCTGCTGGTGTATACGGTCGGGGCGTGGCTTGCGCCCTTTTTAAGCGCCCGGGGGCTCTCAGGCGAGGCCGCGGGCTTCTGGTTTTTCGTCTTTCTCGCGACGGGCCTTCCGAGCTCAATCCTCACGCCGGCGTTCATGCGGCTGGTAAAAAGCGAGGCGCTTGCCGCGCTCATTCTTGGGGCGCTTTATCTTGCGGGCATCGGCGGCTGGCTTCTTGGCGGCGTCTGGCTGCTGCCGGCAAGCGTGGCTGCAGGCGCAAGCCAGGGCGCCATGCTCTCGGCAGCAATGCTTCTGATGGCCCGCAAGTCCGCGGACTCCTCCGAGATGCTTGCAATCTCTGCGCTCTCCCAGGGACTGGGCTACATCGGTGCAGGGTTTGGGCCCCTCGTCTTCGGCATCGTGCTGGAGAAAACGGCAAGCTGGGGGCTGTGCTTTTTGCTCACGGCGCTTGCCGTCGCCGCCTGGAGCGCCGCCGGCGTCGTCGCCTCGCGGTCGAGCCGCCTGCTTTAGGCCGCCAGAGCCGGCAGATGCGACGGATTTTCAACGGACGCCGCTGTCAAAACGCCCGCCGGCAGACCGCCGGCGGGCGTTTTTTTCCTTGCGGCAGGCAAGAAGCTACGAGAGCACCATCTGGTCGCTCAGCTCCCCGGCGCCCTTTTCAAAGAGCGCGAGAAGGTCGGGCACGGTGAGGCTTTTCTTTTCCTCGCCCCTGACGTCGACCACGATGCGTCCGGCATGCATCATGATGAGGCGGTTGCCGAAGCGCAGCGCGTCGCGCATGTTGTGCGTGATCATGAGCGTGGTGAGGCGGTGCGTCTCGACAAGCCGCACGGTAAGACCGAGCACCTTTTCAGCGGTCTTTGGATCAAGCGCCGCAGTGTGCTCGTCCAAAAGCAGCAGGTGCGGGCGCACGAGCGTGGCCATCAAAAGCGTCACAGCCTGGCGCTGGCCGCCCGAAAGCAGTCCCACGTGCGCCGTCATGCGGTCTTCAAGTCCCAGATCGAGCTCGCGCAGCATCTCGCGAAACCTGGCGTCCATCTCGGGCTTGGAGCTCCAGGACAGCCCCAGCCTGCGGCCGCGGCGGCTTGCCATGGCGAGGTTTTCCTCGATCATCATGTTGGCAGCCGTCCCCTTCATCGGGTCCTGAAAGACGCGCCCGATGTAGCGCGCCCGCTCGTGCTCGGGCATGTTCGTGATGTCGACGCCGTCGATTTCAATTGAGCCCTGGTCGACGGGAAAGACGCCTGCGATGGCGTTGAGCAGCGTCGACTTGCCCGCGCCGTTGGAGCCGATCACGGTGACGAAGTCGCCGTCCTCGAGCGTGAGGTCCACGCCCTGGAGCGCCTTCTTTTCATTGACGCTGCCCGGAAAGAAGGTCTTTTTGACGTCCTTGACGATAAGCATGGTTTTCTATGCCTCCTTGAGGGCAGTTATCCGCGCACCCGGCGGCTGCGAATCTTTTCGCGCATCAGGGGCATTGCAAGAGCCGCGGCCACGAGAATGGCCGTAAAGAGCTTGAGGTCGTTGGGCGGCATGCCGAGCGCAAGCACCACGGCAATCACGAGTCGATACACGATCGAGCCCAGAATGACGGAAATGAGGCAGTTCTTGAAGCTGCGGGTGCCGAAGAGCACCTCGCCGATGATGACCGACGCTAGACCAATGACGATCGTGCCCGTGCCCATTCCGACGTCGGCAAAGCCGTTGGCCTGCGCAACGAGCGCGCCCGAGAGCGCCACAAGGGCGTTGCTGATCAAGAGACCGAGCACCACCATGCGGCTCGTGTTGACGCCCTGGGCGCGGGCCATCTGGGCATTGCTGCCCGTGGCGCGAATCGCGGTGCCCAGCTCCGTGCCGAAAAACCAGTAGATCACAAGCCCCACGACGAGCACGGCGGCCGCCCCAACGACCAGAAGCGCCATGGCGGGCGTCAATCCGAAATCCTCGGCGAGCGTAAAGACCGTCTCGACCCGAAGCAGCGCCACGTTGGCCTTGCCCATCACGTGAAGGTTGATGGAGTAAAGGCCGATCATGGTGAGAATGCCCGCCAGAAGCGCCGGAATCTTCAGACGCGTGGTCAGAAGCCCCGTCACGACGCCCGCAAGCGCCCCTGCGGCGGCGGCAAGAACAAAGGCTGCGGCAATGCCCCAGCCGGAGACCAGAGCGGTGGCCGCCACGGCCGCTCCAAGCGGAAACGTTCCCTCAACCGACAGATCGGCAATGTCAAGAACGCGAAAGGTAATGTAGACGCCCAGCGCAAGCAGAGC
Source organism: uncultured Duodenibacillus sp. (assembly GCA_944390745.1). Taxonomy (GTDB): domain Bacteria; phylum Pseudomonadota; class Gammaproteobacteria; order Burkholderiales; family Burkholderiaceae_F; genus Duodenibacillus. The sequence goes on along the minus strand of CALXQK010000020.1, from coordinate 118,832 downwards.
CCACAGGAGCCCCTGCGCAATCGTCGGAACAAGAATGTCGAGCATGAAACGCCAACTTGATGCTGCTTGCGCGCTGCCAGCGGGCCGCCTCGCCTTTTTTGTCGAGGGGGCGCGGGCAGACGCCTTTTTCCAAGGCGTCCTGCGCAATGAAATGAAAAAGAAAAGGACTCCCCGCCCTTGCTGAGATCAGCAAACGGCCGCGCAAAAAAGCCCCCGGGACATCCCGAAAAGGGCCTTCGCAAACGGCCGAAGGCCCGCCCGAAGATCCCCGGGCGGGCGCGCCGCCGACCGGTTTTGACTAGTAGTTCACGATCTCCGCAGTCTTTTGAAGCGCTTCAGGGATCGCAATGCCGAGCTCCTTGGCGACGGTGCCGTTGACCTTGGCCTTGAACTCGGTCTGATAGCGGATGGGCATGTCCTGGGGCTTGCTCTTGCCCTCAAGGATGTCGGCGCCCATCTCGCCCGCGATGCGGCCGAGGTTGTAGTAGTCAACGCCCACCGTGGCAAGGCCCCCGCCCTTGAGCATGCCCTCCTCGGCGGCAAAGACGGGAATCTTTGCCGGCGTGGTGATGCGGGTCAGAACCGGCATCGAGGAGGCGATGATGTTGTCGGTGGGCACGTAGATCGCGTCAACCTCGCCCACCATGCTCTGCGCAACCTGCTGCACGTCGTTGACCGAGGAGACGGTGCGCTCGACGAACTTCACGCCGCGCCTGGCAAGCTCATCCTTGAGGATCTTCACTTGAAACTGCGAGTTGAGCTCGGAGCTGTTGTAGATCGTGCCGATCGTCTTTGCGTTCGGCATGAACTGCAGCGCAAGGTCGATCTGCGCGCCGACGGGATTGAGGTCCGAGGAGCCCGTGACGTTGGTGCCGGGCTTGTCGCTGGACTTCACGAGCTTGGCCGAGACGAAGTCGGTGACGGCCGTGGCCACGATGGGCGTTGCATCCGTTGCGTTGGCAACGCTTTGCGCGGCGGGCGTGGCGATGGCAAAGATGAGCGGGTACTTCTGCGTGACGAAGCGGTGCGCAATGTTGCCGAGGTTGGACTGATCGGCCTGGGCGTTTTGCTGGTCAAACTCGACCTTCATGCCCCGGTCCTTCATGGCGGCGACGATGCCGCGATTGGCCTCATCGAGGGCCGGGTGCTCAACGAGCTGCACGATGCCCACCGTCGTCGCACCCGTCTTCTGCTCGCCGGCGGCCGCGCCCGGCTTCGAATCATCGCCGCAGCCCGCGAGTCCCGCGACGGCTGCGCAAACCGCCGCTGCCGCGGCAATCCTTGTCCAGTTCATGTTCAATGCCTTTCCTTTGTTGTAGGTTCGGTCCGGCGCATGCAGGTGCTCAAAAATGCGAATGAAAGGATCGCCGTCCAATTTCGTGGAACCGAAGACCGGGCGCCCGCCTTTCTCCCCGGGCGCAGTCCTCAGCCTAGGCGCTGACGTCCGAGTCGTGCGTCCTGGGGACGCGCATGTCGGGGCAGCTTTGCCGATCTTAACACGCACGCTGCCTGCGGACTCTTGCTTTTTCTTCAAGCAGCATGCGCGCAGGGCGGCGCGCCCCGCGGTCTGGGCGCGCTACCTCTTGCGCGGCAGGGGCTTGAGGCGCACCAGGGTGGCGCCGGAACCGCCGTCGTTTTCGCGCGGCTCGCAGAAGGCGATCACCTCGTCGCGCTGCTTGAGCCAGCGGCGCACCTTCTCGCGCAGCACCGACTGCCGGTCGGGCGACCCGTTGCCCTTGCCGTGGATGATGCGCACGCACAGCCACTCATGGGCCTGACACTTCTTGAGGAAGTCGACGACTGCGATGCGCGCCTCCTCGACAAACATCCCGTGCAGATCGATCTGCCCGACGATGCTCCATCGGCCGCGCCGCAGGTCGCGGGGCACGTCGGGGCCGACCTCGGGGCGGCGAAAGCTCTTGCCGTCGTCGCTCTCGAGAAACTCGATGCTGTCAAGTTCGTCGCTCAGACTCTCCTCGAGCACGCTTTCGTTGTCGGCAATGGTCTGCCGGGGCTCGGGAGCGACGCTTTTGCTGTGGTGCACGCGGGGCGCTGCCCCAAGGGGCTCGACGCCCGCCTTCTTCATGGCCGAGGCAAAGTCAATGTCCTTTTCCTCAACGCGGCGCGCGATCTTGACGCCCGAGGCGGCCTTCACGCCCGTGCGCTTCATGGTCTCAAGAAAGACCTGCGTGTCGCGCGCAATGCGCGCCTGGACCTTCTGCTCCCTGTCCTCCTGCTCCTGCCGCTCGCGAGCCTTCTGCTTCAATTCGGCGGCAAGCGGCCGCAGCGCTTCAAATCCCTGCATCCCTGCACCCATCAAGAAACTCTTCAAAAATAAAAGAGGCGGCCGCAGGCGCCGCGTATGCCGCCCGTGCCGCCGCCCTCGCGTTTTTTCAAAAGCGAAGAACCGAAATCTTAATGCCCGGCCTGCTCCTCGAGGAAGCGCTGCGCATCAAGCGCGGCCATGCAGCCCGAGCCCGCGCTCGTCACGGCCTGCCGGTAGATCTGATCGGCGCAGTCGCCCGCGGCGAAGACGCCGGGCACGGAGGTTGCCGTGGCCGCGCGTCCGGCCTTGTCGGTGACGATGTAGCCGTGGTCGAGCGCAAGCGAATCCTTGAAGACCGCCGTGTTGGGCGAATGGCCGATGGCGATGAAGACGCCCTCGACCTCAAGCGTGCGGGCCTCGCCGCCCTGCGCATGGTCAAGCGCAAGCCCCGTGACGCCCTTGTCGTCTCCCAAAACCTCGCGCACGGTGTAGGGCGTGTGCAGCACGATCTTTCCCTCGGCGGCAACGGCCTTGAGGCGGTCGACGAGGATGGGCTCGGCGCGGAACTGATCGCGCCGGTGCACGAGGTGCACGACCGAGGCGATCTGCGAGAGGTAGAGCGCCTCCTCGACGGCGGCGTTGCCGCCGCCCACGACCGCCACGGGCTTGCCGCGGTAGAAAAAGCCGTCGCAGGTGGCGCAGCCCGACACGCCGCGGCCCTTGTAGCGCGTCTCGCTCTCAAGGCCCAGGTACTTCGCGGAGGCGCCCGTGGCGATGATGAGCGCATCGCACGTGTAGCTGCCCATGTCGCCCTCGAGCACGAAGGGGCGCTTGCTGAGGTCTGCCTTCTGGATTACGTCGAAGACGATCTTCGTCTGGAAGCGCTCGGCCTGCTCAAGAAGGTTCTGCATGAGCTGCGGGCCCTGGATGCCGGCGGCGGCGCCCGGCCAGTTGTCGACCTCGGTGGTGGTCATGAGCTGCCCGCCCTGCTCCATGCCGGTGATGAGCATGGGCTTGAGGTTGGCGCGAGCGGCGTAGACCGCAGCCGTATAGCCGGCAGGACCCGAGCCGATGATGATGACGGGGGCGTGGATGGCGTCGGACATGAATGTTCTCCTCGAATCGGCGCTTCTGCAGCTGGAAACGCAGTCAGCCCGCGACCCCTCAGAAGCCTCAGGGCGGTCTGCCGGCGCATGCGCAAGGCGCTTGTCGCCGCGCCGGACGTCTGCTTCCCAATGAGAAGCACTCTCAAAAACACAAGATGCCCTGATTATAGAAAGCCGGGCGCGCGGCTTCATGCGCGCCGCAACGTTTGCTTGCACAAAAGCGCCCGCTCCTATCGCGTTGATAGAAAGCGTCAAAAATGGGGGGCGCCCGGGCAGGCGCTGCCGCCGTTTGTTCCGGGGCGCTTTGATTGCGCGGGAGAGCTCCTGCGCAGCCGCAGGCGCCTCAGTCAAGTTCAAAAAAGGGCGAGGCGCCGCGCACGGGCAGCCGGTCTGCCTTCGGGTAGTGCACCCCCACTAGGTACAGTCCGCTTGGATCGAACGTGGGGGCGGCTGCGGCGCGCTCGCGGGCGGCGAGCACCGCGGCAAGCCACCCCGGCTTTTCGCGGCCGATGCCGACGTAGACCAGGGACCCCACGATGTTGCGCACCATGTGCTGCAGGAAGGCGTTGGCGGTGATCTCGATGCCGATCAGGCGTCCGAAGCGGCGCACGGCGATTTTTTCAATCGTGCGCACCGGCGTGGCCGCCTGGCACTCGGCGGCGCGAAAGCTCGTGAAGTCGTGCTCGCCCGCAAGGCACTGCGCCTCGCGGTGCATGAGCTCAGCATCGCACGGCCGCCAGACCCAGCCGGTGCGGCCCTCCATGACGGGCGAGCGCACGCGGTCGTTGCAGATCCAGTATTCGTAGGTGCGGCTTGCGGCGTCAAAGCGCGCATGAAAGCCGCCCTCAACCGTCCGCGCCCAGCGCACGGCGATGTCGGCGGGCAAAAAGGTGTTGACGCCGCGCACCCAGGCGTGCTCGGGCCGCTCGCAGGGCGCCGGAAAGCTCACCACCTGGCCCGTGGCGTGCACGCCCGAGTCGGTGCGCCCGGCGCAGATGGTCGCAACAGGTGCGGTGACAAAGCGCTCGAGCGCCTGCTCGAGCACGTCCTGCACGGTCGGCTGGTCGGGCTGCGTCTGCCAGCCGCAGTAGGCCGATCCGTCGTACTCGATGCCGAGCGCAATGCTGCGGCCGGCGGCCTGGGAGGAAGATGAAGTTGGGGCGTCAGCCTCGCTGGTCACGATTCAAGCTCGCTAGAAAAACGGCCGCGGCAGGCAAGGACTTGCCGGCCGCGGCGCGAAGGGTTGTCATCAATCTCGTTGACGGTTTTTTTGATGGGAAGCCGCTTGCCTCCCGTCAGGAGCCGCGCCTTGCGCGGATCGTCTCGAGAATCTCGCGGGCCTGGGCCTTCTGCTGGGCGCTGCCGTCGCGCTCGACCTCGAGCAGAAGCGCCTGCGCGGCATCAAGCGACCCCACGCTCAGGTAGTTGCGCGCATTGGTGATCTTGATGTCCATCACGTCGGGCGCGGCCGTCGCCTGGGATTCTGGGACGTAGGCCGAGGCCACGTTGAATCCCGAGCTTGAGGGCGCATGGGCCGCGGGGGCGGCGCCGGAGGCCGCCTCAGGATGCACGACATGCGAGGTCACGCTCGCAGCGGCCGGATTCGATGCGGCGGCGCCGAACCCGCGCGCGGCCGCCTGATCGGCCTGCATGCGGTTTTCCGCCATCTGCGAGGCGCCCTTGAGCTGTTCGGCGCTAGCGGGCTCCGAGCGCATGAAGCGCACGGTGCGCAGCGCCTGCTCGTCGCGCCGGCGCCGGTTGCGTCCCTTGAGATAAAGCACGGCTGCGCCCACGACAAGAAGCAGGATGATGATGACGCCGATCCAGAGGCTCGTCGAGGACTCCTCCTCAATCTGGGCCTCGGGGGCGGCAGTCTCGGCCGCAGCGCCCTGGTCATCCGCGGGCTGCTCCTGGGCGGGCTGCCCGCCGGCGGCGGCAGGGCTCTGCCCGGAGGCCTCCTGCGCCAGATTCTGCCCCATGGGGTCGGAGGCCGGGGCTGCGGCGGATTCAGAGCCGCCAGCGCCGCCCGAGGCCGCGGCCGTCGTCGCGGCGGCTGCGGCTGCGGCGGCCGCCTTTTCCTCCTCAGCCTTTCTCTGGGCGGCAAGGCGCTCCTCCTCGGCGCGCTGCGCGCGGGCCTGCTCCTCCTCGCGGGCCTTTCTCTGCGCCTCGGCGCGGGCCTCACGGGCCTTCTGCTCCTCGGCGGCGCGGGCGCTGACGCGGGCCATCAGGCCCGGGGCCTGCTTTTTCATCTGCGTGCGGGCGCGCTCAAGCGCCCGGCGCGAGGGCGCCTTGGTCGCATCGGCATTGGGATTGATGCGCACGAGCGCCCAGGCGTCGTCCACCGGAATTCTCTCAACGTCCGCAGCGCTCGGGGCCTTCAGGCGCGAGCCCACCTTCACGCCGTTGACGCGGCCGCCGTCATAGGCGCCCGGATTGGCGCGGACAAAGCCCACGAGCAGCTGATCCATCGTCGCCTGCGGATAGCGGTCCTTGTAGAGCTTGGCAATCGACCACATGGTCATGCCCTGGCGCACCTCAAAGGGTCCCTCAAGGTCGTAGTCTCCCGGGTCAAGGGGCAGCTTCACCGAGCCGCTTGCGGCGCGCGGCGCCGCGGCGGGGCCGGCTGCGCGCACCTGCGCAAGCTTCTTTTGCGCGGCGGCCTGCGCCTCGGCGCTGGAATCAGCCCGCGAGGCGCTCTTGCGCGGCGCGGCCGCCGGGCTCGAGGCGGAGGGAACGGCCCCTGCGGCCGACGGCACGGCCGAGCGCGCGGCAACCGGCGTGCTCTCATCCTTGACCGGGGCGGAATCAGGCGCTGCAGCGCCGCCCGCGGCGGATGCCGCCGGGGCACTCCCGGTGCTTGCGGCCGGCTGCGGCGCAGCCGCCTTCTTAAGCTGCACGGTATAGAGCTTGGCGGAGATGCGGCCGGCCTCGGAGAGCTCGACAATCAGGGGGAACTCCGCGGCATTGACGGCGCTCTTGCCCTTGATGCGCACCACGTAGGGAGACTTGCTTTCAAGCTCAAGCGTGAGATCGCTCGTGTTGATGCGGCTCGTCTTGCCCACGCGCTGGTAGACCGACGCGGGGGCAAGGCGCACAAGCAGCGGCTCGACCTTGGGGTCGACGTCGCGCACCTGAAGCCGGGCGTCAAAGGGTTCGCCCGAATTGGAATACACCGTCAGAGCGCCGAGCTCGGCGGCCGAGGCGACGCTCATGGCTCCCAACACTGCATAGGCCGACGCCAGCGCCGACACAACAAGGCTCTTTCGCATGACTGTTTATCTTGTCCTTTTCCCTGGTAATCACAACCCGCCCGCAGCCGGACCCGGCCGAAGAAGCTTTCCGGCGCCGCCCCGCGACCGGCGCGCGGGCCGGCCCGGCGCCAAGACCCCGGCCGCCTCAGACAAGGCGATTCGTTGATTGTACCTTAGTCGACCGGGTTCGATCCGCGCCGGGCCGCCCGCGTCGATTCCCGGCAGCGGCTCGCCCGGGCATGAAAAACGCCCGATCCGGAAAACCCGGGTCGGGCGTTTTCATCCTGGGCCTGCAGGTCGCTTCCCCTTTTCGGGAGAGACGCCCGCAGAGGCTCTGCAGAAAGCTTGTGCCGAAAGGCCACGCGGGAGTTTGCGATCCCGCAGTGCCCCCTAGGAGGCCGCGGCAGCGTTTTCACGGGCCAGGGCCTCGTTGAGCTGCTCGCGGATTTCCTTGCCGGCCCGGAAGTACGGAACGTACTTCGCGGGCACCTTCACGGTTTCACCCGTGCGGGGGTTGCGTCCTTCGCGGGCTTCGCGATACTTCAGCGAAAAGCTCCCGAAGCCGCGGATCTCCACTCTCACGCCGTGACTCATGGCGCTGACCATGGTGCGCAGTACTTCATTGACGGCCATGTCGGCATCCCTGGAGGTGAGGCCGGGATGGCGTTCGAAGACGCGGTTGATCAGTTCCGATTTAGTCAGGGCTCGCATGAAGACTCCGGATTACTTCTGTTCAAGCTTGGCCTTGAGCAGAGCGCCGAGGTTGGTCGTGCCGCTCGAGGCGTCGCTGTTGACGCGATCGAGCGCCTCACGGGCCTCCGCGGCATCCTTGGCCTTGATCGAGAGCTGGATGGAGCGGTTCTTGCGGTCGACGCTGATGATCTGCGCCTCGACCGTGTCGCCCACGGAGAGCTTCTGGGAGGCGTCCTCGACGCGCTCGGCAGAGATCTCCGAGGCGCGCAGGTAGCCCTCGGTGTCGCCGCCGAGATCGATCACGGCGCCCTTGGCATCCACGCTCTTGACGGTGCCCTTGACGATCGTGCCCTTCTCGTGGCGGCCGGCGAAGTCGCTGAACGGATCGCCGCCGAGCTGCTTGATGCCGAGGCTGATGCGCTCGCGGTCGGTGTCGATGGCGAGGACCACGGCCTCAACCTCGTCGCCCTTCTTGTACTTGCGCACGGCTTCCTCGCCCGGCTCGTTCCAGGAGAGGTCCGAGAGGTGCACGAGGCCGTCGATGCCGCCGGGCAGGCCGATGAACACGCCGAAGTCGGTGATCGACTTGATCTGGCCCTTGACGTGGTCGCCCTTCTTGTGCGACTGGCTGAACTCCTGCCAGGGATTGGGCTTGCACTGCTTCATGCCGAGGCTGATGCGGCGGCGCTCCTCGTCGATGTCGAGAACCATGACCTCGACCTCCTGGCCGAGCGAGACGATCTTCTTGGGATCGACGTTCTTGTTGGTCCAGTCCATCTCGGAGACGTGCACGAGGCCCTCAATGCCGCTTTCGATTTCAACGAAGGCGCCGTAGTCGGTGATGTTCGTGACCTTGCCGAAGACGCGGGTGCCCTGCGGGTAGCGGCGGGAGATGCCGATCCAGGGATCCTCGCCGAGCTGCTTGAGGCCGAGCGAGACGCGGCACTTCTCCTGGTCGAACTTGAGAACCTTGGCTTCGATTTCCTGACCGACGCTCACCACCTCGCTCGGGTGGCGCACGCGGCGCCAGGCGAGATCGGTGATGTGCAGCAGGCCGTCGATGCCGCCGAGATCCACGAAGGCGCCGTAGTCGGTGATGTTCTTGACCACGCCCTTGACGACCATGCCCTCCTTGAGGGTGGCGAGCAGCTTGGCGCGCTCCTCGCCCATGCTCGCCTCGACAACCGCGCGGCGGCTGACGACGACGTTGTTGCGCTTGCGGTCGAGCTTGATGACCTTGAATTCGAGCGTCTTGCCTTCGTAGGGCGTGGTGTCCTTGACCGGACGGGTGTCGACGAGCGAACCCGGCAGGAAGGCGCGGATGCCGTTGGTCATGACGGTGAGGCCGCCCTTGACCTTGCCCGTGATGGTGCCGGTGACGAGTTCGCCCGACTCGAGAGCGCTCTCGAGGTGCGCCCAGGCCGCCAGACGCTTGGCCTTGTCGCGCGACAGGATGGTGTCGCCGTAGCCGTTTTCAACCGACTCAATCGCCACGGAGACAAAGTCGCCCGGCTTGACGGTCACTTCGCCGCGGTCGTCCTTGAATTCCTCGATGGGCACATAGGCTTCGGACTTGAGGCCGGCATTGACCACCACGAAGTTGTAGTCGACGCGCACGACTTCGGCGGTGATCACTTCGCCCTGGCGCATTTCCTGCTTGGCGAGGCTTTCCTCAAAGAGCTGGGCAAAAGATTCGGTGTTGTTAGTGTTGGTCATGAAAAAAGAAGATGTTTAAAAGTTCTCACCCGACCGGGTGCGCTCAAAAGCCCCTCTCAGGGCCCCTTCGCGCATTTGGGTGGCGTTCATATCGCAATCCCTCTCCGACCCCGGCTGCCGGAGGGGTTGAAAAAAAATTTTTTATTCCGCCCCGGGACGCAAGGCCAGCCCTCAGGCCGCGGCCCTCGCGCGCTCGCGCCAGGCAAGGATCACCGCAACCGTCTCTTCGATCGTCAGACCGGAGTTGTCGAGGATGTGCGCGTCAAGCGCCGGCAGGCACGGTGCAGCCGCCCGCTCGCGGTCGCGCCGGTCGCGTTCGGACAGATCCCGGGTAAGGTCGCAGAGATTAGCAGAAATCCCCTTGTCAATCAACTGCTTATAGCGCCTCTGGGCGCGCGCCCTGGGGCTGGCGGTGAGAAACACCTTGAGCGAGGCGTCGGGAAAGACGACGTAGGCCATGTCGCGGCCGTCGGCCACAAGGCCCGGAGCGCGGCGGGCGGCGCGCTGCACGGACAGCAGCGCGCGGCGCACCGCGGGCAGCGCCGCCGTGCGGCTTGCGGCAATGCCCACGGCCTCGGCGCGGATGGCGCTGGTGACGTCCTCGCCCTCAAGAAAAATGCGCCCGCCCCTGAACTCGGGCGCAAGCCCCCGGGCGATCGCCTCGCAGGCGGTCTCGTCGTCGGGGTCGACGCCGTGCTTGAGCGCGGCGTAGGCGGTGAGCCGGTAAAGCGCGCCGCTGTCAAGATAATGAAAACCGAGCCGCTCGGCAACGAGCGAGGCGACGGTGCCCTTGCCGCTTGCGGTGGGGCCGTCGATGGCGATGACTTCACAGGGCATGGAAATCTCTTCCTTCTTGGAACACGCAGTCAAAGACAAACAGGTTGTTGAATGGAGGCGGGCTTCTCCGGCTCAGCCGTGCGGGGCACGGTCGCGGCGGCACAGCGACTCAAACGCCTCAAAGAAATTCGGAAACGTCTTGGCCGTGCAGCCCGGATCGAGCACGGTCACCTCGGCGCCTGCCGCAGCGGCAAGCGCCAGACTCATCGCCATGCGGTGGTCGTCATAGGTCTCGACCACGGCATCGCGCACGCCGTCAACGGGGTGCGCGGCGAGAATCCAGTCCTCGCCCTCCTCGACCACGGCGCCGAACTTGCGCATTTCGGTCGTCATGGCCTTGATGCGGTCGGTTTCCTTCACCCGCCAGCTTGCAATGCCGGTAAGCCGCACGGCGCCCGTGGCGCAAAGCGCCATGGGCACGAGCGTCATCGCCGCATCGGGAATGGCCGTGCAGTCGACGTCCACGCCGGTGAGCGCCACGCCGGCGGGGCGCCGCACCGTGATGGAGTCGGCAGTCTTCGTCACCTCCGCGCCCATGCGCTCGAGCACATCGGCAAAGGCCACGTCGCCCTGAAGCGACCCCTCGCCCACGCCGGTGACGGTCACCGGACCGCCGGCAAGGGCGCCGAGGGCCAGAAAATAGCTCGCGCTTGAGGCGTCGGCCTCCACGCGGCAGACGCTGCGGGCGCGGTACGTGCCGGGGGCGACGCGATAGCCCCCGGGCGTCTTCGTCACCTGCGCCCCGAAGCTGCGCATCATCGCCGCGGTCATCTCAACGTAGGGACGGCTGATGAGTTCGCCCACGATGCAGATCTCAAGCCCCTCGGGGGGCGCAATCATGGGCGCGGTCATCAGAAGCGCCGTCAGGTACTGGCTTGAGACGCTGCCGCGGATGTGCACGACGGCGCTTCTGGGCAGGGCCGGGGAAAAGACAAGCGGCAGGCAGCCGTCCTTGTTCTCGCAGACGATCTCGGCGCCGAGCTCGCGCAGGGCGGCGAGCAGATCCCCGATGGGGCGCTCGCGCATGCGCGCGATGCCGTCCATGCGGTACGAGCCGCCCGCAAAGGCCAGCAGCGCCGTCAGCGAGCGCGCGGCCGTGCCTGCGTTGCCCACGAAGAGCTCGGCGGTCTTGACGGGCACGCGGCCCGCGCACCCCTGCACCTCGACGACGTCGGGGGCAAGGCGCCGCATGCCGATTCCAAGACGCTCAAGCGAGTCGATCATCCGGTCGGTGTCGTCGGCCTTGAGAAGTCCCTCTAGCCGCGTCGTCCCCTCGGCCATGGCTGCCAGAAAGAGCGCGCGGTTGGAAATCGACTTGCTGCCCGGCAGCGCGACCGTGCCCTCGGCGTGCGTCACCGGACGCACGACAAAGCGATCGGGGCGCGCAGCGCGGGCGCCTGAATTCTCGGAAAGTGCTGCTGGCATGGCTGAAGATCCGCGATGTTGCTGATGGTCAATCTGAAGCGCCCGGCGCGCGGGTCCCGGCGCGCCGGCTAAAAAGGCTTATTTTGCCCGGGATTGGTCCGGCGCGAAAGATCCCGCGGCCGCGCCCGCGGCAAAGAGCCTGCGGCGCGCCCTGCTTGCGCGTCCGAAAACCTCCATGAGGCCTGCGTCGTCGCCTGATTCAATCAAGCCCCGCAGGTGCCTGAGGTCGGCTTCAAAGGCGTCCATCGCCTCGAGAATGCAGTCGCGGTTGGCCAGACAAATGTCCGTCCACATTCTGGGACTGGAGGCGGCGATGCGGGTGAAGTCCCGGAACCCCGCTCCGGCGAAGGCGAGCTTCTTGTCGGCCTTTCCCGCCTGGAGAATGGAGTCGACCATGGCGTAGCTCAGCACGTGCGGCAGGTGGCTCACCGAGGCGAAGACCTCGTCGTGCTCGCGCGCGCTCATGCGCACGACGACGGCGCCGACGGCGCTCCAGGCCCGCTCCCAGAACTCGACGGCCTGCGGGCTCATCCCCTCCTGCGGCGTGGAGATGGCGCGCGCGCCGGCAAAGAGATCGGGCCTGGCGTAGGCAACGCCGGGCATCTCGCCGCCCGCAATCGGGTGCACGGGGGCGTAGTGCGAAAACCGCTCGCCGAGCGCCGCGCGCGCGGCGGCAATCACCGAACACCGGGTGCTGCCCACGTCGGTGATCCAGGCGCGCTCGGGCGCCGCGCGCCCGACGGCGGCAAAGACGCCGGACATGGCCTGCACCGGCACGGCGCTCATGATGCAGTCGGCGCCCTCAAGGGCCTCCTCGATGCTTTCAAAGGCCGCGTCGGCCGCGCCCATGGCGCAGGCCTGGCGGGCGCTGTCGGCTGCGACGTCGTAGACGTGAACGCGCGAGACGACGCCCGCCTTCTTCATGGCCCAGGCGGCCGACCCCCCGATCAGTCCCGAGCCGATGAGTGTGAGCTGCATGATCCAACCTTGCTTGACTGCCTTGATTGTCTGGACTGGAAATTGCCGCGGGAAACTACGAGGCGCGCGCATCAAGCGCGGCCCGGGCCTCGTCGTAGGCCTTGAAGAAGCGGTCGAGCTCGCGGGCCGTGCCCACCGAGATGCGCATCCAGTCATCGAGCCCGTAGCTCTTGACGGGCCGCACGATGACGCCGCGGCGCAGGAGTTCCGTGTAGAGCTCCGCGGTCTGCGGGCCCGTCTGAACGAGCATGAAGTTGGCGCAGCTCTTGAGGTAGTTCACCCCGCGGGCCTCAAAGAAGGCCTCGAGCCTCTCGAGCCCCTCGCGGTTGACGGCGCGCACGCGCGCGAGAAACTCCCGGTCCTCAAGGCTTGCGGCGGCCGCGGCCTGCGCGATGAGATTCATGTTGAAGGGCGGCCGGATGCGGTTCATCATCTCGATCACCGGGGCGTGCGCAACGCCGTACCCCGCACGCAGCCCGGCCAGGCCGTAGGCCTTGGAAAACGTGCGCGTGACCATCAGGTTGGGGTGCCGGCGCACGAGCTCGATGGAGTCGAACTGCAGCGCCTCGGGCAGGAAGTCGGCGTAGGCCTCGTCGAGCACCACAAGCACCTCGCCGGGCACGCGGTTCATGAAGTCCTCGAGCGCCTCGCGCGTGAGGGCGTAGCCCGTGGGATTGTTGGGGTTGGTGATGTAGATGAGCCGCGCGCTCGAATCGGCCGCGGCAAGAATGCCCTCAAGGTCGACGGCAAAGTCGCGCGCGGGCACCTCGACGCACTCGGCGCCGCACTCCTGCGCGCTCAGCTCGTAGACCGAAAAGGAGTACTGCGAATAGATGCAGCGCAGCCCCGGCGCAAGCACCAGACGCGCGGCAAGCGAAAGGATTTCATCGGACCCGTTTCCGGCGATCACCCAGTCCGGGGAGACGCCGTGACGGCGCGCGACGGCGTCGCGGAAAAGCCTTGCGTTGCCGTCCGGATAGCGGTTGGCGCCCGTGGCGGCCGCCAGCGCCGCATCAACGGCCGACTGCGGCATGCCCAGCGGATTTTCATTGCTCGCGAGCTTGACGATGTCCTTGACGTCAAGGCCGTATTCGCGGGCCGTCTCCTCAATGGGCTTGCCCGCGATGTAGGGGCTGATCGCCTCAATCGAGGCGCGTGCGACGAAGCCTCTGGAGTCGGGACGGGTGTTTTGCTGCATCTTTGAAAGTCTCCCTTTGACGAATGCTGGTGCGCTCGACGTCCTAGGCCTGCCTTCTGCGGGCGGGTTCCGAGGCGTCGGCGGGAAAGGATCCGAGGACCTTGAAAAAGCTCGTGCGCCCGCGCATGCCCTCGAGCGCTGCCGCGAGGTTCTCGTCGGCAAGACTCCCCTCAAGGTCCACATAAAAGTTGTAGTCCCAGGCGCCGTTGCGCGCGGGACGGCTCTCAAGGCGCGTCATCGACACGCCATGCTGCTCAAGGGCGGCAAGCGCCTCAAAGAGCGTGCCCGCGCGGTTGGGCACCGAGAAGATGACCGCGGTCTTGAAGGCCACGCCCTCGGCATAGCCCGCCGGGCGCGTGCCGAGCGTCCAGAAGCGCGTGGTGTTGCAGGGATTGTCCTGAATGGCGGGCGCCAGAATCGACAGGCCGTAGAGCTCGGCGGCGCGCGCGGCGGCGATGGCCGCAAGGTCGTCGCGGCGGCTTGCCTGCACCGCGGCCTCGGCGTTGGAGGCCGCGCTCGTGACGCGCACGCCCGGCAGATGCGCGGTGATCCACGTGCGGCACTGCGCAAGCGCCTGCGGGTGCGCGCAGACCTCCCGGACGTCGCGGATGTCGCCGGTGCGGTTCATGAGGTTGTGGCGCACCGCCACGCTCACCTCGCCCACGACCGTCAGCGGCGTTGAAAGCAGCAGGTCCATCGTGCGCGTCACCGTTCCCTGGGTGCTGTTTTCGACCGGCACGACGGCAAACTGCGCCACGCCCGACTCCACGGCGTGCATCGCGGCTTCAATGCTCGGGCACGGATTGAAGTCGACGCTCGAGCCGAACTGCTCGATCACCGCCATCTCCGTAAAGGTGCCCTGCGGGCCCAGATAGGCCACGCGGGGGCGCGCCTCAACGGCGCGGCATGCGCTCACGATCTCGCGGTAGACGGCGGCCAGACTCTCGCGGGGCAGCCGCGAGCCGAGCCGCTCGCCGTGCGCAAGAACGCGCTCGAGCACGATGCGCTCGCGCTCGGGACGGTACACGACCGAGGATGCGGCGCCGGCGCCGCCCTTTGCCGCTCCCACGGCCCGCGCAAGCCGCGCGCGCTCGCACAAAAGCGCCACGATGCGCTCGTCGGTCTCGTCAATGGCGGCGCGAAGCCGCGCGAGCGCCTCGGCGTTGTCCCCGCGGTCGGAATCGTTTGAAAGCGTGTCGGCGGTCGTATCGGATGCCATGACGTCCTCGTGTCGTGCTGTTGTCTCTGGGTGTCCGGGAGTGCGGGCCGGGGCGCATCGGCGCGGCGCACGGCCTCTTTTCTAGCCGTGCCGCTCGGCAAAGTCCTTCATGAACTGCGAGAGCTTTTCGGCGCCCGCCATGGGCATGGCGTTGAAAAGCGAGGCGCGCAGCCCCCCGACCGAGCGGTGGCCGCGCAGATTCTTGAGCCCCTGCGCGTCGGCCTCCTTGATGAAGAGATCGGTCAGGGCCGACTCGGCCAGGGTGAAGACCACGTTCATGCGGCTGCGGTGCTGCGCGGGGATGTTGTTGACGTAAAAGCCCCCCGAGGCGTCGATCGTCTGATAGACAAGGCTTGAGCGCTCGCGCGCGCGGCGGTCCATCACCTCGACGCCGCCCTCGGAGATGAGCCACTTGCACACGAGGTTGGCCACCCAGATCGCAAACGTGGGCGGCGTGTTGTACATGCTTCCGGCCTCGGCGTGAATCTGGTAGTTGAGCATCGTGGGGCAGGTTTCGGAGGCAAGTCCCAGAAGATCCTTTCTGAGAATCACGACGGTCAGTCCGGCGGGGCCGAAGTTTTTCTGCGCGCCGGCAAAGACGAGCGCATGGCGCTTGAAGTCGATCGGACGCGAGAGAAAGTCCGAGCTCACGTCCGAGACAAGCGGAACGCACTCGGGGCAGTCCGGAATGTAGTTGAACTCGAGCCCGTTGATGGTCTCGTTCATGCAGTAGTAGAGATAGGCCGCGTCGTTGGCCACCGTCACCGCCTCGCGGGCGGGGATCGCGAGCCTTGAGGGCGTGCCGATCACGTTGACGTGGCAGAACTTGGCGGCCTCGGCCGCGGCCTTCTTCGACCAGGTGCCGCTCACGATGTAGGCCGCCTCGGCCGCGGCGCCCAGAAGGTTCAGGGGCACCATCGCAAACTGGGTGTGCCCGCCGCCCTGCAGCAGCAGCACGTCGTGCGTGTCGGGAATGTTCAGAAGCCCTCGCAGCAGATCCTTCGTCTCGCGGATGATCTGCGAGAAGATCGCGCCGCGGTGGCTCATTTCAATGAGGCTCATGCCCTCGCCGTGGTAGTCGACGAGATTGGCCGCGGCCTCCTCGAGCACCGGCACGGGAAGAACACCGGGACCGGCCGCAAAGTTAAACACCCGACTCATGAATCTGCTCCTCGATAAAAAATGACTGCGTGCGCCCCGAGCCGGGGCGCCGCCCGCTGCCGCCGCGGCAGGCCTGAAAGCGCAAATCCTAGCACCGCTTTCAGGCATCAAGGCCCCGGGCGTCCTGTCCGGGGCGGCGGGCCCGGGGCCCCGGCGTCTTCTGCTGGAAACTGCGCGCTCAGGACGCGCTGTCGCCGGACGCTCCGGAAGCCTCGCCGGCCCCGGAGGCCTCGGGGGCTGCCGCCTCAGAAGTCCCGGCGGCCGCGGCCTCGCTTTCATCGTCGGCGTCGTCCTCGGCCACGCGCGTGACGCTCACAAGCCGGTCGTTGTCCTGCAGCGACACGAGCGTGACGCCCTGGGTGACGCGGCTTGCGACGCGAATCGAGGACACGGGCGTGCGCACGAGGTTGCCGCGCTCGGTCAGAAGCATCACCGAGTCGCCGGGCGACACGAGCGTGGCGCCCACGACGCGGCCGTTGCGCTCGCTTGTCTGAATGGCGATCATGCCCTTGGTGTTGCGCGCGTGGCGCATGTACTCGGACACGGGCGTGCACTTGCCGTAGCCGTTTTCGCAGGCGGTGAGCACGAGCTTTTCGTCGTCATCGGCCACGAGCATCGAAATGATCCTGGCGCCGTCAAGCCGCATGCCCATCACGCCGCGGGCCGCGCAGCCCATCGAGCGCACGTCGGTCTCGGCAAAGCGCGTCGCCTTGCCGACGTCGCTAAAGAGCATCACGTCGTGGCTGCCGTCGGTGAGCGCGGCGCCGATGAGGCTGTCGCCCTCGTTGAGCAGGATGGCGCGCTTGCCCTTGCGGTTGACGCCCGAGTACTGCGACAGCGGGGTCTTCTTGACGTAGCCCTCCTCGGTGGCCATGAAGACGTAGTGGTCGTCGGTGAACTCGCTCACCGGCAGCACCACCTCGACGCGCTCGCCCTCCTGCAGGGCGATGAGGTTGACGATCGCCTTGCCCTTGCTCGTGCGCGCGCCCTCGGGAATGGCGTAGACGGGCAGCGTCAGGCACTTGCCGAAGTTCGTAAAGCACAGCATCGTGTCGTGGCAGTTGGCCGTAAAGAGCTGCTCGATGACGTCGCCCTCCTTGACCTTGCCCGCGCGCTTGCCCTGGCCGCCGCGGCGCTGGCTGCGGTACTCGTTGAGCGCAAGGCGCTTGACGTAGCCCTGCTGCGAGAGCGTGACCACGACCTTTTCATTGGGAATGAAGTCAAGCGGATTGAAGTTCGGGTCGCCCGAGCAGTCGATCTCCGAGCGGCGCTCGTCGCCGTACTGCACCTTGAGCTCCTCGAGCTCGGCGTCCATGATCGCCACCACGCGCTCCGGGCGCGCGAGGATGTCGAGCAGATCGACCATCTCGGCGTTGCACTCGCGGTATTCGTTGTTGATCTTGTCCTGCTCAAGGCCCGTGAGCTTTTGCAGGGCCATCTGCAGAATGCGGTCGGCCTGGATGGGGCTCAGATGATAGTTTCCGTCCTTGTCAAGCCCATAGACCGCCTCGATCTCCTGCGGGCGGAAGTCGTCGGCGTTGCCCGCGGCCGTCAGAAGCCCCGAGACGAGCGCCGAGCGCCAGCCGCGCGCCATGAGCTGCTGTCTGGCAATGGCCGGCGTGGGCGAGCTGCGGATGATCGAGAGAAACTCGTCGAGGTTTGAAAGCGCCACGGCCTGGCCCTCGAGGATGTGGCCGCGCATGCGGTTCTTGTTGAGCCGGAAGATCGTGCGGCGGGTCACCACCTCGCGGCGGTGCCGCAGGTACGCCTCGATGATCTGGCGCAGGTTCAGAAGCCGCGGCTGGCCGTCGACGAGCGCCACCATGTTGATGCCGAACGAGGTCTGCAGCGTCGTGAGCTTGTAGAGGCTGTTGAGGATCACCTCGCCGAAGGCGCCCTGCTTGAGCTCCATCACGATGCGCACGTTCTTGGAGGATTCGTCGCGCAGCTCGCTGATGCCCTCGATCTTCTTTTCGTGGATGAGGCGCGCAATCGACTCCACAAGGGCCTTCTTGTTGACCTGGTAGGGAATGTCGTCGACGACGAGGGCCTGGCGGCCGTTCTTGAGCTCCTCAAAGTGCGTGTGCGAGCGCATCACCACGCGGCCGCGGCCGGTGCGGTAGCCCTGGTGCACGTCCTTGAGGCCGTAGATGATGGCCCCGGTCGGGAAGTCGGGCGCGGGCATGCGCGCAATGAGCTCGTCAATTCCCGCGTCGGGGTTGTGCAGCAGGTGCCGGCAGGCGTCGATCACCTCCTTGAGGTTGTGCGGCGGAATGTTGGTGGCCATGCCCACGGCGATGCCCGCCGAGCCGTTGACGAGCAGATTGGGGAGCTTTGCCGGGAGAACCGAGGGCTCCTTTTCAGAGTTGTCGAAGTTGGGCGTGAAGTCGACCGTGTCCTGGTCGAGGTCGTCCAGCATCGCGTCGGCGATGCGCGCCAGACGGCACTCGGTGTAGCGCATGGCCGCCGCGCCGTCGCCGTCGATCGAGCCGAAGTTGCCCTGGCTGTCGACGAGCGGATAGCGCATCGAGAAGTCCTGCGCAAGGCGCACGAGCGTCTGGTAGGCCGCCTGGTCGCCGTGGGGGTGGTACTTGCCGATCACGTCGCCCACGATGCGCGCGCACTTCTTGGTGGGGTGCGAGAAGTCGTTGCCGAGCTCGTGCATGGAGTAGAGCACGCGGCGGTGCACGGGCTTGAAGCCGTCGCGCACGTCGGGCAGCGCTCGCCCGACGATGACGCTCATGGCGTAGTCGAGGTACGAGCGCTTCATCTCCGTTTCAAGCGTCACGGGAAGCGTTTCGTAGGAGTAGGAGATGGGCATGCCGTTGGCCTCGCCCTGGTTGTCGGACGTGAGATCCGCGTCCGGGGCAGCGCCGGGCTGCTCGCGGTTGTCGTCTTGAGCCATAGTCACCTGGAAAATTTGGGAGATGCGCGCTCAGGCAGGCAAAAGCCGGCGCCTGCGCGCGTCGAAAAAGGGGACCGCCGGCCTCATCAGTGATTGAAGACGGGCGTGCGGCGAAGTCTTGAGGCGCCCGCCGGACGGGCCCCGCAGGAGCACCGCGTGAAGCGGCTGCATCAGAAAAGATCGCAATGCCCGCTATTGTACCGTCCCGAGGGCGCCGCGCGGGAGCGCGCCTTTGCCGAAATGCCCGCTAGGGGGCCAAATCGGGCCGCTGCTGCGTTCATTGCCCCGAGGCAGCTGCGCTCAAATTTTCCCGCAATGCCCGCTGCGGGCCCTTTTTGCCCGCACCGCTGCGCCCGGACGGCCTTCGGACGCCCTCTTTTAATTTTGGACATCATCCGGACGCGCCTGGCGGGCATGCCGCCCGAAGGCCTCCTTCTGCGGCGCGCGCAAGCGCGATCAAGAGCGCCCCTGCGCAGGCCCGGCCGCAAACAAGGGGGACGGTCCCCTTCTGCGGGCGGGCACCCGGGGCGCGGCCCGCTGCGTTCGCCCCTCCCCCGGCCGGCGGGGCCGACGGGGCCAGGAAGGGGGACGGCAGGCGCCTGAGGGGATTCAAAACAAATTCAATGCTGTAGCCGCCCTCTGCGGGGGCGTCCCCGCATTCTTTAGGGCTTTCTCCTAGTCGCATGGAAAACTTTGCCGATTTGTTCACTTTCCGTGAAAGTTTGAGGCAAAATAGCGTTAGGATCTGCGTGCAGCCGTTGGCGAATCGCCCTGTTCTAGGCGAGGGAGACGGCAGCGGCGCATGCGGACGGCCTTTGCAGTTCGTTATTTTTCAAACCTTTTCTTTTTACTCGCGGCGGGCGACGGTTCGGTTCGTCCGGCGGCTGTCCGCTGCATTCGGGACACTACAAGCAGTGCCCATCCGTCTCTTGATAAGAAAGGAAACACAACAATGAAGACTTCGATCAAACTTGGCGGCCTGATGGCTGCCGTCCTGATGGCTACTGCAGGTTCCGCCCTCGCGGCCGATACGGTCGTTCCCTACGTCACCGATTCTGCCGACAAGGTCGTGGTGAACTCCTCGGGCCTGTGCTGGCGCACCGGCTTCTGGACGCCGGCCCTCGCCGAACAGGGAGGCCCTGACGGCGCCGGCTGCACCTGCGACAAGGACATTCTCTCGGCCGGCGCCTGCGAGCCGCCCGCCGCTCCTGTTGAGGAGCCCAAGGTCGCCAAGGTGACCCTGTCGGCCGACACGCTCTTTGACTTCGACAGCGCCAAGCTCTCCAACGACGGCGCCGCGATGCTCGATCAGCTCGTGAGCCGCATGGCCGGCATGGACGTCGAGGTGATCCTCACGACTGGCTACGCCGACCGCATGGGCAACGAGGCCTACAACCAGAAGCTCTCCGAGCAGCGCGCTGAAGCCGTCAAGGCCTATCTGACCGAAAAGGGCGTCTCGCCCGACCTCGTGCAGACCGAGGGCCGCGGTGAGGCCGACGCCGTCGTGGAATGCCCGGATCCGTCCCGCAGCGGCGAGATCAAGAACGTCCGCGACCTGGTCAAGTGCCTGGCTCCGAACCGCCGCGCCGTCATTGAAGTGATCGGCACCCGCACGGTTCAGTAATCCGGATTTCTGAGTCCGGCGGCAGTCCCCCGACCGGGACTGCCCCCTTGAGCCTATGGAAAAATCCCGGCGCAGGTTTTCCTGCACCGGGATTTTTGCTGGGCGCATCGCACGCTCTTTTCCTGCCTTCCTGCCGCCGGCAAGAGGATGAAGTCCGGGGCGCCGGGGAAAAGCGAGGTGACGGTGATGCTGCACCTGACTGGAGAAAATTCGAGGGTTGGCGCGTGATCGCCTGGGCAGAGCTGCCGGAGCCGTACAGACCAGAGCAACGTTTGTCCGCCAGCAGCCGCCCGGCTTGCGCAAAGACGCAGGCAAGCGGGCCTAGATCAGCTCCGGAAGCTCAATGATGAACATGTTCCGGCGGCCTCTCAAGGAAACCAAATCCCCCTTGATTGACGCATTGAAGACTCTGTTAGAGACAATGCCGGCCGCCCGAATGAGCGGCTTGATCTTCGAGTCGCAAAACTTCAATTCGACTGACTGCAGAGATTGAAAGATCGGCTCGTAGAAACGAGAGTATTTGCAGTTAAATGCGCCCCATTTGAACTCCCTCTCAAGAGCCTCTCTGAGCTCATATCGGCCATCCGCAGCTGCAGCGTGCTCATCAACGAGGAACCGAAGCCTGTGGACATCCTGGCTGATGATTTCCCCGGCTCTGAGGAGAGCTTCGAACTTGCGCTTTACTGCGACTTTGAAAACGTAAAAGAGCCGCCAGCTGGCGGCTCTTCCCCTCGTGTTCGGCTATCTTGCAAGATCGCTTAAACATCAGTTCGAGCACACGAGGTATACGGTGTAGCCTTAACTACCCGCACGGAAAATTTAGCGACGTTCGGAAACGCTTGTCAACTTCTGGCACTCATTATTTTGCAACAACCTCACGAGCGATGACTTTAATAGTTCAGGGCAGAGGCTGACAAAACAAACCGCACGGACGCCCTCTGCGTCCGTGCGGCTTAACTCTGTGCATCGGCTGCGCCCCCGGGCGCGCGCGGTCCGAGCTAGACGGCCGCCTCGCCCGTTTCACCCGTGCGGATGCGAATCACCTGCTCGATGTCGAAGACGAAGATCTTGCCGTCGCCGATCTTGCCCGTGCGCGCGCTGCGCTGCACGGCCTCAAGGCACTGCTCGAGCAGATCATCGGGGACGGCCGCCTCAATCTTGACCTTGGGCAGAAAGTCCACCACGTATTCAGCACCGCGGTAGAGCTCCGTGTGCCCCTTCTGACGCCCGAAGCCCTTGACTTCGGTCACCGTCAGTCCGTTGACGCCGAGTTCGGCGAGCGCCTCGCGCACTTCGTCGAGCTTGAAGGGCTTGACGATGGCTACGACCAGTTTCATCTTGAAATTCTCCCTGTTGAATCACGACCGCGCGCGGCGCCGCCTGCCGGCGGATGCGGCGCGCGGGTTGAGCGCATCCCAATTCTATCGAGAAGCGCCGCTCCCTGAGGGCTTCTGCAGACAGCCGATGCGCGCGGTCATCGGAAAGCGCCAGTCCCGCCCGAAGGCGACCGCGCTCACCTTGGGCCCCACGGGGCACTGCCGGCGCTTGTACTCATTGCGGTGGATGAGCCGCACCACCCGCTCGACCGTCTCGCGCGCAAAGCCGCTTTCGACGATTTCATCGATGCCGGCGCCGCGCTCGACGTAGGCGGCGATGATCTGGTCGAGCACCGCATAGGGCGGCAGCGACTGCTCATCGAGCTGCCCCTCGCGCAGCTCGGCCGAGGGCGCACGCTCAATGACGGCCTCGGGAATGCGCTCAAAGCCCGCGCGGCGGTTGACCTCGCGGCACAGCGCCCAGACCTCGGTCTTGAGCACGTCCTTGATCGGCGCAAAGGCCCCGGCCGTGTCGCCGTAGAGCGTGGAATACCCCACGGCCGACTCGCTCTTGTTGCCCGTGGTCAGCACCAGGCGCGAAAACTTGTTGGAGTACGCCATCAGCAGCGTCCCGCGCACGCGCGCCTGCAGGTTTTCCTCGGCCTCGTTCCAGGGGCGCCCGGCAAAGTCCTCGGCCAGAACCCCCATGAAGGCCCGGTACAGGGGCTCGATCGGGCGCACGCAGTAGGCGATTCCGAGGTTCTTCGCGCAGGTCTGCGCCAGCTGCAGACTCAGGTCGGCCGTAAAGCGCGTGGGCATCATCACGGCGTGCACGTGTTCGGCCCCGAGCGCATCGGCTGCGATGTTGGCCGCAAGCGCGCTGTCCACGCCCCCGGAAAGGCCGAGCACGACGTCGGAAAAGCCGTTCTTGACGACGTAGTCGCGCACGGACATCACGAGCATGTCATAGAGTTCGGAGATTCCCGTGCCGGGCACGGGCGCATCGGCGCTGTCTGCGCAGGGCGCCAAATCGCCAGCCGCAAGCCGCACGGCGTCAACCGGCGCGGCAAGCCCCTCCGCGGCGCCCATGCGCATCACGACGCGGCCCTCGGCATCGCTTGCAAAGCTGTGGCCGTCAAAGACGAGCTCGTCCTGCCCGCCCGTGAGGTTGACGTAGATGAGCGGCAGCCCCGCGGCCGCCGCGTGTCCGATCACGGCCGCCTCGCGCTCGGCGCGCTTGCCCTTTTCCCAGGGCGAGGCGTTGATGCTGACGATGAAGTCGGCGCGGGCCTGCTTGAGCTGCCTTGCGACATCCTCAAACCAGAGGTCCTCGCACACGGCAAAGCCCGCCCGCAGCCTTTTGCCCAGCTTGACGACGAGCGTGCGCCGCCCCGGGGTGAAGACGCGGCCCTCGTCAAAGACGCCGTATTCGGGCAGATGCCGCTTGTCGTAGGTCTGCACCGACCCGTCGCCCGCAAAGAAATAAAGCGTGTTGCGCCTGCCGCCGCGGGTCATGCGCACGCCGCCGGCGACCACCGCAAGGCCCGGGGTCTCGCGCAAAAGCGCCTCTCTCAACCGCTCAATCCAGAGCGCGCACTGCGCGCAGAAGTCCTTGCGCAGCAGCCAATCCTCGGCCGGGTAGCCCGTCACGGTCATCTCCGGGCACACGAGCATGCGCGCGCCCTGGGCCTGCGCCCTGCGCGCGGCGTCAAGGATTTTCTTCACATTGCCCTCAAAGTCGCCCACGATCGTGTTGATCTGGGCGCAGACGACGGGATAGGCGGCGGAGACACTCATGGGTTTGCAGCTCGCTGGCCTTTGGCAAAAGGCCAAAAAAAGATTAAGGGACGAATCGCCTGAAGGCATCGCGCCCGCGGCGCCGGCCCCAGGCCCTGCGCCGTCAGGCGCGCGCAGGATTTATTCAAAAAAGAGCGCAGTCAAGTTTGGCACAAATTGCCGCAGCCGGCGGCGATGCAAATAGGCGCGAGGGTGCAAAGCAAGGGACGCGGCCGACTTGTGACGGCAGTCAGCATACCCGGGTATCGGCCTTGGGAAACTTCTGCATGAGTCAACTGCTTTCGCCAGCGCTGCAGACTCTCATGGAGCCCGCCGGCGCACCAAAGAGATCAATCATGGAAGTTTCTCGCCGTTCATTTCTGGCGGGCGCCGCCGCATCGGGACTGGCCGGGCTTGCCGCTCCGGCCTTTGCTGCGCCGACTCCCGGGCTTCTGCCCACCCTCTCGAAGTGGGACATGACCGCCGACGTCGTGGTCGCGGGCTCCGGCATTGCCGGCATGTGCGCGGCTGCTGCGGCCGTCGACGAGGGCGCCAGCGTCGTCGTGTTTGAAAAGGGCCGCTATTACGGCGGCACGGCCGTCATCAACGGCGGCATCATGGCGCTTCAGGGCGGCACGAAGTGGCAGCGCGAGCACGGCGTCAAGGACACGCCCGAGCGGCTCTACGCGCACCTCACCGACCCGACCAATCCCGAGTACAAGAAGAACAACCCGGGCGCTGCTTCGGAAATACTCGCAGTACTGCGGCCCCACGCAGGAGTGGCTTGAGGCGCACGGCGTGAAGTTCCTGCCGACGGACGGCAACCAAGCCCGGCAAGTACGACAGCCAGCCCCACGAGTTCTACCTGCACGTCTACACCGACGACCCCGGCGACGGCAACCGCAAGCCCCAGCCCTCGGGCGGCTTCATGGGCGGACGCGGCGTCATGATGCCGCTCAAGGCCTACTGCGAGGGCAAGGGCGTCAGGATCCTTCTTGAGCACAAGGTCACCGACGTCTACAAGAACGCCGACGGGCGCGTGATCAGCGCGCGCGTCGAGGCCGGCGGCAAGGTCATCAACGTGCGCGCCCGCAAGGGCGTGGTTCTCGCGGGCGGCAACTTCAAGAGCAACATCGCGATGCGCCGCTACATCGACCCGCGCTTTGCCGATCCGAGAATTCCCGCCACGGGCTACCCGCACTACGAGGACGACGGCTCGACCATGATCGCAGGCCTCAAGGCGGGCGCCATGTTTGAGGCCGGCCGCGGCGAGGACACGCCCTACATGCACCGCATGTTCGGCACGCGCACCTACGGCTTCCCGAAGGGCTCGAAGTTCGGCCGCCCCGGCATCGGCGTCAAAGGCCGCCGCTGGGGAGACGTGATCTTCACCAACGCCTCGGGCAGGCGCTTTGTCCGCGAGGAGGACAAGAAGGATCTCGGCGGCTACACGTTCTACGACATGGCGCTGGTGCAGCCCGACCTGGTGATCTGGACCATCTTTGACGAGGCCGCGGCCAGGAAGAAGCACTGGTCGATTGCCGAGGACGTCTGCAAGAAGGGCTGCGCCTTCAAGGCCGACACGATTGGGGAGCTTGCAAAGATCACCAGTCAGCCCGAGCTCGCCGCCCAGGTCAAGCGCTACAACGGCTTCGTGGATGCGGGCAAGGACGAGGAGTTCGGCAAGCCCGCTGAACTTCTGAAGACAAAGATTGCGCAGGGGCCCTTCTATGCCGTGCGTCTGGTGGTGTTCCTGCACAACTGCGCCGGCGGCCTGTCGATCAACGACAACGCTCAGGTGCTCGACATTGTCGGCAAGCCCATCGAGGGCCTGTACGCGGCCGGTGAAAACTGCGGCGGCATCTATGTCGGCAACGGCATGCCCCGCGGCATCATCCCGGGCCGCTGGGCGGGCGAGCACGCCGCAAGGGCCAAGGCCGCCTGATCAATCAAGGCGCAGGCTTCTGTCTTTCTCCTCTGCCCGAAGCCGCCGCGCGGTCCCCGTCGGCCGCGCGGCTGCTCGGGGACTTCGAAAAGGCTGCGCTGCGCCCGGCGCGGGCGCAGCGTGAAAGCCGTTCGGCCCGAAACCAACCCAACCCCATCAAAACACTGCCGAAAAAAACAGCCATGAACAAGCTCATCATCGCCGCCCTTCTCCCACTACTTGCGGGCCCGGCCCTGGCCGCCCAGATGACCAAGCAGCAATGCCTTCAATGCCACGGTCCCTTTGAGGCGCTCATTGCAAAGGGCATTGCGGTCGAAGCCGACCCCAGGCCCGTCAATCCCCACACGTTCATTCCGCACACGAAGACCGGCGGAATGGATCAGATCTGGGAGTGCACCATGTGCCACACGCCGCACGCCATGCCGCCCAAAAAGGATCCCAACCGCGAGAAGGCCACGGTGGAGGCGTGCTACCAGTGCCACCACCAATACAATTTCCAGAGATGCGACAGCTGCCACGGCGGCTCCGGCCAGAAGTAGGCTCACCCGAAGATGTCCGACAAACAAGACCAACAGCCGCTCATCCGGGTCGTCAACGACGACCAGGACTTTCTTGACGGCCTGCGCTTTCTTCTTGACGCCCAGGGCTGGAGAACCGCAGGCTACCGCTCGGCGCAGGCCTTTCTCACGGCCGACGCGCCGAGCGTGCCGGGCTGCCTTGTTCTCGACATCCGCATGCCGGGCATGTCGGGCATCGAGCTGCAGGAGGAGATCAAGCGCCGCGGCATTGATCTGCCCATCATCATTCTCACCGGGCACGCCGACATCGACTCGGCCGTGCGCACCCTCAAGATGGGAGCGGTCGACTTCCTGCAAAAGCCCGTCTCCCCGCAGGCCTTTCTTGAAAGCGTTGAGGAGGCCGTAAAGCACAGTCTCGAGCAGCGCCTGGGCGGCCTTGACTACAAGTCGCTGTGCGAGGTGCTCGAGGGCTTTTCGGCGCGTGAAAAGCAGCTTGCGGCGCTGCTCGTGCAGGGACTTGTCAACAGCGCCATCGCCGAGCGGCTCAGCCTATCCCTGAAAACCGTCCAGAACTACCGCAACACGATCTACCGCAAGCTGCGGGTGCTCAATACCGAGGGTCTGCTGCGCGTGCTCGGCCGCCTGTCCGAGGCCGAGCGCCGCGCGTTCCTGAGGATCTCCTGACCATGCGCTTCTGCCGCCGCCCTCCCCGCCGGCACCCGCTTGCCCGGGGCGCCCTTTGCTGCCTCGCGGCGCTTGCCGCCGGCCTTGTTCTTCTCACCGCAGCGCCTGCGCCTGCTGCCGGGGAGCCGGATGCGGCGCCCGGGCAGATGGGGCAGCCCGACGGCATCAGCGCGGCCACGCGGCAGCTTTATCCAGACCGTCCGCTTTGAATCGGACTCATTGAGCTTTCCGACGCAAGCAAGGTCACGGGACTGGTTGCAAAGTCCGTGCGCGCGCTGCGAGAGGCCTTTCACCCCTACCAGATCGACATCGAGGAATTTTCAAGCGCCGAACTTGAGAAGGCCATCCGCGACCGCACGGTCGACGCCTTCATCGCCAGCTCGGACTTTTACTGGCGCATGGTGCCGCTCGGGGCGCGGGACGTCGCCACGATGATTTCGCGCCGCAGCCCGGACCCCAACCAGGCCTCGGCCATCACCTTCATCACCAGCAGCGAAAACCGCACGGTTCACACGCTTGAGGACATGAGGGGCGCGCGCCTGTCGGCAAGCTATCCCACGGCCTTCATGGGCTACCGCATTGGACTGGCCGAAATCGCCTCACGGGGCTATGACCCCGAGACGTTCTTTTCCTCGGTCGTCTTCAGCAGCACGCCCGAGATCGAACCGATTGCCGGCAAGGTGCTCGACGGCCGGGCCGATGTCGCCTTCGTGCAGACGTGCTGGCTTGAGTCGCTCTCGCCCGCCGGGCGCGCACGCTTTCGCGTGATCGCTCCCATTGAGGATGGAATCACGGCCTGCGTGCGCTCCACGGCCGCCTATCCCAACACCACCGTGGCCGTCCTGCGCGACGCCCCGCCGGGGGCGGCACGCGCGATCGCCAAGGTGCTGCTGTCGATGCCGGTCGATGAAAACGGCGAGCACTGAGGACTTGCCACGAACTTTCAGTCGATTGACCGCGTCTACCGGCTCTTGAAGCTTGAGCACTACGCGTATCTGCGCGACTGGAGCGTCAAGCGCTGGATTGACGCCCACAAGCCCTGGATTGCGGCGTTCATCTTCTGCCTGGCGCTGCTCGTGGGCCAAAGCTTCATCGTGAGCCTTCTGGTGCGGCGCCGAACCGATGAGCTTGCCCGCGCCAACGCCGAGAAGGCCGCCGTCGAACACCGGCTGCAGGCGCTCTACGAGCGCATGGAGAAGTTTCGCAAGGCCAACACCGTAAGCCAGCTCTCGAGCATGATCGCCCACGAGCTCGCCCAGCCCATCGGCGCGGCCGTCTCATACTGCAACGGACTCAAGCTGCTCGTGCAGAAAAAGACCCTCACCGAGGAAAAGCTCGCCAGCTGCATCAACGGCCTTGAGCGCGGCCTCATGCGCTCGCGCAGCATCATCGAAAAGGTGCGCAGCTACAACCGCGGCGGCGTCGACCGGGACCAGCGCCTCAGCCTGCCCGGGATTCTCGCCACAGCCCGCGACAGCATGCCGCAGCCGCTCGTGCAGGCGCTTGACATCGCGATGGATGCCGCGCCCGACATTTTCGTGCTCGGCGACCAGCTCGAGCTCGAGCTTCTATTCAACAACCTTCTGAGCAATGCCGTCTCGGCCGCCCTGCAGACCGACGAGCGGCTCGTCGCCGTACACGCCGCCGCCTGCGGGGGCAAGGTCGTCGTGACCGTGGAAAATTCCGGCCGGATGATCTCGGAGGCCGACCTCACGCAGCTGGCCACGCCCTTTATCTCGGAGCGCGGCAACGGCCATGGCCTCGGCATACCGATCTCCATGTCGCTTGCCGAGGCCAACGGCGGACACCTGCACTACGTTCCCCGCCCCGCGGGCGGGCTCATTGCCGAGGTCTCGCTGCGCCAGGGCTGACGCCCGAAGCCGCTTTCTGCCTGAAGCCGGCGGCGCAAAAAAAATTCCGGCAGCCGCACCGGACTGCCGGAACTCTTCGCCAGGAGCGCCTGGGGCGGCGCCTTGCGCGCCGATCAGGCGGTCTTGGGCTTGACCTCCATGCCCTCGTAGGCATGCACGCCCTCCATGATGAGGCGCTCGGCCTCCTCGGCGCTCTGCCAGCCCTTGACCTTCACCCACTTGCCGGGCTCAAGATCCTTGTAGTGCTCAAAGAAGTGGCGGATCTGATCGAGCTCGTCGGACGGAACGTCGTCGGCCGACTTCCAGCGCGCATAGCGCAGGCAGACCTTGCTCACCGGCACGGCGAGAATCTTCCAGTCGCCGCCGCCCTCGTCCTCCATCATCAGCACGGCGATGGCGCGGCAGCGGATGACGGTGCCCGTCATCAGGGGAAAGGGCGTGAGCACGCACACGTCCACCGGGTCGCCGTCGTCGGCGATCGTCTGCGGAATGTAGCCGTAGTTGCAGGGATAGTGCATGGCGGTTCCGACGAAGCGATCCACGAAGAGGGCGCCCGACTCCTTGTCCACCTCGTATTTGATCGGGGCGGAGTTGGCGGGGATTTCAACGATCACATTAAAGTCGCGCGGCAGATCACGGCCGGCGGTCACACGGGCAAGACCCATTTTTTTCCACTCTGTTCAGTAAAGAAAGATTGATTTGAATTGATGCAAACGGCTTCGAGGAGGGACTTCAGCCTCAGGCGCCCTTCAAGAGGCGCTGCAGCGGGCCGTCGGCCTGCAGCCGGCGCTGCCCGTCCCTCTGCTGGATGCGCCGCCCCCATGAAGCGGGCGGCGTTCACCCCGGCGCAGCGCACGCTCCGGGCTGCGGGGCAAATGCCTTGCGTGAATTTCTTGTTTGCCCGCAATCCGCGGGTTCGGCCTGAGCCCTTCGGGGCGGACCCGGCGCCTGCTGCCTGCGCGATCAGGCCTGGGGACAGCCGGCGCAAAGGAAGTATTTTATGCGAAGTTTCGCGGCAATTTCCACAGATCCCGCCCAGACCGAGACGAGCTCAGGGCGCGAAGTCGGCCTCGCCGCTCCACTTGAGGTTGGCGGCGATGTGCGCGCGCACGGCCTCGTCGTCGGCGCTCGTGATCTCCACGTGCGTAAAGCCCGCCTCATAGAGCCGGTCGGCGCAGCGCGGGTGAATCGTCAGAGCCGAGCCGTGCAGCATCCAGTCGCGCGCCTCGGGCACGGGCTTGATGGCATGCAGCAGCGTGGCAACCGAGTCCGAACTCGTCAGGTACACGATGGGCGAGGGTCCGGAAACGGCGTGCGAGAGCGTCTCAATCTGCGCGGGCGTGAGCTCAATGGGCACGCGCACGTAGGCGGTGAGCTTTTCAACATCGGCTCCAAGCTCAATGAGCTGCTGCGCGAGCCACTCGCGCCCCGTCTGGCCGCGGGCAATGAGCACGCGTCTGGGGATCTGGGTGTGGCGCAGGATTTCAAAGAGCGCCTCGCTGCCCGAGTGCGCCGCATCGCCCTCGGGCGAAATCACCGGCACCGCGTCGCCCCAGGCCGCACGGATCACCCGCAGGGTTCCCTCGCCGATCGTTGCCAGCGTGATGTGCCCGGGCCACTTCTCCACCCAGTGCGCCACGGCCGTCACGGCCGCAGGCGAGGCCATCACCACCATGTCGACGTCGTCGAGATGGGCGAATCGCTCGGCGACGCGCCGCTCATCCTCCGGCAGCACGATCTGATACGCCGGCCAGCGCCAGGCGCTGATGCCGTCGCGCTCGAGCAGATCGGCGAGTCTGTCGTTGGCCGCCCCCGGCCGCATCAGAATGACCGGTTGATGAGTTCGTTGCATAAAGGCCCTTCCATCCCAGCGCAAATTCACGCGGTCATCACGCCGCGCAAATGTAAACATCACACAAAAGATTGATGCGGATTGTAACGCAGCTCCTTGTTAACAAAAAAGGGACGGTCCCGGCCGTCCCCTTTCTGCCCATGCCGCCCTGCTCTTGACGCAGCCCGCGGCGCAGGCCTACTGCGCCGTCGCGCAGAGCACGCGCTCAAGAAGCGCATCGGCCCCCTGCCCGCGCAGGTCGGCCACGACCGCCTCGGCAATGGCGAGGTGATCGGCGACAGCGCCGCGCCCCTCGGCGCAGAGCATCTCGCCCGTGCGGTGGTCGCCCACGTGGGCGCGCAGCCAGAGCTCGCCCCCGCTGACGATCGCGTAGGCCGCAAGCGGCACCTGGCAGGAGCCGCCGAGCGCCCGGGAGACCGCGCGCTCGGCCGCCGTGCAGGCGCGCGTCTCGGGGTCGTTGATGAACTGCAGGGCCTCGATGAGGTCGGCCCGGTCGGCGCGCACCTCGATGCCGAGCGCGCCCTGGCCCGGGGCCGGCAGGCTCAGCGAGGGATCAAGCAGGCCGCGGATGCGTTCGGAAAGCTCAAGGCGCTTGAGTCCGGCGCCGGCCATCACGAGCGCATCGAATTCGCCGCGATCGAGCTTTGCAAGTCGCGTGCCCACGTTGCCGCGGATCGACTTCACGACGAGGTGCGGAAAGCGCGCGCGCAGCATGAGCTCGCGGCGCAGGCTCGCCGTTCCCACGACGCTGCCCTCGGGCATCTCCTCAAGGCGCTCGTACCTCGGGCTCACGAAGGCGTCCCGGGGATCCTCGCGCGAGCTCACCGCCGCGAGCACGAACCCCTCGGGCAGCTCCATCGGCACGTCCTTGAGGGAATGCACGGCCAGATCGGCGCGGCCCTCCATCATCGCCGCCTCGAGCTCCTTGACGAAGAGCCCCTTGCCGCCCACCTTGGAGAGGGTGCGGTCAAGAATCTGGTCGCCGCGGGTGGTCATGCCCAGGATGTCGACGACGGCATTCGGGTAGTGCTTTCTCAAGAGCGCCTGCACGTGCAGGGCCTGCCACATGGCAAGCGGACTCTCACGGGTGGCGATGATGCAATGATTGAATTCAGACATGGTTTGTGCTGCACAAGTAGAAGGCTCGGCGCCCGGCCTGAGCGCGGCGGCCGCCGCGGGGCGCACTCATTGAAGTGCACGGATTCTAACAAAGGCCCGCGCCGGGCTTGCTTAAGAGCCGCAGGCGCCGCCGCAGCGGCTGCGGCCGGAAGTGCGCAGCACGCGCGCGCATGCGCCGAACGGATGAGGCGGCTGCGCGTTTTCCCGCCGGGAATTTTGCGCGGATGCCTTCTTGGCTCAACAGCTTTTGATATCATTGGCGTTTTTCAAAAATCGCGGGGCGTCCCAACGCAGGCCGCCCGGCGCAATCCGCAAGGAGCCCCGGCGCTTCTCTCAGGCGCCGCACGGGCGCCTTCAGACAACACAAAGACAAAGAAACGATTTCCTACATCATGAGCACCGAACACAATCATTCCGACGATCCCCTGCATGCCAAGAAAGAAGCATGGTCGGGCCGCTTCTCCGAACCCGTGGCCGAGTTCGTGCTCCGATACACCCAGTCGGTGAGCTTTGACAAGCGCATGGCGATGGCCGACATCGCCGGCTCGCTTGCGCACGCGCAGATGCTCTCGGAGTGCGGCGTCATCAGCCGCGAGGACTTTGAGGCCATCAGCCGCGGCATGGCGCAGATCAGCGATGAGATCAAGACGGGCAAGTTCCTCTGGCAGCTTGAGCTCGAGGACGTGCACCTCAACATCGAGGCGCGGCTCACGCAGCTCATCGGCGACGCCGGCAAGCGCCTGCACACCGGCCGCAGCCGCAACGACCAGGTCGCCACCGACATTCGTCTGTACCTGCGCGGCGAGATCGACGCCATCATCGCCATGCTCGGCCATCTGCAGGAGGTGCTCACGGCGCAGGCGCGGCGCGAGTACAACACGATCATGCCGGGCTTTACGCACATGCAGGTCGCCCAGCCGGTGACCTTCGGGCACCACATGCTCGCCTACGTCGAGATGTTTGAGCGCGACCGCGAGCGCATGGTCGACCTGCGTCACCGCGTCAACCGCTCGCCGCTGGGCGCGGCCGCCCTTGCCGGCACCACCTACCCGATCAACCGCGAGCGCACGGCCGAGCTTCTGGGGTTTGAGGCCGTCTGCCAGAACTCGCTCGACGCGGTGAGCGACCGCGACTTCGGCATTGAGTTCACGGCCGCGGCAAGCCTCGTGATGATTCACATCTCGCGCCTGTCCGAGGAGCTCGTCTACTGGATGAGCCAGCGCTTCAAGTTCATCGAGCTGCCCGACCGCTTCACCACGGGCTCCTCGATCATGCCCCAGAAGAAGAACCCGGACGTCCCCGAGACCGCCCGCGGCAAGTGCTCGCGCGTGGTGGGCGACCTGATGACGATGACGATGCTCATGAAGGGGCTGCCCCTTGCCTACAACAAGGATCTGCAGGAGGACAAGGAGCCGGTGTTCGACGCCATCGACACGGTCAAGGACACGCTGCGCGCCTTCATTGAAATGATGGCGGGCGTCGTCGCCAACCGCGCCGAGATGCGCAAGGCCGCCCTTGCGGGCTATCCCACCGCCACGGACCTCGCCGACTACCTGGCGCGCCGCGGCGTGCCGTTTCGCACCGCCCACGACATCGTGGGCCGCGTGGTGCGGCTCGCAGGCGAGCGCGGCTGCGACATCGCCGACCTGACGCTCGAGGAGCTCAAGGGCTTCAGCGAGACGATCGAGGCCGACGTCTACGACGTGCTCACGCTCGAGGGATCGATTGCCGCACGCAATCACGTGGGCGGAACCGCGCCCGAGCAGGTTCTCGCACAGGTGCGCCGCTGGGAGGGCATCTTTGCGCAGCGCGAGGTTGAGGCGCGCGCCAGGCAGGAGTCGGCCGCAAGAAAGGCCGCTGCCGCCTCGTAGGACGACGCGCCCCTCAAGGCGCCCCGTCCGCGCATGAAAAAGGGACGCTCCGCCGCCAGGCTGGAGCGTCCCTCGTTTTTTTCCTTTGACAGCTTTCAGATCAAAAACGCCTGGGATCCCTCGAAACAGCGGGGACTCCAGGCGCATGGAGGTCGTTTAAAGCGTGCTGCAGCGCCCTGACCTTGAGCGCAGCCTTCAATTCCGTCTCCCTGGCAATCTCATGATCCCCGCAAAAGCGCCATGACGGCCCTCTGCGGGGATCGCAGACAGATGCCGGCGATCAAACGGACTGGGACAGACCGGCCGCGCCCGCGGCAAGGATGACCAGCCCGAACACGATGCGGTACCAGCCGAAGATTCGGAAGTCGTTTTTCGAGACGTAGCGCAGCAGCCAGCGCACGACCACGATGGCCGACAGAAAGCTCACCACAAAGCCCACGCCGATGCCCGGAAGATTGTCCATCGAGAGCACGTCGCGCGACTTGTAGAGGTCGTAGACGGTCGCTCCGAAAATCGTCGGAATGGCAAGAAAAAACGAGAACTCGGTGGCGGCCGTACGCGACAGCCCCAGCACGAGCGAGCCGATGATGGTGGCGCCCGAGCGCGAGGTTCCGGGAATGAGCGCAAAGCACTGCATGCAGCCCACGCCCAGGGCGTCCTTCCAGGTCATGTCGTCCATCGTCGCCACGCGCGGCGCCCGCCCGCGGCGCTCGTTGAAGCGCTCAACCCAGAGGATGATCAGACCGCCCGCGACCAGGGCCGCGGCAACCGTGTAGACGTTGAAAAGATACGTCTTGATGACCGAGGAGACCATCACGCCGAGGACGGCCGCCGGAAGAAACGCGACCACGGTGTTGACGGCAAGCCGCTGGTCGGCGCCGGGCTTGAAGAGGTTTCTGAGAATGCTCAGAATGCGGACGCGATAGTGCCAGCAGACGGCGACGATGGCCCCGGCCTGGATGGCGATGTAGAAGGTGTCGGCCTCCGCGCCGTTGAAGTCGAGCGCATGTCCGGCAAGAATCAGGTGTCCGGTGGAGCTCACGGGGAGAAACTCGGTGAGTCCCTCAACGATGCCGAGAATGGCGGCCTTGAGAAAATACAGAAAATCCATGGGATGCGTTGAAAAACCGTCTCAAAGACAATGCGGGCGCAGCGCACAGCCCGCCCGGCGAAGAACATGTGCGATTCAAGGGCCCTATTGTGCCTTTGCATCGGCAGACGCAGGGCCGCTGCCGGGAGTTTTTTCCTCCGTCTTCTCCCCGGCCCGGTCGGGCACGGCAAGCACCTTGTCGATGCGCCGGCCGTCCATGTCGGCCACCTCAAGCGTCCAGCCCTGCCAGCGCACCTTGTCGCCCGTGCGCGGCAGGCGCTGCAGCAGGAGCATCATCATGCCCGAGAGCGTGTTGTAGCGCCCGAGCTCCTCCTGCGGAACCTCCTTGAAGCCGAGGCAGTCCTTGAGCTCGGGAATCGGAATGATGCCGTCAAGATACCAGGAGCCGTCGCCGCGGGGCACGGCCGAGGCCTCCTCATTGGCCTCGGGCTTGAATTCGCCCGCAATGGCCTCGAGCAGATCGCGCGGCGTCACGAGTCCCACAACCTCGCCGAACTCGTCGACCACGAGCGCCAGCGGCGTGGTGGTCTTCTTGAACTGCTCGAGAAGCTCCATGCCGCTCAGCGACTCGGGCACGTAGATGACAGGCACGAGGTCGCGCATGAAGTTGGGCTTGCCGGCCTCGACGATCTGCTGCAGCAGCGAGCGCGTCGTGCAGATGCCCTTGATGTCGGAGAGCGACCCGCTGGCCACCACCAGCCGCGAGCGGCTCGAGGTGAGCACCTTCTGAAAGTTCTCTTCATCGCTGTCCTGCAGATCGATCCACTCGATGTCGCTGCGAGGCGTCATGAGCGAGCCCACCTGTCGATCGTCCAGGCGAAAGACGTTGCGCACCATGTCGCGCTCGCTCTCCTCGATGACGCCCGAGTCGCTGCCCTCCTGGATGATGGCGTGGATCTCCTCCTCGGTGACGCCCGAGCCGTTGTCCTTGTCGCGGCGCAGCAGCTTGAGAATCAGTTCGGTCGACGAGGAGAGCAGCTTCACAAAGGGGCTCATCACGATGCTGAGCGCGCTCAAGGGGCGCGAGACGAGGCAGGCGAGCCGCTCGGGGCTGCCCTGCCCGAGCCGCTTGGGAACAAGCTCGCCCAGAACGATCGAAAAATACGTCACGAGCACCACCACGACCACGACGCCGAGCACGCGCGCGGTGTCGGCGGGCACGCCCCAGCCCATGAAGAACTGCGCCATCGGGCCCGAGAGCGCCGCCTCGCCCACCATGCCCGAGAGAATGCCGATCGAGGTGATGCCCACCTGGATGGTCGACAGGGCCCAGTTGGGGTTGTCCTGCAGCTGCATGGCCTTGTCGGCGCCCTTGCTGCCGTCGTCACTCATCAGCTGCAGCCGCGCGCGGCGGCTGGTGACGAGCGCGATTTCGCTCATCGAAAACACGCCGTTGAGACAAATCAGACAAAAAAGCAGGAAGACGTCGATCCAGCTGCTCATGGCTTTGAAGAAACCTCCAAAAAAACGCGAAGAAAAAGAATCAGGGCAGAAAACCTGCCGGGGCCGTCAGTTGAAAAAAGCGCGGTGTCCCGGCCTGGGGGCGCCGCGCAGAG
This sequence comes from uncultured Duodenibacillus sp., assembly GCA_944390745.1. Lineage (GTDB taxonomy): Bacteria > Pseudomonadota > Gammaproteobacteria > Burkholderiales > Burkholderiaceae_F > Duodenibacillus. Next base: position 82,834 of record CALXQK010000020.1, on the reverse strand, counting down.
CTCTTTGCCTTGAAGCCTAGAAGGGGAGCTTCATCCCCGGAGGCAGCGGCATGCCCGCCGTCGCCTGACGCATCTTGGCCTGCGTCGTCTCCTCAACCTTGTGCGCGGCGTCGTTCAGGGCCGCGGCGATGAGGTCCTCGAGCATCTCCTTGTCGTCGGGGTCGCCCGAGATGAGGCTCGGGTCGATCTCGACCTTGCGCGCCTCATGCTTGCAGGTCATGGTGATCTTGACGAGCCCCGCACCGGACTCGCCCACCACCTCGAGATTGCCGAGCTCGGCCTGCATGCGCTCGACGTTTTTCTGCATTTTCTGCGCCTGGGCGAGAAGGCCCTGAAGATTTCCTCGCATAAAAGCTATTCCTTTCCTTGTTCCTGATATGGCTCGACGGACGTCTCATCCACCGTGCCGTTGAAAGCATCCAAGCATTTTTGCACAAACGGGTCGCTCTTGAAGGCCTCGATCAGCGCAAGCCGCGCCGCACGGCGCTCGGCCTCCTCGATGAGGCTCAGCGTCACGACGCCGCGTCCGCGCTCGCCGTCGGCGATGCGAACGCTCATCGGATGCCCCGAGCCCGCCTGCAGCGCCTCCTCGATCATGCCCACGACCTCGTGGCTCACAAGCGTGCGTGCGGCCGGCCGCAGCGTCACATGGTCGGGCCCGAGCTCAACCACCTCGCTTGAGGCGGCAACCTCGCGAATGAGGCCCTGCATGCCGCTGGCGCGCACAAGTTCTCGCCAGTCAGACAGCAGCGGCGTGATCTGCACCTCGATGGGCGGCAGAATCTGCGGTCCGCTGCCGGTGCGCGCAACTCTGACCGGCGCGTCACTCTCCCCGTCCGGGATCTCCGTCGTCGACCCAGGGCACGTCGTCAAAGACCGCCGGATCGGGCTCGGCGAGAATCTCGGGCGGCGGCTCAGTCACCGCCGCAGGCCCGGGGGCGGGCGCCGGGCGCGCCGCAGCAGCCGCCCCGCCGGGAATGCGCGCTCCGGCCGCGGGCTTGAAGTCTCCCGCGGCAGGCGCTGGCGGCTCGTCGTCGGGGATGCGCGGCCGCGCCGCGGCCTGGGGCTTGTCCGCCGCAGCCGGCTCGGGCCCGGAATGTCCGGCGGCAGACTCGCGCACCGGCACGCCCGAGCCCAGCCCCGTGCCCGCGGGCTTGAAGGCGAGCATGCGCAGAATGGCCATGGTAAAGCCCGCGTACTCGTCCGGGGCGGCGGCCATGTCGTTTCTGGCCTGCAGCAGAATCTGGTAGTCGAGCTGCACCTCCTCGGGCGACATGGCCTTTGCCAGGGCGAGGATGCCGCGGGTCTCGGGATCGCTGTCGTCGGCCGCAGGCGCCACGCGCTGCGCGATGGCCACGCGGTGCATGAGCGCGGCCCAGTCGCGCACGGCCTGCGCGTAGGAAAAGCCCTGCATGCCCATGGCGTCGGCCGCCGCGAGCGCCCCGCGGGCGTCGCCTGCGAGCACCTTCTCGGTGAGCTCAACGAGCACGTCGCCGCTTAAGACGCCGAGCATGCTGCGCACGCTCTCGAGCGTCACGCGGCCGCCCGCAAAGGCAATGGCCTGATCGAGCAGGCTCAGGCCGTCGCGCATCGAGCCGCGCGCGCCCCGCGCAAGCAGCATGAGCGCAGCCGGATCGGCCTCAAGCCCCTCGGCCTTCATGATGCGGGCCATGTGGTCGGCCACCGCGCGCGGCGTCATGCTGCGCAGATTGAACTGCAGGCAGCGCGAGAGCACCGTCACCGGCACCTTCTGCGGGTCGGTGGTGGCGAGGATGAACTTCACGTACTCGGGCGGCTCCTCGAGGGTCTTGAGCATGGCGTTGAAGGCATGCGTGGTGAGCATGTGCACTTCGTCAATCATGTAGACCTTGTAGCGGGCGTTGGCCGGCGCATACATGGCGCGCTCAAGCAGCTGCGTCATTTCCTCGACCGAGCGGTTGGAGGCCGCGTCGATCTCGATGTAGTCCACAAAGCGCCCTTCATCAATGGCGCGGCAGGCCTCGCACTGTCCGCAGGGGTGCGAGGTCACGCCGCCCTTGCCGTCGACGCCCGTGCAGTTGAGGCACTTGGCAAGAATGCGCGACAGCGTCGTCTTGCCCACGCCGCGCGTGCCGGTGAAGAGATACGCATGATGCAGGCGGTTTTCGTCGAGCGCGTGGCGCAGAGCCGCCACGACGTGCTCCTGGCCCACCATGCTCTCAAAGTCATGGGGGCGCCACTTGCGGGCAAGAACTTGATAGCTCATATCGGGATGTATTCTGGTGCGCGGGCCCTGCTGCCGTCCCGGCGGGCAGGCGCTGGAGGGCAGCGGCCCCTGGATCAGGGCGCGGGCATTGGTCGCCGCCGCGGCTTGCGGCCGCCCGCTCTGCTCATGCGGGCGCGGCGTCGACGGGATGGAAACGAAAAAAGGCGCAAAAACCGCTGAAATTCTAGCCGCGCCTGCGACCTGAAACAAAGGCTGCGGCACGTTTGCGTCGAGGCGCCCGGAAAAAAGAGGCAGGAAGAAAGGCTGGGACGGCGGTGCGGCGCAGGGAAAGCCGCAGGCGGGACGATCGGCCTGCGCGGGAGGACTTGCGCGGATGCTGCAGGCGCAAAAATGGCGAGCCTTGTCCTCGGCACTGAGAGTATTCCGCCGTGGCTGCTTCGTTCCCGACCTGACCAGGTTAGCAGAGCTCTCATGCGAGGGGACCCGCCGGAGGCGCATTGTATGGGAAAACGGCCGGCAACTCAACAGATGCGCCGGGCTTTTTTCACAAGGCCCGCGCCCTGCCGGTCTACAATGCATTCTTTCCCCGGGGGCCCTCTGCGCGGGTCGCCGCGCAATCGCCGCCATCTCCTTAGTTTCCAGCACCATGAAAGTTCTCGGCATTGAAAGCTCATGCGATGAAACGGGCGTTGCCCTCATCGACAGCGACAAGGGACTTCTTGCCCACGCCATCCACACCCAGATCGACATGCACCGCGCCTACGGCGGCGTGGTGCCCGAGCTTGCCAGCCGCGACCACATCCGGCGCGTGCTCGTTCTGGCCGACCAGGTGCTTGAGCAGGCAAAGACCGACAAGAAGCAGCTTGACGCCGTCGCGGTCACCGAGGGGCCGGGACTGGCCGGAGCGCTTCTTGTGGGCGCCTCGGTGGCGCACGCCGTGGGCTATGCGCTCAACATCCCGGTGGTGGGCGTGCATCATCTCGAGGGACACCTGCTCTCGGCGCGGCTTGCCGATCCCGCGCCCGACTTTCCCTTCATTGCGCTGCTCGTGAGCGGCGGGCACACGCAGTTCATGCGCGTGGGCGCCTTCGGCAGCTATGAGCTTCTGGGCGAGACGCTTGACGACGCCGCCGGAGAGGCCTTCGACAAGACCGCGCAGCTTCTGGGCGAGTGCTACCCCGGGGGTCCGGCCGTGAGCCGGCTTGCCGAGGCCGGAACGCCGGGCGCGGTCGTGCTGCCGCGCCCGATGCTGCATGCGCCGACGCTTGACATGAGCTTTTCGGGCCTGAAGACCGCCGTGCTGACGGCCGTGAGAAACGCCGCCGACCCGACCGATGAGAAGTTTCGCGCCGATCTGGCGCGCGGCTTTGTCGACGCCGTGGTCGACGTGCTCGTTGCCAAGACGGTCAAGGCCATGAAGATGACGGGCATCAGCCGCGTGGTGGTCGCCGGCGGCGTCTCGGCCAACCGGCAGCTGCGCGCGGCGCTCATCGAGGCCTGCCGCAGGCGCCGCGCGCGCGTCTACTTCCCGCCCATGGCGCTTTGCACCGACAACGGCGCCATGATCGCCATGGCGGGCATGATGCGCCTGATGAAGATGAACGAAGCCGAGCGGCTTGCCGCCGCACGGCGCTGGAGCTTTTCCGTCAAGCCCCGCTGGACGCTCTCGCAGGCCGCCCGGCCCGACGCCGTCGATCCGCGGCAGGCGCACCGCAACCACTAGGAAAGCGCGATTGCCCCCTCAAAAAAATCAACCCCGCCTCAAGGGACGGCCGCTGCGGCCGCCGCCCTGAAGGCGGGGTTTTTGATTGAAGGCGCCAGTGCGCAGCCGGCCGCGGCAGAAAATTATTTTGCCGCCTCGCCGAACCACTTGGCGTAGATCTTGTCGTAGGTGCCGTCCTTGCGCAGATCCGCAAGGCCCTTGTTGATCTTCTCGACGAGCTCCTTGTTGCCCTTCTTGACGGCAAAGCCGAAGTATTCGCTCGTGAACTTCACGGCGCTCTGCTGCGCAAGGCCCTTGGCCGCGCGCGGATTCTTGACGAGGAAGTAGCCGATCACGGGCCGGTCGAGGATGACCACGTCCGAGCCCTTCATCTTGAGGTCCATGAAGGCCTCGGCGCTCGTGTTGAAGCTCTTGATCTCGGCGCCCTTGATGCCCTTGGCGACGTCGGCGCCCGTGGTGCCGATCTGCACGGCGATGCGCTTGCCCTCAAGGTCGGCCGGGGTCTTGAACCGGTCCTTTTCATCGGCGCGCACCATGAGGCTCTGTCCCGCCTCGTAGTAGGGCTCGCAGAAGTCCACGCGCTTCTTGCGCTCATCGGTGATCGTAATGCCGCTCACGGCGATGTCGATCGTGCCCGTCATGAGCGCCGGAATCAGTCCGTCAAAGCCCATGTTGACGATTTCAACCTCAAGCCCCGTGCGCTTGCCGATCTCGCGGATCAGATCCATGTCAAAGCCCACGTACTGGCGCGAGGCCGAGTCCATGAACTCAAAGGGGGCGAAGGTCGGGTGCGTGCCCACGCGCAGCTGCTCGGCAGCCGCGGCGGCAAAGGATCCGGTGACGAGCACGGCTGCGCAGACAGCCGCAAGGAGCTTGTTTTTCATGATGTTGTCTCTCCGTGAGGGATTGAAGCGCTTCGGTGTTTAAACTCAGCCGCCCAAGGGGAGGCGGTTCACGGGAAAAGGCGCCTTCAGCCGCATGCGCCCGCGGCTGCGGCGGCTTTTTTCCCGAGGCCTGAATTCTGCAATTGTGTCACGACTTGCCCTGGGGCGCCGATTTTTTTGAGGCTGCCGCCGCGCAAGCCCTGGCCCCGGCCTCAAGCCTGCTCACCGCGCATGCGCTCGATGCGCTGGTCGTGAATCTGCGCGAGCAGCGCATCGGCTCTGCCGAACCCCGGGATCTCGCAGTCGGGGAGAACGTCGATGAGCGGCGCAAGCACGAAGGCCCTCAGATGCATGCGCGGATGCGGCACGGTCAGCCGCGCCGACTGAATGCGCGCCCTGCCCCAGAGCAAGATGTCAAGGTCAAGCGTGCGCGGCGCGTTGACCACGCCCGCGGGCCGCACGCGGCCGTGGGCGTTTTCAAGCGCCTGCAGCGCATCAAGAAGAGCGCCGGCCGAAAGCCTCGTCTCAATCACGCACACGGCGTTGACGTAGTCAGGCCCCGAGCTCTCCACGGGCGCCGTCCGGTAAAAGGGGCTCGTCTTCACCACGCGGGTCTGGGCAAGGGCGTCGATCTCGCCGAGAACCTCGCGCAGCATCGCCGCAGGGTCGCCGAGATTGGCGCCGAGCCCGAGCACCACGCGCGCCGCGGGCGCTGTCTGCGGCTGGGAGTCCTTGAGCATGTCAGAGCCCCTCGGCGTCGGTCATCTGGGGACGGGGCTTGCGGCGGCGCCGGCGGCGGCTCTTGCCGGCGGAGTCGTCGGCCTGTCCCGGGTCCGGGGCGCCCTCGGCGGGCCCGTCGCTGCCGCCGGTCTCAGCGGCAGAAGCCGGCGGCTGCGCGGCGGCGGGCTCGATCACGACGGGCGCCTCGCCTGCGGCGGTCTTCCTGCCGGAGCGGCGGCGCCGGCGGCGGGACTTCGCGGGCGCTGCGGCCTCTTCCTCGCCAGGTGCGGCCGCGTCGGCCTGCGCGGGCGCATCGGCTGCGCCCTGCGCCCTGCGGGAGCGGCGGCGGGAGGCGCCTGCGTTTTCGCGATCCATTTCAACGCGCGCAAGCAGCTCCTCCTCGCTTTGAAGCTCGGCCTCCTCACGGCGCCTGCGGCTGCCCGCGCGGGCCTGGGCGGCCGTGCGGCGCGCCTCGCGCTCCATTTCCGCGACCATCTGCGCGCGCACGTCCTCGTCGGCCTGCGCAAAGGCGTCCCACCAGGAGACGAGCGCTGCGGGCACGTGCCCGAGCAAGCTTCTCAGAAGCATGAAGTCGTACCCCGCACGGTACTTCGGGTGGGCGACGAGCGTGTAGGGATTCTTGCCCGTGCGGCGCTCAAAGCGCAGCTGCAGCATCCAGATGAGCTTGATGTCGGCCACAAACCGGTTTTGAATCGCCAGCTTCTGGCACTGCGTGGCGATGACGTCCTCGGCGGCGGCGAAAAGCGCCCTGGAGCGGATCATGCCCTGGCGCTGCTGATAGCTCTCCCAGCGCTTGTGAACCTGCGGCCACAGCAGGGTGGCGAACAAAAAGGCCGGCGAGATCTTCTTGCCCGCGGCAATGCGCTCATCGGTGCGTCGCAGCGCGAGCATGAGAAACTTCTCGCCCTCCTCCTCGTCGAGGATGACGTCGAGCATCGGCAGCAGCGAGCGGTGCAGTCCCTCGGCGCGCAGCTTCACGAGGCACGCCTCGGCATGCCCGCTCGTAAAGAGCTTCATCACCTCGTCAAAAAGGCGCGCGGCGGGGACGTTTTCCAGCGCCCGGGCCATCTTCGGGATGGCGCGCTCGGTCTCGCGGTCCATCGTAAAGCCGAGCTTTGCGGCGATGCGCACGGCGCGCATCATGCGCACCGGATCCTCGCGGTAGCGCTCGACCGGGTCGCCGATCATCGCCAGACGCCGGCGCCCGATGTCCTCAAAGCCGCCGTGGTAGTCGTAGACCTGCTGCGTGGCCGGGTCGTAGTACATGGCGTTGATGGTGAAGTCGCGCCGCGCGGCGTCCTCCCACATTTCGCCGAAGACGTTGTCGCTCACCACGCGCCCGGTGGCGTCCTTGCGCACGCCCGCGGCGTCGAGCGCCCGGAAGGTCGAGCACTCGATGATCTCATCGCCGAAGACGACGTGCACGAGCCGAAATCGCCGTCCGATGATGTAGGCGCGGCGCTGCGAGCGCTTGACCTGCTCGGGCGTGGCGTTGGTGGCGACGTCAAAGTCCTTGGGCGTGACGCCCAGAAGCAGGTCGCGCACGGCGCCGCCGACGACGTAGGCCTGAAAGCCGCGCGCCTGCAGCAGTTCGCAGGTGCGTCTTGCGGCGCGGCTCACCTTGTCGGGATCAATGCCGTGCTCCTCGGGGCCGATGATGCGCGGCGTGCGGTTGGGCTCCTCGCGGCGGCGCCGTGCGCAGAATCCCGACACGATTTTCTTGACGTAATCAAACACTTGCTGCTCCAACAAATTTCTTCTTCACCGCGCGCTGCACGCCCGCGCCGCAATCGGCATGCCGCCCGCACGACATTGAGCGCATTCAGGCCGCTCCCGGGGCGGACTGCATGAGGCGCCTTCCCACGGCCCTCCAGTGCGCAAGCTCCTCGTCGCCGTAGGTGAAAATCACCTCCCAGTCGCGGCGTCTGGCCTCCTGCGCGAGCTTTTCATCGGGATTGACGGCCCGGCAGACGCCGCCCAGGCGCTCGACAAAGTCAAAAAGCGGCTTGTCGGCGATTGAGTCCGAGTAAAAGGCAAGCTCCTCGAGCTTTTCGCCCTTTTCAAGACAGCGCTTGATGAGCGCGCGCACGTAGTCGATCTTGCCCTCGGCGTAGGACGGCGCGCCTGCAAGGCGTCCGGTGAACTCGCCCTTGTCGTTTTCCTCGGCCTGCACGGCGAGCACCCAGTCGATGCCGAGGCGCCGGGCAACGGCCCCCGACACGAAGCTGTAGGTGGCCGTGCACAGCGCCGTGTGCGCGCCGGTCGTGGCGTAGTGCTCGACGAGCCTGCGCGAGGCCGCCGGCAGCGCCGGGTCGATGACGGCCTCGAGGTATTCGGCTAGCGAGACGTTGAGAAACGCGCGCGGAAACTGCGCGAGAAAGCGCATCTGAAACGACTCGAAGTCGTTGATGTCGATGACCCCGGCGCGGTATTCGCGGGCAAAGCGCTCAAGCTGCGCGGTCACCGGCACGGGATCGAGCCCGGCGCGGGAGGTAAGCCAGCGCACCCACATCTCTCCGGAGTCAAGCGGCAGCAGCGTGTGGTCAAGGTCAAAGACAGCAAGCTTCATGGTTTTCTTACGGCCGCCTGGCGCGGCAGTTGCGTCGCATGCCTGCGGTCGGCCTCAAGGCTCTGCAGGCATTCGTTTAAAAGGGAAAAACTCACGCGCCGCTTGGTCTGCATCGAGCGGCGGTCCATTTTATCGAGGAAGTCCCGAAGTCCCCGCATGTCGCGCGGCACATGCTCGCTCACCCAGCGGGCGGCCTCGGGCGAAATCTCAAGCCCGCGGGCGCGGGCCTGCCGCACGAACTCGGCCTCGGCAAGGGCATCGGGCAGATAGCGCACCCGGTAGGAGAGCCCCCAGCAAAGCCGCGTGCGCACGTCCTCGCGGATCGACAGCTGCGCGGCGGGCCCGGCGCCTGCGGCGACCAGACGCGTGCCGGGGCGGCTTCTGACGGCGTTCATGAGGTGAAAGAGCCTCTCGAGATCCTCATCGTCGAGCTGCTCAACGTTGTCGACCGTATAGAGGACGACGGCCGGATCAAACTCCGGCACGCGCCAGCGCTGGCTCGGGGTGAGGCTTCTGAGCAGATGCGTGCGGCCGCTTGCGGGCGGCCCCCAGATGTAGATGAACTGCGGCCCCTCGCCGCGCAGACACTGCCGCAGGCACGCGATGAGCTCGGCGTTGTCGCCGACGACAAAATTGTCCAGCGTCGGAGCCTCGGGCTCGACGAGGTCAAGCGCAAGCTGCTGCGTGGGTTGTCTGAGCACGTCTGCCGCCAGTTGATCCTGAACCGTGGGTTTGAGAAGCTTCGGGCGCCCCCTCGAGGCGGGCGCGGCCTGCGCGAGTCTGCATGCAGGCGCCGCGCCTTGGGCTAAAATGCCTAGATTGAGCCCGTCGGCGCGTGACGCAAGTTTAGCGCGCAGCGCCCTCAAAGTACGCCCGGCTCCCAAAGGCGCCCGGGGCGCGGCTCATTTTCGGCCGACTCAAGCCCGCCCAGGCTCTCCGCGCACGGGGCCGGCGGACGGCCCTTCACGATCAAATTCCCGGATCCTTTCTGACCATGACTCAACTTTCCTATGCAGCTGCCGGCGTGTCGATTGACGCCGGCGACGAACTCGTCGAACGCATCAAGCCCGCCGCAAGGCGCACCATGATCCCGGGCGTGCTCGGCTCGATCGGCGGCTTCGGCGCTCTCTTTGAGATCAGCAGGGAGTACAAGAATCCCGTGCTCGTCTCGGGCACCGACGGCGTGGGCACCAAGCTCGTGCTCGCCATGCAGCTCAACCGCCACGACACCGTCGGACAGGATCTGGTGGCCATGAGCGTCAACGACATTCTCGTGCAGGGCGCGCGCAGCCTCTTTTTCCTTGACTACTTCGGCTGCGGCAAGCTCGACGTCGACACGGCCGAGCGCGTCGTCAAGGGCATTGCGCACGGCTGCGAGCTCGCCGGCTGCGCCCTCATCGGCGGCGAGACGGCCGAGATGCCCGGCATGTATCCCGAGGGCGAGTACGACCTCGCGGGCTTTGCCGTGGGCATTGTTGAAAAGGACGAGATCATCGACGGCCGCACGATCGCCGAGGGCGACATCGTGCTCGGACTGGCAAGCTCGGGCCCGCACTCCAACGGCTTTTCGCTCATCCGCAAGGTCGTTGAGGTTTCGGGCGCGGACTGGTCGATGCCCTTTGACGGCGCGACGCTTGCCGACCGCGCCATGGAGCCCACGCGCATCTACGTGCGCCAGGTGCTCGAGGTGATGAAGTCCGTGAAGATCAAGGGCATGGCCCACATCACCGGGGGCGGCCTCATCGAGAACATTCCGCGCGTGCTGCCCGACTCGATGCAGTGCGTCGTCAACTCGGACTCCTGGAAGCGGCCGGCCATCTTCGACTGGCTCGAGGAAAAGGGCAACATCGACCCCCACGAGATGCACCGCGTCTTCAACAACGGCATCGGCATGGCGGTGATCGTCGCGCCCGAGGACGCCGACCGCGCGATGGCGCTCTTCAAGGACCAGGGCGAGACCGTCTACCGCATCGGCAGCATCGTGCGCCGCCCCGAGGGCGAGCCCGGCTGCGTGGTGATCTAGGCACCCGGATCCCAAAACGGTCCCTGAAGGCCGATGCCATCTGGCGGCAGGGGGATTTGCCCGGCGAGGCCTCAAGCCTCCCGCCGCGCAGATCCCCTTTTTTGAGCCTTCTGCCGGACCCCCGCCCCACCTCCCTTCTTTTCTCTTCGCGCGCGCAGGCCCGGCGCGCGAAGCCTATGAACCGCCGCGCCATGAAAATCTCCGTTGCGACCATCTCCGCCCCCGAGGGCGTCGTCACGCTTCAAACGGTCGAACTTCCCGAGGGCGCCGTCGTGCGCGATGCGGCAGTTCTCGCCGGCCTTGATCCCGCGCGCATTCCGGCCTGGGGCGTGTGCGGCCGCAAGGCCTCGCCTGAGACCGCTCTTTTTGACGGCGACCGGGTGGATGCGGGCGCGCCGCTGCTCGTCGACCCCATGACCGCGCGCCGGCTCCGGGCGCAGCACAAGGACAGTCCCGCGCCGCGTCCGCGCCACGGCAGCATTCACCAGCTCATCAAGCCGCTCGAGACCTAGCCGCAACTGGCGGGCCCCGGAATGCGGCCGGGGCGCTTTGCGCAGGTCGGGGAAGCCGGGCGGCGCCTCGGCGTGTTAGAATTAAACGTTAACCGAGAACACGCCGATGCAATGTCGGCCGATGCAATGTCGGACGGCACGCTCCGTTTTTTTTTTGCACCCGAGGTTGACACCATGCGACTGCTCCAAAAGGCACTCACCTTCGACGACGTTCTGCTCGTCCCCGCCTATTCTGAAGTTCTCCCCCGCGATGTCGTTCTGACGACCAAGCTCACCCGCGACCTGACCATCAACATTCCGATGATTTCGGCCGCCATGGATACGGTGAGCGAAAGCCGCCTGGCCATTGCCATGGCCCAGGAGGGCGGCGTGGGCATCATCCACAAGAACATGACCGCCCAGCAGCAGGCCGCCGAGGTCGCCAAGGTCAAGCGCCATGAGTCGGGCGTCGTGAGCGACCCGATCACGGTGGGCCCGGACATGCTCGTGGGCGACGTGATCCGCATGTGCCAGGAGCACCGCATCAGCGGCGTGCCCGTGGTTGAGGGACGCCGCGTGCTCGGCATGGTCACCAACCGCGACCTGCGCTTTGAGTCGCGCATGGAGGCTCCAGTGCGCGAGATCATGACCCCGCGCGAGCGGCTCGTCACGGTTGAGGAGGGCGCAAGCCTTGAGGAGGCCAAGCGCCTGATGCACGAAAACCGCCTCGAGCGCGTTCTCGTCGTCGACCGCGACTTCAATCTCTCGGGTCTGATCACCGTCAAGGACATCGTCAAGGCCACCGAACATCCCTTCGCGGCCAAGGACAAGGACGGCAAGCTTCTTGCCGGCGCCTCGATCGGCGTGGGCAAGGGCACCGAGGAGCGCCTTGAGCTGCTCGTCGAGGCCGGCGTCGACGTCGTGGTGGTCGACACCGCCCACGGCCACAGCAAGGGCGTGCTCGACCGCGTGGCCTGGGTGAAGAAGAACTATCCCAACCTGCAGGTGATCGGCGGCAACATCGCCACGGGCGCCGCGGCCCGCGCGCTCGTCGATCACGGCGCCGACGCCGTGAAGGTGGGCATCGGCCCGGGCTCGATCTGCACGACGCGCATCGTCGCCGGCGTCGGCGTTCCCCAGATCTCGGCCATCAGCAACGTGGCCGAGGCGCTTGAGGGCACGGGCGTTCCGCTCATCGCCGACGGCGGCATCCGCTTCTCGGGCGACATCGCCAAGGCCATCGCCGCGGGCGCCAACTGCGTGATGATGGGCGGCATGCTCGCCGGCACCGAGGAGGCCCCGGGCGAAGTGATTCTCTACCAGGGCCGCTCCTACAAGTCCTACCGCGGCATGGGCTCGCTCGGCGCCATGTTCCACGGCTCGGCCGACCGCTACTTCCAGGACAACAACTCGGGCAACCTCGACAAGCTCGTGCCCGAGGGCATCGAGGGCATGGTTCCCTTCAAGGGATCGGTCGTCACCATCCTCTATCAGATGGCCGGCGGCCTGCGCTCCTCGATGGGCTACTGCGGCTGCCGCACGATCGACGACATGCGCTCGCGCGCCGAGTTCGTCGAGATCACGGCCGCGGGCTGGCGCGAGAGCCACGTCCACGACGTGAAGATCACCAAGGAAGCCCCGAACTACCGTCAGGAAAACTAGTCCGCGGCTCGGCTAAAATGGCGGCGCGCCCCGCAAAAGGGCCGCCGCCTTTTTCTATCTTTCCCTTTTTAAAGCCTCCCCGCACGCCCGGACTGCGCGATTTTCCCGCCGCACGACCGGCCGTCGCCTCCCACTTTTCGCTTTCACCATGTCTCACGATCGCATTCTCATTCTTGACTTCGGCAGCCAGGTCACGCAGCTCATTGCGCGCCGCGTGCGCGAGGCGCACGTTTACTGCGAAGTGCACGCCAACGACGTGTCGGCCGACTTCATCCGCGAATTCAACCCCAAGGGCATCATTCTGTCGGGCTCGCACATGAGCGCCTATGAGGAGTCCACCGACCAGGTGAGCCCGGCCGTCTTCTCGGCGGGCGTTCCGGTGCTCGGCATCTGCTACGGCATGCAGACGATGGCCCAGCAGCTCGGCGGAAAGGTTGAAAGCGGCGCCAAGCGCGAGTTCGGCTACGCCGAGGTGCGCGCGCACAACCACACGCGCCTGCTTGAGGGCATCGAGGACTTCAAGGGTCCGCAGGGCGAGGGCATGCTCAAGGTCTGGATGAGCCACGGCGACAAGGTCTCGCGCCTGCCCGAGGGCTTCGTGGTGATGTGCTCGACCCCCTCGTGCCCGATTGCGGGCATGGCCGACGAGGCCCGGGGCTTCTACGGCGTGCAGTTTCACCCCGAGGTGACGCACACCGTGCAGGGCCGCCGCATTCTCGAGCGCTTTGTTCTGGACATCTGCAAGGCCTCGCCCGACTGGGTGATGGGCGACTACATCGCCGAGGCCGTGGCCTCGATTCGCGAGCAGGTGGGCGACGACGAGGTGATTCTCGGTCTTTCGGGCGGCGTGGACAGCTCGGTTGCGGCCGCGCTCATTCACCGCGCCATCGGCGACAAGCTCACGTGCGTCTTCGTCGACAACGGCCTGCTGCGCCTCAACGAGCGCGAGCAGGTGCGCGAGACCTTTGAAAAGAACATGGGCATGAAGCTCATTGTGGTCGACGCCACGGAGCGCTTCATGTCGGCTCTGGCCGGCGTCACGGATCCCGAGCAAAAGCGCAAGATCATCGGCCGCGAGTTCGTCAACGTCTTTCAGGAGGAGGCCGGAAAGCTCACCGCCGCGCGCTGGCTGGCCCAGGGCACGATCTACCCCGACGTGATCGAGTCGGCGGGCGCCAAGACCAAGAAGGCCAAGACGATCAAGAGCCACCACAACGTGGGCGGCCTGCCCGATACGCTGCACCTGAAGCTGCTCGAGCCGCTGCGCGCGCTCTTCAAGGACGAGGTGCGCGAGCTCGGCGTCGAGCTCGGGCTGCCGCGCGAGATGGTCTACCGCCACCCCTTCCCCGGTCCGGGTCTGGGCGTGCGCATTCTGGGCGAGGTCAAGCGCGAGTACGCCGACTTGCTGCGCCAGGCCGACGCCATCTTCATCGAGGAGCTGCGCAAGGCCGGCTGGTACGACAAGGTGAGCCAGGCCTTCGTCGTGTTCCTGCCCGTCAAGAGCGTGGGCGTCATGGGCGACGGCCGCACCTACGACTGGGTGGTGAGCCTGCGCTCGGTGGAAACGAGCGACTTCATGACGGCCCGCTGGTCGGAGCTGCCCTACTCGCTGCTGGGCACGGTCTCCAACCGCATCATCAATGAGGTCAAGGGCATCAACCGCGTCGTCTACGACGTCTCGGGCAAACCCCCTGCCACGATTGAGTGGGAATAAGGCTTCCCCTCTTCAGAAGGCCGGACGGCCGCCTTTTCCCGAAGGCGCGCGTCCGGCCTTTTTTTTGCGGCTGCCGGTGAGCGGCCCGGCGCCGGTCTAGCGGCACGAGCCGCCGGGAGAGAGGCTTCTTCCGCCAATCCCGGCGTCCAGCCCCGGGAGGCTTTCTCTTTCGCTCCCCATTTTGTTTGACATCGAACTATAATGCGCCGAAGGAACCCAATGGCAGCGCCCGGCCGGCGCGCCGGAAAACTTTGACATCAAACCAAACATCATGCCCGAAGCCAGCATCAGCGCCGTCTCAAGCCACTACCGCACGGCGCATTTTTCCGCCCGTCTGTCGGCGCAGCTCAAGTGCTTCATCGAGGCGCGCATGCGCGCCGCAGGCATTGACGACATTGCCTGCGCGCACGGCGACGTGCTTGTCGTGCTCTTTGCCCATCCCGGGGCGACGATGAGCGACATTGCCCGCGCCAGCGGCCGTACGAAGGCCACGATCACGGCGCTCGTGAAAAAGCTCGAGGCCGCAGGCTGCGTACGCCGCACGGCCAACGCGGGAGATGCGCGCTCCTCGCGCGTGGAGCTCACCGCGCGGGGCGAGTCGCTGCGAGGCCTTTTTGAATCGATCTCCGCACAGATGGACGCCGCGCTTGAGTCCGCGCTCGGCGCAGACAACGTCCGCGAGCTCGACCGGCTGCTGGCCCTGGCGTGCCGGCGTCTGGCCGGGGACGCAGGGACCGGACCCTGAGCCCCCGGGCCTCGGCCCCGGACGAAGCCTTCCTCAATCCCAGGCAATCACTTCGACTGCATTTTTCAAAAGGAGAAGCATCATGTCGAAAAACTTTCAGAAGATCTCGGTCGACCCCGCCGCCGGCCGTACAGAACTGCACAATGCGCTTGAGCTCACCGGCTGCGAGGTGAGCGTCAACCGGCTGCCGGCCGGCGCCGCCGTTCCGTTCGTGCACAAGCACACGAAGAACGAAGAGCTCTACGGCGTGCTTGAGGGGTCGGGTGAAATCTACATCGACGGCGAGGTCGCGCCGCTTGCTGCCGGCGACTGGTTCGTGGTTCGCCCCGAGGGGCATCGCGCCATTCGCGCCCTTGACAAGGGCATGACCTTCATCTGCATCCAGACCAAGGCCGGAAGTCTCGAGGGCTTCACGATGACCGACGGCGTCATGTGCGAAGGCGAAAAGGCGCCCTGGCTCTAGGCGCTCTGATTCTTGCGGCAGACGCAAAAAAACGGACGGCTGCGCAGTCGCTCTGCGCGGCGCGTCCGTTTTTTTTGAAAGGCCGGCGCCGGATCTCCGGCTGCCGGCGGCGCGGCTAATCGTCGTACATGTCGTGGTTGACGAGCACGGCCACGTTGCTGTCGCTCCAGACGTTGAGCGTCGTCTCGATAGCGTCGATCACGGCGTAGAAAGGCAGGATCACGCCCATCAGCAGAATGGGCACGTTCATGCTCGCCAGAAGGCTTGCCGACAGGAAGAAGCACCCCATCGGCACGCCCGCGTTGCCGACGGCGGCGATCGTGGCGATCACGATCCAGATCAGAAGCGTGCCGGCGGTGATGTCGGCGCCCGCGTTCTGCATCAGGTACACGACCGTAATGAGAATGAAGGCCGCGCAGCCGTTCATGTTGATCGTCGTGCAGATCGGCAGCACGAAGCGCGACACCGGCGCGTGCACGCCGAGGTTGTTCTCCGCGCAGGACATCGTCACGGGCAGGGTGCCCGCCGAGGACTTCGAGAAGAAGGCCACGGTGAGCGCGGGCAGCATTCCGCGGGCCACGCGAATCGGGTTGATGCCGCGGATCAGGAGCAGCGCCGGCAGGATGACGAGCATCTGCACGAAGTTTGCCGTGAGCACCGTGGCGAGGTACACGCCGAGGCCGCCGAGCGCCACGCCCGAGGCCATCTGCATGGCAAGCACCGTAAAGAAGCCGAAGATGCCCACGGGCAGAATGCGGATGATCCAGGTGACGATCGTAAAGAGCACCGACTGCAGCGCCGAGAAGAACGTGATCAAAAGCTCCTGCTCGCGGCTTTGCGCCGGAAGCTTGGCGATCGCGATGCCCACGGCCGCGGCGATGATCAGCACCGAGAGCACGTTGGCCGAGAGAAAGGGCGCAATCACGTTGTCCGGGATCACCGACTCGATGTACTCAAAGTAGCTGTGCCCCTTGATGTTGGCAAGCGTCTCCGAGGGCTCGGCCGCAGCCGCGGTCAGAGCGACGTTGGCCGGGGAGAAGAGCTCAAAGAGCACCGCCGCAAGGCTTGCCGCGAGGATGGTTGTCAAGAGCGTATAGAAAATCGTGTGTCGAAAAATGCGTCCCGACTCGCGCGAGCGGCTGATGGTGGCCAGCGTCGAGATGATCGACACGGCAATGATCGGAATGGCGATGAACCGAAAGAGCCGGATGAAGATGTTGGAGATGAATTCGCCCGTGTTCTGCCAGAACTCGGACCCCCAGAGCCCGTTGATGAGCCCGAGAACGATGGCAACGAGATAGCACGCGGCCAGGATGATCTGCGTGCGCTTTTGCTGCGGCGTCATCGCCGGACGGCGAATGGCGGTCGACGACTCTGAATTCGTCATATGAGTCCCTTCTTCTTGTTTTCAGCGCCCCCCTGAGGCGCCGCTTCCCTTTGTTCTTGACGCGCGGCGCCCTCCTGTTGAGAGGGGCTGCGGCGCGGTTTCCTAGCCTACACGCTTTGCAGCACCTTGACAAACGCCCGGCGGGGCTCCTCCTCTTTCGAACGATCCCTTTCGAGGGAGGGTGCATCAAACGCCGGGCCGCCCGGCGCCTTCGCCCGTCAGCCGGGGCGCGTCCTTCGGGAGACGCCCGTCTGATGGGGGCCGGTGGTGGGGTTGATGTGGTTGCGCAGGACGCACACAACGATATTGTCGGAGTGAAGGTCGATGCCGATGAAGTTGCGGTCATCGAGGATGTGTGCCGGATTTCCAAGAACGGTGGATTCTGCGGTATGCTTCGCCATTAGGACCTCCCTGTATGCCAGTCGAGTGGATAGGCTCTTTACGAGCCCAGTGGAGGTCTTTTATTTTGTCTAAACGTCGGTGGATGCGCCAGAGGCATTGAGGCGGTGCTTGTCAAGGCACCGTGGAATAGCGCAGCGCCGCAGGCGCGAGCATATGCCGCGAAAGGCCTTTACAAGCGCCGAATCAATGCGGCAGCCTCAAGGGCTTGGAGGCGACAGGGACAAGGGCAAGCGAAGCGCGGCCCTGACCTGACGCCTCCCGAGCCCGTCGGCGGCGATACCGGGGGAATCAAAAAGGGGGCAGAGCCCCCTTTTTTGTTTGGCTGAAAGCAAAGCAACCCATCCAACCGACGCAAGCCTCAAGAAGACCTCTCCGCTTACGCTCCCACTGGGGTGTGGTTAGATGAGTTTCGGGGCGCCGGAGCTTCACGACGCCCCGCACAGGTCCCGCTAGATAGTACTGCGTAGGGCCAGCGAAAAACACTGCGGTAAAATGACCGGACTGCGCCGGCTCGAACCGCCTGCCCGGCCTCATGCGGGGGACCAGCTCAAGTCCCGCGCCCTTCCCCTGAGTTTCTGAACCAAGGCGAATCGACCCGGGGCGGCCTTCGTCTCCCGCGGCCTGGATTCGCACGCACAACAATAACGATACTTCTGCCGATGTTTGACAACCCGACCGCCGTCACCTTCTGCGGCTACCTGCTGCTCATGATTGCGCTGGGCTTTTTCGCCTGGCGCTATACGCGCAGCTTCAACGACTACATCCTCGGCGGCCGCTCGCTCGGCAGCCTTGTGACGGCGCTCTCGGTGGGCGCCTCGGACATGAGCGGATGGCTGCTGATGGGGCTGCCGGGCGCGGTGTTTCTCTACGGCATCTCCGAGAGCTGGATTGCGATCGGCCTGACGATCGGCACGTTCTTCAACTGGAAGCTTGTGGCCGCGCGGCTGCGCGTCTACACCGAGGTCTCGCACAACGCGCTCACGCTGCCGGACTTCTTTACGCACCGCTTCAAGGACGACACCAGGGTGCTGCGCATCATCGCCGCGGCGATCATCCTCGTGTTCTTCACGATCTACTGCGCCAGCGGCATCGTGGCAAGCGCCCGGCTCTTTGAAAACACCTTCGACATGGACTACGGCCTTGCCATCTGGGTCGGCGCCGCGGCCACCATCATCTACGTCTATATCGGCGGCTTTCTCGCCGTGAGCTGGACCGACACGATCCAGGCGAGCCTCATGTGCGTGGCCCTCGTCGTCACCCCGATCGTGGTGATGAGCGACCTCGGGGGCTTTTCGGCCACGGTCGACCAGGTGGCCGCGATCAATCCGGACATGCTGCGACTGGTGACCAACCAGACGGCCATCGGCATTCTGAGCCTCGTTGCATGGGGACTCGGCTACTTCGGCCAGCCGCACATTCTCGTGCGCTTCATGGCCGCGCGCTCGATCAAGGTGATTCCCAACGCCTGCCGCATCTCCATTCTCTGGATGCTCTTCTGTCTGGGCGGCGCCGTGAGCGTGGGCTTTTTCGGCGCGGCGTACTTCGGCGCGCACGCCGACCAGGCCGCACTCGTGACGGAAAACCACGAGCGCGTCTTCATCGTGCTCTCGCAGATTCTCTTCAACCCCTGGATCGGCGGCATTCTGATGTCGGCCATTCTCGCCGCGGTGATGTCCACGCTCTCGTGCCAGCTGCTCGTGTGCTCCTCGACCCTGACCGAGGACTTCTACCGCAGCTTCATCCGCCCGAAGGCGAGCCAGCGCGAGCTGCTGTGGTTCGGCCGCTCGATGGTGCTTGCCGTCTCGATCATCTCGATCATCATGGCCATGGATCCCGAAAGCCTCGTGCTCTCGCTGGTGAGCTACGCCTGGGCGGGCTTTGGCGCGGCCTTCGGCCCGGTCATCCTGATGGGCCTGTGGTGGAAGCGCATGAACCGCCAGGGGGCGCTTGCGGGCATGATCACGGGTGCGGCGACGGTGCTCATCTGGCACCAGTTCGCCTGGTTCGGGCTTTACGAAATCGTGCCGGGCTTCATCTTCGGCGTCATCGCCATCGTCGTCGCCAGCCTTCTGACGAAGGCGCCCGACGAGGAGATGCAGCGCACCTTCGACGAGGTGGTCGCAGAGGTGCGTGCAGGCCGCTAGCGCGCAGCCCGGCCTCAATTTCCTGATCCTGAGATCATCCGCCCGGGTGCGCACAGCCGATGCCGCATCCGGGTTTTGCTTTGCACCGGCAGAACATCATCAAGAGACATTGACGCTTGAAGGCTCCCCCAGGGCGCGCCCGCGCCCCGTCCGGGAGGCCTTCTCAAGAAAAAGGACGACCTGACATGAACGAGACGCTGCCGCGCCCGCGCCTGAGCACCATCGGCTCAATGCGCACCGACGCACTGCTCAAGAAACTTCTCTCGCTCTCGGCGCACGAGGACATCACGTCCTTTGCCGTGGGGCTGCCCAATCCCGACGGCTTTCCGATAGAGGAAACGGCCGAGGCCGCCCAGTACGTGCTCAAGACCATGGGCAGGCGCGCGCTGCAGTACTCGGCCACCGAGGGCGAGCCGGAACTGCGCGAGGCGATCGCGGCCTACGAAACGAGCCGCGGCACGCCCACGCGCCCCGAGGAGGTGCTCATCGTCACGGGCTCGCAGCAGGCGCTTGACCTCACCGCGCGCGCCTTCGTCGATCCGGGCGACAAGATTCTCGTTGAAAACCCCACGTATCTCGGCGCCGTCTCGGCCTTCAGCCTGAGCCGTCCACGCTTTGAGTTTCTGCCCGCCGACGCCGAGGGGCTCGACCCCGAGGGCATCACCGAGGACATGAAGGACGCAAAGTTTGCCTACGTGATGCCCGCCTTCAGCAATCCGACGGGACTGACGATTTCGCTTGAGCGCCGCAAAAGACTTGTGGAGCGCGCCCGCGAGCTCGACCTCTGGATCATCGAGGACGATCCGTACGGAGAGCTCTGGTACGAGAAGCGCCCGCCGCAGACCATCCGCTCGCTTGCGCCCGAGCGCACGCTGCGGCTCGGAACCCTCTCCAAGATCCTCTCGCCCGGCATGCGGCTTGGGTACGTCACCGGCGACCCGGAGCTCCTAGACGTTCTTGCCGAGCTCAAGCTGTCGGCCGACATGCACTCGCCCGTGCTCACGCAGCTCATTGCGGCGCGGCTGCTGACGACGGGCGTGATCGAGAAAAACCTTCCGGCCGTGCGCAAGATCTACCGCGACCGCGGCACCTTCATGCTCGCGTGTCTGGAAAAGTACATGCCGCGCGACGCAGGCATCTCCTGGACCAGGGTCGAGGGCGGCATGTTCATCTGGGTGACGCTGCCCGAGCACATCGACGCCATGAAGCTCATGCCCGAGGCGATCGCAGCCAAGGTCTCCTACGTTCCGGGCGCGGCCTGCTTTGCGCTGGGCGACAAGAAAAACCACATGCGGCTTTCGTTTGTGACGGTGCCTGAGGAGCGCATCGACGCCGGCGTGCGTGCGCTCGCCGGCGTCATTGCGCGGCATCTGTAGCCGCCCCGCCGCCGCGCCAGGCGAGCCGCCGCACGGCCGGCTGCGCGCGCAAAAACCCTCTTGAGCCTGCACGGGGGTATGATTTTGCGTTGAAGTCCTTGCCGTCTGGAGACGGCCGCCATCCCCTACCCGGGAGACGGCCTTCGCAGACGGCGGCAAACTGCAGGCGCGGCCGTCCGTCACCATCGGGGCTGCGCAGAGCTTCTGCAGCCCCGCTGACAACGAGTTTTCTCCCCGCGGCCGACGAAGGGCAGGCTGCCGCAGGAGACGGTCCCGGAAGGACCGCACGCAAGGGAAAACAGATTTTTTATTGACGAGCCGTCCTGCAGGGCGATGCCCTCCGGCGGCTCAACGACGAAACGCACGCCGCCGGCGGCCTGCGGCCGGCTCATCCGGCTGCCGGCGCGGCGCATGCGCTATTTCGGAGCATTTCAAAAATGGAAAAGAAGAACATTGAATGGGAAAAGCTCGGCTTCGGCTACACGCCCACCGACTATCGCTGGCAGTCGACCTGGAAGGACGGCAAGTGGGATGAAGGCGGTCTCGTGACCGATCCTGAAATCCATCTGCTCGAGTCGGCCTGCGTGTTTCACTACTCGCAGAGCTGCTTTGAGGGCCTCAAGGCCTACACCACCCGCGACGGCCGCATCGTGACCTTCCGTCCCGACCAGAACGCCGCCCGCATGGCCGACACCGCCCGCCG
Organism: uncultured Duodenibacillus sp.; assembly: GCA_944390745.1. Lineage (GTDB taxonomy): Bacteria > Pseudomonadota > Gammaproteobacteria > Burkholderiales > Burkholderiaceae_F > Duodenibacillus. The sequence continues at coordinate 61,601 of CALXQK010000020.1, read as the reverse complement.
TCTTGAGATGCCCGCCTACCCCGAGGACAAGTTCGTCGAGGCCGTGGTGAAGACCGTGCGCGCCAACGCCGCCTGGGTTCCGCCCTTCGGCACGGGCTGCTCGCTCTACATCCGCCCCGTGATGATCGGCTCGGGCCCGCAGATCGGCGTTGCTCCCGCTCCTGAATTCATCTTCCGCGTCTTCGTCATGCCCGTGGGCGCCTACTTCAAGGGCGCCGTCAAGCCCCTGAAGATCTGCGTGTCCGAGTACGACCGTGCGGCTCCGCGCGGCACCGGCAACGTGAAGGCCGGCCTCAACTACGCCATGAGCCTGTACCCGACGGTGATCGCGCACCAGAAGGGCTACGCCGAGAATCTGTATCTTGATCCGGCCACCCGCACCTTCGTGGAGGAGACCGGCGGCACGAACATCATCTTCGTCGACGCCGACAACACCATTGTGGTGCCGAAGTCGCCCTCGATCCTGCCCTCGATCACGCGCCGCTCGCTGATGTACGTTGCCGAGCACTACCTCGGCCTGAAGGTCGTCGAGCGCCAGGTGGCCCTCTCGGAAGTGAAGAACTTCAAGGAGTGCGCCCTCATCGGAACGGCCGCCGTGCTCGCGCCCGTGGGCGAGATTCATCTGCAGGACGGCAGCGTCATCTCCATCCCCTCGGGCATGGAAAAGATGGGAGAGGTCTGCACGAAGCTGCGCGAAACCCTCACGGGCATCCAGGCCTGCGAGATCGAAGCCCCCAAGGGCTGGATCTACGAGTGCTGATTGCCCTGCCCGACGGCGGCCCGCGATTGGCCTGCGCGGCCGCCTGACAAACGGCAGAAGAATCGAAAGCCCGGTCTGCCCTCGGCAGCCGGGCATTTTTGCATCATTGATGCGCCGCGGACAACAGTCGGCCAGAGCTTTCGAAAAATCTTTTTTTCGAGGCATCTCCGGGATATCCCTGCCGGTTCGGGTTTTTTCCTTGTTGTTTTGCTCAGACAGGACGCGCAAACTCTTTATCATGGTCTTGAACGATCCTTATTCTCTTGATGCAAGGAGAGTTTTATGACCAATCGCAGACAGTTTCTACAGTCAGCCGTTGCCGCCGGATTTGCCGGCGCCGCGATCAGCGCTCAGGCAGCGGATGTGTGCTCCAAACCCGCCAAATGGGATGTTGAGACCGACGTTCTCGTTGTCGGCTCAGGCGGTGCCGGTCTTGCGGCGGCCGTTTCTGCCGCGCAGGGGAAAGCCAGGGTTGCAGTCATGGAAAAGCTTGCCTTTGTCGGCGGCAACACCATGCTCTGCTCTGGCTACTACAACTGCGCAGACCCTGAGCGCCAGCAGCCGCTGGGCATCAAGGACAGCGTGGAGCTGCATATCAAGCAGACGCTTGACGCCGGCGACAACCGCGCCGACCCCAAGCTCGTGCGCATTCTCTGCGAACAGGGGCTTCCGACGCTGCACTGGCTTGAGTCTCTCGGCATGAAATTCGACAGCCGCATCGACCAGGCCTACGGCGCCCTGCATCCGCGCAGCCACCTGGCAAGCAAGGCCAAGGGTGCTGGCTATATTGAGGTGCTCAAGAAAAAGTGCGACGAGCTCGGCGTGACGTTCCTGATGAACACGAAGATGAAGCGCATCATTCGCGAAAATGGTCAGGAGGGCCGTGTGCTCGGCGTTGAGGCCGTCAAGGACGGCAAGAGCATTTTTGTGCGTGCCGCCAGGGGCGTCGTACTTGCCGCGGGCGGTTACGCAGCAAACCCGCAGCTGCGCGCCGCGTACGACCCGCGTCTGCTCACGCTCAACACAACCAACAATCCTGCCTGCTCCACGGGCGAGGTGATGCTTGCGGCCAATGCCGCCGGAGCCATGCTCATCGGCACTGACTACATTCAGTGCAATCCAGGTCTTGCGCCCGGCCGCACCAAGGGCATCCGGCAGTCCCTGCACCTTGTGGTCGAGCGTTACATCTACGTCGACCAGCGCGGCAAGCGTTTTGTAGCCGAGGATCAGCGCCGCGACGTGCTTCGCGACGCCGTCCTGAACCTCCCGGAAAAGTACGGTTACGTGATCGTCGACGCCGACGGCTTTGCCGCCAACCCCAAGGCCGCCCAGAACGATGCCATACGCGGGCTTGAAACCGGCGACAGCTTCAAGGGCGAAACGCTTGCCGACCTCGCGCGGCAGATGAAGATCGACCCGAAGGCTCTGCAGGAAACAGTTGATGCCTTCAACAAGTGCGTCGACGATAAGAAGGATCCTCAATTCGGACGCAAGCCGGCCATGCTCACGCACAAGCTGCTTAAGGGACCGTTTTGGGGAGCCTACTCCGCCATGGCCGTGCATCACACAATGGGCGGCGTCCGCATCGACACGAAAGCGCGTGTTCTTGATCTTGACGCCAAGGTCATCCCCGGGCTTTATGCCGCAGGCGAGGTCACGGGCGGCATTCACGGCTCCAACCGCGTCGGTGGAAATGCCGTACTCGACATCCACGTCTTTGGACGCATCGCAGGAGCCAATGCGGCGCAGGGCGTGTAAAGACCTTGAAAGCCCGGTCTGCCCTCGGCTGCCGGGCTTTCTTCGCATTTGACGCAGTTTTGAAGGGAAACGCCGCACAAAGCTTTCTGGCTCTGCCCTGGCCCGGAAGGAAGGATTCCGGCATAATCTTCCATGAGAGACTTTGATGTGTTGGCATCTGAAACTCCATCAAAAATGACGAAGCTCAGTGCGGCTACACTGGGCTTTCGTCGTTTTTCAACCCGTCCTTCTGCTCAAGGGAGCTTTCGCCTGGGGCCTGAATTTCGGCTTTCGCCGAAAACTTTTCAATTCCCAAAACTTTGAAGCCTCGGTCGGAGCCTTGATTCAGGCTGCGGCGCCTGGTTTATTCCATGCGGCGCGTGCAAGCTCTGCCTGCCGCAGCTTTCCCGCGCCCGGAAGCAGGAACTTCGCGCGGTCTTGCGTTGAAGGCGGCTCGCATTCAATAAACCTTCACGGTCAATCGGTGTCAATCGGATAGGGGGTGAGGACTTTCGACCCTCAGCCCCTTTCTGACCACCCACCGCGCGGATCCGCAGTGGTCGGTTGTCAATAACCGTCGGAGAGGCTCTGTTTGCAGACATCTCCCAGGCACGTCCATCCCAGATTTCGGAGAGCGGCATGCCTGCCTTTCTCCTCCTTTGGGATCGTGACTCGACGTACGGGCTGGGGATTGCATTTCCCCGCCCTGACGGCATCCACCATCTCGACGGAGTGCGCGCGCAGCCAGCCAAAGAGTTCGTCCGCGGTCATGCCATCGACTCCCGGGCCGCCTTTGTTTGCCTTGACCTGCTTGCAGGCTCGGGGCAGGCTGCTCCGATCTAGGATCGGCTTTCAGTGTGACCATTGGCTGCCTTTGCTTGCGGCGGCGTTTGTTCCTCCTCGTCCTTCGACCCACCGCTGCCCTCCGTTTCCTTCCGGTTCCGCCGGACTTCCCGCTTCGGGCTTCTCAATCAGATTTTCAGCGGCTGTCTGGTCGTCGGCTGCGTCGGACGCCTCCTGTTATTGATTTCGGCCCTTCCCGGGCACCATCCCGCCCGGTACTGCGGCCTCTGCTGACTTCTCACGGCGAGCCTAGCTCCGTCGCCCCGTTTGGGGCGGCGTCCGTGAGATCTTCTCGGGTAGGAGCACGCTCTTTCCCCTCATGCAGCTGCCTCATTTACGGTTCTTGTTCATCAGCTCGGGTTTGCCTGCAGCCTCCTTCAGCCTGCGGCCTCGCGGCGCACGCCTTGCTCGTGGCCATGGAGCTGCCGCTGCCGGCTCCCCCGGAAACTTTCACCCATTGGAACGTGCCCATGCCGGGCACGCCAAGAAAAACCGCCCTTGCGGGCGGTCCTTCAGCGTCTTTGGGCAGGATGGTTTTAGCGGCGCCTGTCTTACTCAGACTTTCCGCCCGTCCCTGCGTCGCCTGCAGGCTGGGCGGGGCTGCCCGGCTCTGCCTTCTGCGGGGCGGAAGGCGTCGTTGATGCCGGGGCCGCAGCGCTGTCCGCGAGGGCGCTCTGCGCCAGGTCCCCTGATGGAGCCTGCTGCGGCTTTTCCAAAGTCTTTTTGGGCGTTGTCCTTGACGGCTTCTGCACCGTCTGCGCCGAGGTCAGCGCCGACTTTGCGGCCGTCTTGCGCGTGCGGGTTCTGCGGCGCGGCCGCGCCGGGCGCCCGGCGCGCGCAGGTTCCTCATCCCGGGATTTTTGCGCGGCGCCGCCCTGGGGTTCGAGGGCCTGGGCCGCCTCGCGCTCCTCGCGGGCCTGCTCTTTTTCGAGCGCCTTTTGAAATGCAGCGATCTCGGGGTGTTCGCCCGCAAGCGCCTGCTGGAGGTTCTCAATGACCGCACGCTGGCGCTCGAGGATCCGCTCGAGTCTGGCAATGCGCACGGCGTAGGGATCGTCCTCGCCCTGCACCACGGCATAGGCCTTGAAGCTGCCGTGCGCCTCGGCCTTCTGGCGTTCGGACTCGTGTGCGGCGCGCGCGGGCACGCCCACAACCGTGACGTCGGCGGGCACCGGCTTGACCACCACGGCATTGCTTCCGATGCGGGCGTTGTCGCCCACGGTGAAGTTGCCGAGCACCTGGGCGCCCGCGCCGATCACCACGCCGCGGCCGATCGTCGGGTGGCGCTTGACGCCGCGGCCGAGGTTGAGGCCCCCGAGCGTGACGCCGTGATAGATCGTGCAGTCGTCGCCCACCTCTGCGGTCTCGCCGATCACCACGCCCATGCCGTGGTCGATGAAGACGCGCCGCCCGATGCGCGCGCCCGGATGGATTTCAATGCCCGTCAGAAAGCGTCCCACGTGGCTGATCCAGCGCGCAAACCCCGTCCAGCCCTGCAGCCAGCACCAGTGCGCGGCGCGGTGAAACGCAAGCGCGTGCAGCCCCGGATAGCAAAAGAGCACTTCGGCGGCCGACCGTGCGGCCGGATCGCGCTCGACGATGGTGCGGATGTCTTCCTTGAGACGTTCAAACATGGCGCAGTTGTCCTCTTGACGATGAGGTGAGCAAAAAATTGATCCGCGCCTTCTGCAGACTGCCGCGGGGCTGATGCCCGCCGAAGGCGCGCGGACGTGGTTCATTGTAGCCCGAAGGATGCTTGTTCCCTTTTTTGTGCGGATGCTCAGTCCTGCGGGCGTTGGCTGCCGCCGCCCGTTCCCTTCCCGGCGCCCTTCTTGGAGCCTGCGCGCAGATGCCGCGGCAGAATCACCGCAGCGCAGATGCCGCGCAGCAGATCGACCTCGGGCTGCGTGAGCCCGGCGCGGGAAAAGAGCCGGCGGCTCATTTCCATGAGATTCTTGGGCTCGGCCGGATTGAGCGCGCCGCAGGCGATCATCGCCTGCTGCCAGTGCTCAAGAAAGCCCTCGATGGCGGCTACGCCTGCGGCGGGCTCGTGCGCAAAGCGCTCCTGCCAGGCGTAAAGGCTCTCAGCGTGGCCGGCCGACAGCAGCGCCAGGTGCATCTCATAGGCTGCGATTTGCACGGACTGCGCCAGGTTCAGGCTCTGGCTCTGGGGGTTGGCCGGAATGGCCGAGCAGAACTGGCAGCGCTCGACGTCCTCGTTGGTGAGGCCCGAGCGCTCGCAGCCGAAGACAAAGGCGCACTTCATGGCCTTATTTTCAGGCGTCTCAAGCCACATCGCCGCCCGGTCGGCGCTCTCGCGGATGGTTTCAAGCGGCGGCCCGAACTCGCGGCTGTAGCCCGTCATGGCAAAGGCAAGCGCCGCGTCCTCGAGGGCCTCGGTGAGCGTTGCAAAGTCGCACGAGCGCTCGAGCACGTCGACCGAGGTGGTCGACAGGGCGACGGCATCGGGATGCGTGCGATAGCCGGGCACCCGGGGCGCCACCACGCGCAGGTCGGTAAAGCCCATCGTCTTGACGGCGCGCGCGGCCGAGCCGATGTTGCCCGGGTGGCTGGGCTCAACGAGCACGAAGCACACCCGCTGGGCAAGCGGAGAAAGAGCGGTGTTCACAGGCAGATAAAAAAAGGCGAGTGGTCGTTGAGGGATCCCAGGGCGAATGCGTGCGCTCGAGGGCTGCGGCATCCGCGAAAACCGGCGCTGCCGCGCCGTGCGCAGGGACGACCTTCTTCTTCAAAAAGAGAGGATCGTCTAAAATGATTGTTTGCATTTCAATGGGGCCGCGGGAATTTTAGCCTGCCTGCCCCGGCCGGGCTGCGCAAGGCGGGGCGTGCGGACAGCGTCCCTGAGTCTGCCCTGCGGCGCCTCTTTTCTCCCGCAACGCCGGCCTTTCAACAACTCATCCTTTCTTGAAGACTTCTTTTTCGAGACGCACCATGGCATCCGCTCAACTCGAAGTGGCGATTCAGGCCGCCCGCCGCGCCGGCAACATGATCAACCGCGAAAGCCTCAATCTGAACGCCATTGAGGTTCAGGAAAAGGCGCCCTTTGACTTCGTCAGCCGCGTCGACACGACGAGCCAGGACATCATCAAGGGCATCATCGGGCACTATTTCCCGAAGGATCTCATCATCGCCGAAGAGGACGGCGCGCGCTTTGCGGCCGACGCGAAGTCGGCCTGGATCATCGATCCGCTTGACGGCACCACGAACTTTCTGCACGGCTTTCCGCACTACGCCGTGAGCATCGCCTACGCCGTGGGCGGGCGCGTGATGGCCGCCGTCGTCTACGATCCGGCAAAGAACGAACTCTTTACGGCCGAGCGCAGCCGCGGCGCCTTCCTCAACAACCGCCGCATCCGCGTCTCGGGCCGCACGGACTTCTCGCACGCGCTCATCGGCACGGGCTTTCCCTTCCGCCGCAACGACGACTACGCGGGCTTTCTGCCCAAGCTCGAGCGCGTGGCGCGCTCGGCGGCCGGCCTGCGCCGCGCGGGGTCGGCGGCGCTTGATCTGGCCTACGTCGCCTGCGGGCGGCTTGACGGCTACTGGGAAAAGGGCCTGAGCTGCTGGGACATTGCCGCAGGCGCCCTGCTCGTGCTCGAGGCTGGCGGCCTTGTGACCGACCTTGAGGGCGAGGAAAAATATCTCGAGACGGGCGGCATCTGCTCGGGCACGCCCAAGATCTTCTCGTCGCTGCTCTTCAAGGTCTCCGACGCCGGCCCCGCGCTCTGAGACCCCTGCCGCAGGAGGTTCGGGATGCGCCGGCATTGAGCGCGCCCCGGGCCTTCCCGCCCCGCCTGCCGGCGCCGGAACATGCCAGGCGCCGCGCCCCCGGGCGCAGACCCCAACCCTTTGACCCAACACGACCTTCCCAGCTGCGCGCGGGCTGCAGCCGGATCAACGGCCCGCCCTTTTTTCAACCCATGGCTGACAGCAAGACGCTTTCCAGAAACCCCTCCCCCGCCGCTGCGGACGCTGCCGCAGATCCCCGGCAGGAGCTCTACGCCGAGCACACGCCCGTGATGCGCCAGTACCTGACGCTTCGGGATGAAAACCCGGGCGTGCTGCTTTTGTACCGGCTCGGAGACTTCTACGAGACGTTTTTTGAAGATGCCGTGCGCATCAACAAGCTTCTGGGGCTGACGCTCACGCGCCGCGGCAAGGACAGCAGCGGCAACCCCATCCCGATGGCCGGGGTGCCCGCGGCCTCGCTCGACCAGTATCTGGCGCGGCTCGTGCGCTGCGGCGTGTCGGTGGCCATCTGCGAGCAGGTGGGCGACGCCGTTGCGCCGCGCGGAATGATGCAGCGGCGCATCGTGCGCATCGTCACGCCGGGCACCCTCACCGACAACTCGCTTTTAAGCGAGAAGGAGGACTCGGTTCTGGCGGCCTGGGCGCCTGCGGCCGGCCGCAAGTCTGCGGCGGCGCTCGTGTGGATCACGCTTTCAAGCGGCGAGTTTCGCGCCGTGCGGCTCACGGGCCGCACGCTTGCCGAGGAGCTCGCCCGCATCCGGCCGAGCGAGCTTCTCGTGCCCGAAAGCTTTCGCGACGGCCTGGGCGCGGAGGTGGAGCCCACCGTCACAACGCTTCCCGACTGGCACTTTGACGCGCAAAAGGGCGCCCAGGAGCTGCGCGAGCGCTTCGGGCTTGAGGGACTCGTGGTGCGCGGGCTTGAGGATGAGCCCGGGGTACTCAAGGCCGTCAATGCCATCCTGGGGTACGTTGAGCAGACGCAGCGCGAGGCGCTGCCCTACATCCGCCCCCTGAAGCTTGAAAGCGACTCGAGCTTCATTGAGCTTGACGCCGCCACGCGGCGCAATCTCGAAATCAGCGACACGCTTCGAGGCGACGACGGCCCGACCCTTTTTTCGGTGCTCGACTCCTGCCGCACGTCCATGGGAAGCCGCACGCTGCGCCGCTGGCTGCACAATCCCCTCCGGGAGGCCGCCCGCGCCCGCGAGCGGCATGCGGCGGTGGCCGCCCTTCTTGCCGACCCTGAGGGGCGCGAGCGCGCGGCCCGGGCCGCCGGCGAGCTGCCCGACATCGAGCGCATCGCCGGACGGCTTGCGCTTCGCAGCATCCGCCCCAAGGAGCTTGCGGCGCTGCGCGATGCGCTGCCAAGGCTTGAAGCCCTTGCCGGGGCGCTCGGCGCCTTTGACGACGGGCTTCTGGCGCGCTGCAGGGGCGATCTTGTCGTTGACCGGGCGCTCTTTGAGGATCTCTCCAGAACGCTTCTTGACGAGCCCGCCGTGCTGCTGCGCGAGGGCGAGGTCATCCGCAGCGAGGCCAGCGAGGAGCTCGCGCAGCTGCGCGGCCTTCGCGACAATGCCGGCAGCTTTCTGATGGAGCTTGAGGCGCGTGAGCGCCAGTCCACCGGCATCAGCACGCTGCGCGTGGAATTCAACCGCGTCTCGGGCTACTACATCGAGGTGCCCCGCGGACAGGCCGCCGCCGTTCCTGAGCGCTACCGCCGCAGGCAGACGCTCAAAAACGTCGAGCGCTTCACCACGCCCGAGCTCAAGGAGTTCGAGGACAAGGCGCTTTCGGCCAAGGAGCGCTGCCAGCAGCTTGAGCGCTCGCTGTGGGATGCGCTGCTGGAGCGCGCCTCGGCCCATGTCCAGCCCCTGATGCAGGCGGCGGCCGCCGCAGCCGCCTTCGACGTGCTTGAAACCTTTGCGCGGCACGCCGAGGGGGCCGGCTGGTGCCGTCCGGTTCTGGACGACGCGCCGGGAATCGAGCTTGCCGCCGCGCGCCATCCCGTGGTCGAGCACATGCTCGAGCACTACGTGCCCAACGACTGCCGGCTCGTGCCCGGCCGCAGGCTTCTTGTGATCACCGGCCCCAACATGGGCGGCAAGTCCACCTACATGCGCTCGGTGGCGCTCATTGCGCTTCTGGCCTACGCGGGCTCCTACGTGCCCGCCTCAAGCGCCAGGCTCGGGCCCGTGGACAAGATCCTCACGCGCATCGGCGCCTCGGACGATCTGGCGCGCGGCCGCTCAACCTTCATGGTGGAGATGACCGAGGCGGCGGCGATTCTGCAGCGCGCCACCGACAGTTCGCTCGTGCTGATGGACGAGATCGGACGCGGCACCTCAACCTTCGACGGCCTGAGCCTGGCCGCGGCCATCGCCCGCGAGCTCGTGGAGAACATCCGCAGCTGGACGCTTTTTGCCACGCACTACTTTGAGCTCACGCAGCTGGCAAGCGAATGCCCCGAGGCGGCCAACGTGCACGTGCGCGCCGAGGAGACCAAGAAGGGCATCGTGTTTCTGCACGACATTTCCGACGGCCCGGCAAGCCAGTCCTACGGCATTGCCGTGGCCAACCTCGCTGGCGTCCCGCCGCGCGTCATCCGCCGCGCCAGGGGCTATCTCGCAGAGCTTGAAAACCGGGCGCTCGCAAGCGGCCCGCAGCTTGATCTCTTTGCCTCTGGCGGCGAATCCGCCCCTGGGAGGGCCTCCTTCGAGCCGGCTGAGGCGCCTGCGGCCGCGCGCGTTGACCCGGCGCTTTCAGACTTCGTTGAGTCGGTGGCTGAAATCGACGCCGATGCGCTCACCCCGCGCCAGGCGCTTGCCCTCATCTACGACCTGCAGCAAAAGGCGCAGGAGATTCAAAAGGACGAATTCTGAGGCAGAAGACGCCCTCGCCTCCCTCACCTCCCGCACGCCCCGGCCTGAAGCAGGCGCCTGCCGCTTCGGGCCGTTTCTTGTCCCGAACGCCGTCTGCAAAGCCGGCAGGCGCGCACGCGCCGCACGTGACGTCCTGCGCGTCCGCCCACGAGGCATGAGACGAAGCGCCTTCCGCTCCCCCCTTTGATTTCAAGAGTTTCTCTCAAGGCGAAAGATAGGGGTTGCGAGCGCCGATTTCGTTTCTTTTCCACATCAGAGAAATCTTTCGCGCAGGACAGTGCAAGTCCCGACCAACCCCAAGGAAATGCGGGAATTCGCATTTGTTACCATGGACTGAGGACTTCCGGGCTTTATTTGGAGTCGAACACTCTTTCTGCAGCTGCCGGCAAGCTGGGATGGTTCAGCACGGCCGCCTCCTGCAGACAACCGCATCGATATGGAGGAACCCTTATGACCTCACGCCGCACGCTTCTCAAGACCGCCGTCGCCGCTCCCGCCGCCCTTGGTTCCGTTTATGCCTACGCAAAGCAGGAGCCCGCTGCGCCGCTTCCCAAAACCTGGGACATGGAGGTGGAGGTCGCCATTGCGGGCTCGGGCATTGCCGGCATGTCGGCGGCCATTGAACTGCTCGATCACGGAATTGAGCCGGCTGTCTTTGAAATGAGCGAGAACTACGGCGGCTGCGCCTACGTCTGCGGCGGCTACCTGATGCTTGAGGGAGGCACCCGCACCCAGCTTGCCAACGGCATCAAGGACACGCCCGATGCCTTCTACAAGCGGCTGACGGATCCCAAGAATCCAGAGATGCGCAAGAACGAGAAGAACCTGGCGCGCGCCTACGCCGACATTCTCCCTGGCTGCCAGGTCTGGCTTGAGGAGCGCGGCGTCAAGTTCTCCGACAAGAGCTTCACCAAGAGCGGCTTTGACACCCAGCACCCGGGGCAGTACCACCACGTTCTGTGGCACGAACCCGGTGAACCGAAGGTGCGCCCGATTCCCGGCGGCTACATGGTCGGCATGGGCTTCATGATCCCGCTGCGCAAGTACTACGAGGGAAAGGGCGGAAAGATTCTCTTCAAGCACAAGCTGCTTGACGTCTACCGCGACGCCTCCGGCCGCGTCGTCGGCGCCCGGATCGACAACGAGGGCAAGATCATCAACGTGCGGGCAAAGAAGGCGGTCGTGCTTGCCGGCGGCAGCTGGAAGGCCAACAAGAAGCTGCGCAAGCTCACCGACCCGCGCTTCGGCGAAGACATGTTCTCGTCGGGCTATCCGTACGTCAAGAGCGACGGCAGCGCCATTCTGGCCGGTCTGCGCGCGGGCGCCATGTACATCGCCGACCGCGGACAGGACCGCGGCCACATGCGCCGCAAGTTCGGCACCTCGCGCTACGACTGGAACAAGAACTCCAAGTACGGCCGTCCGGGCATCGAGTGCGACGGCATGCGCTGGGCGCAGATCATCTTCACCAACAAAAACGGCGACCGCTTCATCAAGGAGGTCGACAAGACGGACCTGGGCGGATACTGGTTCTACGACCTGGCGCTCGAGCAGCCCGGTCAGATCATCTGGACGATCTTCGACGACAAGACCGCCAAGAAGAACCGCTGGTCCGTAAAGGAGCCCATCTGCGAGAAGGGCTACGCCTTCAGCGCGCCGACGCTCGAGGAGCTTGCCAAGACGACCGGCCAGCCCAACCTCGTCAAGACCGTGGCGCGCTACAACAAGTTCGTCGACGCCAAGAAGGACGAGGACTTCGACAAGCCCGCCGACATGCTCACCACCAAGATCGAGCAGGGACCGTTCTATGCCGTGCGCTGCGTGCTCGGCGTGCACAACCTCACGGGCGGTCTGCACATCAATGAGCACGGGCAGGTGCTCGACCTCAACGGCGAGGTCATCGAGGGGCTCTACGCCGCAGGCGAGACCACGGGCGGACTCTTTCACAGCGCGGCGCCGCGCTGCATGGCGACGGGGCGTCTGGCCGGGCAGTGGATCGCATCGCACTGATGCGCTCACCTGCAGCTGAAAATCCAAGCGTCTTCGGGACGGCGCTCTCGGCCGACGGCGCCGTCCCGGTCCCATGAAGAGAAAGCCCCCCATGAAACACACCATCCGCTCTGCGCTGGCCGTCTCGGCCGCGCTTGCCGTCTGCATCCTTTCCTCTCCGGCCGGGGCCGTCACCAAGGACACCGAGCAGTGTCTGGCCTGCCACGGCCCCTACGATGCGCTCGTCAAGAAGGACGTCCGCACGCCGGCCGACCCCGGCCCGATCAACCCGCACGTCTACGTTCCGCACCAGGGCGGCAAGGAGTACCTCGACTGCCTCATCTGCCACAGCCGGCATGAGGTTCCTCCGCCCAAGGGCTGGAAGGATGAGACTGTGACGCTTGACGCCTGCAGCGGCTGCCACCACACGCAGACCTACGAAAAGTGCGCAAAGTGCCACGATCAGAAGCCGGCCCGCTGATATGCGCCCTTCTCCCGCGAAAAAGGCCCGCAGCGGCTTGCGCCGCCCAGGGCCCTCCTTTTGACGTCTTTGCAAAAAACGCCGCCGCAGACTAGCCGCGCCTTTCAATCGCCTCGATGAGCGCGGGCAGCTCGCCCATCTGGTTGATGACGAAGTCGGCGCCGGCGGCAATGAAGCGCCCTGCGGCCTCGGCGCGGCGCAGCGCCTTGTCGGCCTCGGAAAGCGCAAGCCACTCGGACTCGGAAAGGCCCATCACGGAGGAGCCCTCAAGAACGCCCACGGCCAGAACGCCAGCGTTGACGGCCTCGCGCATGTCGGCCTCGGCGTCGCCCACCTTGATGACGCCCGCGACCGAGGGCGACTGCAGGCGCCGCATGTTTTCAAAGATCATGTAGGGACGCGGACGCCCGAAGCCGCCGACGTCCTCGGCCGTCACGTACGTGTCGGGCGCGTAGCCGTGCGCAGCGGCCTCGCGCGTCACCACCTCCATCATCTTGTGCGTAAAGCCCGTGGTGCTGCCGATGCGAACGTCCCTGCCGCGAAGCGCCTCAACCGCCTCGAGCACGCCGGGCTTGACGCCGCAGAAGCGATCGAGCACCGCCATGAGCGAGGGCTCGAAGGCGGCGTAGAGATTCTGCGCGTCGGCCTCGCCCGGGGCGCTGCCGTGCGCGGCCTGCCAGCGGGCGGCGACCTGCGGCATGGCGAGCATCGTGCGGATGTGGTCGATCTTGAGAAGCCCCATCGGGGCGCGGGTTTCCTCATCGGTCACCTCCACGCCCGCCTGCCGGAACGCCTCCTGAAAGGCCGACACGGGCGAGAGGCTGCCGAAGTCCACGGTCGTGCCCGCCCAGTCAAAGATCACGGTATGAATTTTCATCATGTTTGTTCCATTTCTGCACCCCCGCCCGCTCCTCAAGAGGAGGCAAGGCAGGGGGCGCCGCTAAAAAACTGCTGCGCCTGAGAGGCTGCAGCCGGCCCCCCCCCAAAAAAAAGCGCCTAGCGCTGCATGAATTCCTTGACGAGCGCAAGCACCCGCTCGATGTCCTCGGGATAGATCTCGCCGATGTTGCCGATGCGAAAGCTGTCGGCCTCGGTGAGCTTGCCCGGATAGATGACATAGCCGCGGCTCTTGAGCCATTCATAAAGCTCCTCAAACTTGAAGTCGGGCGTCGGATAAAGAAAGGTCGTGATGATGGGGCCCTGGTGCGCCTCATCGATGTAGGGACGAAAGCCCAGGGCCTTCATGCCGTCTCGCAGCATCCGGCTGCAGCGGCGATAACGCGCCGCGCGCGCGGCGACGCCGCCCTGGGCGATGAATTCGTCGAGCGCCTCATCAAAGGCCGCGACCACGTGCGTGGGCGAAGTAAAGCGCCACTTGCCCGCGTCCTTTTCAAGCACGCGCCACTGCTCGTAGAGGTCAAGCGACACCGAGCGGGCGTTTCCAGCGCTTGCCTCAAGCGCGCTGCGCCGGGCGATGATGAACGAGAACCCCGGCACGCCCTGGATGCACTTGTTGGCCGAGGAGATGACGAAGTCGGCGCCGAGCGCATCAAGGTTCATGGGCACGCCGCCAAAGGAGCTCATCGCATCAACGACCATGATGCGGCCGCGGGCCTTGACCTCGCGCGCAACGCTCTCAATGTCGTTGAGAATGCCCGTGGTGGTCTCGCTGTGCACCATGCTCACCATCGTGGTCTCGGGATGGGCGTCAAGCCAGTCGGCGACGGCCGCGGCCTGCGGAACTTCGTCCCAGGCAAAGTCCATGCGGTCATGGGCAACGCCCGCGGCCTCAAGGATGCTGCACATGCGCACCGAATAGGCGCCGTTGACGAGCACGAGCACGCGGTCGTTCGGCCCCGGCACGCTTGTGAGCACGGACTCGACGCCGAAGGTGCCCGAGCCCTGCATCAGAACCGCGGTGAACTCGTCCGGATCGGCGCAGGCGACCTCAAGCAGGCGGCGGCGCACGCGCTCGGTGAGCGCCTTGTAGTCGGCGTCCCACGTGCAGCGGTCGATGAGCATGGCCTCGCGCACGGCAAGCGTCGTGGTCAGCGGCCCGGGCGTCAGAAGCTTGTAGGGGTTGGGATCAGAAATCCCGTGAAGCAGGCTGGTCATCTTTGAAAATGGAAATGACAAAAAAATCAGCAAGGGGAATCAGCAAGGGGGCGGCAAAGGGCGCAGAAGACCGGTGAAGGCCGCTGCAGGGCGGCTGCGGACCCAAAAAAAGGGCCGCCCGCACGAAACATTCGTCTCGAACACGGCGGCCCCTCTTCTGATGCCCTCCTTCGGACTTACTCGCCCTTGATGAGCTTCTGGTGCTTTTGCAGCAGCTCAAGCGTCAGGGGCTCGGAGAAGGTCTTCGGGTGCGCCGGACGGTTGGCGGCGTCGACCGTCTCTCCTTCATAGAGCGCCACGGGGTAGTTCTTGAGGATTTCCTTGCGCCCGAACTTGATGATGGTCTCCACCACCTTCTGGGCGTTGGGGTTGGTCTTGTCGCCCTTGTCGATGACCGCGGCCGACTCGGTGAGCGAGAAGTTGCCCTCGGTCGGATCCACATAGTCGATGGGCAGCCCCCGGGCCTTGTCGGCCACGGCCTGGTGGCGCAGCCCGAAGCCCACGGCTACCTCGCCGGCGCGAATCTTCTTGAGGGGGCCGGAGCCCGACATTTCACGGTGCGCGCCGGCGTTCTTTTCGATGTCCTGCACGTACTTGATGCCCTGCTGCTCGCCGTAGGCGCTCACAAGCGCCTGTGTCATGAGCCAGGCCGTGGACGAGCCCATGATGTCGGGCACGGCGATGTGGCCGGCGTAGATGGGCTTGGCAAGGTCGGCAATGGCCGTGGGCATCGGCAGGTTGTCGGCCTTGAGCACCTGCGTGTTCACGAAGAGCGCGCCGTTTTGCCCGAGGATCGGCAGATAGAAGTCGGGCGTGTTCACAAGCTTCTTGGGCTGGTACGCGAGCTTCTGGAACATCTTCTGGTTCTTCTGCAGGCTCTCAAGGTAGTAGCTCGAAAGCGTCACGACGTCGGCCTCGATGTTCTTGCCCTCGGCCACAAGCTTGCCGCCGAGCTCGGAGGTGCCGAAGCCCTGAAGCAGGTACTTGCCCTTGAAGCCGTTTTGATCAAGCGCATTCTTGATGGCCTGCTGCGCCTCTTCGTCGGCATTGGAGTAGATCACGACCTGCGCGGCCTCGGCGGTCCCGGCGCTGGTCTTGGCGGCGCTCTCAGGCGCCTTGTCGCTGCAGCCCGAGAGCGCGACGGCGGCCGCGGCGGCGGCCATGACGATGCAAAGTTTCTTCATATGGCTTGTCCAATCCTCTTGAGTCAGAAAAAAACAGGCGCTGCCTGGCGGATGACACGCTGCGGGGCGCCGCTCGGCAGCCGCCCCGCAGCTGCGTCTCATGAAAAGCGTTCGGTCGCCCCCTTGCCTCAGAGCTCCTTTTCCGGGCGCGAGGCGCTGCCGCGGGCAAGCATGTCAAGCAGCAGCTTGGCTGCGACGTTGGTGGCGAAAATCAATATCGAAAGCGCAAAGATGGCGTCGAACCGCTCGAAGTACTGCAGCTCCTTGATGCGGGTCGTGAGCACCATCGTGCGGCTGCCGGTGAGAAAGACGATGGCCGAGATCGTCACCATGGCGTTGATGAAGTAGGTCTCAAACATCTGGATGAGCGTCGTTCTCGAGTTGGGCACGATGATGCGGCAGACGCTCTTGAACCAGGAGTCGCCCATGAGCAGCCCGGTCGTCTCCCAGCCCGAGTTCATCTTGGAGAGCGCCGTGGTGGCCATGAGGTAGGGCGTGGCCAGAAAATGCACGAGGTTGGCAAGCACCAGAATCGCGATCGTGTTCTGAAGCGGCGTTCCGGAAAAGGCGAAGAGATACCCCACGCCGAGCACCATGCCCGGCAGCGTCGAGGTGAGCATGGCGACGCCGTCCATCGTCGTGCGGCACCAGGAGGGCATGTTCGAGCGCGAGCGGATCATGCCCGCGGCAAAGGCGCAGGCCGTGCCCACGACGGCCGACAGAAGCGCCACGCCGACGCTTCGCCCGTAAAGGGTCCAGAAGCCGTCCTCGGAGAGCACCTTGCGGATGTGCTCAAGCGTAAAGTTGGGCTTGTAGGGCCAGTACTCCACAAAGGGCACGACGAAGACCACGGCCAGAATCGACAGAAACAGAAAGGCGAGCAGCGCAAAGTACGCGTAGAAGGCCGCGTCGCGCCAGAGGCTTTTCATCGGCGGCACGGTCGAAATCTGCGTGTAGCGGAAGTTGAGCCGCTCGGCGTTCTTGAGCAGCCACACCGCCGCCACCGAGGGCACGAGCATCGAGATGGCGATCACCGCGCCGTCGCCGAAGTTGGGCACCGCGCCCATCATCGTCGTGTAGAGCTCGGTGGCGATCACGTTGTACTGTCCGGCAATCGACACCGGGATGCCGAAGTCGGTGAAGGCAAGGAAAAACGACAGCACGAAGGCCGACAGGAAGGCGCCGATCGTGGGCCGGCAGGCGGTGATCCAGAAGGTGCGCCAGGGCCGGTCGCCCAGCACGCGCGAGACGATCACAAAGCGCCGGTCGACGTAGAGAAAGGCGTTGTAGAGCACGAGAAACGCGGGCGGAACCGTATAGACCACGTCCGTGATCAAAAGCCCCCAGAAGCCGTAGATCGACACCGGCAGCTGCACGCCCAGAAGCTGCGTCACGAGCCCCATGCGCCCGAAGGAGTAGATGACGGCAAAGCCGTAGGTGATCGAGGGAAGAAAAAGCGGCAGCAAAAGCAGCAGCTGCACGAGCCGCTTGGTGCGCCTGTCGATGTTGGTGAAGGTGAGCCCGTAGGCGGCGAAAAAGGCGATGAGCGCCGAGATGAGGCCCGAGAGCCCCGAGACGACGAAGCTGTTGCGCATCATCGTCCAGAACCCCGGCCGCGAGAGCGTCTCAACCCAGTTGGCCGTCGTCGCCGCGCCCTTGTCCATAAAGGACTGCACGAGCACCATCACCACCGGGTAGACGAGCACGACGGCAAAGAGCGCGCACAAAAGCACGAAGGCAAGCTTGAATTCCGGGCGGCTTGCGCAGAATCCGGAAAGAAGGCGCCCGGCGGCGCCCGTGCGGCTCGGTTGCTCGGAGTGTTCTTCCTTCACCATGGTGCTCTTTGAAACGGTTGACTGCGGCGCTGCGCCCCCCGGGCCCTGCCCGTGCGGGGCGGCTGCGGCTCTGAAGGCCTTCTGCCGGCGAAAACTCAGGCGGCGGCCGCCCCGACGGTCGAGGCGCCGGGCTCGGGTGAAAAGAGCCGGAAGATGTTGTCGCGCTTGATGGCCAGCTGCTTGAGAATGAAGCGCCGGATGAAGTCTCCGGCCGGCGCGTGCACGATCTCCGAGGGGGTGCCGAACTGCGCCACGCGGCCGCTTTCGATGATGAGCACGCGATCCGAGAGCGTGAGCGCCTCCTCGGGGTCGTGCGTGACGATGAGCGTGGTGAGGTCAAACTGCCGCGCAATCGTCTTGATGCGGTCCTTGATCGACTCCTTGATGAGGCCGTCCAGGGCCGAGAGCGGCTCGTCGAGCAGCAGCAGGCGCGGCTTCATCACGAGCGTGCGCGCCAGCGCCACGCGCTGCTTCTGACCGCCCGAGAGCGAGTCGATGCGCTGATCGAGGTGCTGCTCGAGCGCGAGCAGCCCGATGAGCTCGTCGACCTCGGCCCTGCTCGAGCGGCCGGGAAAGTTTCTCAGGCCGTAGACGATGTTTTCATAGGCCGTGAGATTGGGGAAGAGAGCGTAGTCCTGAAAGACGATGTTGAAGCCGCGCTTTTCCATGGGCACGCGCGTGATGTCCTCGCCGTCGCAGATGATCCGGCCGGCGGTGGGCGCCTCAAGTCCGAGGATGATGTTCAAAAGCGTCGTCTTGCCGCAGCCCGAGGGGCCGAGAATCGAGACGATCTCGCCCTTTTGAACCGAGATCGAGATGTCGTGCAGAACCTCGCGGCCCGCAAAGCTCTTCTGAATGCTCTTAAGTTCCAACATAAATTTCACCGCCGGCTCCGGGGCGCGCATGGCTCGCGCCGCGGCCGGGACCGTTCTCAAAACAGCGGGCAGGCCCCCTGCGCCGCAGGCTCCCTCAGGCGCTGCGCCGGTCAGGGCGGCGCTCGAAAAAAGGGGGCCTTCTGAAAAAGAACCGCATCTGGGACTGTGCGCATTGTCCACGGCGTCCGTGACGGGCGCATGACAAGGCAGGCCGAGTCGATGACGGCGCCGTCATTTTCGCCCTGGGCCGCGCCCGCGGCGAGTTTTTCGCTCGCTGTGGAAAATGTCTAAAATACCGCGGTTTGAAGCAAGTTTTCTTCACGCCTCGGACGCACCCCTGGCGGGCGCGGTCGAGGACGCCCGGAAAATCCCTGCCGAGGGCAGGCCTTCCGGGCGCGCGGGACGCACAGCGCAGGGCCTGGCGCTTGAGCCCGTGCGGACTCGGGCGCGGGACGAACCAGCCCCCGCAAGCCCCCCGAGCAGCCGCCCGGCCGCGCACAGGCAAAGCCCGCCCCCGTCGACGCAGAACCCAGCACTATTTTAGTAAGGTATAGAACATGTCCGGACATTCCAAATGGGCCAATATTCAACACCGCAAGGGCCGTCAGGATGCCAAGCGCTCCAATCTGTGGACCAAGCTCGTGCGTGAAATCATCGTCGCCGCCCGCGTCGGCGGCAGCGGCGACCCCGACATGAACGCGCGGCTGCGCCTT
Source organism: uncultured Duodenibacillus sp. (assembly GCA_944390745.1). GTDB lineage: Bacteria > Pseudomonadota > Gammaproteobacteria > Burkholderiales > Burkholderiaceae_F > Duodenibacillus. The sequence goes on along the minus strand of CALXQK010000020.1, from coordinate 42,419 downwards.
GCCATCTCCAAGGCCCGCGACGGCAACGTGCCCAAGGACACGATTCAAAACGCCATTCTCAAGGGCACCGGCCAGCTTGAGGGCGTCAACTACGAGGAGATCCGCTACGAGGGCTACGGCATCGGCGGCGCGAGCCTCATCATCGACTGCACGACCGACAACCGCACCCGCACCGTGGCCGACGTGCGCCACGTGCTCTCCAAGCACGGCGGCAACCTCGGCACCGAGGGCTCGGTCTCCTTCCAGTTCCGTCACTGCGGCGAGTTTCTCTTTGCCCCGGGCACGAGCGAGGATGCCGTGATGGAGGCCGCGCTTGAGGCGGGCGCCGACGACGTCGTCACCAACGAGGACGGCTCGGTGGAGTGCGTCTGCGAGCCGGCGGCCTACGACGCGGTGAGCAAGGCCTTTGAGGCCGCGGGCCTCACCCCGGTCTCCTCGGAAATCACCATGAAGCCCCTGAACGAAGTCGAGCTCTCGGGCGAGGACGCGGCCAAGATGCAGCGCCTCATCGACGCGCTCGAGGACCTCGACGACGTGAGCCACGTCTACACAAGCGCGGTCTTTGACGAGGCCGAGGTCGAGTAATCCTCCGGCCGCCCCTTGTTTTTTGCGCTCCCGGCCCGCGGCCTTCCCTTTTGAAGGCGCCGCGGGCCTTCTTTATTTTTCCCCGCGGCCCGGGCGCTGCGCTGCCGTTAAAATTGAAGGATTGCGGCGGCAGGCCGGCCGAAGGCGCGCCCCCATTGCCGCCCCCATTGTTTTTTCTCCCTCCCCTTTTTCCTTCACAGGTCTTTTTGCATCATGAAAGTTCTCGTCATCGGCAGCGGCGGCCGCGAGCACGCGCTCGCCTGGCGTCTTGCCAAGTCCCCCAGCGTCGAAGAGGTCTTCGTTGCGCCTGGCAACGCCGGCACGGCCATGGACCCGACCCTCACCAACATTGCGGTTTCCGAGCCCGAGGCGCTCGCCGAGTTTGCGCGCGCCAACGACGTGGCGCTCACCGTCGTGGGCCCCGAGGCGCCGCTTGCCGCCGGCATCGTGAACCTCTTTCGCGCCCGCGGGCTCACCATCTTCGGACCCACGCGCGAGGCCGCGCAGCTTGAAAGCTCCAAGGACTTCGCCAAGGCCTTCATGAAGCGCAAGGGCGTGCCCACCGCCGAGTATGAAACCTTCACCGATCCCGAGTCCGCGCACGCCTACGTGCGCGCCAAGGGCGCGCCGATCGTGATCAAGGCCGACGGCCTGGCCGCGGGCAAGGGCGTCGTCGTGGCCATGGCCGAGGACGAGGCCCACGCCGCGATCGACGACATGCTGAGCGGCCACAAGTTCGGGCAGGCCGGCGCGCGCGTCGTGATCGAGGAGTACCTCGAGGGCGAGGAGGCCAGCTTCATCGTCGTGGTCGACGGCAAGAGCATCCTGCCGCTGGCCACAAGCCAGGACCACAAGCGGCTGCTCGACGGCGACAAGGGGCCCAACACCGGCGGCATGGGCGCCTACTCGCCCGCGCCCGTCGTCACCGACGAGGTGCACGAGATGGTGATGCGCACCATCATCGAGCCCACGGTGGCGGGCATGGCCGCCGACGGCATCCCCTACACGGGCTTTCTCTATGCGGGCCTCATGATCGGCCGCGACAGGGACGGCCGCACGAGCGTCAAGACCCTTGAATTCAACTGCCGCATGGGCGACCCGGAGACGCAGCCCATCATGGCCCGCGTCAAGGGCGACCTGGCGCAGCTGCTTCTGGCCGCCGCCCGCGGCGAGCTTGCCGGAAAGACCCTGGAGTGGGACCATCGCGCGGCCCTGGGCGTGGTTGTTGCCGCCCGCGGCTACCCCGAGGCTCCGGAAAAGGGCGCGGTGATTACGCATCTGCCCGCCAATGACGCCAATCACGTCGTCTTTCATGCAGGCACGAAGCTCAGCGACAAGGGCGAGTGCGTCGTCTCGGGCGGACGGGTGCTGTGCGTCGTGGGTCTGGGCGAGACCATCACCGAGGCGCAGAAGACGGCTTACGCCGCCGCCGATCAGGTACACTTTGAGGGCGCTCAGATGCGCCGCGACATCGGCTACCGCGCCATTGCGCGTGAGGCAAAATAAAGCCCTGCGGCGTCGCCCTGAAGGCATTGCAGCGGGAGCGCCGCAAGGCGATCCCGCTTTTTCAACTGCGTTTCGAGGTGTCCGCTTGACCCAACCGCTTGAACTCTCCGCACACGGCCGCCGGCGCAGGACGCAGGCGCTCTGCGCCCTGCCGGCGCTTCTTGCTGCGGCGGCCTGCGCGGCGCAGACCGCCGCCCCGGATCTGCCCGAGGGTCCCTTCGCCTACCCCGCCTCGCTGCTGGCGGCGCGCAGCACCTACACGGTCTCGCCCGCCACGCCCGTGCTGCTCGGCAGCACCGTGGTGGTGCTCGAGCAGTCGCGCCTGGGCGACGTCGCGGCCATCGTGCGCGCGCCCGTGCACGTCGAGGGCTCGGGCGAGGACGCGCGCCGCTGGGTGTGCGCCGAGGCCGACGACGCGGGACGCCCCCTCAAGCTCTGGTTCATCTCAAGCAGCGGCGAGACGGTGACCGAGGTGCAGATGCGCCCGGGCAGCTTCTCCGGAGACGCGCGCTGCGGCAGGCTCTCCGCGCACTTTGAACCCGTGTATCTCTCGCGCATCGCCAGCGGCATGAAGCTTGAGGCGGTCGTGCGCGACATCGGCCCTGCGAGCGCGCACGACGCGCAGGGCTGGAACTTCTGGGTGTCGCGGCGCACGTACGACTACTACGGGCAGAGCTTCACCGAATACGTCTGGGTGGGCGCCCGGGTTTCCGACGAGGGCGTCGTGGGCGACGTCTTCACGGCGCAGATCACGCGCTAGCAGCGCTCGCCCCCCTTTCCTTTTTTTGTCAGACGCGCAAAAAAGGCACAGAATTGTCCTGCAGTCTGCACGAAGGACGCTGCAGGGACTGAACTTTTTTCAAGAGGCGTCGGGCGGCAGCCCCGCCGCCTCAACGCACCATCATGAACATTCGCCGCGGCATCGGTCTATTCGGAGGCACCTTTGATCCCGTGCACAACGGGCACCTTTGCGTGGCGCGCGAGGCTCTGCGCGCCATGCCGCTTGCGCGCGTGGACTTCGTGCTCGCACCGCGCCCCTGGCAGAAGGCCGTGGCCACCCCGGTCGAGGAGCGTCTGGCGATGCTCGAGGAGGCCGTTGCCGATGAGCCGATGCTCGGCGTCAGCCTTCTTGAGGTGATGCGCGAGGGCGACACCTACACCATCGATACGCTCAAGGAAATGCGCGCGCTCACCGGCCCCTCGACGCCGCTGGTGCTCATCATCGGCGCCGATCAGTGGAGAAACCTTCACACATGGCGCGACTGGCGCGCCTTTCCCGAGTACGCGCACATCGCCCTGTGCAACCGCGCGGGCAGCGATCCCGGCGCGGCCGCGCCCGAGGTTCTCGCTGCCTTTGAAAACCGGCGCTGCAGCCCCGGGGCGCTTTCCGGGTCGCCCTGCGGGGGACTTGCGCAGTTCTCCATCCCCGAGCACGCGGCAAGTTCCACTAAAATTCGCGAGCTTTTTGCTGCGCTCCCTCCCACGGAGGCCCTGCACCGGCTCGAGACGTGGCTGCCGGTGCGCGTGGCGCGCCGCATCGCCCGCAGGGGGCTCTACGCCCGGCCCGGGGTTCTGGAGACGCAGCTGGCGGCGCAGGACCAGCGCCCCTGACCTGCGGGCGCATGCCCTGCGCAGACCCTCTGCAGCCCTTTTCCCATCCCGACTCAGATTTCTTTGGAGATTGACCGCCTTGACCACCACCGACCTCGTTTTGAGCACCATCGTCGACGCCCTTGAAGACGTCAAGGGCCAGGACATCCGCGTCTACAACACCGCCCGCAAGACGAGCGCCTTCTCGCACGTCGTGATCTGCTCGGGCACGAGCAGCCGCCAGACCAGGGCGCTTGCCAACTCGGTCTCGCGCGCCCTCAAGGACATGGGGCGCCGCGTGCAGGGCATCGAGGGCGGCGACACGGGCGAGTGGGTGCTGCTTGACGCGGGCGACGTGATCGTGCACTGCCTGCAGCCCGCCGTGCGCTCCTACTACAACCTCGAGGAGCTCTGGGGGCCGGAGCTCGTGGAGGTCGCGCCCCTTGAAAAGCCCGCCGCGGCCCCGGCGCCTGCGGCCGCCCCCTGATGAGCGGCCGGGAGTTCGTCTGATGCGCATCACCGTCGTTGCCGTCGGCCTGCGGCAGCCCGCCTGGGCCGATGAAGCCGTGCGCGACTACCTCGCGCGCTTTCCGCGGGACTTCACCGTCACTGTCAGGGAGGTGAAGGCCGAGGTCAGAAGCGGCCAGACGGCCGCCCGGCTCATGGCCGCCGAGGCCGAGCGCATTGAAAAGGCGATTCCTGCCGGCGACATCGTGGTCGCGCTCGATGAGCACGGGCGCGATCTCACCACGATGGACTTTGCGCGCCGCATCGAGTCCTGGCAAAACGAGGGCGCGGGGGTGACCTTCATCATCGGCGGCGCCGACGGGCTCGATCCCCGCATCAAGTCCTCGGCCCGGCTCATGATGCGCATCAGCTCCATGACCCTGCCGCACGCCTTTGCCCGCGTGCTCCTGTGCGAGCAGATCTACCGCGCGTGGTCGATCCTGCACAACCACCCCTATCACCGGGCCTGACGAGGGCGGCGGGCGGCAGCGCCGCCGCGGTCCTCCTTTTCCTCCAACTCCTCAAGCCTTACCGCACCTGCAGCCATGCCGCGCCTTTATCTTGCAAGCAAAAGCCCGCGCCGCCGTGAAATCCTCGCCTCGATGGGCGTGACCGACATCGAGATTCTCGCCGCCGGCCCCCTGACGCCGGGCGCCTTTGCGGGCGACGAGGTGCAGCTGCCGGGCGAGCCGCCCGCAGACTACGTCGTGCGCACGGCGCAGGACAAGGCGCTGCAGGCGCTTGCGCGCATCAGCGCGCAGCATCTTGCGCCCGCCCCGGTTCTTGCCGCCGACACGGCGGTGATTTTCAACGGCGAGGTGCTCGGAAAGCCCGTCGACCGCGAGGAGGCGCGAAGCTTCATGAACCGTCTCTCGGGCCGCACGCACGAGGTGCGCACGGCCGTGGCCGCGGGATTTGGCAAGGAGTCGCTGCTGACGGCGGTGAGCGTGAGCGAGGTGCACTTCTGCACGCTCGAGCCCGAGCAGATCGAGGCCTACATCGCCACCGAAGAGCCCTACGACAAGGCGGGCGGCTACGGCATTCAGGGCCTTGCGGGGCTCTTCATCGACCGCATCGCCGGCAGCTACACGGGCATCATGGGGCTGCCCGTGTACGAGACCGGGCGCCTGCTGCGCGCGCTCGGCGTTCTGTAGGGTCAAAGGCGCCCTCTTTTCCCGCGCAAGTCAGCCGCACGCCTTTTCCGGGGCCTGCGCCGCAATGGGAATGCGGTCGTAGTAGCCCGAGAGCCTGTCCATCACCGTCACCGTCAATCCCTCGAGCGCCGCGCCGAAGTGCGCAAGAAGCGCCTGTCGAATCGCCTCAGGGCGTCCGCTGTCGCCGTCCTCAAGTCCGGCGCGCTCCAGGTGCAGGGCCGGATGCCTGCCGTCGGGAAAGCGCAGCCGAAAGCTCAGTCCTGCAGCAGCCGGCCGTCCGGCAAGCCACGCCTCCACGTCGGCAACAAGCCTGAGGGCCTCTGCAGAGGGCTCCACGCCGTAGGGAAAGCGCGTCAGCAGGCAGGGCCTTGCCGCCTGTCCGGGCAGCGGCAGGCCGAGCGCTGCGGCCTGCCTGCGGATTTCGGGCTTTTCAAACCCGGCCTCAGCCAGGGGCGAGTGCACCCCGAGCTCGGCAAGCGCCCGGGCGCCCGGGCGAAACGTCCCCCGATCCGAGGCATTGGTGCCGTCGCAAAGCCTGCCGCCCTCGGCCATGGCCTTGAGGTGCGCAAAGATCGCCTTCTTGCAGACGTAGCAGCGCTCGCGTCCGGCGCGCGCAAGCGTCGCGGGACTTGCAAGCGGCGGGCGCACCGTCTCGGCCTCCAGGCCCATGGCGCGCGCAAGCTCGAGAGCCTCCCGGGTCTCCTCGGGCGAGACGTGCGCGCCGGCTGCGTGCAAAAGCCGCACTCCAAAGCCCGCGCGCACCGCGCAGAAGGCAAGAAACCGGCTGTCAAGCCCTCCGGAATAGGCAATCGTCACGCGGCCCGTGCCCCCCGAGGCGGTCTCAAGCGCCACCTGAAGGCGATCAAAAAGCGCATTGCTCGTCTGTTGTGCATCCATCATCTTGCGAACTGAAAAAAGCGGGACGTCTTCAATAGGTTCAGGGAAAAAAAGTCGACCGGGATCGCGCCCGGGGCTGCGTCAGGGAGCGGGAGCGCGGCGCTTCTCAAAAAGCGCCAGGATGTCGCCTGCGATGCGCTCGCGCGAGAGGCTGCAGGGGTCAAGAAGCGTCACGTCCTGCATGCTGCGCAGCCACGTCATCTGGCGCTTGGCAAGCTGGCGCGTGGCGGCCTTGCCGGCCTCGAGAAACTCCGCAAGAGTCGTGCGCCCCTGTAGGTGCTCAATGGCCTGGCGATAGCCGACGGCGCGCATGCTCGGCAGACTTTCGCGAAAGCCGGGGCGCTTCATGAGAATGTCGACCTCGTCGAGAAACCCCTCGCGCACCATCGCCTCAAAGCGCGCGCTGATGTCGGCGTGAAGCCGCGCGCGGTCCGAGGGCAGAAGCGCAGCCGTGACGATCGAGGGGTCGGGCGCGCGCGCCCCCCGCTGAAAGCTGCTCAGGGCCCGTCCGGTCATCGCGTAGACCTCGAGCGCTCGGCTGATGCGCTGGCTGTCGTTGGGGCTCACCCTTGCGGCGGTCGCAGGGTCGACGCGCGAAAGCTCCTCGTGCATCGCGGGCCATCCGAGTGCGCGGCCGCGGGCGGCCACCTCCTCGCGCACCCCGGGCGTTGAGCCCGGAAGCGCATCGATTCCCTCGCGCAGCGCCTTGGCGTAGAGCATCGTGCCGCCCACGATGACGGGCAGCCGCCCGCGGGCGCGGATTTCGTCGATCAGGCGCAGCGCCGCGGCGCGAAAGTCCACGGCGCTGAAGCTCTCCTCAATGTCGATGATGTCGATGAGATGGTGCGGCGCGACGGCGCGCTCCGCCGGGCCGGGCTTGGCCGTGCCGATGTCCATGCCGCGATAGACGAGGGCCGAGTCGACGGAAATGATCTCAATGTCGGCGCGCGCGGCGATTTCAAGCGAGACGGCGGTCTTGCCGCTCGCCGTGGGACCGAGGATCATGAGCGCGCGCGGCGCGGTGAATGCCTTTGTCATCATCGTCCCCGCATGAAGAGCCGGTCGAGATCGGCAAGCGTGAGCTGCATCCAGGTCGGCCGCCCGTGGTTGCACTGATCGGCGCGCTCGGTGCGCTCCATTTCGCGCAGCAGCGCATTCATCTCGGCAATGGTGAGCGTGCGGTGCGCGCGCACCGACCCGTGGCAGGCCATTGTCGCGAGGCACTGGTTTCGAAGCTCCTCGGTGCGGCTGCTCTCGCCGTAGGCCGAAAAGTCGGAAAGAAGCGCGCGCACCAGCCCCTCGGCATCGATGCGCCCGTGCGCGAGAATCGCCGGCAGCGCCCGCAGCGCAAGCGCCTCTTCGCCCGCGGCCGACACCTCAAGCCCAAGCGCCGCAAACTTGTCGCGGTAGTCCTCAAAGACCGCCATTTCCTCTGCGCTCACGCGAAAGACCATCGGCATCAGAAGCTGCGTCTGGTCCATCCCGAGGTCCTTTCTGGCCTTGAGCTTTTCGTAGGTGACGCGCTCGTGCGCGGCATGCATGTCGACGATCACAAGCCCGCGGGCGTTCTGCGCGAGGATGTAGATGCCCGCAATCTGCGCAATCGCCTGCCCGAGGGGCTCGGCCTCGTCGGAAAGCGTCTCCCCGGCAGTGCCGCAAGCCCCCTGAGGGCTCGCGCCAGCCGCAGCGCCCGCATCATGGAGGGCGCTCTTGTCGAGCGCCGTCTGGCTCGAGGGCGCGTCGGAGCGTGCACAGAAAGGCGCGGCAATGGGCGCCGAGGCAAGGCCGCCCGGAGCGCGCACGACGGCCGCGGGGCGCTGCGCTCCGCTTTCCTCGCCCGCAAACAGCCGCAGCCACTGGTCTTCTGAAAGCGGCCGAGGCCGGGCAGCGTCGGCCGCACGGCCGGCATGGGCCGGCGCGCCGAAATGCCGCCGCGACTGGATGCGCATGGCGTCGGCGGCGGTGGGCTCAAGCACCACGGCTCCTGCGGCCGGTGCAGGTGACGAGGCCTCCGGGGACCCCGCCGCAACGGCGTCCTCCTCGCCGGCGGCAAAGGAGAGCGCCTTCATGAGGGCACGGGTCACAAAGCCGTGCACGAGCTGGCTGTCGCGAAACCGCACCTCGGACTTCTGGGGATGGACGTTGACATCGACGCGCTGCGGGTTGATCGAGAGCATCAGCGCGTACATGGGCTGCGCCTGGCCGTGCAGCACGTCGCTGTAGGCGGTCTTGACGGCGTGCTGCAGCACGCGGTCGCGAATGAAGCGCCCGTTGACGAAGAAGAACTGCCGGTCGGTGCGGCTGCGCGCGGCCGTCGGCAGTCCCGCCCAGCCGGTGATCTTCAGGCCCGGGGCCTCGGCAAAGACGGCGCGGCGCGCCTCGGTGAACTCGCGCGGCATCACGGCGCGGATGCGCTCCTCAAGCGCTGCAGGCGCAAGCGTCATCACGGGCTTGCCGTCGGCAAAGACGTGAAAGGCCGTCTGCGGGTTGGCAAGCGCAATGCGCTCGATCTGCGCAAGGCAGTGCGAGAGTTCCGTGGCCGCCGACTTGAGAAACTTGCGCCGCGCCGGCGTCAGGTAAAAGAGGTCGCGCACCTCAATGCGCGTGCCCGGGGCGCCCGCCGCGGGCGAGACGCCCTCGCGGTCAATCGCCCAGGCCTTGTCCGAGCCCGGCACGCGGCTTGTGATCGTCATGTCCGAGACCGAGGCGATGGAGGCGAGCGCCTCGCCGCGAAACCCGAAGCTCTCCACGCTCTCAAGGTCGTTGAGGGTCCGGATCTTGCTTGTGGCGTGCCGCTGCAGGGCAAGCGCGAGCTCATCCTTTTCAATGCCGCAGCCGTCGTCGGCAACGACGATGCGCTTGACGCCGCCCTCGTCAAGGCGCACCTCGACTCGGCGCGCGCCCGCGTCAATGGAGTTTTCAACGAGCTCCTTGACGACCGAGGCCGGCCGCTCGATCACCTCGCCGGCGGCAATCTGGCTCACGAGCCGGTCGCTCAAAGGGGCGATCGGGCGCCGCGGGCGGGAGGCGACGAGATCTGCTTCGACATCTGCACTGCGATCTGCGCCTTGAAACTCTTGCGTCTGCGTCATCAGAAGAAAAATGAAAAGGCCTCTGAAGGCGCGCCCGCACGCCGGCGGGCGCAGCCCTGGAAAATCAACACTGTGGAGATTTTAGCCGCGGGGGCGCCGCTCTCAGAATCCGAGGAGCGCGCGTGAGGCGCGCGCCCCGGCGCTGTCGGCCGGAGGGCTGCCGCAGTCCCCTTCAGTCCGCCGGACCCGGAAGATAGGGTTTTTGCGTATCGGCCGGTGTGCGTTCTGCTAAAGTATGGCAGTCGTTTGCCCGCGGAGGCTTCCTTGTCCGCGGCGAGAGCTTGTCATCGTCAAAACCATGGATCTGATCGTTCAGCTGTTTACCCAGGCCGACCGCTTTCTCATCACGCTCGCCACCGACTACGGCTGGCTGGTGTACGCGGCGATGTTTCTCATCTTTTTTTGTGAAACCGGCTGCGTGGTGCTTGCCTTCCTGCCGGGCGACTCGCTTCTTTTCGTGGCGGGCACCGTTGCCGCGGCCGGCACCATGAGTCCCTGGGGCCTGATTCTTGCCGTCACGCTCGGCGCGTGTCTGGGCAACACGCTGGGCTTTCACACCGGCCGATGGCTCGGCGGCAAGATCTACGACGGATCGATTCGATGGATTGACGCTGAAAAGCTTCAGAAAACCCAGATCTTTTATGAAAGGCACGGCGGCAAGACCATTGTTCTAGCGCGCTTCGTGCCGATCGTGCGCGCCTTTGCGCCGCTTGTGGCGGGCGCCGCGCGCATGAGCATGGCGCGCTTTGAGCTCTACAGCGGCCTGGGCGCGCTGCTGTGGGCGACCTCGCTCATCGGCGTGGGCTACCTCTTCGGCAACATCCCGATCGTCAAGGACAACCTCTCGATGATTCTGCTGCTCGGCGTCGTCTGCGCGGCCATGGGTCCGGTGGTTGTGGCGCTCGGCTGGAAGTACGTGCACCAGCTCGCCGACAAGCTGCGCCGTGAAAAGAGCGCCCGGGTGCAGAACGCCATGTACGTGCAAAACCCCGGCGACAAGGATCGCTAGCTGCCGCGGCCGGCCCGCCCGCCTTTGCATTGTCCAAACACGCCAAGTTTTTTTTCAAGGTCAAACCATGAAAAAGCTTCTTCTTTCAGCGCTGCTCGGCCTTGCGGTTGCCGCCGGCAGCGCCCACGCCGGCGTCTGGGAGTCCGTCAAGGACGCCGGCCGCAGCATCGGGCACGCCGCGCGCGACGTCACCCGCGAGATCGGCCACGCCACGCGCGATGCGCTCTCCGACGACAAGTCCTCCGGCAAGAGCGCAAAGAGCGCCAGGGCCTCTGACAAAGCCTCCGACAAGCCAGCAGACAAGTCCGCGGAAAAGACCGCCGGAAAGGACGCCTCAAGGGACGCCGAAAAGACCTCCGGCAAGTGATCCGAACGTCTCGCCCCGTGCGCATGACTTGCGATTGAGCGGCGCTGCGCCGCCCCAAGACAAAGCCGGCAGCCCGTTGGGCTGCCGGTTGTCGTTTGAAAGCGCCCCGGCTCGCAGGGCGCAGGGCAAGGAGCCTTCGCTGGAGGGCTATGCCTGGGGCTCGCGGCTTCGCTCCTCGAGCACGGCGATGGCCGGAAGCGTCTTGCCCTCGAGAAACTCAAGGAAGGCGCCGCCGCCGGTGGAGATGTAGCTCACGCGATCCTTGATGCCGAAGGTGTTGACGGCCGAGATCGTGTCGCCGCCGCCCGCAATGGAGAAGGCGCCCTTGTCGGTCGCCTCGGCCACGGCCTGGGCAAGCCGCTCGGTGCCGTGCGCGTAGGGAGCCATCTCAAAGACGCCCACCGGGCCGTTCCAGACGATGGTTCCCGCCTTGGCGACGATCTCAGCGAGCATCTCGGCGGTTCTGGGACCCACGTCGAGAATCATCTCGTCGTCGGCCACCTCGTCGACCGCGCAGACGCGGTGCTCGGCCTCGGCGTCAAAGGCCTTGGCGGCCACGACGTCCACAGGCAGCGGCAGGCTTGCGCCCTTTTCCTGCAGGGTCTTCACCACGCCCTCGCATTCGCCGACGAGCTCGGGCTCGGCGAGCGAGCGGCCGATTTTCTTTCCCGCCGCGAGCAGGAACGTGTTGGCGATGCCGCCGCCCACGATGAGCTGGTCGACCTTCTGGGCGAGATTGTTGAGAATGGTGAGCTTAGTGGAGACCTTCGAGCCCGCCACGATCGCAACAAGCGGATGGCGCGCCTCGGCCACGGCCTTGGTGAGCGCGTCAATCTCGGCGGCCATCAGGGGGCCGGCGCAGACCACGGGAGCAAAGTGCGCCACGCCCTCGGTGGAGGCCTGCGCGCGGTGCGCCGTGCCGAAGGCATCGTTGACGTAGACGTCGCAAAGGGCCGCGTACTTTTTGGCAAGCTCGGGGTCGTTCTTCTTTTCGCCCTTGTTGCAGCGGCAGTTCTCGAGCATGATCGCCTGCCCGGGCTTGATGCTCACGCCCTCGGTGAGGTAGCTGCGCGACAGCCCGATGGGCACGCCCACGAGTTCGCTCATGCGCACGGCCACCTCGCCCAGGCTGTCCTCGGGCCGCACCTCGCCCTCGACCGGGCGGCCGAGGTGGCTCATGATCATCACGGCCGCGCCCGCGTCAAGCGCCAGACGAATGGCCGGAACGCTCGCAATCAGGCGCGCCTCGTTGGTGATGCGCCCTTCTGCGTCGCGCGGGACGTTGAGATCCGAACGGATGAGAACGCGCTTGCCGGCAAGGGCGCCCCGCCCGGCAAGGGCTTCAAGCGTAAGAACGTGCATGAGAGAACTGCTCCCTATTCATGTGACCCCGCACGGGCTGCCGGCCAGGCCAGCGCGCCGCGGCCGCGGGGGCGCCGTACGCAGGGTGCGGCGCAAAGCTGCATAGAAAAAGCATCAGGAAACAACGTCAGGGGCCGCCTCGAGAACCTTCGAGGCGCGCCCCTCTGGGCGTGCTGATGCGAAGAAAACTACCTGGCGGCCATCATCGCCACGGCCGTATCGAGCATGCGGTGCGAGAAGCCCCACTCGTTGTCGTACCAGCTCGTGACCTTCACGAGGCGGCCGCCGGAAACCTTGGTGAGCGTCGCGTCAAAGGTCGAGGAGTGCGGATCGTGGTTGAAGTCGATCGACACCAGGGGCAGGTCGTTGTAGCCGAGAACGCCCTTGTAGCGCGGCGAGGCGCTCGCCTCCTTCATGATGGCGTTGACCTCCTCGACCGTGGTGTCGCGCCCGGCGATGAAGGTGAGGTCCACAAAGCTCACGTTGATCGTGGGCACGCGCACGGCAAAGCCGTCAAGGCGCCCGTTGAGCTCGGGCAGCACCAGACCGACCGCGGCGGCCGCGCCCGTCTTGGTGGGGATCATCGAGTGCGTGGCGCTGCGCGCGCGGCGCATGTCCTTGTGATAGACGTCGGTGAGCACCTGATCGTTCGTGTAGGAGTGCACCGTCGTCATCAGGCCGCGCTCGATGCCGAGCGCCGCATGCAGGGGCGCGGCGATCGGCGCCAGGCAGTTCGTCGTGCACGAGGCGTTCGAGACCACCGTCATGTCCTTGGTGAGCACGTCGTCGTTGACGCCGTAGACCACGGTCGCGTCGGCATTCTTGCCCGGGGCCGAGATGAGCACCTTCCTGGCGCCCTGCTCGAGGTGCACCTGGGCCTTCTCCTTGCTCGTGAAGGCGCCCGTGCACTCAAGCACGACGTCCACGCCGAGCTCGCCCCACGGAATCTCGTGCGGATCGCGGGTCGAGAACATGCGCATCCGGTCGCCGTTGACGATGAGCCATTCGCCGTTTTCGGTGGCCACGTCGGCATTGAAGCGCCCGTGCACCGTGTCGTAGCGAAGCAGGTGCGCGTTGACCTCCTCCGAGCCCAGCGTGTTGACGGCCACGATCTCCAGGTCGTGCTTCTTGCCGTCCTCGTAATGGGCGCGCAGGACGTTGCGGCCGATGCGTCCAAAACCGTTAATAGCAACGCGAATCGTCATCAAATATCTCCTAGGGATGATGAATTTTTGGTTAATCAGTCGGCAAGCAGCGCCTGCACCTTTTCAACGGCGCGCTCCACCGTAAAGCCGAAGTGCTTCCAGAGAACGGAGGCCGGGGCCGAGGCGCCGAACACGTCGATGCCCATCACGTCCGAGCGGGTCGTGAAGTACTTGTGCCACAGCCCCGTGCAGCCGGCCTCAACGGCAAGAATCGGCACGCCCGGGGTGAGCACGTGCTCGCGCCAGGCCTTGTCCTGGCGGTCAAAGACGTCGGCCGAGGGCATGGACACCACGCGCACCTGCACGTTCAGGGCCGTGAGCGTCTTTCTGGCCTGCATCGCAAGGTCGACTTCCGAGCCCGTGGCGATGATGATCGCCTGCGCCTTCCCCTCTCCGGCCGGCGCCTCGGCGGCAATGTAGCCGCCGCGGGCAATGGCGTCGGCATCGACCTCGTCGCGGTCGACGAAGGCCACGTTCTGGCGCGAGAACACCAGCGCGCTCGGGCCGTTTCTGCGCTCGACGGCAGCCGCCCAGGCGACGATCGACTCGATCGGATCGGCCGGACGCCAGACGTCGAGGTTGGGGATGAGCCGCAGGCTTGCGACGTGCTCAATGGGCTGGTGCGTCGGGCCGTCCTCGCCCACGCCGATCGAGTCGTGGGTGTAGACGAAGATCGAGCGGATGCCCATCAGGGCGGCCATGCGCACGGCGTTGCGCGCATAGTCCGAGAACGTCAGGAACGTCCCGCTAAAGGGAATGAAGCCGCCGTAGAGCGCAATGCCGTTTTGAATGGCCGACATGCCGAACTCGCGCACGCCGTAGCTGATGTAGCGGCCGCGCATGTTTTCGCGCGTGAGCCGCTCGACGCCCTTCCAGTTGGTGAGGTTCGATCCCGTAAGGTCAGCCGAGCCGCCCAGAAGCTCGGGCAGCACGGGCGCAATGGCGTCCAGGGCGCGCTGGCTCGCCTTGCGGGTGGCGATCTGGGCGTGCTCGGCCTGCGCCTCGCACAGCCCCTCCATCACGGCCGTGTTGAAGCTCTCGGGCAGATCGCCCGCGAGGCGGCGCCTGAGTTCGGCGGCCAGTTCCGGATAGGTCTTCTCATAGGCCGCAAACATTTCCTTGTACTCGCCCTCCATGGCCTCGCCCGCGGGACGCGCGTCCATGGCGGCGTAGATCTCCGCGGGGATCTCAAAGGGCGGATAGTCCCAGCCGATGTTCTTGCGGGTGAGCGCAATCTCCTCTTCGCCCAGGGCCTCGCCATGGGCCTTGGAGGTGCCCGCGCGGTTGGGACTGCCCTGGCCGATCACGGTGCGGCAGATGATGAGCGTGGGCTTTTCGGTCTGGGCCTTGGCCTCGGCAATGGCCGCGTCGACCGCGTCGATGTCGTGGCCGTCGACGGGGCCCACGACGTGCCAGCCGTAGGCCTCAAAGCGTCCGCGCGTGTCGTCGCGGTACCACCCCCTGATGTCGCCGTCGATGCTGATGCCGTTGTCGTCGTAAAGAGCGATGAGCTTGTTCAGGCCCCAGACGCCCGCAAGCGAGCAGACCTCGTGGCTGATGCCCTCCATCATGCAGCCGTCGCCTAAAAAGACGTAGGTGCGGTTGTTGATGACCTCAAAGCCCTCGCGGTTGAATTCAGCCGCGAGCATCTTTTCGGCAAGCGCCATGCCCACGGCATTGGCGATGCCCTGTCCGAGCGGGCCCGTGGAGGTCTCCACCCCGGGCGTGACGCCCACTTCGGGATGCCCCGGCGTCTTGCTTTCGAACTGACGGAAGTTCTTGATGTCCTCCATCGTGAGCGCATAGCCCGTGAGGTGCAGCATCGCGTACTGCAGCATCGAGCCGTGCCCGTTGGAGAGAATGAACCGGTCGCGTCCGAGCCACTTAGGGTCAAGCGGGTTGTGGCGCAGATGCCGAGTAAAGAGGGCCACCGCAATGTCGGCCATGCCCATGGGCATGCCGGGGTGGCCGGACTTCGCCTTCTGCACGGCGTCCATCGAGAGCGCCCGCACGGCTGCGGCCATCGTCTTGGGGGAGACTGAAGTAGACATGTTCGTCACGAATCGGGATGAGGTAAGGGGGTGAGGGGAATTCACGCAAGCGGCTGCTGCGGCCCCGGGCTGATCGCCCGGACCGCCTAGTTGATTTCTCGTAGTTCCGAGGTGCTGTCGCGGGCAATTTTAGCAAAAGGCATCAGCGGCCAATGCCGGCAGGACGCGGGACAAAAGCCCCCTTCCGCCCCGGGGCGCAGCCCCCTTGCAAAACAAAATCCCGCGGCCGCACCCCGGGCTCGTTTTTTTTTCGTCATTTTTCTCGGGTAGGCTGTGCCCAGGCTCCCAAAGCGCCTTGCAAACCTTCGCGCGCCTGCGCCCAAAAAAGCGCCGGCGTCCCTCCTTGTCTGGAATCCGCCCATGCTGCAGCAAAAAGCCCGGGGCTCGCGCCATGAAAACCGCTTCGTGCTTCTCTTCGGCTGGCTCTTTGTCCTTGCGGGCCTCATCTGCCTTGTCCTCGGCATCCGGGCGGCGGCTGAGTCGCACCGCTTCAGGTCCGTCGCCCAGCCCTCCCCGGCCGTGATCCTCGCCATCCGGGACAAGTCCGAAGACTCGCTCGGCACGCCCGTCATCTCCTACGTCGTCAACGGCGCGGCGCGCACGGGCGAGCTGCACTCGGTCTCAGGCGACATGGCTGCCGGGATGCGCCTGACCGTTCACTTTGACCCGGCCGATCCCTCCGACGTGCGCATTCTGAGCCACGAGGGCCTCCTGCCCTTCGGCCTTCTCAGCATGAGCGCGGTCTATCTTTTCTTCGGCACCCTCGTCATCGTCGTGCGCGGACGCAGCCGCCGGCGCGTCGAGCGGCTGCTTGCCCAGGGACAGCGCCTTGAGGCCCGGATCGTCAGTGTCGAGGTCGATGAAGGAAAGCTCATGGACGGCCGGCATCCCCTCATCATCACGTGCGAGACCGTCGACGCCCGCGGCCGCACCCGGACCTTTCGAAGCGGCTCGCTCTGGCGGCGTCCCGACGAAATCGACCGCAGCCGCAGGGTCTTCGTCTACGTCGACATCCACAACCCCGCAAACTACTTTGTCGACGGCGAAAGCGCCGTCGCCTCCGGCTGACCAGGACAGCCGCGGCATGGACGCGCTGGTCAGCCGCAGGCGCTTGCCTCGAAAGCGCATGATCGGTGAAAATGCCGAAGGCTCCCCGCCAGGGCGCCGCAGCAATCCGAACCTCCTCCCTTGCCTTCCCTTTTTTTCGCTTAGCGTTCAATCCATGGCCTCTCCCCGCTTCTACTGCCCCGAGGCCGACTTTGTCGTCGGCCGCAAAACCGTTCTTCCTGAAGAAGCCCGCCACCACGCCGGCCGCGTGCTGCGCATGCGCGCCGGCGACATCGCGCGCCTTTTTGACGGCCGGGGAAATGAATGCTCGGGCCCCATCTTCTTTGAAGGGCCCGAGGCCTGGGTAGATGTTGAAGAGGTCTCGCAGCCCGAGGTCGAAAGCCCCGCGCAGATCACGCTCGTGCAGGCGCTCGTGAGCCCCGAGAAGATGGACTGGATCGTGGAGAAGGCCGTGGAGACGGGCGTCTCACGCATCGTCGTCGTTCCCGCCCTGCGCTCGATGACGCGCCTGTCGGGCGAGCGGCTGCAAAAGCGGCTTGCGCACTTTAAAAGCGTCGTCATCTCGGCCTGCGCGCAGTCCGGCCGCACGCGCGTGCCCGAGGTTGCGTTCATGCCCTTTGAAGAGGCGCTTGAGCTTTCGGCCGACGCGCGCATTCTTCTTGCGCCTGCAGCCAGGGCCGCTGCAGCGCTTTCCGGCGCGCGCTCCTTTCTTCTGGCCGTGGGCCCCGAGGGGGGCTTTGACGCGACCGAAATCGAGGCAGCCCGCAAGGCGGGCTGGCAGTGCGCGCTTCTCGGCCCCCGGGTGCTGCGCACCGAAACCGCAGGCATCGTCGCCGCGGCCGTCATCAACGCCGTCGCAGGCGACTACCGCTTTTCATAAGAGGCCCCGGGCACGAAAAAAGGCGCCGCCGCCGCGAGGGTCGTCAAAACCGCCGCAGGCGACAGGCGCCCATCAAGGGATTCGCCCCTCCCCTTTCTCAGGCCGCTGCCAGCACGCGCTCGAGGAAGGCGTCGATGAGGCTTTGCGCGGCGGGCTCATTGAAAAGCGTGTGCGGCGCGCCCGGCAGCAGCACCACCGAGGCGTCCCTTGAGGCCGCAAGCGCACGCGCGGCATGGCCCTCTGCGTGCGGATTTCCCAGGTAGGGCGAGGAGCGGCCGAAGTACTTGTCGTCGGCGCTCATGATGTTCAAGACCGGCCGCTCGGGCGGAATGTTCGTTGCGTGCGCCTTCACAAAGTAGTTGTCCTCGCAGCTCCACGAAAAGATCATGCGCGCGGCCTCGGCCATGGGCGCTGCGGCCGAGTCAAAGCGCGCGGCGGCCACGCCCCCCTCGCTTGTGCCCGCCACGACGTAAAAGCCGTTGAAAAACGTGCACGCGGGAAGCCTTTGCGCGGCGTACTGCAGCTCGGCCAGGCGCATGGCGTGAATCCTTTCGTAGACCCCGGCGTCCACGGGCGAGGTGTAGGCAAGCCGCCCCGCAGCGGCCATGGAGTCGGGCGCAACGAGCGCCCAGCCGCGGCGCGCCAGATGCTCGCCCAGAGCCTCGACGGCCGCATTGATGCCCGAGCTTCCATGGGCCATGAGCACCACGGGCCGGGCGGGCACGATTTCAGGAAGCTCCCTCATGCGGCCCTTGAAGATCCGTCCGCCCATGGCAAGCACGACGAGCGCCTCGTCAAAGCTTGCCTGAAGCGACTCGGGAGTATGGGCGTCAAACCCTTCGATCACGGTTCCAGTGAGCTGCGTCATTTTCTTGACTCTCCTTACGACAGGAAGAACGCCGTCACCAGCAGCATCACCACGTAGCCCACAAGGCAGGGAATGGCGGTGCGCTTGACCATGGTGAGCGGATTGACCTTGGCAAAGCCCGCCACGATGATGATGACGCCCGCCACGGGCGACATCGCGCGCAGCATTTCAGCCGCGGTGTGCATCATGAGCATCATCGCCACGCCGTCAACGCCGAGCCCCTCGGCCACGCTCGGCACGATGTGCGCCAGACTCGTGAAGGCCGCCACGCCCGAGCCGGTGAGAACGGTCACCACGCCGATGATGGCCGAAAGCACCACGCCCATGCCGGTGCTGCCCAGCCCCAGGTTCTGCGCGCCCGACAGCAGCAGATCGACGATGCCGACGTTTTGCAGCCCCTTGGCAAAGAAGGCCGCCACGAAGATGAGGCCCACGGTGCTCGTCAGAATGCTTCCCATGCCCTTGAACATGGCAAAGGAAAGATCAAAGGAGGTGCGCACGTCGCGCCGCACGAGCGCATCGATCACGAAGGCGATGAACCAGCACAGGAACATCGCCGTGGGCACGCTCAGCGTCACGGTCTTGAAGACCATCTTGTTGAAGATCAGCAAAAGCACGATCGGCATCACCGGGAAAAGCGCGTAGAAGGCGGGCGCCTTGTCAAGCGCCTCGCGCTTGGCGGCAATGCCGCTCATGTCGGCCGCCTCCCCCGTGCCGTCCTTCTTGTCGAAGTAGTACTGCACGAAGACGTGCGCGACGGCCATCGACAGAATCGTGGGCACGGCCATCGGCAGCTGATAGCGCACGAAGTACTCGATGGGCTCAAGGTGCACAAGTTCGGCTGCAAGATTCGCGGTGCCCGAGGCCGGCGCGTAGCCGATGGCAAGAACGCTGGCCACGACGGCCGCGGCCGCAAGCGGCGAGCAGCCCACGCGGATGATGAGCGGATAGACCGTCACGACCATGAGCATCGCCAGGCCCGCGGCCGAGGTGATCACCAGGCTCAGGCAGTGCCCGAAGATGAAGACCGCCGCGAGAATGATGTAGGGATTCCTGATGTAGGACAGCGGCGCCGTGCACACCGACACAAACCGGTCGGATGCGCCGATGGCCTGCATGTAGGCGGCAAAGCCGCCCGAAATCAGGATGATGAAGCCCACGCCCGCAACCTGCGAGGTGCTGATGGTCTTCAAAAGCTCGATGAGGTCAAAGCCGATGAAGCCCGTGCTCTTGGCAACGAGCGAATCAAGCCCGCCGATGAGGGCGAGCACGTTGAGCACCAGTCCTCCGAGAAACAACACCATGTTGACCTGGTACTTCCTGACGATCGCCCAGCCCGTGATGAACAGCACGAGCACGCCCAGCCATGTGACGGTTGTCGACATGAGACTGCCTCCTTTGCTTGAGTTTCTTGGATTTTTTTATCGTTGTCGGGGTCCGCGGCGCTCCCGGCGCGCCGCCCTTTCCCTAGGAACCCGGCTGCCGCGTCTGGCCGCCGGCCTTGTGATGCCTCAGCGTACAGTACACGAATGCCGCAAGCCCGACCAAAAACACCGGGATGCTCAGCCACTGACCGCGGGAAAGTCCGAGGGCGCCGAGCCCGAGAAAGCTGTCGGGCTCGCGAAAATATTCCACGATGAAGCGCACGAGGCCGTAGCCCATGCAAAAGACCGCGCCCACGGTGCCGCGCGTGCGGGGACGGGCCGAATAAAGCCACACGACGGCAAAAAGAAGCACGCCCTCTAGCAGCGCCTCGTAAAGCTGCGAGGGATGCCGCGCAATGAGCGAGCCCGACTGCGGAAAGATCATCGCCCAGGGCAGGCCCGGATCGGCCGCGCGGCCCCAGAGCTCGCCGTTGATGAAGTTTCCGATGCGCCCGAACATCAGTCCCGGGGCAACCAGGGGCGCCACGAAGTCGGCCGTGCTCCAGAAGGACTTGCCGCGCCTGCGGCAGAAAAGCAGCATGGCCGCGATGCTGCCCAGAATGCCTCCGTGCGCGCTCATGCCGCCCTGCCAGATCTTGAAGACGTCAAGCGGGTGCGCGAGATACCAGCCGGGCTGGTAGAAAAGACAGAACCCGAGCCTGCCGCCCAAGATCACGCCCACGACGCCGTAAAAGAGCAGATCCTCAAGCTCGCCGGCCGTCATGCCCCGCCAGCTCTGGCGCGTGCGAAGCCGTCCGAGCAGCAGAAACACGGCAAAGCCCAGAAGGTACATGAGTCCGTACCAGCGCACGGAAAGCGGCCCGATGGAAAAGGCGACGGGGTCAAATTGCGGGGCGTACATGAATTGAGCAGCAAAAGCTTTCTGGAAGTTGCAGGGAGCGTTCAGGTCTTCGGGCGACGAAAGGCCTCGGGAAGGCGCTGCGGCTGTTCCCTGTCTCAAGTGGATGGGGCGCGGATGCGCGGGCATCAATGCCTCTCACTTGTGAAACGGCAGGCCCCTTCCGGGACCGCCCCTGGAGAAGGCGCCTCCTCCGGAGATTGCGCTGGCGCGCCGCCAGGCAGGCGCGGCTCTCGCCCCGGCCTGCACCGGCGTGGCCGCCGAACCCGGAAAAATTGACGCTCAATTTCCGGAGCAGCCTGATTTTAGCGGCTCCCCAGGCTTTGCCGAACATGCGCCTGCCGCCGACGGCTGGGGAGACTCCCGGGCCATGACAGCCGTCGAGGCGCAGGACGCCGTCCGCAGCTCGGGCGATCAGAGCGTCCTCTTCTCCTGCGCCAGCGCAAGCGGCCGGCGCCCCGCCGGTAATCTGCGAGAAGCTCATCAAAACCCAGACTCCGCGGCACTGACAGCTGCGGCTCAATTCTGCAGGATTGAAGTCTGTTCAAGCCGGAAGATATTCACAAAGAACAAATTCATTTCATCGACCTGAAGATGTTTTGCAAGCACCAATTCAGGACCTCACGCCTGCGTGCAGCTGCCTATTTTTCCGGAACCTTTGAAATATATGTCAAGAACCTTATTTTCCAAGGACGAACCTTGACAAGTCGATGTGGGGGGGGGCATAATTTTTTGAAGAAAAACAACAACTTGTCGCTTGCGATGCTGCGGCCCGATTATTTAGGCCGTTTTCTTTTCAATGATTGGAGAAATTATAAAAAATCACAATAACCAAATCCTTGTGACTTCACTTTCTCCAAGCCATCAGCTCATTCACTATTCTCAAGATCAAAGAATTTCATATTCTTTGATCGATACGCCAGCAGGCCTCATTATGAACCGCATCTCCCCCATCACTCATGCAATATGCCTTGCCCTGGGGCTCTCCGCCTCGCTGCTTCCCTCTGCCGCCGGCGCCGCCCCGCTCCCCGACAGCGTCATCAAGGTCGACGGCGGCGTGCAAGACTATGAAATCAATACTACCGAAGACCTAACAGGATTCAAACATCGCTCCGGCATCTCGATTGTTGGAAACTCATCGGCCGTCTTCAACGGCGCATCTCTCACGGTCGAAACGCTTGACTATGGCATTTATCTTGAAGGCTCAAGCTTTCAAATTGCCAATCCGGACGCTGTCATTTCTCTCGCCGTTGAAACAAACAATCCAAACGCGGCGTTTAACAGCCGCGCCTTTGCCATCTATCTTTCGGGCGCCAGCCAGACAGACATCAACGCAGACTCGCTTGCCGTTTATACCAAACACACAAAACTGGCATCTGCAGGCATTTACAGCGTGAGCTCCGGCACTTCGAACATAACAGCCGACAACATCAACATCACTGCCGTCAACGACGGGAGCACAGCCAACTCGAAGGCCTTTGCCATCAACCAGGATGCAGCCGGCGGCACATTGAATATCGGCACAGCAGAAAGCTCATTGATTCATCTGGAATCTAATAAGGGCGAATACACTGCAAGTGGAAATGACTCCTCCAAAAACTATGCCGTAAACGCAGTCATCGGCAAGGTCAACATCCAGGGGAAAACCATCGAACTTGTGTCTTCGGGAGTCACTTCCAGAGCTGTGGTAGCAACGACTGGCGGCACCGTGACGATTGGCAATCAGAATTCCTACACAATGCTGTCCAGCAACGGCTCAAAAGACGGCCATGCCGTCTATGGGACGGGCCAGGATTCGGCCGTCAATGTTTATGGCCAAACAATCAACATCGCATCTTCTGGCGGCGAAACATCGAAGGCAGTTCTATCTGATGAAGGAAGCCAAGTCAGCATCCTGGGGAAAACCATTGAACTTGTGTCTTCGGGAGACACTTCCAGAACTGTGGAAGCAACAAACGGCGGCACCGTGGGTATTGGCAATCAGAATTCCTACACAATGCTGTCCAGCAACGGCTCAAGCAGATCCCTAGCCGTCTACGGGACCGGCCAAGATTCGACCGTCAATGTTTATGGCCAAACAATCAACATCGCTTCTGACGGCGCAATAGCGAATGCAGTTCTGTCTTACGATGGGAGCCAGGTCAACATCGGCCAATCAGATTCCGCTGTGACCATTTCCAGCAAGGGAACCGGAGAAATTGTGGGCCTTCGGGCTGTGAAAGGCGTTGTCACTCTCAATGCCGACACGCTTGCCGTCACGACAGAAAACACTTCTGAGAACGGATACTCCGTCGGACTGATGGCCAGAAACGACTCTGAACAGTCTGAGCGCCCTGAGGACGGCGCGGCAATCAACATCACAGCCAACCAAACGGACATCACGTCTGACGGCGTCGGCATTTCGGCCTATTCCAACAGTCAGGTGAACATGGATACAGGGCTGACTCTGACTGCGCCGACGGCTATCGAAACCCGCGGCAACTCCCTTGTCAACATCAACCCGAACAACGACAAGACTGTTGTCATCAACGGCGACGTATCCTTCGCCACAGCGGCGGTGGACAGCGGACAAATTCTCAATGCCGAAGTCAACATCAATCTCAGCGGAGCCCAGTCCAGCTGGACCGGCAACATCAAGCTTGACTATCCGACGCAAGGCGGAGCTCAAACCGAGATCACCGACGGCGTGACGCTCACGCTGTCCAACCAGGCCCAGTGGACGCCCACGAAGGTCGTCGAAACGGGAGACTCCGGACAAACCGTTGAAACTCAAGCGCTCAGATTGCTCAAGCTCAATGACGGCATCGTGAACATCAGTCGCGAGCTCGGCACGCTTGAAGTCGCTGAGCTTCAGGGCTCAGGCGGCGTCATCAATGCAGAGGCCGCCAAAGACGAGGCCGGCAATCTCGAGTCGTCGACTGTAAAAATCGGCCGCGCGACCTCCCAGGGCGAGGCCGAACCCGCCTTGACCGTCAACTACACCGGCATCACGGCTGACGACCTGACCAGCGTCTCGGAAGACATGCAGGCTCTGGCCGATCAGACAATCCAGGTTGAAGAAGGCGCCGTCGCCCAGACCCTCAATGTCGAGGAAGGCAACCTCAAGGGCGCCGTGACATCGACTTACGGCGCTGACGGCACTCTCCAGACCAGTCAAGCCAGGAATGCCAAGCTCGCCGACTTCGGTGCCATCAACGCCATGGCGCTGGTGCAGTGGAGAAACGAGATCAACCACCTCACCAAGCGTCTCGGCGACATCCGCGCCTCCGAGTCCGCCCTCGGCGCATGGGCCCGCGTCTACGGCGGTCAATCCCAGTGGAGCAGCAACTCTGAAATCGAAATGGATCACACCACCATCCAGGTGGGCGGCGACTACCGCATCAACAGCCACTGGATCGCGGGCGGCGCCTTCTCCTACACCGATTCGGATGCCGACCTGCTCAAGGGCCAGGCCGAGGGCGACTCCTACAGCCTGGCTGCCTACGCGACCTACATGGCCGACGGCGGCTCCTACCTCGACCTGATCGCGCGCTACGGTTATCTCGACAACGAGCTCACCACCGGCAACATGAACGTCGACACCAAGTCCAATGCCTTCAGCCTCTCGGTTGAAACCGGCCACATGTTCCGCATCATGCAGCAGGCCTACATCGAGCCGCAGATTGAACTCACCTACGGATTCATCTCCGGCGACGATGCGACGGCATCAAACGGCGTCAGACTCGAGCAGGACGACTTCCAGTCGCTGGTCACCCGCGTGGGCGTGCGCACCGGCTTTGACTTCCCGGAAAATGCCGGCACGTTCTATGCCATGCTCTCCTACTCCTACGACTTCCTGGGCGACGCCGACGGCACGGCCTCTCAAGGCGGCCTGCGCGAGGCGCTCAGTGAAGACCTCGGCGGCGGCTGGGTGAGCTACGGCGTGGGCGCGCAGTTCAAGCTCGGCGACAACGCCTTTGCCTACGGCGAGCTTGAGCGCACCTCCGGCGGCGAAGTCGACAATCCCTACCTCTTCAACGTCGGTCTGCGCTGGAACTTCTAGTCGAGCCGCAAGTTCTGCCGGACAGACAGCCGGAAGTCCTCTCTACGGGGACTCCCGGCTTTTATCTTGCAAAGGCGCCTCCCCGGCCCAACGTCCGCAGAAGCGCATTTGCCGACGTCGATCAGGACTGGCGCATCAACGCCGGCCTTCGCTGGGCGTTCTAAAAGGAGCCGCCCCAGGCCCGGTCAGGCTGACAGTCCCCAGCCTTGCAGAGGCCGGCTGCTCCCAGACCTTTCAAGTCCAGTAAATGCCGCCGGGCTGCGCAAGCGCAGTTTTCAAAGAAAACGGCGGCCCGGCGAACCTTTCGGGTCCGCCCGAGCCGCCGTCGTCGAGCTGCGCCTGCGCGAGCTACTTCATCGTGACGACGTTGGTGCCGGCTGCGCGGCCGAAGGTCATCACGTCGGCAATGGCGTTGCCGCCGAGACGGTTGGAGCCGTGGATGCCGCCCGTGACTTCGCCGGCAGCGTACAGGCCCGGGATCACCTTGCCGTTGACGTCAATGACCTGCGCGTGCACGTTGATCTTGATGCCGCCCATCGTGTGGTGAACGGTCGGGACCTTCTTGCAGGCGTACCACGGACCCTCGGTGAGCGTCGTATCGGCCTTGTTGTCGGCCTTGAAGCCCAGCGGGTCCTTCATTTCGCCCTTCACAATCTTGTTGTAGTTGTCCACGCTTGCCTTGAGCTTGGCGGGATCCATGCCGGTCTTCTTGGCAAGTTCATCAAGCGTATCGGCCTCGACAACGGAGCCCAGGGCCACCATGTCGCGAATCGTGGCGCCGTTGGCGTCCACCCAGTCGCGGCTCGGATAGCGGACCTTGTTGACAACCACGTAGTAGGTGCTCTGCGGCTGCTTGAAGATGGCGCCGGCCAGAACGTCGCGCGCAGCGCCTTCGTTCACGAAGCGGTCGCCCTCAAGATTGACGAAGATGCGGTTGCGTCCGGACGTGCGGATGTTCTCCATCAGGCCGGTGCCGGGCGTGCCGCACGGGTGAATCTGAATGTCGTCAAGGTTGATGAGCTGCGCGCCGTGCTTCTTGGCGATCAGCAGGCCGTCGCCCTGGGCTGCCTTCTGAATGTTCGTGCAGCCGATGGAGTTGTCAAGCTTGACGCTCTTCCAGACGCCCGTGTTGACTTCCTGACGGAACTTCACGTTCGCGCCGAAGCCGCCCGTTGCGATCACCACGCCGTCCCTGGCATTGAGCACGACCTTCTGTCCGAAGTGCTTGGCGATCACGCCCGTCACGCGGCCGTTCGTTTGAATCAGATCGCTTGCCGGCGTGTCGGTGAGCACCTGGATGGCGCCGTTGGAGTCCTTCACCACCTTTTCAAAGGTGCGGATGTAGGTGTTGCCCGAGGGCGTGGCCGGGTAGTGGCTGCGCTGCCAGAGCGCGCCCGTGGCCGTGCCGATTTCGTCCTTGAACTTCACGCCCATGCTCTCGAGCCATTCCACGGACTTCATGGAGTTCTGGGTGAGATAGCGCACAAGCTCGGGGTTGCCCTTGTTGTGCCCGCCCTTCATCGTCTGGTCGTAGAACTTCTCGAAGCTGTCCTCGATGCCCTGCTTGCCCTGGCGCTTCGGGTCGACGGCGTTCAGGGCGCCTTCCGAAACGTTCGTCGAGCCGCCGAGATAGCCGAGCTTTTCAATGACGATCACCTTCTTCGCCCCGGCCTGGTGCGCGGCAATGGCTGAGGCCAGACCCGCGCCGCCGCCGCCGATCACAACCACGTCGGCGTTGTAGGTGGCGGTGCCGGCCGGATGCTGCTCAACCTTTTTGGTGAGCTTGGCAATGTCGCCGCCCGCATCCTTGAGACACTTTTCAACGCCGCTCAGCACGGCATAGCTTGAAATCGAGGCGCCCGTGACGGCGTCGACGCCGAGCGACTGGTACTTGATGATCTTGTCGGTCATGAGCTGCAAGGCCACGCGGCCCACGCCGATCGTCTCAAGGTTCTTTGAGGTGTCAATGCTTTCAATGCGGTTCTTGCTCACCGTGACCTTGATCGTCACGGGTGCGTTGTGGCCGTTGACCGTGGCGGTATAGGTGCCGGGCTTGAAGGTTGAGGGCGCCGTCTTGGCGGCGTCCGCCGCATTGACGCTCAGGGCCGCGCCGGCGGCAAAGAGGGCTGTGGCGCAGGCCAGGGAGACCTTTCTCAAACAGATGTTCATACTCGATTCTCCGATCAAAAAAAGAAGACAAACAACCGCTGCTGCCGACTCTGAGTTTAATCAAGCCGATCTCCACCGGCCCGAGCCCTGGATAGACATAAATACCAAGCGCAGGAGGGGATTTTGCAAGAAAGGAAAAGGCAACTCCGCCTTCAGTAGAAACCCGGATCATCGTCAGCCAAAGGCCGCCGGAAACCCTCGCCCTTGCGAGGCAGGGAGAAACGGCGGCACGGGGATGTTTCGACATTCAAGGATGAAGTCGTCGGCATCGAACCCGGTCTTGAGGACCTGGCGATCGAGTCCGGCGGCCGCAGGGCCATGAAGCTTTCGCTCGACGAGAAGGGATGCGCCTCGGCATGGGAAAGCCCGCAGGCGCCTGGCAAAAGCGCACAAGCCGGCGTCGAATGCGCGCAAGGAGAGCCTTCACAGGATTCTCAAGCATCTGTTCGACGGTTTGAGCGAAAGGCTTTCGAATGATGAAGGAGTCTCAAAAGAGCGTCCTGAAGCAGGCCTTGCCCGCGCAGCTCATCGAGAGGGTGCAAGTCTCCAGGACTTCGGAGCCGTCCCCAATGAAACGGGGAGCCGACACCCCGGCAGACAGAGCTTGCGCGCCGCCTGCCGGGCCGGAACCCGGCATCATTTCAAGGGCGCCGGACGAAAAAATCCCCGGCCCTTACCAGGAACCGGGGACTTGAACGGCTGCGCGCCGCAACGGAACTTGCGGCGAAGCTCTCAAAAGGCTTCATCCTCTCCAAGGTAGCGCCACTTGCCGGGCGGCAGGGCGCCGAGCCGCACGCCGCCGATGCGCACGCGCTTGAGACGCACCACCTTGAGGCCCACCGCCTCGCACATGCGGCGAATCTGGCGCTTTCGGCCCTCGTGCAGCGTAAAGCGAATCTCGCTTTCGTTGATCTGCTCGATGCCGGCCCTCAGGAGCGGTCTGCCGTCGAGCACCAGCCCGAACCGCAGCCGCGACAGCCGCTCGGGCGTGATCTCAGGCGGCATTGACCCGTCGGCATTGGCCACGCGCACGATGTACTCCTTGTCGACCGTGCTCTGCTCGCCGATGATCTCGCGCGCCACGCGCCCGTCCTGCGTGAGCACCAGCAGGCCCACGGAATCGATGTCAAGCCGCCCGGCGGGCACGAGGCTCTTGAGCTGCCCGCGGTCAAAGCGCCGCGGGCTTTTGTCCGCCGCCCAGCGATTTTCCGGCCGCACCAGCACGCGTGCGGGCTCATAGCCGTCCTCGGCCTGTCCGCTCACGTAGCCCACAGGCTTGTTGAGAAGAATCGTGACCTGCCGCTGCTGCCGCTCGCGCGCCGCGGGCAGCACCTCGATGCGCGCCTGCGGCCCCACCTTCTGCCCGAGCTCGGCCGGACGGCCGTCAACGAGCACCCAGCCCGCCGCAATCCACTCATCGGCCTCGCGCCGGCTGGCAATCCCAAGCTCGCTCATGCGCCTCGAAAGCCGCACGGGCGCCCCGGGCTCAGCATCCCTGCGCGCGGCGGCGGCTCCATTCCCGAAGCCCTTTCCGAAACCTTTTCCGAAGCCTTTTCCGGGACCATTTCCGGGAGCCCTCCCGGAAATCCCGCCGCGGCGCGCGCGCGCCGACTTCGACAGCCCGCCGCGCCCTCCGGAGACTGACCGCGGCTGACCAGACCCAGGGGCCTTGCCGCCGGAAGCTTCTGCGGCAGGGCGCGCAGCGGGCCTTCCTTCAACAACAAAGGCGGTCTGCGGCTTTCGGCGGGGAGCTGCGCACATGAGGCAAATTCCAGAAACAAGAGAAAAAAGGCCGCAGGCGGGCGCTTGCGCAAGCCCCGGCCTGCGGATGCCGGACCTGGCGAACCCTAGTCCACCCAGCCCAGAAGGCAGAACTCCATCACGCCCTTTTGCGCGTGCAGGCGGTTTTCGGCCTCATCAAAGACCACCGACTGCGGACCGTCGATCACGGAGGCGCTCACCTCCTCGCCGCGGTGCGCGGGCAGGCAGTGCATGAAGAGCGCCCCGGGGTTGGCGGCGGCCATGACCCTGTCGTCGACGCAGTAGCCGGCGAAGTCGCGGCGGCGCTTTTCGTTTTCAGCCTCGTAGCCCATCGACGTCCAGACGTCGGTGGTGACGAGATCAGCGCCGCGGGCGGCCTCAACCGGGTCGCGATAGACCGTGTAGTAGTCCTCGCCCGCGGGAATGAGCGACTTGTCAATGGGGTAGCCCTCGGGAATGGCGAGGTTGACGTGAAAGCCCAGAATCTTTGCCGCCTCAAGCCAGGAGTAGCTCATGTTGTTGGCGTCGCCCACCCAGCAGACCGTGCGGCCAGCAATGGAGCCCTTCTTTTCCATGAAGGTCATGATGTCGGTCATGATCTGCACGGGGTGGTACTCGTTGGTGAGGCCGTTGATCACGGGCACGACGCTGTTGTCGGCAAAGGCCTCAAGGCGGTCCTGCCCGAAGGTGCGGATCATCACCAGATCCACCATGCGGCTCACGACGCGGGCCGTGTCCTCGATCGACTCGGAGCGCCCGAGCTGCGAGCCCTGGCTCGACAGGTGGATGACGCTGCCGCCCATCTGATAAAAGCCCGACTCAAAGGAGACGCGCGTGCGGGTGCTCGCCTTTTCAAAGATCATCAGCAGCACCTTGCCCTCAAAGGGGCGGTAGGGCGTGCCCGCCTTCTGCTGTTTCTTGATCCAGAGCGCACGCTCAAGCATGTGGTTGAGCTCGTCGGCCGAGAAGTCGGCAAGCTTCAGAAAATGGCGGATGGTCATGGTTGTCTTCTCGGGTTGTCAAACAAACAATTGGCAATAGGTGCGGCGCGCCGCAGCGCGCGCAAACGATCGTATTTTAGCCTGCAGCCCGGCGCCGCAAGGGCTGGCGCCCCCACGCGGAGAAAGCCTCGCCCGGGGCCGGGCGGGGCTTGTCCAAAGACAAGGCGGCGGTCTTTCCCGAACGCATGGGTTTGGGGAAAGACCGCCGCCTCGGGGCGCGCCGCAGCGCCGCGTCGCCGGACCGACAGGCGTCAGTCGTCGGTCGGGTTGATCGTGTTGGTAAAGGGCCAGGGACCGGAGAAGTCGCTCGGGAACGGGAACTGCCCGAAGTGCGTCACCCAGCCGTCCTCAAGGAACTTATGCAGCGCGTAGCCCGGCGTCTCGAAGACGAACTCGTCGCCTCCGGTCGGCGTAAGGTCGAGCTTCATCTGCAGCGACACCGAGGGGGCGGTGACGACGACCACCTTGTTCTGGGCAAGCGTCGCCACGGGCCGGTGCAGGTGTCCGGTGCACAGCCGCACGTCGGGCTGGCGCGAGAGCATGTCGATGAGCCGCTCGGCCCCGCCGAAGGGCTCGTCCATGTAGCCCATGCCGGGCTTGACGGGCGTGTGGTGGCAGAAGACGAGCGAGGGCTTTTTCGTTTCCCTGAGCTCGGCCTCAAGCCAGTCGAGCACGGGCTCGGGCACCGCGCCCCAGTGCTTGCCGGGCTGCAGCGTATCGAGCATGAAGAGCCGCGCCTCGGGCAGATCGACCGAGTAGCTCAGGTTCTCCGGGCTGAAGTATCCGGGGCAGAAGTGCGAGAGGCACTCAAGAAAGGGCTTTCTGCGGTCGTGGTTGCCCGGCACCATGTAGCACGGACGCGTGAGCGAGCGAAAGATCGCGTCAATCAGGTGATAGGCGTCGATGTTGCCGTCGCAGCTCAAGTCGCCCGTCACCACGATGGCGTCGTAGGTCTCCTCGTGCGTGCGCAGCCACTCGGTGAGCTCAATCATGCGCCGCGCCGTGTTGGCGCGGACGTACGCAAGCTTTCCCACCGGTTCAACATGCAAATCCGAAATATGAAGAATGGTCATGATTACCTTCATCCGGCGCGGGGACGAGACGCCCCGGGGACGTCTGCCGCCGCCCGCGCCCTTGCTTTTTCAATCTGTCTTTTTGCTTGATCCGGTCGCAGTCCCCGCAAGGGGGCCGCGGCCCTGTCCAGACTACCTTGAGGCGTCCTCAAACACCATGAGGTTTTCGCCCGGAATCGTCATCACGGCCTCGGCTCCGGCGGCAAGCCCCGCCGGGACCTCGGACATGTGCACCTTGATGAGCTTGGCGTGGCTCTTGAGTTCGACGGAGATCGACACGAAGCTGCCCATGAAGTGAAAGTCGCGCACGATGACGGGCACCTTCAGAACCGAGTCGTCCCTGCCGGCGGCAGCCTCGCGCGGCAGCACCTCGGCGGCCTCCGGGCGCACGAAGGCGCGCACGGCGGCGCTGCCGAGTCCGGCAAGCCGCTCGCGGCTCGTGGGCGAGAGCGACCCAAGCGCAATGCGTCCGCCGTCGATTTCAAGCATGCCGCCGGCGAGCGTTCCCTTGAGCTTGTTGCTGTTTCCAACAAAGCCCGCCACAAAGTCCGTGGCCGGATTGTCCCAGACGTTCTGCGGCGTGTCGGCCTGATGCACCACGCCGCCCTGCATTACGACGATCCGGTCGCCGAGCACCATGGCCTCGTCCTGGTCGTGCGTCACGATGACGGCGGTGATGCCCAGGCGCTTGAGAATCACCGCAAGCTCCTCGCGCACCTTGTGGCGCAGCAGCGCGTCAAGCGCGGTGAGCGGCTCATCGAGCAGCAGCACGCGCGGGCGAATCGCCAGGGCTCGGGCGAGAGCCACGCGCTGGCGCTGGCCGCCGGAGAGCGCCTGCACGGGCCGGTCGGCATAGGGCTCGAGATTGACGAGCTCGAGCATGCGCGCGACGGTCTTCTTGATTTCCCCGGCGTCGGCGCGGCGCACCGTCAGCCCATAGGCCACGTTCTCGGCCACGGTCATGTTGGGAAACAGCGCATAGGCCTGGAACATGAAGCCGATCTGGCGCTTTTCCGCGGGCACGTCGGTGACGTTTTTGCCGCCGATCCAGATTTCCGAGCCCGGATCGGGCGTTTCAAGACCGGCAATCATGCGCAGCAGCGTCGTCTTGCCGCATCCCGAGGGTCCGAGCAGCACGGTTCGGCAGCCGGGCTCCATGGTGAGCGAAAAGGGCTGCAGCACCAGCGTCTGGCCGTAGTGCTTGCTCACGTTCTTGAGTTCAATCGAAACGGATGCCTGTCCGGCATTGAGATCGTTTTGCATTTGTCTTTGCAGTCGGTTTGCGCGCGCCCGCCGCGTCAGCCGCAGCGGCGCGCGCGTCGTTTTTTGATCAGGCGCGCTTGGCGGCGCGGCGGCGCGCCAGACGCTCGGGGAGCTTTTGCATGAGCGTCAGCAGCGGCACGAGGATCACAAAGAAGATGAAGGTATAGGCGCTTCCCACCTCAAGGCGCATCGAGGCGTAGCTGTCGGCAAGCCCCACCGGAAGCGTCTTGGTGTACGGCGTCTGCAGCATCCAGCTGATGTTGAATTCGCCCAGCGACACCGTCACCACCATCAGGGCGCCGGCGAGAATCCCCGGCATCGCCACGGGAATCACCACGCGCCTGAAGGTCGTCCAGGGCGAGGCGCCCAGCGTCGCCGAGGCCTCCTCATACTGCTTGAGCGGCTCGACGCGCAGCACGGCCGTCACCGAGCGCACCATGAAGGGCAGGCAGAACATCACGTGCCCGGCAAGCAGAAAGAGAATGCTCTGCCGAAAGTACGAAAAGCCGCCCCAGATCAGGAGAATGCCCAGGCCCACCGCAAGTCCCGGCATGGACAGCGGCAGAATGAAGGCCTCCTCAACAAAGCCCGCCCACTTCGAGCGCTGCTCGCGCACCAGAATCCAGGCCGCAGGCACGCCGATGATGACGCACACCACAAGCGCCATGAGCGCCAGCGCGAGGCTTCGCACAATGGTGTCGCCGTAAAGCTCGAGCACCTTCACAAGCCAGGCCGTGGTAAAGCCCGACTTGATGCCGCGAAAGGAGTTCACGGTAAAGGCCGTGATCACCATCTGCACGACGGGAATCATCAGAAAGAGAACCGTGAGCCCCGTGAGGACGGCCTCAAAGCAGACCGCCCCGTTGAAATTTTTCTTCATGTCGACTTCTCCGGACTCAGGCGGCGACTCCCGAGGCTCCCGCCCCCGAGAACCAGCGCGCGGCCACGAGCATCACCCAGGTGATGAGGCCGAGCACCACCGCGAGCATGGCCGCCGAGGCGATGTTCGCCGAGAGCGTGAACTCCGTGTAAATCGTGATCGGCAGCACGTTGATGTCGGTGGCAAGCGTAAAGGCCGTGCCGAAGGCGCCCATCGAGGTGGCAAAGCACAGCGCCCCGGTTGAAAAGAGCGCGGGCGCAAGCGCCGGCAGCGTCACGTCCTTGAGAATTCGAAAGGACGAGGCCCCGAGCGTGCGCGCGGCCTCCTCGTACATCGGATCCATCTTTTTGGCCGCGGCCATGACCGTGGTCACCACGCGCGGAATCGAGAAGTAGAGGTACCCGAGAAAGAGGCCGGCCATGCCGTAGGCAAAGACGAGCTTGCCGGCGCCCGCGGCCTGCGTGAAGGCCCCGATCAGGCCGTTGCGGCCGCCGAGCATGATGATCATGAAGCCCACCACAACGCCCGGAAAGGACAAGGGCAGCGTGATGAGGCCCACCACCGCGTCGCGCCCCGGGAAGCGGTGGCGCTCCAGAAAGAGCCCCGCCAGTCCCCCGATGAAGATGCTCGCGGCGGTGACGAACAGCGAGAGCACCACGGTCGAGACGACGCTCGTGCTGTAGCGCGGGTTGGTGATGATCTCCAGATAGAGCGCCAGGCCCGAGTCGGAGGAGACCGACGCGGGGATGAGGCGCACCACCGGGAGCACGAAGAAGGCTGCCAGCACGGCCAGGGCCGGCACGAGGTACAGCCAGGTCAAACGAGATTTCATGGCGAATTCAGCGCCTCACTTTCCGCGAACGATCCAGCGTTCCCCATCAGGCCTTGGTCGCCTTGAGGTAGGCCTCGCCGAAAGCCTGCTGCACGTCGGCCATGCGCGCATAGTCGATGCCGATGGCGCGCTTGTACTGCTCGTCGGGCAGGAACTTGTCCTTCACCGAGGCGGGGATGTCGCCGAGCACCGGACGCAGGAAGTTCTCGGCCCAGAACTGCTGGCCCTTTTCGCTCAGCACAAAGTCGATCACCGCCTCGCCGTTGGCGCGGTGCGGCGCGTTCTTCACGAGCGTCATGACGTACGGCACCTGGATCGTGCCCTCGCTGGGGATCACGAACTCAATCGGAGCCTTGTCGGTGTACTTGGCGCGGTAGGCGTCGAAGTCATAGTCAAAGAGAATCGGAATTTCGCCCGAGAGGCAGCGCGCATAGGCCGTCTGCTTGGGGATGATCGGGTGGTTTTCAAGCAGCTTCTTGTAGAAGTCGATGCCCGGCGCAAAGTTGTCGAGCGTGCCGCCCAGAGCCTGGTTGGCCGCCACGGCGCAGGCGTAGCCGACAAAGGCTGAAGACGGATCAAGAAAGCCCACCATGCCGTCGTACTTCGGATCGAGCAGATCCTTCCAGCCCGTGGGAACGGGCACGTCGCCCAGCGCCTCAGTGTTGACCATGAAGCCCACGGTGCCGGCGTGAATCGAAACCCAGTAGCCTTCGGGGTCCTTCAGGTTGTCGGGAACCGACTGCCAGCCCTTGCCCTTGTAGGGCTCGATGATGCCCGCCTTCTTGGCGTTGATGGCAAAGGAAATGCCCAGATACATGGCGTCGGCCACGGGGTTCTTCGCCTCGGCGATCACCTGCGAGACCGACTGGCCCGAATTCTTGTTGTCAATGGGAACGTTGATGCCGGTCTCCTTGGCGATGAGGCGAAGCATGCTGCCCCAGCCCGCCCATTCGGCCGGAACGTTGTAGCAGATGGCGGTCTTGCCCTCCTGGGCGAAAAGCACATTGCCGCCCGTGGCCATCATGAGGGCGGAACCAAAAACGAGCTTGCCGAAGTCGCGGCGATTCATTGTCTGCGTCATGTCTGTCTTCTCTGCTTCTGTGACGGGATTCAAAAAAGGGAACCCTTGTTGCGGTATGCCGGCATCCTAGGAGCCTTCAAAGACAGGACCGTGACGCATTGATGACAGTTTCATGACAGCCGGGGATGCCGGCAGAAAAGCAAAAAAAGCGCAAAAAAAAGCAAAAAAAGGCGCGGATGCGCCTCATGGCGGCGCGCCCGCGCCTTTTTTCCTCATTCAGGGCGCAGGGCTTGAAGGGCGGTTCGACGCCGCCTTTCAGGCCCCGGCGCTGCGCATCGTCAGTCGACGGCGACCATGACGCTTGAGGCCTTGATCACCGCATAGGCCTCGTCGCCGACCTTCAGGCCGAGGTTTTTGGCCAAGGTGGTCGTAATCGAGCTCACGATGCGCTCTCCGGCCGGCGTCTCGATCGTGATTTCGGTCGAAACGGGACCTTCCTTGATTTCAACAACCTTGCCCTTGAGACAGTTGCGTGCAGAAAGCTTCATGACGTGGTTCCTCCTTGAGATGCGGACTGCGTGAAAGCAATTTCGTTATACAAGAAATGAATATCGAAAGACAAGCTCTCACCCACAGCGATTTCCTGTCGTCGGCGTCTTGCGCAATGCTCGCGCGCCTGCCAAAATTCGACTCCAGTCTCAGACGGATTTTTCCGGCTTTTTGCCGCGGCCTGCACAAGGCCCCAACAAAAGCTTTTCTTCACTTCAAAAACAACTCACCCTTCGCGGGCGTTGGCCCGCGGCATGTGCGCGAGCGCTGAAAGTCGACTGCCTCCAAAGGCGCCTGCCCTTTTCCCTTCCCACGGACTTCACCATCGAGCCCCGCCTTCGGCAGCGGCTTGAAGCGTCGTCTTGTCCGGAACCGGGAGAAGGCGGCCGTCCCTGGGCGCATGAGGCCTCTGGCGTCTTTGCTCGGCATGACATTTCGGCGAGTCTGCGCCCTCTCTGCTGAGGGGACCATTGCTTCAAGCAAAGGAGAACAGACCATGCCCATGCAATTTACCGCGCGCATTCCGGCCCGATCGTTCGGACTTCAGTCCGGACACACGGTCCTGGGGTTTGAGCCGACAGTCCTTTCCTCACCCGCCGCCCGCTTCATCGACCCGGATCCGGACCACGTCTTTGACGCCGCATTTTTCGAAGAGCTGCGTCTTTGGTGGGAGTGGAGCGACACGCGCGCTCCGCTTTACATCTCGGGCCCGAGCGGCTGCGGGAAGACCTCCTCGGTTCTGCAGTTTCTGGCCCGCGTGCGCGCGCCGGCGGTTGTCGTCACGTGCCGCAGGCGCACCGAAAAGTCCGACCTCGTCGGACAGTGGGGCATGGACGGCTCGGGAGGCTTTGCCTGGTTTGACGGCCCGGCGGCCGCTGCCTGGCGCCACGGGTGCGTGCTCGTCATCAATGAGTTTTCGCTTGCGCCCCCGGAAGTCTGGGTGGCGCTCAACGATCTCTTTGAGGGCGATGCGCTCTACATCGAGCGCAAGGGCGAAGTCGTCGCCCGGCATCCCAACGCCCGCGTCATCATCACCGACAACTGCCGCTGCGCAGGATCCGGAGACGACGGCGCGTACCTGGGACGCAACGCCCAGGACGCCAGCACGATCGAGCGCTTCTGGCACATCGAGGCGCGCTGGCCGCAGCGCGAGGCTGAAAAAAGCCTCCTGCTCAGAAAGACGCGCCGCGCAGCCGCCGGATTGACGCCCGAGCGCCACGAGGCTCTCGTCGAGGCGCTTCTGACCTTTGCCGCCCGCACGCGGCAGGAGTCCGAAGACGCCTCCCCGGGAAGCCTCGCCGCAGCCCGCCCGGTCCGGCCCAGGGCCGTTTCCCCACGCGTTCTCGTGCGCATGGGCGAAATCCTCCTGACGCTGCTCTCGCAAAAGGCCCCCGTCGACGACCCCGTCGCCGCGGCCCTTTCGCTTGCGTTTGCCTCAGGCTGCACCCGAAAGGAGGCCTACGTGCTGCAGCAGCTTGCGCACTTTGAGTTCGCGGGACTCTTGAGCTAGACGGCCCCCAAGGGACCTTCTGCCAGGAGTCTGAACCGACTTCGCCAGCCGCCTGCCTTGAAAAAGACAGGCTCTTGACCATCGACGGGAAAAGCCCGCCCGCGTGCTTTACCCTCGAAGGAGCAGCCCCGCCCTGTGCGGATCTGCTCCCGGCGTCGGCGAAGGCATGCGCGCTGCGGGCCTTCCCATTTTTTTGGAGAACCCAGCACCATGCTGCACGCACAGGACTTCTTTTTGACGGCGCAGACCGTCGGATGCGAACCCGTCTTTGCCCGCGCCCCGCGCCGCGCCGGCGCTCTGAAACCAGAGCGCGCAGCAAGGCCAGGGCCGCAGGCAGACGCCAATCCGGCAGTCTGCGGCGACCCG
This sequence comes from uncultured Duodenibacillus sp., assembly GCA_944390745.1. Taxonomy (GTDB): domain Bacteria; phylum Pseudomonadota; class Gammaproteobacteria; order Burkholderiales; family Burkholderiaceae_F; genus Duodenibacillus. The sequence goes on along the minus strand of CALXQK010000020.1, from coordinate 5,528 downwards.
CGCCAAGCGGCAAACGCCGCAGCCGCTGCGCCCGCCGCACGGCTGCTCACGCAAGCCGAACTTCAGCCCGCGCCCTTTTTTGCCATCGCCCGCGATCACCTTGCGGCCCTTGCGCAGGAAAAGGCCCGGGCCCCGGAGGTCGACTCCAGGGCAGCTGCAGAAACTGCACGCAGACGCCGAACCAGGGTCTCTGCGGGGAAATGACGCCAGCAAGGGCGCGAAAAAGGGCTCGCCCTTTCCATGCCCTCATGCCCTGCATCGGCTCCTTGACAAAGTCCGGCTGCGCCGCCCGAGGATCATCCTCAGGCCGCAGCGGGCTTTTTCTTTTTTTCACGTCGATTCCTGTCACCTTTTTCTTCGTTTTTATCTGCCAATCCCATCAGTTTTCTTTCTTTTGTCTTCTTTTGTCTTCTTTTGTCTTCTTTTGCATTATTTTGCTCATCATTTCGCCTCTTTTCCCCCCCCCCCCCTTTTTTTTGATTGCTCTCCGACCGCGCACGCCCCGTCCCCATGTCCGGCAGCTCCGACAGCAGCTTCAACAGCGCTCCGCGCGCTCAGCAAACCACCGTCACCGGCCGCAGCTCCGCTGCCGGGGGCGGCGCGCGCCCGCCGGCCCCGGCGCTCGCCCGTGCGCTGGCGGCCGTGGAGGCTGACGGGGCCCTTCTTTTTGAGCGCCTCGTCTGGGCGGGCTGCACGCGCCGTGATGCGCAGGCGCTTCTTCTTGCGGCCGCAGAAATCCTGTCGCGCTCAGGCCTTGAATGCCTGCAGCCCGGGGCTCTCGCCAGGGCCGCAGACGACGCGAAGGCGCTTCTGGCCCTGCGGCGCGGGACGGCTGCAGGCCTGGCGCCTTGTCTCAACGGCCCCCGGTCAGCCGCCGTGATTCTCTCCATTCAAGGCGATCAGGGGCGCGATCGGACAGGGGTGCGGTTCGTGCGCGCCGTGCGCGCCCTGGACGCTGCCGCAGGCGTACTTCTTGTGCGGCTTGCCGCGCTCGAAAGGCATACGATCTGGCGGGCGCCGCTTGCAGGGGCCCCGGAAGGCTTCCTGTCGCCCTCCGAGGCGCTTTTTAGGCTTGCGCGCTTCTGGATTCAAAGAAGGTTTCCTGCGCCGCGGCTTTTGCCGGACAAGCGCGATCGCACCGCGCCTTTGCTTTGCGCCGTGTCGGCTCTGGCGCTTTCGCCCTTCGGGCCGGCTGTCGGGGCGCTGCGCCTTGAGGCACGGGGCCCGGCAGAGGCCGGTTCAATCGGGCGCATTTATCTGCTGCCGCAGGCGCTGGCGCGGGCGCTTCTCACAAGCGGGCTGATTGCCGCAGGCGAAAACGAGGGCGGAAAGTTCTGGATTCCGGGCGCCGCCGCCGGCGGCGGCAAGCTCCGGCAGCGGAGCATCGTGCGCCGGCTCGCGCGAGAGCTTTGCGACGCGCTTCTCGGTTCGGGGGCGGCGCAGGCGCGCACGCGCATCTGCGATCCGTTGTCCGAGGCAGAGGCCGCGCGCAGCATTGCGGCCGCCGCAGCGCTGCGCATGCACGCGCGATGGAGCGCGCGCTGGGCGGCCGCACGCGAAGAGGCGCTCCTGCACGCCCCTGAGGGCGTTCCCGCGCCGCCCGTCTTCGAGCGCATCGCAAGCGACCCGGTCAGCCGGCCGCGCCGGGAGCTGCACGTGCTCGGCCACCGGCTCGCGCTGCCCGACATGAGCGAGGCGACGGCGCTGCACTTTGCCCGGGCGCTTGCTGACATTGAGCGCGCCGTGCGCATCAATCCGGGGCTTGAGGACTTCTACCTGCTGCGGCTGCCGATGAACGATTTTCCCCGGAGCAAGGGGAGCGCCCGCGTCCTGCTGACGGCTCTGTTTGTGGAATGCGCGCGCCTTGCGGACGCCGCCCTCTGGGCGCCCGCCCTCTCAGGCGCAGGCGTGCTTCTGTGCGCCGGCGGCAGCGGGCCCGACAACTGGGTGACGCACCGCACCGAGCCCGCGTTCGGAAAGCCTGCGGCGGGCTACGTTCTGGCGCTCGACATGCCGCCGCAGCAGCCCTTCCTGGGCGAGAAAGAGCAAAGCGCGCATCAGCTCACGGTCGACCTCGCGCGTTTTGTGTGGCTCTCAAGCCTCAGAAAGATGCTCCTGGGCGCAGCCTCGCCCGCCGCCGCCATCGTTGCTCCCGACGAACAGATGGCCCGGGCCGCGGCCCGCTTCCCCACGCTCACGCGCCCCGTTCTGACGGCTGAATCCGAAATTGCGATGCGCGAGTGGCTGCCGCAGGGCGTGATCGATCGCGCGCGCAAGCTTCCGGCGCTCGACCTTCTTTTGGAAAACATCGCCCTGAAGGCAGGGCAGCAAGGCCCCGGCAATCCCGGCGCGCCCGGCAGACCGGACTTCGGGGCGCCGCCCCGAAGTCTTGCGCGCAGACTTCAACCCCGCGGCGTGCGCCATCCCTGGCGTCGCCGCCCTTTTTAAGAGGCAGCGGCAATCCCATGCGCAAACTTCGATCATTTTTCACCGCCGACGCGCAAAGCCTCATCGCGCGCACCTGGCGGCCGGCCGCAGAACTTCCGGCGGCGCTTGCCTGGTGCGCTGCAGCCCTTCTGGCGCTGGCAGCCCCGGCCCCGGAAAGCTTTTCCCGCCCCATGGCGCTTGTCTGCGCGGCCATGGCGCTGCGCCGCGGCCTGAGCGCGGCCGCGGTGCTGCGCGCGCGCAGCCTTCTTGCCGGACGGCCGCTCACGTTTCACACGAGCAGCGCCCTTGCGCGGCGCGTGCAAAGGGAGTTTGCGCCCCAGGAGGTCGTCTGGTTCGGGCGCGGCTTTGAATGGACGCCCGAGCACGCGCAGAAGCTCTATGAACTCAACCGCGTGAGCTTTCGCGAGCTCATTCCCCCGCGCTTTGTGCGCAGACTTCTTTTCTGCGGCCGGCAGCCTGCCGCAGACGCCCTGGGCCTGGCCGCCATCGAGGGGCTTGAGGCGCGCTCAGGCGACATCACCGTCGCTCAGAAGACCCTCGAGGGCGGCACGCTCATCGTGGGCACCACCCAGGCCGGCAAGGGCGTGCTTCTGACCAATCTCGTGACGCAGGCCATTGTGCGCGGCGAAACCGTCATCGTCTTTGATCCCAAGATGAGCTCGCGCCTGATGCGCGCGGTCGAGGAGGCCTGCGCCATCGCCGGCCGCCCGCAACCGGCGTTTTTTCATCCGCTCGGCGAGGCGGCCTCGGCCGAGCTCTCCCACGGCGCCGTGCAGGTGCGCATCAATCCGCTTGCAAGCTTTGCGCGCACAAGCGAACTTGCCAGCCGCATCACCTCGGTGATGACCGAGGAAGGCCCCTTTACAGCCTTTGCCTGGTCGGCCGTCAACACGGTCTGCGCGCTGCTGCTCTACTGCGGCAGAAAGCCCACCATCGCATCCATTGAGGCGGCGCTCAGCGGCGGCCTTTCCGACCTCATCGAGGAGGCGCTCGCCCGCGCCTGGGGCGCTGATGCGCTTGAGGCGGCGCGGCTTCTTGCCCACAGCAACGGCCTCAAGGGCCGCGAGGCGCTTTTGAGCATCCTCGACGACTGGCGCGCGAGCCCCCGGCATCGCACGGGCAGCTGCCCCGAGCTTGAGGCCGCCGCAGCGGTCTTTGCGCACGATCCCGTGCACTACGCCAAGATCACGGCAAGCCTCATGCCCGTGCTCGGCATGCTCACAAGCGGCGCGCTGCGCGAGAGCCTCTCGCCCGGTGCGGACGATGCCTCGGACAGGCGACCCGCGGTCTCGCTTTCGGCCGTGCTCGAAGCCCGCGGCGTACTCTACGTGTGTCTGAACTCGCTGCCCGACCCGACCGTGGCCGCCGCCATCGGCTCGATTCTTCTTGCCGACCTCGCAAGCTGCGCGGGCGCACGCTACAACGCGCCCGAGGCCGAGCGCGGCATCGTCTCGCTTTTTGTCGATGAGTGCAGCAACGTCATCAATAAGCCGCTCATTGAAATCCTCAACAAGGGCGCGGAGTCGGGCATCCGCACCACGGCCGCCATGCAGACGGTGAGCGACCTTGCCGCGCGCCTCGGCAGCCCCGAGGCCGCGCGCATGGCGCTCGGAAACTTCAACACGCTCGTAAGCCTTCGCACCAAGGATCGCGTCACGCAGGACTTCGTGACTGAAACCTTCGGGCGCACCGACATCGCAAGCCACGCCGCAAGCCTCACCACGGGCGCAAGCTCCTCGGCCGCGGGAGGCTTTACGGCGGCCTACACGCGCCAGGTGGCGGGCGTGCGCGACGACCTCGTGCCCGTCGACATGCTGGGCAAGCTCCCCAACTGCGAGTTCTTCGCCTCGGTTGCAGGCGGCCGCATCGTCAAGGGGCGCATTCCGATTCTCACCTGCACTTCCTGAAGTCTTTCGATCGATGCACTCAAGCACCCGTTTCACAATCATGCGCCGCACGGCGCTCCTGACGCTGGCCGCGGCGCTTCTGATGTGGCTGGCCGCCGCTCTTTTTGCCGATCCCGTCCCCGCCTCGCGGCTGCTGCAGATTGAAGCCGCCGCGGCAAGCGCCGCCTGCCGCGGCACGCTGGAAATCTGCGCGCAGCCCGTGCTGCAGGGCTTTGCCCGGGCGGCGGGAGCGCTTGAGACAGCCCTTGCCGGCGCCGGGGAGCTTGTCCCCGCCCTGGGCGCTCTTGCCGGAGATGAGGCCGCGTCTGCCTCTGAACTCCTGCAGCAGCTGCACGCTGCGCTGCAGGCGCGGCTCATGACCTTGCGCACGCTCTGCCTTCTGCTCGTGCTGCGGCTTTGCGCGCTCAAGGCGCTTTTGGGCCTGCTTGCGGCTCTGGCCGCTGCAGCGCTCATCGACGCCTGGTGCCAGAGGCGCATCGCCGCCCTCTCGTTTGAGCCGCCCCTGCCCTCGGTCAACTTCTGGCTCGTACAGGTCGCTGCGATCAGCGCGGCCGCCGCCGCGGGGCTCGCCGTCATGCCGGTCTCAGCCGCCCCGGGACTTGCGCTTGCCGCGCTCATTGCCTTCATCGCCGCCTTCAGCGGATGGGTGCGGACATTTCACAAGTTTGGTCTTTAAAACTCATGCCCGCAGACCGGGATTCCTGACAATGAAAACCCCCGCCTCGGAACACAGCAGGGACTGCCTGCTGCGTCTTGAGACGGGGGCGTGACTGCCGGGCGATTCGAAACCGAGGCAAGGCTCGCGCGCTGCCGGAACCGGCAGTGCGCCGGCTCCGTCCATGCGCTTGCCGCAGCGTCCCTAGAACGTCCAGTTGGCCTGAATCTGTCCCGAAAAGCCGTTGCGGGTGCCGGCGTAGCCGTTCAGCCCCAGCTCCGTGGAGAAGGACCCCGCAGAGTACGTCCAGCCCGCCGACAGAATGCCCGTCGTGCCCTCAAGGTCGCTGGCGTTCAAATCCATCGCTCCCTTGGCGTCGGTCGCGGTGCCTCTGGCCTCAGCAGCGATCGTCTGCTCCACCGTAAGCCCCAGGTAGGGCCGGAGGTTAGATGCCGGCAGGAACTCCAGCATCGAGCCCGCCTGCACGCGGTGCGCGTTGATCGAGTCAATCGAAATGT
>CALXQK010000019.1 GCA_944390745.1 uncultured Duodenibacillus sp. | reverse complement strand
TCGACTTTTTCAATCTCAAAGCGCTCAAAAACACTCTGCAGCAAGTTGTCTGGAATTTTGGAACAGAACAAATTAAATTGAAATACGGCCATATGTCATCTACCTTTATCGACAATGCGAAGCTCGCTGAATCATGGCAGGGCAGACCTGTGTCAGCTGTAGCCTTGCCTCAGCCGCTATCTTTCTAGCTTCTTCTGCGCAATGGTAGAGCGCAACAATCGCCCGCTGCACCTCGATCGGCGGCAGCGGGATCTTCACCCGGCACATGTCCTCCCAGTTGAACGTTTCGCGAGCACTGCCCCATGAATTGAAGCGAGCATACCGATCAAATTCGGGTCGTTTAAATTGGAGATAGAGATACTCCGGCTCTAGAGGCGAACCATCCCTTACTCGAAATGCAACGTACGAAGATGAAACTAAGAACTTCTCGCCTGAAGAATTCATAGCTATCGAGATTTTATTTCCATTACGTGAAGTAACTGTCACATATGCAAACTCTCGAGGCGAAATAATCTTATACGGTCGTAGCGATACACCTTCCATATCGGCTTTCGTTTGAATGAAGTTTTTTTGAATGCTAATGCCTCTAACCGCAGCAAGTCCCAATGCTTCACTCTCATTCCGATAATCAACTTCCTCTAGAAAATTTCCAACTTCCTTAATCGGCCATTTCTCTCTGCACTCCGCCACGCACGCCTGCGCTGTTTCTTCGAGAGACTTCAAAAGCGACTCGTTCTCTTCAATGAGTGCTGTCAGTCCTTTGTACGCGTCAACGTACGCCCTCTGCACCTCGATCGGCGGCAGCGGGATCTTCACCCGGCACATGTCCTCCCAGTTGAAGAACTCTGTTGCACTGCCCCAAGAGTTACTACGCACGTATCTATCGAACTCATCGCGCAAGAAATAGAGATAAAGAAAGTATGGCGATAATTCCTTAACTTTCTCGGGTTTTATACGGAAGGCTACGTAATCCTCGGTGAGGATATATGTCGATGTACTTGCGTTAAATGCAACACACAAGCGTTCACCATGTCTATTTGTTCGCCGATTGAAAACAAAATCGTGAGGGTGAACAACTAGGAATTTATCTAACGATCGATTCTCTAAATTAGCTCGGGTATCCGAAAAACGTTTTGTATTTGATACACCTCTAATATCAGATAATCCAAACTTTCCAGTTGAATTACGATTATCGAGCCTTTCCAATAAAGTTCCTAATTCAACTTGCGGAGTACCATCAATCAACTGCAAAAGCTCAGAATTCATAACCGAGTTCCTTAAATGCATGCTTGAGCGCTTCTTGATTGGCCGCCTGCCGCTTCAAAAGATTGGCAACCACCGAGGCGGTATCGCTCATGACCCGCTCATAGTCAATGTCTTTGTCTCGGTCTACGAATTCAATGTAGCGGCTCGGCACAAGGGAGAAATCGTTGTCTTCTATCTCCTTGAGTGAAACTGATCGATAGAGTTCTGGGACGGCATAACTTGCGCTCTCCGTACCAACGCACTGCCACGTGTGATAAATCTCCGAAACTCTCTTGATCTGTTCAGGGAGAAACTGCACGTATTTCTTTTCGTAAATGTTCTGATTCCACGTTCGCAGATCGACAAACAGAATTTCGCCCGTGCGATTGCGCAGCTGTCGCTTGTGGTAAAGCCCGCCTTTCTTGTTTTGATTCAGAATCCAAAGCGTCACGCTGATATCTGTCGAATAAAACATCTCGCGTGGTAGAACGATGATGGCTTCAACTTTGTCGTTCTCAATGAGCTTGCGCCGAATCTCGTAGGTGTCCGTATCTCCAAGGGCACCGTTCGCCAAAAGAAAGCCTGCAACGCCATTGACGACATTGAGCTTGGAGAGCATGTGGAGAATCCACGCGTAGTTAGCGTTGCTTACCGGCGGCACGCCGTATCCCGCCCAGCGCACATCCGTTAAAAGTTCATTATCAGTGCGCCACTTCTTCAGATTGAAGGGTGGATTCGCCATGATGTAGGACGCCTTGAGGTTTTTGTGCAGATCGTTCGTGAAAGTTGAGGCCGCCGTGCTGCCAAGGTTGTAAGAGATACCACGAACCGCCAAGTTCATCTTGGCGAGTCGATACGTTTCCGGCTGACTTTCTTGCCCATAAACCTGCACGGCTTTCGTGTTGCCGCCGTGCGCCTCGACGAACTTTGACGCCTGCACGAACATGCCGCCCGAGCCGCAGCACGGGTCATAAATGGTGCCGTCGTAAGGCTCAATCAGCTCGCAGATGAGCTCAACGATGCTGTGCGGCGTATAGAACTCGCCCTCCTCCTTGTCGGCATTGATGGAGAACGCCTGAAGGAAATATTCATAAACGCGCCCGATCAGGTCTTTTTCGTGAAAGCGCTCTTCACTGATTTTGTTGATTTCATCGATGAGCGATTTGAGCGTTTTCCCCTCAATGCGGGATTCCGTGAAAAGCTTCATCGGGAGCGCGCCTCGAAGACTTTCAATCGTCGAGTCGAGATTTGAAACCATCAAGTCGATGGCGAGCGGCAGTTTGGCGCTGTCGGTCGATAGAAGCACTTCCCAGCGGCACTCTTCTGGCAAATAGAACACGCCATCGCGCTGATAGAAGGAGGGATTTTCAATAAAGCGTTCTGCCGGGAGATTGCGCGCCGCCATATCAGCCGTAATCTTCTCGCGCTGCCGATAGAACTTCTCTCCGATGAATTTCAGGAAAACAAGCGTAAGGATCATGTCGCGCCGCGTCGCCATGCTTGCCTTGCCACGCAAAATATCGCGGCAATTCCATAAAACATCCTCAAGCTTGAGCTCCACAGGCTTCTTGTTTTTTGAACCCTTCGTTCGTGCCATTTCTTATCCTGTTTTTCTTTATCAGCTGTTGTAGGTCTTGAAGTTGCGAACTTGCTCCATGACCTTGTTGAAAACTTCTTCATCCCATTCGGGCGGATAACCCTCTTGGTAAAGCAAGATCGTGAGTTCCGCCTGCAGATCGGCTTTTAAGTTGTCGTTATTGAGCCAGTCGGCGTACACGGCCGAATTGTCAATAAGCGCCTTGATCTTGCGAGAGAGCGCTAGGCATTTCTCGTCTGGATATTCGAAGCCATGCGCTTCGCGCTGATCCACGAGAATGTCGTAGAACGCCTTTTCCTCAAAGGTGATGCCGAGACGCTTGAACTCTTCGCGATCCTTGCGAAGACGCCGGAAGAGGTCCAACACTTCTCCCGTTAGCTCATTGAGCTTCTGATTCACGACTTCTTGAATGGCCTTCACCGTCTGAGAAGCCACCTCGTTCGTAAATATCAACTTGTCGCGCGTGTTGTACTCGTCGATAACCTTCTGCAAGCGCTCATCAAAGCGCTGCGCTTTGAGCTGGTTGGTTTTGCCGTACTCGCGAATCGCCTTTTTGAGCGACTTGACGAGCAATTGAAACTTTGTATGCGGCAGCTTCACCTTTTCGATTTCTGCCGTGAACTTTTCAGAGAAAAGTTCTTCCTCTCCTTGCGCATTAAGCACTGTTTCAATGCCAGTGCACTGCAGCGCCTCGGACACCATGTTTTCGACAACTCGATTCATGGACTCAACGCTGTGACTTGTATTCGTCGTCTTACTGTTGATCTCCTGCACGGCCATGAAGAATTGCGCCCAAGTCGTTTCGTCCTTGCTGAGTCGCCCAGCTGGCTGCAGGATGCCGTACGCCGATTTGAGGCGCTTCACGTGTCCCTTGAAAACGGTTGCAAAGCTTGTCTTGGGATCGTCTGGCAGAGGGAGCTGCGAAAGCACGAATTCTGCCGCTCGCTGCAAGGCAAGCAACCGCGGCAGCGGCTCGCCCGTAAAGAAGTCAGACGCATCGAATTCGTGGAAAAGTTCCTTGAGGATTTGCAGCTCGTTGGCGAAGGCAATGTACGTAAGCTCGGTATCGGGCGGCGGTTCTTCATCGCCGCCGTACTGCTTCAACGCCTGCTTCATGTTTTGGCGAATGCCGATGTAATCGACAATGAGACCGTATTCCTTGCCCGGATACTTGCGGTTGACGCGCGAAATCGTCTGAATGAGCGTGTGGCGCTGTAGCGGCTTGTCGTTGTAGAGCACAGCCAAGCACGGCACGTCAAAGCCCGTAATCCACATATCAACGACGATGGCGATGCGGAAATTTGAGAACGGCTTCTTGAACTCGCGGTCAAGCATCTGTCGATGCGACTTGTCGCCCAGCAGCTCGAACATGGCCTTCGGATCGTTGCTGCCGCGAGTCGCCACCATGTTCACCATCGGGAGACTCTGATAGCTTTCGAGCTCGGCTTTCTTTTCAGGCGTATCGAAGATCGATTCATCTGCAACACGCTTGGATTCAAACCATTCAGGTCGAATGGCCTTGAGCTTCTCATAGAGGCGGCAGGCAATCGGCCGCGTTGACGACACAATCATGGCCTTTGACACTGTGCCGACATGCTCCGCCACAAAGCTTTCATAGTGCGTCGCGATGTCTGCGGCCATGCGCGACAAGCGATCGTCATCGCCCAAAATCACTTCGAGCTTACTCATCGCCCGGCGGCTGCGATCTACTTTTTCTGCGTCCGCACCTTCTTCTTCGCATTGTGCGTAATAGGCTTCAATCTCCTGTGCTTTCTCACTGTCGAGCACAATCCGGGCTAGCCGTGCCTCGTACCTGAGCGGCACCGTAATGCCATCGGCAACTGCCTGCTTCATCGTGTACTTGTCAACGACTGGGCCGAAGACGTGCACTGTCTCCTCAATGGGTGTCCCTGTGAACCCGACGAATGTAGCGTTGGGAAGCGCATCATGAAGGTATTGCGCAAAGCCGATCTTCACAAAGGCCCCGGCCTTGCCGCCCTTGCTGCCATCTTTGATTTCAAGCTTTTCACCGAGATTGAGCTGGGTACGATGCGCTTCGTCGCTGAAGCAAATGATGTTTCCGCGCTCTGAAAGAAGCCCTGTCGTCTCGCAGAACTTTTGTACCGTTGTCACGAATACGCCGCCCGACTGACGAGCAAGCAACTCCGTTTTCAAGTCTTCTCGGCTATCGAAAGAACGAATGGCGTCGTCACCGAGAAAGTCTGTCGAAGACTCAAAAAGCTTCCCTGATTGCGTTTCCAAGTCTTCGCGATCCACGATGATGAGAATCGTCGGCGAAAGCGCCGTGCGCTTGATCAGCTGTCGGGCGAGAAAAAGCATGGTGAAGGTTTTGCCGCACCCTGTAGCACCGAAGTACGTTCCACCCTTGCCGTCGCCGCCGTGCTCGCGCAGGTGCTCAAGAATGCTTCTATAGAGCTTCTTCACCGCGAAGAATTGCGGATAGCGGGAAACAATCTCCGTCTCGTGCTGCTGGCCCTCCTGCACATCTGGGAAGTACACAAAGTCTCGAACGATCTCGAGAAAACGCTCAGGGGCAAAAGCGCCCTTGACAAGCGTCTGCATCTCGCCGAGCCCGGCGGCCGCATCTTCCTCGTTCTCAACTTTCTTCCACGCGTAGTAATGCTCAAACGGTGTGTACGTTGTACCCAATCTCGTAGCCCCGCCATCGCTGATGGCGGACAACACACAGAACCTCATGAGCGAGGGAATATCTCGCTTGTAGCGAACGTGGATTTGCTCCCATGCATTGAAGATTGACGCCTGCCGCTGCGCCGGATTCTTGAGCTCGATGATGCAAAGCGGGATCCCGTTGACGAAAAGCAGGATGTCAGGCCGCCGTTCGGCCCCGAGCTCCCGAATCGTCAGCTGATTGACTGCACGGAAGATATTCGCTTGCGGATTCTCAAAGTCGATGTAATCCACATGCTGATCTGGCAAAGACGGATCGTCGCGCTTGAACACAAAACCATTCACGCAAAGTGAAGCCGTCGCGCGAAGCGATAAATAATCTGTATCAGCGCTCGTGTTATTCAGGTTGAAGACAACGCGCTCAAGCTCATCAACAGAGAAATCCGGATAGCGCTGCTGAAGGAACCCGCGCAGATCATCGAGAATCAACGCATCGGAATACCTGCGATGCAGAACGTCACCGCTGGAACTCTGCCAACCAAGGAGAGCAAGCAACCTCAGCATGGCAGCTTCATATTCTGATTCGCAGTAGCCGACTTCCATGAACACTCCTCAAAGCACGACTCTCTGTCCGAGCTCGAGCGAAAACAAAGGTTTTTTGGGTTTTTCGCCTCAAGGATTATAAATTTGCGGCAATCGCAACAGCGGGTTACGGTGGCGGAAACTCGTTACCTGTAATAAACTATTTATTGCAAGTAACCAACATGTGTCTATACATGGCTCGCCACACAAAAAATTTATACCTTGATCAGCCCGAGCTCCCTGCAGAATTTCAGCAGGGGCTTAAGTTCCTTCGCTCCGGAACCGACGTCACTTCCCAGAAAGCCACTAGAATCACAGTCGACGTCACGGCCTTGGGCGCCTTCTGCCGCTCCGTCTCCTCCCCCGAAGCAAAGCTTCTTATCGATCACGACTTGGGGCTGTACATTCTTGAGGGACTGACGCAGAGAGGCTTTTTGGTAGTTGATGGCGTTCCAGAGGGAGAAGCTCGCATCCCTGTTCGGCTGCTGTCTGCAAGCGCGATGCGCATCGCCGCGTATCGCCGCAAGCAACGCTCACTTGGGAGAAAACAGGTAGAGCTCTGGCTCACAGAGAAGGAGAAATCTGCTGTTTTGGCGCTCATCGGTCAAATGAGGGAAATGGCTGGCAAGTGAAGGGGGTTTTGGGGGGTTTGGAGGTTTTGAACAGCGGGTGCTGAAAAATTGTCACGTAGCAGGGTGCGGCATCATCGATGCGAAAAAGGGGACACCAAAAACAGGGGCTAGGCGGATTTTTTATGATGGATAGGATGATGGATAAATATTTTATAACTCATTAGATCGCCTTATTTTACAAGGAACTATTGTTCCCGCCACCCCCAAATTCAAATCCCGGACGAACTGCTCAAGAGTCGTCCGGGATTTTTTCTTGCCCGCCCTCAGGGCCGGGACGGATCCTGCTCCTCGACCTGCTGCAGCCGCTCGCGCTGCGCGCGGATGTTCTTTCCCGGCGGCACGCCGAAAAGCCGGCGGTAGTCGCGGTTGAACTGCTGCGGACTCTTGTAGCCGACGGCATAGGCCGCGGTGTTGACGTCGCCCTCGCCGCGCAGAAGAAACTGCTGCGCCTCATAGAGCCGCAGCCGCTTTTGGTACTGCATGGGAGAAAGCGACGTGAACTCCTTGAAATGCCGGTGCAGCGTGGTGGGCGCCATGCTTGCGATTTCGGCCATCTCCTTGATGGTGACGGGCTCGCGAAAGTTCTCCCGCAGCCAGCGGATGACCTTGCGGATGCGCTGGCCCGGGGCGCCCGGCGCGTAGAGCGCGCGCAGGCACTGGCCGGCGTTGCCCGCCAGCGCCAGACAGTGAATGTCGCGAATCACCATCGGCGCGCGCACCTTGAGCTGCGCGGGCGTGCGCAGCAGCCGCAGCAGCCGCTCGAAGTCCTCCAGCAGGTCGCGGTTGGGCCGCTCGATTCCGAACACCTCCCGGCAGCTTTCCGCGGCCTGGGGCTGCTCGGAGAGCAGTTCGGCAATGATGGCCGGGTTGAGCCGCAGCGACAGCGACACGAACGGACGCGAGGGACGAACGTCGACCAGTTCGTAGGAGGTGGGCATGTCGACCGAGGTGATGATCATCGATCCCGTGCCGTAGCGGTACATGCGCCCGCCGATCATGAGCTGCTTCGTGCCCTGCAAAATGAGCGCCGCAGACAGGACGTAAAAGCAGTTGGGCACCGACTGCGCGGTCTCGATGTAGGAGAGGTTCAGGCCAGGGACGCGCTCGGCAAAGGGCACGCCCTCGAGCTTGATTTTGCGCACGGACTCGATGAGCCCGAGCCGCAGCTCGCTTTCATAGGGCGACTCGAGCGCCTCAAAGTCAGGCGCCTCGTACACGGAATTTTCGTTTTCTGCGCTCATCAAGCCCCTCCTGCCTGAGCCGGGCGGCAGCGCCCTTCAGGGCGCCGCGCCGCCCTCCTACGCCTTGTCCGTGCCGTCGCCCTGCGGACGCTCGCCGGGCCTGCGCTCGCGCAGAACACGCTCCAGCCGATAGGCGCCGGTGCCCATGCCGAGCTCCTTCATGGCCGAAAGCTGCCGCAGGCCCTTGCGCGACTCGATGCGGTTGACGAGCGTGTGCTTCATGAAGTCGGGCATGGCATAGATGAGATCAATGCAGGCCTGGTCGATGGCAAGCAGATCGGTCGAGGCCATGATACCGAGATCGGGCATCGTCGGTGCGGCCGCCGCAACGCCCGCGCAGTCGCAGTCAACCGACATGTTGCGCAGCACGCTCACATAGACGATGCGCTTGCCGAAGTGCTCGGAAATGGCCTTGCCCGCATCGGCCATGTGCTCCATGAACACCTCGCCGATCGTCCATTTCCCCTCCGGCGTCACGGCATGCACCTGCGCCTTGCCGTGCGCGCCCGAGGCGCAGCCGATGGCGATGTTCTTGAGCGCGCCGCCGTAGCCGCCCATGCCGTGTCCCTTGAAGTGCGTGAGCACGACCATCGAGTCGTAGTCAAAGAAGCGGCGCCCGACCATGAATTCCTTCAGGTGCAGGCCGCCGTTCACCTTGAGCGGCGCATCGCCCTCGCCGTCCATGATGTCCACCGGGCAGAACGACCAGCCGTTTTGCTCGATCACCCGGCGATGCCCTTCGGTCGTCTGGCGCGGACTCTTGTAGAGCACGTTGCACTCGACGATCGTGCTTTGCGGAATCGTCGCCTGCAGCGCCCGCACCCAGTCGCGGGGAAGAATGTTGGGACCCGCGGGCTCGCCGGTGTGCAGCTTCAGGGCAACCTTTCCGGTGATCTCCCTGTTGACGAGCCGGTACATGCGGATGAAGGACTCGGCCGAAAGCTCGGGCGTCCAGTACACGACCGGACGGGTGTCGGCGGCCGCTGCCGCCGCCGTCGAACAAAGCGCAGGCGCGGCAAGCCCGGCCGCGGCCGCCTCGAGAAACCTTCTGCGCGAGAGCGTGACGTCTGTCATGGTGCACCTCCTTGAAAAGAAAGACTTTTTCACTCTCTTTATACGAGGCGGACCGTGCTGAAACATGCCCAAAGCCCCCGGTGTTTTGCCCGTTTCTTTCAGCCGCGCCCAGGCTCGACGGCCGCGCTGCAACCGCATCGTGCAGTCAGCGTTCAATCCTGCCGTGAAAACCCTGCCTGCACACCGTTGTTCTGATCACGGTCGTCCGCAGGAAATTCCCGTAACGAGCGCCGCTGGAATCGTCATATACTAAAAACACTGAAAATAGAAGGGTTTAGTGCAAGAAAACACTCTATTCAAGTAGGCGACAAAAAAAAGGAGAATCGCGTCATGACGAATGGTTATTCCCGCCGTGCGTTTCTGCGCACCAGTCTTGCGGGCGGCGCCGCGCTGGCTTCCGCCGGCGTTCATGCGGCCCCCGCCTCCGGCCTCTACAAGCCCGGAACCTATTCAGCCAGAGCTGCCGGCATTGGCGACGTCATCGTCACGATGACCTTTGATGAGAACAAGATCACCGACGTCGTTCTCGACGTCTCGCACGAAACGCCCAACATCGGCCAGGCCGCCGCGGCGGATCTGAAGAAGGCGCTGCTGAGCGCCCAGTCGGCAAAGATCGACGCCGTCTCGGGCGCCTCCATCACCTCGGAGGCGGTCCGCAAGGCCGCGCAGAAGTGCATTGCCCAGGCCCGCGGCGAGATTCCCGTGGAGGTCGTCTCCCGCACGGAGACGACGCAGGATGACGGCGACTGGCTCGGCAAGCCGCCCGAAATCGCCGAAAAGGACATCGCCCGCACGGTGAACACCGAAATTCTCGTCGTGGGCTGCGGCACGGGCGGCATGTTTGCCGTCTGCGCAGCCGCCGAGGAGGGCGCCAAGGTCATCGGCATCGACCGCTTCGCCACCGGCACGGGCATCCGCGACGACCTTGCGGCCATTGACAGCCGCTACCAGCAGAAGTGGGGCACGAAGATCGACAAGTTCGAGTACATCAGAACGATGACGATGTACGCCGCAGGCCACGTCAAGCAGGAGCTCATCAAGCTGTGGGCCGACAACTCGGGCGAGACGATCAACTGGTACGGCGACCGCCTCGCCGAGCGCGGCGTCGAGCTCCGGCATGAATCCGGCGACAAGGTCGACCCTGCCCTCTGGCACCACTTTCCGACCGGACACTCGCCGCGCTGGCGCACGTCCAACGACGGCACGGGCAAGCCGCTTGACGGCAACAAGGTGCTCGTCGACTACGCCAGGAAGAAAGGCGCGCGGTTTGACTACAACACGCGCATGATCAAGCTCGAGCGCAATGCCAAGGGCCGCGTCACGGGCTGCATCTCCCGCGACGGCGACGGAAAGTATGTGCGCTACAACGCCTCCAAGGGCGTGGTGGTGGCCACGGGCGGCTACGCCCTCAACTACCAGATGCTCGAGGCGCTGCAGCCCTGGACGCTGCGCATCATCGGCCGCAACCGCTCGATGCCCGGCGCCCACGGCGACGGCATCCGCGCCTGCCTCTGGGTCGGCGCCAAGATGGATGAGACGCACACCACGATGAAGTTCGACCGCTGCGCCCTGCGTCCGGACCAGCCCAACGGCCCCAAGACCGCCCAGTCGGGCGACGTGGGCATGTTCTGGATGGCCTCCCAGCCTTGGCTCAAGGTCAATGCCGACGGCAAGCGCTTCATCAATGAGTCGGGCACCTACGAGAACATCCTTCACGCCGACGAGTACCAGAAGGGACACTGCCATTACACGCTCTTTGACTCGAACTGGGTGAAGTACGCGCAGCAGTTCAAGATGCACGGCTGCTCGCGCCTGTATCCGTTCGAGAACGGCGCCGATCCCAACATCCCCTGGCAGGTCTTCCAGAAGAAGTACTTCCCGGTGCTGCTTGAAAAGGGCTTTCTCATGAAGGCCGACACGATCGAGGAGCTCGCCGAAAAGCTCAGGCTCCCGCCCAAGGCGCTCGCCGCCACCGTCAAGCGCTACAACGCCATGGCCAAAAAGGGCGTCGACGAAGACTTCGGCAAGGAGGCCTTCCGTCTCACGCCGCTTGACAAGCCGCCGTTTTACGGCGCAAAGAACACGGGCGACATTCTCTGCACGCTCGACGGCATCGTGATCGACGCCAACATGAATGCCCTTGACAACGACCTCAACCCCATTGCCGGTCTTTATGTCATCGGCAACGACAGCGGCGCGTACTTCGCCAACACCTACCCGAACCTCTCGACGGGCATGGCCTGCGGCCGCACGGTCACCTTCGGGCGCCGCGTGGGCAAGCTTCTTGCCAAGCTCTAGCTTGCCCGAAGGGCGCAAAAACCATTGAACCGAAATCCAAAAAGGAGGCGGCGCCTGCTCCTCTGCCCGGGGCGGAGGCCTTTCGCGCCGAACTTTGATGAGCGAATTTCAAAACAAAACCCGCGCCTTTGCTGAATCGTTCTTTGAGACCGTTCGCCGCGACAGCGCCGATCGCGCCGGCGTCTCCCGCATGGGCTACGGCCCGCACGAGCAGTTCGTGCACGATTTTGCCTCAAGCATCGCGCGTGAGCTCGGCATGCAAAGAGAGGTCGACGCCGCAGGAAACCTGTGGCTGACGCTGCCCGGCACGGACCGCTCGCTTGCGGCCGTCGTCAGCGGCTCGCACGGCGACTCGGTGCCCGAGGGCGGCAACTATGACGGTCTTGCGGGCGTGTGCGCTGCGCTGGCCGTGGCAAAGACGCTCCACGACGAGGGCATACGCCTCAAGCGCGACTACCGCGTGCTCATCTTTCGCATGGAGGAAAGCTCCTGGTTCGGCCGCGCGTATGTCGGCTCGCTGGCGCTTGCCGGCGCGCTCAAGCCCGGGGAGACGGCGCTGCGGCACCGCCAGGAGAACATCACTCTTGCCGAGGTCATCCGCGAAGCTGGATTTGATCCCGAGGTGATGACCTCGGGGCGGGCGCTTGCCGACCTCAGCCGCATTGCGGCCTTCATTGAACTTCACATTGAGCAGGGACCGAGGCTTGACGCCTCGAGCTCGGAGCGCGTCGGCATCGTCACCGGCATTCGCGGCAATCTGCGGCATCAGTCCTGCCGGGTTCTGGGCGAGACCGCGCACTCGGGCGCGGTCGACCGCGAGTTTCGGCACGACGCCGTGATGGCGCTCGGCGAGCTTCTTGCGCGCATGGACCGGCACTGGGAGAGCTGGCTTGCCGCGGGCGAGGATCTCGTCTTTACCTGCGGCGTGGTCAACACCGCTCCGACGGCGGCCATTGCCATCATCCCGGGCGAGGTTTCCTTCGGGCTTGACATGCGAAGCCTCAGCATGCAGACCATCGAGCGCTTTCACGCTCTGATGCTTCGCGAGGCGCAGGACATTGCCCGGAAAAGGCGCGTGCGCTTTGCGTTTGACGACGTGCTTGTCTGCGAGGCGGCCTCGGTGGATGCCGGCGTTCGCGCAAAACTTGAGGCGGCCGCCCGCCGCTGCGGCATTCCCTTCCAGGCGATGCCAAGCGGAGCCGGTCACGATGCGGCGGTGCTTGCCAATGCGGGCGTGCCCATGGGCATGATCTTCGTGGCCAACCAAAACGGCTCGCACAACGCGAGGGAGGCCATGCGCATCGAGGACTTTCTTGCCGGGTACGAGGTTTTGCTGCGCACCGTGTGCGACTTCGACAAAAAGGAAAATCAATAGCAGGGAAAGAAAAGGCGCGCGCCCGTTCGGCCTGCGCTCTCCAAGTTCATGGAGTCAAACTTTTTCCCTCATGGCTTCAAAGCCGACATGAATCCGCCTGCGGCCCACCGACAATTTTTGATGCGTCCTGAAAAAAGCCGCCCGCTGCAGTTTTCCGCAGGGGCGGCTCAAGAATCAAGCGGGGTGCTGATGAGGCACCCCGCTTGCGCATTGCGCATTCGGCGCAAGGGTCGGCTGATCGTCAGCCGCAAAGAGCCGCTGCAAGAATGGAGGCGCCCTTCTCCCGGGGCGGCATTGGGCGCATCCGCAGCCGGCTGTGCGCGCCCCCTCTCCTGCCTCAAAGTCCGATCAGGCGCTGCGGGTGCGTGTAGACGTTCGTGCGCCGGGCGCGGCAGAAGGCGGCAAGGGTCATGCCGTACTTGTCAGCCATGTCGATGGCAAGCGCAGTCGGCGCCGACACCGCAAAGAGGATCTCCACGCCGCAGGCCGCGGCCTTCTGCACCATTTCGTAGGACGCGCGGGAGCTCACCAGCAGCGCACCGTCGGTCCAGCCGTTTTTGGCGCGCAGGCCCAGAAGCTTGTCGAGGGCCGCGTGGCGGCCGACGTCCTCGGCGCCGCCCGCAAGCGTTCCGTCCGGATGCACCCAGACGGCGGCGTGCGTGCAGCCCGTGAGCTCTCCGAGCCGCTCGACGCGGCTCAGGTATTCAAGCGCCTGCGCGTAATTGCGCATGTCGAAGGTCTGGGTGTTGCCCACGCGGCGGCATTCGCGCACGGCCTCCGAGAGGCTTTCCACGCCGCAGATGCCGCAGCCCGTGCGGCCGACCATTGAGCGGCGGCGCTGCTTGAGCTTCCAGAAGGCCTCGCTGCTGACCGTCATCTCGACAGAGCGGCCGCCGTTGCAGCCCTCGTTGACCTCGATGCCGTAGATTTCCGAGGGCGAGCTGATGATGCCCTCGGAAAGCGAGAAGCCCAGCGCAAACTCCTCGAGCATCAGGGGCGAGGTCATCATCACGGCGTGCGAGATGCCGTTGTAGACGAGCGCCACGGGCACCTCCTCGGCCACCCAGTCCGTCGCGGGCTGCGCGGCGTCGAGCTTTTGCACCGTCACCACGCGCGCACCGGCGATGGGTTCAATCGAGCCGGGGGCGGTTTTCCCCGCGCCGACCTCAATGTCGCTGAAAAGTCCGGTTTGCCAGAGAGTCTCGCGCATATGCCTGCCTGTTTTCTGTCTTGCAGCTTTTCAACGCCGCGTCCCGGACGCTACTTCGCGCCCGCGGCCTCGGCGTCGTAATAGTTTTCAAGGGCGCTCATCACCATGCCCTCGACGTCGGGATTGAACTGCAGCTCCTCGCCCGCAAAGACGGTGGGCATCGCCCCGCCGCAGCTCTTGCAGACGTGCAGGCGGTGGGCCTCGTCGCCCTCGTCGTGCACGTAGTTCAGGTCGCTCACCGCCTCGTCGCCGCAAAGCGCGCAGCGGATGCGCTCGAACTTCCAGCTCGCGCCGCAGCAGGTGCAGTAAAGCTTCTTGACGTTGCCGTTGCGCATGGTGCCTGCAACCGAGGCGATCGCCGCCGCCGACCCGCACACCGGGCAGCGCAGCGGCCGCTCGGCGTGCACCGTGTCAGGCTCGAGCGCGTCGATGGCGCGGCTTGCCTCGGTGCCTGCGGCATCAAGAAGCACCCGAAGGGCAAAGCCCGTCACGGGAAGCACGAAGATCTCCCCGAGCCCCTCGTTGCCTGCGGCTTGCGCGGCGGCGGGCAGAAAGGCCGCCAGTCCCTCGGCGTCCAGGGGCGACGGGAGCTTTGCGGCAACGCCTGCCCAGTCGACGGCCTCGCAGGCGGCGCGCTCCTTGCCCGTCAGGCCTGCCGCGTCGATGAAGGTCTGCGCCAGATCCCGGGCAACCGCCTCAAGGCGGACGGGATCGAGGACGACCGGACGCTCGGACAAAAGGACGGCCTTCCCGAGACGGGCCGCGGAGATCTCCTCGGGCGTCCACTCGGGGACAGGGCCCGGTGCGTCCTTGGCAAGCTGCGCGGCGCGCTGCAGCACCGCTCCGTACACCGCAAGGGTGCGGGCGAGCTGCTCATCGTCCTGGCCGGCGTACTTGAGAAGGGCGCGCTGAATATTCTTGATGTTGAGCATGAGGCAGTGACGCTCTTGGAAATGAATGGTTCTTGTGGTTTTTCGTTCTTGAGGAAGCCTTCGGCATCCCGCAGCCGCCGTCCGGGGAGAGAGGCCGGGCGGCGGCCGGGGAGTCATGAGGCTGATCCTAGCGCTTGGGCGGATCCTTTTCCTCGGTCACGTTCTTGCCGAGGGCGATCTCCTGGTTGGCCCAGTAGCCCCAGTGGTAGGCGGCGTCGGATTCGCTCACCTTGCCGTCGCCGAACATGATGCGCGCCGTGCCGCGGTAGGGCTGGAAGATGCCCGCGCCGAGGTAGATGTGCGCAATGCCCACGAAGACGGTGAGGAAGAAGAAGATGTCATGCACGACGTGCGCGATGAGCACCGTCTCCTGCGAGAACTCGACCTTCATCCCGCCGTTGGGCAGCAGCCCGGTGTTGAGCCACATCACCATGCCCGAGATGGCCATGAAGATGCAGAAGAACACAAGCGCGCCGTCGGCCAGACGCTGGGCGGACTTCACGTGGTGCTGCGGGGGCATGTGCACCTTGCCCGGCGCAAACAGGTAGAACGGGAACTTGAGCGCCCAGGCGACGTCGTCCTTGTCCCACTTTCCGAAGATGTCCTCCTTGAAGAGGTGCACGAAGCCGCCGGGCGACTTGAGCACCGCAATGATGGGCACCAGGATGAAGGGGATGGCGAGGACGCGATGGATCATGCGCATGGCGTACGTGAACTTGCCGCCCATGATGCCGCCGCCAAGGTCCGGGATAAAGACGAACAGTCCCGTGACCGCAAGCAGGATGCAGCTCACGGCGGTGACGCCGTGCGTCACGCGGGTGAGCAGCGAATGACGCTGGATGTAGCGAGTCATAGTTTTTCACCTCATTGAGCGGTTAGTTGTTGCGGGCTTCTTTTTCAAGAAGCTCCTTGACCTCGCGGTCGGCCTGAGCACGCTGCTCGGGCGTCCAGTGCTGCTTGGCCTCCTCGATGGTGACCTGTTCGCGGCGGTAGCCGCGGGCAGCCACAAACGAGGCGGCAAGGCCGGCCACCACGACGGCCGCGCCGACGCCGGTCACTGCGCGCATGGCCGTCGCCATGCCCACGAGCGAGTTCTTGGTCGGGTTGGTCGGCAGGCCGTAGGCCTCGTGGCCGTGCTTGCAGACGTGGATCACGTGCAAACCGCCCATTTCATGCTCGCCGTAGAGCTCGGCCTTTTCAAAGCCCTTCTTCTTGAGAAACTCGACGCGCTTCTTGCCCTTGGCGATCATCTCGTCGCGCGGGCCGAAGCTGAGGGCCTCAGGCTGGCAGGTCTTGACGCAGGCCGGGATGCCGCCCTCCTCGAGACGATCGAGGCACAGCGTGCACTTGTCGATGCGATCGTCCATCGGACGGAAGCGCGGGACGTCGAACGGGCAGGCCGACTGGCAGTACGTGCAGCCGTTGCACTTGTCGGTGTCGAACGCGACCACGCCCTGCTCGGTCTTGTAGAGCGCGCCCGAGGAGCAGATCTCCACGCAGGCCGCGTCCGTGCAGTGGAAGCACGAGCGGCGGCCGATGGCGAAATTGAGGTACTGGAACTTGTTGCCCGACTCCTTCTCGTCGAAGGTCATCACCAGGCGGGTGTCGCCGTTCAAGTCGGCCGGGCTCTGGTAGGAGCCGGTGAACTTGTTTTCGTTCAGCCCCAGGGGTGAGGGCAGGACGTTCCACTGCTTGCAGGCCACCTGACAGCCCTTGCAGCCGGTGCAGTGCGACGAGTCAAACAAGATGGCAACTTCTTTGTTGCTAGCCATGATTCATTCTCCTTGAAACACTGCGCGGCATCAGGCCGCCCGTTCCAGATTCACAAGGAAGGCCTTGTATTCCGGAATCCAGGAATTGGGGTCGCCGACGTTGGGGGTGAGGTCGTTGACGTTGTCGCCGGTGGCAAACTTCGTGCTCCACGAGAAGTGGTGCGGCATGCCGACAACGTGCGTCACCTTGCCGTCGATCACCATGGGCTGCATGCGCTTGGTGACCATCGCGGCGACCTTGACCGAGGCGCGGTTGTTCCACACGCGCACCATGTCGCCGTTCTTGATGCCCTTTTCCTTGGCGAGCTCCTCGCTGATCTCGATGAAGTTGCACGGAATCAGCTCGTTGAGCCACGGAATGTTTCGCGTCTGGGTGCCGGACTGCCAGTGCTCGACCACCGAGTAGGTGGTGACCACGTACGGATAGTCCTTGCTCGAGCCGCGCTTGACCGAGGGATCTTCGGTAAAGAGCGCGCACGGGTTGCCGCCGGCGCCGTTGAGAAGATTCTTGGCGGGCGTCTCATGCGGCTCGAAGTGCTCGGGCAGCGGACCGTCGCTGATGCCGGAGGCAAACAGGCGGGCGTTCTGCTCCCAGGTCATGAAGAAGGCGGCGTTGTCGGGCGGATTGGCCGTGACGAAGTCGCCCACGTCGTTCTGCACCCACTTGCCGTCCTTCCACTCGACGAGCACGCGCTTGGGGTTGTACGGACGGCCGTTGATGTCGGCCGAGGCGCGGTTGTAGAGAATGCGGCGGTTCGCAGGCCAGGCAAAGGACCACTGCGGGAAGAGCCCGAGCCCCGTGGGATCGCTCTTGCTGCGGCGCGTCATGGGCTGCTTCATCGGGTCCATCTTCTCGGCGTCGTTGTTATAGTAGCCTGAGAAAATCCAGATGCCGCAGGCCGTCGATCCGTCAGCCTGCAGGCTGCCGTAGGCGGGCAGCAGCTTGCCGGTGGCGACGTCGTAGCCGTTGAGCGCCCAGCACAGGGCGCGCAGATCGGGCTTGCCGTCGATCGTATAGTCCATGTTGGTCTTGAGAATCTGCTCGGGGCAGGCGCCGCCCTCCTTTTCATAGAGGCTGCGGATCTCCTTCCAGAGCATGAGCAGGATCTCAAAGTCGCTCTTGCACTCTCCGGGCGGCTCAACGGCCTTCTCGCGCCACTGGATCCAGCGGCCGGAGTTGTTGATCGAGCCGGTCTTTTCGTAGATGAGCGCCGCCGGCAGGAAGTAGCACTCGGTGTTGATCTCGGCGGGCTTCATGTCGGGCGCGCGCCAGAAGTCGGCCGTCTCGGTGAAGAACCAGTCGGCCACCACGAGCCAGTCGAGCTTGGCCATCGAGCGGCGGGCATGCGCGGCATTGGGCGTGGAGTGCGCCGGATTCATCCCCCAGCAGAAGTAGCCCTTGATGCGCTCGTCGCGCATCTGGTTGAACGTCATGATGGTCGAGTAGTAGCCGTAGTCGCGGCGCGGACTCGTCTTGGGCAGCAGGTCGTAGCAGTAGTCGTTCTCGAACGTGGCGTTCTTGCCGAACCACTCCTTGAGGGCCGAAACCCAGAACTTGGGCTTGTTGGTGTAGTAGCCCGCCGCATAGGTCTCCTTGGAGAGATAGTCGGCCAGGGTCGGGTGAATGTCGCCGCGCGGCCAGGAGAGATAGCCCGGAGCCTGGTGCACGGAGGCGCCCACGTCGGTCGAGCCCTGCACGTTTGGTTCGCCGCGCAGGGCGTTGATGCCGCCGCCGGCGTTGCCCACGTTGCCCAGCAGCAGCTGCACCACGCACATGATGCGGCAGTTCTGGGAGCCGTAGGTGTGCTGCGTCTCGCCCAGGGCGTAGAGGATGGAGCCCGCGCGGTCGGCCTTGCCCGTGGAGGCATAGGTCTGCCAGACCTTGAGAAGCACGTCCTTGTCCATGCCCGTGATGCGGTTGACCATGTCAAGGGTGTAGCGCGAGTAGTGCTTCTTCATGAGGTTCAGGGCGCAGCGCGGATTCTGAAGCGTCATGTCCTTCTTGAGCACCTTGAGCGCGGGCGTCTTGAACTTCGGCGTGCCGGGCTTGTTGACCCAGGCAAAGGGCGAGCCGTCGGACGTATCCCACTGGCGCTGGCTGTCGACGTCGTAGCCCCAGCTGGCGGCGCTGTACTTCTTCTTTTCCGGATCCCAGCCCGAGAAGAGGCCCGTCTCCGGATCAAACTCGTAGTCCTCGCGGATGATGTCGGCCGCGTTCGTGTAGTTGAGAACGTAGTCGTGCAGCCAGAGGTCGTTTTCGAGGATGTAGTTGATCAGGCCGCCGAAGAAGGCGATGTCGGTGCCCGGACGCAGACGTCCGTAGATGTCGGACTGGGCAGCCGAGCGCGAGTAGCGCGGATCGATCACGATCCAGGTCGCGCCGCGGTCCTGGGCGCGCTCAACCCAGCGCGAGGAGAGCGGGTGGTTTTCAACGTTGTTCGAGCCGATCGTCATGATGACGTCGGAGTTGGCGAAGTCGCACCAGTGGCTCGTCATCGAGCCGCGGCCGAAGGTGGGCGCCAGGCCCGACACGGTCGAGGAGTGGCAGACGCGCGTCTGGTTGTCGATGGCGACGACGCCGAGGCTGCGCGCAAACTTCTGCACGAGCCAGGCCTCTTCATTGCCGAGCTGCGCCGCGCCGAGGCTGGCGATGCCGTCGCAGCGGTTGACCGTGACGCCGTCCTCGCGGGTCACAAAGCTTGCGTCGCGCGTCTTCTTGACGTGGCGGGCGATCTCCTTGACCGCCTTCTCCCAGCTGATGCGCTCCCACTTGTCCGAGCCCGGACGGCGCACCATCGGGTAGAGCACGCGGTCGGGATGGTTTTCCGTGGTGCGGTCCGGCTTGACGATGTTGCGCAGACCCCACATGGCGGCGCCCTTGGGACACAGGCCGCCGAGGTTCACCGGATGATCCGGATCGCCCTCAAGATTGATGAGCTCGCCGTTGCGCGAGGAGCAGATCGTGCCGCAGCCGCCCGAGCAGTAGCAGCAGATGTTGGTGACTTCCTGAACATTTTGAAGTTTGTAGGGAGTCTTCCGTGCGGGGGCAGCAGCCGCCTTGCCCGCGAGCGCAGCGGACAGACCGCCGCTGCCGATCAGAAAACCTCTCTTGAAGAAACTTCTGCGAGAAACTTCCATGGGACCCTCCTGAAGGGGAGTTTTTCTTCTTACCGCCGCAGCTGGCGCGGCCGGCTCCCTTCCTCGTTGAGGAGTCCCCGCGAAGACTGCGCGTGATTTTTTCAGATGAGCGACCCGCCGCCATGAGCGAAAACGGGTGTCTGAAAACACCCGGAGTGTCGCAGCGGCGCATCACCTCAGCGGGCATTGTTTCGAAGCCCCTGCAGAGCGTCAATTGGTCAAAGGGCGGTTGCCCCAAATGCCGAAAAATAAGGGGAATAAGACGGGTTTATAGGTGTTAACACTTACAAGACTCGACCGAATCAGGCAATTGCGCAATCTTTTTCAGGTTCCCTTCGCTTTTCACCCACTTTGATGGTAGGCGCGGAGCCCTAGACCGTTCGCCCCCCTCCCGCCCGTAAGAGGGATCCGCCGGCGCAATGCTCCGCCGAAGGAACTAGATCCAACAGCCGTCCGGGGAGCTGTCCGCTCATTTGGAAAAACAAAGCGACTCTTGACCTTTGTCAAGAAACTGTCATCTTCGCCTGCCGCGTCCCCCGCCCGCTTCATAGGGAATCCTGGCCCGGATGGAAGGTACTGCCTGCGCACGCCGGGCTGATTCGTTCGGAAAGCGGGTCGGCTGCGCAGTAAAAACCCGGAGTCTCTCGCGTTTTGAAACAATTTTGAGCCGATCGCTTACCCGCGGCCCGCACGGCCGGCCGCAGCGCTTCTTTTATAATTCTCGCGGACTGCAGACTGACGCGCCGCTCAGTCTGTTTTTTTTCAGGCCGCCTGGCGCCGGAAGTCTTCATCGGACGCCGAGCCAGGGTTCGGCGCGGCGCCCCTGCAGGCGCGCCGCGCCCGCCCGCTTTTACCCATGGTCCTTTTTTCGCTCAAACAGATTCGCAGGCACTTTGCGCGCAGCATCACCGGCTGGTCGGATGCCGGCGCCGGGCCTTTCGCACTGACGGTCAACGCGCTCGCCCTGGTGCTTGCGTGGATCTTCGTGCCTCTGGAGCGCCGCTGGTGGCAGAACATCCGCGCCAACCGCGAACAGCTCTACCCGCATGTGAACTTCAGCAGACCCACGGCGGCCGACGCGCTGCGCATTCTTCTGCAGTCGATTCTGCTGTGCCTGGTCTACGTCTTTGACTGGAGGCGCTTTGCCGCGGGCAATCCCATTGCGCGCGCCGTCACGGGCTTTGTGCGCGTCATGCACCGGCTTGGAGACGCCATCGGGCGCGCCGGCACGCGCCTTCTTTCCGAGCTCGGCCGGGCGCTTGCCGAGCGCAGCAAGCCGGCGGCCGTGCACCCGGCCTCGCAGCAGCTGCAAAAGACGCTCGTGCGCATCGCCGCCGCCCTGGTCGCGGTTCTGGCCTTTTTGTGCATCACCCAGCCTTTCGACGTCAAGGGCCAGGTGATCTTCCTGTCGATCATGCTTTTTTCGGCCTGGAGCTTTACGCACGTGCGCTCGCGCGTGACGCTCATGGTCCTCTTCGTGATCTCGGTCACCGTCTCGGGCCGCTACCTGTGGTGGCGCTGCACCTCGACCATCCACGGGACGACGCCCCTGGAGCTTTTCTTCAGCCTCACGCTTCTGGCCGCGGAGATCTACGCCTTCATCGTGATGGTGCTCGGCTACTTCCAGGTCTGCTGGGTGCTCGATCGAAAGCCCTATCCCCTGCCGGCCGACCGCAGCGTCTGGCCCACGGTCGACATCTTCATTCCGACCTACAACGAGTCGCTTGAGGTGATCAAGCCCACGGTCTTTGCCGCAATCAACCTCGACTGGCCCGCCGACAAGCTGCGCGTGCACCTTCTCGACGACGGCAGCCGCGAGGCCTTTGAGCGCTTTGCCGTCTCGGTGGGCGTCAACTACATCAAGCGCGAGGAGCACAACCATGCCAAGGCGGGCAACATCAACCACGCCCTCGGCATCACCTCGGGCGAGTTCATCGTGGTCTTCGACTGCGACCACGTGCCCTCGTGCGACTTTCTCACCAGCACCGTCGGCTGGCTCGTCAAGGACGAGCGCATTGCGCTCGTGCAGACGCCGCACCACTTCTACTCGCCCGATCCCTTTGAGAAAAACCTGCATCTTGAGCGGGCCATGCCCATCGAGAACTCGCTTTTCCACGACTTCATTCAAAAGGGAAACGACACCTGGAACGCCGTGATGTTCTGCGGCTCAAGCGCGGTCATGCGCCGCGCCGCGCTCGCGCAGATCGGCGGAATCGCCGTCGAGACCGTGACCGAGGACGCGCACACCTCGCTCAAGCTCAACCGCCTCGGCTGGAAGTCGGCCTTCATCTCCCGGCCGCTTGCCTCGGGGCTTTCCACTGAATCGCTCTCGGCGCACATCGGGCAGCGCATCCGCTGGGCCCGCGGCATGATCCAGATCTTCCGGCTCGACAACCCGCTGCTGGGCAAGGGGCTCACGCTGCCACAGCGGCTGTGCTTCTTCAACGCCATGGTGCACTTTCTGCACGGTCTGCCGAGGCTGATCTTTCTCGTGGCGCCGCTGCCCTACATGTTTGCCGACATCTACGTGATCTACGCCACGGCCGCGGCCATCTTCGCCTACGTCATCCCGCACATGGTGCACGCGGCCATCACCAACCAGATCCTGCAGCGCGGCTACCGCTATCCGTTCCTGAGCGGCGTCTACGAGACGGTGCTGTCGTGGTACATCCTGCTGCCGACCACCGTGGCGCTCATCTTCCCGCACAAGGGCAAGTTCAACGTCACCGCCAAGGGCATGACCATCGACAAGAAGTACGTCGACTGGGGCATCGCCAGGCCCGTGCTGGTGCTCATCGCACTGAACCTCGCAGGTCTTGCCGTAGGCATCTACAAGACGGTGACGGCCGCCGACCCGCAGATCTCGACGCTTGCCATCAACATCGGCTGGATCGTCTACAACCTGATGGTGCTCGGCGCGGCTGCGGCCGTGGCCGTCGAGGAGGTGCAGAAGCACCGCCTGCCGCGCGTGCCGCTGGACATCCCCCTGCAGATCACGCTTGGGGACAGTGCTGATGCCGTCGACGCCCGGCTCGTGGAATACTCCCAGCAGGAGGTGCGCATCTCGGCTCCGGAGGCGCTGCTTGCCCGCCTGCGCCCGGGCGAAGAGATCGGCATCGCCATGCAAAGCCGCGGCGAGACGCACCGCTTTGCCGCACGCGTCTCGCAGCTCGAGGCCGGCGCCCTTGAAGCCCAGCTTCTGTTTGCCTCAAGCGCCGAGGAAATCGCCTACAACCGCTGCACCTTTGCACGCGAGGGCATGTGGGCCATCCCGCCCAAGGGGCACGTGGACGACCACTTTGTTGCGGGCTTTCTGCGGCTCGGCTCGCTTGCCGCCTACGGCTACAAGTCGCTCATCGAATTTCTGCCCGGCCCCGCGGGCCGCGCCATTCGCTTTGTTCTCTCCCTGCTGCCGCGCATTCCGCGCGCGGCGCTCTGAAGATTCATTTCACTGCCATGAAGCCAATCGAACGCCTCAAACTCAGTCTCCTGTCGAGCGCCTGTCTTGCCCTGGCCGCGGGACTCGTGCCGGCGACCTCCGCGTCGGCGGCGGAAGCCGCCAATACGGCGCCAGCCCCCGTCTGGCGCACCGACGCCACGACGAGCGTGACGGAGTCGCTCGACCTCATCGGCCTGGTGCCCGGGGGCCAGGCCACCGCGGTCAAGCTCACCGGCGCCGTTCCCACGCAGTACTTTGACTTCGGCGTGCGCGCCGACGAGTTCGTCAGCCAGGCCGTGCTTGAGCTCGACTTCACCGCCTCGCCCTCGCTCATCGCCGAGACCTCGCAGATCAACGTGTTTCTCAACGGCGAGCTGCAGGGCTCGCACCAGCTTGCCAAGGACGGCCTCGGCAAGCCCTCGCACGCATCAATCGCCCTCAATCCCAAGGCGGTCAAGCCGCGCAACCAGATTGCCGTCGAGTTCGTGGGCCACTACCAGGTCGTCTGCGAAAACGTCAGCAACAAGGCGCTCTGGCTTGACATCTCGCCCACGAGCCGGCTGACGCTCACCAAGCAGAACCTGCGCCTGGCCAACGACCTCGCGCAGCTGCCGCAGCCCTTTGTCGACGCCTCGTCCAACGCCCCGACGACGCTGCCCTTTGTCTTTGCCGGCAATCCGAGCCGCGAGCAGAAGACGGCCGCAGCGATCATCGCCGGCGACGTCGGCGCCCGCTCGGCCTGGCGCGGGGCGAGCTTTCCCGTCTACATCGGGGAGCTGCCCGGCAAGAGCCACTACGTCGTGTTCGCCACCAACGACAAGCGGCCGGACTTTCTCGCCGAGCTTCCCGCCTTTGAGGGGCCGGAGCTCCTGATGCTCGACGCCCCGGGCGGGCTCTATGAGAAGGTGCTCGTCATCGGCGGGCGCACCGACGCCGACCTTGTCGCCGCCGCACAGGCGGCCGCCGCCTCCGGGCAGATGCTGATCGGCCCGAAGCACCGCGTCAAGAAGGACTTCGCCGCCCCCGAGCCGCTGCCCGCCTACCAGAGTCCGCGCTGGGTCGACACCGACGCAGCCGTGCCGCTTGCCGCACTCATGGAGTACCCCGAGCAGCTCTCGGCGCGCGGCACCACGCTGCCGGCGCTGCACGTTGAGATGCGGCTTGCGCCCGACATCTACCTCACGAGCGCCTCGGAGGCCAGCATCAGCCTTCTGTACCGCTACACCAAGCCCTCGGCCGGACAGAGCGCGCAGCTGCGCACGCTCGTCAACGGGGCGCTTGCCGACAGCGAGAACCTTGCCGAGGACGCCAGCCGCGGCTCGAAGCTCGTGACCCTGCCCGTCACGCCCGGACCGGCCGTCGCCCTGGGCGGAAAGACCTCCGGCCTGGCCGCGGTCAACGACATCTCCTTTGAGGCGCACTACCAGACGGTGGCCAACGAGGGCTCGCCCTCGAACTGCCGCGCGGCCACCCTGCCCACGCAGCAAGTCCAGATCGACCCCACCTCGATGGTGGAGTTCAGCGGCATGTACCACTACGCACATCTGCCTGAAATCGGCCTCTACACGCAGGGCGCCTTCCCGTTTTCGAAGTTCGCCGACCTCTCGCAGACGGCCGCGGTCATCGACGACGACGCCGGGGCCTCAATGCTGACCACCCTCTTCAACGCCGTCGGCCGCATCGGCGCGGCCACCGGCGTGGCGCCCGTGCACATCACGATCGCCGCGCCCGGCCAGAGCGATCTGCTCAAGGGCAAGGACCTGCTCGTTGTGGGCGAGCTTCCCGACGGCGTGCTCGATCTGAGCGCCGACTCGGCCGCGCTGATCACCGAGGCGCTCGGCGCCTGGTTTGAGCAGAAAAAGCCTGCCGCCCCGGCCTCCGGGGCCGGCGCCGGGCAGCCGGCCGCCGATGACGCCGCACCCGAGTTCCTCACCACGGGCTTTGCCGCAATCAGCTCGATTCGCTCGCCCGTGGACAGCTCGCGCACGCTGGTGGCGCTGCTCTCGGAGGGCGCCCGCGGCGCGCACGTGCTCAACACGCGTCTTGCGCAGCCGGGCGACCTCACGCAGGCCGTCGGCGGCACGGTCTTTGTCGGCGAGGACAGCCTCACGAGCTTTGCCCCCGAGTCGACCTACACCGTCGGCGACATGCCGTGGCTGCGCCGCGTCTGGCTCTCGCTTGCCGACCGGCCCTTCATTCTTGTCTTCTGCGCGCTTGCCGCCGCACTGGTGGCCGGTGCGGGAATCTTCCTCTACATGCGCCGCTGGATCCGGAGAAGAGCATGAGACGAACCATCGTGAAAACCTTTCTTCTGACCTCGCTTGCCGGCGCGCTGAGCGCCCTTGCCATGACTGCAAACGCCTCCTGGCCGATGTGGGAGAGCTTCAAGGCCGCCAACATCGACGCCTCCCACCGCGTGATCGACTACAGCGACGCCCGCGCCATCACCACGAGCGAGGGACAGTCCTATGCGATGTTCTTTGCGCTCGTGGCCGACGACCGGGAGACCTTCGACAAGCTTCTGGCCTGGACCGAGCAGAACCTCGCCGAGGGCGACATCACAAAGAACCTGCCGAGCTGGCTGTGGGGCAAGAACGGCTCCTCCTGGGGCATCATCGACTCCAACAACGCCACCGACTCGGATCTGTGGATCGCCTACGACCTGCTCGAGGCCGCCCGCATCTGGAACGCGCCCGAGTATGCGCAGAAGGCCCGCGCCATGATGGAGCTTCTCAAAAAGGACGTGCGCGAGGTCCCCAACCTCGGGCTGGTGCTGCTGCCGGGCGGCCGCGGATTTGACCACCCCACGCACGTGACGGTCAACCCGAGCTACTGGCCGCTCTTCATCCTGCGGCGCATGGCGCTCGAGGACCCCTACTGGGGGCGCGTCGCCGAGGGCACCGTGCGCGCGCTCGTGCGCACGGCCCCGGCCGGGTTCTCGCCCGACTGGGCCAAGATCGACAAGGGCGGCCGTCTGGTGCCGCCCGAGGGCGACGACTACCTGCTGGGCAGCTACAACTCGATTCGCGTCTATCTCTGGACCGGCATGCTCTCGCCCGACGACCCGGCCTACGACGTGCTCACCCGTCAGTTTGAGCCGATGGTGAAGCTCACCGAGCGCATGAACATGCCCCCCGAGAAGGTCAACGTCGTCACCGGCGCCGTCAACCAGGCCGGAAACGCCGGCTTCGGCGCCTGCCTGCTCGAAATGCTCGGCGACACCAAGACCGCCGACTTCATCCGCACGGTGATCGGATCAGAGCCCGTCATCGGCGAAAACTACTACCGCAGCGTCCTGATGCTTTACGGCGCAGGCTTTGACGAGGGCCTCTATCGCTTTGACCGCGACGGCCGGGTGCAGATCTCTAGGGCTGCGCTCGAGTTTGCCGGCACCCGTGCGGCCGCAGGCGCCCCCTCAGCGGGCGCAGCCGCGCAGAAGGCAGCCTCGCCCGCCGGCGGGGATGAGGCCGCTGAGGCAGGCAGCCAGGGAGAGCAGAAGTGACCCGACAGGATCCTCCGGCACTCGAGAAAGTCGAGGAAGTCGGCAAGGCGCAGCAAAGCGCCGCCGGCTCGCCGCAGCACGGCGAGGCCCCGCAGGCGCCCGGCGCAGGGCGCGCCCGGACGCCCGCGCGCTCCTACTTTGGGCTCGGCCTCTGGAACGTGTTCTTCATCTGCGAGTTTGCGCTCGCCTACACGGGCTATCTGCGGCTGGACCTGCTCTACAACGCCATCCTCTTTGTCTTTGTGCTCCTGCCGGTGCCAGGGCGCGCGCTCAACGCGCTCAGGCAGCTTGCGGCCGTCGTTCTGGGCATCGCCCTCGTCTGGTCCGAGAGCTGGCTGCCCGGGCCGCAGAGCATTCTCGCCAACACCTCGGGCATCGCCGGGTTCTCGGTGAACTACGTCGTGCAGCTGCTCTGGGACTTCATCAACTTCCGGATGGTCGGCTGGGGCGTGGTGATTCTGCTTGCCTACTATCTGCTGCGCGACTTCGTGCGCATCACCACGGTGACGGCGCTCTACATGACCTTTCTCGTCATGCAGCCGATCTTCATGGAGCCCGCCGCCCCGGTGCGCGCCCCGGCGGCGGCCGTCGCCGCAGACGCCGGCAAGACCCGCAGCGAGATTCTTGCCGAGGCCGCCAGCGCGCAGTCGGGCGACGCCGTTGCGCCCAGCGAGGAGGTGGAGAACTGGTACCGCACGTTCCTTGACTACGAAAAGGAGCGCATGGCGCAGCTGCCGACGGGAATTTCGGCCCGGGACACGCCCTTTGACATCATCATCCTCAACATCTGCTCGCTTTCCAACGACGATCTTGAGGCCGCCAACCTGCAGAACCACAAGGTCTTCTCGCGCTTCAACATCCGCTTCGACAAGTTCAACTCGGCGACGTCCTACTCGGGTCCCGCCGCGCTGCGGCTTCTGACCGGCGCCTGCGGCCAGCCCTCGCACGACGATCTGTACGGCGCGCGGCGCCCGGACTGCGAGGTGATGAACCGGCTCGACGCGCTCGGCTTCAAGCAGCACCTGTTCCTCGATCACGGCGGCGCCTACGACAACTACCTCAACACCATGCGCACGCAGGCCGGCCTCACCGCCCCCTTCGAGCAGCGCAAGTTCCCGCTGAAGTACATGTCGTTCAACAACGAGGAGATCGCCGACACGCTCTCGGTGCTGCGGCACTGGAGGCGCGTGATGGACCGCGACAAGGATCCCCGCTCGGTGTCGCTGTTCAACTTCATCGCGCTGCACGACGGCAACCGCCTGCCGCTGCACAGCCGCTGGGAGGCGTTCGAGCCGCGCGCCAAGCGCTTCCTCGACGACCTCAACACGTTCATCACCGAGCTTGAGAAGGGCCGCCGCAAGGTGCTGCTGCTGGTGGTTCCCGAGCACGGCGCGGCCGTGCGCGGCGACCGCATCCAGACCCCGCGCCTGCGCGACATCCCGAGCCGCCGCATCACGCAGGTTCCCGTGCTCGCGAAGTTCATCGGCCTCACGGATCTGCCCAAGAACCAGATCCACGTCTCGGGCAGCACGAGCTACCTTGCCCTCACCACGCTCATCGGGCGCACGATCGAGACGAACTTCTTCTCAAAGAGCGCCGGCGCCGTGCCGCTTGAGGCGCTCGTGAAGGATCTGCCGCAGACGCACATGGTGAGCGAAAACGGCCAGGCCGCCGTGCTTGAGTACAAGGGGCGCGACTACCTCAGGCTCAACCGCGGAAAGTGGGAGCCCTACGGGGGCTAGCGCAAGCCGGCGCGCGGCAGGGCGCCCGCACCCATTTTTTTGCTCGCAGGCAGTCGTCCGGAACCTCCGGACGGCCGCCTCTTTTTTTGCGCCCGCGGCTGCGCATTGAAGGCGCATCTTGCGGCATCTGTCTGCAACATGCCTGCATTGACGAGAATCTTCTAGGCTGTTTTGCCAATCTCAGCGCTGCGCAAAGGCACTAGAATAAGATGCAGGCTTTTTGCTTTTCCCTCGACCTCAAGGAGTCTTTCGTGATCATTCGAACCGCCAAGGAAATCGACCTGATCGACCTGCACTCCATCTACCGGGACGCCGTGCTCGACTCAACGGCCACCTTCGACACGATCGTCCCGACGCTCGAGGAAAGACGCCACTGGCTTCTGGCGCACAACAAGGACAACCACCCGCTGCTCGTTGCCGAGGAGCACGGGCGCGTGGCGGGCTACGCGAGTCTGTCCGAATTCAATCCGAAGAAGGCCTATGCGAGCACGGTGGAGCTATCAGTGTACGTCGCGCAGGACTTTCGCCGGCGCGGCTTCGGCCTGGCGCTGGCGCGCGCCGTCATAGAGCTCGCGCGCGGCGACGAGCGCACGCACCGCGTGGTGTCGCTTGTGACGGCCGACAACACGGCAAGCATCCGGCTGCACGAGATCCTCGGCTTTCGCTTCGTGGGAACGCTCACCGAGGCAGGCTGCAAGTTCGGCAGGTACCTGGACGTGATCTACTTCGAGCTCGGCGTGTGAGCCCGGACCCCTGAGGGCTTTCGCACCTGGCCGCGGGCCCTGCTCCCCTGAATCAATACCATCCGGCGCGCCGGCACGGCTCGGCGACAAAGGCGTTCTCATTGCCCTGGATCGCCTCGATGCGCCTGGCGCGCGTGCACTCCCAGCGATCGACCGGATAGGTCTTGTCCCAGGCCAGCATGAGCTGGCGCTGGGCCGAGGAAAGCCGGTAGAGCGGATAGCTTGCCGCCATGTAGAGCGTCGTGCGGGCGATCGCGCCGCGGGCAGCCTCGGGCGGCTCTGCCCGCCGGCCCTCGACGTCGATCTTCATGGCGCAGGTTCCAAACGTGGGCTTCATGTCGGGCAGCATCGCATAGCGGTAGTTTGAGCGCATGGCGTTCACCGCGCCGATGGCCGGATAAAGGTTGTAGAGGTCGGACTGCATGTAGCGGTAGGTCTTGCTGACCTTTTCGGCGCACTTGCGTCCCTTGAAGCTGCGCCCCCTGCTGTCGACGCAGGCCTCGTCGCCCTCCCGCCATTCCTTGAAGGCGCGGCCGAAGTTTTCAGCGGGCACCACGTGCTCCCACTCGACGCGCGCGGCGCGCTTCTCGTGCCTGGGGGTCGTGAACCCGGCGGGCAGCGTCACGTTCTTGCGCGCATCAAAGGATGCGCCGCAGTAAAAGGTCACCCGGTGGTCGGCGTAGACCTCGCGCTCAAGAAGCTTCTTGGCCTTGTTGAACGACTCAATCCTGGTGTTTCCCGCTGCCTGCTGCTCGGCTGCGCAGGAGCCGGCCGCGGCAAGCGCAAGGCCTGCGGCAAGCAGAACGCCCGCAGAAAGCCGCGCCAGAAGCGGCTGGTTCAGGCAATAGACAGGGCGCAGATTCGAAGTCATGGGCAGGGCATCCTCTCAAGACAATAATGAAGGCCTTCGATTTTAGGCGCCGCACCGAACTTTGCGGCAGGTCATGCAGCGCTTTCTGCGGGGGTGCCCCGGACATTTTTTATTGAGCTCGGTGCGGGTCGCACAGCAATCTTTACGCAACAAAAATACGGGGATTCTCTTAGACTTTTCTCTGGTATGCCGGCATGCAGAAGAAAAAACCAAAGGCATGTCCCCGGCTTCATCTGCACGGTTTGCTCAACATGAAGGCTGCGCCCCCCTGCGCGGCCTGCGCAAGGCGGCGCCCTGCCTTGCCCAGCGAATCCTGCACTTACTCAGGAGAAAACAATGCCCGACTTCACCCTCTCGCGGCGGACGTTTCTTGCCGCCCTGGCGGCAAGCGGCCTGCAGCTGAGCCCCGTGGCTCAAGCCGTGGCCGCCGCCGTCGAAGACTACGGCCAGTACAAGTGGTGCGCCTGCGTCATCAACTGCGGCCAGCGCTGCCCGGTGCGCTGCTTTACCAAGAACGGCCAGGTCATCCGCATCGAAACCGACAACACCCAGCCCGACACGCTCGGACCGCGGCAGCTGCGCGCCTGCCAGCGCGGCCGCTCCATGCGCGAGCGCCTGTACTCGCCCGATCGACTGAAGTTCCCGATGAAGCGCGTCGGCCGCCGCGGCGAAGGCAAGTTTGAGCGCATCAGCTGGGAGGAGGCCGTCCAGACCATCGCGCGCGAATGGAAGCGCATCCGCGAGACGTACGGCAACGAATCCATTTACTGGCAGTACTGCTCCGGCCAGCAGTCGCTCGTCAGCTCGCGCCGCGCCTGGCAGCGCCTGATGAACCTCGCGGGCGGCTATCTGAAGTACTACGGCTCGTACTCCAACGCCCAGCTGCAGGCCTCGTTCCCCTTCACCTACGGCGGCCGCCCGGCGTCGCTGCCGAGCGAGATTGCCAATGCCGAGCTCTATGTGGTCTTCGGCAACAACTTCTCCGTGATGCGTCCCTCGGGCGGCGGCAAGGGCTTCCAAGTCGATGCGGCCATGACGCGCCACCGTCCGCGCACGATCGTCATCGATCCGTGCTTCACCGACACCGCCACGACCCGCGCCGACCAGTGGATTCCCATCCGTCCGGGCACCGATGCGGCGCTCGTGGGCGCGCTTGCCTATGAATTCATCACCCACAACTGGGTCGACCAGGAGTTCCTCGACAAGTACTGCATCGGCTACGACGAGAAGACGCTTCCGGCCTCGGCGCCCAGAAACGGCGACTACAAGTCCTACATCCTCGGCCGCGGTCCGGACAAGACGCCCAAGACCCCCGAGTGGGCCTCGAAGATCACCGGCATCCCCGTGGACGTGATCCGCAACCTCGCCCGTGAAATGGCCCGCACCAAGCCGCTGTTCGTCTCGCAGGGCTGGGGCCCGCAACGCCAGGCCAACGGCGAGGAGACCGCGCGCGCCATCGCCATGGTGCCGATTCTTCTCGGCCAGGTGGGCCTGCCCGGAACCAACACGGGCGAGCATGAGGGCAACACGCCCTTCCCGGCCGTCTACCTGCCCGTGGGCAAGAATCCGGTGAAGGCCTCGATTCCGGTGTTCATGTGGACCGACGCCATCTACCGCGGCACGCAGATGAGCCGCACGACCGACGGCGTCAAGGGCGTCGAGAAGCTCTCGCAGAACATCAAGATGATCATCAACTCCGGCGGCAACACGATGATCAACCAGCACGGCGACTGCAACTGGACCGACCGGCTGCTCGCCGACGAGTCCAAGCTCGAGTTCCTCGTGGTCTGCGACAACATGATGACGCCCTCGTGCCGCTATGCCGACATCCTGCTGCCCGACGTGCTCGGTCCCGAGACCAACGACCTCGCCTGCCAGGGCGGCAGCCACGGCGACGTGGCCTGCATGCTCGCCATCCAGAAGGCGGTCGAGCCGCAGTACGAGCAGAAGACGAGCTGGGAGATCTGCCGCCTGATCGCCCGCGAGCTCGGCGTTGAGGAGGCCTACACCGAGGGCCGCACGCAGGACGAGTGGGTGCGCTGGTGCTACGAGGAGACCCGCAAGAAGGTGCCCGAGCTGCCCGACTTCGAGACGTTCTGGAAAAACGGCATGGCCAAGGTCTGGGGCCTTCGCAAGGACGCGGTGGCGCTCGAGGCCTTCCGCAAGGATCCCGAGAAGAACAAGCTCAAGACCGCCTCGGGCAAGATCGAGATCTACTCCGAGCCGCTTGCCAAGATGGTCAGCGACTGGAAGATCCCCAAGGACGAGGTGATCTCCCCGATTCCGGTCTTCTTCCGGACCTGGGAGATGCCGGGCGACCCGAAGGCCAAGCAGTATCCCCTGCAGTGCTTCGGCTTCCACGGCCACGGCCGCATTCACTCCACCTTCCACAACCTGCCCAAGCTGCGCGAGCTGCATCCGGACGCGGCCTACATCAACGTGCTTGATGCCGAGGCGCGCGGAATTGCCGACGGCGACCTGGTCGACGTCTTCAACGACCGCGGCACCGTGCGGCTGCCGGCGCGAGTCACGCCGCGCATCATGCCCGGGGTCGTCACGATCCCGCAGGGCGCCTGGTACAAGCCGCAGATGATCAACGGCAAGCGCATTGACGTCGGCGGCTGCATCAACACGCTCACGTCGCACCGCCCGAGCCCGCTCGGCAAGGGCAATGCGCAGCACACGACCCTGGTGGAAGTCCGCAAGGCCTAATGGTGGGAGAACAACAACATGTCTCAAAAAGGTTTTTTCATTGATGTGAGCCGCTGCACGGGCTGCCGCACCTGCTCGGTCGCCTGCGCGGATCTCAACAACATGCCCGTGGGCCTGAACCTGCGCCGCGTCGTCGAGTACGAAGGCGGCGGCTGGGCGCGCAACTGGGACGGCACGTGGCGCCAGGACGTCTTCGCCTACTACGTCTCGATCGGCTGCAATGAGTGCGCCGACCCGGCCTGCGTGAAGGTCTGCCCGACCGGTGCGCACGCCAAGCGCACCGAGGACGGTCTGGTCGTCATCGACACGGCCAAGTGCATCGGCTGCGGCATGTGCGCCAAGGCCTGCCCCTACGGCGTCCCGCAGCTCGACAAGAGCGCCGGCAAGATGAGAAAGTGCGACGGCTGCGTGGCCCGCACGAGCCGCGGCGGCATGCCCGTGTGCGTGGAAAGCTGCCCGGAGCGCGCCATTGAGTTCGGCGACATCGAGGAGCTGCGCCGCAAGCACGGCTCGGTCGACGCGATCGCGCCGCTGCCCTCGGGCGAGGCAACGAAGCCCTCGCTTGTGATCAAGCCCTGCGCGAGCGCCAAGCCCGCCGGAGACGCCTCGGGCAAGGCCCATCGGTTCTAGCCGTCAGGCAGGGGGCGCGGCCGGACTGCCGCACCCCCGCACCCCGGCTAAAATGGCGTTAGCCGAAGGTCCCGGAAGTTCTCCATGACTTCCGGGCTTTTCTTTTCAACGCAAGGTGCAACCATGTTTCAGTCTTCGAGCATCGACATTTCCGCCGAGCAGGCCCATGCGCTCATGACCGACCCCTGCCGCCGGCTCGAGGCCCCCGTCGTCATCGACGTGCGCACGGGCGCAGAGTTCGCCGAGCGGCACATTCCGGGCGCGCTCAACATCGTTCTTGACGAAATTCTTGAAAACCGCATCCCGCCCGAGCTCTCCGATCCGCAGCGGCTCTACCTTCTGTACTGCCGCAGCGGGCGGCGCAGCGGCATCGCCGCGCGCTGGCTTGCCGCACACGGCTGGCGGCGCGTCTACAACTTCGGCGGCATCCTCTCCTGGCCCTATGAGACGACGCAGCCGCATGCCGGCGCCGCCGCCGGCATCGGCACAAGCCCTCGATGAGAGGCGCCGTTTTGTACTCTCAAGAGGTGAGCAGTTTTCTTTAGGTGTTCACACGCAGATTCCAAGACTATTTTTACAAAGTAAAAATTAACACCAACTAGGTAGAGGGCGACTACTTACCTCGCAAGAGGTATGTCTCCGAATGCCTCAGGGTTCACCCTAATATTTTTCTCAGAAAAACGGGCGCTTCGGCTCGTTTTTTCATGTTTGTAAAGTCTTCTAACAATTGGACACAGGTCAAGATTCCGACAAATAGCCAGAAAGGTCTACCCCCAAAGAGGTGCAGACAGTCAGATAATTCCTGCGTCCTAACCTACCGAGGGGATAAGAGAAATGATTGGTTTTGACTTTTGGCTGGAGCTATTCGTACTCCTTGCCTGCTTGTTCTATGCAGCACCCAGAGGCGGCCTGACGCTCGGCCTGATGGGCGGCATCGGCTTGATCATCTTCATCTTCATTTTCGGAATGAAGCCCGGCAAGCCGCCTGTCGACGTGATTCTGACCATCATGGCCGTGGTGTGCGCCGGCGCCACCATGCAGGCTGCGGGCGGTCTTGACTGCCTGCTGTCGATTGCAGAAAAGGCCCTGCGCAAGCATCCGCGCCTGGTCTGCTACCTCGCTCCGTACATCTGCTGGTTCCTGACGGTTCTCTGCGGCACGGGCCACGTGGTCTACACCATGCTGCCCATTATTTACGACGTGGCCATCAAGAACAACATCCGTCCGGAACGTCCGATGGCGGCCTCCACCATCGCCGCCCAGATGGGCGTGATCTGCTCGCCGGCCGCCGTGGCTGCTGTGTCGATGATCGCCCTGCTTGACGGCCAGATGGTCGGCGGACAGCCCTTCGGCTTCATGCAGCTCTTTGCGATCGTGATCCCGGCGGCCATCGTCGGCATCTTCGCCGTGGGCACCTTCTCCGTGTTCCGCGGCAAGGACCTCGACAAGGACGAGAAGTTCCAGGCCCTGATCGCTGATCCCGAGCAGCGCAAGTACGTCTACGGCGAAACCACCACGCTCATCGGCGTGAAGTTCACCAAGAAGCAGTGGGCCTCGCTGTTCATCTTCCTGGCCACCGTTGCCGTCGTCGCCATCCTCGGCTCCGTGCCCGAGCTTCGCCCGATGGTCGGCAAGAAGCGCCTGTCGATGACCCTCGTCATCCAGATGTTCATGCTGCTGTCCGGCATCCTGATGGTCATGTTCTGCGACGCCAAGAAGATCAACAAGACCGCCGTGTTCAACGCCGGCATGGTCGCCATCGTCTCGGTCTACGGCGTGGCCTGGATGTCCGACACGATGTTCTCGAACCACATCGACGCCCTGAAGGATGCCCTCACCGGCTGGATCAAGGTCGCTCCCTGGACCTTCGGCATCGTGCTGCTGATCGTCTCCAAGCTCGTGAACTCGCAGGCCGCCGCCGTGGCCATCGTGGTTCCTGTCGCCATCCAGATCGGCACGCCGCCTGGAGTGATCGTGGCCATGGCCTCCGCCGCCTACGGCTACTACATCCTGCCGACCTACCCGTCCGACCTCGCGGCCATCACCTTCGACCGCTCCGGCACGACGCACATCGGCAAGTTCGTGATCAACCACTCCTTCATCGCCCCGGGTCTGATCGGCGTGATCACCGCCGTGGTCGTGGGATGGTGTCTTGGTTTGATTTACGGCTACATCTAAAAACAATAAGACTGGTGGGTTAGTCACACAAACTTCCCCTATCTGACGGGGAGGCACCGGACAAGGCGGGAGCGCTCGGAAGCGGGCGCATCCGCCTTGTTTTTTTATGCCCGGGAATTTCTCCCCCCATGGCGCAAAACCCGGATCTTGGCCTAGAGGACAGCTCCAGCAGAAGAAAAGGACAAAAAACTCATAAATCGGTTGATTTACAAGGGTTTTTGAAATTTTTTTGCATTTTTACTCCTTTTGGATATGATTAACTAGATTTTTCTGCGAAGCCGCCTCGTCAGCTTGGCCTAGCTTCGTCGAAACCCCCGCTTCTGACTCCCTGGTCCATCGTCTTTTTCAACGATCCGCTGCAGCGCCTGCCGGCTGCGCACCCCCTGCCCTGCGGCTGCGGCGGCAATAAAGTTCATGTCCCTGTTCATTTCCGGCGTCATCGTCTCCTGCCGCCCCGGACGCTTTGCCGAAGCCGAGGCGGCGATCGCCTCGGTCCCCGGCGTTGAAATTCACCAGCGCGACGCCGCCGGCGGCCGCTATGTGGTCGTGATTGCCGAAGACACCATCGAAGCCGAAACCGAGCGCTTTTCCGCGCTCAAGAAACTCCCCGACGTCATCGACGTCAGTCTCGTCGTGCACCGCGAGGTCGACGAGGACGACGCCGGGGCCGGAAGCGCCCCGGGCGTTCAAAGCTGAAACCTTTTTTCCCAAAACCGTCCGGGCTGAAGGATTCCCTGCCGCGGCAGCGCCCCCCGGGGCGAACACCTGCCGCAGGCTCCCGCCGAAGGACCCGCAGAGGAAGGGATCTGCGGCGCGGACTCTCAGGAGAGCTCAACCATGACCAAAAAAGTCATCCCCATTTCACGCCGCGAACTGCTGAAGGCCGGCGCGGCCGCCACCACGGCCATGACCGTGGGGCTGCCCGTGACGCAAGCCATGGCGCAGGCGGCTGCCGAAGCCGACGCGGGCATTGTCTGGCGCAAGGGCGTCTGCCGCTTCTGCGGCACGGGCTGCGGCCTGCAGGTGGGCACCCTCGACGGCCGCGTCGTCGCCACCAAGGGCGACCCCGACGCTCCGGTCAACCGCGGTCTCAACTGCATCAAGGGCTACTTCAACGCCAAGATCCTCTACGGCCAGGACCGCCTCACGCAACCGCTGATGCGCCGCACCAACGGCAAGTTCGACAAGAACGGCCGCTTCGAGGCCGTCTCCTGGGAGGAGGCCTTCGATGAGATGGAGCGCCAGTTCCGGCGCGTCTATGAGGCCAAGGGCCCCGAGGGGGTGGCGATCGTCGGCTCGGGCCAGTACACGATCCCCGAGGCCTATGTCGCAAGCAAGCTCATGAAGGCGGGCTTTCGCAGCAACAACATCGACCCCAACGCCCGCCTGTGCATGGCCTCGGCCGTGGTCGGCTTCTACCAGACCTTCGGCGTCGACGAGCCTGCCAACGTCTACGGCGACATCGAGAAGTGCAACACGATGGTGCTGTGGGGCAACAACATGGCCGAGGCGCACCCCGTGCTCTGGAGCCGCGTGACCGACCGCAAGCTCACGCACAAGGAGACGCGCATCGTGAACCTCACGACGCACACCAACCTCTCCTCGAGCATGGCCGACATCGAGATCATCTTCAAGCCCAACACCGATCTGGCCATCGCCAACTACCTTGCGCGTGAAATCGTCCGCCGCAAGGCCTATGACGAGGACTTCATCAGCAAGCACTGCGTGTTTGCAGCGGGCACGGTCGACATCGGCTACGGCATGCGCCCCACCGACAAGTACGCCTTCGAGGCCGAGAAGGACACCCAGGCCAAGCAGCGCAAAATCATCCTTTCCGAGGCCGAGGCCGTCGGACAGCGCCGCAAGGCGGGCATCGAGGTCGAGCAGAAGCAGGCCGGCGCCGCCGCCAGCCACTGGCAGATCTCCTTTGACGAGTACCGCCGCGGCATTGAGCCCTACACGCTCGACTTCGTGGCGCGTCTGGCCAAGGGCGACCCCGACGAGTCGCTCGAGAGCTTCAAGAAGAAGCTCACGGCCCTGGCCGACCTCTACTGCTCGAAGAAGGCCAACATCCTCTCGTTCTGGTGCATGGGCGTCAACCAGCACGTGCGCGGCGTCTGGGTGAACGAGCAGATCTACGCGCTGCACCTTCTCACCAACAAGCACGCCCGTCCGGGCAACGGCGCCTTCTCGCTCACGGGCCAGCCCTCGGCCTGCGGCTCGGCGCGCGAAGTGGGCGCGTTCTCGCACCGCCTGCCCTCGGACATGCTCGTGGGCAACGCAGCGCACCACAAGAAGACCGAGAAGCTCTGGCACGTGCCCGAGGGCACCACCAACACCGTGCAGGGCAAGCCCATCATGGGGCTGCTGCGCGGCCTTGAGGACGACTCAGTCAACTTCCTGTGGACGCAGGTGGTCAACATCT
The DNA here is from genome assembly GCA_944390745.1 of uncultured Duodenibacillus sp. Taxonomy (GTDB): domain Bacteria; phylum Pseudomonadota; class Gammaproteobacteria; order Burkholderiales; family Burkholderiaceae_F; genus Duodenibacillus. The sequence goes on along the minus strand of CALXQK010000019.1, from coordinate 41,345 downwards.
TCCAGTCCGCCCCGAACTCCAACCACTGGCTCAAGGCCGCCCGCCGGCCTGAGAACTTCGTGGTGGTCTCGGACGTCTATCCGACGCTCTCGGCCAAGGTCGCCGACCTGATTCTTCCCGCGGCGATGATCTTTGAGAAGTGGGGACTTTACGGCAACGCCGAGCGCCGCACGCAGGGCTGGCAGCAGATGGTGCCCCCGCCCGGGCAGGCGCGCACCGACGTGGCGATGATGATGGAGTTTGCGCGCCGCTTCAAGGTGCGTGAATGCTGGGGCGAGAAGAAGCTCTCCAACGGCAAGGTGCTGCCCGACGTGACCGCCAAGGCGCAGGCCATGGGCATCGACCCCGAGGCGACGCTCTTTGACGCGCTCTTCGGCTCAATGCCGGCTGCGAAGGCCTGCCCCTGGCCCGACGCCAAGTACCCGGGCGCGATCAACTCGACGGCCGACGCCCTCGGCGTCGACTGGTTCCCGGAGAAGGCGGTCTTTACCGAGTACCGCGAGTTCACGCTCGGCGACGGCCACGACCTGGCCGACTTCGACACCTATCTCGATGCGAAGGTGCGCGGCCTCACCTGGCCCGTGGTCAACGGCAAGGAGACCGCCTACCGCTTCAACGCGCAGTACGACCCGTACGTGAAGACGGGCGACTTCGAGTTCTACGGCAAGCTGCAGAAGGCCATTCCGCAGGGCAACCTTGACGGCGTCACCGACAAGACGCCCAAGCCCCTGCCCGGCCGCGCGAAGATCTTCTTCCGTCCGTTTGCCGAGCCCGTGGAAAAGCCCGATGCCGAGTACGACCTCAACCTGTGCACGGGCCGCATCCTCGAGCACTGGCACACCGGCTCGATGACGCGCCGCGTGCCCGAGCTGCACCGCGCCGCCCCCTCGGCCGTGCTCTACATGCACCCGCAGGATGCGCAAAAGCGCGGGCTCAAGCGCCACGACGTCGCCCGGATCACAAGCCGCCGCGGCTCGATCCAGGCTCTCGTCGAGACGCAGGGCCGCATGAAGATGCCGCGCGGCACGGTCTGGATGGCGTTCTTCGACGAGTCCGTGCAGGTCAACAAGCTCTGCATTGACGCCACCGATCCGCTGTCGTCCGAGCCCGACTACAAGAAGGCGGCCGTGCGCGTGACCAAGGCCGCGTAGGAGCCCTCCGGCGGTTCCCGCCCCCTGCGGACCGGGAACCCCGGCGTTCGGGACAACCCGTGAGACATTGAGAGACTCATGACCATCCAAGCCAACCGACGCGAGGTGCTCTCCGTCCTGCTGCAGGGCGCGGGCGTTGCGGCGCTCTCGGCCTGCGGCCTCTCGGTCGTGGCGCGCGATGCCCGCTCGCAGGGCTTCGTGCCCCTGCCGCCGGGCGCCGAGGAGAACTTTGCAGACAAGTGCGTCAAGTGCGGACTGTGCGTCAAGGCCTGCCCGTACAACACGCTCACGCTTGCAAGACTCGGCGATCCCGCTCCCGCGGGCACGCCCTACTTCACGCCGCGCGAGACGGCCTGCTACATGTGCGAGGACATCCCCTGCGTGCGCGTCTGCCCCTCCGGGGCGCTCGACCGCGGCTTCGAGGACATCCGAAAGGCCCGCATGGGCATTGCCGCCATCGACCCCAACGCGTGTCTGAGCTGGCAGGGGCTGCGCTGCGAGGTGTGCTTTCGCATCTGCCCGGTCAAGGGCAAGGCGATCACGCTCGATCCGCATCCGCGCCGCCTGTCGCGGCATGCCGTCTTCGTGCCCGTGATCCACCCGGATCACTGCACGGGATGCGGCCTGTGCACCTGGAGCTGTCCGACGCAGCGTGCGGCGATCAACATCGTCGACCGCAAGGCGTTTCTCGGACAGATCGGCGAGCACTACCGCCTCGGCTGGATGCAGGAGCAGCCGCACCATCCGAAGGCGCCCGCAAGCCGGCAGCAGCCGCAGCAGGCTCCCGCCGCCCCGGCGCAGCCCGGAGGTCTTGACTATCTCAACAACATGGACGATCCGCTGCTATGAGCGCAAGGAAATCGAACGGCACCATCAACACCGCCCGGAGACTTCTGGTGCTCGCCTGCGTCCGGCGCCTGGTGCAGCTCTGCATCCTGGGGCTGTTCATCGGCACGGCGCGGCTGGGCTGGACGCTTCTGGGCGCCCCGCTTCTGGCCGGGGACTTCTCCTCGAGCCTGCTTGCGGGCCTCATCCCGCTCTCGGATCCCTTTGCGTTCGTGCAGAAGCTCTGCGCGGGCCACGCGCCGGAGCTGACGATGGCCGCGGGATCGGCGATCGTTCTGGCGATCTACATCATCGCAGGCGGGCGCGCCTTCTGCGCCTGGGTCTGCCCGATGAACATCGTCACCGATGCCGCCGCAAGCCTGCGCTCGAAGGCGGGGATCCGCAGCGACTGGCTGCGCGTGCACCGAAACACGCGCTACGCCCTCGCCGTCGGAGCGCTCATCGCCTCGGCCGTGACGGGCACCGCCGCCTTTGAGTGGGTGAGTCCGCAGGCCTTTTTGTGGCGCGAGGCGATCTGGGGCGTCGGCCTGGGCTTTTTTGCCGCCGTCCTCGGAGTCTTTGCGCTCGACCTGCTCGTCGTGCAGCGCGGCTGGTGCGGGCACCTCTGCCCGCTCGGCGCCTTCTGGTCCGTCGTCGGCCGCGCCGGCCTCATCAAGCCGATCTTTGTCGACGCGCGCTGCACGCGCTGCGCCGACTGCCTCAAGGTCTGTCCCGAACCGCAAGTCATCAATTTCAAAGACGCTGCAGCCCGCGGCATGATCGCCTCAGGCGAATGCACCAGCTGCGGCCGGTGCGCCGCTGCGTGCCCGGAAAACGCGATTGTCTTCGCACCGCGCTTCACGGCCCGCCCGGCAGCCCCGAAAAATTCCGTCAAGGAGCCTTAAATGAAATCTATTTTCGTCACCGCGCTGATCTCTGCGGCCGCCATGACGCTTGTGGCCGCCTGCACCACCTCCCAGCCCATCGACATCAACCAGACGAGTCTGGAGAAGACGAGCCCCTTTGAAACCCCCACCCCGAAGTCCTTTGCCATGGGCGCGGGGCTGTACCGCGACACGCAGTACGGCATGCCCGCCATGATTCCGCATGACGTCTCGACGATGAAAATCACCCGCGACGCCAACCCCTGCATGATGTGCCACGGCAACGTCGAGAAAATCGACGCGCCCAAGGTGAAGGGCCAGCCCGCGGCGATGCCCTCCTCGCACTGGACCAAGGTCGACGGCAAGCTCGTCATGGCGCCCTCGCGCCACGAGTGCATGCTCTGCCATGCGCCGCAGGCCAACGTCGAGCCGCTCGTGCCCGCCGTGCACTAGTCCCGCCGCCCCGGCCGCAGGCCGTCCTGCCTGCGGTCGGTGGTCCAGTCCGTGATGATGCCGCTGCGGCGGTCGGCCTCAAACTCGTGCTTGAAGCCCGGCTGCCGCAGCACGCCCTCCCAGCGGGATCCCTCCTGCCTCAGGCTGATGTCGGAGGCCCGCGCCCCCGGCACGCGGCGCAAGACTTCGCCGATCACCCTCCTGCGGGACTCGGCGGCGCCAAGACTCCGCGGCTCCCAACGCCTGCAGCACTCCTCGCGGACTTCCGCGTCGGCATGAAGAACCATTCCGTCGCGCAGCGACACCGAGTAGTCATAGTCTCCGCAGGCCGTCTCAAACTCAAGGACCGCCTCGCCGTCCTCCTCGTCGCGGCGCACCTTGCGGCGCTGCACGTCCCCGGCGGCCGCGCCTGAACGATCAAGCGCAATGCGCCAGGCCGTCTGCTCGGAGATCGCGCCTCCGGCGTCCGCGGCCGAACAAAGAAGAAGAATCGAGGCGCACCCCGCGGCGGCTGCAAAACATCTGGTCATTTTTTTGGGGCTCCTTTCCTTTCGCGAAAAAAATGCCCGCGGGAAGGCAAAATGCGCCTGCGCCCGGGGCGGCTGCGCTAAGCTTTTTCATGGTCCGCCTTTTTTCGAGGCGGGCGCGCGGACCCTGTCCTGCGGGGCCCCTTCCACACAAGAGACACTACACCCTATGCACACTGTCGTCATCGGCATGAGCGGCGGCGTCGACAGCGCCGTGAGCGCCTGGCTGCTCAAGCAGGCGGGCTACGAAGTCATCGGCCTCTTCATGAAGAACTGGGAGGATGACGACGACTCCGAGTACTGCTCCAGCCGCCAGGACTTTCTCGACGCGGCAAGCGCCGCGGACGTGATCGGCATCGATCTGGAGGCGGTCAACTTCGCGCGCGAATACAAGGAGCGCGTCTTTTCCGACTTCCTTCGGGAATATTCGGCCGGCCGCACGCCCAACCCCGACGTGCTGTGCAACGCCGAAATCAAGTTCAACGCCTTTCTTGACCACGCCATGGCGATGGGCGCCGACCACATCGCCACCGGACACTACGCGCGCGTGCGCGAAACCGACTCGGGCTTTGAGCTGCTGCGCGGCCTCGATCCGGGCAAGGACCAGAGCTACTTTCTGCACCGGCTCAACCAGGCGCAGCTCTCCAGGGCCGTCTTTCCCGTCGGCGGCATGCTCAAGCGCGACGTGCGCAGGATCGCGCACGAAATCGGGCTGCCCGTGGCCGACAAGAAGGACTCCACCGGCATCTGCTTTATCGGCGAGCGGCCCTTTCGGGAGTTCCTCAACCGCTATCTGCCCGCGCACCCCGGCCCCATCCGCCGTCCCGACGGCAAGGTGGTGGGCGAGCACATGGGGCTGAGCTTTTATACGCTCGGACAGCGCAAGGGCATCGGCATCGGCGGCAGCCGCGACGGCAGCGGCGAGCCCTGGTTTGTCGCCCGAAAGGATCTGGCGGCCAACACGCTCTGGGTCGTGCAGGGGCACGACCATCCGTGGCTCAGGACCGATGCGCTGACGGCCGTGCACGCAAGCTGGATTTCAGGCCGCGCGCCCGAGCCGGGCGCGGCCGTTACAGTCAAGACGCGCTACCGCGCGCCCGACGGCAGCTGCCGCATTGATGCGGTGCGCCCCGCCGATGCCGCAGGCCGCTGTACCGGGGAGTTCGACCTGTTCTTCCCCGAGCCGCAGTGGGCGGCCACGCCCGGCCAGAGCGCCGTGCTCTACGCGGGCGAGACGTGCCTGGGCGGCGGCTTCATCGACCGCGTCCGCTGTGAGGAGTAGGGCCTGCGCCTTAACTGCCGCATCAGTTTGCGGGCTTAAGATCTCCCACCAAGTCAAGGACCACTCCAGGAGCCCTTTGCATCGTGTCCCTCTTTGATTCTGCACGGTTTCGTACGTCGGCGGCGACCATTGCCCAGCTTCCGGGCGCGGGGCTGCCCGAGATCGCCTTTGCCGGACGCTCCAACGCCGGCAAGTCCACGACCATCAACGTGCTCACCCGCCAGGGGCGCCTTGCATTCGCCTCCAAGACGCCCGGCCGCACGCAGCTCATCAACTTCTTTGCGCTCTCGCGCAGACTGCCGCAGGCGGCGCCCGGCGGCGCCCGGCGCGAGGACGTGGGGTTTCTCGTCGACCTGCCGGGCTACGGCTACGCCCGGGCCGCGCAGGAGACGCGCGCGGGCTGGAGCGGACTGATCGGCGGCTACCTCGCGCAGCGGCCCTCGCTCACCGGCATCGTGATCGTGATGGACGCGCGCCGCCCCTTCATGCCCGCCGACGAGTGGCTGATCGACTTTTTTGAATCGCGCGCGCACGTGCGCCAGCTCTGGCTCATCAACAAGTCCGATCAGATCAAGCGCGCCGAGCGCGCGCAGGTTCTGGCGCAGGCTCTCGAGCGGGCCCGCGCGGTCGGCCCGCACGTGAGCGCGCAGCTTTTCTCCGGGCTCAAGAAGGAGGGCGTCGAGCAGCTGCAGACAACGCTTCTGTCCTGGATTGATCCCGAAGGACGGCTTGACTGCGCCGCAAAGGCCCCCTAGGGGTCTGCCCGGCGCCGCAGACTTTTGGAGCGCCTGCATGGCAGACGCCCCGCATTTTCATCTCTTTGACAAGAGGACTCTTACACCATGCAAACGCTTGGCCAGTATCCGATGGTGCGCATGCGCCGCATGCGCCACGACGACTTCTCCCGCCGCCTGATGCGTGAAAACGTCGTCACGGTCAACGATCTCATCCTTCCGGTCTTCGTCATGGAGGGCGAGCGCAGCCGCGAGCCCATCCCGACCATGCCCGGCGTGTGCCGCTACACGATCGACGAACTGCTCGGGGTCTGCGGCGAGATGGTCGAACTGGGACTTCCGATGGTGGCGCTCTTCCCGCACATCGACGACAGCCTCAAGACGCCCGACGGCGTGGAGGCCGCCAATCCCGACGGCCTGATTCCGCGCACCGTTCGCGCCATCAAGGAGAAGTACCCGACCCTCGGCGTCATGTGCGACGTCGCGCTTGACCCCTACACCACCCACGGTCAGGACGGCCTGATCGACGAGACGGGCTTCATTCTCAACGACGAAACAATCGAGATGCTCGTGCGCCAGGTGCGTGCGCAGGTCGAGGCGGGCGCCGACGTGGTGGCGCCCTCGGACATGATGGACGGCCGCATCGGCGTCATCCGCAGGATGCTCGAGGCCGAGGGACACACCTACACCCGCATCATGGCCTACTCGGCCAAGTACGCCAGCGCCTACTACGGGCCGTTCCGCGACGCCGTGGGCTCGAGCTCGAACCTGGGCAAGTCCAACAAGTCGGTCTATCAGCAGGATCCGGCCAACGGCGATGAGGCGCTCTGGGAGGTGGGCCTCGACCTGGCCGAGGGTGCCGACATGGTCATGGTCAAGCCCGGCATCCCCTATCTGGACATCGTGCGCCGCGTCAAGGACGAGTTCAAGGCGCCCACCTTCGTCTATCACGTCTCGGGCGAATACGCGATGCTCAAGTGCGCCGCCCTCGCCGGCTGCATTGACGAAAAGCGCATCACGATGGAAACGATGGTCTGCTGCAAGCGCGCCGGCGCCGACGGCATTCTCACCTACTGCGCGCTCGACGTTGCGCGCTGGCTCAAGGAAGGCTGGAACTACTAGTCCCGCCCCCTGCGGCTGCGGGGGACTACGGCCGGCGCCCCGCCGGCCGAAGTCCCCCTTCATCGGGTTCAAGGCCCCCTTTGCGGATCGATCCGCAAAGGGGGCCTTGTTTTTTCCTGCAGGACCGGCTGCCCGCGGCCGGGACTCAAAACGGCCGGCTGCACAGGCAGTGCGCGTAGAGGCTTTCGGGCTCGCGCACCATCTGCGCAAAACGCGCGGCCTCGGCCGCGGGCCCCGTGAGGAGCGCCGCAGTCCCGGGATCCAGACCGCGCAGCATCAGACGCTCGCCCGCAAGGGCGTGCAGAAGGCTCTGCGCGGCCGGAATTTTCGCAAGCCCGCCGAAAAGCCCATTGAAAAGCATCGACAGGCGCCCCTCCTTCTTTTCAAGCCACATCAGGTCAGCCCCGGGCGCCTTTGCCAGTCTGCGGGCCTCCTCCACCGCCTCGGTCACGCCGCCGAGGCTGTCGGCAAGCCCTCGCTCCTGCGCCTGCCGCCCGGTGTAGACGCGGCCCTGCGCAAGATCCGTGACGCGCTTTTCGCTCATGTGCCGCCCCTGCGCCACCAGCCGGACAAAGTCGCGGTAGGTGCGCGCCACCGAGAGCTGCATCATCTTTTCAAAGCCGGGCGACATGTCCTGGAGAGGACTTTCGGCCGAGGCAAGCCACGACGTTGAGGCCCCGCCCGTTCCGATGTCGACCATTGCAAGCGTCTTGTCAAAGCGCGGGACGATGCCGAAGACGCCGATCGAGCCTGTGATGCTCATCGGGTCGGCGATGATGCGGTCGGCGGCCGTCGCAATCCAGTAGCCGCCGCTTGCGGCATAGTCGCCCATGCTCGCCACGACGGGCTTGCCGGCCTTTCTGACAAGCTCAAGCTCGCGGCGGATGAGTTCGCTTGCAACCGCGCTGCCCCCGGGGCTGTCGATGCGCACCACGAGCGCGGCGGTCTGCTCGCTGCTGCGCGCCTCGCGGATGAGCTGCACCGCGCTTCTGGCGCCCGTCATGCCCGGCGCGTCCGCCCCGTCCTTGATCTCGCCCTCGATCGTCACGACGGCGATGCGCTTGTCCGAGGACGGCGCCTTGACCCGCGCCGCCAGATAGTCCGACAGCGACACCGTGCGCAGGGCGTCAACGCCCTTGCGTCCGCCCTGGCGCTCGACGAGCATGTCCTGCGTCTCGTCGAGGGTGGTGACGCCGTCAACGAGGCTTTCATTGAGCGCCACGCGGCTCATGTCGCCCTTGGCCTTTGCAAGTCGCGCGGGATAGTCGCCGATGAGCGCATCGACCGCCCCGGGCATGAGCCCGCGGGCCGACTCGATGGCGTTGGCGTACTGGCTCCAGGCATCCTTGATCCAGAAGCGGTCGGCCTCAAGCGACTCCCTTGAGGGCGCCTTCAGAACAAAGCTTTCCGGAGAGCTCTTGTAGTCGCCCGCCTTGAAGACGTGCACGGTGACGCCGAGGCGGCGCAGGGTCTCGCCCCAGTACAGGCGGTTTGTGGAGATGCCCTTCAAGAGGACCTGCCCCATGGGGTGGACGTACACCTCGCTTGCGTGCGCGGCAATGGCGTACTGCTGCTGGTTGTAGCCCGTCGCCCAGACCGTGATGCGCTTGCCCGCGCTCTTGAAGCGGTCCATCTGCGCGCCGATTTCGCGCAGCGTCGCAAGCCCCGCCCCCTCCAGGTCGTCGAGCCGCATCAGGACCCCCTCGATGCTGGGGTCCGTTGCGGCAATGTTGAGTCCCGCAAGCACGTCCCGAAGCCGCGTCTGCGGCTCGGATCCCGAGAACACCGATCCGATCGCCCCGCTGCCGGAGAAGTCCCCGTGCTCGACGATCTCGCCGGCCAGATCGATGGTGAGGATGCTGCGCGCGGGCACGTCCGGGGTGCGCTCCTCAAGGAAAATCACGCCGACCAGAACGCCGGCAATCACCAGCAGCAGCACGTTGGCAAGCGCCCTGCGCGTGAAGTCCAGAATCGTCCAGGCCGACTTCAGCACCCCTCGAATGAATCCCAGCATGATCGTCCCCATGTCCCAATAGTCCCGCGGCAGGCGCGCGGCCCGCGGCCGGGGCGGCCGGCCGTTCAGCCTGCGCGGCCGCGCGGGCGGCGGCCGAGCTCTGCGGCAAGCGCATCCAGATTATCCACCACCAGGTCGGCCCAGGGGTGCGCAGCCGTCGCGGGCTTGTCGTTTCGGTATCCCCTGCACCAGACCGCGGCCATGCCCAGGGCGCGCGCCGCGGCAAGATTGGCCGGGCTGTCATCGATAAAGCATGTTTCGCACGGCCGTGCGCCGAAGGCGTGCGCAGCATGCGCAAAAAGAATCGGATCGGGCTTGGAGCGCCACTTTCCGCAGATGTGCATGTCGTTTGCGCTCACCACGCCGTCAAAGACGCCGCGCAGCCGCAGGCCGCGCAGCACCCCCTCGGCGTAGATGCGCGGCCCGTTGGTGAGCACCACCCGTCTGCCGGGAAGCCTTGCGAGCACGGCGCGAAGGCGCTGCGCGCCCGTGACGGTCTTCAGGTACGGCTGCAGGTCAAAGCCGTGCGTGGCCTCGAAGAACTCATCGGGCGCAACGCCGTGATGGCGCTGCAGGCCCACAAACGTGGCGCCGTACGTGCGCCAGTAGTCCTTCTGCAGACGCACGGCCTGCTGCGGCGGAAGATCCAGCCGTCTGCCAATGTACTGCTCCATGCGCCGGTGGATGGCCGCGAGCATCCCGGCCGAGGCGTTGAAGATCGTGTCGTCGAGGTCCACAAGCCAGAGGCGCACGCGCGACAGGCGCACCCGCACCTGCCCGTCGTCGGCCGTCTCCGGCCTCTGGGTGCGGCGCGGCTTAATCGGCATTGATCATCGTCCCCACGCCCTGCGGCGTCAGAATTTCAAGCAGCAGGCAGTGCGTGACGCGCCCGTCGATGATGTGCACGCTGCGCACGCCGTTGCGCGCGGCCGACAGCGCCGAGGACAGCTTCGGCAGCATCCCGCCTGAAATCGTGCCGTCCTTGAAGAGCGCGTCAATGCCCGAGGCCGAGAGTCCCGTGAGCAGATTTCCCTCCCGATCGAGCACGCCCGGAGTGTTGGTGAGCATCACGAGCTTCTCGGCCCTGAGGGTCTCGGCCATCTTGCCTGCCACGACATCGGCGTTGATGTTGTAGGCCAGGCCGTCCTCGCCCATGCCGATGGGACTGATGACGGGAATGAAGTGGTCCTGCATGAGCGCCTGCACGACCGAGGGGTTGATTTTCTCGATGAGACCCACCTGTCCGACGTCGTGCCAGACGTTGGGGTCGTTGGTGTCCTGCAGCTTCATGCGGCGCGCCTTGATCATGGCGCCGTCCTTGCCGTTGAGGCCCACGGCGTGGCCGCCGTAGCTGTTGATCATCTGCACCAGATCGCCCTGCACCTCGCCGCACAGCACCCACTCAACCACCTCCATCGTGGCCGGATCGGTGACGCGCATGCCCTGCACGAACTGACTCTGGATGCCGACCCGGCTCAGGGCGCTGTTGATCTGCGGGCCCCCGCCATGGACCACCACGGGGTTCATGCCCACCAGCTTCAGAAGCACCACGTCTCGGGCGAACGCCTCCTGCAGGCGTCGGTCGGTCATGGCGTTGCCGCCGTACTTGATGACGATCGTCTTGCCGTGAAAGCGCTGGATGTAGGGAAGAGCTTCGGACAGGATTTCCGCCTTGAGCGAAGCCGGCACCAGATTGGTGTTGGAAGTAGCCTTGGTCATTGTCTTTCGAAAAAAACAATCGAACGCCGTTGAAAGCCCTGGAATCAGGCTCGGGACGGGCCGGGGTTGGGTGCATGCCGGGCCCTGGGCAGGCCGGCCTGCGTCCGCCAGTGAGGCGAAAGACTCCTGCGGAAGCGGTCGGGGCCGCTCCGAGGGCCGCCGGCGTGCATTGTTGCACAAATCCGCCCGCGGCACATGACAGGCGCAGCCGCCCCGCGGGCCCTGCCGGCGCACGAAAAAACGGCAGGCGCCCCACCTCGCGGGAAATTCGCCTGCCGCCTGGACGCGCGTGTGCCGCGCGGGCTAGAGCACGTAGCGCGAAAGATCCTCGTTGCCGGCGATGGCGCCGAGGTGCACATTGACGTAGTCCTCGTCGATCACGAGCTCCATCGCGCTGCGGTTGCCCGCCTCAAAGCTCACCTCCTCGAGGAGCTTTTCCATCACGGTGTGCAGGCGCCGCGCCCCGATGTTCTCCGTGCGCTCATTGACCTCGTAGGCGTAGCGGGCGATCGTGCGGATCGCATCATCGGTAAAGCTGATGCGCGCGCCGTCGGCGGCCAGAAGCGCCTCGTACTGCTTGACGATCGAAACGTCGGTCGACTTCAGGATGCGCTCGAAGTCCTCGCACGTGAGGCTCTTGAGCTCCACGCGGATCGGCAGCCGCCCCTGCAGCTCCGGCACGAGGTCCGAGGGCTTGGACAGATGAAAGGCGCCCGAGCAGATGAAGAGCACGTGATCGGTGCGCACCCAGCCGTACTTCGTCTTCACCGAGGTGCCCTCGATCAGGGGAAGCAGGTCGCGCTGCACGCCCTCGCGCGAGACATCCGCGCCGCTCGTCTCGCCTCCGCGGGCGATCTTGTCGATCTCATCGATGAAGACGATGCCGTTGTTTTCCACGTTGTCGATGGCGATGCGCGTGAGATCGTCCTCGTCGATGAGGCGTCCGGCCTCCTCGTCGGTATAGATCTCAAGCACCTCCCTGACCGGCAGACGGCGCTTTTCGCGCTGCTGGGCGTTGATCTTGTCAAAGACGCTCTGCAGCTGGTTTTCCAGGTCATCCATCCCCTGCGGGGTGATCATGTTGAAGGCAGGGGCGCGCGCAGGCACGTCGGCCTCGACGATCTTGTCGTCGAGCAGTCCCTCGCGCAGCTGCTCGCGAAAGCGCCGGCGCGCGGCGTTTTCCTCCGGGCGGGCCTGCGTGCCGTCAGGGTTGGTGATGGATGTCGGCGGCGGCACGAGCAGGTCAAGCACGCGCTCGCGCGCAGCCTCCTCGGCGCGGGCGCGCACCTTCCTCTTCTGGTTTTCACGCACGAGCTTCATGCCCGCCTCCATCAGATCGCGCACGATCGACTCGACATTGCGGCCGACATAGCCCACCTCGGTGAACTTCGTCGCCTCGGTCTTCACGAAGGGGGCGTCGGTGAGCCGCGCCAGGCGGCGCGCAATCTCGGTCTTGCCCACGCCCGTGGGTCCGATCATGAGGATGTTCTTGGGGGTGATCTCCGAGTGCAGGGGCTCGGGAACGCGCGAACGCCTCCAGCGGTTGCGCAAGGCCACTGCAACGGCGCGCTTGGCGTCGTCCTGCCCCACGATGTATTTGTCCAGTTCGCTTACGATTTCCCGCGGCGTCATCAGACCGCGCTCATTGCCCGTCATGCAGATGTTCCTTTTGATGTGGCTTGAAAAGCACCATTAGGCCGGCCCTGTGCGCAAACCGCGCTCAGGCCCGGGGGTCGCCGAGTACTTCGACAATGTGGTTCTGGTTGGTGTAGATGCAAAGATCGCCCGCAATCTTGAGCGCCTCGCGCACGATCGACTCGGGATCCATTTCGGTGTGCGCGAGCAGCGCCCGCGCCGCCGACAGGGCGTAGTTGCCGCCCGAGCCGATCGCCGCAATGCCGCCCTCAGGCTCGATCACGTCGCCGTTGCCCGAGAGCACGAGCGTCGTCTGGGCATCGGCCACGATCATCATGGCCTCAAGATGCCGCAGCGCGCGGTCCGTGCGCCAGAGCTTGGCAAGCTCAACCGAAGCGCGCATCAGGTGGCCGGAGTGCTTCTCGAGCATCCCCTCAAACCGCTCAAGCAGCGTGAAGGCATCGGCCGTGGCGCCGGCAAAGCCCACCAGAATGCGGTCGTGAAAGACGCGGCGCACCTTGCGCGCGGTCGCCTTGAAGACCACGTTTCCCAGGGTCACCTGGCCGTCGCCGCCCATGGCGACCGAGCCGCCGCGGCGCACGCACGCGATGGTCGTTCCGTGAAACTGTTCCATAGTTTGATTCTTCCCGTGCAGATCAAAAAACGACGCTACTCTAACGAAAAAAGGAAGGCCGTGCGAGCCTTCCTCTTTTCCGGATTGCAAGGATCTGCAACAAAATTTTCGGGATTCGACGCGATCAGTCCCCGAACATCTTCTGCTTGATCTCGCGGCGCTCCTGCGCCTCAAGCGAGAGCGTCGCGGTCGGGCGCGCCAGCAGACGGGCCACGCCGATGGGCTCGCCCGTTTCCTCGCACCAGCCGTACTCGCCGTCGTCGATGCGCTTGATGGCCGCCTGCACCTTCTTGAGAAGCTTGCGCTCGCGATCGCGGGTGCGCAGCTCAAGGGCGTGCTCCTCCTCGATCGTGGCGCGGTCGGCGGGATCGGGAACAACGGTCGATTCGCGCAGGTTTTCCGTCGTCTGGCCGGCGTTGTGGCGCAGCTGCGCCTCCATTTCGGTGAGGCGGTTGCGGAAGAACTCAAGCTGGCGCTCGTTCATATAGTCCTTCTCGGGCATGGCCAGGAGTTCCTGCTCGGTCAAAAGTTTCTTCGTTGCCATAGTGCGTGTTTTGATAAGTCAAGGAGAAGGCTGCCGATGCGATAGCTCGGGTCGGAAGCGTCGCCTGGACGTCGCGCTGCGCCTTCAGGGGCCTCTTTTAGGGCGCAAACGATAGCATACTTTTTTTGTATTGCAAGCGCTCTTGAGGCTTGAAAAGTCGAGAAAAACCTGCCTGCTCCGACCGCGTGCGGGTTATCACCCCCGCACCCCGGATGCAGCACAAGCCGCCGCATGCGGCTGGATGCAGAAAAGCAGCAAGGGGGGCGTTCGCCCCCCTCCCCGGCTGCGATCCGCCGCCCCTAGTCGGCAAGGCAGCTTTCAAAGCCCTTGATGATCGCCTCCTGCGGCAGCCGGCGCCCGATGATCACGATCTTTGTCTCGGGCACGGTCTCGCCCCAGGGACCGAGCACGTCGGCGCCGAACATCATGTGTACGCCCTGAAAGACGCAGCGCCGTCCAGTTCCCTTGACGTAGAGAATTCCCTTGTAGCGCAGCATGTCCTGTCCATAGACCGCGATGAGACTCTGGATGTACTGCTCAAAGCGCGGCGCGTCGAAGGGACGCCTGGAGGTGAACATGAAGGCCGCGACGTCGTCGCCGTGATGGTGGTGATGCGCCCCGGTGAGAAAGCCGGGATCGATGTCGAGGATGTCGTTCATGTTGAAGCCGTTGAGGTCGAGCACCTTCTCGACGGGCACGCTGCCCATGTCGGCGGGCTCGATCGCCGCGCGCGGATTCATTGCCGCAAGCCGCGCCCGGAGCGCCTCATAGTCCTCGGCGGACACCAGATCGCGCTTGGAGATGAAGATGCGGTCGGCAAAGGCGACCTGATCCTTGGCCACGTCCTGCTCGTCGAGCGTGCGGCCGCCGTTGAGGGCGTCGACGATCGTCACCACGCCGTCGAGACGGAAAAAGGGCGCCACCGCATCATCCATGAAAAAGGTCTGGCACACGGGCCCCGGGTTGGCCACGCCCGTCGTCTCGATCACCACGTAGTCAAAGGCGATCTCCCCGCGGTCGCGCTTGTGCCGCAGGTCGGTGAGGATGCGCGACAGATCGCCGCGGATCGTGCAGCAGATGCAGCCGTTGTTCATCGTCACGATCTGCTCGGCGCCGCTTTGCACCAGCAGCTCGCTGTCGATGTCCTCCTCGCCGAACTCGTTTTCAATCACCGCAATGCGGTGGTGGTGCTCCTCGTGAAGGATGCGGTTCAAAAGCGTCGTCTTGCCCGCACCGAGAAAGCCCGTCAGGATGGTGACGGGAATCTCGGGCTCGGGCGGATACGGATCAAAATCTTCAGTCATAGTGTCTTTACTCCGAAACCTGGCCGCCCGCGGCCTCGCGGGCGGTCCGCGCCGGGCCGCCCGTGCGGCCGCGGCGCGCTCATGCCGGGTTAGTCGCGCATGAGCAGATCGAGCCCCTTGAGGTACTCGCCCTCGGGGCAGGTCATCAGCAGCGGATGGTCGCTTCCAGCGCCGAAGCGCTCGACGGCCCATGCCGTGCGTCCCGCATCAAAGACCGCGCCCGCGACGATCTTCTGGAACAGGTCCACGTCGATCGCCCCCGAGCACGAAAAGGTGAGCAGACGTCCGCCGAGCCGCAGCAGCCGCAGTCCGTTGAGGTTGATGTCCTTGTAGGCGCGCGCGGCGCGCTCGACATGGTAGTGGCTTGAGGCGAACTTGGGAGGATCGAGCACCACGAGATCAAAGCTCTCGCCGGCGTCGCGCATCCTGCGCAGAAAGCCGAAGACGTCGTCCTCAACCCAGCGCATGCGCTCGTCGTCAAAGCCGTTCATGGCCGCATTGGCGCGCGCTCTGGCAAGGGCCTCGGCCGAGCTGTCCACGCTCACCACCTCCTGCGCCCCGCCCTTCATCAGGGCAAGCGAGAAGCCCCCGGTGTAGCAAAAGCAGTTCAGAGCCCGCAGGCCGCGGCCCGTACGCTCAAGAAAGTCGGCGGCGATTCTCTGCGCCGCAAGGCGGCTTTCGCGCTGGTCGATGTAAAAGCCCGTCTTGTGGCCGCGGCGCACGTCCACGCCGTAGCGCACCCCGTCCTCGACGATGTCGATCAGCTGCGGGGGCTCGTCTCCGGCGAGCACCCCCACGCGCGTCTGAAGTCCCTCCCGGGTGCGCGTGGCCGCATCCGAGCGGTCAAAGACGCCGCGCGCGCCGGCTGCCTGCATGAGGGCGGCCGCGATTTCGTCGCGGCGCCGCTCGACGCCCGCGGCCTGAAACTGCGTCACCAGCCAGCCGTCGTAGTCGTCGACCACGAGCCCCGGCAGGCCGTCGGCCTCGCCGAACACCAGGCGCCGCGCGTTGGTGCGCGTCAGAAGCGCCTCGCGCGCCTCAACGGCGGCCTCGATGCGGCGCCGCAGAAAAAGCGGATCGTCCACGTCGACCGAGCAGTCAAAGCACCACATGCGCACGCGGATGCTCGAGGCCGGAGAAAAGGCCCCAAGCCCCAGAGGCCTTCCGTCAAAGGCAAGCACCCGGACGGTTTCTCCCGAGGCGGGAGCGCCTCCTACGCGCTGCACGGCCGTGTCGTAAACCCAGGGATGGCGGCGCAGCAGACTGCGCTCCTTGCCCTTTTTCAAAACCACATCAATCATGGCCCCACCTTTATTGCTGTCCTTGCCTCGCTCCCGCCGAAGGGAGGCTAAATTTCAATCTCGCCCTTGAAGACGACCGCCGCGGGCCCGGTCAGGAAGACGTGCCCGTCTGCGCCGTCCCAGGAAACCTTCAGTTCGCCCCCGCGCATGGACACCTCGACGTCGCGGTCAAGCGCTCCGCGGCGGATGCCCGCCGCAACGGCCGCACAGGCGCCGCTGCCGCAGGCAAGCGTCTCGCCCGCGCCGCGCTCATAGACGCGCAGCCGCACGTGCGTGCGGTCAAGCACCTGCAGAAAGCCCACATTGACGCGCTCGCGAAAGCGCTCAAGGTGCTGGAAGGCCTCGCCCACCGCCTCAACCGGCGCGGCGTCCACGTCGCCCACAAGCCGCACGGCGTGGGGATTTCCCATCGACACCAGACTCACCCAGTTGTCCTCGCCCGCGGCGCGCACCTGATAGAGCGTGTCGGCCGCACGGGTGAGCCGGCTCACCCCCGCGGCATCAAAGGCAAGGTCGGCCGGGTCAAAGCGCGGCGCACCCATGTCCACCCGCACCCGGCCGTCGTCCTCGACGGTGGGGGCGATCACGCCCTTGAGCGTCTCGCAGGTGATGGTGCGCTTCGCGGTCAGCCCCTCGTCGCGCACAAAGACGGCAAAGCAGCGCGCGCCGTTGCCGCACATCTCCACCTCGCCGCCGTCCTGGTTGAAGATGCGGTACTTGAAATCCGCCCCGGCGACGGCGCTTTTTTCAACGACAAGCAGCTGGTCGCACCCCACGCCGAAGCGCCGGTCGCAGATGCGGCGGATCTGTTCGGTCGTCAGGGCGACGGGCCGGTCGTAGGCGTTGAGCATGACGAAGTCATTGCCCGCGCCCTGCATCTTGGTAAAACGAAGCAGCATGAAAACACCAAAAAAAAGCAGGCTCGCCCCTCGGTCGCCGCGGCCGGCGCGCACGCAGAGGGCGCATTCGTTGAGGATCAGATCAGTATACGGAGGGCTCGCCCTCCGGGCGCGTCTTGAAGCGCCGGTGCGTCCAGAGATACTGGTCGGGCAGCCGCCGGATCCACTCCTCGAGGTTTTCCGTGATGCGGCGCGTATCGGCCTCAAAGTCCTCGGTCGGAAAGTCCTCCCAGAGCTTTGAAATATGAACCACGTAGCCCTCGTCGGTCATTTCCGTGATGCAAAGGCACACGCGCGCCCCGGTGACGCGCGCCAGACGGCTTGCCATCGGAACCGTCGCCGCGGGAATGCCGAAAAAGGGCACGAAGATTGAATTCTTCCGGCCGTGGTCCAGATCGGGCAGATAGTAAAAGGGCAGTCCCTGGTGCATGGCGCGGATCACCGCCATCAGGTCGCCGCGGCCGGTCTTGGCAATGAGCACCGGCTGGCAGAAGCGCAGCCGCCCGGCAAGCGCCGCCGCGTCCCAGGCCGCATTTCGCTGCTTTTGATAAAGCGAGCAGCCCCGCACGTGCAGATTGAAGGCGATGCCCGCGGCGTCAAGCCCGACGAAGTGCGGCGAAATCACAATGAGCGGCCGCCC
This sequence comes from uncultured Duodenibacillus sp., assembly GCA_944390745.1. Lineage (GTDB taxonomy): Bacteria > Pseudomonadota > Gammaproteobacteria > Burkholderiales > Burkholderiaceae_F > Duodenibacillus. Next base: position 23,677 of record CALXQK010000019.1, on the reverse strand, counting down.
TCCGGCGCCGGTGACGGTCTCAAGGCCCTCAAAGCGCACCATGCGGTCGACCTCCTCGGCCGATCCCGCCCAGAGCACGCCGTGGTCGAGGGCCGCGCGCGCCAGGCGCCTGTAGAGCGACCGGGCCAGCCGGCGGCGCTCCTGCTCGCTTTTTTCCGGAAAGCACAGCCGCAGGTTGGTGAGCGTCACATGCCGGCGCTTGGGAATCGCCCACCACAGGATCCACCCCACCACCGCAGCCATGCGGTTGCGCACCGGCATGGGGACGAAGCGAAAGAGCTTCACAACGCCGATCCAGAATCGAGCGAGCAGTTCAAACATGAGGTCTTGGGGAAAATGCAAAAGAGAAGTCCGGGGCCAGCGCCCCGGTCTTGAATGGATGAAGAGCGGGCGCCGGGACGCCGCCGGCCTGCATTTTATCCGATGCACTCCCGGCGGGGCGCGCCCCGGGCGTCCGGCAGGGGGCGGGATCGGCCGGCGCCGCGCGCTCGGTCCGCAAGGCCGTCCCTTATACTTGACGCCCAAACAAACCCATTTTCCCATGCAGTCGACCGCCCCCGGGCGCGCTCTGCCCTGCGCCGACTCCCGGGGCCCCGTCCCCGGGCGCCCGCGCGGCCGCTGCTGCACTTTCGGCCGTTCCCTCACAGCCACCTATGCCCCAGCCTTCATCCCGCCGGCAGCTGCAAGCAGCGCTTCACTGCGGCGCATCCGCCCTTTTCCCGCCCCGGCACGCCCTGGTGCGCGCGCTTGCCTGCACGCTCTCGGGGCTCATCGCCATGTCGGCCGCAGCCGCCAGCGAGGCCGCTCCGGACGCGCCGGCCGCCTCCGAACAGAAGGCCGCCGCGGCCGGCCGCGGCGAGCTTTCCCCGAAGCAGGCGCTGCTTGCGCGCGATACGCTCGCGCATGTGATGACCGGGGAGTTCGCGCTTCAGGGCGGCGACGCCGCACGCGCCTTTGAGGAATTCATGCTCGCCGCGCGCAAGTCGCGCCAGGCCGACATTGCCGGACGCGCCTTTGCCGCAGCCGAGGCCGGACAAAATGAGGAGGCCGCAAGGCAGGCCTTTGCGCTCTGGAAGGAGCTTGATCCCGACAACAGCCGCGTGCGGCTCATGCGCGCAGGCGAGCTCTTCAGCAAGGGGCAGTTCGAGGAGGGTGCAAGGACCGCCGAGAGCCTTCTCAAGGAGACCGACGAGCCGGCGACGCTGCTCGAGAGCATCGTGCAGCTTTCGGCCGCAACGCCCGAGAAGGCGCGGCTCTACGACACGCTCAACGCCCTCTTTGAAAAGAACAACGAGGATGCGCGCGTCGAGCTGGTGCTCGCCTCGCTCGCCGCGCAGGCCAAGATGCGCGAGGCCGCGCGCGACCACGGCCTGAAGGCCATCGCCCTGGCCCCGGACAACCCGCACATCCTGCTTCAGGGGGCGGACTACGAGTATGCGCTCGACCCCGGGGCGGCCAGCAGACGGCTTGCGGACTACCTCAAGGATCACCCGGGCAGCGTGCAGGTGCGCCTGTCCTACGCCAAGAGTCTTCTGAAGACCGGCGAGATCGACAAGCTGCAGCGCGAGCTCTCGCGCATTGAAACCGACCGCAAGGACGAGCCGCGGACGATCTTCGTGCTCGGCATGTTTGCCGAGGAGGCGCAGCTCTTTGAAAAGGCCAAGCTCTACTACAAGAAGTATCTCGTGCTTCTTGCCAAGGCCCCCGACACGAAGCTTCTTCCCGACTCGGCCTATGTCCGCCTCGGGATGGTGGAGCTCGCACAGGGACGCGCCGAGCAGGCCGTCGAGTGGCTCGACAAGGTTGAAAAGGGCGACAAGTACCAGGCCGCCCGGCTCAAGGAGGTCGAAATTCTTGCGGGCCTGCAGCGCGTCGACGACGCCTGCCGGATCCTGAGGACCATGCGCGTCAGCAGCAGCGCCCAGAAGTCGACGCTGCTGCGCACCTGCGCCGGACTTCTGCTCAACGCCGGACGCAAGGGCGAGGTGATCGACGTGCTTCAGGAGGCAATCAAGGCTGCGCCCGGGGACGCCGAGCTCATCTACCAGACGGCGATGACCGCCCACGAGGTCGGGCGGCTTGAGGAGTCCGAGGCGCTGCTGCGCAGCTTCATCAAGCTCGCCCCCGACAATCCCAACGGCTACAACTCCCTGGGCTACATGTGGCTTGAGCGCGGCATCCGCCTCAAGGAGGCCGGCGAGCTCATCGAGAAGGCCATGGGGCTCACCGACGGGCGCAACCCCTACGTCACCGACTCCCTGGGGTGGCTGCGCTTCAAGCAGGGACGGCTCGATGAGGCCGAAAAGCTCCTTGCCCGCGCGCGCACCATCGAGCCCGGCGACCACGAGATCGGACTGCACCTTGCGCAGGTGCTCCACGCCCTTGGAAAGACGCCGCGCGCGCTCGACGTTCTCAATGAAGTCCTCAAGGCCGATCCCGAGAACGCCCGCGCCCGGCAGCTGCGGCAGTCCTATCTCGGGGAGTCCGGCTCAAGCGGAGCGCGCCAGTGACGCCGGCAGCGGCGACTGCGGCCCGCTGCGGCCGCCGCCGGGCGCTCGCCCGGCTCGGACTGCTTGCCCTTGCGCCGGTCCTGCCCGCCGTCCTTCTATCGGGCTGCGGCACCCTGGGCGCGCCTGCGGACGCAGTCGTCATCTCGGGGCGCTTCTCCGGGCGCATCAGCCGCGACGGCAGAACGCAGTCGGCAAGCGGCCGCTACCGTCTCACGCAGACGCGCAAGGCCGACGTGCTCGAACTGCTCACGCCGTTGTACGGCGTGCTTGGACGCGTCACCGTCTCGAGCGCAGGCGCAGTTCTCGAGCGCGGCTCGCAGCCGCCCGTTGAGGCGCCCTCGGCCGAGGCGCTCATGCAGGAGGCCTTCGGCTTTGCGCTTCCCGTGCCCATGCTCAAGAGCTGGCTTGCCGGCAGGCCCGCGGCCTCCGCCGCAAGCCGCACGATCTCGCCGGAGAGCTTTGAGCAGGCCGGCTGGCGCGTCACCGTGCGCCGCAGGCTTGCCGACGGCTCGCCCGCGGTGCTCGCGCTCTCCGGCGGCGGCATCTCGCTTTCGCTCACGATCGAGCCCTGAGCGCCGCGGGCGAAAAAACCTCGCGCCCGCCCTTTTTCCTGACGGCAGTTCCCATGATTTGCGACCAAGCCCCCCTCGCCCCGCGGCGCCTCGAGAATCTTCCGGCGCCCGCCAAGCTCAACCTCTTTTTGCACGTCACGGGCCGGCGCCCCGACGGCATGCATCTGCTTGAGAGCCTCTTCGTTCTCATCGATCTGGCCGATGCGCTCTCCATTGAAGTCCTCGAGCGGGCCGACATCGAGCGCACGGGAGACATCGTCGGCGACCCCGGGGCAGACCTGTGCGTGCGCGCCGCCAGGCTTTTGCAGGCGCATGCCGGCATCACGCGCGGCGCGCGCATTCACGTCGTCAAGCGCATCCCCGCGGGCGCGGGCATGGGCGGAGGATCAAGCGACGCGGCGACCACCCTTCTGGCGCTCAACCGCCTCTGGGGCCTCAACTACAACACCGAGACGCTCATTGCCCTGGCCGCGCCCCTAGGCGCCGACATTCCCTTCTTCATCTTCGGGCGCAGCGCCTTTGCCTCGGGAATCGGCGAAAAGCTCGTTGCTGTTGAGACGCCGCCCGCCGTCTGGGCGGTGATCATGCCGCCCGAGCCCACCTCAACGGCAGCGGTTTTTCGTGATCCTGCCTTGACAAGAAACACAAAATCTTTGAAAATTCTGGACTTTTCCGATTCTGCAGGCGCGAACGAAGCCTCCGGATCCGGGTACGGCCGGGCGCTGGCGCGGCAGCTTTTTGCGTGCTGGCCCGATCTTCCCGGCCGAAACGACCTGGAGGCCGCCGCACGGCGCATCAACCCCGGCATCGGGGCCGCGATGCGGGCGCTGGTGCAGGCGGGAGCAAGCCCCGCGCAGACGCGCATGACGGGCTCGGGATCCGCGGTCTTTGCACGGGCTCCAAGCGAGGCCGCCGCCCGCGCGATGCTCGGGAACCTTCCCGACGGCATGCGCGGATATGTCGCGCACACGCTTGGTCGCCACCCCGTCGAGGCGCTTCTCAAGGGGCTCTAGTCCTGTGCGGATTGCACGACGGCGGGCTGCAAAGGATCGGATAAAATAGAGTGTTTGCACGATTTGCAGGGGTGTCGCCAAGCGGTTAAGGCACCGGATTTTGATTCCGGTATGCGAAGGTTCGAATCCTTCCACCCCTGCCAGGGCGCCGCAGCGGAACTTGCGCTGATCCGCGTCCCTGCTGCTTTACTGTTTTTTTCGTGTTGGGGCGGCGAAGAAGGGCTTCTTCCTCGCTGCAGGTCATTGACACCGCCGCCAGGGCATGCAGTCTCGACGGCAAAGCACTTAGAGAATACATCATGGTTTCGGACAGTCTGAAGGTCTTCTCAGGCAACGCCAACCCCAAGCTTGCCCACGCGGTGGCGCAGTATCTCAACATTCCCCTGGGCCGCGCGACGGTCAACCGCTTCTCCGACGGAGAGGTGATGGTTGAAATCAATGAAAACGTCCGCGGCTGCGACGCGTTTGTTCTGCAGAGCACCTGCGCGCCGACCAATGACAATCTGATGGAGCTCATGATCATGGCCGATGCGCTGCGCCGCGCCTCCGCGCGCCGCATCACGGCCGTGATGCCCTACTACGGCTACGCCCGCCAGGACCGCCGTCCGCGCTCGGCGCGCGTGGCGATCTCCGCCAAGGTTGTGGCCAACATGCTCCAGAGCGTGGGCGTGGACCGCGTGCTCACGATGGATCTGCACGCTGACCAGATCCAGGGCTTCTTTGACGTCCCGGTCGACAACATCTACTCGACTCCGGTGCTGCTCAATGATCTGCTCGCGCACCAGTACCCCGACCTGATGGTGGTCTCGCCCGACGTGGGCGGCGTCGTTCGCGCCCGCGCCATGGCCAAGGAGCTCGGCGTTGACCTCGCGATCATCGACAAGCGCCGTCCGCGCGCCAACGTCGCCGAGATCATGAACATCATCGGCGAGGTGCGCGGCCGCACCTGCGTGATCACCGACGACATCGTCGACACGGCCGGCACGCTGTGCAATGCCGCCGGCGCGCTCAAGGAGCGCGGCGCCACGCGCGTTCTGGCCTATGCCGCGCACCCGGTGTTCTCCGGCAACGCCATCGAGCGCATCAAGAATTCCGCCCTGGACGAAGTGGTCGTGACCGACACCATTCCGCTGCGTCCCGAGGCGCAGGCCTGCCCGAAGATCCGCCAGCTGAGCTGCGCGCCTCTGGTGGGCGAAACGATTTCGCGCATTGCGCGCGAAGATTCGGTGAGCGAACTCTTCAACGAGTAACCGCCCGTCGAAATTTTTTACCCTGAAACCTCTGCCCGGCGGCTGGTCGCGGCCGCGGGCACTTTTTTGCTGATTTGGAGATATCCATGAAATTCGTCGCCGCTACCCGCAAGACGCAAGGTACGAGTGCGAGCCGCCGCCTGCGCCGCCAGGCCAGGGTGCCCGCCATCGTTTACGGCAACAACGCCGCCGCCACGCCGATCGACATCGATCACAACGAGCTCTACTACGATCTGCAGAAGGAGAAGTTCCACTCCTCGATCCTCACCATGGAGCTCGACGGCAAGGAGGAGCTCGTCATTCTGCGCGCCTTCCAGATGCACCCCTACAAGAACCAGGTTCTGCACGCCGACTTCCAGCGCATTGACGCCAACGCCAATGTGACGATGCGCGTGCCGCTGCACTTCTTCGGCGACGAAAACAGCCCGGCCGTCAAGATCGACAAGGGCTTCGTGAGCCGTCTGGTGTCCTCGATCGAGGTCTCCTGCCTGCCCAAGAATCTGCCCGAGTTCATCAACGTGGATCTCTCCGGCATGACGAGCCAGACGACGCTGCGTGTCTCCGACCTGAAGCTGCCCGAGAACGTGACCGCCGTCCAGCCCGAGATGACCGTGGCCACGGTGACCATCATCGCCGACGACACCCCGGCTGCCGCCGATGCCGGCGCCGATGCCGCCGCCGCTGCCGGCGCCGATGCCGCCGCAGCGGCCGCGCCTGCCGCGCCCGCTGCCTCCTAAGTCCGGCTCGTCGGACGCTTTTGATGAACGGGCGCAGCAAGCCTAGCGCCCGTGCAAGGCTCGCTTCAGGGGCTGCCGGCCTCTCTTCGCACAAGAAGGGGGACCGTGCCGCACCGAGGCGGGCTTTCTTGCTTATGCCCGCGGAATCGACGCCTCGCTTCCACGGCCTTCGCGCGGCCTGCGCCGCCCCTATTTCTTCCGGCGAGCGCCCTGTGCAGCCAGCCGGGCGCACATCCTGACACCAAGCCATGACCAACGCGTTTGTTGAGCTCGGACTCTCGGAGCCCATTGCACGGGCTCTTGCCGATCTGGGCTATGAAGAACCCACCCCGATCCAGAAGGCCGCCATCCCGGTTCTTCTGTCTGGCCGCGACGTCCTCGGACAGGCCGCCACAGGCACGGGGAAAACCGCCGCCTTCGGACTGCCGCTCATCGAGCGCCATGTCGCCGGCCGTCCGGCGGGCCTGCCATGCGTGCTCGTGCTCACGCCCACGCGCGAGCTCTGCCTGCAGGTGTGCGAGAGCTTTCTCGGCTTTGGAAAGACGGTCGGCATCGAGGTCGCCCCCATCTACGGCGGCCAGGAGTACGGCCGCCAGATTCGCCTTCTCAAGCGCGGGGTGCACGTTGTGGTCGCCACGCCCGGCCGGGCGCTCGACCATATCCGCCGCGGCACGCTCGATCTGAGCGCCATCCGCGCGCTCGTGCTCGACGAAGCCGATGAAATGCTCGACATGGGCTTTGCCGAGGAGCTTGAGGCGATTCTCTCGGAGCTGCCGCCCGAGCACCAGACGGCGCTCTTTTCCGCGACGCTTCCCGCACGCATCCAGAGCATCGCCCAGGCGCATCTGCGCGACCCCGAGCACATCGTCATCGCCCGCAGCGCCACCCAGGGCGAGGCGCCGCGCATCCCGCAGCACGCCTACGTCGTCGGACGGCCCTACCGGCTCGCCGCGCTCGGCCGCATCCTTGACGTCGAGTCGCCCGAGCTCGCCATCTGCTTTGCCCGCACGCGGCTTGAGGTCGATGAAATCACCGAGGCCCTGCGCAGCCGCGGCTTCACCGTCGAGGCGCTCCACGGCGGCCTTGACCAGGCCAGCCGCGACCGCGTCATGCGCCGCGCCCGCGCCGGACAGCTCGAGCTCATTGTCGCCACCGACGTCGCCGCCCGCGGCATCGACCTTGAAAACGTCACGCACGTCATCAACTTCGGCCTGCCCGCCTCGCTGGAAACCTACGTGCACCGCATCGGCCGCACGGGCCGCGCCGGGCGCTCGGGCTGCGCGGTCACCGTCATGGAGCCGCGTGAATACGGGCGCCTGCGCGCCGTCGAGCGCATCACGCGCGCCAAGGTGGAAATCCGCAGCGTCCCCTCGGTGACCGACGTGCGCGCCAAGCGGCTTGAAAACGTCCGCGCGCTCGTTTCAGAAATTCTCTCCGAGGGCGACTTTGAGCGCTGCCGCGTCGTGGTCGAGCAGCTGTGCGAGGAGTTTGATCCCTTTGACGTCGCCGCAGCCGCCATCGCCCTTGTCGACAAGCTCTCCGGCGGCACGGACGACGAGGACGAGATTCCTCCGGCGCCGGCCGAGCGCCGCCGCGGCGCGGAAGGCCAGGCGCTGCGCGGCGCAGGCCGCCCCGGCCGGCGCGAGGCGCGCGCCCATGAGCCGCCCGAGCCGGGCATGACGCGCCTTTTTGTCGGTGCGGGCCGCAGTCTGGGGATTCGCCCCGGGGACATCGTGGGCGCCATCGCCAACGAGGCGGGCATTCCCGCGCGCGAGATCGGCGCCATCGAGATCGCCGAGCGCTTTACGCTCGTGGAGGTGGCAAACAGCCGTGCCGGGGAGGTCATCGACGCGCTGCGCGAAACCACCCTCAAGGGTCGGCCCGTGACCGTGCGGCTTGACCGCGGCGCGCGCAAGAGCGCCGACGCAGAGCGCCGCAGCCGCTTTGACGAGGACGGCGACGGCCGCCCTGGGGAAGACTTCTGAGCGCGCCTCCCCCGGCGCTGCAATTGACGAACCGAACGGACGCAACAAGCTGGAGAGCACCCCCATGGCTCAGAACCCCACTCCCATTCTTCTCATCGTCGGTCTCGGGAACCCGGGCGACGAGTACCGCAGCACGCGGCACAACATCGGCTTTCAGTTCCTTGACCGCCTCGCCGCGCGCGAGAACGTGCGGTTTCTGCCGCAGGCAAGATTTTTCGGCGAGCTCGCCCGCATCCAGACCAAGTCGGGCGACGTGCGCCTTCTCAAGCCCACGACCTATATGAACCTCTCGGGCTCGGCCGTGCAGGCTCTTGCAGGCTACTTCAAGATCAAGCCCGAGGAAATTCTCGTCGTGCACGACGAGCTCGACCTGCCTCCGGGCGCCATGCGCCTGAAGCTTGGCGGCGGCAACGCCGGCCACAACGGCCTCAAGGACATCACCGCCAAGCTCGGCACGCCCAACTTCTGGAGGCTTCGCGTCGGCATCGGCCACCCGCGGCAGTTCTGCCCGCAGCAGGCCGTCTTCGACTGGGTGCTCGGCACCCCCTCGGCCGAGCACCAGGAGGCCATTGACGGCTGCCTTGATGCGGCCCTCAAGTGGGTCGACGGCTTTGCCTCGGGAAACTTCGAGCGCATCAACCGCGCGCTGCTGAAGTTCTCCCGCCCCGCCGGCGAAGCCAAGGGCCCCGCCAGGGAAGGCAGGCAGAGCGCCGGAGCCGCTGGCGGCGCGAAAAACGACGGCAACAGCCCCGCAGCCCCCGGCCCGGACAGCCCCAGCGGAAGCGGCGCCTGAGGCTGCGCGCACGACAACCCTTCAATCATTTCAAGGAGTTTCAAGGATCATGGCGATTGAACTTTTGATGAGCGCCTGCCTGATCGGCCAGTGCTGCCGGTGGGACGCCAGAAACGGCCGCAGCGTGGTGACGCCGCGCCTGCACCAGATGCTCAACCACGGCCAGGTGGCCGTGATCTGCCCGGAGTGCGCCGGAGGGCTGGACGTGCCGCGTCCGGCCGCCGAGATCGAGCCGGGCAGAACCGCCGGGGAGGTGCTCGAGGGCAAGGCCCGGGTCATCAACACCGACGGGGAGGATGTCACTGCGCAGTACGTTGCGGGCGCCCAGGCCGCGCTTGCGCTCGTGCAAAAGCACGGCATCCGCGCGGCCATTCTCAAGGCAAACAGCCCCTCCTGCGGGACGCAGGCCGTCTACGACGGCACCTTCTCGGGCACGACCCGGCCCGGGCGCGGCGTCACGGCCGAGCTTCTCGCCGCGCACGGCGTAGCGGTCTTTGACGAGACCCAGATTGACGAGGCGCTTGCGCTTATTGACGCGGGCCGCGGCCCGGCCGGCCGAGGCTAGACCCGCGCCCCGGGCTTTCGGCCCTTACAATTGCGGCATCCGGCGCGCCCCGCCCCGGGCGGGCGCGCGCCCCTTTGACAATTGAACTCTTGAGAACTTCAGCATGGGATTGAAATGCGGCATCGTCGGCCTGCCCAATGTCGGCAAGTCCACGATTTTTAATGCTCTGACCAAGGCTGGCATCGCAGCCGAAAACTACCCCTTCTGCACGATCGAGCCCAATGTGGGCATCGTCGAGGTGCCCGACGCGCGCCTGCAGAAGCTTGCCGACATCGTGCACCCGGCGCGCATTGTTCCCGCCACGGTCGAGTTCGTCGACATCGCAGGCCTCGTCGCCGGCGCAAGCAAGGGCGAGGGACTCGGCAACCAGTTTCTCGCCAACATCCGCGAGTGCGACGCCATCGCGCACATCGTGCGCTGCTTCAACGACGACAACGTCGTGCACGTTGCCGGCCACATCAACCCGCTTGAGGACATCGGCGTGATCAACACCGAGCTTGCGCTTGCCGATCTGGCCTCGGTTGAGAAGGCGCTCGCCCGCTACAGCAAGCAGGCGCGCTCGGGCGGCGACAAGGAGGCCCTCAAGCTCGTGCAGGTTCTCGAAAAGATCCAGCCTCTGCTCAACGAGGCCAGGCCCGCCCGCGCGGCGCGCCTCACGCCCGAGGAGCTTGCCGTTGTCCACCCGCTCTTTCTGCTCACCCTCAAGCCCGTGATGTACGTGGCCAACGTCGACGACCACGGCTTTGAGAACAATCCGCTTCTTGACGCCGTGCGCGAGCTTGCCGCCGGCGAAAACGCCCCGGTGGTCGCCGTCTGCGCCAAGACCGAGGCCGACATCGCCGACCTCGACGACAAGGACAAGCAGCTGTTCCTTGAGGACATGGGCATGAGCGAGCCGGGCCTGAACCGCGTCATCCGCGCGGGCTACGACCTTCTCGGCCTGCAGACCTACTTCACGGCCGGCCCCAAGGAGGTGCGCGCCTGGACCATCCACAAGGGCGACACGGCCCCGCAGGCCGCGGGCGTCATTCACTCCGACTTCGAGCGCGGCTTCATTCGCGCGCAGACCATCTCCTACGACGACTACATCGCCTATCACGGCGAAAAGGGCGCACAGGAGGCGGGAAGGATGCGCGCCGAGGGCAAGGACTACGTCGTGGCCGACGGCGACGTGATGAACTTCCTCTTCAACGTCTAGCCCTCCCCCACGGGAATTCCTGCAGGACAGCACCCGCCGGGGCCGGACTCCGGCGGGTTTTTCATGCCCGCCCTAGTAGGAGTTCTGAAACGCGCGCAGCCGCCGGGCGTCGCGCTTGGTGGGGCGCCCGTGGGGAATGGCCGCCGCGGGCTCGACGGCAACGCGGCGCAGCGCGGCGGCCCGCTCGCGCGCGGCGCGCGACTCCTCGGTCTCGCGATAAAGCTGCTGGGCCTGGCTTGCGGGGCCCCGCACCTGCGAGAGCGCCTCGACATGGACCTCGAAGCGATCCTCCCCGCGGGTGATCTCAAGCAGATCGCCCGGGCGCACCTCGCGAGAGGCCTTGATACGCTCGCCGCGGATGCGCACGCGCCCAAGCTCGATGGCGTCCTGCGCAAGCGCGCGCGTCTTGAAGAATCGTGCGGCCCAGAGCCACTTGTCGATGCGAACCGATTCGAGCACGGCCATGACTGCGCCAGCCTCCCACCAAAAGAAATTCTTGCTCTGCATGAAGACTCGTCGTCACGGACGCATGCGCCCGCAACGGAGGGCATTTTGCCGCATCCTGCCTCCGATGTCCTGCCGGTTGCATCTGGAAGCACTCTGCCGCGCCGCCGCAGGGATTTGCCCGGGCGCTTCTCCTTTAGAATTGTCGATCAGGCTTCATTTTCAGACACTCTTTCATGACCTACACCCTTGACGCTGAAGGCGCCGTTGAGCTTGGGCGCGAAGTGCTTCTGCACGAATCGCAGGCCGTGGCGAGGCTTGCCGCCTCGCTTGACAGCACGCGCTTTGCGCGCGCCGTTGAACTGCTGTTGTCCTGCCGCGGCCGCGTGGTCGTCAGCGGCATCGGAAAGTCCGGCCACATCGGCCGCAAGATCGCCGCCACGCTCGCCTCAACCGGCACGCCCGCCTTCTTTGTGCACGCCGCCGAGGCCGCGCACGGGGACCTGGGCATGATCACCCGCGACGACGTCGTGATCGGCATCTCGTACTCGGGCGCGAGCGCCGAGCTTCTGACCATCGTGCCCGTCATCAAGCGCGAGGGCGCCGCACTGATTTCAATCACCGGCAATCCGCAAAGCGCGCTTGCCAAAAACGCCGACGTCAACCTCGACGTGCACGTCGACTTCGAGGCCTGCCCCCTGAACCTCGCCCCCACGTCCTCGACCACCGCCACGCTCGCCATGGGCGACGCGCTTGCGGTGGCCTGCATGCATGCCAAGGGCTTTACGAAGGAGGACTTTGCGCGCTCGCACCCGGGAGGCGCCCTCGGCAGAAGGCTTTTGACGCACGTGCGCGACGTCATGCGCACGGGCGAGGCCGTGCCCGCGGTGCGCATGGATGCGACCGTTCTGGAGGCCGTGCGCGAAATCACCAAGAAGCACATCGGCATGACGGCCGTCGTCGACGGGGACTCGCACGTGGCGGGCATCTTCACCGAGGGCGACCTGCGCCGCCTCATCGAGGCCCGCGGCGACATTCGAAACGTCTGCATCGCCGACGTGATGACCCGCACGCCGGCAACGATTTCGCCCGACGCCATGGCCGCGTCGGCGGCAAAGATTCTCGACGAGCGCCTCATCAACCAGCTGCTCGTCGTCGACAATGAGGGGCGCCTTGCCGGGGCCCTGCACATTCACGACCTCATGAGCGCCAAGGTGATCTGATGCAGACTGTCCGCACGGTTTTGTCGACCGCCTCCGAGGCGGTGCTTGAACGGGCGCGCCGCATCCGGCTCGTGGTTCTCGACGTCGACGGCGTTCTCACCGACGGCTCCATCTGGACGGGCGCCTCGGGCGAGTCCGTCAAGCGCTTTCATGCCCGCGACGGCCTGGGCATCAAGATGCTGCAGGCCGCGGGCATTCCCGTGGCGATTCTCACCGGCCGCGTGTCCGAGCAGACCGCCGCGCGCGCCCGCGAGCTCGGCATCACCTCGGTGGCCCAGGGGCGGCAGTTCAAGACCGAGAGCTTTCGGGCGCTGCTGTCCGAGCACGGCGTTGCGGCCGAGGCCTGCGCCTACATGGGCGACGACGTGCCCGACCTGCCGGTGCTCACCATGGCCGGCCTTGCCGCGGCGCCGGCCGACGCCGGAGTCGAGGTCCTCGAGCTCGCGCACTGGAGGGCGCCGCACGCAGGCGGCTGCGGGGCCGTGCGCGACCTGAGCGAACTCATCCTCAGGGCGCAGGACCTCTGGGACGCCCTCGTGCAGCGCCGCTACGTGCGCGGCGAGATCGGTCCGGCCGCCGGAGCATCGTCGTCATGAAGGTCTATCTGCGCGACCGCATCACCGCCGGCATCGGCATCGGCGTTCTGACCGTGCTCGTAGGCATGTCGTACTACTACTCCATCCGCACCGAGATCGCGGCCAACCAGGCCTTCATCGACCGGGATGCGCCGGACTTCATTGCGCACAACATCGTCGTCACCGAGTTCAACCCCGACGGCAGCGCCGAGCGGCGGCTCTTTGCCGAGTATGCCGAGCACTACGCCGACGGCCGCATGTCGAGCATCAAGCCCCGGATGGTGACCCTGTCGGCCGAGGAGCCCCAGGTGCGCGCCACAGCCGACACCGGCCAGAGCATGGACGGGGGCGAGACGTTCACCTTCAACGGCAACGTGCTCGTCACGCGCGCCGGCGACCTCAAGGATCCGCCCATGCGCTTCAGCACGCCCTTTGCCACGGTCTACCCCGACACGAGCCGGCTTGAGACGACTGCCCCGGTGGTGCTCGAGCACGGCGCCGACGTCACCACCGGCATCGGAATCACGCTTGACAACGTGGACAGAACAGTGAATATTCACACCAACGTCAAATCGATCTTTGCGCCGCGGCGCGACAATTCCGGGAACTAAGTCCGTCAGATACACCGAAAGCCTTCACGCCATGCAAATCCGCCATCTCCTCATCGGACTCGCCGCGGCCTGCGCGGCCGCTCTCGCGCAGGCCGAGTCAGCCGACCGCAACAAGCCCATTGAAATCGTCGCCAACCACTTCGACGGCGATGAGATCAAGCAGGTTGCCATCTACACGGGCAACGTGGAGGTGCACCAGGGCACGATGGAGATTCTGGGAAACAAGCTGCAGCTTGTGATCTCGCCCGAGGGCTACCGCACGCTCACCGTCTGGGGCAACCCGGTGCGCATGAAGGAGCGCCGCGACCCCAAGACCAAGGGCATTGACGAGTGGGTGCACGCAAGCTCCCTGGTGGCCGTCTACGAGGAGCAGAAGGACATCGTCACCCTCATCGACGTCGCCAAGCTCGCCCGCAGCGAAAACGGCCTGGTCAAGGACTCCACCGAGGGCGACAAGATCATCTACAACCTGCGCACCGCGCGCTCCTACGTCGAGGGCAAGGTGGTCGAGGGAAAGCGCAGCCGCGTTTCGACCGTTCTTGCGCCGCGCCCCAAGAACAAGCAGAGCAGCGAGGCCCAGGCGCCGAAGTCCGGAGCCCGGGCGCCGCTTTCGGGCAGCACGCGTCTGGAGCCCTAGCCCGGCCGCAGAACCTGCACAACGCATTGAATGGACCATTGAGCCGTGTCCGAAAACAGCATTCATACGCTTGAAGCCAACCGCCTCATGAAGCGCTACGGCGCGCGCAAGGTTGTGCGCGACGTCTCCGTGCGCGTCAAGTCGGGCGAGGTCGTGGGACTGCTCGGCCCCAACGGCGCCGGCAAGACCACCACCTTCTACATGATCGTGGGGCTCGTGCCGCCCAACGGAGGCGAGATTCTCCTTGACGGCAGCCCGATCACGCACCTGCCGATCTACAAGCGCGCGCGGCTCGGCCTGAGCTATCTTCCGCAGGAGGCAAGCGTCTTTCGCAAGCTCTCGGTCGAGGACAACATCCGCTCGATTCTCGAGCTGCAGGTCGACCGCGAGGGACGGCACCTGAATCGCGCGCAGATCGAAGAGCGCCTGAACCTTCTTCTTGAAGAGCTGCAGATCACGCACATCCGCACCAACATGGCGATGTCGCTTTCGGGCGGCGAGCGGCGCCGCACCGAGATTGCGCGCGCCCTGGCCGCCGATCCGAGCTTCATTCTCCTTGACGAGCCCTTTGCAGGCGTCGACCCCATTGCCGTGATCGAAATCCAGCGCATCGTGCGCTTTCTGAAGGATCGCGGCATCGGCGTTCTCATCACCGACCACAACGTGCGCGAAACGCTCGGCATCTGCGACCACGCCTACATCATCAACGAGGGCGAGGTGCTCGCCATGGGCGCACCCGAGGAAATCATCTCCAACAGCTCGGTGCGCAAGATCTACCTGGGCGAGAACTTCCGCATGTAGCCGCACCCCATCGCCGACGACGTCATGCCTGCCATCGCCTCACAACTTCGGCTCAGTCAGCGGCAGAGCCAGCGCACGACGCTGACGCTCATGCAGCGCCAGTCGGTGGAGCTTCTGCAGCTGACCGCGCCCGAGCTGGCAAGCGCCGTCGACGAGGCGCTCGCCAGCAACCCGCTGCTTGAGGCGCTGCCCCAGGACGAGACCGCCGAGGCCGCGCCCCCGGAGCCGGCCGAGCCCGCCGCCGAACAGAAGGCCGCCTTTGACGCCGCGCTCGGCATGGACGCAAACTTTGAGCGCTCCCGCGAGGCCGCGCTCATCACCTGGAAAAAGACGGCCGAGTCGGCCGACCGGCGCGAGGATGACGACAGCGACCCCTTTGCGCGGCTTGCGCACGAGCGCACGCTCACCGAACACCTCATGGAGCAGCTGTCCTGCGCGCGCGCTCCGGACTCGGTGCGGCTTCTGACGGCCTGGCTCATCGGCAACCTCACCGAGGAGGGATTCCTTGCCGAGGCCCCCGGGGAGGTCTTCAGCGCCTGTCCCGTGCCTGCCACCGACCGCGAAAGGGCGCAGGCGCTCGCGCTGCTTCAAGGCCTTGACCCGGCCGGCGTCGGCGCCCGCAACGCTGTCGAAGCGCTGCTGCTGCAGCTCTCGCGCAGGGCGCAGAGCGCCTCAGGGGACGGTGCGCAGCGCATTGCCCTGGCGCAGGCGCTGCTTACGCACTGCGCCCCGGAGCTGATGCGGCGCGACTTCAAGGCCGCCGCCCGGATGCTTGAGAGCACGGCAGCCGACGTGCAGGCTGCCTTTGAGCTCATTTCTGAACTCAACCCGCACCCGGCCTCGGACTTTGCAGACGTGCGCGAAAGCGCCTTCGTGGTGCCCGAGATCATCGTCACCCGCGAGGACGCCCCCCAGGGGCCGCAGTGGGTGGCGCGGCTCAACGCCGCGATCGTGCCGCGGCTGCGGTTTGACTTTGAGAACTTTGAGCTGCTCACGCGCGCCAAGCTCTCGCGCGAGCAGAAGAGCGCCTGGAACCGGATGGCGGGCGAGGCGCGCAGCTTCGTGCACGCGCTTGAATTTCGCTTCTCGACCATCACGGCCGTCGCGCAGAAGATCGTCGACCTGCAGCGCGGCTTCTTCTCCAAGGGCCCGGCAGCCTTGCGGCCCCTGCAGCTCAGGGACGTGGCGCAGGCGCTCGGCATGTCGGAGTCGACCATCAGCCGCGCCACCGCCGGAAAATACATGCAGACGCCGCTCGGAACGTTTGAGCTCAAGCATTTCTTCGGCACGGGCTTTGCCTCCGGGCACGGCGAGCAGGTGAGCGCCGCGGCCGTGCGCGGGCGCATCCGCGCGCTTGTTGCCGCCGAGGATCCCGCCCGGCCGCTCTCAGACGGCGCCATCGCCGAGGCGCTCGCCCGTGAGGGCGTGCAGATTGCAAGGCGCACGGTCGCCAAGTACCGCGAGCTCGAGCACATCGCCCCGAAAAGCCTCAGGCGGCAGCAGGGCGCGGACGCAGGCTGACGAACTGGCGGGCCGGCGCCGCGCCCGCCCCGGGCCGATTGTGCTATCGTGCGAACGGCTCAGCGCGCCCCCTCCCTTTTCTTCGGGACTCCCCTTGCGGAAAACCGCGCCGAGCCGACCTAAACTTTCGCCGCCCCGCGGCAGCCTTGCGGTCCGCACAAGACCCGCGGACCCGTTGCCGCTGCGCCGGCCCTGACCAACATGAACCACATCGCCCCACTACTGACTCTCGACTGCATTGAACTCGACAGCGACATCACAAGCCGCAAGCGGGCCTTTGAGGAAATCTCGCACATTTTCGAGCACTGCGCGGGCGTCAGTCATCAGACCGCCTTTGATGCGCTCAACGCCCGCGAACGGCTCGGCAGCACCTGCCTTGGTGCGGGCGTTGCCATCCCGCACGGCCGCATCAAGGGACTCGACGGCCTGGTGATCGCGATTCTGCGCACGCGCGAGTCGATTGCCTTCGACACGCCCGACAACCGCCGCGCCCGGCTCTTCTTCTCGGTGCTCATCCCCGAGAGCGACCCCGAGCAGTATCTTGTCGTTCTGAGCGAAATTTCCGAACTTCTCAAGGACCGCGCCGTCAAGCAGCAGCTGCTGACCCTTGCCACGCCCCGCGAGCTCTGCGAGTTCATCAGCGCCTGGCAGCCGCCAGAGGCCGAATCCGCGGCCGCAGAGGAAAAATCCCCCTCCGGAAACGCCCCGGACGCCCCGGACGCCGAAAAGGCCTGACGCAGTCCTCGCGGAGCCCTCCTCGTCCGAAAGGCCTAGGCCGCGCACAGCGGCTGTCTGCGTGCGAAAATCCGACCACAAGCGCGCCTTGCATCCGCAGCGCGTGAAAACACCAGGAGGCACCACCGCCTCTGCCTTCGGGCACTGGCGCACGCCGACTTCAGGCAGAGGCACCCACACCATGTCCAGCTCTCAGCATGCCGGCCGGGTCATCATCGTCACGGGCTTGTCCGGGTCCGGCAAATCCATTGCCATCCGCCAGCTCGAGGACAGCGGCTACTACTGCATCGACAATCTTCCCTCGGACTTTCTGAGCTCCGTGGTCCGGGATCTTTCCGGACACGGCTGCGAGCGCATCGCCATTTCCGTGGACGCCCGCAGCCAGCTCAACCTCTCGGCCGCGCAGCTGGAGCTCCAGGGCCTCAAGGCCGAGGGTTACGACGTGCGCGTGCTTTTCCTCACCGCCTCGACCCCCGAGCTCGTGCAGCGCTTTTCCGAAACGCGGCGCCGGCATCCGCTGACCATCGTCAACGGCAGCACCCTGTCGCTGTCCGAGGCAATCGGCCGCGAGCGCGAGATTCTCGAGCCCGTCGCCCAGATCTCCTTTGTGATCGACACCACGAGGATGCTGCCCAACACGCTGCGCGACGCCGTGCAGGAGTTTGCCGAGATTGAAACATCAAACATGATGCTCGCCTTCGAGAGCTTCGCCTTCAAGCACGGCATCCCGGTCGTGGCCGACCTCGTCTTTGACGTACGCAATCTCCCCAACCCCTACTACGACCGCGCGCTGCGCGACCTCACCGGGCTCGACGCCCCCGTGGCGGAGTTTCTCAACCGCTCGGAGACCGCCCAGCGCATGATCGACGACATCGCGGGCTTTCTGTCGCGCTGGATCTCCTCCTATGAGGCCCAGAACCGCCACTATCTCACGATTGCCATCGGCTGCACGGGCGGGCAGCACCGCAGCGTCTACGTCGCCGAGCGTCTGGCCGCGCTCTTTCGCCCCCGGATGATGACCGTGGTGCGCCACCGCCAGCTCGCCCGCAAGGGGCTGCTCAAGCCCCAGAGTGCGCTCCAGGGCGACGGCGCTGCCGTGGGCTCATCGTCTTGAGAAAGCGCTTGACGGGTTCGGGAAGCGGCAGTCCATCAACCCCGTCAAGGGCGAAATAGCCGGCGGCGCCCGCCTGCATCCGCTGCAGCGATGAAGCTCCTGCGTCCGTCGGCGCGGCGGCGCTCGCAAGGCCCTGCGGGGGATTGCTGACGGCATAAAACGACAGCGTGAGATCCAGGTGCGTGAGCTTGTGCGGCATCGCGCCAAGAAGCTGCAGCGCGCGCCGGGAGCCGGAAGCCGCCGGGGGATCAAGCTGCGGCAGACACAAAAGTCCCGGCCAGATGCCGTCAGCCGGGCGCACCGTCAGAAGCACGCCGCCTTCGGCGTCGCGCACCACGGCCAGCGCAAGCTCCATGTGCGGGCGCGGCTTTTTTGCCGAGGCGGGCTTTTTGACGGGATAGAGAGCGGCCGCCCCCTTCTGCGCGGCCCGGCACCACTGTCTGACGGGGCATCGATCGCAGCCGGGATTGCGAAGCGTGCACAGCGTCGCCCCAAGATCCATCATCGCCTGGTTGAACACGCCCGCAAGGGGCGTCTCACAGCCGGGCGCGGCCTTGAGATTGCGCGCCCGCACGGCCTCGGCCGCCTCGCCCGGGTCCGAGCAAAGGCTGTCCATCAGCCGCTGGGAGAGGCTGCGCACGGCCGCCGTCCCGGCCGCGGAGGTCGCGGGCGTCTGCAGCATTCCCACGCGCGAGAGCACGCGCTTGACGTTGCCGTCAAAGATCGCCGCCGCCTCGCCGCTGCAAAAGCTCGCCACGGCCGCGGCCGTGCTCTCGCCCACGCCGGGCAGCTGCGCGAGCCCGCCGGCCTTCTCAGGAAAGACGCCCCCGAGCTCGGCCGCCACGCGCCGCGCAGCCTTCATGAGGTTTGCGGCCCGCGCGTAATACCCCAGCCCCGACCAGAGCGAGAGCACCTCGGCCTCGGGCGCCCGGGCCAGATCCTGCACGCTCGGAAAGCGCGCGATGAAGCGCTCGTAGTAGTCGATCACCACCGAGACCTGCGTTTGCTGCAGCATGATTTCGCTCACCCACCGGCGGTAGGGATCGCGCACCATCCAGGGCAGGCCGCTGCGGCCCTCTGAAAGCTGCCAGAGCACCAGCGCGCGGGCAAAGGCCGCCTCGCCCGGGCACGCGCCCAGAACCCTGTCCGGGCACGCCGCGCAGTGCGCCGCGCGCTCGCACCAAAGACCCGTGAGATGAATGGGCGCCGAGCGCCTCGCCCGCGTGCGGGCGTCTGCCGCAGGCGTCTTCGGAGACTTCCTTGCGGAGGGTTGCCGGGATGCAGTCATGGTCAATGCTTGGGAAGGTGCGGCGCGCCGAAAAGGCCGGCGGCGCCGCAGGTACTCTGAAAGGGACTACCGCTGGCAGTGCGGACAGTAGTACGTGCTGCGGCCGGCCTGCACGATGCGGGCAATGGGTGCGCCGCAACGCGGGCAGGGACGCCCCTCGCGGCCATAGACGCCGGCCTCAAGGGCAAAGTAGCCGTTTTCGCCCGAGACGCCGTGAAAGTCCCGCAGCGTCGAGCCTCCGGCGGCAATGGCGCGCTCAAGAACCGCGCGCACGGCCGCAAGAAGCCTCTCGCAGCGCGCCTCGGAAATCCGGCTGGCGGCGCGCGCAGGGTGAATGCCCGCCTCAAACAGCGACTCGCAGGCATAGATGTTGCCGCAGCCGGCAATGACGCGTCCGGCCATCAGCACCTCCTTGACCGGGGCTCTGTGCGCGCGCAGCCGCCGGGCAAACGCCCCGGGCGTCAGGGCCGCGTCCAGCGGCTCGGGGCCGAGCGCATTCAGCGGGGGATGCCTGCCGGGATCGTCGTCAAACCAGCGCATGTCGCCAAAGCGCCGCGCATCCGTCAGCCGCACCAGACAGTCCGAAAAGACCAGGTCCACATGGTCGTGCGGTCCCGGCTCGGGCGCAGGCAGCGGCCAGATTCTCCAGCGGCCGCTCATGCCCAGGTGCGTCACCAGAAAGCCCGTGCAGGCGCACTCGTCCCGGCAGCGCCAGATGAGATATTTTCCGCGCCGCTCAAGGCGCTCGACAATCCGCCCGCACAGATGCTCCCTCAAACCGGCCAGAGGGCTTCGCAGCCGAGGCGTGCGGATCCGCACGTCCTCAATGCGTCTCCCCTCCACCGAGGGCGCAAGTCCCATGCGGGTGACTTCAACTTCAGGCAGTTCAGGCATGTCGCTTCAGGAAATTAATCAAGGGCGCGGCCGCAGATGCGGCCGGCAGGCTCATGGTAGCGGCTTTGCCGGCCGTTTTTCACCGGCCCTGCATCCTCCGAAAAACTCGCTGTCCTACGCCCAATGGGGCAGGACGCCGGGCGCAGGCATTCGCTAGACTTTTTGGATGCGCCCTTTTCCCCGGCGCCGGATCTTGACCAAGGAGCCTACATGACATTTGAACCCGCCTCGGGCTACCGCGCCCTGCTTGTTGCTGCCGCTGAGGGCGGCATCGGCCGCACGCGCCAGAGCCTGCGCACCACGGCCGCACTTGCGTTTCTTGCGGGCGCCTACATCGCCCTCGGCGGATTTCTTGCCGTGCGCTGCGGGCTGGCGCTGCCCTGGGAGGTCTGGGGATCGATGGGCAAGTTCATCTTTGCGGCGGTCTTTCCGCTCGGGCTGCTTCTCGTGGTGATCTGCGGGGCCGATCTTTTCACCGGCAACTGCATGACGCTCACCGCGGGCGGCCTGCAAAAGGAGGTGTCGCTTGCCGGCGCCCTGCGCTCGGGCGCGCTCTCCTGGATCGGAAACTTCGCGGGCGCCCTCTTTGTCGCCGTCTGCATGGTCTGGGCCACGGGTCTCATCTTTGACAAGGCGCCCGCGGCCGCGGGTCTTTCGACCATGCCCTGGGCTGACGCGCTCGTCAAGCTTGCCAACTCGAAGACCTCGCTGGGCTTTATGGAGGCCTTCTGGCGCGCCGTGGGCTGCAACTGGTTGGTGTGCCTTGCCGTCTACACGGCCTATGCCGCAAAGGAGATCGCAGGCAAGATTCTCGCGCTCTGGTTTCCGACGATGGCCTTCGTGGCGCTCGGCATGGAGCACTGCGTGGCCAACATGTTCTTCATCCCCGCGGCCATTCTCACCGGCACCGATCCCCGCTACACGGCCCTCGTTGAGGCGGGAGGCGCCGCGCCGCTCACCGCCACCTGGGAGAGCTTCTTCGTCGACAACCTGATTCCGGTGACGCTCGGCAACATCGTGGGCGGCGCCGTCCTCGTGGCGGCGCTCTACAGCGTCGTGCACGGCAGGCTACAGAAAAAGGCCTGAGAAAGCGCGCCCTGCCGCAGGCGGGCGCCGCTTCAAGCGGCGCCCTTCTGAAAAAACAAAGTTTTCAGGAAAAACAAAGCAAAAAGGCGTATCATGCGCGCCTTGAAACAAGACGAATGCCGCCGAGTTAAACAAGACAACTTGCGGGGCGGCATCTGCAAAAAGAAATACCGCTAAAGCGTCTGCCGCACGACGTCGCTTCCGATTGTCTTCAGGACTGCAAAACGCCCGCTTGTTCGCCGTCCTGATGTCCTCATCGAGCCCTTCTGCGTTGTTCCAGGCGCTTTGAAAGCCTGGGAAAAGTCGACAACGC
The DNA here is from genome assembly GCA_944390745.1 of uncultured Duodenibacillus sp. Classification (GTDB taxonomy): domain Bacteria; phylum Pseudomonadota; class Gammaproteobacteria; order Burkholderiales; family Burkholderiaceae_F; genus Duodenibacillus. The sequence continues at coordinate 1,812 of CALXQK010000019.1, read as the reverse complement.
CTTCTCCCCTGCTGATTGGTTTTTCGAAATTCTCACGCCCGGCCGGACTGTTTCCTTCCGGCGGCGACGACGGATTTTGCGCTTACTTTTTACGTTCCCATGAAGGAGCCCTTGGCCATGGCCAGCGATTTTCTCTTTACCTCCGAGTCGGTGAGCGAAGGTCATCCCGACAAGGTTGCCGACCAGATTTCCGACGCAGTGCTCGACGCCTGCCTGCGGGAAGACCCCCTGAGCCGCGTGGCGGCCGAGACCCTCTGCACGACGGGCCTTGTCGTGCTCGCCGGTGAAATCACCACCAACGCCGCGGTCGACTACATCGATCTCACGCGCAATGTGCTCAAGGACATCGGCTACGACAACACCGAATACGGCATCGACCACAAGGGCTGCTCGGTGCTCGTGGGCTACGACAAGCAGTCCAACGACATCGCCCAGGGCGTCAATGAGCGCAATCACGATCCCCTCACGCAGGGCGCCGGCGACCAGGGACTGATGTTCGGCTACGCCTGCGACGAAACCCCCACGCTCATGCCTGCGGCGATCTACTACGCACACCGCCTCATGCAGCGCCAGTCCGAGGTGCGCCGCAACGGCCTGATGCCCTATCTGCGCCCGGACGCCAAGAGCCAGGTGACGCTGCGCTACGTCGACGGCCGCCCGGTCGGAGCCGATACGATCGTGCTCTCCTCGCAGCACGCCCCCGAGTGGAGCGACGGGCTGCAGATGAAGCCCGAGTTCATCGAGGCCGTGATTGAAAACATCATCCGCCCCGTGATGCCCGCCGAATGGCTCAAGGGCACCAAGTTCCTCGTGAACCCGACCGGACGCTTCGTCGTAGGCGGCCCCAAGGGAGACTGCGGCCTCACCGGCCGCAAGATCATTGTCGACACCTACGGCGGCGCCTGCCCGCACGGCGGCGGCGCCTTCTCGGGCAAGGATCCCACCAAGGTGGACCGCTCCGCGGCCTATGCCTGCCGCTACGTGGCCAAGAACATCGTCGCGGCCGGCCTTGCCCGCCGCTGCCAGGTGCAGGTCGCCTACGCCATCGGCGTGGCCGAGCCCATGAACATCACGGTGCTCACGCAGGGCACGGGCGTCATCGCCGATGAAAAGATCGCCGAGCTCGTGCGCCGCAACTTCGACCTGCGTCCGGGCGGCATCATCGAGATGCTCGACCTGCGCCGCCCGATCTACTCCAAGACCTCCGTCTACGGCCACTTCGGCCGCGAGGAGCCGGAGTTCACCTGGGAGAGAACGGACAAGGCCGCCGATCTGCGTGAACAGGCCGGGCTTTAGGTCCCGTCGCAGCAGACACAGATCATTTCGCAGGAAAGCCGCCCGCGCGTCAGCGCCCGGGCGGCTTTTTTCGTCTCAAAAACCGCGAAAAACGGCCAGTTGTCACCTTTTGTTTCTCAGGGTTACCCCCCCCCAATTCCCTATTGACTTTTATGTTTTTCTTGAGTGCAAAAAATTCCAGTGACAGAATGGGAGCGTCTCACAAGGAGAGACCAGCCGGAGGTTGTGTTTGATCAGCAAGAGTCTTCACAACGAATCCACTCCGGCTGTTTTTTGATCAAAAAAGATCTTGCTTCTCTCTGTCAATTTTTGGAGAACAAAAAATGAAGAAGACTTTAGCTGCAGTCGCCGTGCTCGGCGCGTTTGCCGGCTCCGCCATCGCTGCTGATGTGACGCTCTACGGCGTTGTGGACATGGGCCTGAACTACACCCATGTTGATATGGATCAGGCGAACGTTGACGACGTCGACAGCTTCCAGATGAAGTCCGGCCAGCAGTCCGGCTCCCGCTGGGGCC
>CALXQK010000018.1 GCA_944390745.1 uncultured Duodenibacillus sp. | reverse complement strand
TCCCATTCCGAACAGGACAGTGAAACGCTTCTGGGCCGATGATAGTTGGTTGTATTTCCAGTGAAAGTAGGTCACTGCCAGGCTCTCCCATTGAAAACCCCCGACTGCTTGCGCAGCCGGGGGTTTTGTCATATGAGCCGTCCTGATGCCGCGCAGCGGGGCGGTACAATTTTCGTCGCCGCCCGCTGCCGGCGGCTCATTTCTGGTTCATTTTTTTCAATGCTTTCATACAACCGTCCATGACGCAGGAGCTCGATCTTTTTGGCGACGTCGTCAAGTCCGCGGCGCCGGCTCGTCCCGCTGCCGGCGCCTCGAGGCCGGCAGCCGGCGCAAGCCGCCGCACCCGGCCTCAGCGCCTTTTCCAGCCCCTTGCCGAGCGCATGCGTCCGCAGACGATTGATGAGGTGATCGGGCAGAAGAAGCTGCTCGGTCCCGGACAGCCGCTGCGGGTTGCCTTTGAGACGCACCGCCCGCACTCGATGATTCTCTGGGGGCCGCCCGGCGTTGGAAAGACGACGCTTGCGCGCCTCATGGCCGACGCCTTCGGCCTGGCCTTCATCAGCATTTCGGCCGTGCTTTGCGGCGTCAAGGAAATTCGTGAGGCTGTCGACGAGGCGCAGCTGCGCATGCAGCAGACCGGGCGCCCGACGCTGGTCTTTGTCGACGAGGTGCACCGCTTCAACAAAAGCCAGCAGGATGCCTTCCTGCCGCACGTTGAAAGCGGGCTATTCATCTTTGTGGGCGCCACCACCGAGAATCCCTCGTTTGAGGTCAACTCCGCCCTCCTGAGCCGTGCGGCGGTCTATGTCCTCGAAAGCCTCACGACCGGGGAGATCAATGAGCTCATCGACCGCGCCTTCTCGAGGTTTTATCCCGACATGACGCTCGAGGACGAGGCGCGCGAGATTCTCGTGTCGCTTTCTGACGGAGACGCGCGCCGCTGCCTCAACAGCATCGAGGTTGCCTGCGGCATGGCGCAGGACCGCGGCATGAAGAAGATCACGGCCGACTTTCTTCGCCAGGCGCTTCCGGCAACGTTCCGGCGCTTTGACAAGGGCGGCGAGAACTTCTACGACACCATCAGCGCGCTTCACAAGAGCGTGCGCGGCTCCGACCCCGATGCGGCGCTCTACTGGATGTGCCGCATGCTCGACGGCGGCTGCGACCCGCGCTATATCGCCCGGCGTCTCATCCGCATGGCCGTCGAGGACATTTCTCTTGCGGATCCGCGCGCGGCCGAGGTCGCCGTCAATGCCGCCGACATCTACGAGCGGCTGGGCTCGCCCGAGGGCGAGCTCGCCCTGGCGCAGGCCGTGGTCTATCTGGCCGTCGCCCCCAAGAGCAACGCCGTCTACAAGGCCTACAACGCCGTGCGCGCCTTCGTGCGCGAGGACGGCACCCGCCCCGTGCCCCTTTATCTGCGCAACGCCCCCACCAAGCTCATGGACGAGCTCGGCTACGGCGAGGGCTACCGCTACGCCCACGACGAGCCAGGCGCTTTTGCCGCCGGGGAAATCTACCTGCCCGAGGGACTCGAGGGCCGGCACTGGTATCACCCCACCGACCGCGGGGTTGAGGCGCGCATCCGGGACCGCATGGCGCAGTTCAAGGCACGAAACGACGAGGCGCAGGCCCGCGGCGAGGGCCGCAGGCGTTGATCCGGAGGCTGTCGGGCCTTGGGGTTAACACCTAAAAGGCGGGCCGCTGCGACCGCTTTTGCTTCAAACGGGCGAAAATAACAGGATTCATGTTTTCTGCGGGCGGCCCTCCGGCCGCCTCTGCGCGGCAGCGCCCCCACGCGTGGGGGCGGCGTTCCCGCGCCGGATTCTTTTGATACACGAAGGGTACGTATGCTCGACATCAACATGCTGCGCAAGCAGCTTCCGGAAGTCATTGCCCGTCTGAAGACGCGTCCGTTTGACTTCCCCGAGAAGGAATTCAATGCGCTTGAAAACGAGCGCAAGGAAGTTCAGACCAAGACCGAGGAGCTGCAGGCGCTGCGCAACCAGCTCTCCAAGCAGATCGGCATTGCCAAGAAGTCGGGCGGCGACGCCTCGGCCTTCATGGCCGAGGCCGCGGCCATCCCCGAGAAGCTCAGCGCCCTTTCCGCGCAGCTCGACAGCTGCCGCGAGCGTCTCAACGACCTTCTGATGAGCATCCCCAACCTTCCGCATCCGTCGGTTCCCGTCGGGCGCGACGAGCGCGACAACGTCGAGGTGATGCGCTGGGGCACGCCGCGCAAGTTCGACTTCCCCATCAAGGATCACGTCGACGTGGGCGCTCCCCTGGGGCTTGACTTCGACGTGGCGGCCAAGCTCTCCGGCACGCGCTTTTGCTACATGAAGGGACAGGTGGCGCACCTGCACCGGGCTCTGGCGCAGTTCATGCTCGATGAGCACACCACGCACCACGGCTACACCGAGTGCTACACGCCCTACATCGTGACGGCCGAGACGCTGCGCGGCACTGGCCAGCTGCCGAAGTTTGAGGAGGACCTCTTTGCCGCCAAGAAGGGCGGCCAGATGGGCAAGTCCGATCCGCTCTATCTCATCCCCACGGCCGAGGTGACGCTCACCAACTCCGTCTCGGGCAAGATGCTCAAGGAGTCCGACCTTCCCATCAAGATCACCGCGCACACCCCGTGCTTTCGCTCCGAGGCGGGCGCCTACGGCCGCGACACCCGCGGCATGATCCGCCAGCATCAGTTCGACAAGGTCGAGATGGTGCGCATCACCCGCGAGGACGACAGCTACGATCACCTCGAGGAGCTCACGCAGTGCGCCGAGAACATCCTGCAAAAGCTCGGACTGCCGTACCGCAAGGTGCTCTTGTGCACAGGCGACATGGGCTTTGGGTCTGCAAAAACCTACGACCTTGAGGTGTGGCTGCCCGCGCAGAACACCTACCGTGAGATCAGCTCGTGCTCGAACTGCGAGGCCTTCCAGGCCCGCCGCATGGGCGCGCGCTACAAGGACGCGCAGGGCCGCACCCACTACGTGCACACGCTCAACGGCTCGGGTCTTGCCGTGGGCCGCACGCTGGTGGCCGTTCTTGAGAACTATCAGAACGCCGACGGATCGGTCACGATCCCCGAGGTGCTGCGTCCCTACATGGGCGGACGCGAAAAGCTCGTGCCCGGCGAGTCCTAGACGCCGCAGCCCGCCCTTTGCGCGCCGGCCGCCCTTGAGGGGGCAGGCGGCGCGCCTGCAGGTCGTTTGCCGATTAGGTTGTTTGACCTATTGCAAACGGCCTTTTTGTTATCTAAGATCATCGACGCATTTCGAGTTAGGCGCGTGCAACCACCATGCGCCTACGCCAACCTGCCTCCCCGGGCAAGGTGGTGACGCTTCTGACAGCGAATGTGGCCTTGGGCCTGGCTCCGTGAACGCGGACCCCCGAGAGCAACGCAAACGGGTCGACGCAGCCGTCTGAATCGAAATGATTCGGGCGGCTTTTTTGTGGTGATTTATTTTTCAACACCAGTACGGGTGGATTTAAGCCAAATTGCCGGCCCCGTAATCCCGCCTTGGAAGGGCGGTAAACCGGCTAAAAAGGAGTGAACATGAGCAACCGTCTGACCATCAAGGGACAGGTGACGATTCCCAAGAACGTGCGTGATTTTCTCGGCCTGACGGCCGGCGCCTCGGCCATCGACTTCTCCATCGATGACGACGGCTCGGTGCGCATTCGCAAGGCCGACTGCGCCAGGCCGCGCAGCGCCGCGGGGCGGGCCCCGGCCTCGCCCGCGCACCTTGCGCGTCCGGGGGACTACAGCGCCTGCGACCGCGTGCTCGCGCTGTTGTCGGGCAGCTTTGCCTGAGTGCGGTGCGCACCGCAGGTTCTGAAGGTTTCAGTCTGGGTTCAATGATGATCAAGGAGAAGGTGATGGGGCAGACAGTGCAGGCCGGCAGCGCGAGCGCGCTTCGCGCGATTGGACGCGAGCAGCTGCTGCGCGAGCTCTCGGACATTGTGGGCGAGGCAAACGTGCTTGTGAGTGAAAGCGACGTCGCAGGATATCTTGTGGACTGGACCGACCGCTTTCACGGCAGGGTCGTCGCCGTCGTTCGCCCGGCCTCGACCGACGAGGTCTCGCGCGTCATGCGGCTTGCCTGGGAGACCGGCACGCCCGTGGTGCCGCAGTCGGGCAACACGAGCCTCGTGGGCAGCGGCACGCCCGACGCCTCGGGCCGGGCCATTTTGCTGTCGCTTTCGCGCATGAACCGCGTGGAGGCCGTCGACGCCATCAACGACACGATGACGCTTGAGGCGGGCGTCGTGCTTGAAAAGGCGCAGGAGGTCGCGCGCGAGGCCTCAAGGCTCTTTCCCCTGAGCTTTGCCGCCGAGGGGACGGCCTGCATCGGCGGCTGCATCGCCACCAATGCGGGCGGCACGGCGGTGCTGCGCTACGGCAACACGCGCGAACTCGTGCTCGGGCTTGAGGTGGTGCTCTCCGACGGGCGCGTGCTCAACATGATGCGGGGCCTTCGAAAGGACAACACGGGCTACGACCTCAAGCAGCTCTTCATTTCCAGCGAGGGAACGCTCGGGGTCATCACCCGCGCCGTGGTGAAGCTCTTTGCGCTACCGCAGGCCTCCTACACGGCGCTCGCGGGCGTGGCCGACGTCGCCTCGGCCGCGCGGCTGCTTGAGCTTGTCAAGAACGCCGCGGGTCCCGCGCTCACGGGGTTTGAGCTCATGCAGGCCAAGTGCATCAGCCGCGTGGGCGAGACGATTGACGCAGTGAGCGTGCCCGAGGGAATCGAGGCGGCTCCCTGGTGGTGCCTCGTGGAGCTTTCCTACTCGCGCGACCCGGGCGTCAATCCGCTTGAGGCCATTCTTGAGAATGCCTTTGAAAGGGAGCTGGTGCTCGACGCGTTTCTCGCCAACTCCGTCAAGGAAAGCCGCGCCTTCTGGGCCATCCGCGAGTCGATTCCGAGCGCCGATGCGCACGTGGGCGGCAATCTGCACAATGACGTGAGCCTTGAGATCTCCGACATCCCCGCCTTCGTTGAGGAGGCGCTCGCCGGGCTCAACGCCGCCTACGACTGGATCGATCCCTCGATCTTCGGGCACCTCGGCGACGGCAACCTGCACTTCAACATCGGCTCCACGCCCGCGCATCTTGCCTTTGAAAACGAGGAGGGCATCCGCGAGATCGTCTATCGATGCGTTGAGGCGCACAACGGCTCGATCTCGGCCGAGCACGGCATCGGACAGCTCAAGCGCGGGCACTTCCTCGCGCTCAAGAGCCCCCTGGAGCTCGAGGTGATGGAGTCGATCAAGCGCGCCCTTGACCCCCGCGGCATTCTCAACCCGGGAAAGCTTCTGCGCGACGACGTCTGCGCCTGAACAGGCAGCCTTGAAATGTGAAAAAGCCCCGGGGCGCGCGCCCGGGGCTTTTTTCGCGTCTGCGATATGCGGCGCCTGGACTAGTTGAGCTTGCGCTTGCGCTCGCTTTCGCGGTCAAGCGACTCAACATATCCATAGACATAGCCGGAGACGCGGAGCATGCCGCGAAGCGTTCTTTGCTTCGGGCGGTTTTTAGAGTGCCAGTACACCTCGACGATGCCGTTCTCGACAATCCCATCGAGCTCGGGGACGTACATCTGGCAGCGGTCAAATGACACGCCTGCGATTGCGGTCCAGTCCGTCTGAACGCTCTTGACCTGTCCGACAAAGGACAGCAGGGAGAAGTTGTTCGTTGAGGGCGTCCAGGGCTCATGGTGCTGCTCGGGCGAGAGCGCGGTGAACTCCGCGGCCAGAACGTAGAAGCGCACCGTGCAGGCCTGCAGGCACTTGTACTCGTCCTCGAGGCACGTCCAGAAGATGTCGGTAAATGCCAGCGGCAGCCCCGGCTCGCCGCCGGGACTCAGCAGCTGCACGCGCAGGCCGCCGTCGCTGAAGGCGCCGCGCGAGGCGGCGGCCTCAAGCAGCAGCGCGCTTGCGGCGGTCGTCTCGGAAAAGTAGGGCAGGCCCGAGGGCAACTCCATCACGGTACCGGACTTTTCGGACGGCAGCGTCGCGGGCAGCGTGACAAAAAGCGCCGAGCGCTCCAGCGTCGCATCAAGGGGCCCGTAGCGCATGATGGGCACGGTCTCGGAGAGCTCGATGCCCTGCGTGCTCGGCAGCACCGGATAAAAGGACGAGCAGTGCGACAGAATGAAGGTCACCTGACTGGCAATCACGCTGCCGGCGCTTGCAGCGCCGCCCCCGCCGATGCCGGTTTTCTTCTGCTCGTCCGCCTCCTTCTCGAGGTAAAGAATCGACCAGAACAAGCCGTACAAAAGCTGCTCGCGTTCAACCGCAATGGCTGTCTCGGCAAGCGGCAGGGACTCGTTTTTGAGCTCGCGCCCGAGGAATCCCCAGAGATCAAAGTGCTGGATTTCCGAGAGCACCTCGTCTTGCGAGCCGAGCTGCCGCCAGTCTCCCTCGGAGAGAAAGTCAAGGTCCTCGGCCAGGGCCGGGGCCTGCATCTTCTGGTGAAACCACCGCATGAGCTTCATGGCGGCAATTCGAAGCGTGCGGTTGTCCGGCCGCGTCTCGTCCTCAATGAGTCCCGGGCGCATGACGAAGGCCTCAAAGTCCCCGCCAAGCGCCCCGCCCTCCATGTCAAGCATGGAGGCAATCGCGAGAATGTTCTCAAGCGGCCCCGCGGCGGCCTCCTCGACAAACGAACTGAGCCGTTCGGCAAAGGTCGTCTCCCAGGTGCGGCGGCCGAAGCGCTCGTAGCACGACGTGACGTAGGCGCCGGCAAGGTCCGCAAGCTTCTCGTCGTACATCATCTTGAGCATGTTGTAGGACATGCTCGACATCAGGTTGAGCGGCTCGTCCTTGCGCAGTGCGCCCGGGCGCTGCAGCGCCCCGGCATAGTCAAGCAGGCGCGCAAAGAAGGGCATGGCGCGCATGTCGCCGAGGTACCAGGCCGCCTGCTCAATGCGCTCGGTGAGCTCGGCTGCTCGAAGCGCCCGCGCCCCGCGGTCGCCCTTGTCCTTGAGAAGCGCGAAGAATTCGGGGGCGGCGTCCTCGACAATGGCGCGCGCACTGCGTCCGTGGCACAGAAACCAGCGCCGGGCGCACGCCGCAAGATCCGGCCCGAGAACCGTCCTGCACATGCCGCTTGCGGCAAGCACCTCGTAGGCGCCCTCCGAGCCGCAGGCAAGCGCGTGCACCACGATGCGGTCGACTTCAAGCGAAAGGCTTCTCGCGGCCTGCGTGCGCCTGGCGTTCGGAAGCCTCTTGTAGAGCATCATCAGCGAGGCCGTGTCGCCGGTCCTTGCGCGCGCCTCAAGCTCGGTGAACGAGCGCCTTCGCATCATCCTGCGGTTGTCGGGCGAAATGCCCTGGGGCGTCATCAGCCGCTCGGAGGGAGCGATCGAAGGCCGGCGCCGCCGCCGGGGTTCGCCGGCAGCGGGCGGCAGGAACGCCCTTGGAATTTGATTGAGCTCCTCGCCCGTGGTCATGAAGCCCGAGGTTCTCGTGAAGTTCTCGCACACGAAGACGCCGCGCGCCAGAAGCGGGGCGCCCGGCTTGACGTCAAGCTTTTTCAGAAGCGCTTCGGAAACGACGACGTAGGTGTCGGGAAGCTTCTGCGCTGCGTCAAGCCTTGCCTCAAGCAGCACCATGACGCCCTTTGCAATCCGCGCCTTTCCTGCGACGGCGCCCGCGAGAAAATAAAGCTCGCTTTGGGCCGTGCCGGGGTTGCGGCGCAGCACGCCCGTTCTGGCGCCGCTGCAGCTGCTCGCGGCGGGCTCGATCCGGGAGGCCCAGAAGCTGAGGCTTGCCCGGTAGGGCGTGTTGAGCCGCAGTTTTTCGCACTGGTCAACCCACGACGAGCACAGGGCGTCGACGACGCCCAGAGCATGCATTCTGAGCCGCATGGCAGGCAGCGCCGGGTGGTTTGTGCTGCGCACCGACTCAATCAGAATGCCTGTCTGAAGGTCGTGAAAGCGCAGCGACGGAATCGGCGGCAGCGTCATCTTGCTTGCGGACCCCTTGCAAAAGCACGCCGCAGTCAGAAGCGCGGGGACGGGATGGCTGCCCCTTGCCGAGCCGTCCTTCTGCAGATTCTCCGAGGGCAGCTCAAAGAGCGCGATCTCCGACGCAGGCTGCCTGCAGAGCCCCTCGAACGCCTCAATGTCAATCTCCCGGCCCGGTGCGCCGAGCCGGATTTGGGTGTTGCTGCTGAAGGGCTGGCAGAAGTCCCGGCCGCCCAGACTCGTCGTGGCCGGATCGTAGAAGTACGTCTTGCCCGCCCTGAGCTCGGGGGTCGGAATGCGCGGGAAATAAAGCCCCTGCACCATGTTGCCGCCGAAATCAGCGCCCGGCCAGAAATCCCCGGGTCCGGGCACGCGCAGCGGGGTTGTTGAGGCGGCAAGCTGCGGATGGTCGAAGACGTCGGCGGCAAAGGGACGATCACCCTCGCAATCAATGCCCAGACGCATCAGGAACACTTCACGGCGGGCCGCACGGGCGGATCCGGCGCTGATCCTGCACCGCGACCAGGGCAGGGTCCGCTTCGCGCGGCCCTGAAGGCGCAGCATGCTGCGCCAGGCAAGCGCAAGCGCCGTCACAGCAAGCGGCTCTTCCAGACCGAGACCGTCCATTTCGGGGTGCGAGGCGCCGCCGGACTGAATCCTGCGCAGGTTTTGGGGCCGCAGCGCCTCAAGGCGACTGAAGTCGAAGTCAAGCGCCGCAAAGGCCTCCTCAACCAGGGCCTCGGCCGGGGTGATGCCCGCGGCGATCATGCGGCTGCGCACGCGCCGCCAGAACTCACCCCTGCTGCCGCCGCGGCAGGCGCAGGCCTGCATGACCTGAAACGCGCGCAGCTGCAGCCGCTTCACAAGGGGCGCCTCCGAGGCCGAGGCGATGCCTGCGGCCGAGAGGATGGAGGCGGCCATCCGCCCGGCTGTCGCCGGTGAGCCGATGTCGACCACGACGCGGTCGCGAAAGCAGACCGCCGGCAGCGCAAAGACCCGGCCTGCATGCGTGCAGCTCGCCTCGGGCGGCAGGATGCTTCGCGAGGGGACAAGGCGAATCGTTCCCTTGCGAAGGGAAAAAAGCCGCCGCAGGATCGGGGAGGGAAGCTGCGCAAAAAGCGCGCGCAGCGCGCGCTCCGGGGCAGGCTGCTCGCTTTGTCCGCGCGCGGCGCGGGCAAGCTGGGAAAGAACCGGTCGGGGAAGATGCTGAAGTGATGTTGACATGAGGTCCTGAAGGGTCTTGCAGTTCTTGCAAATGGGACGACCCCGGGGAAGGCCGGATTTGAAAATATTGACGTCGCCCGTCCCTCAGGCCGAGGCCCGAGGGGGCGCAGGGCGTCAGGCGGCCTTTTCCTCGCGCAGCGCCGCGAGCACGGCCTCGACATGGCCGGGGACCTTCACCTTGCGCCACTCGCGCACGATCACGCCCTCGGGGTTGATGAGAAAGGTCGAGCGCACAATGCCGCGGCAGGGCTTGCCGTACATCACCTTGGGCTTGATCACGTCAAAGGCCGTGCACAGCGTCTCGTCAGCGTCGCTGACGAGCTCGATGGAAAGCTCCTGGCGCGTGCAGAAGCCCTGGTGCGTGCGCAGGCTGTCGCGCGAGACGCCGACGATGTCGCAGCCCTCGGCGGCGAAGGTCTCGCGCGCCGCGGAAAAGTCGCGCGCCTCAAGCGTGCAGGCCGAGGTGTTGTCCTTGGGGTAGAAGTAGAGCACCACCCAGCGGCCCCTGCGGGCCTGCATGTCGAAGGTGCCGAGCGTGGACGGGGCCTTGATGCCGGCCGCCGAGTCGCCGATGCTGTACATGATCCTGTATCTCCGAAAAATTGGCGCCCCGCAGGCGGCCCCTGATGATGAAGGGCCGCCAGAGCGGGTGCGGATGCGGGAATTTTGCCGCAAAAAGGCCCGCTGAAGGCAGCTTTCGCGACAGATTTCGGCTTTGTCTGCGCGCGGGCGCATCCGCACGAACCGCGCCTTGCGCGGGAAAGGGAGTGGATAGCAGGTATAGTTGCACTTGCAGGCGTTTTTCCAACCCCTGCAATTCTTCTGACTTCAGGAACTCGGGCGCCGGGCGGCCGTGAGGACTTTTCCGGACCCGAGGGGGCGGCGTGGACGCGCCCGCAGTGCTCCGGCGTTTGTCAGCAGGACGAAAATGCCGGAATGCTGCCAGACATGGGACCCATGTTCCCATGAAAAGCCTCGTGCGCAAGCGCGCGGCAGTTCACCGGCCAGGCGCCTCGAGGGCCCCTTTCGCGCACCGCCCCAAGCGGACCTCCCGCCAGACCGCAGCCGTCATTTTTTTTCACCTTTTTTTTAGACGTGCGCCTTTCCGGGCATCCCTCAGCCCACAAAAAGCGCCCTCAACAGCGATATGAACACAGATTTTGCGCGCATCAAACGTCTTCCGCCCTACGTCTTCAACATCACCAATGAGCTCAAGATGGCGGCACGCCGCCGGGGCGAGGACATCATCGACTTCTCAATGGGAAACCCCGACGGCCCGACGCCGCGGCACATCGTCGACAAGCTCATTGAGGTTGCAGGGCGCGACAACACGCACGGCTACTCGGTCTCGCGCGGCATTCCGCGCCTGCGCAAGGCCATCTCCAACTGGTACAAGCGCAAGTTCGACGTCGACATCGACCCCGAGACCGAGGCGATCGTCACCATCGGCTCCAAGGAGGGCATCGCGCACCTGATGCTTGCCTGCACCGATCGCGGCGACACGGTGCTTGTGCCCAATCCGAGCTATCCGATCCACATCTACGGCGCGGTGATTGCCGGCGCCGACGTGCGCTCGGTGAAGATGATTCCGGGAACGGACTTTCTGGCCGAGCTCGAGCGCGCCATCGTGGAGACCGTGCCGCGCCCGAAGATGATGATTCTGGGCTTTCCCTCCAACCCGACCGCGCAGTGCGCTGATCTGGAGTTTTTCTCGAAGGTGGTCGAGCTTGGCCGCCGCTACGGCATCTGGGTGGTGCACGACCTTGCCTACGCCGACATCTGCTACGACGGCTACAAGGCGCCCTCGATCATGCAGGTTCCCGGCGCCAAGGATGTGGCCGTGGAGTTCTTCACGATGTCGAAGTCCTACAACATGGCCGGCTGGCGCATCGGCTACATGGTGGGCAACAAGGACCTCGTGCACGCCCTGGCGCGCATCAAGAGCTATCACGACTACGGCACCTTCACGCCCATCCAGGTGGCGGCCATTGAGGCGCTCGAGGGCGACCAGAGCTGCGTTGAGGAGGTGCGCCAGAAGTACACCAAGCGCCGCAACATCATGGTCAAGGGGCTCAACGACATCGGCTGGCCCGTCGAGTGCCCGAAGGCGTCGATGTACATCTGGGCGAAGATCCCCGAGCCCTATGCGCACCTCGGTTCGGTCGAGTTCAGCAAGCAACTGCTCGAAAAGGCCAAGGTGGCCGTCAGCCCCGGCATCGGCTTCGGCGAGTACGGCGACGATCATGTGCGCATTGCGCTCATCGAGAACGAGTACCGGTGCCGCCAGGCCCTTCACGGCATCAAGCAGATGTTTCGCCAGGACGGGCTCATCGATCCGGATGCGCCCCGCAGCTGAGAGCCCGCGGACTTGATGCCGACATCCATCTGAAAACCCAGGACAAGATACAACAAGGAGAAGAGACAGGGAGCGCGCGCTGCGCGCTCTTGCATCTCAAACGCAATATGAAGGAAGTCATTCGTCTGGGCCTTGCGGGACTCGGAACCGTGGGCGGCGGCACATACGCCGTTCTCAAGCGCAATGCCCGGGACCTTCTGGCCGCCTGCGGCGCAGAGCTCGTGGTGAAGACCGTGGCGTGCCGCAATCTTGAGCGCGCCCGCGGGGTGGTCGACGAGGGCGTGGAGGTCACCTCGGACGTGCACGCGCTCGCGCGCGATCCCGACATCGACATCGTCGTCGAGGTGATGGGCGGCATTGAGCCCGCGCGCACGCTTGTGCTCGAGGCGATTGCCGCGGGCAAGCACGTGGTGACCGCCAACAAGGCGCTGCTGGCGCTGCACGGCAATGAAATCTTTGACGCCGCCCGGCGCTCGGGCGTCGTCGTGGCCTTCGAGGCGGCCGTCGCGGGCGGCATTCCCATCATCAAGGCGCTGCGCGAGGGATTGGCAGCCAACCGCATCGAGTGGGTGATGGGCATCATCAACGGCACGAGCAACTTCATTCTCACCACCATGCGCGAAAAGGGCCTCTCCTTTGACGAGGCGCTTGCGCAGGCGCAGGCCCTGGGCTACGCCGAGGCCGATCCCACCTTCGACATCGAAGGAATCGATGCCGCGCACAAGATCACGATTCTGAGCGCTCTTGCCTTTCACACGCCCGTGAACTTCAAGGCGGCCTCCGTCGAGGGCATCACGAAGCTTGCCGCCGAGGACATCGAGTACGCCGAGGAGTTCGGCTACCGCATCAAGCTGCTGGGCATCACCAAGCGCACCGCGCGCGGCATCGAGCTTCGCGTGCACCCGGCCCTGGTGCCCAAGCGGCGTCTCATGGCAAGCGTCGAGGGCGTGATGAACGCCGTCGTCGTCAAGGGCGATGCGGTCGGCACGACGCTTTATCACGGCCGCGGCGCCGGCGCCGAGCCCACCGCCTCGGCCGTGGTCGCCGACCTTGTGGACATCGCGCGCCTGATGCATGGCCGCCGCGCCAACCCGACCTATCTTGCCGAGCGCATGGCTGCGCTTGCGCCGCAGGACAACACCGTCTGGCTGCCGATGGACGAGACGGTGAGCTCCTACTACATGCGCATCGGCGTGGCCGACAAGCCCGGCGTTCTGGCCGACATTGCGCGCATCTTCGCCGACAACGCCATCTCCATTGAGACGATGGTGCAGCGCGGCTCCGAGCCCGGCGAGGAGAGCACTGAAATCGTCATCCTCACCCACAGTGCCGTCGAGGGCGCCGTGCGGCGCGCCATCGCCGCCATCGAGGCTCTGGACAACGTCCACGGCCCGGTGGTGATGCTGCGCAAGGAAGAGATGAACTAAGAGGATTCAACGCTGCTTGAATGCGTTCAGGAAACAACTCATGACGACCCAAAAGATGACCTACCGCTCCACCCGCGGCGAAGACGCCGGGGAGGGCTACAGCGACATCGTGCTCACGGGCCTGGCCCGCGACGGCGGCCTGTATCTGCCGGCGCACTATCCGCAGATTGACGCCGGGATGATCTTCAGCTGGAAAAATCTCTCCTACGCCGATCTCGCCTTTGAGGTGATGCGCCGCTTTGCCGACGACATTGATCCCCAGAAGCTGCGCGATCTGCTGCGCGCGACCTACGTGCCCGGGCGCTTTTGCAACGGAAGGCCCGAGGACGACGCGACGCTCATCACCCCCGTGCACTGGATTGATGGCGGCGCCTGCGGGCTCTTGTCGCTGTCCAACGGCCCCACGCTTGCCTTCAAGGACATGGCCATGCAGTACCTCGGGGGCCTGTTTGAAATGCTTCTGGCCGAGCGCGGCGCGCAGCTCAACATCCTCGGGGCGACCTCGGGCGACACGGGGTCGGCGGCCGAATACGCCATGCGCGGGCGCCGCGGCATTCGCGTCTTCATGCTCTCGCCCGAGGGACGCATGAGCGCGTTTCAGCGCGCGCAGATGTATTCGCTCGACGACGCCAACATCTACAACATCGCCGTGCGCGGCGCCTTTGACGACGCGCAGGACATCGTCAAGGCCGCAAGCAGCGACGCGCGCTTCAAGACCGAGTGCTCGATCGGAACAGTGAACTCCATCAACTGGGCGCGCATCTCCGCACAGGTGGTCTACTACTTCAAGGGCTGGCTGCAGGCTGCCGCGCGACCCGATGAGATCGTCGACTTCTCGGTGCCCTCGGGCAACTTCGGCGACGTGCTCGCAGGGTGGATCGCCAAGCAGATGGGGCTTCCCGTGGGGCAGCTCGTCGTTGCCACCAATGAAAACGACGTGCTCTATGAGTTCTTCACGACGGGCGTCTACCGCGTGCGCGACGCCGCCCACACCTACGTGACGAGCTCGCCCTCGATGGACATCTCCAAGGCAAGCAACTTCGAGCGCTACATCTACGACATCGTCGGGCGCGACCCCGGGCGCGTGCGCGCGCTCTGGAGCGAGGTTGCCGACAAGGGCGGCTTTGCGCTTTCGCCCGAGGAAATGGCGGCCGTGCGCGCCAGCGGCTTTGCGGCCGCACGAAGCACCCATGCCGACCGGGTGAGGACGATTGCCGAACTCTGGCAGCGCGAGGGCGTCATGATCGACCCGCACACCGCCGACGGCCTCAACGCCGCGCGCGCCCACCGGCGCGAGGGCGTCAAGATGCTTGTGCTTGAAACGGCGCTTGCGGCCAAGTTTGCCGAGACGATCCGCGAGGCGACGGGAGTTGATCCCGTTGAGCCCGAGGCCTACCGGGGCATTGAAAAGCGCCCGCAGAAGGTGCTCGTGATGGACGCCGACGTCGAGGCCGTCAAGGCATTCATTCGCAGGACGCTGCAGGATTGCAAGGCGTGAAGTCCGCATGAAGACCGTTCGGCTCTTTTATCCGGACCACGTCGGCGGCGGTTCCAAGGGCCGTCGCCGGGGCCTCCGACGTGGCCGCGCTCACCATCGCCGAATATCTTCCCTTTGACGAGGAGCGGCTCGCGGGCTTTTTTGCGAAGCTTCCCATCCTCACCGGCCGCACCAAGGCCATTGAACAATCATGACGAATCGTCGAACCTTTCTTCTGACGGCCGCGGCAGGCGCCCTGGTCCCGGCTGCAGGGCTTGCCCGGGTTGCCGGCGCCGCCTCCGGCGCCTGGAGCGCGGAAGCGCTTGCGATTGCGCGCCCGGTCGCGCAGGCCGTCGCGCGCCACCCCTTTGTTGCGGGCGTCTTTGCGGGCACGCTGCCGCGCGAGACGCTTGCGGGCTACCTGCAGCAGAACCTTGCATACCTTGACAACTACGCGCGCGTGCTCGATGCGCTCTCAGGGCGCATGAACCGCGAGGGCGGCCCGGGCGGCAGCGCGCAGAGCTTTTCGGTCTGGGCGCAGGAGACGCGCGATCTGCGCACGTGGACGGCCGACTACATCCTGAGGCTCACCGGCGCCAAGACCCTCCCGGACGCTGCGGCCGAGCCTGCGGCGCAAAGCTACATTGCCTATGAGTCGCGCTATTGCGCGGATGCAAGCCCTGCCGCCGCGGTTGCCTCGGCGCTGCCGTGCTTTTTGATCTGGGACGAGTTCGGCCGCGCCCTGCGCCCGACGGCGCGCATTGAGGGCAACCCCTTTCGCGAATGGGTTGAAGGCATGGGCTCGGAGGCTGCCGCGCAGTCGGCGCGCCGCATTCTTGCCATTGCCGATCACTTTGCCGCCCGTGAGAGCCAGGCGGGCCGTGCGCGCATGACCGACGTGTTTGCCGCGGGCTGCTGGCACGAGTGGATGTTCTTTGACGCGATGATGCGCTAGGCGCGCAGGGTCAAAAAAGGGCTCCGGCCGCATGATCTCCGGCAGGAGCCCTGGTCCCTGGGCCGGGACGCCGCTCTGGCGCTGGGCGGCCTCCCTTTTTTTTGCGGTTAAGCTCAGTGGTTGAGGATCTTTGAGAGAAACTTCTGCGCGCGGTCGGTGTGCGGGGCGCTGAAGAACTCTTCTCCGGGGAGGTTTTCAATGACCTCGCCCGCGTCCATGAAGATCACGTGATCGGCCACCTTGCGGGCAAAGCCCATTTCGTGCGTGACCACCATCATGGTCATGCCCTCCTGCGCGAGCTCGATCATCACGTCGAGCACCTCGTTGATCATCTCGGGGTCAAGCGCCGAGGTGGGCTCGTCAAAGAGCATGCACACCGGATCCATGGCGAGGGCCCGCGCAATGGCCACGCGTTGCTGCTGGCCGCCCGAGAGCTGTCCCGGATACTTCTCGGCGTGCTTTAAAAGTCCCACGCGGTCAAGAAGCTTCAGTCCGCGCTCCTCGGCCTCGTCCTTGGGGCGGCCGAGCACCTTGATCTGCGCCAGAGCCAGGTTCTGGCGAATCGAGAGGTGCGGAAAGAGCTCAAAGTGCTGAAACACCATCCCGACGCGGCTTCTGAGCTTGGGCAGGTCCGTCTTGGGGTCCCCGACGGAGATGCCGTTGATGAGAATTTCGCCCTGCTGGAAGGGCTCGAGCGCGTTGACCGTCTTGATCAGCGTGGACTTGCCCGAGCCCGAGGGACCGCAGACGACGACCACCTCGCCCTTTTCAACGTTCACCGAGCAGTTCTTGAGCACCTGAAAGTCGCCGTACCACTTGCTGACGTTCTTGATTTCAATCATCGGCATAAGCGTGTTGTTCCTTCTTGTTGCCGGGGCCGTCCGCGGTGTGCGCAGACGGCCGAAAACTTCAATTCATCGTGTTTGCGCGATCAGCGCGAGACCACGGCCATTCTGGCCTGCAGGCGCCGCACGAGCATCGACAGCGACACCGAGACCGTGAGGTAGCACACGGCCGCAAAGCTGTACATGAGCACGAGCTGGCCGTCGCGTTGCGCGATCTTGCTCACCGCGCCCATGAAGTCGTTGCCGCTGATGACGTAGACCAGACTCGTGTCCTGAAAGAGAATGATGGTCTGGGTGAGCAGCACGGGCAGCATGTTGCGCACGGCCTGCGGCAGGATGACGTAGCGCATGGTCTGCGCGTAGGTGAGGCCGAGCGCCTTGGCCGCGCCCATCTGGCCCTTGCTCACCGACTGGATGCCCGCGCGCATGATCTCGGCGAAGTAGGCCGCCTCAAAGAGCACGAACGTGATGATGGCCGTGAGATCGGCGCCGATCATCACCGGGTGGTCGAGCCCCAGGATGACCTTGAGCACCTCGGGCATGAGCAGGAAGAACCAGAAGAGCACGAGCACGAGCGGAACGGCGCGCATCAGGTTGGTGTAGAGCCGGGAGAACTCCGAGAGAATGCGCGAGGTCGACAGCCGGCACAGCGCCAGCCCCGTGCCGAGCGCCAGGCCCAGGACGGCCGTGATGACCGTAAGCTCCACCGTGTAGGCCGCGCCGCGCAGGATGTATTCCCAGGATGCGGTAATGGACGAAAAGTCAAACATCTTCCTTTTCCTCCCCTACTTGGCAAGAATGAGACCGGGAACGGCGCTGCGGGCTTCCACATAGCGCATGAACCCGTTGACCACGAGCGCGATCACGATGTAGATGAAGGTCGCCCAGATGTAGGCCGCAAAGAACTGGAAGGTGTTTTCTCCCATCTCATTGGCGCGCATCGTAAGTTCCGGCAGTCCGATCGTGAGGGCGACGGCCGTGTTCTTGACGAGGTTCATCGCCTCGCTCGTGAGCGGCGGCACGATGAGCCGCATGGCCAGGGGAATGATCACGTAGCCGTAGGTCTGCACCTGCGTCATGCCGAGCGCCCGGGCGGCGTTGGGCAGCCCCGCGGGGATTGAGGCGATGCCCGCGCGCACCTGCTCGGCCACGCGCGAGGAGGTGAAGAACCCCATGCAGATGAAGGCGGTCAGAAACTGCGAGTAGACCGGATCGACCTCGATCATCCACTGCTTGTACCAGGGGATGAACTCGGGGATGACGAAGTACCACACGAAGATCTGCACGATGAGCGGGATGTTTCGAAACAGTTCGATCCATGCCTCGCAGACGAGGCTCACAACCCGGATCCGGGAGGTTCGCAGCGTGCCGACGATGATGCCCAGCACCAGGGCCAGGGCAAAGGAGCTCAGCATGAGCCCGATGGTCCAGCCGGCGCCGCCCAGGATGTACTGCCACCAGGGCATGTCGGCCAGAAGGGCGGGCTCCATGAGCGCGTCCAGATTGAAGTTCAAAGCCATTTGATTTTCCTCTTTTCAGCCGCGCGCCTCATCTCGGCTGCAGGCTCCGGGCGCCCGGTCCTGCAGGACGGGGTGGGGACAGCCCGGGGTGCGCGGCTGCGGGAATTGGATGAAGGAAAAAACCCGAAACGTCTCCACGCGAGCTCGACAGAGAGCGTTTCGGGGGAAAAGCCTTAGATGCCCTTGTCCGAGGGGTTCGCGAAGAGCTCCTTGGTGTAGTTGTTCATCTTGAAGTTGAGGTTGACGTTCTTGGGCGGAATCGGGGATTCGAACCACTGCGTGTAGAGCTTGGAGAGCTCGCCCGACTTGATCATGCCCGTGACAGTCTTGTCGACGAGGGCCTTGAACTGCGGGTCGTCCTTGCGGAACATCGCGCCGTAGGGCTCAACCGAGAGGGCGGCGTCAAGAATCTTGAAGTCCTGCGGGTTCTTGAGATTGGCGATCTGGCCGGCAAGCAGCACGTCGTCAAGCACGAACGCGTCGGCGCGCTTGTTGGCCACAAGCTGCATCGACTCGGCAAAGTCCTTCGTCATCAGGTAGCGCACCTTGATGCCGTTTTCCTTTTCAAACTTCTTCATGAGCGCCACGGACGTGGTGCCCGAGGTGACCGCAACGGTCTTGCCGTTGAGGTCCTTGAGCGAGTTGATGCCGCTCGACTTCCACACCGCGGCGGAAACCTGGATGCCGAAATAGCTCGTGCTGAAGGCCGCCTCGCGCTGGCGCACGAGCGAGTTCGTCGTCGAGCCGCACTCAATGTCGACGGTGCCGTTCTGGATGAGCGGAATGCGGTTGGCCGAGGTCACCGCCTGGTACTTGATGTCGAGCTTGGCAAGGCCGAGTTCCTTCTGGGCGGCTTCAGCCACCTTCTGGCAGACGGTGAAGGCGTAGCCCACGGGCTTGCCGTCGGCGTCAAGGTAGGAAAACGGAACGGAGCTCTCGCGGTAGCCGAGCGTAATCGAACCGGTCTCCTGAATCTTCTTGAGCGTGCCGGTGAGCTCGGCGGCGGTGACGGCATTGACCGCAAGCACGGCGGCGGCGACGGCGGCAAGAGCAAAGCGGGAAGCAGGAATCATGACAAGCTCCTTGAAAAGTCCTTGGTGTTTTCAATGAATGCACGGGGGAGTTGCCTGCGCTCAGGGATGCCTGATTGCGGTGCAAGTCCTTCTGCCGATAAACAAAGCAAGGATCGTGCCAGTTTGTGCGCCATCCCCGCGCGAATCGGACCCCGGGGGCGAGGTTGTCGGGAAACCCCTTCAAAGCCAGTGATTTTCTAGGAGAAATGTCGTAGGAGGACTAGTCGGATGTGACTAGTTTTTTCGCCTCTTCTTAAGAATTCGGAGAGGAAGGGATAATGCTTAAGAAATTCCGGAAGTCTGCCGGGCGAGGAGAAGCTTTCTCTTTTATGCACCAGTTAAGTGCAAAAATGCATGCAAAGAGCGCACAAATCTGGTGCAGTCTTCAGGATCGGCAAGGCCGATGCACAAAAAGGCGGCGCTTTTCAGAGGCGGTCCTGACGCCGGGGCGGGGATGCCGGGGACGGGGAGGCCGGCTTTTTCTTCGGGCGGTGTTGACAGGGCGCCGCGATTTTGGGGATGATCCAGGGGTGGAGTTTTCTTTGTCTGCGCCCGGGGTGCGGCGCGCAGCCGTCAGGAGAAAAGTTGTCATGAGCCGAGGCAGCGCGCTTTTTTTATGCATCACCATCGCCTGCGGGCTTCTTGCGGGCTGCTCGAGCGTGAAGACCCCCGACATCGATCCCGTGGAGATGGCCCGGGACTCGGTGCAGAACGCCGTCTCCGGAAGGATGCACCGGCCTCTTGCGCAAAAACCCGGGACGGTCTGCATCGTGCGCAACCCGCGCGTGAAGATCGGCGCAGCCATTCCGGGACTGCGGGATGCCTTTGAAAAGCGCGGCATCCATGCGGTGGTGGTCGAGCGGGCAAGCGCATGCCCCGGCCCCTGGCGCGTGCACTACGTCATGCGCCGCTCGTGGGACTTTACGACCTACCTGGGCACGGCGGAGCTGTCGCTCTACAAAAACCAGACGCTCGTCTCGACGGCAAGCTACAAGTCCGGAAAGCTCACGCTCACCAAGTGGGGCCGCACGCGCGAGCGCATCGACAGCGTGGTCGGAAAATTGCTCGGAGAAAAATAGTCCTGCAAGATTTTTTGAAGCAGGCGCCTTCAGACGGGAGCCGTCGTGTTCCCGGCGTCCGTGGGAATGCGCGATGCCGTTTCCCCGGCCGACGCCGCAGGAACTTTTCTCTTCGCAGCCAGGCGCCGCTGCAAGTGCTGACGCTGCCGGCATCGCAACCTGCCCAGCCCTTCGGGGCGGCGCTTGAAACACATGTGATCCAACTGATGAAAACCTCCATCAAGCATCTTCTTTTGACAGCGGCCCTGGCGGGCTCCTTTGCCGTGCACGCCGCCGAGCTTCTGCTCTTTGTCGACAAGGGAGGCGACCATGCGTTCCTGGGTTGTTTCTCCTGCAGCCGGTACAACTCGAGCTCCATCTGGAACACGTATGGTCAGTACGGATCCCGCTACTCCACGAAGTCCATCTGGAATGAGTTTTCCGACTACGGCTCGTCTTACTCCTCGTACAGCCCGTGGAATGCGTATGCGCAGAAGGCTCCGGTTCTGGTCGACCGCGACGGCAAGTTCTACGGATACTTCACGTGCAATCGCTATCGTTCAAAGCGGGTCTCAGCCGAGCTGATGGACTTTCTCTGCGAGAACGTCGGCCGGATTCGAGAGGATCCGGGGAGCTTTCACGACAAGTACTTCAGGTAGAGGCTCTGATCTCGAACGGCTGCGTCGCGTTGACAAGGCAATCCTGCCTGCGGACAGGAGGCAGGATTGTTTGAGATGCCGGCATTGCCGTCTGACGGTGAACTGTCCCCAGAAAGCGAGACACTTTCTGGGGACAGTTCAGTTCAGCCCGGAAAAAATCGATGAAAATCAGCGATTGATAAATAAATCAGGCCCTTGACTGACCTCAGGCAAGGCTGGAGGACTCTGGCGTTTCGAGAGTTTGGGGATGCCGTGACCCTGCTGAAATGCCGTTCGGCGGGGTTTGCGCGAGGGATTGTGCGCAACAAAAAACCCCGAAAGCCGTGATCTGCAGGCTATCGAGGTTTGTTGATCCCCCTTGAGAATGGGGGTGGTGCCGGTGAGAGGATTCGAACATCCGACCTTCGCATTACGAATGCGCTGCTCTACCAGCTGAGCTACACCGGCAACCAGATTTTTTCCTCAGAGCTCATCGCCCTGAGAGTTGCGCATTGTACAGAGAATTTTGAGAAATGCAAGCACCGTACAAAATTGCACCGGAAATACAGGATCTCAGGGCTGTGCGGTCCTTGTTTCTGTCTTTTTCGGGCGAGGCCTTTGCGCCGGGAAGGGGGCGGCGAAAACACACGGCATCGACGGTGTTGATTTTTCAAGGGTTTCTGTATAAAATCCCACTCTTTCGTATCCTTGCCACACCGAAAGGACGCTCGGGTGGCTTATTTCCGTAAGGAGGAATTCAATGCGTCACTACGAACTGTGCGTCATCGTGCATCCGGATCAGTCTGAACAGGTCCCCGCGATGATCGAACGTCTCAAGACTCTCGTCGCCGAACAGGGCGGTCAGGTGCACCGCTGCGAAGACTGGGGTCGCCGTCAACTCGCTTACCCGATCCAGAAGCTCGTCAAGGCTCACTATTTCCTGATGAATATTGAGTGCACGGACTCGACGCTCGCTGAGATCGAGAATGGGTTCCGCTACAACGACGCCGTGCTGCGTCACCTCGTCGTCAAGACCAAGAAGGCCGAGACCGCGCCCTCCGTCATGATGAAGACGGTGGAAAAGGAAGAGGCCCGCAAGGTCGCCGTTGAAGCTGCCGCCGCCGAGGCTGCCCAGGCCGCCCCCGCCGCCCAGGCTTAATCGATCGTTTCGCAGGTCGAATTTGGAATCTTCTCCAGACAACCTCGTTTTGATGCGCGCCGTGCTCGTTGACAAGGACGAGCTGCGATACACGCCGGCGGGCATCGCGGTCTTCGAGGCCCGCTTTGAACACAAGGGCAGGGTCTTTGAGGCCGGAGCCGAAAGGCTGGTTCAGTTCACATTGACCGTTCTGGCCTTTGCCGACACGGCCCTGAGGCTGAACAGGGTTCCCCTGGGAAGCGAACTGAGGCTTGAAGGATTTCTCGCCACGCGATCCCTGAGAAGTTCCAGATTGACCGTGCATGTCACGGAATTCAAAATCAATTAGGAGTTGAAAAATGGCTTTTGGTGCAAAAGGTAAGGGCAAGCCCCGCCGCAGCAACCAGCAAAACGCGCTCTTCAAGCGCAAGAAGTTCTGCCGCTTTACCGTCGAACACGTCGAGCAGATCGACTACAAGGACATCGACACGCTGCGCGACTTCATCCAGGAAAACGGCAAGATCATGCCGGCCCGCCTGACGGGTACGAAGGCGCACTACCAGCGCCAGCTCGACACGGCGATCAAGCGTGCGCGCTTCCTCGCTCTGCTGCCCTACACCGACAATCAGGGGGTTCGTTAATCATGCAAGTTATCCTTCTTGAAAAGATCAATCACCTCGGTGATCTCGGTGCTGTCGTCAAGGTCAAGGACGGCTACGCCCGCAACTTCCTGATCCCCCAGGGACACGCCAAGCGCGCCACCAAGGCTGCGATCGCTGAGTTTGAAACCCGCCGCGCCGAGCTCGAGAAGGCTCAGGCCGAGCGCATCGCCGCCGCTGAGGAGGTTGCCTCCAAGCTCAACGGCCAGGTGATCGAGATCGTCAGCAAGGCCGGCGTTGACGGCCGTCTGTTCGGCTCGGTGACCAACGCCGACATCGCTGAGGCCGTCGACAAGCTCGGCTTCTCGATCAAGAAGAGCCAGGTGCGCACTCCCCTGGGCGCCATCAAGAGCGTGGGCGACTTCCCGATCGTGATCGGCCTGATGACCGACATCACCGCCGAAGTGACGGTGCGCGTGGTTGCCGAGGCCTAATCGGCCGCATGAGGCGCCGCCCTGATCCCGGGTCCGGGAGCTGGGCGCGCACAAGCCCTGAAAGCCGGCTTTTTCCGGAATCCTCTGTTTCCGGAAGGAGCCGGTTTTTTATGCCTGTCAGAGCCGGCGGCTTTTCTTTTTCTGACAATTTTTTGCGCCGTGCGTCATGGGGGTGCGCCGCCCCGCGCGCTAAGATCCATGCTCCGGCCGCGCGGCGAACCTTCCCGCGCCGGCCGCGCGTGTCGGACCGCCAGCGCCCTCCTGTGCCGCAGGCGCAGGACTTTTCCTCTCGCAGGGCCCCTCCGGGCACGCGTCTGCCCGTGCAGGGCGCTCTTTCCGGCGGAGTTTTCCGCCAACGCCCCGGCCTGAAGAGGGCAGGGACCTTTCGCGCCAAATTTCTATGAGTGACCAAATGAATCCGATTGAGGACGTCGCGCTTGATCATGACGTCGCAAGCCTGCGCCGGCCGCCGCAGTCCATTGAAAGCGAGCAGAGCGTTCTGGGCGGTCTGATGCTCGACAACGCCGCCTTCGATCTCGTGGCCGACGTGCTGGTGCCTGACGACTTCTACCGGCGCGACCACCGCATCATCTACGAAAAGATTCACGAGATGTGCAGCGCCGGCCGTCCGGCCGACATCGTCACCGTCTACGGCGAGCTCGATGCCGAGGGCAAGGCGCAGGAGGTGGGCGGCATGGCCTACCTCATGAATCTCGTCAACGCCGTTCCCGGGGCCTCCAACATCCGCCGCTATGCCGAGATCGTGCGCGACCGCTCGATTCTGCGCCAGCTCGTCACGGCAGGCGAGGAGATTGCAAGCTCAGCCCTCTCGCCCGAGGCGGCCGACGTGCCGCAACTGCTTGATGCCGCGCAGGCCAAGGTGTTTGCCATCGATGAGCGCTCCAACAAGGGCAAGCGCGGCTTTCGCGTGCTCAATGAGCTTGCCGCCGACGTCACCCGCGAGCTGCAGCAGCTCTATCAGATGCACTCCAAGGACGACGTCACGGGCCTGCCCACGGGCTTCAAGCTGCTCGATCGGATGACCTCGGGACTGCAAAAGGGCGATCTCATCATCGTCGCGGGCCGTCCCTCCATGGGCAAGACCTCCTTTGCCATGAACATCGCCGAGTACGCCGGCCTCACGCTCAAGATGCCCGTGGCGGTCTTTTCCATGGAAATGACCTCGGTGCAGCTTGCCAAGCGTCTCATTTCCTCCGTGGGCCGCATTGATGCGCAGACGATGCGCCGCGGCAGACTCTCCGACGAGGACTGGGCGCGCTACACCGACACCGTGGCCCTCATGAGCAAGTCGCCCTTTTACATCGACGACACGGGGGGACTCACGATCAACGAGCTGCGCTCGCGCGCGCGCCGTCTGGCGCGCAAGACCGGCCCCCTGTCTTTGATCGTCGTCGACTACCTGCAGCTCATGGCGGGCTCCGCGAACGCGCGCGGCCAGGAAAACCGCGCCACGGAAATCTCGGAAATCTCCCGCGGCCTCAAGAGCCTTGCCAAGGAGATGGACGTGCCCGTGATTGCGCTCTCGCAGCTCAACCGCGGCGTGGATGCGCGCACCGACAAGCGTCCCGTGATGAGCGATCTGCGCGAGTCGGGCGCCATCGAGCAGGATGCCGACATCATCATGTTCATCTACCGCGACTGGGTCTATCACAAGGACACGGCCGACGCCAACGTGGCCGAGATCATCATCGGCAAGCAGAGAAACGGCCCCACCGGCACGGTGAACATGCGCTTTGACGGGCAGTTCACGCGCTTTGACAACCTTGCGCAGGACGTGGACGTGCCGCCGGAGTATGCATGACGCGGCCGCTCTCTGCCGGGGGCGCCGTCCCGATCATTTGTTTTTGAACCTTCCGACCACCGCCAGCCCTACAAGGACTACGCATGCTTGAGACTCTTGCCTCCGTTGACTGGGTCAACATTCTTTTATGGATTCTTGCCGTCGCCTCGATCGTGATCGGCGTGGCGGGCGCCGTCGTGCCGGCCCTGCCCGGCATTCCGATGGTCTTCATCGGCGCGCTCATCGCCGCCTGGATCGGGGACTTTGAGCACATTACCTGGGTGACGCTCGTGATCCTGGGCGTTCTCACCATCATTGGACTGGCCGTCGACTGGCTGGCGCAGACCATGGGCGCGCAGCGCGCCGGCGCCACCAAGTACGGCATCGTGGGCAGCATGGTGGGCACCATCCTGGGGCTCTTCATGGGCATCTTCGGCATTCTCTTCATGCCGCTCATCGGCGCCTTCGTGGGCGAGTACATCGGGCAGCGCGATCTGCGCGTGGCCACCAACGTGGGCTGGGCGACCTGGGTGGGCATGCTTGTGGGCACGGCCCTGAAGCTTGCGCTCTCGTTCATGATGATCGGCATCATGTGCTTTGCGCTCTGGTTCTAGCCGAAGGCTTGCGGGATCAAACCCCTTTCAGGAGCGCATCCCCCGCAGCAGCAAAAACGGGAGCCCGCGGGCTCCCGTTTCTGCTTGCAGAATCGTTCCTTGTCCGGCTAGAGAATCTCGCTTGCGTGGTCGGCCAGACGGCTGCGCTCGCCGCGCTGCAGCGTGATGTGTCCGGCGTGCTCCCAGCCGCGGAAGCGCTCGACGACGTAGGTAAGACCCGAGGAGCCCTCGGTGAGGTAGGGCGTGTCGATCTGCGCGATGTTGCCCATGCAGACGATCTTGGTGCCGGGGCCCGCACGGGTGATGAGCGTCTTCATCTGCTTGGGCGAGAGGTTCTGCGCCTCGTCGATGATGACGAACTTGTTGAGAAACGTCCGCCCGCGCATGAAGCTCATCGACTTGATGCGCACGCGGCTGCGGATGAGGTCGGCGGCGGCGCTGCGGCCCCATTCGCCCGTGGAGCGGTCCGACTTGTTGAGCACCTCGAGGTTGTCCTCAAGCGCCCCCATCCAGGGCGTCATCTTCTCCTCCTCGGTGCCGGGCAGAAAGCCGATCTCCTCGCCCACGCTGACCGTGGCGCGCGTAAAGATGATCTCGGTAAAGCGCCGCTCGTCGAGCGTCTGCGTGAGCGCCGCCGCAAGCGTGATGAGAGTCTTGCCCGTGCCCGCCTGTCCGAGCAGCGTCACGAAGTCGATGTCGGGATCCATGAGCAGGTTCAGCGCAAGGCTCTGCTCGATGTTTCTGGCATGCACGCCCCAGACGGTGTTTCTGGGCTGCATGTAGTCGCGCAGCGTCGAGAGCACCGCCGTGCCGTCTGACTTGGACTTGACCTGGGCGGCAAAGCTGCCGTCGGAGGCGACGACGAACTCGTTGACGGTGAGGCGTCTGGCGAGCGGCCCCTCAAAGCTGTACCAGGTGCGTCCGTCGGACTGCCAGCTCTTGAGGTTTTCAACGTCCGTCTCCCAGAAGCTGGGGGCAACCGTCGTGCGCCCCGTATAGAGCAGATCCGTGTCGTCGATCGTCTTGTCGTTGAAGTAGTCCTCCGCGGCAAGGCCAAGGGCCGTGGCCTTGATGCGCATGTTGATGTCCTTGCTCACGAGCACGATGTTCTTGCCCGCAAACATGGGGCCGATTGCCTTGACGACGGCAAGGATCTTGTTGTCGGCCTTGTCCTGGTCCAGTCCCGCGGGAAGGTGCGCGGAGACGGCGCTCGTTTCAAAGAAGAGCCGCCCGTGCGCGTCGCGGTTTCCGAGGGCGTCGAGCCTGACGCCCTTGTCGATGCTGTCGGTGCCGGCCTCGATGAGCTGATCGATCGTGCGGCTCACCTGGCGGGCGTTGCGCGCAAGGTCGCTCGTTCCCGTCTTGTGGTTGTCGAGCTCCTCGAGCGTGGTCATGGGCAGAAAGACGTCGTGCTCCTCGAAGCGAAACAGGCACGTCGGATCGTGCAGCAGCACATTGGTGTCGAGCACGAAGACGCGCGGCTTCAGGGACGAGGCGCTCGAGCGCGGCGGCCGCAGGCGGCTGGCCCCCTCGCTGGGCTGGCGCTCGGCAGCCGCAGGCCTCGAGGGCGCCGCCTTGGCGGAGGGCGTCTTTTCAGAGGCGGGCTTTTTCACCGCAGCGCGCTTTTTGGCCGGGGACTTCTTGGGCGCCGCAGCCTGGGGCTTTGCGGCAGCCCGCCTTCTGGCGGGGGCCTGTCCGCCGGCGGCCGGCAGCTTCTGCACGGAGGGCTGCTCTGCGGCTGCGGCCGGCTTTGCCGCCTCAGACTTGCCGTAGGCCTTGGCGGGGACGATGTCTGCGGGTTTGGCGGGAGCGGGAGGTAAAGGCATGGAGAAGTCACCCTTTCAAAGGAGAAGTCAGGCGAAAAAATGACGCCCGTCGCAAGCGACGCGCCGGGGGCGCGCCCCAAAAGTGCGCCCCGCCCCTTGAAGAGGGCCGGCGCACCCTGCGCGCGCCCGACAAGCTTAGCGCCTACGAATGACGCAAAAGTGATGGATCCTTGCGGATGGCGGTGCGAATGCCGTTGAAGATGGCCTGCGCAAAGCGCGACTGCTGGCGCGCGTCGCGCAGGCGGTTTTCCTCCTTGGGATTGCTGATGAAGGCGGTCTCCACCAGAATCGACGGCACGCCCTGGGCCTTGAGCACGGCAAATTCGGCGTACTCAACGCTCGACTTGTGCAGGGGGCCGAGCTTCTTGAGTTCGCCCAGAACCTCGTCGCCGAGCTGGATGCCGTAGCGCAGCTTCGTTTCCGCAAGCAGGTCCACAAGCGAGCTTCGCGCCGAGGCCGGCACGTCCTTCATCACCTGCCCGCCGATCTCATCGGCGCGGTTCTGCGACTGCGCAAGCCAGCGCGCCTGCAGCGACGAGGCGCCGTTGACGCTCAGCGTGTAGACCGAGGAGCCGTGGGCGTCGGGCTTGATCCATGCGTCGGCGTGCACGCTCACGAAGATGTGGGCCTTCTGCTTGACGGCGATGCCCGCACGCCGGCTCAGGGGCAGAAACACGTCCTTGCTGCGGGTGAGCACGGCGCGCATGCCCTTGGTGCGGTTGATCATGGCGGCAAGCTTCTTTGAAATGGCAAGCACCACATCCTTTTCCCTGGTCTTGCGGCGGCCCACGGCGCCCGGGTCCTCGCCTCCGTGTCCGGGGTCGACGACCACGATGAGCGTCTCGGTGCGGCCCTTCTTCTGGGAGCTCGGGCGCTTGACGCTGCGCTCGGTCTCCTTGACCGTGTTGGGCTTGGCCGGCGGACTGGCGTCGGCGATCTGCGTCTTGACGTTGCCGCCCGTGGAGTCGATCACCTGCTTCATCAGGTCCGCGTTCGTGGGCGTGATGTCGATGATGATGCGGTGCTTGAAGTTCGCAATGGGCTTGGAGTAGTTGACCGAGGCGTTGATGTCGGTCTTGAGGTCAAAGACCAGGCGCAGCACGTCGGGCTTGAACTGTCCGGGGCGCACGGCCGAGATGAAGTTGTCCTTCGTCTTGAGGTTCTTGAGCCCCTGGGCAAGCGTGCGGGTGAGCTGCACGCCCTCGATGTCGAGCACCAGGCGATAGGGCTTGGTGCCGCGCAGGATCATGTGCCGGTACTTGAGCCTGCGGTCGGATTCAATTGAAATGCGCGTGCTGTCGTCATCGGGCCAGATGCGCAGATCAAGCTTCTGCGGGGCGGCCCAGCTCAGAAGGGGACTGGCGCCCGCGGCCGCAGCCGCCGCGCCCAGAATCAGACGGCGTCGCTCCCAGAGCATCTCAGCAGACCTCCCCAAGGATTCGCGCGCCGAGCGCGGTGGAGGCGCAAAGCGCCGCACGGCGTGCGCCGCCCTCAATGCCAAGCGTCATCTCGAGGTCGGCTCCGGGAAGGTAGGCGCCGGCCTTCGCGCTCCATTCGCAGGCGGTGATGCGGCCGGGCCCGAAGAGGTCGCGAAAGCCCGCCTCCTCAAACTCGCAGGGATCCTCGAAACGATAGAAGTCAAAGTGATAAAAGACGCAGCCTTCGAGGACGTCGTACTCCTCAACCAGCTCAAACGTGGGGCTTCGCACGCGGCCGGCGACGCCGAGACCGCGCAGAAGCGCGCGCGTAAAGGTGGTTTTTCCCGCACCGAGATCCCCGGTCAAGCGCAGATTAAGGCCGCCTTCGACAATCTCCTTGCGCAGGCCTTTCATGGCCGAGGCAAAGCGTGCGGCAAGCGCAGCGGTCTGTGCTTCGTCGGCCAGAAGAATCAGGGTGTTGCTCGAGCTTGAATTCATGCCCCGAAGTTTAGCGGGCCCAACCGCGTGCTGCGGGGCCTGGAGGCGATTTTTGCCAAAAATCGGGGGTGCCGCCGGCCCGGCGGCTGCTTGAAGGATGTCCGGGACCGATAGGGTTATTCCCCGCGGGCTCGATCTGCGCATGCGGCCAATGGCGGCTACACTGCCGTCGTGGGGCCTATTGTGCAGTCATCCAATACCGTGGCGCGCAGCAGGCCTTCTGATCCATCGGTTGTTTTCTGAGGTTTTGAAGGATCGTGGCTACGCGCTGTGCGGCCGCGGCCGCTTCGGAGCGGGGGCGCGACAGGCTTGACCCCGAGGGGCGGCGCGCGCAGATTCTTGAGGCGGCCTTTGCCTACATGATTGAGGAGAACGGGGGCGAGGTCTCGCCCTCGGTTCTGGCTGCGCGCCTGGGGATCTCGCGCAACCTCGTCTACCATTACTTTCCCAACCAGGGGGCGCTCGTGGGCGCGATGATTGACGCCGTCTTCGGCGACATCACCTCGCACATCGAGGCCGTGGACGGCAGCTCGGGCCCTGCGGGCGTCGCCGCCCTTGTGGCGAGCTACGCGGGCTTTGTGACGCGCCGTCCGGCGCTTGCCCGGCTTCTGGTGCTCTCGCCCAGGACGAGTTGCCTTTTTCGCACCAAGATCTATGAAAAGCAGCGCGTCGTGGTCGATCAGCTGCTGGCCGCATACGGCGGCGAGCTTGCCGGCCTGTCGCCCGAGCGGCAGGAGGTTCTGCGCGGCGCGGCCAATGCGGCCGTTGAGTTCGTGCGGCTTTTCGTGGTCCGGGAGGCCGGCGCCGGACGCCTTGACCGGAGCACGATTGAGAGCTACTGCACCTCGGTGTGTCTGCATGTGCTGCAAAATGCCGCTCGATTGGCGCCGGCTTCAGAAAAAGGCGCCCCGGGCTTTGCTAAGCTCAAAAAGCCGGGTGACTGAGGCAATTTGAAGACAGAACAACCACGGCGCAGCCCCCGCGGGAGTCCCTTGGCGTCGCCGCGGGCAGAGACAAAAAACAAAAACCAGGGAATGCTTTCCAACAAGCCATGTACTGTTTAGGCATCGACTTAGGATCCACCACCATCAAATACGTGCTTTTGGACGACAAGGGCACGACTCTTGCAAGACAGTATCAGCGCCATCAGAGCGCCGTCGTCGAGACGCTGCGGCAGATGCTCGGGGAGCTTGCCCGCAGCGTGGATCTCTCGGGCCGCGCGGTGCGCGTGCTCTTTTCGGGCTCGGGCGCGCTTGGACTGGCCCAGCAGCTCGGCGCGGCCTTCGTGCAGGAGGTGGTGGCCGCATCGATCTACCTCAAGAGGCGCGCGCCGGGGCTTGACGCCGCCATCGAGCTCGGAGGCGAGGACGCAAAGCTTCTGTACCTCTCCAACGGGGTGGAGCTGCGCATGAACGAGGCCTGCGCGGGCGGCACGGGCGCCTTCATCGATCAGATGGCAAGCCTTCTTGACACCGATGCCGCGGGGCTGGACGCCCTGGCGCTTGAGGCCTCGGTCTCGCACCCCATTGCCTCGCGCTGCGGCGTCTTTGCCAAGACCGACGTGGTGGCGCTCTTTAACAACGGCGTGCCCCGCTCCGAGGTGGCCCGCTCGGTCTTTGACGCCGTGGTCGAGCAGACCGTGAGCGGACTGGCCTGCGGACGGGCGCTTGCCGGGCGCATCGCGTTTCTCGGCGGACCGCTGTCCTTCCTGAGGGGCCTGCGCGAGGCCTTCATGCGCAAGCTCCAGGCGCCGGGAACGGAATTTCTTCAGTTTGAGGACGCCCACTATGCCGTGGCCTGGGGCGCGGCCTGCCAGGGGTTTGACGAAGCCTCCGGCGAGGTGCGCGACGCGCGGCGCTGGGAGTCGATTGCCGCGCTTGCCGCCGCCCTTGAGGGACTCAAGCTTTCGGTTGCCAATGAAATTGAGCTCGCGCCGCTTTTTGAAAGCGAAGCCGAGCGCGAGGCCTTCCGGGCGCGCCACGCCCGGCACAAGGCGCCCCGGGGAGAGCTCTCCGAGGCGCAGGGAGAGCTTTTCCTCGGCATCGACCTGGGCAGCACGACGCTCAAGGGCGTGGTGCTCGACGAGCAGGGGCGCATCGTCTACAGCTGGTACGAGCAAAACGAGGGCAATCCCCTTGAGAAGCTCTTTGAGCGCATGCGCGATCTGATGGACCGCATTCCCGAGGGCGCGCACGTGCGTGCGGCGGCGACCACGGGCTACGGCGCTGATCTGGCGCGGGCGGCCGTGGGCGCCCAGTTTGCCGAGGTTGAGACGCTCGCGCACCAGCGCGCGGCCGTGGCCTTTGATCCCGAGACGAGCTACGTGATCGACATCGGCGGCCAGGACATGAAGTGCCTTGACGTGCACGAGGGGCTCATTCGCAGCGTCAAGCTCAATGAGGCCTGCTCCTCGGGATGCGGGTCGTTTCTGCAGACCTTTGCGCGGCAGCTCAACCTGAGCCTGGAGGACTTCGTCGAGGCGGCCCTCAGAAGCCGCCATCCGTGCGACCTGGGCACGCGCTGCACGGTCTTCATGAATTCCAAGGTGCGACAGGCGCAGCGCGATGCCGCGCCCATCGAGGACATTGCCGCAGGCCTGTGCCGCTCGATTGTTCGCAACGCCCTCTACAAGGTGCTTCGCATCCATGACGTGAGCGAGCTTGGAACCCATGTGCTCGTGCAGGGCGGCACATTTCTCAATGATGCGGTGCTGCGCGCCTTTGAGCAGCAGACCGGCCTTGAGGTCATTCGTCCGGACATCTCGGGCCTGATGGGCGCCTACGGCGCCGCGCTCATCGCACGCGAGCGCACGACGGGCAAAACGCCCGATCTGGCGCTGTCGATCGAGGAGATGGACGCAAGCCGCGTGCAGGTGCGGCAGTTCCGCTGCAAGGGTTGCACCAACCACTGCGAGCTCAAGATGAACCGCTTCCCCTCGGGGCAGAAGTTCTTCAGCGGCAACCGCTGCGACTTTGCGATGAAGTCGGGCGGCCTCAAGGGCAGGCAGCGCACGGGCTTTGTCGACTGGAAGATGCAGCTGCTCTTTGGCGACGAGAGCGAGCAGGCCGCGCACGCCGCTCCGGCGGCCGATGCGCCCGTGGTGGGCATCCCGCGCGTACTCAACATGTACGAGCACTTTCCGTACTGGAGGGCCCTGTTTCACGCGCTCGGCATGCGGGTGGTGCTTTCGCCCGCCTCGGATCACGCCACGGGCATGCTCGGCACCGACACCA
Source organism: uncultured Duodenibacillus sp. (assembly GCA_944390745.1). Taxonomy (GTDB): domain Bacteria; phylum Pseudomonadota; class Gammaproteobacteria; order Burkholderiales; family Burkholderiaceae_F; genus Duodenibacillus. The sequence continues at coordinate 27,440 of CALXQK010000018.1, read as the reverse complement.
TTCCCTCGCAGACGCTGTGCTTTCCGGCCAAGCTCGCGCACGGACACCTCGCGCAGCTTGTGCGCGCGGGCGTCAAGGACGTCTGGTTTCCCTGCGTGCCCCGCGAGGGCATGCGCTCCCCGGAGGCCGACGCGCGCTTTGCCTGCCCGGTCGTGGGCGGCTATCCCGAGGCGCTCAGGCTCAACACCGAACAGGCCTTCCCGGGCGTGCGGCTGCATGTGCCCTTTCTTGATCTCACCGTCGACAAGAGCGTCGAGCGGGCGGTTCTCTCTGAATTCCCCGGCCTCAAGCCCCGCGACGTGCACCGCGCCGTGCGCGCTGCGCGCGAGGCGCTTGCCGTGTACCAGGAGCGCGTGCGCGCCAGGGGTGAGGAAATCTGGCGCCGGCACGCCGCCTCGGGGGCGCCGCTTGTGGTGCTTGCCGGCCATCCCTACCACATTGATCCGCTGATCAACCACGGCATTCCGGCGCTGATTGAGTCGATGGGCGTGGACGTGGTGACCGAGGATGCGGTCGCGCACCTTGCGAGAATCCCCGAGCACCTTGAGGTGGTCAATCAGTGGACGTTTCATTCAAGGCTGTATCGCGCCGCGCAGCTGGTGCGCGACTCGGACTTTGCCGAACTTGTGCAGCTCGTGAGCTTCGGCTGCGGGCTTGACGCCATCACCTCCGAGCAGGTCAAGCGCCAGCTCGAGGGCTCGGGCAAGATCTACACCATGCTCAAGATCGACGAGGGCGACGCGCTCGGCGCCGTGCGCATCCGCCTGCGCTCCCTGCTCGCGGCGGTCCAGGACCGTCATGCGCGCCGCGCGGGCCTCACGCCCGTCGCGCAGGACCAGCACGAGCAGGAACGACCGGAGGCCGGGCAGACGGCAGCATTGCCCGCACGGCGCCGCAAGCTTTATGCGCCGCAGATGGCGCCGCTGCACTTTCCCATCGTCGCAGGCGCCCTGGGCAGCCTCGGCTGGGACGTGGAGGTTTTGCCTGACGTGAGCCCGCGGGCCATTGAGCTCGGGCTGGCGCACGTCAACAACGACGCCTGCTATCCGGCCATCGTCGTGATCGGACAGCTGCTTGAGGCGGCGCTTGCCCCGGACTTCGACGTCGATCATTCGGCGCTGCTGCTTGCGCAGACCTGCGGCCCGTGCCGCGCAACGAACTATCCGGGGCTGCTGAAGTGGGCTCTGAAGGATGTGGGGCTTGAGCGCCTTCCGGTGGTGTGCCTGTCGGCGGCAAGCATGAAGGGCGTCGAGCAGCTCGAGCTCGGTCTCAAGGGCTTTCACCGGCTGATGCTGGCGCTTTTGTACGGCGATCTGCTGCAGCGCCTGACGCTTTACGTGCGCACCTATGAGCGCACCCGCGGCAGCACCGGGCCGCTCACCCGCAAGTGGATTGCCCGCGGCATCGAGGTCTCCGGACGCGGAGACGCCTCGGCCTTTGCCCGCGACGCAAGGCAGATGGTGCGCGAGTTTCTCGCGCTTCCCATGACCGGCGAGAAAAAGCCGCGCGTGGGCATCGTGGGCGAGATTCTTCTGAAGTACCACCCCCGGGCCAACCTCGAGATTGTCGAGGAGATCATCAATGAGGGAGCCGAGCCGGTCCTGGGCGACATCAGCAGCTTCATCCTCTACTGTCTCAACGACAACGTCTACCAGGCGCGCGGCTTTGCGGGCGGCAGGGTCAAGGCCTCGGTGTCCTGGCTGCTCATCAAGCACTACGAGCATCTCAGGCAGTCCCTGATCGAGGCCGTGGCGGGAACGCCCGTGGCGGGCGTCATGGGGCTCAGGGAGGGGCTCGAGGACATCCGCGGATTTATTTCCGAGGGCCAGCAGGCGGGCGAGGGCTGGCTGCTGACGGCGGAGATGATCGACTTCATCGAAAACGGCACGCCCAACGTGGTCTGCCTGCAGCCCTTCGGCTGCCTGCCCAACCACATCACCGGCAAGGGCGTGATGCGCCGTCTCAGAAGCGACTACCCCGAGGCCAATCTCTGCGCCATCGACTTTGAGGCGGGCTCCTCGAAGTCAAACGTCGCCAACCGCCTGAAGCTTTTTATCGCCCAGGCGCGGGAAAACTTTGCGCGCAGCGGCGTCGGCGACGGCGCTGATCGCCATTCCGACGGAAATGGAGGAAGCGCGCGGCGGCGCACCATCCGCATCCTCTCGCGCAGTCCTGACAACGCCTCCGAGGCCGCCGACGGGCATCGCGCGGCCTTTGCCGGCACGCAGGCCTAGGAAGGCTATCGCATTGTCTCGGTCTCGCCGGCCGCGGCCAGAGCCCGCGGCCGCAGGCGCAGGCTGACAAGCCACAAAACGGCCGCGGCCAGTCCGCACAGGCCGCTCACGGCGCTGTACCTCCAGGCCTCTCCCAGCACGAGCGGCACCCAAAGAAGCGGGCAGATCGAAAAGCTTCCCGTGGCGAAGAACTGCTGAATCGAGGCCGCCATGCCGCGGGAGCGGGCGAAGTAGTCAAGGTTCATGGCCATCATGACCGGGCGCGCCAGCGACATGCCGAGCCAGTAGAGCACGGGGCCGGTCAGAATGAGAGGCCAGGCCGGGGGATCGTTCAGGTCAACGAGCGTCATTGCTGCCTGGGGCGCGATCATCAGGGCGCAGCACAGCGCCAGCGCCGCCCGGTGCCCGAGCCGGCCTGCCAGAGCGGCTGAGCACGTGGCGCCGATGAGGCTTGTTCCGACCAGCGGGAAGGCGAGCGCGGCAAAGTCGTCCACGCCGAATCCCATGATGCTGATCACGAAGTCGGCGGCTCCCGCCGTGTAGAGAATGCCGCCCATGAAGCAAAGGCCGTGCGAGACCGCCCCGGCCATGAAGGCGGCGTTGCCAAAGCAGCGCCGGTAGCCGCCGAGAACGGCCATGGGAGCAAAGGGCGTGCGGCGTTCGCGCGGCAGCGTTTCGGGCAGCCCGAAGAGCGTATAGAGCGCAATCAGGCAGGAGTAGAGCGCAAGCAGCGCAAAGACGCCGTGCCAGCCGGCATGCACCACGATCCAGCCGCCGATGACGGGAGCAAAGGCGGGCGCCAGGGCAAAGAAGACGGCGATCATGCCGTTCATGCCCGCGGCGTTGAGTCCGCTCCAGCAGTCGCGCACCATTGCCTGGGAGACCACCTGTCCGACCGAGGCGCCGATGCCCTGCACAAACCGCCAGAAGTAAAGCGCAAGCAGCGATGTGCTCAGGAGCGCCCCGATGCTTGCGGCGGCAAAGATGAGCATGCCGCCGGCCATGGCGGGCTTGCGTCCGACGGCGTCGGAGATCGTGCCCGCAAAAAGGCATGACACGGCATAGGTGACAAGATAGATCGTCATCGTCTGCTCGACGGCGACGAAGTCGGCTCCGAAGTCGGCGGCCATGGCGTGAAAGCCTGGAATGTAGGCGTTCACGGCAAAGGGGCCGAGGCTGGAGATGAAGCCCAGGGCGGCGGCGTCGCCAAGCGTTGGTCTGGCACCTTGAAAGGCCATGATTTTCCCTGCGTCTGAAGCGGTGTGAAAAGACACTGCCTAGCATAGCGCCGCAGAGTGTCGGCGGGCCTTGTGACGACTCCCTTGTACCTGGGGGAGGAGCGCCGGACGCCCGGCGCCTTGCGGCTGCCTATCGGGAGGCGGCCTCGTAGTCCGCGTCGGTGACGGGATCAAGCCACGACGCCTTGTTGTTGGGGACGTTTGTTTCAATTGAGATGTGCGTCATCCAGCTGTCGGGCGCAGCGCCGTGCCAGTGCTCGACGTTGGGGGGAATGCGCACGACGTCGCCTTTGGTGATGATGCGCGCCTTGCCGCCGCGCTCCTGATAGATGCCGCGTCCGGCAAGAACGAGCAGGATCTGGCCGCCCGTGTGGCTGTGCCAGAAGGTGCGCGCGCCGGGCTCGAAGGTGACGTTGCCGATGGGGGCGTTGAAGACGGGCTCGCCCTCCGAGAGCATGGTGAGGTACGAGGTGCCCGTGAAGAATTTGCCGTAGGGATTGACGGGGCCGCGGGCAAAGACGGTGTCGTAGCCCTCGGGAAGGGGCTTTTGCGCAGTGCAGCAGTTGTCGGTCATTTGCAAAACTCCAAGAAAGAAAAAGGGAAATGCATCAGGGCTGGGTCAGCATTTGACACGCTTTTGCGCCCTTTTTTTCCGTTGTCCGGGAAATGAACTCCGGCGGGCAAGACAATGCAACGATCGGGCAAGAGGCGCTCCCCTGCACGGACGCACCGGCGCGGGACGGGGCGCCCTGGCCCGTGCAAGGCCGGGGCGCGCTCGACTACAATGACGCTCGCATTTGAATCAATCCCTTCTTTGGAAGAATTTTTCTTGAATACGACCATTCGCAACAAGCGCGCCTTGCATGACTACGCAGTCGAGGAGCGCTTTGAGACCGGGCTGGTGCTGCGCGGCTGGGAGGTCAAGAGCGTGCGCGCCGGGCGCGCCACGATCAACCTCTCGCACGTCTACATCCGCGACGGCGAGCTCTATCTGTGCAACGCGAGCTTTACGCCCACGGACCAGACCTGCACGCACGAGCACCCCGAGGCCACGCGCACGCGCAAGGTGCTCATGCACCGCCGCGAGATTGAGCGCCTGATCGGCAAGGTCGAGCGCGCGGGGTACGCGCTTGTGCCCCTCGATCTGCACTTCAAGAAGGGACTTGTGAAGATGCAGCTGGCGCTTGCGCGCGGCAAGCGGGAGTTTGAAAAGCGCTCCGATGAAAGCAAGAAGGAATGGAAGCGCCAGCAGGAGCGGCTCATGAAAAACGACATGACCCGCGGCAAGCCCCGCCAGAATTACAAGGACGTTTAGAAGACGTGCGCCCCTGGCGCTGCGCGCCTTTGAAGGATGCGCAGCGCGGGAGGGCGCATGCAAGGAAGCGACGAGATGACCGAGCCCATTGCCGAAGATGAAGGACTGCGGGAGGCAATTCTTTTTGAAGAGGACCTCTACAACGGAAAGTTTCTGCACTTGATGCGCCGTACCGTGCAGCTGCCCGACGGGCGCACCACCACGCGCGAGATGCTGCATCACCCGGGAGCGGCCGCCATGGTCGTGATCGACGGCGACAACCGCGTGGTCTTTGAGCGGCAGTGGCGCGCTCCGATGGATGCGGCCTTCTGGGAGATTCCCGCCGGCAAGATCGATCCGGGCGAGGATCCTCTGGAGACGGCCCGCCGCGAGCTGCAGGAGGAGACCGGCATCAAGGCGAGCGACTGGGTGGCGCTCGGCACCATCCACAATGCCATCGGCTACAGCGACGAGCACATCGACATCTTTCTTGCCCGCGGCGTTGTCGAGGGCGGCGCGCGCGAGCTCGACGAGCACGAGTTCATCGACGTGCACAAGTTCAGTCTTGACGAGGCGCTCGCCATGACCCGCGACGGGCGCATCACGGACGTCAAGACCATCATCGGACTGAACTGGGCGCAGCAGTATCTTGAGGGTAGGCTGCCTCAGGCGCGCGTCTGCAAGCCCTGAGCCAATCCCCGCTCTCCGATATCCTGGACCTGCCTGCAGTATCGGCCAGGAAAGTGAAAACTGAAGAAAAAGGCAAGGAAAAGCCCGCCTCCGGACTCCGGACGCGGGCTTTGCTCTTCAGAAAAAGAGGGCTCGGGGGCAGCGGCTAGTTGCTGCTCGTCGTTTTGGGCGCGTTGGCCTCGATGATGCGGCGGACGTCGTTTTCGAGGTCGAACATGCCGAGCTCGTGGTAGCTGTCGGCCATGAGCTGCAGCGCCTCGTCGCGCATGGGCGTCTGCTGGTAGTCCGTGATCACAACCTTGGCGCGGTTGATGCAGGCGATGTAGGCCTTGCGCTCAAAGTAAAAGCGTGCGGTCGAGACCTCGTGGCGGGCGCCGGCGAGCACCAGCTCGTGCATGCGGCGGCGCGCCTCGGGCGCGTAGCGCGAATCCGGATAGCGGCCGGCGATTTCCTTGAAGATGTCAAAGGCGTCGCGCGCGGCCTGCGGATCGCGGAAGGCGATGTCCTGGCGCGTGACCGTCGACAGGAACCCGTCGCGCTCGTTGAGCGTGGCGAGCGCCTTGAGATAGAGCGCGTAGTCGCTGTTGGGATGGTTGGGGTAGGCGCGCAGGAACCGGTCGAGCGTCTGCACGGCTGAGGGAGCGTCGTCGTCCTTGTAGTAGACGTAGGCGAGGTCGATCTGCGCCTGCTGGGCGTAGGCTCCGAAGGGGTAGCGCGCCTCGAGCTTGGTATAGTAGTCTCTTGCGAGTTCCCAATTGCCGTCGCTGACGGCCGCGCGGGCTTCGTTGTAGAGCTGGTTGGCCGTCCAGTCGCGGGTGGGATCGATCTCGATGCTCTCGAGCCAGGAACAGCCTGCGGTGAGCGCAACGACCGCGGCAAGCGCGGCGCAGCGAAGCGGCCGCAGCACGGTTTGAAATTTCATGGCAGCAATAAAAGGTAAGGATTTGGGCGATTATATCGTTGAAACCGCTCTTGAGCCGACGGGCGGATCGACCGCTTCGCCGCATCAGGAGCCCGATGATATCGAAGATATTGATGCGGATGCGGATTTCGAGACGGCCGGCGATGCGGGCGCGCCGCACGAGGCCGCGCGCGAACATTTTGTGATCGACCCCGCGGCCCGCGACGAACGTCTTGACAAGGTGCTCGCGCGGCTTGTTCCCGACGTGAGCCGCGCCCGAATCCAGAGGTGGATCGAGGACGGGGCGGTGCGCGTCAACGGCGAGACCGCCTCGAGCGTGCGCCTGAAGGTGGGCGGGTACGACGAGATCGACCTCGTGCGGCTTGCCGCTCCCGAGGAGCGCGCCTACATGCCCGAGGCGGGCATTGCCTTTGATGTCGTCCATGAGGATGAGACGATCATCGTCGTCAACAAGCCCCCCGGACTTGTCGTGCATCCTGCCGCCGGGCACTGGTCGGGAACGCTTTTAAACGGTCTTCTGCACCGCTATCCTGAGCTTGCCCGGATTCCGCGTGCGGGCATTGTGCATCGCCTCGACAAGGACACCTCGGGATTGATGGTCGTGGCGCGCACCGAGGCCGCGCAGACCGACCTCGTGCGGCAGCTGCAGGCCAGAACCGTGGGGCGTGAGTACTGGGCGCTCGTTCTGGGCGTGGCTCCGGAGGCGGGCTACGTCGATCGCGCCATCGGGCGGGATCCAAGAAATCCCCTGAAGTTCTGCTGCCGCGGAGGGCAGGGCAGCCGCCCGGCCATGACGCACTGCCGGCTGGTGGACGTCGCCGAGGCTGCCGGCCGTACCATCAGCTGGGTGGCCTGCCGGCTGGAAACCGGCCGCACGCACCAGATCCGCGTGCACCTCACGAGCGTGGGGCTGCCGCTTCTGGGCGATCCGCTCTACCGTACCAACGCCTCCAAAATGCCTGCCGAGGCCGGTGCGGCCGCGGCGTTTTCCCGTCAGGCGCTGCACGCAAGCCGCCTGCGGCTGCGGCATCCGGCGTCAGGCCGGACGTGCGAGTGGTTTGTGCCGCCGCCGCAGGACATGGCCGAGGTCATGCAGGAGCTTGGCTTTGGACCGCTCGACGAGCCCGTGACGGTGTTTGACGACGAGGACTAGGCGCTTTTTTCGCAAGGGGCCGGTCCAGGAATATTCAACAAGAGAACGCGGCCAGTGCGAGGCCTTCTGGAATTCTGAAGGCCTCATGAGCCGCAAACAGCAACATGTCGATTTACAAGAAGCAAACCGAAGTGCTGCGCCCGGATCTGGGCGCGCGGACAAAGGCGCTTTTCACCGAGCGCTTGGGCGGCGTCTCCTCGGGCCCCTGGGGCGGCCCGGAGGGCGTCATGGGATTGAACGTCGGCAGCCGCGTGGGCGACAACGCCGCCTGCGTGCGCATGAACCGCTCGATCGTTGCGCAGCTTGCCCCCGGGGCGCCGCGCTGGATGACGCAGGTGCACGGCACGCGCGTGGTGCGCGCCGACGACATCCTTGACGAGACGACCGAGGCTGACGCCTCCTGGAGCATGACCCCGGGCGTGGTTTGCGTCGTGCAGGTGGCCGACTGCCTGCCGGTGCTCATCGCCTCCCGGGACGGCAGCATCGTGGCCGCGGTGCACGCGGGCTGGAGAAGCCTTGCCGGCGGCATTGTCGAGGAGACCGTGCGCACCCTTCGCGCGGCGCTCGATGAGGCGCACGGCGCCGGTGCGGGCGCTCAGGCGCAGTTTCGCGCCTGGCTCGGGCCCCGCATCGGGTTTGACGACTTTGAAACGGGCCTTGAGGTGCTCTCGGCCTTTGAGGCGCACTTTGGCGAGGCGCCCGAGTGCGTGCGCCGCACGCAGGACAAGGCGTACCTGGATCTTGCCGGATACGCGCGCCGGGCGTTTGCCGCGGCCGGCGTTTCAGACGTGGAGGACTGCGCGCTTTCCACTGTTTCGGATCCTGCGCGCTTTTACAGCTACCGGCGCGACGGCGCCCGGACCGGGCGCCATGCCGCGCTCATCTGGATTGAGCCCGAGACGGGCGCACAGAACTGAAAACCCATTGCAACAGGCATCAGGAGCATCATGACGCAAGCTGAGATCAAGGGGGCCGCGCGCCCGCGTGCGCGCATCGGACGCGTGGGATTTGTGAGCCTGGGCTGTCCCAAGGCTCTGGTCGACACCGAGCGCATTGTCACCGAGCTGCGCGCCGAGGGCTACATCATCGTCTCCGACTACAAGGACGCCGATCTGGTGATCGTCAACACCTGCGCCTTCATCGACGCGGCGGTGGCCGAGAGCCTCGAGGCCATTGCCGAGGCGATGCGCGAAAACGGCCGCGTGATCGTCACGGGCTGCCTCGGAGGCAAGACCAATGCCGACGGCAGCAACTGGGTGAGCAGCCGCGTGCCGCAGGTGATCGGCGTCACGGGGCCCGACAGTCTTGAGGAGACGATGGCGCTTGTGCACGCGCATCTGCCTCGTGCGCACGAGCCCTTCGATGAACTCGTGCCCAAGGCCGGACTCAAGCTCACGCCCTCGCACTACGCCTATCTCAAGATCAGCGAGGGCTGCTCGCACCACTGTACGTTCTGCATCATCCCGGATCTGCGCGGCGACCTGGTGAGCCGTCCGATCGCAAGCGTGGTGCGCGAGGCGCAGAACCTGGTCGAGGCCGGCGTCAAGGAGCTTCTCGTCATCAGCCAGGATACGGGCGCCTACGGGCTTGACCTTCGCTACCGCACTGGCTTTGTCAACGGCCGTCCGGTGAAGACGCGCCTTCTGGAGCTGTGCCGCGAGCTTGGCGAACTCGGCGTCTGGGTGCGGCTGCACTATGTCTATCCGTATCCGGCCATTGACGACGTGGTGGAGCTGATGGCCGAGGGGCGGATTCTGCCCTATCTCGACGTGCCGTTTCAGCATGCGCACCCGAGGGTGCTCAAGGCCATGAAGCGGCCTGCGAGTGCCGAGAAGAACCTTGAGCGCATTGCGGCCTGGAGGAAAATCTGCCCGCAGATCACCATCCGCTCGACCTTCATTGCGGGCTTTCCGGGCGAAACCGAGGAGGAGTTTGAGTATCTGCTCGACTTCCTGCGCGAGGCCAGGCTCGACCGCGTGGGGTGCTTTGCCTACAGTCCGGTGGAGGGCGCGCACGCCAACGCCCTTCCCGGACAGCTCCCGGACGAGGTGCGCGAGGAGCGCCGGCGCCGCTTCATGGAGGTTCAGGCCGAGATTTCCGCTGAACTTCTCAAGGCCAAGATCGGCACCACGCAGCGCGTCATCATCGACGCCTCCGAGGACGAGGACGGCGTGGCCGTCGGACGCACGACGGCCGACGCCCCCGACATCGACGGCGTCATTTACGTGACGACCGACCGGCACCTTGAGCCCGGAGACTTCGTCGACGTCAAGGTCACCGCAAGCGAGGAGCACGATCTGATCGGCCGCGAGACTGCGCTGTCCTGATTCGAGACGGCGCTCTTTGCGCCGCTTGCTTGACGCGCCCGCTCCCGGCATCAGCCGGGGGCGGGCGTTGTCGTCCTGTGCGCCTTCAATGCCTTCAGATTGATCCGGATCAGGCCGGCGGCGGCAGCGGCTTCAAAGAGCTTGAGCCGCCTGCCTGCCGGGAGGGTTTCTGGAAATGATCGCAGCCCGCCTTCGGGCTGGGGCTGCCGCCGGCAGACAGGGTCCGGCGCGGCCAGCGTGAGGCTTGCGGCCCACTTCACTGGCGCGATGGCTTTGCCTCTTTCCAGGGCCAGGCTGAGCGCTGGAGGATCCCCTCTAGGCCAAGATTCATCTTTTGATCCGCCGGGGCTCGGGTCTGAACGATCAATACCACAATTTCCAAAGGGTTTTGAGCTGCATTTTTGGTGCATGAAAACAGGCCAACGAGGTGAAAAACTCGTGATTTTGGCCTGTTGCGTCCGTGGGAGTGCGTGAAAAACATAGTGATTACCCTGATGCTTCAGGGGGTCTGGAAGAGGGTTTTTTCTTTCTTAAGATGGACTTAAGTCAGGAAAACAAAGGCTTAAGAGGCGCTTAAGGGAGGCGTCCGGGGCGGGTAGGCCAAGATGCACTTTTTTGGGGCGAAGCCCCGAAAAATCCAGTGCTGTGAAAGAATTTCCCCCTGAAGCGGGCCGCAACACACCCCAGAAGTGTCCAGAACATCACAACAGGCCGCGCTCTAGGAGAAAACCATGAACAAGAAACAATTGGTCCAAGCCTGCCTTGCACTGGCTGTTTCGCTGGCTTTCGCGCCGGCCACGTTTGCCGCTGAAAAGGTCGACACCAAGACCTGCGTTGCCTGCCATGCCAACATCGGCGGATTCCATTCCTCCGGCTCGCACAAGGATGTGAGCTGCACGACCTGCCACACGGGTCTTGAAAAGCACGTCAAGGCTCCGGGCAAGGAAACCCGTCCGGTGACGAACCTTTCTCCGCAGAACTGCGGCAGCTGCCACCAGCCGCAGTTCGAGTCGATGTACAAGATCAACACGGAGCGCACGCCGCGCGACTCCAAGAAGAACTCCAACAACATCGCTCCGGATCCGTTCTATGACCGCGCCATGGGCGCCCACGGCTTCACCAAGGAGCACGATCTGCCGCGCAGCCACGCCTTTGCCGCGCTTGACCAGTTCCTCGTGGACCGCGCCTTCGGCGGCCGCTTCGAGCCCAAGGAAGGCTGGATGTACCTGTCGATGGGCGACGGCGCCTTCAAGGTCTGGGACGTCATCAACGACAAGTATCCCGAGGACAATGCCCAGAAGCCGCGCCGCGCGGGCACCGCTGCCGCGGGCAACCCCGTGTGCTGGACCTGCAAGTCGACCGACCTGATGCTCGACTGGGCCTACCTGGGCGACAAGCATCCCAATGCGAAGTTCTCGCGCGAGTCCAACGTTGTGGACATCATGCGCAACGTCAACCACTCGCTCAACTGCAACTTCTGCCACGATCCGCACTCGGCCAAGCCGCGCATCGTGAGCCATGGTCTGATCCAGGCGCTCACCCGCACCGACTTCCCAACGCTGTACTCCGAGGATCCCAAGCGCACCAAGATTGAGGTGGTCAACGCCGGCGTTCGCGGCTTCGAGCGCAAGATCGCCATGCTCGAGAAGGCCGACTCCAAGCTGATGTGCGCGCAGTGCCACGTTGAGTACAACTGCAACCCGGGCATCGATCCCAAGACCGGCAAGGCCATCGGCATGAGCGATCGCCGCACGAACCTCTTCCCGTTCGTGGACGTCACCAAGATCGATGAGTTCTACAAACACATGAACTTCAAGGACTTCAAGCACCCCGTGACCGGCGCCCTGCTCACCAAGATGCAGCACCCCGACACGGAGACGTACTGGAACTCCACGCATGACAAGGCCGGCGTCGGCTGCGCCTCCTGCCACATGCCCAAGGTCAAGGGCAAGGACGGCAAGGTGACGACCCTGCACTGGACGACCTCGCCGCGTCACTACATCAAGGAGACCTGCCAGAGCTGCCACAAGGACAAGACTGCCGAACAGCTCAACCGCACGATCGACGGCATGCACGCCTACTACAACGGCAAGCTGCGTGAAGCCGAGTCCCGCATGACGGACATGTTCAACGCCTTTGACCTCGCGCTCGTCGTGGGCGTCGATGAGAAGACCCTCAACAAGGCTCGTGAGCTGCACTCCGTGGCGCACACGAACTGGGAGTGGTGGACGGCCGTCAACGGTGCGTGGTTCCACAACCCGCAGGCTGCCCAGGCTTCTCTCGCCAAGGCTGCCGACGCCGCCCAGCAGGCCACCAAGCTGCTGCGTGACGCGATGATGAAGAAGGCCAAGTAAGTCCTTCCACAGCCGTGCGGCGCTCCGAAGGGGCGCCGCGCGCAAGTCTCAAGACTTCCTGACAGGCGCCCCGGGGAAATGTTTTTCCGGGGCGCTTGCTGTCTCGACGGCGGCCGCAGCAAGGGGCTTCCATTAGAATCATCCAACCATGACGACCGAAATCATCTTCTGGTGCATCGCCGCCCTGATGCTTGCCGCGGCCGCGGCCTTTGTCGCCGCCGCCTTTTTCCGCACCCAGCGCTTCTGCGCGTCCGGGGAGTCGAGCGCCGAGACGAGTCGCTCGCTTCTCAATGAGGAGCTCGAGCACCTGCGCGGCGAGCGCGACGCAGGCCTTATCAGCGAGGCCATCTACGTCGACAGCGTCGAGGATGTCCGCCGCCGTGCGATTGAGGATCTCGCCCACGGCGCACAGACCCGGCACGAGATCGGGCACAAGCGGCTTGCCGCCGTCGTTGTGTCGGCTCTGGTTGCCGCAAGCGCCCTCGGGATCTACCTGAAGGTGGGGGCGCCGGGCATGATTCCCTTTGTGGACTCGCAGCGCACGCAGGGACTCATGCGCGCCGACGGCTCGCTTCAGGCCATGGCGCCGCAGTACGACGCCCCTCTGATGGAGAGGTACCTCGAGCGAAACTCTGACGATGAGCGCGCCTGGGTGCTTCTGGCGCGTCTGTACGTTCAGGACAGGGAGTGGCCGAAGGCTGCCGCGGCCTATCGCAGCGCGATCGACCTCAAGGGCAAGGTCTCGCGCGATCCCGAGGTCTGGGTTGAGTACGCGGGCAGTCTCATGAGCATCAACGAGCCCGGCGCCTACGAGAAGGGGCTTGCGCCTCTGGAGGAGGCCCTGCGGCTTGACGAGGGCAGCATCAGCGCCCACGAGCTCTATGTGCTCGCCTGTCTGGAGACGCAGCGCTGGCAGAAGGCGCTCGAGCATCTTGAGTACCTGCTCACGCGCATTCACATGGACAACCCCAAGTACCCGAGACTTGCGCAGCTTGCGGCCTTTGCGGCCGACATGGTGCGCGCGCACGACAAGGCGCCCGAGGCGGAAGGCTCCCGGTCTGCCGGCGCCCCGTAGGCAGGGAAGTCCGGAGAAAACAAAAAAGCGCCTGGGACGGGGTTTGTCCGCAAGGCGCTTTTTTTTGGTGGGTTTGCCGCTAGAGCTTGTGGCGCTTTTCGGGGTGCGGGGCGTTGGGCGCGTCGCTTGAGGCCATGCGCGCCACGGCCTTTTTCTGCTCCCTCAGGCGCGTCAGGATGCTCGCAAGGCAGCCGGCCACGAGGATGAGCGCCATGCCGAGCAGGGCGCTTGCGGGCAGCTCGTCCTTGAAGACCACCACGCTGATGATCTCGGCAATGGGGATGGTGGCAAATTGAAAGCAGGCCGTGAGCATCATGTTGCCGTAGGCGTAGGAGCGGGTGAGCGCAAGCTGCGCTAAAACGGCGCAGGCGCCGAGGCTCAGAAGACCGATCCAGGTCTCGGAGCCGTGCATCTTGAGGCCGCCCTCAAAGAGCAGACATCCAAGAAGTCCCCAGACGGTTCCGACGAGTGAAAAGTAAAAGACGATCCTTAGCGAGGGCTCGCGCAGCTTGCCGAGCTGCTTGATCTGAAAGAAGATCACGGGGCCCATGGCGCCTGCGGCCAGACCGATCAGGGCGTAGGGCAGCTGCTCGTTGTTGACCGAGGGCTGCAGCACGAGGCAGACGCCGACAAAGCCGATTGCAATGGCGCCGCCCAGATTCCACGGCGCCTTCTCCTTGTGGCGCAGCGCAACGAAGATGAGGTAGCCCGCGATGAAGAGCGGCGCCGTGTAGTTGAGGGTTGTGGCCGTGCCCAGGGGGAGGTGTCCCATGGTCGAAAACCACATGGTGAAGCTGATCGTTCCGAGCAGCGAGCGCTTGAAGTGTCCCCAGGGGTACTTCGTGTGAAAGGACACGCCCTTGGCGAACATGCAGCAGGTGATGAAGGCAAGCCCGATGAGCGAGCGGTAGAAGACGATCTCAAAGGTTCCCGCGTCTGCAGACGAGAACTTGACGAAGGCGGTCATTGAGGCAAAGAAAAACGCCGCCACCAGCATCCAGCAGGATTGAAGCATGTTCGAGCACTAAAGAGTTTGAAAAATCAGAGGTCGTCTTTCGATTATAGGCGCCGTATGCCGGCATTCCCGCGAAAGGGGGTGTCGGATTTGCCGCACGGGCGAGCACAAGATGCCCCTAAGAATCGGCCGCTAGAGTGTCGACGCTTTCAAAGCATCACAAGCGACGAATTGTTTTTTCGCCTTTCTCCAGAATCTGACACTCATGAATCCCAACGACGGCAGCAGCGCGCCTTCTGAAGCCATGCAGGCGCGCATGAAAAGGCTTGAATCCGGCGCGCTCGGGCGCGAGGCGCGCACCGTGGCCGCCATGATCGAGATCTACTGTCGGGCGCACCACAAGGCTGGGCGCCCCGCCTCCGGCGGGCTTTGCCCGGCCTGCCGGGAGCTTTCCGACTACGCCATGAAGCGGCTTGCCTGCTGCCCCTTCGGGGAGCACAAGCCCGTGTGCGCCAAGTGCCGCGTGCACTGCTACAAGCCGGCGATGCGCGAGCAGATCTCGGCGGTCATGCGCTTTGCCGGGCCGCGGGTCATGTTCTCGCATCCGCTGCTCGCGCTTGAGCACCTCTGGAAGTCGCTCACCGTGACGCCCCCCGAAAAGCCCCGGGCGCGGCAGGCCCGTGGGCGCGCGGATCAGAAGGCGCCCCGCTCGTAGCCGGCGCTCCGTCAACAGACTTTCCTCAACCTTTCCTGTTTTTTCCTCAACGTCATGTGGCGCGTGATCTTTCCGATTCTCACCTCCATTCTGATGGCCGCACACGTGCTTTTTCACGGTGCGGGCCTTGCCGCGAGCATTTGCGTCGTCCTTCTGCCCCTTGTCATCCTGGTGCGCAGGCCGATCGTGCAGCACGCCCTGTGCGCGCTCTTTGCGCTCTATGCGCTTGAGTGGGTGCGCACGACCCTGGTCCTTGTCGGCTCGCGCATGGACGCCGGGCGTCCGTGGATGACGGCGGCGGTCATTCTTCTTGCCTGCGCCGCATTCTCGGCGCTTGCAGCGGCGCTCATGTACAGCGCTTCATTCCGGCGCTGGTTTTCGCGCGCGGACGCATAAAAAATTCCCGCCCGCGGCCTACTGGATCGCCGGGGCGGGGGATGGGCGGCTGGCGGCAGGGGGCGCGGCCCCTGCCTGCGGCTAGTAGCTGCCGCTGCGCCGGGTAAAGACGCTGTTGAGCGCGTCGAGCACCAGGGCCTGCAGGGGGTCGTGCCCCTTGGCTCCGAGGCTGAAGCGCCCGTCGACGTAGTTGAGGTTTCTCAGGGTGATGTCCTGCGTGACGGCCTGCTCGGCCTTGCCCAGTCGCCGCGCGGTGTTTTCATGCCCCGTGGCCTCGGCTATCGAGCCGAAGAGCCCGAGCAGGGTGCTGGTGGTCTTCACCGCCTTTTGCGCGGGCTCCTTCACCGTGAGCTCGGCCACGCGCACGGACAGAGGATCGATCGAGGCGAGCTCAATGCCGTTGCCCGTGACCTGCTTCCAGGTCATGAGCGTCTTGCCCTGGGCGTTCTTGGCCTCAAAGTTGTCGACCGCAAGGTCCCCCTTCCAGGAGAGGGCAAGCGACTTGTCGCTCTTGAGATGCACGCGTCCCATCACGTCGGCCGTGCCCTTGGTGAGCTGCGCGCCTGAGAGCGCCTTGATCCAGGGGTTGAACCCCGCAAAGCCCAGGGCGCTCACGTTGGTCGAGGCGTCAAGCGCAAGCGGAGACAATGTGAGCTTGCCGTCGGACTCGATGCGCCCGCCGTTGATGGAGGCCGAGGCCTTGAACGTGCCGGTGGAGCCCTTCTTCGAGGAGAAGTTCGCTGCCTGAAGCGCGATCTTGCTCACCGAAAGCGTTTGCGCGGGCTTCAGGCCCGTGTCCCGAAGCGTCACCGCGCCCGACTGGATCGAGGCCGACTTCACCGACCAGTTCCAGGCGGGCTCGCCGGCGCCGGCAGCCTTCTGGGGCTGCTGCGCCTTCGTGTCCGTGCCCTTTGCATCGGTCTTTTTGGCGGCCTGCGTGATCTGGCTGTCAAAGACCGCATGAAGCGACGGCGCCGTTGCCGTCACGGAGTTGATGGCCACCTCGCGCCGGGCAAGGTCAAAAAGCCCCACGTCGACCGAGGCGCTCTTGAGCGCGGCGAGTTCCGCCCCCTTGCTGTCGAGCGCGCGCAGGTCGCTGACCGCGGCCCGGCCCTTCCAGGAGACATTCATCTTGTCGCCCGACTTGAAGTCGAGCGTGCCCGCAACGTCGGCCGACCCCTTCGGAATCGAGAAGCCCGTGAAGGCCTTCACCCAGGGATTGAAGCTTGACAGGGCAAGCGTCTTGACGTTTGTGCTCGCCTTGAGCGCAAGCGGATCAATGGAAAGCGTTCCGGCCGAGGCGAGGGTGCCGCCCGCGGTGCGCGCCGAGAAGTCGTACGTGCCGCTGGCGTTGGTCTTTGAGGAGAAGTTCTTCGCCGCAAGCTTGATTTCGGTGACGGTGAGCGTCGTTGCGGGGCTTGCGCCCTGGTCGGTGAGCTTCACCTTGCCGCCGGTGAGGGAAAGCTCGGCCAGAGACCACTTCCAGGCCGAGGCGGCCGGGGATGCGCCGGAGGACTTGTCCGCGGGGGCCGCGGCGGCGGGCTTGCCGCCGCCGTCGCCGTCGCTGGCGGACTTGCTGTTGATGACGAGGGCAATCTCGGGGTCGGCAACCGCCACGGACTTCACGTCTACGGACTGGGCGGCAAGGTCAAGCTTGCCGATGCTGACCGTGGCGCTCTTGACCCTGGCAAAGGGCGCTCCGTGCTCGGTGTAGGCGTCAAGGTCTGAGATCGTCGTCACGCCCGAGGCCGTGAACGAAGGGGTGCCCGACTTGGGCAGATGAAAGGCGAGGCTGAGCGCGCTGGAGAGCTTGGCGCTTCTCACGTCGTAGGGAATGGTGACGGGGGCGGCCTTCAGAAGCTGCGCTGCGTCGAGATCGGCCAGGTGCAGCGACAGGCTGGCGTTCTCCCCCTGCATGCTTCCCTCGGCCGTGACGGGCTTGCCGTTGATCTTGAGCGACAGGGCGGGCGCAAGGCTCGAGGAGCCGGTTGCTTCAAGCGTTGAAATCACCGGAAGCGCAAAGTTGATGTCGGTGATGTTGACCTCGGCATTGTTCTTGGGGCTCACAAGCCGCACCGAGCTGTTGCGCACCGAGACGTTCGAGAGACTGAAGGCGGGCAGGCCGCCTGAGGCGGAGGCGTCCTTTGCGTTGCTGCCGGCGACCGCCTTCTGGGCCTCGGCGTTGTTGAGGTCGCTTGCGGTCAGCTGCACGCGCAGACCGTCGACGTCGACGGCGTCAAGAACGGGAGCCATGTTGGTGAGCGTTGAGAAGCTGGCGTCCACAACCGCCCGATCGAGCTCGATCATGTGCTGCTTGGGATTGCCCGCCGAGTTGACGGTGAAGTTCTCGACCGTCAGCGTCCAGTTCCAGGGGTTGAAGGAAACGTCGCCCACTGCGGCGGTGCGCCCTGAGAGCGCCTCGGGCACGACATTGTTGACGGCCCAGCGTACGGCCGCCGGAACGCCGACGTACCCTGCGGCGGCATACACACCGACAAGAACCAGGGCGCCGACAACAGGTTTGAGACCAAAGCGCATGATGTCCTACTCCTTGGAAAGTTTCTGAAAAATCAATTGGATGACGATGTGCGGGGAGCGCCTTCGCGCAGCCGCCCTCTCCTGATCTCCATGCTAGCGCCTTTGCCAGGCTCTGGACGCAGGGCGACGCGACGAAATCCATCGGCCCGACCCTTTGCCTGCTGCCGCGCGGACAAAAAAAGAGCCGGCCGCAGACACCTGCAGGCCGGCTCGCGGTGCGCGATCGTGCGCGCCTTCAGGCGCAGCGCAGCGCTCAGGCGGGCTTTTGCGCGAGCACGATGAGCCGCTGGCTCGTTCTTGCAAAGGGCGTAAAGCCCGGTCCGAAGAACTGGACGTTCACAAGACCGGCGGCCTTCGTCATCTCCTCAAACTCGGCCGTGGTGTAGATGCGCACGCTTGCCGAGACCGGGCCGCGGTAGTCGGTTGCCGGAAAGAGCACGGCCGCGCGGTGCGTGGCGGGGTCCCAGTTTTCGGCCACCATCTCGCCCGAGGCGATGATGCGCGTGGCCTCGCCGGCGATCACGCGCTCGGGATTGGCGACTTCAATGAGAAGCCGGCCGCCGGGGGCAAGGCACCCGGCAAAGCGCTTCATCATGTCGGCGTTGCCCTCGTCGGAGAAATACCCGAACGAGCTCGACCAGTTGATGACCAGATCCATGTCCGTGGGAAACGCCGCCCGGCGCATGTCGTCGGTTCGAAACTCCCCGTCAAGTCCTGCGCGAAAGAACTTGTTGCGCGCGGCGGCAATGAAGTGCGCGTTGAAGTCCATGCCCTTGACGCTGGCGCCCATCCGCGCCAGAGGAAAGCACAGGTCCGCCTTGCCGCAGGGGCACTCGAAGACCTTCACGCCGCTCTTGAGCCCGAGCGTTGTCCAGATG
Organism: uncultured Duodenibacillus sp.; assembly: GCA_944390745.1. Classification (GTDB taxonomy): domain Bacteria; phylum Pseudomonadota; class Gammaproteobacteria; order Burkholderiales; family Burkholderiaceae_F; genus Duodenibacillus. The sequence goes on along the minus strand of CALXQK010000018.1, from coordinate 8,671 downwards.
CCCTCGGCATCCGCACGGCTCTGCGCGGGGTCGCGCAGCCACTTGTCTTCAGGTACGTGGCGAAACCATTCAGTCAAAGGTGCAGTCGTCATAGAAAAACCAGAGTCCTCTTGTCGTTGTCTAAAGCGCCCGCAGGGCAGCGGCGCTGACAGGTTATTGTACTTCGCACGGCAAGACTGGAAAAAAAGGCACAATATCGCGGCGCCCCGGATGCGCGCCCGCGCCCGGTCGCGCCCCTTTCAGGCATCCCTTTACTTGATTTCCCTTGAAGATGGTTATCGGCGTTTTTTACGGCATCGCCGCATGCATGATCTGGGGGTTTGTGTATCTCGTGCCCCTGGTGCTTCCCGAGTATGACCCGGCATACATTGCCGCCGGGCGCTTCGTGAGCTTCGGGCTGCTTGTGGGGCCGCTGGTGTGGCTTGAGCGCCGGGAGCTTGCGCACTACACGCTGCGCGACTGGATTTACGTCGCCAAGCTCGGCGTCATCGGCAACATCGCCTACTTCTGGTTTCTCACCTACTGCATTCAGTACGCCGGCGCGCCCCTTGCCGGCATGTGCATGTCGCTGGTGCCCGTGCTGGTGGCGCTCGTCTCCAACCACCGAAGCCGCAAAACTGGCTCGGCGCTGCCCCTTGCAAGGCTGCTGCCGGGGCTTGCGCTCATTCTGGCGGGCATGGTGACGGCCAACCTCACCGAGTTTGACATGGCGGCCGCCTCGGGCGCCGACGGCGGCACGCGGTTCTGGTACGGCGTCGTGATGGGCGTGCTTGCCTTGGCGACCTGGACGTGGTACCCGATTCGCAATGCCGAGTGGCTTCTTGCGCACCCGCAGCGCTCGCCGCGCACCTGGTCGACCGCGCAGGGCATTGCAACGCTGCCCTTTGCCGTCGTCTTTTATCTGGTCGTCTGGTGGATGGACGAGCCGGGAAGGCCGCTGCTTGGCGACAACCCCTGGTGGTTTGTGTTCGTCGTGGCCTCCTCGGGCATCGTGTGCTCGTGGCTGGGCATCGTGTTCTGGAACGCCATGAGCCAGCGGCTGCCCACGGCTCTGGGCGGACAGCTCATTGTCTTTGAGACGATCTTTGCGGTGATCTACGCGCATGTCCTGCGGCGCGCCTGGCCCGAGCCCACCATGTGCGCGGGGCTTCTGATGCTGCTTGCGGGCGTGCTGCTGTCGCTGTGGGCCTTTCGAAGGCCGCACAAGGCCGGGGAGCCGGCGGCGCTTGACTAGGGCCAATGCCGAGGGCCCCGGACTTGACTTCGCTGCTTGCGGTCGGGTACCTTGTGACCCAAGCGCGCCCGAAATCCGCTCCGGCCGCGATCCGCGGCCGCGGCCCCGCGCGCGACAACAACTTTTATTGGAGTAGTGACGATATGGAACGTCTGGTGATTTTTGATACGACGCTGCGCGATGGCGAGCAGAGTCCGGGTGCCTCGATGACTCAGGAAGAAAAGCTTCGCATCGCACTACAGCTCGAGCGCCTGGGCGTTGACGTCATGGAGGCAGGTTTTGCAGCAAGCTCCGAGGGCGACTTCAACGCGATCCATCAGATTGCGCAGCACGTGCGCGAAAGCACGGTCTGCTCGCTTGCCCGCGCGAACCTGCGCGACATCGAGCGCGCCGGCGAGGCGATCAAGCCCGCCGAGCGGCGCCGCATCCACACATTCATCGCGACCTCGCCCCTGCACATGGAGAAGAAGCTGCGCATGAGCCCCGAGGAGGTGCTCGAGCGCGCCGTGGCCGCGGTCAAGGCCGCCCGCCAGTACACCGACGACGTGGAGTTTTCCGCCGAGGACGGCTACCGCTCGGAGCTTGACTTCCTGGCGCGCATCTGCGAGGCGGCGATTTCCGCCGGCGCCACCACGGTCAACATTCCCGACACGGTGGGCTACGCTATCCCCGAGCTTTACGGCGAATTCCTGCGCAAGCTGCGCGAGATGGTGCCCAACTCCGACAAGGCGATCTGGTCGGTGCACTGCCACAACGACCTCGGCATGGCCACGGCCAACTCGCTGGCCGGCGTCAAGGTGGGCGGCGCGCGCCAGATCGAGTGCACGATCAACGGCCTGGGCGAGCGCGCCGGCAACTGCGCGCTTGAGGAGGTTGTGATGGCCGTGCGCACCCGCGGCGACTACTTCGGTCTTGAAACGGGCATTCACTGCGAGCAGATCGTGCCCGCCTCGAAGCTTGTGAGCTCGATCACGGGCTTCCCGGTGCAGCCCAACAAGGCGGTGGTGGGCGCCAACGCCTTTGCGCACGCCTCGGGCATTCACCAGGACGGCGTGCTCAAGTCGCGTGAAACCTATGAAATCATGCGCGCAGAGGACGTGGGCTGGACGACCAACAAGATCGTCCTCGGCAAGCTCTCGGGGCGCAATGCCTTCCGCCAGCGCGTCAAGGAGCTCGGCATCCCGCTTGCAAGCGAGGCTGAACTGAACGAGGCCTTCATGCGCTTCAAGGATCTCGCCGACAGAAAGAGCCAGATCTTTGATGAGGACATCCAGGCGCTCTTCAAGGGCTCCGAGGGCCGCCGCAAGCACGACCGCTATGAGTTTGTGAGCCTCACGCAGACTTCCGAGACGGGCGAGCGTCCGCGTGCGACCGTCGTCTGGACCGAGGACGGCGTCGAGAAGCGCTCGAGCGCCGACGGCAACGGACCGGTCGACGCCTCGCTGCGCGCGATCGAGGCCGAGGTGAAGTCGGGCGCCGAGATGCTGCTCTACAGCGTCAACGCCATCACCGGCGGCACGGAAAGTCTGGGCGACGTGACGGTGCGCCTGGCCAAGGGCGGCCGCGTGGTCAACGGCACGGGTGCGGACCCCGACATCATCGCCGCCTCGGCCAAGGCCTACCTCAATGCGCTCAGCAAGCTCTCCACCGAGGCTTCCTGCAACCCGCAGCACACCGTCTAGCCGCAAAAGGTCCCCGGGACCTTCAGCGCGGGCGGCCATCCCGGCCGCCCCAAGGCAAAGCCGCCCGTCTGGAGCGCTTCCAGACGGGCGGCTTTTGTCCCTGCGGCGCCGCGAGGCGCCCGCAGTTCTAGGACTGCGGCTTGACCGGCAGGAACATCCGGAAGTTCTTGAGATAGAGCACGAGCACGTAGCCGATGACCGCGCATGCAATCACAAGCTCAATGTGCGCAAGAACCCGCAGCGCCGCCGCGTCGGCGGCTGCCGCCGGAATCGTCTCAACAAGGGCGGCCGCCTTGTAGAGCGCCGTGGCGCCGATGGCCATCGGGAAGGTGAAGGCGGCGTAGGCGGGGGAGAACTGCAGCCGCAGCAGCCGCCAAAAGGCAAAGTACACCGCGAGCGTCATCAAAAGCGCAATGCCAAGCAAAATGCCCGCCAGCAGAAAGTCGGGCTCCCTCACCACGGTGAGATAGCCCGCAAGCGAGAGGCTTGCAGGCGCGGCCATGATGGCGATCGTGGGCTGTGCGCCGGGCGCGATGGCCGAATAAAAGAAGATGCGGTAGAGCATCACGGGCAGCAGCACGGCATAGCTTGCCAGGCCCGCATAGAGGATGACGAGCGCCACGGGGTGCAGCCACTCCTCGCCCGGGAAGGTGACGTCGGCGACGATGAGCCCCACGGGCGGCACGAACCAGCTCGGCACCATCACCTCCAGACTCGGGCTGTGCAGGCGGTTGTAGACGAACGCCGCCAGAAAGACCAGGTGCAGCGCAATCGCCGCAAGCCACAGGGCGATGCCCGCAGACGGACTCAGCATGGCGAGCGTTTTCGAGAGCACCATCAGGCACATGGCGAAGGTGGGCGCGATGCTGCCCAGCACCGGGTGCCGCAGATCGGCCGCGAGCGTGTCGGCGTGAAAGACGTAGCGCGTTGCCAGAAGGGCGAGCAGGGCGGAGGCGATCAGGGCGCAGACGATCTGCGCAGCGCCCGAAAGGTCGAGCGCAAGCTCAAGGCACACGCCGAGGCTTGCAACGCCGAGGGCAAGCCCGGCCATGGGCGTGGGAAGGTTGCGAAACTGCTTGGGGATGCTTCGAATCATGGCGGCTGGGTCCAGCGTGTGGCGCGCGCTCCGGCGGCGGAGGCGGGCGTCTGGTCCTGAATGGAAAAATCGGGAAGGGGTTGAAAAAAGCAAGGGGAGTTCGGGCGGGGAAGCGGCGCTTTGATGAGCGCGCCCCGACAGAAGGAAGCTGCGCACTCTATCAAAGATCGAAGAAGCGCGGGGAAGAAAACCGTGCCGGCCGGTGCGCGGCGATTCTCCTTGTCAGGCGATTGATTTCCCGGGAGAAAATCTTGCTTTTTCACCTTCATTGAGTACAATACAGCGTTTTCATTCACGGTGCAGGCTCTGACACCTGCACCGCACGTTCAAACGCCAATTTTTACCAGGTGAAAAAGATGTCTGAACAGATCAACAAGGCCGAGATCGTTGCCAAGTTTGCCCGCCAGCCCGGTGATACCGGCTCCCCCGAAGTGCAGGTTGCCCTGCTTACCGCCCGCATCAATCTGCTGACGGGCCACTTCAAGGAGCACAAGAAGGATCATCACTCCCGCCGCGGTCTGCTGAAGATGGTCAGCCGCCGCCGCAAGCTCCTTGACTACCTCAAGGGCAAGGACGTGGCCGCCTACCGCACGCTCATTGACGCGCTCGGCCTGCGCAAGTAAGACGCCTCGCAAAAACTCCGGCCTGTTTGCCGCACGGCAAGCAGGCCGTCAGTTTGTAGCGGCCCTCCTTCGAGCGCTTCTCGAACTGCCGGAGGCGGGCGCCCAGTACCCAGTATTTTCGTTCTTTCACTTCACCGTTCGCATTCTCCCGGTTGACCCGTTCTGCTTGATGATGGTCAGCGCGCGTTGCGACAGACAGGCTCTTTTTTTGGAGCCCTTCTCCCGCGAATTTTGAAGACGACGCCGTCTTCGGGGAGAGCCTGTGTGCCGCAGCGTGCCGTCGGTCAGGCCGGATCCGGGGTCCGGACGCAGATGCTGCGGGCGGCCCCCGGTTGTCGGAGACGACAGCAGGGCGAGGAGATCGGGTGAAGTTGGAACGCTTTTACAAGGAACACACCCATGTCCATGTTCAACAAAGTCTCCAAAACCTTCCGCTTCGGCGCCCATGACGTGACGATCACCACCGGTGAGATCGCGCGCCAGGCCTCGGGCGCCGTCGTCTGTCAGATGGGCGACACCGTGGTGCTTGCGACTGTCGTCGCCAAGAAGGAGGCCAAGCCCGGCCAGGACTTCTTCCCGCTCACCGTCGACTACATTGAAAAGGCCTATGCCGCGGGCAGGTTCCCCGGCGGCTTCTTCAAGCGCGAGGGCCGTCCCTCCGAGAAGGAGACGCTCACGAGCCGCCTGATCGACCGTCCGATCCGCCCGCTCTTTCCGGACGGATTCTTCAATGAGGTGCAGGTCATCATCCATGTGCTCTCCGTGGATCCCGAGATCGATCCCGACATCGCCTCGATGATCGGCGCCTCGGCCGCGCTCACCATCTCCGGCATTCCGTTCAAGGGCCCGATCGGCGCCTGCCGCGTGGGCTACATCAACGACCAGTTCGTGGTGAACCCGACCGTGTCGCAGCTCAAGGAAAGCCGCCTTGACCTCGTCGTGGCCGGCACCGAGCGCGCCGTGCTCATGGTCGAGTCCGAGGCCGACCGTCTGCCAGAGAAGACGATGCTCGAGGCCGTCATGTTCGGCCATCAGCAGATGCAGGTGGCGATCAACGCCATCCATGAGCTCACCGCCGAGGCCGGCAAGCCCGCCTGGGACTGGCAGCCCCCGGCCAAGAACGAGCCGCTCATTGCGCGCATCACCGAAATTGCGCAGGCCGGTCTCGAGGAGGCCTACACGATCCGCTCCAAGCAGCAGCGCAACGACAAGCTGCGCGAGGTCTACGAGCTCGTCGAGAAGACCCTCGTCGAGGACGCCGAGAAGGCCGGCGCCGAGGCTCCCGACATGAACGAGGTGCACGGCATTCTCTTTGAGATGGAGGCGCACATCGTGCGCGGCAATATTCTCGCCGGCAAGCCCCGCATCGACGGCCGCGACACCCGCACGGTGCGTCCGATCGAAATTCGCCAGTCGATTCTGCCCCGCACCCATGGTTCGGCGCTCTTTACCCGCGGCGAAACCCAGGCGCTCGTGGTCACGACGCTCGGCACCAAGTCCGATGAGCAGATCATCGACAACATCATGGGCGAGAGCCGCGACCGCTTCATCATGCACTACAACATGCCTCCGTTTGCCACCGGTGAAACCGGCCGCGTGGGCAGCCCGAAGCGTCGTGAGATCGGCCACGGCCGTCTGGCCAAGCGCGCCCTGAAGGCCGTGCTTCCGAGCCAGGAGGAGTTCAACTACACCATCCGCGTGGTCTCCGAGATCTGCGAGTCCAACGGCTCCTCGTCGATGGCCTCGGTCTGCGGCGGCTGCCTGTCGATGCTCGACGCCGGCGTTCCGCTCAAGGACTACGTCGCGGGCGTGGCCATGGGCCTGATCAAGGAGGGCAACAAGTTTGCGGTCCTCACCGACATCCTCGGCGACGAGGATCACCTCGGCGACATGGACTTCAAGGTGGCCGGCACTGAAAACGGCGTCACCGCCCTGCAGATGGACATCAAGATCGAGGGCATCACGGCCGAGATCATGCAGGCTGCCCTGGCGCAGGCGCATGAAGGCCGCATGCACATCCTCTCGAAGATGCACGAGATGGCCGGCAGCGGCGCCAAGGAGCTCTCGGTCTGGGCCCCGCGCCTGATCACCATCAAGATCAACCCCGAGAAGATCCGCGACGTCATCGGCAAGGGCGGCGCCACGATCCGCGGCCTGTGCGAGGAAACCGGCTGCCAGATCAATGTCGAGGATGACGGCATGGTGACGATCGCCTCCAACGACACGGCGCAGGCTGAAATCGCCAAGAAGCGCATCGAGGAGATCACCGCCGAGCTCGAGCTCGGCCAGGTCTACGAGGGCAAGGTCCTGAAGCTGCTTGACTTCGGCGCCATCGTGAGCCCGCTTCCCGGCAAGGATGGTCTGCTGCACATCAGCCAGATCGCCAACGAGCGCGTCAACCAGGTCTCCGACTATCTGTCCGAGGGCCAGGTGGTGCGCGTGAAGGTGATCGGATTTGACGAGCGCGGCCGCGCCCGTCTGTCGATGAAGGCGCTTCTCAACGACGAGAACAACTAGGCCTTGCTGAGCCTGCGTGCGGCGCGAGCCCCCCTTCCACGGGGAGAGGGGCCGGGCCCCGCAGGCCTTCTGACAACCCGTCTTGAGCAGAGCCGCAGGGCGCTTGAGCGGGTAAAATCAAAAGATTCGCAAAACAGAGCGGCTGCCGCTGCGGCGGCCGCCCTCGATGGAGTACCCAGGACGATGACGCGCCGCAGGCTAGTCGCAGCCAATTGGAAGATGAACGGTTCCCTCGCGGCCAATGCCGCGTGGGTCGCCCGCTGGCGCAGCCTTGCGCTGCCGGCCTGCGAGGTCGCGCTGTGCGCGCCGTTTGTTTACCTCGAAAACCTCGGCAAGGCGCTCGAGGGCTGCGGGATTTCGCTCGGGGCTGAAAACGTGAGCGAGTACGAAGCCGGCGCCTACACCGGCGAGGTGTCGGCGGCAATGCTCTCGGACATCGGATGCCGCTGGGTCATTGTCGGGCACTCGGAGCGCCGCATCCTGTTCGGTGAAACCGACGCCGTGGTGGCCGCCAAGACCCGCGCCGCGCTTGCCGCCGGACTCTCGCCCATCATCTGCGTGGGCGAGACCCTCGAGCAGCGCGAGTCGAGCCAGACGCTGCGCGTGGTGGAGACCCAGCTCGCGGCCGTCATCTCGGTCATCGGCGCGGCGGCGCTGGCGCGCTGCGCGCTTGCCTATGAGCCCGTGTGGGCCATCGGCACGGGCAGAAGCGCCACGCCCGAGATTGCGCAGCACGTGCACTCGGCGCTGCGCGAGGCGGTCGCACGCTTTGATCCGGCCGTGGCCCGGGAGCTTCGCATCCTCTACGGCGGCAGCGTCAAGCCGGGAAACGCCGCGGCGCTTTTCGCCCAGCCCGACATCGACGGCGGGCTCATCGGAGGCGCGGCGCTTCAGGCCGAGGACTTCCATGCCGTTTGTGCGGCTTGAACAAGTTTTTTTGCATCAACATTCCATCTAAAAAAGAGAGACAACTGAAATGCAGATGCTGATGAGCATTGCAATCGTGGTTCAGATCATTGCCGCGATTGCCGTCATTATTCTGGTGCTGCTGCAGCACGGCAAGGGAGCCGATCTCGGCGCCGCGTTCGGCGCCGGCGCCTCCGGCTCGCTTTTCGGAGCGACGGGCTCGGCCAACTTCCTGAGCCGTTCGACGGCCGTGGCGGCCACGATCTTCTTCTGCGCGACGATTGCCATCACGCTCGGCTCGGGCGTGTTCCAGAAGAGCGCCGAGAAGAAGGCCGGCGGCGTGCTCGGCACGGTGACGACCGAACAGACGGCTGAGGGCGGCGCGACGTCGCAGCCGAACAACGATTTGCAATCCAATCAGATTCCGCGCTAAAATACCGCTCTTCGCTGATCGGTGACGGTCAGTGAAGAGCAATGAAAATTCCCTGCGGTCGTGGCGAAATTGGTAGACGCGCAGCCTTGAGGTGGCTGTGGTGAGAGCCATGAGAGTTCGAGTCTCTCCGACCGCACCAGGTGCTGGGGTATCGCCAAGTCCGGTTAAGGCAGCGGATTC
>CALXQK010000017.1 GCA_944390745.1 uncultured Duodenibacillus sp. | reverse complement strand
TCCCATTCCGAACAGGACAGTGAAACGCTTCTGGGCCGATGATAGTTGGTTGTATTTCCAGTGAAAGTAGGTCACTGCCAGGCTCTCCCATTGAAAACCCCCGACTGCTCGCGCAGCCGGGGGTTTTTGTCATGTCCGGCCGCATTTTTAGGCAGGGACTGGCGCAACTCCCCCGGATGTGGGATTGCGATGAGCCGGCAACTGTGTATCCTTTCAAAAATCGGACGGCGCCGCCCCGCGCCTCCGAGGGATCCTTCACTTCTGCTGCGGCTTATCGATGTCCACCGAACTCTTTTCCCGATCAAGCTGGCTTTTCGGCTCCAACGCCCCATACGTTGAGTCGCTCTACGAAGCCTGGCTCAAGAACCCCTCCGATGTTGACGACAACTGGCGGCAGTGCTTTGAGCGGCTGCATGCTGATGCGGTTGCCGAGGGCGCCTCTGCGCATGCCGAGGCCCTGCACTCAGAAATCGTTGCGGCCTACACCGACTTCAAGCCGCGCCTGACGCCCTCCGATGAGGTGCTCAACAAAGAGCTAGCCGTCGCCCGAAAGCAGGTCGGAGTGCAGCAGCTCATCTCTTCGTATCGCTTCCTCGGCGCGCGCAGGGCCAATCTCGATCCCCTGCATCGTCGCGAGCTTCCGGAGATCCCAGAGCTTGAGCCCGCCTTTCACGGCTTGGAGCCCTCGGACTTTGAGACGCGCTTTTCAGCTGCCAACACCTCATTCGGCGAACCGACGATGACGTTGCACGCGCTGGTGCAGGCGCTGCGCGAGACTTATTGCGGCACGCTCGCAATCGAATACATGCATGTCACCGATCCCGAGCAAAAGCGCTGGTGGCAGTCCAAGCTCGAGGGGACGCGCGCGCGTCCTCACTTTGACGCTGCGCGCCGCATCCGCATTCTTGAGCATCTCACCGCGGCAGAGGCCCTCGAGCGGCATCTCGGCACCAAGTACGTCGGGCAGAAGCGCTTCAGCCTTGAGGGCGGCGAGTCGCTCATTCCCGCCATGAACACCGTGCTCGAGAAGGCCGTGGGCTTCGGCATCGAGGAGTGCGTCATCGGCATGGCCCACCGCGGCCGCCTCAATGTGCTTGTCAATACGCTCGGAAAGCTCCCCCGGGACCTTTTCTCCGAGTTTGAGGGCAAGGCCGCGGCTGAGGATCTTCCGGCCGGGGACGTGAAGTACCACAACGGGTTTACGTCGGATCTCACCATCAACGGCCGCTACATCCATCTCTCCCTCGAGTCCAATCCCTCGCACCTTGAAATCGTCGACCCGGTTGTTCTGGGCAGCGTGCGCGCCCGCATGGACCAGCGCAGGGACGTCCGGGGCGACCAAGTGCTCGGCGTCATGATCCACGGCGACGCGGCCCTCACCGGGCAGGGCATCGTGATGGAGACCCTCAACCTTGCCGACACCCGCGGCTACGGTACGGGCGGAACGGTGCACATCGTCGTCAACAACCAGATCGGTTTTACCACCTCGGACCCCCGCGACAAGGGCTCGATGACCTACTGCACCGATGCGGCCAAGCTCATCGAGGCGCCCGTGCTGCACGTCAACGGCGACGATCCCGATGCGGTCGTCATGGCCGTTGAGCTTGCCATGGACTATCGCAACGAGTTCCGGCGCGACGTCTTCGTCGATCTGGTCTGCTTCCGGCGTCTCGGACACAACGAGCAGGATACGCCCGCCGTCACGCAGCCCCTGATGTACAAGATGATTGCCCGGCACCCGGGCACCCGCAGACTCTATGCCGACCGGCTCGTCGCGCAGGGACTGCTCAAGCCCGGCGAGCCCGAGCAGATGCTTGCGCAGTCGCGCGAGCGGCTTCGCGAGGGACTGCCGGCGCTGGCCATCACCCCGGCGCACGTCAAGAACCGCCACGCGGTCGACTGGCTGCCCTTTGTCGGGAAGCCCTGGACCGATGCGGCGGCAACCGGGGTGCTCATCGAGGATCTCAAGGCCATGGGACGGGCGCTGACGCAGGTGCCCGAGGGCTTTGCCCTGCATCCGCTCGTCGCGCGCGTTCTCAAGGACCGCCGCGCGATGGCCGAGGGCGAGCTGCCCGTGGACTGGGGCATGGCCGAGCACCTTGCCTTCGCCACGCTCGTGTCCGCGCACTATCGCGTGCGCATCACGGGCGAGGACAGCGGCCGCGGCACCTTCAGCCACCGGCATGCGGTGCTGCACGATCAAAACCGCGAGCAGTGGGACAAGGGCGTCTACATTCCGCTTGAGCACGTCTGCGCCGACCAGGCGCCCTTTACCGTTGTGGACTCGGTGCTTTCCGAAAATGCCGTGCTCGGCTTTGAGTACGGCTATTCGTGCGCCTCTCCCAATGCGCTCGTCATCTGGGAGGCGCAGTTCGGCGACTTTGCCAACGGCGCGCAGGTCGTCATCGACCAGTTCATCAGCTCCGGCGAGGTGAAGTGGGGGCAGCTCTCGGGACTTGTCGTGCTGCTGCCGCACGGCTACGAGGGGCAGGGGCCGGAGCATTCGTCGGCGCGCATCGAGCGCTTTCTGCAGCTTGCCGCCGACGAGAACATGCAGATTGTGCAGCCCACCAATGCCGCGCAAATCTTTCACGTGCTGCGCCGCCAGCTCGTGCGCGACTTCAGAAAGCCCCTCATCGTCTTTACGCCCAAGTCGCTGCTGCGCAGCAAGGGAGCGGCGACCACGCTTGAGGCGCTTGCCGACGGACAATTTGAGCCCGTCATTGCCGACTCCGGCATCGCTCGTCCGGAAGAGGTCAGGCGCATCATCTTCTGCTCGGGCAAGATCTACTACGAGCTCGCCGCCCAGCGCGAGCGGCTCGGACGCGAATCCTCGACGGCGATCGTGCGCATCGAGGAGCTCTATCCGCTCAACCGCGAGCTGCTTGCCGCCGAGATCGGCCGCTATGTCCATGCCGATGAGTTTGTCTGGTGCCAGGATGAACCCCGCAACCAGGGGCCCTGGAGCTACATGTCCTGGCCGCTCACTGAACTTTGCGGTCGTCGCCCGGGCTACGCCGGACGGCCGGCAAGTTCGTCGCCAGCCGTGGGCTATGTGCGCCGGCACAACCAGCAGCTGCAGGATCTGCTTGCCGCGGCCTTCGGCCCCATTGAAGATATCTCGGGCCCGGGTCTCTGACCGGGGTCTTCGCTCAATTTTTTGAAAGTGCTTGAATATGCGTGAAGTTTTTGTCAAGGTTCCCCAGCTTTCCGAATCCGTCAGCGCGGCGACCGTGCTCACCTGGCACGCCAGGCCCGGCGAGGCGGTGGCCGCCGATGCTGTCCTGGTGGAAATCGAAACCGACAAGGTGATCATGGAGGTGCCCGCCCCTGTCTCGGGCGTGGTCGGCCGCCTGCTTCATGAGGCGGGCGAGAGCGTGCGCAGCGATGAGGATCTGTGCACGATTCTCGAGGGAGCGCAGCCCGAGCAGGCCGCGCAGAAGGCCGGCGAGGCCCCCGCCGGCGAGCCCGGCGCCGACGCTGCCGCCGCGCCCGCCTTTGCCCGCGTCATGCCCTCGGCTGATCTGGCCGCGCAGCGCGCCGGGCTTGATCCCGAGACGCTTGCTGGAAGCGGCGTCTCCGGGCGCGTGACACGCGCCGACGTTGATGCCGCCGCCCGGTCGCTGCCCGAGGCCGCGGCCCAGCCCGGGCACGAGGCGCACGCCTTTGCCGTCCCCGACATTGCCATTGCCAAGAGCGCCGCTGCGCCTGCGCCTGCGGCGCCCCTTCCGGCCGATCCCTACGGCCGGCCCGAGCAGCGCGTGCCGATGACGAGCCTTCGCGCGCGCATCGCCGAGCGGCTTCTTGCCAGCCAGCAGCAGTCCGCGCAGCTCACCACCTTCAATGAGGTGGACCTCAGCGCCGTGATGGAGCTTCGCGCCCGCTACAAGGAGAAGTTTGAAAAGAAGTACGGCATCAAGCTCGGATTCATGTCCTTTTTCGTGAAGGCCGCCGTGCACGCCCTGCGCAAGTTCCCGGTTCTCAACGCCTCGATCGACGGGCGCGACGTGGTCTATCACGGCTACATCGACGTGGGCGTTGCCGTGGGAACCGAGCGCGGTCTCGTGGTGCCCGTGGTGCGCAACGCCGATCAAAAGAGCTTTGCCCAGATCGAGCTTGAGATCGCCGACTATGCCCGGCGCGCCGCCTCCGGAAAGCTCAAGCTCGAGGAGATCACCGGCGGCACCTTCACCGTCTCCAACGGCGGCGTCTTCGGCTCGCTCATGTCCACCCCGATCGTCAACCCGCCGCAGTCGGCCATCCTCGGCATCCACGCCACGAAAAGGCGCCCGGTTGTGGTCAACGACGAGATCGTGATCCGGCCGATGAACTACTTCGCCCTCTCGTACGACCACCGTCTGATCGACGGGCGCGAGGCGGTGCTCGGCCTCATGGCCATCAAGGAGGCGCTCGAGGATCCGGCGCGCATCCTGCTCGACATCTGACGCGGAGGCACGGACATGACTGAACAAAATCTCGAGTGCGACGTTCTGGTGATCGGCGCGGGCCCCGCGGGCTACCCCGCGGCGATCACCGCCGCGCAGGCCGGACTTTCAACCATCATCGTCGACGCCGCGGTCAACCCTGACGACGGCGCCCCCGAGGCCTGGGGCGGCGTGTGCGCCAACGCGGGCTGCATCCCGAGCAAGGCGCTGCTTGCCGCAAGCCGCGCCGCGGCCCTCTTTCGCCGCGGCATCGAGCCCTTCGGCATCACGGTTGACCCAGCAGCCGTGAGAATTGACTTTGCGCGCATGCAGGCCCATCGCGCCGCGTGCGTCAAGAGTTCCAACAAGGGTCTTGCGCAGCTCTTTGCCAAGTACCGCGTCAAGGCCCTCAGCGGCCACGCCTCGTTTGAGTCCCGCGAGGACGGACGCTGGCGCCTGGCCGTGCGCCCGGTTTCCGGGGAGGGGCCCGCTGCGGCCGTTCTTGCCCGGCACGTCATTGTCGCCTGCGGCACGGCGCCCCGCGCCCCGCAGGGAATCGACATCGACGAGAAGCGCATCGTCACGCACAACGGGGCGCTGCGCTTTGACCATCCGCCCGAGAGCCTCGGCATCATCGGCGCGGGCGTCATCGGCCTGGAGCTTGGAAGCGTCTGGTCGCGTCTGGGCTCGAAGGTGACGCTTTTTGACGTTGCGCGCGACATTCTCCCCGCAGCCGACGCTGTTCTTCGCCGCACGCTCAAGGGTGAGTTGAGAAAGCAGGGGCTTGACTTTCATATGAACGTGCGCGTCGAGCGCGTCGAAAGACTCGATGACGGCGTGCGCCTTTGCGTGGTCGACAAGCAGGGAACGCGCACCGAGCACGTCTTTGATCGGCTTCTGGTGGCCGCCGGCCGCACCTCGCTTGCCGGCGGCATCAACCCCGGCGCCGTTGGACTTGCGCTTGACGAGCGCGGGTACATCAAGGTTGATGCCTACAGCCGCACGAATCTTGAAAACGTCTGGGCCGCGGGCGACGTCGCCTCCGGAAGCATTCAGCTTGCGCACTACGCGCGCGAGCGCGGCGTCAACGCCGCGCGCAGCATCGCCGCGGGCAAGCCCCTCAACTACGCCTCGCCCGTGCCCACGGTCGTCTATGTCGATCCCGAGGTCGCCTGGGCGGGCGAAACCGAGGAGGCCGCCCGAAGCCGGGGGGCGGCCGTGCGCACGGGCGTCTGCCCATTTGCCGCCAACGGCCGCGCCAAGGCCCAGGCGCAGACGACGGGCTTTGTGAAGGTGGTCTGCGAGGCGGCCACCGACCGGATCCTGGGCGTGCACATCGTGGGCGAGGGCGCAGCCGAGCTTTGCGCCGAGGCCGTGGCCGCCATGGCCTTTGGCGCGACGGCCGAGGACCTGGGACTGGTGATGCATCCGCATCCGTCGCTGTCCGAGGCGCTTGCCATGGCCGTTCTCGCAAGCCGCCGCGAGGCCACCGACCTGTGAGGCGCAGGGCGCGGCCATAAGACATTTTTACGAGGGGAAATTGCTAGGTTTGCATCCGCGCCCTTTTGGGTTAAATTTTTCCGACTCTGCGGGACAACCCTCCCCGCAGTACGAGGGCGGCCTGAAGGAGCCGCGCCGCACGCAAACTCAATGCAATCGTGCCGATGAGCAATAGGGAGGCTGACGCACATGGATGCTGAAAACAAGGAAAAGACCGTACGGCTGGTCTTTTCAGATGGATCGCCCGAGGTGGTGCTGCCCGTCCTGTCAGGGACGCTTGGGGCGGATGTCATTGACATCTCGACGCTCTACAAGCAGTCCGGCAAGTTTACCTACGACCCGGGGTTTATGTCGACTGCGGCCTGCCGCAGCGCCGTCACCTATGTCGACGGCGCCAGGGGCATGCTTCTTTACCGCGGCTACCCCATCGAGGAGCTCGCCAGAAAGTGCAGCTATCTTGAGGTGTGCTATCTGCTTCTTAACGGCGAGCTGCCTAATGCCGAGCAGAAGAAGGCCTTCGAGTGGGAGGTGATGCACCACACGATGATTCACGAGCAGCTCGGGTTCTTCCTGCGCGGCTTTCGTCGCGACGCGCACCCGATGGCCATTCTCACGGGCCTTGTGGGCGCGATGTCGGCCTTCTATCCCAAGAGCGCCAATGTGCTTGACCCCGCGCAGCGCCGCGCTGCCGCCATCCAGCTCATCGGCAAGATGCCCACGCTTGTGGCGATGTCGCACAAGTACTCCGTGGGCGAGCCCTTCATCTGGCCCAAGAACGGGCTGTCGTACTCGGCCAACTTCCTGCGCATGATGTTTGCCATCCCCTGCGAGGAGTACGAGGTCAACGAGGTTCTCGCCCGGGCCCTTGACCGGATCTTCATCCTGCACGCCGACCACGAGCAGAACGCCTCGACCTCGACCGTGCGCCTGTGCGTGAGCTCGGGCACGAGCCCCTTTGCGGCGATTGCCGCGGGCGTGGCCTGCCTCTGGGGGCCGCAGCACGGCGGCGCCAACGAGGCCGCGCTCAACATGCTCTACAAGCTGCAGGCCGAGGGCGGGGTGGAGAACATCGGCCGCTTCATCGAGCAGGTCAAGGACAAGTCGAGCGGCGTGCGCCTGATGGGCTTTGGACACCGCGTCTACAAGAGCTATGATCCGCGCGCAAAGCTCATGCGCGAGACCTGCCACGAGGTGCTCGATGCGCTTGGACTGCACGACGATCCCATCTTCAAGCTTGCAATGACGCTCGAGAAAATCGCCCTCGAGGACGACTACTTCGTCTCGCGCCACCTCTATCCGAACGTGGACTTCTACTCGGGCATCGTGCAAAAGGCGATCGGTATCCCCGTGCCGCTCTTTACGGCCATCTTTGCCCTTGCGCGCACCGTGGGGTGGATTGCGCAGCTCAATGAGTTCATCAACGACCCGCAGCGCCGCATCGGCCGTCCGCGCCAGCTCTATGACGGCGCCGCGCTGCGCCACGTGCCGGATCTCGCCGACCGGACCTGACTTGAGGCCGGAAGCGCATTTTGCAAAAACAACAGGCCGCGCCGCTGCAAGGCCGGCCCCCGCCCCGGGGGCCGGTCCGGCGCCCGCGGCATCAGGGAGAATTGAGAATGAAAAAGACTTTGCTTGCCGTCCTGGCCGCAGCCTCGGCCGTCACGATTGCCGCAAACGCCTCGGCACAGGACGAAAAGGTGCTGCGCATGGCCTGCGAGAGCACCTATGCGCCCTTTGTGTTCTTCGATACGCAGACCCGCAAGCCCGTGGGTTTTGAGATCGACCTGCTCGAGTACGTCGCAAAGGAGATGGGCCGCAGGCTCGAGGTCACCAACATGGGGTTTGACGCCATTATTCCGTCGCTGCTTTCAGGCATCAGCGACATCGGCGCCTCGTCCTTTACGATCACGCCCGAGCGCGCCAAGCGCGTGCTCTTCTCCAAGCCCTACTACATCTCCGGGCTGTCGATTCTGGTGCGCGCCGAGGACAAGGACAAGATCAAGGACGTCAAGGATCTTGAAAACTGCACGCTGTGCGCGCAGATCGGCACCTCGGGCTCGATGCGCGCCGAGAAGGTCCCGGGCGCCAAGGTGCGCAACTTCAACACCATCAACGAGGCCTATCTCGAGCTCAACAACCGCGGCTGCGCGGCGGTGATCGGCGACCGGCCCGTGACGGCCTACTTCCTTGCCAGCCGTCCGCAGGACGCGAAGAACTACTACCACCTGCCCGTGAGCCTCAACAACGAAAAGTTCGGCTTTCCGGTGAGCAAGAAGAACAAGGCGCTCATGGAGCAGGTTGACGCCGCGCTTGACAAGGCGCGCGCGAGCGGCGAGTTCACGAAGATGTACGTGAAGTGGTTCGGCGAGGAACCCCCGCAGGAGCTGCTGAAGTAGAAGGGCAGCCGGCGGCCTTCCGCGGCTTCGTTCCCGCCCCGGGCAGAGGGGCGCGTCTCCGACTTGAGGGGCGCGCACCCGAAGGCTTGCGGGCGGGTTGTTTTTTATGTACCGGGACGCTCAGCCGGCGTTGCTCACGGCGTCGAGCAGTTCGTTTTCAACCTGCACCACGCCCTCGGGGTTCTCAAGCACGGCGCCGTCGATCAGAAAGACGTCCTCGACGCGCTCGTCCATGGTCGAGATCTTGGCTGTGGCAAGGTTGATGCCGTGGCGCGCAAGGACTACGGCGATGGCAAAAAGAAGCCCCAGCCGGTCGCTGCAGGTGACCTGCAGCACCCAGCTGCGCTGGCTTTCGTCGCGCTCGATGTCAACAAGGGGCGGGGTCGGAAAGCTGCGGCTGCGCCGCGAGAGCTTGCCGCGGCGCGGTTCGGACAGGGGCCGCGCCTCAAGAATGATCCGCGCCAGGCGCTCCTCGATGTCCGAGGCAAGCGTCCCGAGGGCTTCGGCGTCGGGAACGGCCTCGGAGTCGCTGCGGCTCGAGACGAGAAACGTATCAAGCGCCCAGCCGTGCTGCGTGGTGTGAATGCGGGCGTCGAGCACCGAGAGCCCGGCACGCTCAAAAAAGGCGACCACGCGGGCAAACAGATCCTTCTGGTCGCGCGTGTAGACGAGCACCTCGAGGGCGCCCGCCACATGCGTGGTGCGTGCGCGCACCACCGGCACCGTGATCTTCGGGTCCCAGGCAAGCTGCGCGGTGTGCCAGGCGATGTCCTCGGGCGAGTGGCGCAGGAAGTAGACGATGTTGAGCTCCTTCCAGAAGTCGTCCCGGACCATGGCCGGGATGCCCGCGGCGTCGACAAGCGCCATGGCCTTCTGCCGGTGCATGGCAAAGACGCTGCTGCGCGTAAAGCTCTCGCCCGAGCCCTGCAGAATGCGAAGCGTGTTGTTGTAGAGCTCTCGGAGCAGCTGTTCCTTCCAGGCGTTCCAGACCTTGGGGCTCGTGGCGCGGATGTCGGCCACGGTGAGCAGGTACAGGCCGTCGAGCTTGTCCTTGGTGTCGACGATGCGCGCAAAGCCCGCGACCACCTCGGGGTTGGTGATGTCCTTTTTTTGCGCCACGCGGCTCATGAGCAGGTGGTGGCGCACGAGAAACTCCACGTAGGCGATGTCCTTTTCCTGCAGGCCGAACGCCTCGCCGAAGCGGCGGACCTCGACGGCGCCGAGCTCCTCGTGGCTGCCCCCGCGTCCCTTGGCAATGTCGTGAAAGAGCCCGGCGAGCACCAGCCGCCACGGCTCGTTCATCTCGCTGATGATCTGCGAGCACAGCGGAAACTCGTGCGCATACGACGAGTGCGTGAAGCGGCGCAGAAACTTCACCGTGCGGATCGTGTGCTGGTCGACCGTGTAGGCGTGAAAGAGGTCGTGCTGCATCTGGCCCACGATGCGCCGCCAGACCGGAAGAAAGCGCCCAAGGATGCCCCAGAGATTGAGGTTCTTCAGAAAGTGGTACGTGCCGTAGCGCAGCTTCAGGGCGTCGAGAAAGAGCGCCTTGTTCTGCGCGTCGTTGCGAAAGTCGCCCGAGTACTTGTCGCGCATGTGCCAGAGCGCGCGCAGCAGCCGCGTCGAGCAGCGCTTGAGCTCAAAGTGCGTGGCAAAGAGGTGAAAGGTCTTGAGAATGTTGTGGTGGTCGTTGGTGAAGGCCTCGACGTCGGTGACGTCGAGCGCGTCGCCGCGGGCGACGAAGACCCCCTCGATGGGTGCGGCGACTGCCGGAAGCTTTTCCTCGAAGATGCGCTCGCTGATGGCCGCCAGAAGAATCTGCTGCAGCTGCACGGTGTTCTTGGCGTTGAGGTAGTAGCGCTTCATGAGCGCCTCGCTCGGACGCAGGGCGCCGATGGCCTTGTAGCCGGCGTTTCTGGCTAGCGCCTCCTGCACGTCGAAGATGAGCCGGTCCTCGTGGCGGCGGCGCAGCAGGTGCAGCCGGATGCGGATGTCGCGCAGAAAGTGGTGGCACTGCGCCAGCTGATAGGCCTCGGCCTCGGTGATGAGGCCGCTTTGGGCGAGCTCGCGCCAGTTGCTGCCGAAGCCAGCGCAGCGCGCGCACCACAGAAAGACCTGCAGGTCCCGAAGCCCGCCCGGGCTTTCCTTGACATTGGGCTCAAGCGCATAGGGCGTGTCGTCAAAGCGCTGGTGGCGCTGGCGCATCTCGAGCATCTTGCTGCGAAAGAACGCCCGCTTGTCGAGCATTGCATCAAAGCGCGCGCAGGTCTGCTCAAAGAGACTCCGGTCCCCGGCCAGAAGCCGCGCCTCGAGAAAGGCGGTGGCCGTCGAGATGTCGGCGCGCGCGGCCTCAATCATCTCGTCCGGGGTGCGCACGGCGCTGCCCACGGTGAGGCCCAGCTCCCAGAGATCGGTGACGAAGGCCGCGGCCGCCTGCTTGACGGCCTCGTCGTAGCCCGGCACGAGCACGAGCACGTCGATGTCCGAGTAGGGAAACATTTCGGCGCGCCCGTAGCCGCCCACCGCCGCGATGGCCGCGGGCAGGCGCGTGAGTCCCGCCGAGGCGGCCTTTTCAAGCACGAAGCGGTCGATGGCCGCCGTGTTGCGCTTGAGGTAGTCGCCCACGCGGCCCTGGCGCAGGAATTCCTCGCCGATGCGGCCGCGGATGAGTTCAATGGAGTGCAGGGTGCTCGAGGTGGTGGTCATGGCCGGTGTGAAGAAAAATGGGCCGTCCTGCTCGCGGACGGCCTTGCGTCGGAAGCGGCGGGCGCCTGCGCCCCCAGGGGGCGCCCCGGGCGCAGGGGCGGCCTCGGGGAGTGCGCCTAGAAGGCGGGCTTTTTCCAGCCCTTGACCCATTCAGGGGGCTCGCGCATGCCCGCCGAGGCGGTGAGCACGTCGTAGCCCGTTTCGGTCACTGCAATCTGCAGCTCCCACTGCGCCGACAGCGAGCGGTCCTTGGTGACGACCGTCCAGCCGTCATTGAGATCCATGATGTGGCGCCGTCCCGCATTGACCATCGGCTCGACCGTAAACACCATGCCCGGCTCAAAGACTGCCGTCGGCGTCGTCACGGGAACGTGGCTCACGTGCGGCTCGCCGTGAAAGACGCGGCCGATGCCGTGGCCGCCGTACTCGTGCACGATCGAAAGCCCGAGCGGGGCGCAGAACTTCTGGCAGGCAATGCCGATGTCGTTGAACTTTCCGCCCGGACGCACGGCCTCGATGCCCGCCCACATGCAGCCCCAGGTGGCCTCCACGAGGCGCCGGCCGGCGATCGTGGGCTTGCCCACGATGAACATGCGCGAGGTGTCGCCGTAAAAGCCGTCCTTGACGATGGTGACGTCGATGTTGAGGATGTCGCCGTTTTTAAGAATCTTCTTCTCGCTCGGAATGCCGTGGCAGATGACGTTGTTGACCGAGATGCACGTGGCGCGCGGATAGGGCGTCATGCCCGGCGGGCAGTAGTTGAGGCACGCCGACTTCGCCCCGAGCGTCTTTTCGGTGTACTCAAGCATCAGGTCGTCGAGATAAAGCGTGCTCACGCCCGCCTTGACAAAGGGCGTGATGTAGTCAAGAAGCTCGCTTGCCTGGCGGCAGACGTGCCGCATCGCCTCGATTTCCTCGGGCGTGTAGATGATGATTTTGCTGTCGCTCGACATATTTTCCTTGTTCACTGGTCTTGATCGGATCGTTGTTCGGCGTGCCCGCCTTAAGCCGCAGGCCTGGGCCTATGCCGCCTGCGCACTGCGGTCGTAGCCGTAGGGCAGGGGCCGGGTCTCAAAGCGCACGCCCGCAATTGAAAGCGAAAGGGGAGCCTTGCCCGCCTGCAGGGCAGTCTCGGCGGAAAGCTGCACGAGGGCGGCCGCCTTCGAGCCCGCGGCGCCCGCGCAGATGACCACGCCCGCAGGATTGCCCCGGTCATCGAGCACCTCGGTCATGGGGGCGGGGTCGCAGGGGGCTTCGCCAACGGCAAGCGCCGCGCGGCGCGAGACCCTGCCGATGTGCTCGACGCGGCTCACGACCTCCTGGCCCGTGTAGCAGCCCTTTGTAAAGCTAACGCCGCCGGTCAGCTCAAGGTTTACCGCCTGCGGCACGAAGGCCTCGCTTGCGGCGCCCGAGATCCAGACCTCGCCCGCAGCGGCCGAGGCCGCGCGAAAGGCGCGGTCATCGGCCGAAACCGGCATGTCGGCGGGCACGATCGCAATGGCGCGGCCCTGCGGCAGGGCAAGAAGCGCGCGGACCTCCTCGCGGCCCTCGGAAAGCGCAAAGACGGGAACGCCCTCGAGCGCTTCGGGAACGGGGCCGAGAATGCCCACGGCCCTTCGGCTGTCGTCGACCTCGATGGCGACCTTGCTGTGCAGCACGTACATGCGCAGCCTCTTGATGAGCCTTTCGGCGTTGACGGCGTCGATAAGCATGCCGACGGCGTCGTCCTCAGCAAACAGGCGCGGCGTCATCAGAAGCCGCCCCTGGGGCGTGCACCAGCCCGCGGTCATGAGCGCGGCGGGCTTGAGCCTGGTGATGTCGTTGGTGAGCTGACCCTGGAGAAATTTCACCCGGTCTTCGCCCGATATGCGAATCAGAAGCGTCTGGGGCAGGGCGCAGACGGGGGCTGTCGTAGAATTGCTAACTGGCATTTTTAGGTCAATAAAACCGTGTAAACAACCTTGCCGGGCCTCGGGATCGAGGCGGTTGCCGCTATTATGCCCAAGTCGTCCGGCCGCGGTTTCCCGGTCCGGGCCGCAGATCTGCGCGCCCGTCCTGCGGCGGCATTTCCCGCTGAGTCTTCATTTTTTTTTTGTTCCCAGGCCCGCGCCGTCGGCGCGCACGGGCCTGCGTGATGTTGTCCTTTCTCTAGAAGCGTGAAGTTCGATTTTCAAAGTTTCAAGGCCTTTTGCTTCAGGTTCAAGTGGTGGCTTGCGGCCGCGCTCGTGCTCATTGCCGGCGCCGCTGCCGTGAGCGTCTCAAGCTGGTGGTACTTTCACCGGCCCGTGTCCTTTGCCGGAGGTGCGGCCGTTGTCGACGTCGTGGTTCCCGAGGGCGCCTCGGGGCGCGTGATCGCGCGCCTGGCGCAGGAGGCGGGAATGGAGCTCGACGACGGCATGCTCTTTGCGGCGCTGCGCGTTGACGGAAACGCCCCGGCCATTCACGCCGGCCGCTATCGCTTCAGACAGGGCATGACGCTTGCAGAGATCGTTGACCGCTTCACCTCTGGAGCGGTCGAGTCCTTCAACCTGCGCATCCCCGACGGGGCGACGCTGCGGCAGGTGCGCCGCACGGTGGAGGCGGCCGCCGACCTTGTGGTGACCACCGCGCAGATGAGCGACGATGAACTCAGGCAGGCGCTCGGCGTGACCGAGACAAGCCTCGAGGGGCTGTTTGCTCCGGAAACCTACAACTTTCGCTCCGGGACGTCGGACATGGACGTCTACCGCACGCTCTACCGCACCCAGATGACGTTTGTCAACGACGCCTGGCAGACGCGCGACCCGGAGATGACCGAGCTCAAGAGCCCCTACGAGGTGCTCATTCTTGCCAGCATCATTGAAAAGGAAACCTCGCGTCCGCAGGACCGGCTGCTCGTGAGCTCGGTCTTTCACAACCGCCTCAGGCGCGGCATGATGCTGCAGACCGATCCCACCATCATCTACGGTCTCGGCGAGGCCTTTGACGGCAACCTCACACGCAATGATCTGCGCCGTCCCGGGCCCTACAATACGTATCTCAACAAGGGTCTTCCGCCCACGCCCATTGCCATGCCCTCGAAGGCCTCGATTGCCGCGGCCGTGCATCCGGCCCGCACGAAGTATCTGTACTTCGTGGCCCGGGGCGACGGGACGACGGAGTTCTCCACCCACCTGACCGCCCACAACCGTGCGGTCTACAAGTACCAGAAGAACCCCCGGCGCCGCGCGCAGCCGGCGGCGCAGAAGTAGCGCCGCCGCGGGCCCCCTCGCGCGGGGTTTTTGAGCCGGGCATTCTGAAACACAGCACCCGATACACCATGAACCAGGGCAAATTCATCACATTCGAAGGCATCGACGGGGCCGGAAAGACCACGCAGATCGATGCGCTTGAGGCCTGGCTGCGCGCCCGGGGCCTTGAGGTCGTGCGCACGCGCGAGCCTGGCGGCACGCCGCTGGGCGAAAAGATCCGCGCGCTGCTGCTTGCCGACGACATGGACGTGACGGCTGAGACGCTTCTTTTCTTTGCCGCCCGGGCCGAGCACATTGCGCGCGTCATTGCGCCGGCGCTCGCGCGCGGCGCCTGGGTGCTTTCGGATCGCTTCACCGACGCCACCTACGCCTATCAGGTGGGCGGCAAGGGGTTCGATGCCCGCAAGGTCGAGCAGCTCGAGGCGCTCGTGCAGGGGACTTTGCAGCCCTTCAGGACCGTGCTGTTTGACCTTGCGCCCGAGACAGCGGCGCGCCGCCTTGCGGCTGCCCGCGCGGCCGATCGCTTTGAGCGTGAAAGCCGCGACTTCTTCAACCGCGTGCGCGAGGCCTACCTTGCGCGCGCGCAGCGCGCCCCCGGACGCTTTTTCATTGTCGACGCGGCGCGCGAGCCGCAGCGCATCACCGAGGCGCTGCTCACGGAGGCGGCCTCATGGATGTGAAGACCTATCCCTGGCAGCAGGAGCTTCTCGGGACGCTTCTGGCCATGCGCGGCCGCCTGCCCAACGGCGTGCTCATCTACGGCCCGCGCGGCATCGGCATCCTTGAGGCGGCGCTTGCCTTTGCCGCAAGCCTGATGTGCACCGATCCCCTGCCCGACGGGCGTGCGTGCGGACGCTGCAAGGGCTGCCGCATGGTGCGCTCCAACACGCACCCGGATCTGCGTCTTGTGGTGAGCGAATTTGAGTGCGCCGCCCATGGCCTGGACTTTGCGATGCCCGAGGGCGTCGATGAGAAAAAGAATCTCTCACGCGAAATTCTCATCGGGCAGACGCGCGAGCTCTCGGAATTTCTCGGACTCATGAGTCACGAGGGCGGCGTGCGGGCGGTGGTGGTGTACCCGGCCGACAAGCTGCGCGCCGAGGCCGCCGCCTCGCTTTTGAAAAGCCTTGAGGAGCCGCCCGAAAACACCGTCTTCATCCTGGCGGCCGATGATCTTGACTCGGTGCTTGCGACCATTCGCTCGCGCTGCCGGCTCGTGCGCGCCCAGGCGCCCTCCCGGGCGCAGGCCGAGGCCTGGCTGCGCGAGCAGGGCGTCGAGAACCCCGGGGAGAGGCTCACGGCCTCGGCCGGCATGCCGCTGCCGGCTCTGCACGAGGATCCGCGCTACGCCATGAGCGAGGCCTCCCGCAGGCGCCTTCTGGACTATCTTGCCGCCGGTGCGGCGGCCGACCCCGGCGCGGCCGTGGGGGCCGTCGACAAGGACATGACGATTGCCGCGGCCGCGCTCGTGCTCTCACGCTGGGCGTGGGATCTGGCAAGCGCCGCCGCGGGCGGCCCGGTACGCTACTTTCCGGCCTATGAGGAGGCGCTTCGCGCGGTTGCAGCCGACGCCGCCCCGGCCGGACTCTTTCGCTGGATCAACAGCGTGCGCGACGTGCGCCGCGTAGCCGAGCATACGCTCAACGCCCGGGTGGTGATCGAGGCGATTCTGCTGAGCTATGCGCGCTGCCTTGCCCGCCGCTAGAGGCCCCGTCCCGATTCCCGGTCGGTTTCGTTTTCTGGAGGTTTTTTTTCGTGAAGAACACCGTTGCAACGTTTGCCGCCATGAAGACGCGCGGCGAAAAGATTTCCATGCTCACGGCCTATGACTACACCACCGCGCGGCTTGTTTCCGATGCCGGAGTCAATGCCATCCTTGTGGGCGACAGCCTCGGGCAGGTCATGCTCGGCTATTCGAGCACGATTGCCGTGACGGTTGAGGACATGATTCACCACGGGGTGGCCGTCGTGCGCGGCGCGGGCGATGCGCTTGTGGTGGTCGACATGCCCTTCATGAGCTACCAGGTGAGCGTTGAGGAGGCGCTGCGCAACGCCGGCCGCATCTTCAAGGAAACGGGGTGCGCGGCCGTCAAGCTCGAGGGCGGCGCGGAAATTGCCCCGGTGATCCGTCGTCTGACCGCCGCCGGCATCCCCGTCATGGGACACATCGGCATGATGCCGCAGCATGTGCACCAGTACGGCGGCTTCAAGATGCAGGGAAAAAGCGTGCAGGGCGCCAACCGCATTGTTGAGGACGCGCTTGCCGTCGAGTGCGCCGGCGCCTTTGCCGTGGTGCTTGAGTGCATCCCGGCCGGCGTTGCCGCGCGCATCACCGAGCGGCTGAGCATTCCCACGATCGGCATCGGCGCAGGCGCAGCCTGCGACGGACAGGTGCTTGTCAATCAGGACATGCTCGGAATGTTTGCCGACTTTCGTCCGAAGTTCGTGCGGCGCTTTGCCGAGGCGGGCGACCTGATGCGCAGCGCCTTCAGAGCCTACGACGCCGCGGTCAAGAGCGGCGATTTTCCGGGAACTGACGAAACGCCCGGCGCCTGATGCTGATAAAAGGGCGCGTGCGCGCACAGCAGCCCTCTGTCCGTGCCCCGCGCACGCGCCTATACTTTCGCGCCTGTTTTGCGAGCGGGCGCCCGCACGGGCGCAGCGCCCGGATCATTTGTTGAGGAATTTCATTGTCATGCAAGTTGTCAAGACCGTTGCCGGCGTGCGCGAGCTCGTTGCCGCCTGGCGCAGGCAGGGGCTCACCGTGGGCCTTGTTCCGACCATGGGGTACCTGCACGAGGGGCACGCAAGCCTCGTCAGGCGCGCCCTCTCCGAGTGCGACCGCGTGGTCGTGTCGGTTTTCGTCAACCCCACGCAGTTCGGCCCGGGCGAGGATCTGCAGAGCTATCCGCGCGATCCCGCGCACGACCAGGCGCTTCTCGAGGGGCTCGGCGCGCACGCGCTCTTTTATCCGGCCGTTGAGGAGATGTACCTGCCCGGCGCCTGCACCTGGGTGAACGTCGAGGGCCTCACCGAGGGCCTGTGCGGAAAAACGCGCCCGACGCACTTTCGCGGCGTCTGTACGGTCGTGACCAAGCTCTTCAACATCGTTGCGCCTGACCGGGCCTACTTTGGACAGAAGGACGCACAGCAGCTTGCCGTCGTGCGCCGCATGGTGCGCGACCTCAACATGAATCTCGAGGTGGTGGGCTGCCCCATCGTGCGCGAGGCCGACGGCCTTGCGAAGTCAAGCCGCAACACGTACCTCTCGCCGCAGGAGCGCACGGCCGCCTGCGTGCTCTCGCGCGCGCTGTCCGCCGCGCAGGAGCGCATCAAGGCGGGCGAGCGCGACGCCTCGGCGATCGTGGCCGGAATGCGCCGCGTCATCGAGGCCGAGCCGCTTGCGCGCATCGACTACGTCGAAGCCGTTGATGCGCTCACGCTCGCGCCGGTGACGCGCATTGAGGGCGAGGTGCTCTTTGCCATGGCCGTCTACATCGGAAAGACGCGCCTGATCGACAACTTCATTGCGTCGCCCGCTGCGAGCTGACATATCAGGAGGTCAAGGTGCAAATCGAGGTTCTCAAGAGCAAGATTCACCGCGCGCACGTCACGCAGGCCGAGCTGCACTACGTCGGCTCGATCACGATTGACGAGGCGCTCATGAAGGCCGCGGGGCTCGTCGAATACGAAAAGGTCGACGTCGTCGACATTGAAAACGGCAGCCGGCTCACCACGTACGTGATCCGCGGCGAGGCGGGCAGCGGCGTGATCTGCCTCAACGGCGCGGCCGCGCGCCTGGTTGCGGTGGGCGATCGGGTGATCATCATGAGCTACTGCTCGGTCACGCCCGAGGAGGCCCGCGCCATGAAGCCGCGCGTGGTGCTCGTGGGCGGGGACAACACCGTCTTTCGCACGGACTCGGGCGAGGTTCACGGCCCGGAGCCCGAAATTTAGCCGCGGACTTCGCCGCGGCGCGCTTTGTATAAAATAAACGAACTCCGGCCGGGGCGGGTTCCTGCGCCGGAGCAGCTTGACGGGCTGCGGCGCAGGATGTCCGCGCGCCGCGGAAAATCTTTCATCGGTTGATGAACCGCTGCCGACTCCGAACGCGAGGACGCGCGGCTCTTTCTAGAAAAGACTGCCTTCAATGGAGAAGGCGGCGCCCCGCCCGGCGGGGCTTTTGAGGGACACGGACAAAATGAGCTCGCATCTACTGCCGATTTTTTCTCCGCTGCCGGTTTGCTTTGATCACGGCGAGGGACTGTGGCTGACTGACACCGAGGGCAACCGCTATCTGGACGGCTTTGCCGGCATCGCCGTCAACGGCGTGGGGCACAACCATCCGCGGCTGGTCTCCGCGCTCCAGGATCAGGTCAAGCGTCTGATCCACTGCTCGAACTACTTCCGCATTGATCTGCAGGAGGACGTCGCCGCCAAGATCTGCGAAAAGAGCGGCATGCGCGGGTGCTTCTTCTGCAACTCGGGCCTTGAGGCCAATGAGGCCGCCATCAAGCTTGCGCGCAAGTACGGCCACCTCAAGGGCTACACGGTGCCGCGCATCATCGTCTTTGAGCACGCCTTCCACGGCCGCTCGATCGCCACGCTTTCGGCGACCGCCAACAGCCTCGTGCGCCGCGACTTCGGGCCCTATGCGCCCGACTTCGTGCGCGTGCCCGCGGGCGACATCAAGGCGATGGAAAAGCTTGCTGAGACGATGCCCGGGATCTGCGCCGTGATGTTTGAGCCCGTGCAGGGCGAGGGCGGCATCTGCATGATCCCCGATGAGACGATGCGCGCCATCCGCGAGCTCTGCGACAAGCACGACTGGCTCATGATCCTCGACGAGGTGCAGTGCGGCATGGGCCGCACGGGCAAGTGGTTTGCCTATCAGCACTCGGGCATCCTTCCCGATGTGATGACGCTTGCCAAGGCGCTCGGCTCGGGCGTTCCGATCGGCGCGCTTGTCTGCAACGAAAAGACCTACGGAGTCTTTACGCCGGGCAACCACGGCTCGACCTTCGGCGGCAACCCGCTTGCCATGCGCGCGGCCAAGACGACGATCTCGATCATGGAGGACGAGCGGCTTGTGGAGAACTCGGCGCGCATGGGAGAGTATCTGCAAACTGAATTCCGCAAGGCCCTGACCGGCATGCCGGGATTTGTGGAGCTGCGCGGCCGCGGCCTGATGATCGGCATCGTGCTCGATCGTCCGGCGCACGAGTGCCTCAAGATCGGTCTGAAGCACCGCGTGCTCTTCTCGGTGACCGCAGGCAACGTGATTCGCATCATGCCGAGCCTGACGATCGCCCGCCGCGACGCCGACGAGCTCGTCAAGCGCGTTGCGGCCGTACTGCGCGAATTTGTCGGCGCTTGATGGGGTGTCGTGATGGACAACGAGAAGTTCAAGAAGTTTCTCGATCTGGCGCTTCGCATCGTCTTTGCGGCGATTCTGTGCTATTTCGTCTACGACATTATCATCACGCAGCACGAGTATTTCAGCTGATATTTGTTAAAATCGCAGGCCTGCCTTTTTTTTTCGCAAGGCAGGCCATCCGGAGGTGTGGCAGAGCGGTTGAATGCACCGGTCTTGAAAACCGGCGACGGCTTACCCCGTCCGTGAGTTCGAATCTCACCGCCTCCGCCATTTGTTGATGCCCGGCAGATGTTTTTGTCTGCCGGCTATTTTTTTTGTTGCCTGCTTTCTGCCGGCAGTCCTTTGCGCCGGGATCCTGAGGCTGCGGCAAGGCTCTTGACGGTGCCCGGGCGGTCTTGGCACAAATCCCGAACACCTTCACGCAGTAAACGCAGTGCCGTGCGCTAGACTCGAATCAAGCTGAAGCGGGCGCCGGCCAACGCCGGGCGGCGCCCTGAGCGCCGCGCATTCGGCGCCGGCGCATTGTGTGGAGTTTTCTATGGCTAAGCAAAGGCAGGAAGAAAAGCTGGAGGAAAAGCAGCAGGAGAGCAGGGATGAGGGCGCGAAGCCAGCAGCCGAGGACGTCTTCAAGGACGTGGCGCTCGTTGACCCCAAGGGTTCGGCGTTTGCGGCCCTGAAGCAGCTTTTCAAGCGTGCGCGGTCGCTGGGGATTGAGAGGATCGACAGCGCCATTCTGACCGGGCAGCTCATCGAGAGGATGCGCGACGAAACCCGCGAGAAGCTTCTGAGCGAACTGCTTGAGCGGCAGGTCGTCAAGGCGCGCGTTGCCAAGCGCCGCTCGCTTGAGCACATGGACGATCTGGTCGAGGATGTCGACAAGGGCGCCTATCCTTATGCGCATGAATACGACAAGAAGCTCTACGAGGATGAACTCTTTGGTCTGCAGGTTGAGTTTCTGAAGCTGCAGCGTCACGTCCGCGAGAATGGCCTGAAGGTTGCCGTCATCTTTGAGGGGCGCGACGCGGCGGGCAAGGGCGGCACGCTCTCACACATGATTGAGCACCTCAATCCCCGCGGCGCACGCACGGTGGCCCTGCCCAAGCCCACGGACCTTGAAAAGGGGCAGTGGTATTTTCAGCGCTACGTCGCGCACCTGCCGAGCCCGGGCGAGCTCGTCTTCTTTGACCGCTCCTGGTACAACCGTGCGGTGGTGGAGCCGGTCATGGGGTTCTGTACGCCGGAGCAGACCCGGCAGTTTCTTGAGGAAGTTCCGTTCTTCGAACTTTGCCTTGTGCGCAGCGGCATCTATCTCGTGAAGTTATGGCTTGATGTCGGCCGCAAGGAGCAGAAGCGCCGCTTCAAGCTGCGCCGCGTCGATCCCGTGCGGCAATGGAAGCTCTCGCCCGTGGACATTGCCTCGCTTGACAAGTGGGACGACTACAGCAAGGCAATTGAAAACATGTTTAAAAAGACCGAGTCGCCGGCGGCGCCCTGGACGGTCATTCGAAGCGACGACAAGCGCCGCGCGCGGCTCAACGCCATGCGCGTCGTGCTAAGCGGCATCGACTACGAGGGCAAGGACCTCTCAAAGATCGGCACGATCGACAGCCGCATCGTCAAGAGCGTCAACGAGTACCTGCACGGCTACCAGATCTAGTCTGTACTGTCCGCGCAGAGGATGCGCACGCGGCCCGCAGAAAGCCCTCGCCCAACAGGCGTCGGCTTTCGCGCGGGCCGCGCTTTTTTTGTCAGAGGCGTGCGCAGACTTAAAGAGATCTGTGATGGTCCCTTATCTCAAATGACCGCGGGATGTTCAGAGGGGGCTTCAAAAACCACCGCCATGCCGCCGGACAGGGAAGGGGCCTTGTTTAACGGTTCGCAAAAGAGATCTTAAGATGATCCAGACGAGGAGCGTTCAGGCCTTGTCAATGCCTGAATGCATCATGACATATTGACGTAAGGATCCGCATGCGGGCCTTATGAGAACATTGAGGCAAGCTTCTGCCGCCAGCCGCTTGGTACGTAGGGTTCGCTGCGAAAGGAAAACATCTCGTAGCCGGTTTTCTCAATCACCGAGCGAAGCGCCGTCTCATCGATGACGGCCTCCGAGAGAATCGTGGTCGTGCGGCGCCTTCTTGAGCTTGAGACGCGCTTGATCTGGGGAAAGGCGCGCTTGATCGCCTCGTTGACGTGCGCCTCGCACATCTCGCACTGCATGCCGTCAATTCCGAGCGTTGTCTGCACCATGGTCCGGGCTCCCTGCTGTTTGAATAGACTTGAGGATTGGTATGTAAACGATAATCATTCTCAACCAAAAGCACAAGGGAGCTTCCTCGGGAGCCCGCTAAAATGCACGCTTTCCACGGGCGCCCGGCGCCGCACATTGGCGGCCCCTCAGACGCCCCTATGAACAACCTTCCGACTGCACAACCCAGGCAACCATGCAGCAGGGCAATCTTGCGCCGATGCTTCAGGACAAAAAGGCCGTCATCTTTGATCTGGACGGCACGATCGTCGACTCCCTTCGCATCTGGAGCCGCGTGGACGTTCTTCTTGCGCAGGCGCTCGGCTGCCCCGACCCCGACCCGGCGCTTCTGCACCGCCTTCGCGAGGAGGCGCTTGAACGGTTCAGGGATGCGCCGCAGCCCTACACGGCCTTTTGCGGCATTCTCGGCGAATACTTCAAAAGCCCCCTGTCGGCAGCCGAGGTGCATGCGCTTCGCTACAAGATCAGCCGCGAGGTCCTGAAAAAGGATGTGGAGCTCAGGCCCGGGGTCGAGCGCGTCATCACGCGGCTCTCGCAGCTTGGCATGCGGCTTGCGATTGTGACCACCACCAAGCGCGCCAATGTCGACATCTACTTCGACGTCAACGAGCGCATCCGCAGCCGCATTCATCTGCGCGATTATTTTGAGACGGTGGTGACGGTTGAGGATGTGGCGCGCATCAAGCCCGATCCCGAGGGCTACTGCGTTGCGCTGGGGCGTCTCGGCATCGCGCCCTCCGAGGCGCTTGTCGTGGAGGATTCGCGCGTGGGCGTGACGGCGGCCCGTGCGGCGGGTATCGAGCCGCTGGTGGTGCGCGAGCCCTTCAGCGAGCATGACCGCCCGTGGCTCAAGGCGCAGGCGCGGGACTACTTTGAGGACTTTGCGGCGCTTGAGAGGGCGCTTGCTCCTGCCTGAGGCGCAGCCCGGCGCAGGTCCGGGACCCCAGGAGGGAGCCGGCAATACAGGCAATAAAAAAACGCACCGAGGAGCAATTTCGGTGCGTTTTTTCATCGATATATGGCTAAAACCATCCGCGCTGAGGGACTTGGACGATTCAGCTTGTCAGCAAAGCGCCAGGGCGATTAGGCCATCGCCTTGATGCTGGCCGACAGACGGCTCTTGTGGCGAGCGGCAGCGTTCTTGTGAAGGACACCCTTGGAGCACATGGAGTCGATCACGCGCTGGGCCTTCTTGAAGGCCTCGGCGGCACCGGCCTTGTCGCCGGCGACGATGAACTTGCGCACGGACTTGATGGCGGTGCGGTACTGGCTGCGCTGAGCCGAGAGATGCTGATTGCGGGCAACGGCCTGACGGGCGCGCTTGCGGGCTTGGTTGGTATTGGCCATTTAGTAATCCTAAAAATTGATGCTGGGTTGCCTGGACTCGGTCGGAGCGCCTGATTGAACTCCTGACGATTTCAAGAGGCGTCCGTGGAACCGGAGGGAGACCCGTGCATCGATCAGCCGTGGGCTCGGCCGGTTTGGTTTGTCTAGAGTGTTGTTTTCTCGGAGCAGGGAACCTTTCCCCGATCCTCGAAAACGCGAAATTCTATCAAAAACAAAGGCTGGCGACAACATCTTCGTCTGAAGCCCCGTGCGGTCCCGGACTTGTGCTGATTTTCTTGCGGCGGGCACCCGCAGCCGGACGTTCTGCGACGGGCCGGGGCAGGGAGTGCGGCGGCCGTGCGGGCGCAGTCCGCGCCCTGCGCCGCCGGGACATGTGGTAATCTGCTCGCCGATGCGCGGGGGGCGGCGCGCCGCAGGCGGGCGCCCCTGCGACCGGCGTTCAGATCCGCGGACAGAAGCGGATTTTTTTATGGCTTTGCCGGCCCCCGGGCGGCCTTTGCCGCGGCGCTGCGGGCCGGGTACGGATATTTCATGTCACTGCTGCGTTCGGCCGCGACGGTTTCGGCCCTGACGATGCTCTCGCGCATCACGGGCCTCGTTCGCGACATGCTCATTGCGCGATATTTCGGCGCAGGCGCCGCCACCGACGCCTTCTACGTCGCCTTTCGCATTCCCAACATGCTGCGGCGTCTGTTTGCCGAGGGGGCCTTCAGCCAGGCCTTTGTGCCGATGCTCTCCCAGGTGAAGGAAAACGAGTCCGAGGCCGGACAGCACGACTTCATCAACAACGTCTTCTCGGCCCTGGCGCTTGCCGTTTTTCTCACCTCCGTGGCGGGAGTGCTCGCCGCTCCCGTTGTGGTCTACTGCATCGCCTCGGGCTTTGCGGACAGCCCGGCGACGTTTGACCTTGCCGTCGAGCTCACCCGCTGGATGTTTCCCTACATCATCTTCATGAGCCTTGTGGCGATGGGGGCGGCGGTGCTCAATACCTGGAAGCACTTTGCCGTTCCCGCCTTTACGCCCGTGCTGCTCAATGTGAGCTTCATCGGCTGCACGCTCTTTTGCATCGACCTTTTTGAAGAGCCCGTCAAGGCGCTCGCAATGGCCGTCATCATCGGCGGCGTGCTGCAGCTCGCGATGCAGTTTGCCGCGCTTGCCGCAAAGGGGCTGCTGCCGCGGCTTTCCAACCCCATCAAGGCATTCAGGCATCCCGGCGTGCGCCAGGTGCTCAGACTGATGGTTCCCGCAGTGGTGGGCGTGTCGGTGGCGCCGCTGTCCATCGTCATCAACACCAACATCGCCTCGCACCTGTCGCGCGGCGCCGTGACGTGGCTCAACTACGCCGACCGTCTGATGGAGTTTCCCACGGCGCTTCTGGGGGTGGCCCTGGGCACCGTGCTGCTGCCGGGACTTTCGAGCGCCTTCCAGCGCGGCGAGATGCAGCGCTACAACGCGCTGCTCGACCGAAGCCTTCGCATCGTGTTTCTGATCGGCATTCCGGCCGCCGCAGGTCTCGCCTTTGCAAGCGAGGCGCTCACGGCGGTGCTCTATCAGGGCAGAAACTTTACGCCCGATGATGTGATGCAGACCTCTGTTGCCATGCAGGGGTATGCCGTGGGACTGCTCGGCCTCATCGCCATCAAGATCGTCGCACCGGCCTTCTACGCCCGCAAGGACATCAAGACGCCGGTGAAGTCGGCCATCGCCTCGCTTCTCGTCGTGCAGGGCTGCAACTTCATCACGGTGCCGGCGTTCTCCCACGCGGGACTGGCGCTTTCAGTGGCCATCGGCGCGTGCTTCAATGCGGGCTTTCTCTACATCATCCTGCGGCGCCGCGGCTGGTACCGGCCGGATGCCGGGTGGTTTGTCTATGTGCTGCGGGTGGTGGTCTGCACGGCCGTGATGAGCGCGGCGCTCATCTATGTGCAGCAGGACCTGTCCTGGAGCGGCATGCAGCAGGAGTGGGGAAGACGCCTACTCCTTGCGGCGGGTGTTATTGCCGGAGCGGCTGTGACATACTTTGCGGCAATGATCCTATGCGGCTGGCGTGCGCAGGAGCTGCGCGCAGCCGCGAAGGATTAGAGACTTCAAACTCGACTTTTCACAACCGCATGATTCCCATAGCAAGCAGCCTGCGCTCGCGTCTGCGCATTGTTCAGGGCGACATCACCACGCTTCACGTCGACGCCATCGTCAACTCCGCACGCCCCGACATGAGCGAGGGCGGACGCGTTGACCAGGCGATTCACCGGGCGGCCGGCCCCGAGCTTCGGAAGGCGTGCCAGGCCTATGTCGCCCGCGAGGGCCGATGCTTTGCTGGCGGCGCCTGCATGACGCCCGGCTTCAATCTGCCCTGCCGCTACGTCATTCACGCCGTGGGCCCCATGTGGTGCGGGGGCGACGAGGGCGAGGAGGCGCTCCTGACGCGCGCCTATGCCAAGTCGCTTGAAATTGCGCGCGTGCATGGATTGAAGACCGTCGCCTTCAGCGCCATCTCCACGGGCTGGTACGGCTATCCCAAGCGGCTCGCCGCGCAGACGGCCATTTCGGTTGCCGTTGAGTGCCTGGAGATGGATCCGTTGTTCGACGAGATCATCTTCTGCGTGGAGGATGACAACAACCGCATGATCTACGAGGAGCTTCTTGCCGAGGGTCTGAGCCTTCAGAGCTAGGCCCCCGGCGCCCCGAAATCCCCCAGTGCCGGGATGGAGCGGCGCCTTCTGAAAATGAATGCCTGCCGCAAAGGCCCCTGCCGGGCAGCGGCGCACGAGGCGTCGGGAGCGCATCCCGGCGCCTTTTTGTCATGGGCGCAGCGCTCCCGCTCTCATGACGAGCGTCGCGCAATGCGCGCGGGCCCGGCCGCGATTGATGACGCGGCCCGCCTGCCGGCGTTCAACGCCTCTAGCAGATGCGCGGCAGGGGATCGGAGTTGAGCCAGTCCACAAGCCTCGTACCGCCGATTTCGGTGTGCATCTGCACCAGTCCCGGATTTTCAGCCGTCACCGTCCCGACGCGGGCGGCGTTGCGGCAGGTTTCAAAGCCCCTCAGAATCTCAAGCGCCTGACCGGCGCAGTCCCCGGGCACGATCACGATCAGCTTGCCCTCGTTGGCGATGTAGAGCGGATCGAGCCCCAGGAACTCGCAGGCCGAGCGCACGGGCTCGGAAACGGGAATCGACTCTTCCTCAAGTTCAATGCCCACGCCGCTTTGGGAGGCGATCTCGTTGAGCGTGGTGGCCAGCCCTCCCCGGGTGGGATCGCGCAGCACGTGCACCTTCTCCCCGAGAGCCTTGATCAGGGCCTCGACCGGGGCGTTGAGGGGAGCGGTGTCGCTTGCAAGGTCCACGCCGAAGGAGAGCCCCTCGCGATGCGAGAGAATGGTGATGCCGTGGTCGCCCATGGTACCCGTGACAAGCACGGCGTCGCCGGCGGCGGCATTGCGGCCGCTCACGCGGGCGTGCTCAAGTCGCTCGCCCACGCCGCTCGTGGCGATGTAAAGCCCGTCGCCATGGCCCTTTTCAACCACCTTCGTGTCGCCCGTCACAATGCACACGCCTGCCTCGGCCGCGGCCTCGGCCATGGAGTCCACGATGCGCTTGAGCGTTTTCAAGGGCAGTCCCTCCTCGATGATGAAGGAGGCCGAGAGGTAAAGCGGTCTGGCGCCGCACACGGCCACGTCGTTGACGGTGCCGCAGACGGCCAGGCGCCCGATGTCGCCGCCCGGAAAGATCAGCGGATGCACGACGTGCCCGTCGCAGCTCACCACCGGCGAGCCCTTCATGGCAGGCAGCACGGCGCCGTCGTGGCCCTGGGCGAGGTAGGGGTTGGAGAAGGCTGAGGCAAACAGTTCGTCGATGAGCTGCGCGGTGGCGCGTCCGCCCGCACCGTGGGTCATGTCCACAATGCCGTTCTTGATGTCGAGCGCCCGGATGTAGTTTCTCTTGACTTCGGCCATGTCATCCTCAAAGCGTGAAAGGGAAAAAGGTCAGTCGCGGCTGCGGCTCTGGTAGCTGAAGCAGGCCGCGCAGGCGCCCTCGCTGCTCACCATGCAGGCGCCCACCGGATGAATCGGCGTGCAGACCGTGCCGAAGAGCTTGCAGTCGCGCGGCTCTTTTTCGCCGCGCAGGATCTCTCCGCAGGCGCAGGCCTTGTTGTCGGGAACAAAGCGCTCGACAAGCCCGAAGCGCTTTTCGGCGTCAAATGCGCGGTAGGCGTCATTGAGCGCCAGGGCGCTGTGCGGCAGCTCGCCCAGACCGCGCCAGGCAAACTTCTCGCGCAGGCAGAAGACCTCCTTCATGAGCGCAATCGCCGTTGGATTGCCGTCGGCGGGAACGGCGCGCTCAAATTCGTTCTCCACGCAGGCGCGTCCCTCGTTGACCTGCCGCACGAGCATGAGAATGCTCAGCAGCATGTCAAGCGGCTCAAAGCCGCAGATCACGATGGGAATGTTCCAGCGGGCGGCGAACTCCTGGTAGGGCCTTTCGCCGATGATGGTGGAGACATGCGCCGGGCCCACCAGACCGTCGAGAAACGGCGCGGCGTCCGAGCCGTGCATCTGCATGATGTGCGTCATCGCCGCGGGCGTGAGCACGTGCGAGCAGACGACGGAAAAGTTCTGAAGTCCCTGCGCGGCGGCAATCTTGAGCGCAGCCGCCGTGGGCGGCGTGGTGGTTTCAAAGCCGATGGCAAAGAAGACCACCTCCCTGTCCGGGTTTTCGCGCGCAACGGCAAGCGCATCGGTGGGCGAGTAGATCATGCGCACGTCGGCGCCCCGGGCCTTGGCCTTGAAGAGCGTCTGGCCGTTGCTGCCGGGCACGCGCATCATGTCGGCGTAGGTGCACAGGATCACCTTCTTTTCAAGCGCAAGCTCAAGGGCCATGTCGATGCGGCCCACGGGCAGTACGCAGACCGGGCAGCCCGGTCCGTGGATCATGCGGATGCCGGCGGGCAGAAGATCCTGCAGGCCCCAGCGTGCGAGCACATGGGTGTGTCCGCCGCAGAATTCCATGAAGCGGTAGCGCCTGCCGGGCTGCACCTCGGCGCAGATCTGCTGCACGAGCTGCTGCGCCTTGTGCCTGTTGCGAAATTCTGTGACGTAGGGATTGTTGCTTTGGTTCATGGTGCAAGGAAAAAAGACGAACGGGGGCGGGCGCCGGAGGATCGTTGCCGGGGACAGCTGCTCAGGGCGCGGCGCCGGACTGCGCGCAGCCTGAGACCGTCTCCATGGCGGCAAGGGTTTCAGCCGCCTTCTGCGGGTCGATCACCTGCAGCGCAAAGCCCACATGCACGATCACCCAGTCGCCGGGTGCGGCGCCCGGGGTTAGCGAGATGTCGATGTCCTTGGTGACGCCCGACATCTCGCAGTGCGCGGTGCAGCCGTCAACGGAAAGAATTTTTGCAGGGATGGCAAGACACATGAGTTTCAATGCCCTTTTTTAAACACAGATTGAATTTTTTCAGACGCCGCGCGCAAGCCTTGCGGCTGCGACGGCGCACTGTCCGAGGCAGACCGCGCCGTCTCCGGGCGGAAGCTGCCGCGGCAGGTAGGCCGCATGCCCAAGGGCCTGCAGCCGCCGGGGAACGATGCCGGCAAGATAGCGGTTGAGAAAGGTTCCGCCGGCAAGCACCACGGGAATGCCCGCCGGAGCGCACCGGCGCACCCAGTCGGCCAGGGCCTCGGCAAGGGTGCCGTGAAAGAGCGCGGCCAGTTCGCTCACAAGCGGTGCCTCCGGGGACAGCGCTCCGCAGCGCTGTCCGATGCGCTCGATCATAGTCGCAATGAGGGGTCTAAGGCTTAAGACGCCCCCGGCACTGATGCTCCAGCCCGTCTCGAGCACCGGGTAGGCGCCCTCGGGGGAGCATACTGCCGAGCGCTCGGCGGCGGCCTCAAGAAGCATCGCGGCATAGGCCTCGTCCTGCACCGTGTCGCACAGCCCGAGAAGGGCGCTTGTGCCGTCAAAGAGCCGCCCGGCCGAGGTGGTGCGCCGCGTGAGGCTCGCATTGTGAATGAGGGCGGCCACGGGCAGCCCGGCGCGCTGCGGCCAGAACTGCGCAATCTTCTCGTCGGCGCCTGCGAGCGACAGCAGCGAGGCGCCCATGCGCCAGGGCTCGCGCGCGGCCCTGTCGCCGCCGGGCAGCGCCATCGACTCGAGGTGCCCGAGCCGCCTGAAGTCCGCGCCGTTGCAAAGCAGCAGCTCGCACCCCCAGGCCTCGCCGTCGGTTCCAAGTCCCACGCCGTCGAGCGTGAGCGCGGCATAGGGTTCGGTGAGGCCGTATTCGGCCGCCGCGGCCGCCGCATGCGCGTGATGGTGCTGCACGGCCACGAGCGGAAGGCTGTGCGTGCGGGCGAGCTCCTGGGCCAGACGCGTGGTGAAGAAGTCCGGGTGCAGGTCGCAGGCGAGGGCGCGCGGGCGCACCTCGAGGATGTCGAGAAAGTGTTCAAGCGACTCGCGCAGCGCCCGGCAGACGGCCGGATTATCAGTGTCGCCCACGTGCTCGGTCACAAAGACCTCCCGGGCGCGGCCGACGGCGGCGGTGACCTTGAGCGAGGCTCCCAGGGCCACGATGCCCGTCGCATCAAAGCCGGTCTTGACCGAAAGCGGCGTCCAGCCCCGCGCGCGGCGCACAAGCCTTGCGACGTCATCAATGACGCGCACGACCGAGTCGTCGCACCGGCAGACGATGTCGCGGTCGTGCATGAGAAAGAGGTCGGCGATGTCCGAGAGCTTTTCAAGTGCCGCGGCGTTGTCGGTCACCAGCGGCTCGCCCCTGGGATTGGCGCTTGTCATCACCAGCACCAGCGGCACCACGTCCTTTTCAAGCCACTGCGTGCCCGCAGGCCGTCCGGCGGCCTCGTGAAAAAGAAGAAGGTGCACGGGCGTGTACGCAAGCATCACCCCGATCTCGGAAAGTCCCGGCGCAGCAAGCGGCATCTGCTCGTCGACGGCGGGCGTCTTGCTCATGAGCACGATGGGGTGGGCGGGACGCTCAAGCTCGCGCGCCTCGGCCTCGGTGATCCTTGCCCACTGCCGGGCGCTCGCCAGGTTGGCCGTCATCAGGGCAAAGGGCTTGTCGCGGCGCGTCTTGCGCTGCCGCAGCGTCTGCACGGCACGGGCATTGCATGCGTCGCAGGCAAGATGAAAGCCCCCGAGACCCTTGACGGCGACGATCTTTCCCTGTCTGAGCGCGGCAAGCGCTCCGGCAACCGGGTCGCCGGCCACGGCTGCGCCCGTGCGGTCGACAAGCTGCAGATGCGGGCCGCAGACCGGGCAGGCGTTGGGCTGGGCGTGAAAGCGCCGGTCGGCGGGGTTTTCATATTCCGCGCGGCACCTCGGGCACATCTCAAAGCGCGCCATCGAGGTTTCGCTTCGATCGTAGGGGATGCGGCGCGTGATGGTAAAGCGCGGGCCGCAGTGCGTGCAGTTGGTGAAGGCGTAGCGCCAGCGCCGGTTGGCGGGATCAAACATGTCGGCCGCGCAGGCGCGGCACGTGGCGGCGTCGGGCGTCACCATGGTGGCGGCCTGTCCGCCGCGGCTTTCGACGATGGAAAAGTCCGCAAAGCCCTGCGCGGGGGACTGCTCGAGCAGCTCGATGCCATCGATGCGCGCAAGCGGCGCGTCGCGGGCGATGTCGCGGCGCAGCGTCTCGGCAAAGAGCGCAAGGACGGACTCCTCGCCCTCGACCACGGTCGTTACGCCGCCCGCGTCGTTGTTGACGGTGCCCGTGAGCCCGAGCGAGCGCGCCGTGTGCCAGAGCGTGGGGCGAAAGCCCACGCCCTGAACAAGACCCGTGATGCGGTAGGTGCGGCAGACGACGGCCATGGGGTCGAGGCAAAGGCGGCTAGATCTGCGTGATCGTGATGTTGGCCGAAAGCCACGCCCACCACTTCTGCATGCCCTCGCCCGTCACGGCCGACATGCGAATCGAGCGAATCGAGGGATTGACGCGCCGCGCGTATTCCTCGCACTTGTCGATGTCGAACTTCACGTAGGGCGCAAGGTCGATCTTGTTGACGATCATCAGATCGGCCGCGGCAAACATGTCCGGATACTTCAGCGGCTTGTCCTCGCCCTCGGTGACCGAGATCACCACCACCTTGTGGGCCTCGCCGAGGTCAAACTCAGCCGGGCACACCAGGTTGCCGACGTTTTCAATGAAGACGAGGCTCGAGGGCGCGGGCTCGGACTGCTTCAGGGCGAGCGCCACCTGCTCGGCCTCGAGGTGGCAGCCCTTGCCGGTGTTGATCTGGATGGCGCGCGCGCCCGTCTCGCGAATGCGCGCGGCATCGTTGTCGGTCTGCTGGTCGCCCTCGATGACGAGAATCTCCGGGGCGTTGTCGGGCTTGGCGCGCACCGTGGCGCACAAAAGCTCGGTCTTTCCCGATCCCGGGGAGCTCACGAAGTTGAGGGCAAGAATGCGGTTGGCGGCAAACCAGGCGCGGTTTCCCTGCGCAATCTTGTTGTTGCGCGCCAGAATGTCCATGCCCACGGCCACGGTGCGCGTTGCGCCCTGCGCCGCGGCATCATGCCCGTGGTCATGATCATGGTGGTGATGGTCATGATCATGATCATGATGGTGGTCATGGTCATGATGGCTGCCGTGCTCGTGATCGTGCGCGTGGGTGTGCGTGACGATGTTGCCGTTTTCATCAACGTGGGTGTGGGAGTGCGGATTTCCGCAGCCGCAGGTGGTGCACATGGGAAAACTTCTCCAAAAATAAAGGTCGCTTCAAGAAACTGTCCGCCCCGGGGGTGCGAAAGGGGTCAGCCGCCGGTCTCCGGGGGCTCGTCGGGGACCTCCACGTCGAGCACCTGCAGCTCATGGCCCTGCGTGGGCAGCAGCTGGTAGCCTCCGCATTCGGGGCAGGGGTCGCCGTGGCGGTGCAGCGGCACGTCCCGGCAGCAGTTCATGCACCAGGCGCGGCCCTCGGGGCGCTCAACCACAAGCGGCGCATTCTGCATGCAGGTTCCCTTGCGCACGGACTCCCAGGCAAAGACAAGCGCCTCGACGTCCACGCCGGCCAGCTCGCCCACCGCAACCCGCACGCTCACCACGGAGGTCTTTTCCCCCACGGCGTCCTGTACGGCCGAGGCAATGCCCTCGGCAATGGAGACCTCATGCATGGCGCTCTCCCGAGGACTGCGGCGCGCCGACAAACCGAATCTGGTAGGGCACGCAGGGGTCGACGGCGGCAATCACCCAGGCGGCATCGGCGCGATACTGCGCCTCGCTTTGAAAGTCGATCGACTCGAGCACCGCCTGCGCGGCGCTGCCCTGGGTGAAGTTCCACTCGGTCGGGGCAATGATCTGCACGCGGGAGATGATCTCTCCGGCCACGTTGATGCGGGTGATCAGGGTGCCGCGCGCGCACTGCACGACGGCCAGCCCGCAACCCTCCTCGGGCGAGTCCGCCAGAAGAACGCCGCGCGGCAGACGCCGCTCAAGCCAGTACTGCATCAGGTCGATGAGGCGCGCCGCAAACTGCGTGCGCACCCCGCAGCTGTACTGTTCGCCGATCTCGGCAAGCAGCGGGTGGCCGGCGTGGCGCGCAAGCGCGCTCGTCTGCCGGGGCTCGCCGTGCACGGTCGGCGCGTTGGGCGAGAGGCCGTCGGCAAACCAGGCATTGACCTCGCGCACGCCAAGCGAGGCGTCAAGCACGGGCACTGCGGTCTGGGCGCGGCACGGGACGTTTTCCCAGAGCTGCGCGTAAAGGCGCGCGGCGACCGTGCCCCCGCGCATCATCCAGGCCTCGAAGTCGGGCAGCGAATTGAGGGCGTGGAACTTCTCGATGGGGCAGCCGGTCACGAAGTGCTCAATGACGGGCTCGATAGCGGCGTCGAGCATGTCGAAGTCGGGACTGGTGGCCGAGAAGGCGCGCGTCAGAAGCGCGCGCAGCGCGCCGAGCTTCTTGACCTCACCGTCGGACTTCATGCCCACCACGTTGGGGGCGTCAAAGGCGAGAAACCGCAGGTGCTCGCCCATCATCTCGTAGACGATGCGCCGCTCAAGGTCGGGAATGATGCCGGTGGTGACGGCCGCCAGGGCGCTCTGGTAGGCCGCAAGATGCGCCTGCGGGCACAGGGCGTAGAGGCTCGAGATGAGCGTCAGCGGCAGTTTGGAGTCAACCCGCTGGCCGGTCATGGCCCGTGCGATTTCGCCGGCCCGGGTCGAGCGCGTGCGCACGCGCGTCACCCCCGGCGTGGTGACATCAACGTCAATGATGACGGAACCTTCGGTGAAGCTCATGGCTGCTTACTCCGTTGCGGCATGTAATTCATCAGGACTCGGCGCTCCAGCGCTTGAGCAGCTCCCGACGGGTGAGATTGGGGGCCTGCTGCGCCCCGTCCCCGGGCGTCGACAGGGCGACGGGCTCGGGCTCGGGCGGCTCGGTGAAGGGCTTGCGGCCGAGCATCAGGGCCGCGCAGGTCGCGGCAAAGGCATCGGCCGTGGCCTGGTCGGAAAACTCAAAGACCGGGCTTTTGAGCGAGCACATCCGGTAGTGCCCCAGAACCGAGTCGGCGCAGGACATGAAGCGAAAGGCGCCTGCCTCCAACTCTATATCTTCTACGGCGCCGGCGGGGACAAACCCCCATCCCTCGCGCCGGGCGGGCGCAATGATTGCCTGCACCGACCAGGGCGTGACGATCACGCCGAACCAGACCTCAACCCCGGACTTGAGGGTGATTTTCACAAAGGGCTCGGCGCGCACGGCAAGCTTCGGGTTGATGATCGGAAGCCCCTGCATGCGCGTGGCCAGAATCGTGTTCATGCCCTGCACGAAAAACTGCGAGGGCTCATTTTGAAAGACCCGCAGGCGGGTCCCGGCGTGCCGTGCGCGCATGGCCTTCATGCGAAGCTCGGCAAACTCCGGATGCTCCCTTTCGTACTCCCGGGCGGCCTTGCTGCGGTCAAAGGCCCTGGGCCGGGAGATGAGCGTCACGGGCGCCTCGGGCACGGCAGCCTTTTTGTCAGCGGTCATTGCCGGTCCTCCGCGTCCTCGCCCTCAAGCGGCAGA
This sequence comes from uncultured Duodenibacillus sp., assembly GCA_944390745.1. Lineage (GTDB taxonomy): Bacteria > Pseudomonadota > Gammaproteobacteria > Burkholderiales > Burkholderiaceae_F > Duodenibacillus. The sequence goes on along the minus strand of CALXQK010000017.1, from coordinate 18,502 downwards.
AACACCTCCCGGCCGTTGCCGCAGCCCGGGCACGTCCACCACTCGGGGAGCTCGGAAAACGGCGTTCCGGGCGGCGTCTGGCTCTCCACGCACCCTTCCTCGGGATCGTAGATGTACCAGCAGACCTTGCACTGCATGCGCGTGTCGTCGTGAATGCGCAAGCGGCGCTCGGTCTCAAGTCTGCGAAAGACTTCATCGGCAGTGGCAAATTGGCTCATCGTTTCAATGCCTGCGGCGTGTGTTCAAGGGGCGGCGCTGCGGACTGCCCGGGCTAGCCCAGGGCCCCGCGGTTGAGGTCGTTTTCGATCCAGTCGTGGACCGAGCGGATTTTGCCCAAGCCCTCGGGGAGATCCTCGGGCGCGGCGGGAACCTCGGGCGGAATGCGCGCCACCACCAGGCTGTCGAGAAGAACCTTGCCCGCATTGTTGATGATGACGCTGCGCCACAGGCCGCGCACCTTCGTCGAGAAGATGCGGCTGTCGGCAAAGCCGAGAAGCTCAACGCTGAGCGAGCCCCGCCCGACCACGGTGAGCAGAAACGACTTGTCGGCGGGCGTGAGCGGCTGGCGCATCATGTCGACCTGGTAGGGAACGCTCGTGGAGGTCTGCGAGATGTCGGTTTGGGCAAGAACGCCGGCCACCTCGTTTAAAAGCGGTTCCGAGGCAAAGAGTCCCTCGGGCTTGTCCTCGGGAATGTCGATGGTCTCGCGCCCCTGGTCGAGCGCCTTTTCCACGCAAAGCGGCAGCAGCGCGGCCACCAGGCTTTCCTGTCCGCCGACGCTCAAAAGCCACAGGCCGGGGATGTCGGTCTCGGTTGCGGTGGCCTGGCCGTCGTAGAGCGTGATGCGCACCTCGCCCGTGCCGAGCGAGTTGTACAGAAAGCGGCAGACGTCTGGGCCGAGCACGCCGGTGTCAAAAATCCAGTGCAAGGGGGCGCCTTCTTCAATCGTCTTGACATAGGCGGCCTCGAGCTGCTTGAGAAGCTCCATCGTCTTGAGCGCGGCCCGGCGTTCCGTCTGCCGGTCAAGGTCAGGGCCGACCCAGTTGGAAATGCGGCTTTTGCGTTCAAACTGCACGAGGTGTCTCCTAAAAAATGCGAGGTGTCCCGGTTGATTGAAAACTGTCGAGCTCGCGGCCTGTCTCAGGCGCTTGCAATCGTGATCGTCTTTTTTCTGGGCAGAACGGGCTGCATGAGCATCTGCACGAACTCCCGCTGATATTCGCCCCAGGTCCTGAGACCTTCAATGGCGCCGAGCATCTCGCCGAAGCGAAAGAGGACCACGGCCGGGAGCCGGTGAATGCCGAGCGAGCTGGCGATGGCCCGCCCCGATGCAGGATCCGAAAATCCGCTCGCCGACAGGGTGTCGTCGAACATGCCCGCAAGCTGCGGCCCGATCACGACCATGTCGAAGGTTTCCTTGTACATGACCGGGTCGTCGACCAGACACAGCAGCGCCAGTCCGGGGGCGTCGCGCAGCGTCTTGAAGTTGTCCTCGCGGATGCGCGTCATGCCGCTTTCATTCCAGAGCTTTTGAAAGAGCGGGTGCGTATCCGGGTCGATTCTGACGAGTTCGGCGGTGGCGGCGTTGAGCTTGGTCTTTCCCATGGTGCGGTCCGTTGACGACAAGGCCGCGCAGGCCGGCCCGCTGAGAGGGCGCGGCTGATGCGGCCGATGCATGAATAGTTGGATTGTGCCGCTGCGACGCACCCCCGTAAATAATCCAAAGGTGCAGGGTGTGGTGAGCGCATCCCTAGATCGGGAGTCGTAGCCCGGAAAGGGTAGGGACGGGGGCGCGGCGGAACCTTCGGAAGTCCCGTGCGGAAATACGGGTAAATCCTCATGGATCAATAAATTGACCGATCTGATCCATGCCAATGTGTGCCTAAAAAATAGGCACGCAAAAAAGTTTCTGATTTTTCGTCATTTTTTAGGGGCTCTTCACTGCTATCCACAAAACGCGTGAATAACTTGCAAGCCGCGTGCCAATCCAGATATTTCGTTGCAATTCATTGATTTCAAAGGAAATAAATTTTTCAATCTGATGACAGACTTGACAATAAACCGGCTCTGTGGGGAGTGCCGCCGATGAAGGCTTCCTGAACCCGCGTGCGTGTGAAAGTGCTCCGTCATCGACAAAATCAGATGGGGCGCGAGCGGCCGGAGAGGGGAATTTTGTCTTGCAGGGGATACGAAAGGAAGGCGCTTTCGAACTTCCTCGAAATGGGTGCGCGCGGCGTGCGCGAGGGTCCTGGAGCCTGCGCCCGGCCGCGGGCGGGCCGCGCGGGTGCGCTTGCGGTATAGTTGCACCGCCTTTTTCCGGGGGCCCGGGCGCTGCGTCAATGGGGTCCCCCGCTTCTTTTCAACAAGGAGAACGATCATGACCGAGGTTCAGGCCGCAGACATTCAGGGCAGACTTGCTGCGGTGCGTCAGGCGCTTGATGCTGCGGCAGACAGGGCTGGACGCCGGGTGGAGCTCATGGCCGTGAGCAAGACGTTTCCGGCTGAGGCCGTGGAGGCGGCAGCGGCGGCCGGACAGCGCATCTTCGGTGAAAACTACGCCCAGGAGGGCTGCGCCAAGATCGAGGCGCTTCGCGCCGCGCACCCTGAGCTGCCTCTCGTGTGGCACTTCATCGGGCCGCTGCAGTCCAACAAGACGCGCATGGTGGCCGAGCACTTTGACTGGGTGGACTCGGTCGACCGCCTCAAGATCGCCGAGCGGCTCAGCAGCCAGCGTCCGGAGACAATGCCGGATCTCAACATCATGATTGAGGTCAACATCGACGGCGAGGCCTCCAAGAGCGGCGTCGCCCCCGGGGCGCTCGAGGAGCTGCTTGAGGCCGTCAGGGGCCTTCCGCGCCTGAAGCTGCGCGGGCTCATGACCATCCCTGCGCCGGCGCAGACGCACGATGAGCAGATGAAGCCGCTGGCCGCCATGCGCGCGCTCTTTGACCGGCTGGCCCCGCGCTACGGGCTCGACGTCCTCTCGATGGGCATGAGCGCCGACATGCTCACGGCCGTTGAGGCCGGCAGCACCATGGTGCGCGTGGGCAGCGCCATCTTCGGACCGCGCCATTATCCCGGCCGCGCCTAGCCGCGTGCGCGCGGGCTTCCCCGGCCCGCGGCAGGCGCCTGATGCGCGCAGAAACAATTCGCCCGTGCAGGGGTTTGCGGCCTCTGCACGGGCGTTTTGACTGCTGATGAAGGTTTGAGCCGGGCTAGCTCAGCACGGCGCCCTTCATGCCCGAACTCACCTGCTTGGCGTAGCGCGACAGATAGCCCGTCGTCACGCGCGGCTGGCGGGGCTTCCACTGGGCGCGGCGGCGCGCCATCTCCTCATCGGAGACCTCGACGCTGATCGAGTTGTTGGTGATGTCGATGCTGATGATGTCGCCTTCCTCGACAAGCGCAATCGGGCCGCCCACGGCAGCCTCGGGCGAGACGTGGCCGATGGCCGCGCCGCGGGTGGCGCCCGAGAAGCGTCCGTCGGTGATGAGCGCCACGCAGTTGCCCAGGCCCGAGCCCATGATGGCCGAGGTTGGGTTGAGCATTTCGCGCATGCCGGGGCCGCCCTTGGGGCCCTCGTAGCGGATCACCACCACTTCACCCGGATTGATCTTGCCGCCGTAGATGGCCGTCAGGGCATCCTCCTCGCAGTCAAAGACGCGGGCCTTGCCCTTGTGCTGCATCATCTCGGGGGCGACGGCAGCGCGCTTGACGACCGAGCCGTCGGGGGCGAGGTTGCCCTTGAGAACCGCAATTCCGCCCTCGGGCGAGATCGGGTTTTCAACGCTGTGGATGATCTCGGGGTCGAGAATGCGAGCGCCGGCGATGTTTTCGCCCACGGTCTTTCCGGTGACCGTCATGAGGCTCGTGTCGAGAAGCCCGAGCTTGTTGATTTCAGCCATCACGGCGCGGATGCCGCCGGCGTCCTCAAGCTCCTCGATGTAGTGATTGCCCGCCGGGGCGAGGTGGCACAGGTTCGGGGTCTTCTTGCTGATCTCGTTGGCAACCGAGAGATCAAGGTCAATGCCGCACTCATGCGCGATGGCCGGCAGGTGCAGCATCGAGTTGGTCGAGCAGCCGAGCGCCATGTCGATCGTGAGGGCGTTCATGAACGCCTTCTCGGTCATGATGTCGCGCGGGCAGATGTTCTTCTCAACGAGCTCCATCACCTTCATGCCGGTTTCCTTGGCAAGGCGCAGGCGCGCCGAGTACACGGCCGGGATGGTGCCGTTGCCCGGGAGGGCCATGCCGAGAACCTCCGAGAGGCAGTTCATCGAGTTGGCGGTGAACATGCCCGAGCACGAGCCGCACGACGGGCAGGCCTTGTTCTCAAGGTCCTCGAACTGGATCTGAGTGATCTTTCCGGTGCGGAAGCGGCTCACGGCCTCGCTGATGTTGGAGTAGGAGACCTTGTGTCCCTCGAAGTGGCCGGCGAGCATCGCGCCGCCGCTGATCACGATCGAGGGAATGTTCAGGCGCGCGGCGGCCATCAGCAGCCCCGGGACGTTCTTGTCGCAGGCCGCGACCATTACCAGACCGTCAAAGGGGTGGGCGGTGGCCATCGCCTCGGTGCTGTCGCAGATGAGCTCGCGCGACACGAGGGAGTACTTCATGCCGACGTGGCCCATGGCCAGACCGTCGCACACGGCAATGGCCGGGAACACGATCGGCACGCCGCCGGCAAGGGCCACGCCCTGCTTGACGGCCTCGGTGATCTTGTCAAGATTCATGTGGCCCGGGACGATGTCGTTCTTCGAGCTCACAATGCCGATGAGGGGCTTGCCGATTTCTGCGTCGCAAAGTCCGAGAGCCTTCAGAAGGCTGCGCTGGGGTGCGGCGTTGATGCCTTTCGTGAGCGGATCACTGCGCATAGGGTTCTCCAGTTGATATTTTTTTACTTCAGGTATCGTAGACAAAACGCACGGCCGGCTGCGCGCGCCTGCCGGCGGCAGCCCCGGGTTGAGGGCGCAGGCAGGCCCGCACGGTCGTGCGCAAGGCGTATCGGGCATTGTATCTGCTGGGATGCGCGCATCAAATAAGGTGGTTTGCCTAGAATACGGCAAGCCTTTGGGGCGGGTCTGGGCGCAGACCCAAGAATTTGTGGACGACGCGCATCAAAAGTAAGCCTGTCTTAATTCACCGAAACTAAACTCGGGGCGAGGTCGATTGCATTGCGCTTTCGCAGCGTTTTCACCGGCTTTTCGGGCCCTGTGCGCATGGGTTCGCAGGCCTTTTTGCCGACGGCGCAGATCCCCTCTTTCAAAAGACTCAAAAAAGACTCTTTTTTCCGGCCTGATGCCGGCTGACGCAGGCGCTGCAGCGCCTGCGCGGGCCGTCGAGACATCAAGCCCGGCATGCGTGGGCGCCCAGGCGCCGGCGCACTCCGCGGGGCTCGAGCCGCTTCTGCTTTATGACGGACACCTTCACAGAGCCGCGTCTGACGGCCCGCAATCTTGAGCTTGAGCGCGGCGAGAGGCTCCTTTTCACGGGGCTTGGCTTTGATGCCGCCCCCGGAACCCTGGTGCGCCTTGCGGGCGCCAACGGCACGGGCAAGACGTCGCTGCTGCGCCTTCTGACCGGCCTCATGCAGCCTGACGCGGGCGAGGTGCTCTACAAGGGCGCGAGCATTGCAAAGCTGCGCGAGGACTACGCGCGCGACCTCGTCTACATCGGCCACATGAACGGCGTCAAGGACGATCTGAGCGCGGTTGAGAACGTGCGCATCGCCGCGCGCATGGGAAACATCATTGCCCCGGAGACGGCGCTTGTCGACGCGCTCTCGCGCGTGGGACTGGCCGACTTCACCGACCACCTCACCGGAGAGCTCAGCCAGGGACAGCGCCGCCGCGTGGCTCTGGCCCGCCTCTTTGTCAGCACCTCCAAGCCCGTGTGGATTCTCGACGAGCCCTTTGTCGCCCTTGACGCGGCAAGCGTCTGCAACCTGGCGCAGACGATTGCCGACCACGCCCGCGCCGGGGGCATCGTCATCTACACCACGCACCAGGAGTGCGACATCCCGATCGAGCCCGAACATATGATGACCGTCGACGTCTCGGCCTTTGCGCCCGGTCGCGTCAGAAAGCCTGCGGCTCAAGGTGAGGGCTCCCATGCTTAATCTCTTTTTTGCCGTCGTGCGCCGCGACCTGATGCTCGCGCTGCGCCAGAAGACCGACATCGTCCAGACCCTCTTTTTCTTTGCCGTGGTAATCACGCTCGTGCCGCTTGGCGTGGGCGCCGAGCAGAACCTGCTTCGCGCGATGGCCCCGGGCGTGATCTGGGTGGCGGCGCTGCTTGCGGCGCTGCTGTCGCTGCCGCGCATCTTTGCCTTTGACTACGCCGACGGCACGCTCGAGCAGATGCTGATCTCGGCCGAACCCCTGACGGTCATCGTTCTGGCCAAGGTCTTCGCCCACTGGGTGGTGACGGGCATTCCCATCACGATCTTTACGGCCGTCTTCGGCGTCATGTTTGATCTGCCGCTTGACCAGACGGCGGTGCTGATGCTCTCGCTGCTGCTCGGAACGCCCGTTCTGAGCCTAGTGGGCGCCATCGGCGCGGCGCTCACGCTGGGCCTTCGCGCAGGCTCGGTTCTCACGAGCCTGCTTGTGCTGCCGCTTTACATTCCCGTGCTGATCTTCGGCTCGGGCGCCACCGTGCAGGTTGCCATCAGCGTCAGCCCCACGGCCTATCTCATGGTGACGGCCGCACTGAGCCTTCTGGCTCTGGCGGCTGCGCCCTTTGCCATTGCCGCGGCGCTGCGCATTTCGATTCAATAACACGACGACAACCAATCTTTTCCGAGACTCTGAGATGTTCCGCAACCTCTTTGATCCCCAGGGCTTTTACTACTTTGCTGGCCGCTCGGTGCGCTGGCTGATGGGGCTCGCGCTCGTCCTGGTTCTGGTCGGGCTGTACCTGGCCTTCTTCGTATGCCCGATCGACGCCACGCAGGGCAACTCGTACCGCATCATCTTCATTCACGTGCCGGCGGCTTGGATGAGCATGCTCATCTACGTGATGATGGCCGTCTTCTCGGCCTTTGCCCTGGCCACCAACAACAAGATGTGCTCGATCTTCGCCTCGTCCATGGCCCCGACCGGCGCGCTCATGTGCTTTGTGGCGCTCTTTTGCGGCTCGGTCTGGGGGCGCCCGACCTGGGGCACGTACTGGGTCTGGGACGCGCGCCTGACAAGCGAACTCATTCTTCTTTTCCTTTACCTCGGCTTTCTGGCGCTGCAAAGCTCGATCGCCGACCACCGGCGCGCCGACAAGGCCTGCGCGGTGATTGCCTTGGTGGGCGTGGTGAACGTTCCCATCATCTACTTCTCGGTGCGCTGGTGGAACACCCTGCACCAGGGCGCCTCGATCACGAGCTCGGGCAGCTCGATTCACCCGCTGATGCTCACCACGCTGCTGGTGATGGTCGCCGCGGCCTGGATCTACAGCCTTGGCGCGACCTTTGCACGCACCCGCACCATCATCCTTGAGCGCGAGCGGCGCGAGGACTGGGCGCAGGAGGCTGCGCTTCGCGGCGATATCTAAGCACTGAGGGGAGGACACCAAAATGGAATGGACATCAATTTCGCACTTTTTTGACATGGACGGCCACGGCTTTTACGTCTGGTGCGCCTACCTGGTGACGGCCCTTGCCGTCGTGATCGAGCTTCTGAGCCTGCGCTCGCGGCGCGCCCGCGCCGTGAACCGGCTCACCCGCGAGGCGCGCGCCGTGCGCGCTGCGCGCGAGCAACCCTAGGACGCGCACAGCGCTTCGTCCCGATTTATCAAAGCACCTTTACTTTCTTGAGGAGACAACGACAATGGCGAGTTCGGCTGCAAAACGACTGGCTCTCATCGGCGGCGCCGTTGCCGTGGTGGGCGCGGGCGTCTATCTGATGCTTTCGGCCTTCAACGACAACCTGGTCTTTTTCTATTCCCCGATGCAGGTCGCCAACAAGGAGGCTCCGCAGGGGCGCACCTTCCGCATGGGAGGCATGGTTGAGGTGGGCAGCGTCAAGCGCCTCGACGACGGCGTCACCGTCACCTTCGGCATCACCGACACGGCCGCGGTCATCCCCACCGAGTTCAAGGGCATCCTCCCGGATCTCTTCAAGGAGGGCAAGGGCGTGGTCGCGCAGGGCAAGCTCAACGACAAGGGCGTGTTCGTCGCCAGCGAGGTACTTGCCAAGCACGACGAAAACTACATGCCGCCCGAGGCCCAGGACGCCGTCGACAAGGCGCACGCCGCCATGAAGACGCTCGACGAAAAGGGCAGCCGCGAGGGCGAGGGCAAGGCGAGCGCGCAGAACAGCCCCAAGGCCGGCTGACGGCAGCGTCCCGGGAGCAGACTCATCAAACAGAACAACACGTCCGCCGCACAGACCCTGGCGGACGACAACATTTCCTTTAAAAATCAACCCCAAGGGAGACAGAACCCGTGATTGCAGAAATCGGTCACTTTGCCCTGATTCTCGGGCTGGTGATGGCGGCCGTACAGTTTGTACTTCCGCTTCTGGGCTCGGCCCGGGGCATCCCGTCATGGATGGCGCTTGCGAGAACCGCCGCATACGCCAACACGCTCTTCATGACGGTTGCCTTCGGCGCGCTGGCCTATTCGTTTTACATCAGCGACTTCACCGTTCTCAACGTCGCCAACAACTCCAATTCGCTCCTGCCCTGGTACTACAAGATCGCGGCGACCTGGGGCAGCCACGAGGGCTCGATTCTCTTCTGGGGCGTGACCCTTGCCTGGTGGGGCTTCTTCGTGGCGATCTTCAGCCGCCGGCTGCCCGACGAGACCGTCGCGCGCGTGCTCGGCGTGATGGGATTCATCCTCACGGGGATCCTCGCCTTCATGATCTTCACCTCGAACCCCTTCCTGCGGCTGTTTCCCGCCGCGCCGGAGGGCGCCGACCTCAACCCGCTGCTGCAGGACCCGGGCATGGTGATTCACCCGCCGCTGCTCTACATGGGCTACGTGGGCTTCACGGTTCCCTTTGCCTTTGCCATTGCGGCCCTCATCGGCGGCAGGCTTGACGCGGCCTGGGCGCGCTGGATGCGCCCCTGGACCACGTTTGCCTGGATTCTGCTCACGCTGGGCATTTCGCTCGGCTCCTACTGGTCGTACTACGAGCTTGGCTGGGGCGGCTGGTGGTTCTGGGATCCGGTGGAGAACTCCTCGTTCATGCCCTGGCTCACCGGCACGGCCCTGCTGCACAGCCTTGCGGTGACCGAAAAGCGCGGCTGCTTCAAGATCTGGACGGTGCTGCTGGCCATCATCACGTTCTCGCTCTCGCTTCTGGGAACGTTCCTCGTGCGCTCGGGCATTCTCACCTCGGTGCACGCCTTTGCAACCGATCCTGAGCGCGGCATCTTCATTCTGGCCTTCCTCATCATCGTCATCGGCCTGTCGTTCCTGCTCTTTGCCTGGAGGGCGCCCACGGTGGGTCTGGGCGGCAACTTCTCGATGATCAGCCGCGAGTCGATGCTTCTGGTCAACAACGTGCTTCTGGTCGTCGCCATGGGCGCGGTGCTGCTCGGAACGCTCTATCCGCTCTTTCTTGACGCGCTCAACGCGGGCAAGATCTCCGTGGGGCCGCCTTACTTTGACTCGGTCTTCGGTCCGCTGATGCTGCCGATGCTCTTTTTGCTCGGCGTCGGACCCTTTGCCCGCTGGAAGGATGCCGACCCGGGCAAGCTCGCCAGGCGGCTCTGGATCGTGGGCGTGATCTCCATTGCGATCGGCGCGGCCGTTCCCTTCATCATGGGGCGCTGGAGCACGTGGGTCTTTGTGGGCATCACGCTTGCGGCCTGGGTGGCGATCTGCGCGATTGAAAACATCCGCGAGCGCGGCCGCAACATGAAGGGCAACCCGGCCGCGAAGCTTCTGTCGCACCCGCGCGCCTTCTGGGGCATGCACATTGCACACCTCGGCGTGGCGGTCTTCGTCGTCGGCGTGGCGCTCGTGATGGGCTACCCGGCCGAGCGCGACGTGCGCATGTTCCCGGGCGAGCATGTGACGGTGAGCGGCTATACGTTCGTCTTCAACGGCACCAAGGAGGTGCGCGGTCCCAACTACACGAGCACGCAAGGCGACTTCACGGTGGTCCGCGACGGCAAGGAGATTGCGCGCCTGCATCCGGAAAAGCGCGTGTACTTCGGCTCGCGCTCGATGCCGATGACCGAGGCGGCCATCCGGCACTCGATCACGGGCGACGTGTACGTGAGCCTGGGCGAGCCGGTGGGCGAGGGCGGCTGGATTGTGCGCGCCTACCGCAAGCCCTTCGTCACCTGGATCTGGTGGGGCACGATTCTGATGGCCATCGGCGGCTTCATCGCCATGCTCGATCGCCGCTATCGCGTCCGCAGCAACAAACGTAAGGCGGCGCCTGCCGCCGCGGAGGCATAAATCATGCGTTGGAAGTATCTGATTCCGCTGGCGATCTTTCTGGTGGTCTGCGGCTTTCTCTTCAAGGGCCTCTACATGGATCCCCGCGAGGTTCCCTCGGCTCTGATCAACAAGCCCGCTCCCGAGTTCTCGCTTCCCACGATGGACGGCAAGACCGTCACCAAGAAGGACCTTCTCGGCCGCGTCTACATGCTCAACGTCTGGGCGAGCTGGTGCCAGGCCTGCCAGTATGAGCATCCTTTCTTCGTGAAGCTCAAGAACGAGGGCGTCAAGACCCTGATCGTGGGCTACAACTACCGCGACAAGCCCATGGCCGCGCAGCAGTGGCTCACGGCCCTGGGCGATCCCTACGACATCAAGCTCGTGGACGCCGACGGCCGCACGGCCATCGACTTCGGCGTCTACGGCGCGCCCGAGACCTTTGTCGTCGACAAGCAGGGCGTCATCCGCCACAAGGTGATCGGAGCGGTGACCGAGGAGGTGTGGGCCAAGGAGCTCAAGCCCCTTCTTGACAAACTCGAGGCCCAGTAAGAAGGAGAGCGCGCCATGACAAACATTCGCAAATTGCTCGCGACTCTGGCCGCCGGCTCGATCATTGCCGCTGGCGTTGCCGCTGTTCCGGCCGTGAGCGCCCAGAACGCCGTCCCGCAGGCCTCTCGCGAGGCGCAGGCTACCGAGCTTGACCCGGGCGAGCATCGCCGCGTGCAGGGCATCGCCTCGCAGCTGCGCTGCCTTGTGTGCCAGAACCAGTCGATTGCCGACAGCGACGCCGATCTTGCCGTCGACCTGCGCAACCAGGTGATTGAGCAGATCAACGCCGGCCGCACCGACAAGGAGATCATCAACTACATGGTTGAGCGCTACGGCGACTTCGTGCTCTACAACCCGCCCTTCAAGGCCTCGACCGTGATTCTCTGGCTCGGCCCCGTGGTGCTCTTTCTCACCGCTGCCGTGGCCTTCTACATCAATCTTCGTCGCCGCAAGAGCTCTGTGAAGTCCGGCGCGCGCGCACTCTCGCCTGATGAGCAGCGCCGCGCCGAGCAGCTTCTGCACGGCGATGGGAACTAGGCTGCAACGAGCCCCAAGGAGACAATTGACGTGTTGATTGCATTTATCTGCATTGCAGCCCTGCTCGTGCTCGCGGGACTTGCCTTCGTTGTGTGGCCGCTGCTGACGCGGCGGCGCGACGACGGCGAGGCCGCCCGGCGCGAGATGAATCTTTCCATCCTGAGGCAGCAGTACGAGGAGCTCAAGGCTGCCCGGGAGGCCGGCCGCATCCCTGAGGACGAGTACGAGGAGACGCGTGCCGAAATCGAGGCCCGCGTGCTCGACGAGACCCGCTCCAGCCAGGAGGCGCCCCGCCAAAACGGCCGCCAGGGCTTTTATGCGGCCTGCGCGCTCGTGGTCATCATTCCCGTGGCCTCGGCCCTGATCTATCTTCAGATCGGCGCGCCGGTGGCGATGGATCCGGCCTTCATGCAGCAGCAGCGCCAGATGATGGCCGCCCAGGGCGGACACACCGATGCGCAGATTCTCGAGCAGATCCGCATCATCGAGGATCGCCTCAAGGAGCAGCCTGACAATGTCGACGGCTGGATGATGCTCGCCCGCACCCAGGCCGCCTTCAAGAACTGGGCCAAGAGCGCCGAGGCCTATGAGCAGGTCAACCGCCTCGTGCCCGACAATCCCGACGTTCTCGCCGACTGGGCCGACGTGCTTGCCGCCTCCGGCAACGGCGTGCTCGACGGAAAGCCGCGCGAGCTCATCGAGAAGGCCCTCTCGATTGATCCGACGCACTGGAAGGCGCTTGCGCTCATGGGGACGCTGTGCTTCAACAAGGAGGACTACAAGGGCGCCGTTGAGTACTGGACGCGCATGCTTGCCGGCGTTGAGCAGGGCAGCGAGGAGTGGCGCCAGATTGCGGAGAACATTGAGCAGGCGCGCCGCCTGGGCGGTCTGCCGCCCGGCGAGACTGCGAGCCTTCTGGCCGCGCAGGGCGCAGCGCCCGGAGCGGGACAGTCGGCTCCGGCCGCAGCCGCCGGCAAGTTCGTCGACGGCGTCGTCGAGGTCGCCCCGCAGCTCAAGGACCGCATCAAGCCCGACGACGTCGTCTTCATCTACGCGCGCCCGGTCGAGGGCAGCAAGATGCCCGTGGCCTTCATGCGCATCGAGGCCAAGGACCTGCCCGTGCAGTTCCACCTCGACAGCTCAAGCACCATGGGCATGGGCGTGCGCACCCTCAACGACGTCTCCGAGGTGATCATGGAGGCGCGCGTGAGCCACTCGGGCAACTTCATGCCGTCCTCGGGCGACCTGGAGGGCACGGTCGAGGGTCGCGTTCCCGTCGGCAAGCAGTCGGTGCGCATCGTCATCGACCGCGTGATCCCGTAGGGATCCTTCAGCCCTGGCCCCCGATTCCCGGGATCCTGATTCTCCGCTCGATCCGGCGAAGAGATTTCGGGGGCAGGGCTGCGCCGGTGAGGGCCGCATGTCCAGCCGAGCCTTCAAGACAGCACCGCACACGAGAGTTCTCGTCGTGCGGTGTTTTTCTTGCCCTGAAGGCGCGCGCTGCGGCAGCAAGCGCCGCAGGGGTCTTGAAGCCGCTTGGGCGGGATGGGCGTCCTCGGCCGGGGCCCTCCGAAGCCCGCGGCAGGCAAAGCCGCCGCCCGCGCGGGCTTTTCTCGCCGCCATAAACGAAGGGCTCGCGTCCATTTTGAAAGCGAGCCCCTTCGTTTGAATGGGATTCCTAGTCCGTGGAGTTCTTGCGCAGATAGCGGACGATCTGCCGCAATGTCGGAAAGAGCCCGTTTTTCCTGTAGTACTTCACGGTTGCCATCAGCATGCTTCGGCATTTGGATGCGAACCGAAATGTCGGCCCCCGGCCTCTGCAGCCCGATGTCGAACTCAGGCGGATGAGCTCAAAGATATACCGCTCCCTTGGCGAAAGCGTGCAAAGTCTGCTCTTGTTTTCGGGATCGAGCTTCAGGAATGTCCTGATCACAGCCTGAGCGAGCTGGTGCGAAACGGCTTTGACGGCTTCCTCTTCATTGAGCGCCGTGCATGCCGTCAATTCGGATAATGCCATGACCCGCATATAGCATCTCAAGTCCCCATAAAGGTTGTCAAATTGAACGCTCGACGTCACGATTGAACCGTTTCTCACGGTCCTTATGTACAAGGGGTCATTGATTTTCGATACGCGGGAAGCCTTGAGCAGGAGCTCGAATGTATACGCATTGTCCTCGTGAAGGATATTGTCAATAAAGCCAATGCCGCTGCTCAGAATGTATGCACGCTTCGTCAGCTGAAGATAGGCAGCAGTGCGATACTCATTGGCCGCAACCATGCCGCTTAACATTTGCAGACCGCTCATCACGGCTGACAAATCCTCCTGAGTCTCGTAATAGCCGGTGAGCCCCAAATGGCTTGACCTCAGGTCATCGTTCTCAAAAACCGTTATTGCGTTGAAGAACAACACCTCGAGATCATTTTCCTTCGCGCAACGGTAGAGCCGGTCAATGGCGCCTTCGGCGAGTGCGTCATCGCTGTCCACAAAGAGCAGATACTCGCCTCGAGCCAGAGATATTCCCAAATTCCTTGATGCAGACAGGCCGGAGTTGTCCTGGGAAACGATTCGAATTCGCGGGTCTTTTGCGGCATGTTGCTCGAGGAGGTCAAGAGATCCATCTGAGGAGCCGTCATTGATGAAAATGATCTCAAGCTCGACATTTTTCTGCTTCAGGATGCTTTCAATGCAATTTCCTAAATAGCTCCCGGTGTTGTAGACAGGGACAATGACTGAAACCTGAATGTTCGTTTTGCCAGTTGCTTCAGAAGACGGCCCTCTAGAATCCTGAACTCCATCAAATTTCAGGCAGAACCGGTCTGAGGACTTGCCGCACATCCGGGATATGACATCCCCGTAGATGACTGCCTTCTGCCAGCTTTTTGCCAGGATCCTGATGCCGCAGCGATAGTCTCTTGCCAAAACCCTCTTTTCGAGGAGTCGAAGATTGTCCTCAAGCAGCATGACGCCCAGGTGCTCCGCCTGCTTCTGGAGTTCTTCGTCCATGTGAGCAGCAAAATCTTTAATCTCAAAATAGTGCTCACTGATGCCGCATTGTTTGGCAAACTGTTCGAGTGAGAGATTCCCGCTGTTCGCTCCAGGACCGTGTCGACGCCAATAAAGAGGCCGGGATTGAATTCCTCGATAGGAATGAGAAAAGCATGCGCAGTAAAAAAGGCGGCAGCATCCTCGCCAATGCGGCGGTTTGCGGATTTGATTTGGGTGAGTCCCTTCAGAAGAACGTCTCTTCTAAAGGCCTTTCCCTCAAACAACGGCAGCTCCGGGCGGTCCTCAAAAAAGGTCTTCAGGATTGCAGGTCTTTGCCTTCGTCCTCAGACTCTCTTTGAGCCGCTTGATGTCCTCGAGGTCTTCTGCGGAATGTTCAACGCCGCAGGTGAACTCGATGATGTCAGAGCGCTCCTCCCTGATCCAGTCCGCAATCTGCCTGCAGGCATCGCTTTCAATATGGTCGCCAGCGTCCACAAAGATGACGTAGTCGGCTCTGGCGTTCCCGGCTCCGACAATTCTGGCGTTGAGAAGCCCCGGGTTCTTTCCTGCATCAACAATTGAGATCCGCTTGTCAATCGCCCGATAGTCGTTCAGAAGCTCGAGCGTCCTGTCGGCCGATCCGGCATTGACGCAAACAACGTCGATGTCTGGCAGCGTTTGATTGATGATGCTGTCAAGGCACTTTGAAATGGATTGTTCCCCGTTGAAGATGGGGACGACAATTGAGAGCAAGGGCTTGTCGGACGGTTTGTCGACCCTGCTTGACATCAACTCCCTCAGATGCCTGAGCTTGCCGGAGTCGATGCCTGCAGTGTGTTTATTGATGCCGAGTTCCTTTAGGTAATGATCATTCAGCGCCTCGGTCAATTTCAATCTTGCCGTGGGCTTGTTCTTGAGCCTTTGAAGGTTGTAGATGCAATGATCAATGACAGCCTCCGTGAAGCCTTTTTCAATCTGAATGAACCTGCCGTCCCGGATCAGTCTCTCTTTGACGGCCAGGAGCGCCTTGCAGAAGTCATCCGGGCTTTCATGCGTGTTCGACTGCAGGTTTGTTGAATTCCCAAATCGATAATGCAGAAGAACTTCGTCGACGGCCGCTATTTTGTCAGCGCTTGTCAGCGCCACGTATCCAAAATACAGATCATTGGCTGTTCTCAAGGGCTGAAAGCGCAGCTTCAATCTGGCTACAAAGTCTGCCCTGAAGAGTTCCGCCCAGGGCGCGGGCTTTGCAACCTTCAGAATGTTGTTCCCGACGGTGCTTGCGTTAAACGGCATCCTGTCGATGTATTCCATCCTGAGAAACCATGGAGCCTCGGAAAACTTTTTCGTGCTCTGATCATATCGGTCTGCCGAACACAGACCAATGTCAGCCTGGTACTTTTCGCAAAGCTCAGTCAGCCGTTCCAAATATTCAGGCTCAACGAAATCGTCGCAGTCAAGAAAGGCCAGATACTTTCCGCTGGCAATGCTCATCCCGCGGTTTCTTGCCGCGCCGGCGAACATGTTGTCCTGATGAAGGATCTTGAAGCAGGCGTGCCTTTGCGCATAGGACTCAAGAATTTCAAGAGAGGAGTCGGTTGAGCCGTCGTCAACGCAAATGACCTCAAGGCTTTTGATTGTTTGAGCCAAAACAGAGTCCAGACATTGGCTCAGATAATTCTCCCCGTTGTAGACGGGGATGATGACTGAGACCAGAGGCTGCTTCATCTGTGACATCTTAGTTGTTGATCCTATACTGAATTTTCTTCAGGCGAATCCTGAGAAATCCAGGAATGATCCTGAAGGGGAGTCTGGCTGCCACGGCAATCATATATTGCGGACAGCTCATGAATCCCATGCGCAGAAACCGTCTGAATATTTTCAATTCATCGATAAAAAATCTGAATCCGCGGCGCTTTCGAATGGTTTCCCCGACGTTCATCACAACAAGGGGATCCGGAAGATTTGCAAATGTTGCGCCGGCCTGCTCGAGCCTGGCTCACAGCACATAATCCTCCGGGAAAACTTCCGGATAGAAGCCGACCCTTTCGAGCGCCGGCTTTCTGAACATGACGCTCGAGTGGCTGAAGGGACAGCGGAATTTGGAGAACTTCTTGATCTCGCTGTCGCTGAGCGGAACGTCCCTATAGCCGATGATTTCTTCGTTTTCCTCATCGAACTCAACGACCTGACCGCCGAGGACATCGACCTCTGGATGTGCGGTCATGTATTCGAACTGTCTTCTGAACCTGTCCTCAACGGCAAGATCGTCTGAATCCATCCTGGCCACGGTGTCGTATCTGCAGCGGCTCAGACCAAGGTTCAAGGCTCTGGCCAGCCCCTTGTTCTCCCTTTGCCGCACGACGTCAAGCGTGTCGCCGAGCAGATCCCTCCACTTGCTGACGACCGCCTCTGTTTCCTCAGAAAGCGGTCCGTCGCACACAAGACAAAACTGCATGGGCCGGACCGTCTGCTCAGTCCAGAGACTATTCATGCATGCGTCGAGATCGGAGGCCTTCGTCTCGATGTAGATGGACATCAAGACTAAGAAGGGCCTGCAGGAGACTTCCGTCATGGCTGAACTGCCCCTTCATCAAGGCTCGCGTCTCTGGTAAAGACCTTGTGCGAGGCAGGCATCAACTCCTTGTCCCAGCGGTTTGCGACGATCAGGGAGCAGGCATTTGAAAATTCCTCAAAGTCCCTGATGACGGGAATCCCCTCGTATTCGTCGCCCTCGAAGGCGGGCTCGTAAATCACCATCCGGATGCCGAAGCGTCTGCAGTCTCTGATGACGTCGAGGATCGCCGCGGATCTGAAGTTGTCAGAACCCTTCTTCATGATGAGTCGGTAAATCCCCACCGTGCCGTCGGCCGCCTGCCTGATGCGCGCGGCAATGAACGCCTTTCTTTTGTCGTTTGACCGGGTGATGGCCGGGATCAGCTCAACGGGCAGGCTGCGGCAGCTGGCCTCGAGCTGCCGCGTATCCTTCGGCAGGCAGTAGCCGCCGTATCCAAACGAGGGGTTGTTGTACTGATTCCCGATTCTCGGATCGAGGCAGACGCCGTTGATGATTTCTCCGGCTGAAAGCCCCTGAGCCAGGGCAAACGTGTCGAGCTCGTTGAAATAGGCCACCCGTATGGCGAGGTACGCATTGGCAAAGAGCTTGATCGCCTCGGCCTCTCTGGCGCCGGTCAGGCAGACGGGAACGTCCCTGTCTGCCGCACAGGCGGCATAGAGTTCCGCGATCAGTCTGCCGGCTTCGCCCCTGTCGCCGACCACGATGCGGCTTGGGTGCAGGTTGTCATAAATCGCCCGGCCCTCTCTGAGAAACTCGGGCATGAAGACCACCCTCTTGAAGCCCTGGGCGCGAAGGCCGTCCATGTAGCCGATGGGAATCGTTGAGCGGATCACGATCAGGGCCTCTTCGTTGACGCTTCTGACCTGGGAGACGACCGCGTCAACGAGTGAGGTATCAAAGTGCCCCTGCTGGGCGTCATAGTCGGTCGGCGTGGCGACAATGACGAGATCCGCAGACCGGCTGGGCTGCTCCCATTCAACCGCTGCTGACAGGCTGAGTCTTCTTGTCTTGAGGAAAGACTCAATCTCCCTGTCAGCGATGGGGGACTCCCTTCGATTCAAGCGCTCGACTTTTTCCGGCAAGACGTCGACAGCGACGACGTGATGGAATTGCGAAAGGAGCACGGCATTGCTCAGTCCCACGTAGCCCAAGCCGAAGACGACGATATTCATAGAGTTTTCAAATATTTCTCACCCGCAGCAATTCCCATGTCCGCCATCAGCCTGGCGGACTGCGGCAGGCCGAAGTGCTCAAGCAGGGCGCAAAGCATCCTCAGGCCGTCTTGAAGCGAGCAATGCCTGAGTTCATGAAGCATTGCCCTGGCAAAACGTCGTTCAATGAGATGAGGGTGCTTTTTCCGGACTTGTTAACGAGGGCGAAATAGGTCACGATACCTTCCCCCCTGTTAGGAGTCCTTCTCATGGCTGCACCTCGCCGCAAATACACCAACGAAATGAAGCTC
>CALXQK010000016.1 GCA_944390745.1 uncultured Duodenibacillus sp. | reverse complement strand
GCGCCGAGCTTCAAGATTGCCTATGTGCCGACCTTCGGCGACAAGGACATCGAGGTTCTGAGCCGCACCCAGGACGTGATCGACACCTCTCCCGTGCAGGCCGACTTCGGACTGCGCGTGGGCAAGGACAACATGCTCTTCAACGTGAACATGCTCCTTGGCGCGGGTGAGTACGGCTCGTCGGCCGTCGGCGGCAAGGTGGGCTTCAAGTACGCCTTCTAGTCGAAAGTCCGACGCCAACTTCGGGGCCGCGGCGTGAAACGCAGCAGCCGCGCCGCGGCCCCGAAAGCCGAAAATAAAAGAAGCGGCATCTGTTTTTCAAAGAACAAATGCCGCTTTCAGTTTCCCTGGAACTTGACGTCGACTAAAACCGCGGAGCCGGAGCCTTCACCAAGTCGACGACGCACTTTTCGACGATTCTTCGAACGTCCGCAGCCCACTGCTTCGGGTTTTCGGCGTTGTGGGCCGGAACACTGATCTTGCCTGCCGTGATCAACGCCGTGACGACGGCAAGAGCCTCCTTTCTATCCATTTTCAAGCATCTCCATGTTGAAGCGGCCGCGGGCTTTCGTCGGGCCTGGCCGGATCTTCAAATTGTAGAAATAACGGCACTGTCTTCACCAGCCTGCCTCGGCTGCCGACGGCCGCTCGCAGAACAAAAAAAGGCAGGCAGCGACCAGCGGGCGCCGCCTGAAATGGGGAACGATCAACCAAATTCCCAGGAGAGGTGAATTTTTTGAATGCCGGCCGCGGACTAGGCGTGCGCGTGCGGCATTTCGTCGCCGCGCTCCATGGCGGCAAGCATCCGGCGCATTTCGTTGTCCTCGCGGGTGGCAAGCTCGCGGCTTTCCTCTTCGCTCATGAGGACGGGGAAGGTCTTGTGTTCGCCGGCAAAAAGCTCCAGGCAGTGCATGGTGAGATCAAGCACGACCCCGTAGAAAGGGGTCTGCACGAATTTTCTTGCGCGCAAAATGAACTCAAAGACCCACGCGGTGAGATATTCCTCGAGAAAGACCTTGCGGCAAAGCTTGAGTCGCTTGTATTCGAGGGCATCCCTGACGTTGATGCTGTTGGCAATCTGCAGGTCGACGACGGCGAGAAACTGAAAGCAGATGCCGATGTAGTCGATGCGGTCGCGGATCTTCTGGTAGCCGTCGTAGCCGCCGTCAATGTAAAGGGCGGCGAGATCGCTCATCATCTCCACGCTGTTGCCCTTCAGAAAGAGAAAGGCGTAGGGCGCGGTCGGACCGTAGTCCGGCGAGATTCTCCTAAAGAGCTTCGTCCAGTCGCGCTTGAGATTTAAAAGCGCCTCGTCGTCGTGCGCAGCATCTGCCGCACAGGAGGCAATGTTTCGGACGGCCTGCTGAATGGAGGCATTGTCGGTGAAGCCCTCAGGCACGAGCCTAGTCAATGCATCGACAAAGGTCTTGTCGGGATTGTGCAGGAAGAACTCCGCAATGAGGCTCATCCCCGCGGCTTCGTTCTGGATGGTTCGCATCACCGTGCCGCGCGCCTTTTACTACGACGTGCTGCGCCGTTCGGTGCGAGCAATGCGAAGCAGCCATCCCGGGATCTCGATTCTGGTCACCACCAATCCTGATGACCTTTGACGATTTGTCCGAGCTTGGAGACTGCGTGGCGGTTCCCATGAACAAGACCAAGCTCGGCATTTACGCGCGCCGGGACTTTTTCAAGGGCAGGCGCCCGCCGGAGAGTCTCGCCGATCTTGAACGGCTGCCCTGGATCTGCAACTACAGCGTGCAGTCGCTTGCCTTCTATCGCGAGGAGAAGCTCGCGGAGGTCATTGAGATTGACCCGGTGTACGTCGTCAACGACATCGAGGCCGTGGCCGATGAGGTTTCGGACGGTGCCGGCATCGGGATGATCCCAGTCGCGAAGGCCAGGGGCCGGAATCTGCAGCGGCTTTTTCCCGAGTTCAACGGAAAGATTCGCCAGAGCTATCTCGTCTACTGCCGGCAGCGGTTTCATCCGCGCTTCATTGAGGTGACGGTCGAGCAGATTTTGAAGGACGCCCGCGAATGGTTTGCAGACCACAACGACAGGGAGGTCGGGCAATAGAACTGTGGGACCGGCAGGCGCGTCCTTCATAAAGGCAGCTGACGCGCCCTGAACGGCAAGACAGTTCTCCACGCGCCGGGAACGGCCGCCGATGAGAATCTCCCGAAGGCTGGGCACTCGCGCGCAGGCGCTTCGTTCTCCCAAGGAAGAATTCTCGACCACGGGGTGGAGCAGGCAGCGTCCAGCGCTTCCGCCCGAACCAGGGCGCTGCAGCAGCAGAGCGCGCTCGGGCGGATTCCCAGAGGCAGGGGGTTGACAGAGGTCTCAGGACGACGCCTGACGTCGTCACAGCTTCGATCGCCTGGATGGAAGATTCGCAATGACCGCTTCTGCGGTGATCAGTTCTGCCACAGTAGTTTCCCGAAGACAAAGTTGGAGGTGCGGCAAGCTCAGCGCGTCTTCAATGGCCGCCCTTGGTTTGAAGGGGCGCAATCTCATTGAATCGTCTCCAGATGAGAACGCCCGCCGGCCGTTTCGGCAGGAAGCATCCGAATCCCGGGTTTTCTGGGTGCACGATTAAAATCCAAAGACTGAGCTTTTGAAAAAAAAAGCAAAAAACACTCTTCCAAAATAAAGAATAGGAGATAATTGATGAATCTGTTTTTGCCCCCCCCCCGTACGGGCTAGCCGCCTGAGCGCCGTAGCGGCGGCGCTTGTTGCAGCCCTTGCTCCTGCTTCGCAAGGCTGGTCGGCAGATTTCACGGTGGCTGCCAGCGAGACTTATGTCAACGATATTCAAACAGGAGCTGGCGACAAGGTTGAAATCAGCGGAGCAGTCGTCAATGACCGCTTCGTCGTTGAAGGATCAACGTTTAATGCTCACTCAGGCAGTTCCATTACAACGAACTATCTTGATATTTCGCTAGCCAATCCAAACAGCTTTGATCTGGCAAGTGAAGAAATCACTGCCACGGAGGCTTTCGTCTGGCGCGGCGGGCACGGAAACAATTTCACAGCGCCGCTTAACAGCAAGCTCACGACGAATGTTTTGCGCATTATCGGATCGACAAACCAAACGGGATTCAAAATCAGCAGCCAGGACGTCATCGACAACGTCAAGAGCTTCGACCTGATTTCCGAGGGCGCAAGAACAGGCATCACTGTTGCCGGTTCTCTGGACTTTACGGGCAAGACCGTCTACCTAAGAACGACCTCGGGGACCCAGGACGCTCGAATTGAAATCGAAAGCGTCGACGATGCTGTGAACTTCTCCGACGTCTATGTCGAAGAGGGCAAGGGCATGATCCAGGTCAACAGGAAAGGATCGGCCAGTGTTCAAAACCTGCATGTACGCGCCGACTCTACCTTCGACTTCGGCATGTGGAAGGCTGATGCAGATCCTGACATGACTGCCGGATTTTCCCTTGCGACGGCTGATCTCGAAGAGGGTGCGCAGCTTCGCATGGCGGTCTATTCGGACGGCCAGAATGCAGTGATCAAAGGCGGCCGGGACGGCGCCATGACGCTTAACCTTGGCAAGGGCGCCGGCGTTGACTTCGGCGGCTGGAAGGAGGCGGGCGACACCAGCTGGCGGCCGGATCAGGTCTCTGTTCAAGCTTCTTCAATCACCGTCAATGTTGAAGATGCAAACAGCTCCAACTACGTCTATCTCAGCGAGCACGGCCTGCAGACGAAGCCCGACAGCATCAAGGTTGTCGGAGCATCCGTGAACAATACGGGCGACGCCGTCTCTGACCTCGGCAAGCTTGGCTGCGTTGTGAGGATCAACAACAAGGATGCAGGCCAGAACGATCCCAGCCTGCTTGCCGGCGTGCAGCTTGAGCAGTCTGCAAGCGACATTTATGACGCAGCCTACGGCGAGGTTGCCGACGGCACCATCGATCCTGCGACAGGCGAGTGCATCAACTGCAGCGTGACCAACATCCGGACCGTTGCCAATCCGAACGTGTTCGGCATTGCTGAAATGGCGGCCCTCGGTCTGCACACCTGGCGCAACGAAATCGACGACATGCACCGCCGTCTGGGCGAACTGCGCGACAGCACCGCCCAGGCCAACGGCATCTGGGCCCGCGTCTTCAACGGCAAGGCCTCCTTCGGCAGCCAGGACATTGAGAACAAGTACACCTCGCTGCAGTTCGGCTACGACCGCCAGGTTGCGCAGGGACTCTTTGTCGGCGGCGCCTTTTCCTACACGTACGGCGACAACAACTTCAATCACGGCGACGGCGACAGCAATCTGTTTGCCTTCACGGGATATGCCAGCAAGCTCTGGGACAACGGGCTTTACCTTGACGTCACCGGCAAGGTCGGCCGCATGAAGAACTCGTTTGACATCAGCGTGAGCGACATGCTCTCGTCCGGCGAGTATCACACGAACGCCGTTTCCGTCTCCGCTGAGCTGGGCTGGCACTATGCGCCGCTCGACTACCTCTTCGTTGAGCCGCAGCTTGAGATGTGGTACGGCCATGTCTTTGACGCCGATTACCAGACCTCGACGGGCGTCGATGTTGAACAGGATTCGACGAGCTCGCTTGTCGGCAGGGCAGGCGTTCGCCTTGGTCTGAAGTGCCCTGACAACCGCGGCTCGGCCTTCATCAAGGCGTCTGTTCTGCATGACTGGCAGGGCGAGGCGGACTTCAGCTTCTCGAAGAACGGCACGGGTTCGCGCAGCCTGTCAGAGGACCTGGGAGGAACCTGGTTTGAGTACGGTATCGGCGCCGACTTCAATGCGACCGAGCAGCTTCACTTCTGGGCTGAGCTCGAGCGCGGCTCCGGCGACGAGATTGACACCGACTATCGCGCCACCGTCGGCATGCGATACGCCTGGTAAGTCATCCTGAACGATTCAGGCCCGGGAAAAGCGCGAGTTGGGGCCTTCCTCCTGACTCGCGCCAGTTTTCTTTTTGCCCGAAGCCGGCTGCCGGCGAACCATTCGTCGGCAAGGGCAGGGGAGCGGGGGCAGCCTCAGTCGATTCTGAAGGTCTTGTCGGGACAAAAGTGCGGGGCCTCTGGCTTTTTGAGGTACCCAAGCTGATTGGAGACGAGACGCGTGCCGCCCACCACGGCCTCAATCGAGTCGTGCGAGTGTCCGTAGAGCCAGCAGGCGATGCGCGAGGATTCAATCCAGTCGGCCAGTTCCGAGGCAAAGGCCGAGGAGGTGGTGCTTGAGGCGTATTTCTCGCCCACCACCCGCCATGTGGGCAGGTGGTGCGTCACGACGACGACATTGGGCGCAGTGCTTTTTTCAACCGCATCCTTCAAAAAGGCAAGCGATGCGCTGTGAACGGCGAGACAGTCCTCGATGCTCCAGGGGCGGCCGCCGATGAAAATCTCGCGAAAGTCCGGCATTTCGCGTGCGACGGCCTCGGCCTGCTCGGGCAGGATCCTCGACCACAGGGTCGAGCAGACGACATCTGTCGTTCCCGCCCGAACCGTGGTGTTGCTGCAGCACAGCACATTGGGCCGGATTTCCAGACGCAGGGGATTGATGAGGTCCCCGAGAAGATTCCAGCTGCCGTAGTAGTCATGGTTGCCCGGCACGAAGATCGTGAGCGAAAAGCTTTTCGCGCACCAGTCCCAGAAGTCGCCGTGCCGCTCGAGGTCAAGCACGTCGGCGACGTCGCCCGCAAGAAGAAGGACGTCGCCTGCGGCGGCAAGGTTTCTGCGCACAAACCCGGCGTTGCCGCGAAAGCCCAGGTGCAGGTCGGAGGCGTATTGAAAGATCATTGGCTGCCCCTCGCAAAATTTGACTCGATGCCGCAAGTGTAGCCGTCCGGTCCCGCTGCGTTTTGTTAGAGTTGGCCGATGGGTTTTTCGTCTCAGGGGACTTGCTTCATGCGCCAGCTTTCATTTCGATGCGCCGCACTGGTTCTGGGGCTTTCGATGCTTGCGGCCTGCAGTCACCAGCCGCCCGCACCGTCTGCGCAGCAGTACGCGCTTGAAAAGGCGCTCGACTCGATCCAGCGCGACGAGGCGCCCGATGCGCGCACCGCAGTCTGGGAGATCAAGCTTTCCTGCGACGACATCGTCTGCCGCATTGAGGGCGCCACGGACCGCCCGAAGGCCTTCGAGCGCATCCGCGCGGCGGCGGCTGCCGCAAGGCCCGCTGCGGCTGTCAGCGTCAGGCTGCTTCCCGAGACAAGCGGCAGCGCCCACGGCTCGCATGTGCTTGCCGCCACGGCAACGGCATCGCTTTCGGGCAGCCCCGGCTTCGGAAAGCCCGTGACGACCCAGGCCCTGATGGGCGACCTTCTTGAAGTGCTCGAGCGGCGCGGATCCTTTCTTCGCGTGCGCCTGGCCGACGGCTACATCGGCTGGGTGCACCGCCTGCAGACGGCGTCGGTTTCCGGCGCGGGGGCGCACTCAACCGGCAATTCGCCGCGCGTCGTCGTCACGCAGGGACAGGCGCAGATTCTTGACGCGCAGGGCGCCGTCGTCTCCATGGTAATGCTCATGAACCGCCTGGAGCTTCTTGGCGAACAGGGCGGCGACTACCTCGTCGGACTTCCCGACGGGCGCACGGGGCGGCTTTCAAAGGCCGCCGCGCAGCCCGAGGATGCCTATCTTGCCCGCTGGCGCAGGCTCAGAAGCGGTCCCCGGGACGCCTATGTCCGCGAGCTTTTGAAAAACGCCCGCAGCCTTGTCGGAACCCCCTACGTCTGGGGCGGGACGAGCGTCGCGGGACTTGACTGCTCGGGCTTTGTCTCCCTTGTCTACCGCATGACGGGCGCGGTGGTGCCGCGCGACGCCGACCAGCTTGCGGCGGCCGCGCAGCCCGTCCTTCATAATCGGGTGGAAGACATTGAGCCGGGCGAGCTTTTGTTCTTCGGAAAAAGAAGCGCCGGGGGCGTCAGCATCGAGCACGTCGCCCTTTCGCTTGGCGCGGGCGACTTCATCCACGCGCTTGGCTCGGTGCGCATCGAGTCGCTTTCAGAGGCCTCGCCGCGGTTCAGCGCCTACGAGCGCGGCCGCTTTCTGGGCGCCGGGCGTCTCAATTTCTAGACGCAACTACCTACCTTTTGTGATTCTTGCCAAGAAACCCATCCCTGTGCGGACAGAGTGCGGGGCAATTGAGGAATAATCGATAAGATGCGCTCCCGATTCCGCTGCCGTGGAGTCCTGGAGCGGCTTGCTGAAGTTACTCTTGTGCAGGATGGCCCCATGGATTCACTGGTTCGCAACGCCTCGTCGATCAACGACATGCTCACGCGCTACGGCGTCAAGTTCGGCATCTACAAGAACGGTCGGTTTCACGAGCAGCTCTTTCCCTTTGATCCCATGGCCCGCGTGATTGAGGCCTGTGAGTGGGAGCACCTCTCAAGGGGCCTCGAGCAGCGCGTGCGGGCGCTCAACGCCTTTCTTTCCGACATCTACGGCAGCCGCCGCATCATCACCGACGGCGTCATTCCGCCCGAGTTCGTCTTCTCCTCGCCCGGGTTTCTGAAGGCCTGCGACGGCGTGAGGCCGCCTGCGGGCGTGTACGCGCACATTGCGGGCATCGATCTCGTGCAGGCCGTCGACAAGACCTGGTACGTGCTCGAGGACAACCTGCGCATCCCCTCGGGCGCCTCATACCCGCTGATTGCGCGGGAAATCTGCCGGCGCGCGTCGCCCTCGACCTTTCGCGGCGCGGGCATTGTCGACAACCGCGCCTATCCCGAGATGCTCTCGCGCATGATGCGAAGCGTCGCCGCCGACGGCATCTGCGTGGTGATGACGCCCGGGCGCTACAACGCGGCCTTCTTCGAGCACAGCTACCTGTCGGAAAAGACGGGCTTTGCCCTGGCCACCAATGAAGACCTCCTTGTCGAGGACAACTGCCTCTACTACAAGGACATGGCCCGCGGACGCGTGAGGGTGGGGGCGGTCTACCGGCGGATTTCCGACGACTATCTCGATCCGCTGACGTTTCTGCCCGAAAGCCTTATCGGCATTCCCGGCATCATGGACGCCTACCGCGCGGGCAATGTGGCCGTCATCAACGCGCCGGGCAACGGGGTTGCCGACGACAAGGGCATCTACTATTTCGTGCCCCGGATGGTGAAGTACTATCTCGGCGAAGAGCCGATTCTGAAGAACGCGCCGACCTATCTGCCGTTTTTTGAAAAGGACCGGGGCTACGTGCTTGAGAACCTCGGACGGCTCGTCATCAAGGACGTGGCCGAGGCCGGAGGCTACGGCGTGGTCTTCGGCCGCGACATGAGCGCCTCCGAGCTTGAGGGCTGGCGCGAGCGCATCCGCCGCGAGCCGCGCCGCTTCATCGTGCAGGAGGTGATCGACTTCATCGACCTGCCGGTGCAGGAGGCGCAGGGCGTTGTGTACCGCAAGGCCGACCTGCGCGCCTTCGTGCTCACGGGCGCGGACTTCGTCTACGTCTGGCCGAGCGGACTGACGCGGTTTTCGCGCGTGGCCGACAGCTTTGTGGTCAACTCCTCCCAGGGCGGGGGATTCAAGGACACCTGGGTGAAGGCGCGCTGAGCGCGGGCTTCTGAACGTCTGAAGAAAAAGCGTTTTCCATCGATCAGGACCGGACAGCCATGACGACTCAAACCAATTCCGCGGACACCGCCATCTCTGCGATCTCGGCCGAGCAGGCCGACCGACTCTACTGGCTCGGGCGCTATGTCGAGCGCGTGTATTCAACCCTGCGCATCTTCAACATCGCCCTTGACCGCATGATCGACCGCGATCCCGAGACCTACCGCGACTTCTGCCGCCGCCTCTCGATTCCCGACGACATCTACAGGGACGCCGCGGACTTTGAGACGCGCTACCTTTTTGATGCGGGCAACCCCGACTCCATCTACTCGAATCTCTCGCGCGCCTATGACAACGCGATTGTTCTCAGAAACTTCATCACGACTGAAACCATGGCGTATATTCAGCTGGCGCTCGACAGGCTTGAGCACGGGTCGGCGGCGGAGTCGGCGTTTCTTGAAACGCAGCGCGTCGCGGACCTTCTGCTTGCCTTCTGGGGCTCGGTGGACGACCGCGTCACCGACGTCGAGCGCCGCGATCTGCTGAAGGTGGGCAAGTACTCCGAGCGTCTGGATCTGCTGCTGCGGCTTGATTCGCAGGAGTACACGATCGAGGCGCTCCTGGTGCGGCTGCTTGCGCACACCAGGCGCGTCGAGGCGCTTCTGAACAAGGAGGCGCTTGCAGAGCTGCGAGACCTCTCTGAAAGCGGCCGGATGCCCGGCCGCGCCCAGCTTCTGCACCTTGTCAACGCCTTGCATTGACCCGCATGGGAGCGTCATCTTGAAGTGTCGTTTTTCGCTTCGGACGGTGTTTTCGTTTTCAGAACCCGTCTCGGGGCACGTCTTTCGTCTGCGGCCGCTGCCCGCGGACATTCCCGGTCAGCGCGTGCTCGAGTCAGGCGTGAGCACCAACTCACCTCAGGCGCTTGCGCTTTCCAGGGACCCCGTGACGGGATGCCTTGCCTGCACGGGACGCTTTGACGCGCCGCACGAGACGCTCGAGGTGCATTCAAAGGGCCTCGTTGAGACGAGCCCTGCCGCCGCGGGCGACATGCCGCCCGCGCCCTACCACTTGCTGCCGACGCCGCTTACCGCCGCGGGCGCCGGCCTGCGCGCGCTTTTTGAAAGTCTCCGCAGCCGGCTTGGCGCAGACGAGGCGGCCAATGCAGCCGCGCTCATGCACGCGGTTCACGGCAGCCTTGTCTACAGGCCGGGCGCAACGAGCACCCGCACGAGCGCCGAGGAGGCGCTTGCCGCGGGCTGCGGCGTGTGCCAGGACTATGCGCACATCCTGATTGCGCTGCTTCGCATGGCAGGGATTCCGGCGCTTTATGCCGCAGGCCTCATGCAGGGAACGGGCGTGACGCACGCCTGGGTGCAGGCCTGGGCGGGCGGCCGCTGGCTTGGGCTTGATCCCACGCACGACGTGCCGGCCGAAGGGGCCTATATTGTGCTTGCGCGCGGCTGCGACTTCGCCGACGCGGCGCTTGAACGAGGCGTGTTTCTCGGACAGGCCCGACAGACGATTCAGACCACGGCCGTGGTTGAGGCGCTTGCATCATGATCAGGGATGTTGTGTCGGTTCGCCTTCCGGCGGCCGAAAAAATGGTGATCCGCAAAAACAGGATTCTTCCCCAGGGGATGACCGAGGCGCAGGCGCGCACGGCGCAGCTGCCGCGCATCTGCATCGTGACCGGAACGCACGGCGACGAGCTCGAGGGTCAGTACGTCTGCTTTCTTCTCAACCGCATTCTGGCCGAGAGCCCTGAATGCGTGACAGGCATCGTCGACATCTATCCGGCCGTCAACCCGCTTGGCATCGACTCGATCACCCGCGGCATCCCGCGCTTTGATTTGGACATGAACCGGATCTTTCCGGGCAACCCGCACGGCACGACCGAGGAGTCGATCGCCGCGCGCATCGTGGCCGACATGAAGGGCGCCGACTGCGCCGTCGACATTCACGCCTCCAACATCTTTCTGCGCGAGATTCCGCAGGTGCGCATCAACGTCAACACCGCAAGGCGCCTGCTGCCGCTTGCGCGCGAGCTCAACTGCGACTTCATCTGGGTGCACGCGGCGGCCACGGTGCTTGAAAGCACGCTTGCCTGGTCGCTCAACACCCTGGGCGTGCCCTGCCTTGTGATCGAGGCCGGCGTGGGCATGCGCATCACGCGCGAATACGGCCGCAGGATCGCCGCCGGCCTTCTGCGGCTCATGAAGCGGCTCGGCATCTGGTCGGGGCCCGTTGACGAGGTGACCGAGCCCATCGTCTCCACCGACGGACAGGTGGGATTTGTGAACGCCAACGCTCCGGGCATCTTCATTCCCAAGGTCGAGCACTGGATGAACATCCACAAGGGCGAAACGCTCGGACTCATCACCAACCCTCTGGACGGCGCCGTGCTCGAGGAGGTGAAAAGCCCCTGCAACGGTCTGGTCTTTACGCTGCGCGAGTACCCGGTGGTCAATCCCGGATCGCTCGTGGCGCGCGTGCTTGACGTGGCCGCACGCGCGCAGAAGTAGGGAGGCGTCATGGAGCGCATCAAGATCTTTGAAATGCCCTCGCTTTATCGCGAGCCCCTGGAGATCACGGGCTTTCGCTTCGGCGGCGGCGAAAAAAGCGCGGCCGTCGTGGGCGCCATGCGCGGCAACGAAATCCAGCAGCTCTACATCTGCTCGCAGCTCGTGCGGCGCCTCAAGGCGATCGAGGAGGCGGGCGGCATCCGCAGGGGCGCCGGCATCGAGGTGATTCCCTGCGTCAACCCGTACTCCATCAACATCGGCAAGCGCTTCTGGGCGATGGACGACACGGACATCAACCGGATGTTTCCGGGCTACGACCAGGGCGAGACGACCCAGCGCATCGCCGCCGGCCTCTTTGAGCACCTCCAGGGCTGGAGGTGGGGCATTCACTTTGCGTCGTACTACATCCGCGGCGGCTTCATGCCGCATGTGCGCATGATGCAGACCGACTTCGGCGACCCGGTGGCTGCAAGGGACTTTGGACTGTCGTACGTGATGGTCCGAAAGCCTCTGCCGATTGACACGGCCACGCTCAACTACAACTGGCAGATCTGGGATACGCGCGCCTATACGATCTTTACGGCCAGCACCGAGAGTATTGATGCGGCAAGTTCGATCGAGGCCGTCGATGCGGTGCTGCGCTTTTTCAAGCGACAGGGATTGATTGACTGCGACGCAGACGAGGGCGTGCCCAGCGTCGTCATCCAGGACGCCGATCTGTGCGCCGTGCACGCGCCGGCCGCCGGCATCTTTCATGCGGCGGCCGCTGCCGGAAGCCTCGTGCAGAAGGGAGCGCTGCTCGGAGAAATTCTCGACTCCCTTGAAGGCGACGTGCTCTGCCGCGTGCTTGCGCCCATGGACGGGCACGTGTTCTTCGCCTGCACCGACGCGCTGGTGATGCAGCGGCAGATTCTCTTTGAGCTTGTGCAGGCGTAGGCTGCCGGCGTCAGTGCATCGGACCGGCTGCCTGATTGATCTGGGCCTTGTCTGAGCCTGGCTCTAACGACATGCCGCGGAAAATTCCCCGTGCGTGAGCGAGGGGATCGATAGCGGCATGCGCGCGGCTTCTTGCGGCCGGCCCTGAGCTTGAATGCAGCGCTCAATGATTGCACCGACTGCACCGTACGCAACTGGGATTGCGCAGCAGCCTTGCTCACAAAAAGTGCTCTTCCACTCCGTGATCTTCTCTTCGAGCTCGTCGCTCACCTCATCGACCTTCATACCGAGCTTTTCCAACAGTTTCTTCGCTTTGTCCTTTGCCATGAGCTCACCCAATCTCAAAGTTGATAAAACGTTTGCCATAAACCTCCCAAGGGAAGAAGGTTTCTCATGCCCCCGAGTAACTCCAACTAGTGCGGGGGTTTTCTCTGTCTGAAACGAAGTCTCGCGCACGGCCTGCGCTTCATGTGTTAGATGCTCGCACTCACCGCGCAGCACATGCGCACAAAAAACCCCGCACAAGGCGGGGTGGGTGGTAGGTAGCAGGTAGGTAGCTGGTAGGTGGCAGGCGGCAGGCAGGGTAGAACGCGGAGATGTCCAGCGGGATTTGTTGCATTGCCCGCAAAAATTGAGTGGTTTTGTTGTGGTAGCCACTCTTTCGTCGGGGACAAAACCACGACAAAACGGCTCAGTGCTGGTAACACTGAGCCGCTTCAAGGTAGATGATTAATGCAACCTAGAAAATCATCTGTCGCGAGTATATCAAGGAAGGTCACGAAAATTTTGATTTTCGTCATCCTTCTTTTGATATGCTATGTGCGTAAGTAAAGGGCCTCGGTAGTTCGACGACTGCCGAGGCCCGCGTGCTTTTGAGAGGCGGCGAGCCAAAGAAGACCCCGCCACCGTGGTGTCAATCGACGCCGATTGCCTTGATGAAGTAGATCGAGCCTCCGGCGCCCGGCACCGAGCAGTCGATCGAGAAAACGTCTCCCTTTGCGAAGGGGACGAAAGCCGTCAATAGCTGATCAGCGCCTACGGACCGAATTTCATACGGGACGAAGTTGTTTCTCCGATCGTAAACGTTCAGCCACTGGCCCGCGGCCGTTGCCTGCAGCGAGTAGGAAATCCACCCGGCAAAGGGCATCGTGTAGGCCTGTGAGTTCACGAATGACGATTGCTGGCTTGCTCCACTCGGGTAGCCGAGCTCTGCAATCGCGGCGTTCTCGTTCTTGCTCCAGAAGCGAGCACACAAGGAGGCAAGTCTGTCCTTAAAGGCCATGGCACACCTCCTTTGCGTCCGTCAGATCACACAGCGTTGCTGAGAGGAACGAAGTGGACGCTCCTCCGCGTCTCAGTGCTTGCGCCCCCAGGGTGAAACTCCACGATTTCGCCCTTCTTGATCGGGAAGCATCGGCCCCACGCGTCAGGCCCAGTCCGGTCACCCGCGGCCCGTTTCCGTCCACCATCTGATCGCCGATCAGACGGTTGAGGAAAGCGTGCTCAAGGCTCTGGGGCGAAAGGAGGATGTGCTGCGTGCCTTGCTTGGAAAGTAAGACTCTGGCTGAGCGGCAGTGGCGCCGGCTGCCGGCAAAGCTCCGCTGGCGATACGCCCTGTCGAGATTGGCGCCGGAGCACCGCCCTGTGGTGCAGCTGCTGGTTTGTCTTTCGGCCGCCGGCGACGCCCGTGCACGGCGGCTGTTGAGTCGATTTTTTCAGGCGCGGGCGCCCGGTGCGCTGGATGGCGGGGGAAAAGAATGTTAGGGCTGCAGCATTTGCGTCCGCTCGAAATCGTCCGTATCAGCGCGTTGCCGTCTCTTGCCGAGCCGCGGAAATAAAGGGCCTTTCCGGCGATTGCCCAAAAATAAAGGCTCCCTACGTGGGGAGCCTTCAAAATCTGCTGGCGGAAGGGGAGGGATTCGAACCCTCGGTGCCCTATTGGACACGCCGCCTTTCCAGGGCGGTACATTCAACCACTCTGCCACCCTTCCGGCCTGGTTGTGTTCCTGTGAACAGACGCGGCATCTTATACGAAAAACCCTCTCTTGTAAAGGCCTTGAGAGCAGGAATTACGCCTGCGTTGATTTCCCTAGGCCGATCAGACGCGATTTTTACACACATCGGGCTATTTTCAGAGTCTGCGTTCTTTTTGATAATGGTTCTCAACTGGGAGGGTCCGATGCCTTAAAGCCTGCGTCGAGTCCTCCATCCGCCATGCATCCTCCGGCCGCCTGCGGCGGCCGCACAAATCACTAGGAGCAGAACAAATGACCTACCAATTCGCCAAGCAGTACAAGTTGTTGATCGGGGGCCAGTGGGTGGACGCCGAGGGCGGCGCCACGTTTGAAAGCTATGATCCGGCCACGGGCGAGCATCTCGCGACCTGCGCCAACGCCTCGGCGGGCGACGTGCAGAAGGCGGTTGACGCCGCGCGCGCCGCGTTTCCCGCCTGGGCTGCGAAGTCGCCTCAGGAGCGCGCCGCGCTGCTTTTGAAGGCGGCCGACCTCATTGATGAGCATGCCGCGGAGCTCGCGGAAATTGAAACGCGCGACAACGGCAAGCCGCTGCGCGAAACGACGCTTGTGGACGTGCCGCTGTCGTCGGACCACTTCCGCTACTTTGCGGGCTGCCTGCGCTCGGAGGAGGGCTCGGCGGTGATGATCGACGACAACACGCTCTCGATGGTGCTGCGCGAGCCCATCGGCGTGGTGGGCCAGATCATCCCCTGGAACTTCCCGCTGCTGATGGGCGCCTGGAAGATTGCGCCGGCGCTTGCCGCGGGCAACACGCTCGTGATCAAGCCCTCGTCGACGACGCCGCTGTCGCTGCTGCGCCTGGGCGAGCTGCTCAACAGCATTCTTCCTGCCGGCGTCGTCAACATTCTCACCGGACGCGGCTCGGGCAGCGGTCAGGCCATGCTCGACAATCCGGGCTTTGACAAGCTTGCCTTCACCGGCTCGACCGAGGTGGGCTACAGCGTGGCGCGTGCGGCGGCCGACAGGCTCGTTCCGGCCACGCTCGAGCTCGGCGGCAAGTCGGCCAACATCTACTTTGACGACTGCCAGCTCGACAAGGCCATTGAGGGCGCGCAGATCGGCATTCTCTTCAACCAGGGCCAGGTCTGCTGCGCGGGCTCGCGCATCTTCGTGCAGGCGGGCATCTACGACGAGTTTGTGAGCCGCCTTGCCGAGGCCTTCAAGAAGGTCAGGGTCGGCAACCCGATGTCGATGGACACCCAGATGGGCGCCCAGGTCAACGAAAAGCAGCTCGAGAAGATCCTCTCCTACGTCGAGATCGGCAAAAAGGAGGGCGCGCGCGTGCTTGCTGGCGGCGAGCGCGCCGTGGTCGAGGGGCTCGAGAAGGGCGCCTTCATGCAGCCCACGCTTCTGGTGGACGTGACCAACGACATGCGCGTGGCCCGCGAGGAGATCTTCGGACCGGTGGCGGTCGTGATCAAGTTCGAGACCGAGGACGAGGTCGTGGCCATGGCCAACGACAGCGAATACGGTCTGGGCGGCGCCGTCTGGACGCGCGACATCAACCGCGCGCTTCGCGTGGCGCGTGGCGTGCGCACCGGCCGCATGTGGGTCAACACCTACAACGAGCTGCCCGCGCATGCCCCCTTCGGCGGCTACAAGAAGTCGGGCATCGGCCGCGAGACCCACAAGATGATGCTCGCGCACTACACGCAGGCCAAGAACATCTACATCTCGCTCTCTGAGGCAAAGAGGGGATTCTTCTAGGCGCCTGCGGCCCGGGGCGCAGGCGCCTGGCAGCGCGTGCGCCCTGTGCCGGCCGGTTTCAAAGTCAGCAGGGTGTCGCCGGCCGACATGGCCCTGGCGGCGCCCTGCGCTTTTTTTCGGCGACGGGCTGCCGATCCGGGGCGCGCACCCCGGCTATACGGATGAGGCGGATTCGGTCATCGGGTCCGCGCTTTCCTTTTCAAGCCGCGGGACGCTCCTTAGACTCAAGAAGACGAGGCGGGCTGCGCTCTGGCCGCAGCCGTCCCTGCGGACTAGCCGCGCCGACATTTTCAAGAGAGGTTTCAAACCGTGACCAATGCGTCCATTGCTTCTACAGGATTGCCGACGTCGGCCTGCAGCGGCTCGTCGGCGCTGATTGCACGGATTCGCGGCGACATCGCCGCAGGCGGCGACGAGCAGATGCTGTGCGCCGTCTGGCGCGAGTTTTCTCCCGAAGTCGAGCGGCTCATCGACTATCTTCCCGACTGCGGGGATCGGCCGGCTGACGCCGCAAGGGGCGAATACTTCGAAAAAATGCCCGCCTGGCAGATTCTCAGGATTCTTCTGGCGCAGCAGGCGCTTTCTGCGGCCTGAAGCCTCACCAAACATTCGCTTTCTTCCCCAGTTCGCCTGGGCGCCGGCAGCAGCCCCCGGGGCGGCCGGAACACTTCTAGCGCCTGGCGGTGACCCTTGAGAGCCGGGGCGTGCGGTTTTGCCAAGCCGCAGCGTCTCCCGGCGCAGGGACAGCCCTTTTTTAAAAACTGACCCCGTTGAAGCAGGGCCGCTACAATTTCCTTCTCAAGAACACAAGCGCGCCCGCCTCTGATGCCCTTTCTTGCTGCAGCCTCCTTTCTCAAGACCCTGTTTTGGCCTGCCGCCGCAGGGCTTTTGGCGTGCGCGGCGCTGACGGCGCCGGATCTGCACGCGCAGCAGAGGCTGCTGTCGACTCCCGCATCCGGGGCCGCGCCTGTCATCGACGTTCGCTCCTCGGCTTCGACCGTGCTTCCCGTCATCACGAGCGGGGAGGCCGCAGACGCCGCCGCTCCCGGGACCTATCCCGTCATCACCATCGGCGTGCCCGACTCCTCTGACCTTGGGCGCGAGCGCCCGGTGCTGATCTCCACGATCGAGCGCCTGAGCCGCCTCATGCCCGGCACGCAGTTTCGCCTTGAGACGGTTCTCA
Organism: uncultured Duodenibacillus sp.; assembly: GCA_944390745.1. GTDB lineage: Bacteria > Pseudomonadota > Gammaproteobacteria > Burkholderiales > Burkholderiaceae_F > Duodenibacillus. Next base: position 94,703 of record CALXQK010000016.1, on the reverse strand, counting down.
CGGCCGACGACGGAGCGCAGCTCAAGCAGCTCAGGCCCGACTTCATGTTCGTTCCGGTGGGGCTTGACGCCGTCTGGCAGCGCGCCGGCATCGAGTCCTTCCGGATCGCTGCGCGAAAGACGGCTCTGGCCCGCGAGGCGGCGCAAAGCGTGGGCTCGGTCTTTGTGGCGCTCAAGAATCGCACCGATCTCAGCGAACTCAAGGACCTGCGGGGAAAGCGCGTGGTTGCCGGCCGCCCGGATTCGCTGCCCGGGTGGCTCGCCGCCCTGGGCGAGATCAAGCGGCAGGGCTTTGATCCGGAGACCTTCTTCGGCTCGCGGGATTTTCTCTTTGAGTACTATCCGGAGATCATCGCCTCGCTCTGGGGCGGGAAGGCCGATGCGGTGGTGCTGCCGACCTGCATGCTCGAGTCGCTCGAGGCGACGGGGCTTGCCGCGGTCGGGGAGCTCAAGGTGATCAACGACAGAAGCGACGCGGCGCTTGCCTGCCGGCGTTCAACGGACCTTTACCCCGACATGAGCTTTGCGGGCTTTTCATGGACGCCCGAAAAGATGGTGCGCGACGTCACCGCCGCGCTCATGACGCAGGATCCGGGGCAGGGCTATGAGTGGCTGCCCTGGGTGTCGCACACGGCCGTCGACGCGCTCTACCGAACGCTTGAGGCCGGTCCCTACGCCTATCTGCGCGACTTCAGCCTTTCGGCGCTCTACGAAAGGCACAAGCCTCTTTTCTGGGCGCTTGCCGTGCTGCTTGCCTCCATGCTCGTCTATGCCGCGCTGCTGCAGGTGCTCGTGCGGCGGCGCACCCGCGAGCTCACCGAAACCCTGGCCGAGCAGCGCCGCATGGAGGCCGAGGCCCGCGAACACCGGCGCCGCCTCGGAAACCTTGAGCGGCGCAACATCGTCAACCAGATGTCGGGCATGATCGCCCATGAGATCAACTCTCCGGTGGGCGCCATCTGCAACTTCAAGGCTATTCTCGACATGATGCTTCCCGAGCAGACGCGTGCCGACGCCAACGTGCGGCTCGCCCTGGACGGCATCGAGAGCGAGGCGCAGCGCATCGCGGGCATCGTGGGGCGCGTTCGCGCCTACGCCAAACAGCAAAAGCACGCGCACAAGCCCTGCGATCTGGTCGAGATCTGCCGGCGCGCCGTGCGCGCGCTTTATGTGAGCTCCAACGTCAGGGCCAGGGTGCGCGAGCACTACGCCGTGCCGAAGGCTGAGGTGATGGGCGACTCGCTTGAGCTTGAGCTTCTCGTGCTCAACCTTCTGCGCAACGCAAGCGAGGTGCGTACGGTAGACGGCCGCGCGGTCGTCATCGACCTCACCGTGCGCGGCGAGGATGCGCACTTTTGCATTGAGGTCGAGGACAACGGCGAGCCGCTCACCGATGAGGCGCTTGGAAAGCTCGCCACGCGGCTTCAAAGCGTCAAGCCCGAGGGGCTCGGAATGGGGCTTTCCATCGTGCGCGGCATTGCCGACAGCCACAGCGCGCGGCTTGTCTTTGCCCGCTCGAGCGCGGGCGGCCTGAGGGTCATCTACACGCAGGAGGCCTGCTGACATGTTTTGTTCAATTTCCCTTTTCATGCGCCCTCGCGCGAAGACGGAGCACGACCGATGACGACCTCCCAGGCTGCCTTGATTCGACTTGTTGACGACGACGAGCTTTTTCGCGTCTCGCAGCGGCTGCTGCTCAAGACCCGCGGCTGGGAGGTCGAGGAGTACGAAAGCGGCGAGGCCTTTCTTGAAAAGGCGGACCTGCAGCGCGCGGGCTGCATCATTCTCGACGTGCGCATGCAGGGACTCACGGGCATTGAGGTGCACCAGGAGCTTCTGGCGCGCGGCTGCCGGCTGCCGGTGATCTTTCTTACCGGACACGGCGACATCCCGATGGCGGTGAGCGCCATGCAGCGCGGTGCGGCGAGCTTTCTTGAAAAGCCCGTCAAGCCCTTTGACCTGCTCGCGGTGGTTGAAAAGGCTGTCGAGGAGTCGCTGGCGGCCGCGCAGCGCGACGAAAGGGCCCGCAGCAGCCAGGAGATCCTCGAGTCGCTCACGGCGCGCGAGCGGCAGATCGTGCTTCTGGCCGCGCTCGATACGCCCAACAAGGTGATCGGCCGCAAGCTCGGCATTGCCGAGCCCACGGTGAAGATGCACCGCGCCAAGGCCTTCGCCAAGCTGGGCGTCAAGAGTCCGCTTGAGGCCTATCGCACGCTCAAGCGCATGGGCGTCGTTCTCGAGGGCGCTGGTCCCGGAGAAAACGCAGGAGGACAGTCATGAGCCCAGCCCACGGCATGAGCCGGCGCGCATGGCTTCAGGCGCTGGCTGCGATCGCCGCCGCTGGCGGCCCCCTCGCTGCGGGCCCCGCGCGCGCCGATGACCCTGAAGGGATCTGGGACGTGGTCGTCGTCGGAAGCGGCATGGCCGGGCACTGCGCGGCGATTTCGGCGCGCCTTGAGGGCGCCCGGAGCGTGCTGATGCTTGAAAAGGCGCCTGTAATCGGCGGCCACACGGCGATGGCTAGCGGCTCGCTTGCCTTTGTCGATCCCCCGCGGCAGGCCGCGCAGGGCATTGTGGATTCGGTTGAGAAGTTCACGGCTGACGCGCGGGCCGTGGGAAATGACATCGACGAGCCGCTGGTGCGGCTCATCGCCGGGCGCTCGGCCGGGGACGTCTCCTGGCTTGTGCGCCAGGGCGTGCGCTTTTCCCCGACGATCTTTCGCGCCTTCGGCAATCTGCAGAAGCGCTGCGTGACGGCCTTCGGCAACATGGGGGCGCGGCGCTACATCCTGGACCTGCATGCAAGAAGCCGCAGTCTCGGGGTTGAGTCCCGGCTGCTGTCGCGGGTCACGTCAATCAGGGGCGAGGCCGGGGACTTTCTGCTTGAGGTGCAGGACCTGCGCCGGATGGCGGGCGAGGCGCTGCGGGCGCGCCGCGTGGTGCTTGCAACGGGCGGCTTTACCGCAAACCTTGCGCTCAGAATGTATTTTCACCCCGAGCCCACGCACGATCTGCCGACGACGGCCAATCCCCACGGCGTGCTCGATGACCCGGCAACGGGCGACGGTCTGTATCTGGCGCGCGAGCTGGGCGCGGCCTGGGTGGACATGGACAAGATTGTGCTTTTGAGCTACTGGGGCGGGCGCATGCTCGACTACATCGGAGGCGAGGTCTACGTCAACGCCGAGGGCGAGCGCTTTGTGGATGAAACGGCAAGCACGGGCGACATTGCCCGGGCCATCGCGCGGCTGCCCGAGCGGGTGATGTACGTGATTACGGATGCGCAGTCGATCAAGGGCGTCAACGCCGGGGCCAAGCTCACCGCCGGAAACATTCATCGCGCCGATTCGATCGAGGAGATGGCCCGCGACATGGGCGTTTCCTCCATGGCCCTGCGCCGGACGCTTGAACGGTTCAACGAGGCCGCCCGCAGCGGCAGTCCCGATGAGTTCGGCCGCACCGCCTACACGCAGACGATTGAAAAGCCGCCTTTTTACTGGGGCCGCGAGCAGCTCATGATGCACTCCACGCTCGGGGGCCTGCACATTGATGCGCGCGCCCGGGTGCTTCGCGCCGACGGCTCGGCGATCGACGGGCTTTACGCCGCAGGCGAAACCGCCGGCGGCATCTGGGGCTCGGACCGACTGGGCGGCACGGGGCTTTTGCAGTGCCTCGTGATGGGGCGCATCGCCGGCGCCGAGGCCGCGCGCCGGGTCGGCTGAAGCGCGCCCTGCGGCCCGGGGACAAAACAGGCGCACTAACAAAAAAATAGGCGCACTCAAAAGGAAGAAGGCCTGCAGAGCGCCCCTTGCGGGGGGCTGCAGGCCTTCTTCTCAGGTCAGTCCCGGGGGATTAGGCCTTCATCTTCGCGAAGCCTTCACCGGCGATCATGCCGAAGGTGAGGGCGTCGATCACGGCCACGGTGCCCAGACGCGAGGCGCCGTGCACGCCGCCCGTGACCTCGCCGCCCGCAAAGAGCCCCTTGATCGGAGCGTGCGTGGTGGCCGAAATCACCTGGGCCTTCTCGTTGATCATCACGCCGCCCATGGTGTGGTGGATCTTCGGGCTCACCTCGATGCCGTAGAACGGGGGCTTGGAGACGTCGAGACCCTTGTTGAACTTCAGGATGCGGTGGAAGTCCTTGTCCTCGCCCTCGGCGACGAACTTGTTGAACTTCTTGACCTCGGCAAGGAACGCGTCCTTCTTGATGCCGAAGTGGTCGGCCAGCGCCTCGAGCGTGTCGAACTTCTTGACCGTGCCCATCTCAAGGGGCAGACGCACGAACGAGGGGTTGATGGCCTTGACGATGGCGTCGTCGCAGACGGCGATCGGGTAGTTCTCGTCGCTGCCGATGACCTTGAAGAGGGCGTCGGCCTTGATCTTGCGGCCGGCGTGCTCGTCCATGAAGCGCTTGCCGGTCTTGCGGTCGACCACGAGGCCGAGGTCCATGCAGGCGTGGTTGGTGAAGTTCACCGAAACGCCGAAGCCCTTTTCACGCGGGTTGCAGTACGGCAGGAACTGCAGCCAGCACAGCTGCACGGGAGCCGCGCCGATGCCGAGGGCCTTGATCAGGACGCCGGCCGTGGCGCCGGGCTGGTTGGTCGAGTCGGTCGTCGGAACCACGCGAGGATCCTGGATCTGGCGGAACCAGATGTCGCGCGAGAAGCCGCCGGCGGCAAGCATCACGCCGAGCTTGGCGCGAACGGTGTGGGTCTTGCCGCTCTTGTTTTCCAGGTCGTCGCTCTTGAGCTTGCTGTCGAAGCGATAGCCGGAGCGGTAGGTGACGCCGAGCACTTCGCTCTTGTCGGCGCTCACGATGAAGTCGTCGAACTTGGCGCGGGTGCGGATGACGACGTTCTTGATCTTCTTGAGGGCGGCGTGCATCGGACGGATGTAGCCCGAGCCCGAGCCGGCCTTGATTTCATAGGAGCGGGGAACCGAGTGGCCGCCCTCAAAGAGCATGTGGTTGGGAACGAACTCGCAGCCGAGGTCCATCACCATCTTGATGGTGTCGTTGCAGCGGTCGGCGATGGTGGCCAGAAGGTTCGTGTGGTTGATGCCGAGGCCGTCGCGCAGGCAGTCCTCGATGAAGAGCTCCTTGCTGTCCTTGATGCCCTGGGCCTTCTGCACGGGGTTGACCGGGCAGGCGACGTTGCCGCCGCAGATGGCGGAGTTGCCGCCCACGACGCTCATCTTCTCGAGCATCAGAACGCGCAGACCGGCCTGGCCGGCCTTCAGGGCGCAGGCCATGCCGGCAAAGCCCGAACCGATGATGACGACGTCGAACTCCTCTTCATAGGACTTGACGGCGGAGGCGGGGATGCCGGCGTTGGCGGCGGCAGCGGCCATCATGGCGCCGGTGACGGCGGCGGCAGACTTCAGAAAGCCGCGGCGGGAGGTGTCAATCGTTTGCATGATTTCAATCCTTTGTGGGTGTTTCGTATTGGTTGCATCAAGCACCGCATCCCGGGTCCCCCAGGACCGTCATTGAAACGCAGCGGCGCTTCACCATGAGCGGTATTGTCAAACCGTCTGCCGGGCGCAGACTACATCCCGTCGGATGTACATCCTGCGGGATGTAGTGCCGCGGCGGGGGCCGCGCTCAAAATGTCTGCCAATCTCGGAAGGCGTCCGCCTGCTGGGCGTCTGCCGAACCAAGCAACTTCCCCCAAGGAGTAGGACATGATGAAAGCTTCGAAGGCCCTGAAGGCGGCGCTCTTTGCCGCCACGGCCGCGCTGATGGCGGCCTCCATGGGCGCCTCGGCCGCCGACGGGTTTCTGGCCGACCGCCACGCGGCCAAGGGCATCAACTGCAAGATGTGCCACGGCCCTGATGAGAAGAATCCCCAGACGCCCACGATTGAAACCTGCACGGCCTGCCACGCCAAGGACGCGCTCGTCAAGAAGACGGCCAATGTCAAGCCGACCAATCCGCACGTCTCGCCGCACTACGGCTCGGACCTTGACTGCTCGAACTGCCACTTCGGCCACGCCGCAAGCGAAAACTTCTGCGACCAGTGCCACCAGTTCAAGTTCAAGGTGCCCTAGGGCAGGCGTTCCTTCTGCAGTCAACCAAAGAAGAATTCAAAAATGAAAACGATGAAACTTACCGCGATCGCCGCCGCTGCGGCCGCGGCATCCATGGCGGCCTCTGCTGCCGACGTGACGATCTACGGCCTTGTGGACTACGGTCTGATGTACACGGGCGTGGACAACGGCACGACGACCTCGCACACGACCGAGCTCACCTCCGGCAAGAACCTCGGCTCGCGCTTCGGCTTCAAGGGATCGGAAGACCTCGGCAACGGCACCCGTGTGGGCTTCATTCTTGAAAACGGCTTTAGCGGCGACACGGGCGAGCTGCCCGCCAACGGCAAGTTCTTTGACCGCGAGTCGACGCTCTACGTTGAGGGCGCCTTCGGCAACCTCAAGTTCGGCCGCATGACCCGCATGACGGGCTCGACCGGCTCCTCGTGCATCTATGCGGGCACCATCGCCCCGATCTCGACGGGCTACGGCGACACGATCCCGGGCTACAACGCGATCTTTGCCGGCAACCTGCTGCGCTACGACAACGTGATGATGTACTCCTCGCCCGAGTTCGCGGGTCTGCGTCTGTACGTGCAGTACTCGGGCGGTTACGACGTCGATGAGTACGAGGAGGAGAACCAGTCCTCGACCGACCGCTACTACGGCATTGCCGCCACCTACAAGAACGGGGCGTTCAATGCGGCCGGCGCCGTCGAGCGCTTCAACTGGAAGAGCTACGACGCGGTTTCGGACGCAACGAGCGATCCGGACGACGGCCTGGTGGTGTCCGCGGGCGGCGCCTACGACTTCTCGGCCGTGAAGGTCTTCCTCATGGGCGTGTACTTCGATCACATGCCGCTGTCGATGGACTTCTACGGCGACCGCAGCAAGCTCTCGGGCGTCTTTGAGAACAGCGATCTGCAGGGCTGGGGCGTCAACACCGGCATCAACACGCCGGTTCTCGGCGGCAACCTGCGCGTGTCGCTCACCTACATGACGGCCGAACCCTCGGCCGAGCGTCCCGACGGTCACGACATCAACCGCAGCAACATTTCGGTGGGCTGGGAAAACAAGCTGAGCAAGCGCACCACGCTCTACATGGGCGCGGCCTGGACCCAGGACGACTATGAAGTCACCACCGCCACGCGCTACAGCGGCACGGTGGGTCTGATCCACAGCTTCTAGCCGGATTTTTCTCCCGTCGAAGTCATTTTTTCTCTCCTCATTTTTTTTTTGGCGCCGGCACAAACACCGGCGCTTTTTTTCGCGCGGCGGACCTGCCGCGCACGACTGGCGGGGCCGGGTTTGCCTTCCATGAAAAAAATCCTCCCGGGCCGGAAAGCCGGACCGGGAGGCGTTCAGCTGGAAGCGACGGCGGTCAGCCGCAGGCAGACCGCTACTTCACAAGGGGTTCCTTCCACTGCAGCGTGCCGTAGGCGTTGTAGACGTGCTTGTAGCCCGACTCGATGAGAATTTTCGAGGCGTTTTCAGCGCGCACGCCCGAGCGGCACTGCACGAGCACCTTGTCGTTGACGTCCGGAACGGCCTCAAGGCGCATGCCCTTCTTGAACTTGTCAAGCGGCACGTTCACCGCGCCCTTGACGTGGCCGGAGGCAAATTCCTCGGGCGAGCGCACGTCGATGAGCACGACCCCTTCGGCCATCATCTTGCGCGCCACGTCAGGCGTCACCTTCTGGTAGGCGGGGTTGGAGTAGGTGAGGGGACTTGCGGGCTGCGGGTCGACGGGCTCCAGGGCAAAGGCAACGCCGATCGAAAGAACGGCCGACATCACAAGGCCGATACCGGTTTTCATGAGCTGCATGGGTTTCTCCAGAAGAAATTGAGATGTCGGCATCGATGGCGGTGCCGCTGCACCTCCCGCAAGGAGAGGATTCAACTTGAGATTTTGCTCCGGCGCCGGGATCGGCGCAACGCGCGCAAACGATCATGTCCAGGGAAAAGTTTCTCAGCAATTGCGCAGTACCAGGCGGCAATCTTGGGCCCTCGGCAAGGCCCGCATTTTGACGTCGGGTGCAAAAACGCCCGGGGCCTTTTTCGCGAGGACTCCCGGGCGCAGGGGGAAGGGTTGGCTAAATCTCGACCAGGTCGTACTGGTCGGTCCCCATGCCGAGCTCGCGCATGTAGGAGAGCTGCCGCAGGCCGCTTCTGGACTCAATGCGCTCGACGAGCGCATGGCGCTCCTTTTCGGGCAGCGCGTAGATCATGTCGACGGCCGCCTTGTCAATGGCAAGAATGTCGGTGGAGGCGAGAATGCCGATGTCCTTGACCGTGGGCTCCTCGGCGGCGGTGCCCACGCAGTCGCAGTCGACGCTCATGCGGCGCATGACCGAGAGGTACGTGATGCGCTGCCCGAAGTGATCGACCACGGCCTTGCCGCCCTCGACCATGCGCTCCATGAAGCGCGGGCCGCCCGCCCAGGTCTGCGTGCCCTCGCGGTGCAGCTCGAGCTTGCCGAGGCTGCCGGAGGCGCAGCCGATGGCGACGTTCTTGAGGCATCCGCCAAAGCCGCCCATCGTGTGGCCCTTGAAGTGGGTGAGCACGATCATCGAGTCGTAGTTGAGAAGGTGCTTGCCGACGTGCACCTCCTTGAGCCACTTGCCGCCGCGGATGGGCAGCGCAGCGTCGCCGTCCTCGTCCATGATGTCCACCGGCGAGAACGTCCAGCCGTTGGTCTTGAGCGTTTCGCGGTGTCCGGCCGTCTTCTGGCGCGGGCTGTCGTAGAGCACGTTGCATTCGGCAATGGTGCAGGGAACCGAGGCTTGGAAGGTCTTCACCCATTCGCGCGGAATGATGTTGGGGCCGTGCGGCTCGCCCGTGTGAAGCTTCAGGGCGGTCTTGCCGCTGATGCCGCCGCTGACCCTGGCGTAGAGCTTCAGAGGCCCCTCGGCCGACAGGTCGCGCGTGAAGTAAACCTTGGCGCGCGCGGCGTTGAGGGGTTTTTCGGCGGCGCCTTCGGGACTTTTCTGCGCGGCGTGCACGTCAAGCACGGCGGCCGAGGCGAGGGTTGAGGCAAGAAACGTTCTGCGGGAGATCATGATGCTTCTCCTTTGTGAAATGGTTGTCTGGTGAAAATTCCCTGGCTTTGTCAGGATTGATCAGCGGGAGGCGCCGGCCTGCGGACTGGCGCCCTTGACGAGGCCGAGTTCGGAGAGCCACTGGCCCACCTTTTCAATGCCGCGCACGCCGTGCCAGCCGTAGACGGCAAACCCCGCGGGGCGCACGGCCTTCGGGGCGAGCGCGGCAAGCTCCTTTTCGGTGTCGGCAAGGCCGCTGCCGCCGTGCGTGCAGAAGTGCAGCACGGTCTTTCCCGACAGGTCGGTCCTTGAAAGGAAGGTGCGCACCGGCATGGGCATGCGGCCGTTCCAGATCGGATGGCCGATGCAGACGACGTCGAAGTCCTTCACGTCGGGAATGCCGGCCTTGATCTCCGGCAGCGTTCCCGCGTCAAACTCGGCGCGCGCGGCCTTTCCGGCGTCTTCATACCTTTCCGGGTAGGGCGTCGTGCGCTCGATGCGCGCGAGCGTGCCGCCGGTGAGGCGCTGAATTTCCTCGGCCACAGTCTTCGTGCTGCCGGCCCAGCTGAAGTAGACGATGAGAATGCGCGGGTTTTCGGGCAGTCCCGAAAGAGGCTTTCCGTGCGCGATCCGGGCTCCGAAAAGCGGGAGGGCTGAAAGAGCCGGCAGCGCTGCCAGCCCCTTGAGAATGGTTCGACGATGCGGCATGGCTTTTTTTGATTCAGTGAGACATTGCTTCTAGACGCGCACGAGCTCGATCCCCTCGGGCTTTCCGAGGTTGCGTCCGTAGCGCTTGTCGACGGGGTTGTCCCAGTGATCGTGCACGCCCTGGGACTTGAGCGGCTGCCCGCGGCCGTCGGTGTAGCGCGTGCCCGAGCGCGGATGATCGGCCTGCGCGGCCTCGTGCAGATAGTTTTCAACGCCCTTGTTGCCCGCCAGAACCCGATTGCGGCGCGTCACGTTGGGTTCATTCATCAGGAAGTCCGCCCCCACCGAATCGATGGCAACGGGGTCCTGGGAAACGAAGAGGCTCGCGCAGAAGCCGCCGTCAAAGGGCGGCATCGACCAGCGGGCATCCTCGGCCGTGAGCGAGACGCTCTCACCCACGGCGGTCAGAATGCCGTCGAGAATGCAGAGCATTGTCTTTGCGCCGAGGTCGCGGTGCCCCATCAGATCCACAAGCACCGAGTAGTCGCCCGTGGAGGCGCCCGAGATGTTGCCGTGCAGCCCCGCCGCCTGCGGGGCGCGCATGCGGTCGTTGTTGACAAAGGAGCCGAAGTGGTTCTTGCCGCAAAGCGTCAGCCCGTAGCAGTGGCCCTTCAGGTTGGCAAGGTTGATGAGGTAGTGCGCCTCGGTGACGCAGCGCGGCACATAGCAGGCCTCGCCGTCAATCGAGCCCGACCAGACCACGGGCGCGCTCTTGTCGGCCGCGGCGTCGGTCTGCGTGCCAGGCGTGCGGTGCCTGAAGCCCACCTGGGGGTAGGGCAGGGCCCCGGCCGCCAGAACGCCCTCGTGCGGCGCTCCGCTGGCACGCACATAGTCCATGAGGTACTGCGGGAAAAGGCGGCCGGCGTCGTAAAAGACGATGTCGGCGGGCGAGACGCCCGCGCCCTCGACCAGAGACTCGACGAGCGCGCGCATGAGCACCGCGTTGCCGTAGCTCTCCTCGGTAAAGCCGGGCGTGCGGCTTCCGCAGGCGCCCGCACCGTTCATGTTGACCTTGACGGCGATCTTTTCTCCGCGCGCATAGCCTCGGGCTGCGCCCCTGCGGCGCGCGTTGAAGTTTTCAAAGAGCCGGTCCCAAGCCTTGCGAAGCGCATCGCCCCCGGGGGCGGCGCCCGAGGCCGGGACATCAACTCCAGCAAGGCTTGCAACGGCGCGGCCGAGCATCGTGCGCACGCGCACGAGGTCAAAGTGCCTCGGCTCCCACCAGTAGCCCGAGCCGTCCCAGGAGACGCAGCGCGGATCATGGGCCCAGACGACGCGGCCGGGCATGACGCCCACGCCCCTGCCGATGGGTTCGTGCACGTCAAAGACCGGCTTGTATTGCGAGGCGCCTGCGGGTGCGGCGCCGGCTCGCAGCACCGAGGTGGAGAAGGCCGTCGCGGCCGCGGCCGCAAGCACGGTGCGGCGGGTGTAGGAGGTGTTTTTCATGGGGCGGTGTCGGCTACGGGAAAAGACAGTGTCAGGGGTCGGCCATGGCCGGCCCCGGGCGCATGGGAGGATGAAGGCAGCCCTGCGCGGGGCTGCGCCCACTTCGTGCCAAAAAGGTATCGCCCGCCGCGGCTAGAGTCAAATACTATTTGCGACTGATAGACTATGCCCCCAGGGCATGAAACAGGAGCCCCGCCGCCCGGGGTTCGGCCTGCCGCGGGCATGGGCCGCGGGGACAAACGCTTCAAGGGGTGCAAATGGACATTCGGGTGCTTCGCTACTTTCTGGCGGCCGTTCAGGCCGAGAGCATTTCGGGCGCCGCTCAGCGGCTGCACGTCACGCAGCCCACGCTCTCGCGGCAGTTCATGGATCTTGAGGAGGAGTTCGGGCACAAGATCTTTATGCGCTCCAACCGCAAGCTGCGCCTCACGCCCAAGGGCGAGCTTCTCTACGAGCGCGCTCGCGCCATCGTGGCGCTTTGCGACAGAACGCGCGAGGAAATGCGCGCCGACGAGGAGCTCACGGGCGAGGTGCGCATCGCCGCGGGCGAAACCCCGGCGCTGAGAACCCTTGCCCGGGCCATCAGGCGGCTTCGGGACGAGGCGCCCAAGGTGCGCTGCCACATTGTGAGCGGCGCCGAGGAGGAGGTGCGAAGCGCCATGCACACGGGGCTCACCGACTTCGGCGTCTTTGTCGGTACGGCCGATCTTCTCGACTACGCCTCGCTCAAGCTGCGGCAGCGCGACGTCTGGGGCATCATCACGCCCCGAAGCGGGCAGCTTGCGGGCAAGAGCGCCGTCGAGGCGGGCGACCTTGCGGGCATCCCGCTTCTGGTCTCGCGCCAGTCCTTTGAGCGCAATGAGTTTGACGGGTGGCTCAACTACATGGGCGACGACCTCAACGTCACGGGGACCTTCAATCTGCTCTACAACGCCTGTCTTCTCGCAGAGGAGGGAATCGGCCACGTCCTGGCCCTGGGCGGCATCGTCAACCTCACCGAGGCCTCGGGCCTGGTGTGGCTGCCGCTAAAGCCCCGGCTCGAGTGCGAGGTGACGCTTGCCTGGGATCGCGACCGCACGCTGAGCAGACCCGCCGCACGCCTTCTTGAACTCCTGCGCGAGGAGGAGGCGCGCCTGCCGGCCTAGGCCGCTGCCGGCCTTGCGCACCGCTTCAGCAAGACTATTCCATGACTTTTTCAGGCGCTGCGCGCGCTTCTTTGGTTCGCCCTTTAACATGCCCGGCGGGCATGACCAGATCAAAAAATAAAGTATTTGTTATTTCAACGTCGCATTCCTAGAATTTTTTCAACTTCCGCGAGGCGCTGCCGGCAGAGGCCCGGGTCCGAAGGGGCGCGGCCTGCGGGACGCCTTCCGCGGTGAAGGACTTGTGTGTTCTTATCTGGAGAAATGCGATGTTTCAAAAGAGCTTTGTTCTGGCCGCGGCAGCCGCTGCCGCCATGGGCGGCGGCGCCTGCCTTGCCGCCGGGCAGCCCGGGCATGAGCCCGTGAAGGCCGCGCACGTGCATCCCTCGCGCATTGCGCCGGCCGTGCTTGAAATGACCAGCCAGTGGGACAAGGTCTTTGCGAAAAGCGACAAGGTCAGCCACAGCAAGGTCACCTTCGTCAGCCGCTACGGCGTGACGCTTGTCGCCGACCTCTACGTGCCCAGGCAGGCGCCTGCCTCGGGCAAGTACGCCGCCGTTGCCGTCAGCGGCCCCTTCGGCGCCGTCAAGGAGCAGGCTTCGGGCCTGTATGCGCAGACGCTTGCCGAGCGCGGTTTTCTCACGATTGCCTTTGACCCCTCCTTTACCGGTGAAAGCGGCGGCATGCCGCGCTACGTGGCCTCGCCCGACATCAACACCGAGGACTTTCTCGCCGCCGTCGACTACCTCTCGACGCGCAGCGACGTGGATGCTGAAAAGATCGGCATTCTCGGCATCTGCGGCTGGGGCGGCATGGCCGTCAACGCCGCTGCGGCCGACCCGCGCATCAAGGCCACGGTTGCCTCGACCATGTACGACATGAGTCGCGTCAATGCACGGGGCTACTTTGACGCCCTCGATGCCGACGGGCGCCAGAAGCTGCGCGAGACCCTGAGCCGCCAGCGCACCGAGGACTACCGCAAGGGCTCGTACGCGCTTGCGGGCGGCGTGCCCGATGAGCTTGCCGCAGACGCCCCGCAGTTCGTGCGCGACTACTTCGACTACTACAAGACCACGCGCGGCTACCACAAGCGCTCGCTCAACTCAAACGGGGGCTGGAACGTGACCTCCACGGTCTCCTTCATCAACATGCCGCTTCTGGCCTACGCGGGCGAAATCAAGAATGCGGTGCTGCTCATCCACGGCGAAAAGGCCCACTCGCGCTACTTCAGCGAGGACGCCTTCAAGATGATGAAGGGCGACAACAAGAAGCTCAGGATCATTCCGGGCGCAAACCACACCGACCTCTACGACCGGCTCGACGTCATCCCCTTTGACGAGATCGTCGATTTCTACACGACGTATCTGAAGTAGCCGCACTGCGGGCCGCGCGCCCGCAGCCGGCTTTCCCCAGCCGCCCCCTCTGAACAAGGCGCCCTTTGTCCAGGGCGCCGGGGCGGTTTGTTTCCCGCCTTCAATTCGTGCCATGCAAAACAACACCGCTCGCCTGAGACTTCTTGTGGTGATCCTCGCCTTCGGCGTCTTCGGAATCATCAATACGGAAATGGGCGTTGTGGGAATCATCCCGCAGATTGCCGAGCGCTTCGGCGTCACCGTCCCCGAGGCCGGAGCCACGGTGAGCGTCTTTGCGCTTGTCGTCTCCATTGCCGCGCCCGTGATGCCGATGCTGCTGTCCTCGGTCAACCGCAGGCGCATGATGCTTGCGGCCCTGGGGCTTTTTGCCGCCTCCAACATCATCGCCATGACGACCGAGAGCTTCTGGCTGCTTCTGGTCTCGCGCGCACTGCCCGCCGTTCTGCACCCGGTCTACGTGGCCGCGGCCTTTACGTTGGCGGCCGAATCCGAGCGCGCTGCCGGCGGGGATCCCTCGCGGGGCATCTCGCGGGTCTTTGTGGGCGTTTCGGCCGGCATGGTGCTCGGCGTGCCTATGACGAACTTCATCACCGCCCACGTCTCCTATGAGGCGGCCATGGCCGTCTTTGCCGTGGTCAACCTCTCGGTGATGGCGGCAACGCTGCTTTTGGTGCCGCACGACCTGCCGGTGCAGAAAAAGACGATCGGCGAGCAGCTTCGGGTGCTGCGCCGGCCGGCCCTGTGGCTTGCCGTGCTGGGCTTTACCTGCATCAACGGCGCCATGTTCGGGTTCTTCTCCTTCATGTCGGAGTTTCTTGCGCGCATCAGCGGGCTTGCGACCGACGAGGTGAGCGCGGCGCTGCTCGTCTACGGCGTGGCCAACATTGCCGGCAACATGGCCGCGGGCCGCTGGTTCGGGGCGCGGCGCAGGTTCTGGACGCTCACGGGACCGGCGGCGATGCTTGCGGCCTACGCGGCGCTGGGCCTCACGGGCAGCTCGCCCGCGGCGGCCTTCGTGATCATCGGCGTTCTGGGCGTCATGGCGGGCTTCATCAACATCGTCGGCCAGTACATGATCTCAACGGCCGCGCGCGGGGCGGAGGACTTTGCCAACGGGCTGTTTCTTGCCGCGGCAAACTTCGGCACGGCGTTCGGCACGTACCTTGACGGACGCTTCATCTCGGCAGCCGGAACGACCGCGGCCTTGTACGGCACGGCGATTCTTCTTGCCGCGGCATTCATTCTCGTGATCGGCCGCGCCAGAACGCAGGTCGAGGGCGAATATCTGCAGCCCCGGGAGAGGGCGCGCGCCTGAAAAAACGCCCGTTTGTCAGATCCAGCGCCAGGCCGCGTGTCCGGTGGCGGGCAGCCAGATGCCGAGCACGTCGGCAAGCCGCACCGTGAGGCTCACATCGTTGCGGCATGGATGGCAGTCCACCAGCTCCAGAGCCTCAAGCGCACGGTCAGCGAGCACCTCGACGCGGCCGGCCGGATCAAAGATGAGGCCCAGGGGCGTCACCGCGCCCGGATACGTGCCGAGATGCTCGCGCAGGCACACTTCTGCGCCAAAGGTCAGCCTGGCGCATCCGGCCGCGAGCTCCACGCGCCTGAAGTCAAGGCGCCTGTTGGCGGGCTGCATGACCAGAAAGAGCCGCGAGCCCTTTTTTTCGCGCAAGAAGAGATTCTTCATGCACGCCGCGCCCGTCGTGCGGGCGACTTCAACGCCCTCGGCCGCCGTCATGATCGGCTGGTGCTGATGGCGCGCAAAGGCAATGCCGAGAATTCCGAGCGCCTTGAGAATGCGGGACTCAGCGGCGTCGACTCCGGCCCCGACATCAGGCAGGCGCGTGAGTTCCTCTGGAAGTCTTGCGGGCATGAGCTCTTCTCCGGTTTCAAGTCGAGGGGCGGCGGGGCCATGCGGGAAATTCCGGGGAGGCCTCGCAGGAGATATCTTAAGCCTTGAAAATGCAGGAGCCATGCGGCAGCCATCCCTCCAAAGAGGGGGAGGGGCCGCGGGGAATTCGTTCGGATGGAGAGTGTTTGCAGCACTAAGGGTTGTGTATCATCTCGGGACTTTGCACTAAATCTTGATTCCCACTGCCACTATGACCATCAAAATGGATTTCTCCCGGGATGCGCTTTTTGACGAGCTCGGGATGGTGCGCCTGCGCGAGAGCTACATGCGCGAGGACGAAAAGAGCCCCCAGGAGCGGCTTGCCTTCGTGGCCCAGTCCTTTGCCAGCGACGACGAGCACGCGCAGCGCATCTATGACTATGCGAGCCGCCAGTGGCTCTCCTTTTCAACGCCCGTGCTCTCGTTCGGGCGTATGAAGCGCGGTCTGCCCGTGAGCTGCTTTCTGAGCTACATGCACGACAGCGCCGAGGGACTGCTGCAGACGCTCACCGAGGTCAACTGCCTGTCGATGCTCGGCGGCGGCGTGGGCATTCACCTGGGCATTCGCAGCGCCGACGAAAAGAGCGTGGGCGTGATGCCGCACCTCAAGGTCTACGACGCCGCGTGTCTGGCCTACCGCCAGGGCACGACGCGCCGCGGCTCCTATGCGGCGTTCCTCGACATCAGCCACCCGGACATCATCCAGTTCATTGAGATGCGCAAGCCCACGGGCGACCAGAACATGCGCACGCTCAATCTGCACCACGGGATCAACGTGAGCGACGCCTTCATGCGCAAGATCGAGCAGAGCATGCTCGACCGCGACGCCGACGACTCCTGGCCGCTCATTGACCCGCACACCGGCAAGGTCGTTGAGGTGGCAAGCGCGCGCGACATCTGGCAGCGCATTCTTGAGCTGCGCATGCAGACGGGCGAGCCGTATCTGGTCTTTACGGATACGGCCAACCGTGCGCTGCCCTCCTGGCTCAAGGCCCAGGGATTGAAGATCAACGGCTCAAACCTCTGCACCGAGATCTTTCTGCCGACCAACGCCGACCGCACGGCGGTCTGCTGCCTGAGCTCGGTGAACCTCGAGCACTTTGACGAGTGGAAAAACGAGCCGCGCTTCATCGACGACGTGATGGAGTTTCTCGACAACGTCCTGCAGTACTTCATCGAGCACGCCCCTGAGACGATCGTGCGCGCACGGCGCTCGGCCGAGCGCGAGCGCTCGGTGGGCCTGGGCGCCATGGGGCTTCATGCGTACTTCCAGCGCAAGGGCATTCCCTTTGACTGCGCGATGGCCAAGTCGCTCAACAAGCAGATCTTTGCGCACATCCAGAAGTGCTGCGCGGCGGCCGACGCCCGGCTCTGCGCCCTGCGCGGACCGTGCCCGGACGCCAGGGCCGCCGGCGTCGAGCGGCGCTTCTCGCACTGGAACGCCGTGGCCCCCAACGCAAGCTCCAGCCTCATCTGCGGCAACACGAGCCCCTCGATTGAGCCGCGGCGCGCCAACGTTTATCGCCAGGATACGATCTCGGGCGCGCACATCGTCAAGAACCGCTATCTCGTCGAGGTGCTTGAGAAGCTTCATCTCAACACCGACGAGGTGTGGGCCGACATCATCGCCCACGACGGCAGCGTGCAGCACATCGAGGCCATTCCCAGAGAGACGCGCGACGTCTTCAAGACCGCGCAGGAGCTTGATCAGCGCTGGATCATTGAGCTTGCCGCCGATCGCCAGCCCTACATTGACCAGGGCCAGTCGGTGAACCTCTTCTTCCCGGCCGACGTGTCGATTCCCTATCTGCACGCCTGTCACTTCCTTGCCTGGAAGAAGGGTCTCAAGAGCCTCTACTACTGCCGCAGCGACAAGCTGCGCAAGGCCGACCGCGTGGGCGTGGCCCTCGAGCGGCGCCGCATCGAGGAGGACATCAACATGCGCGAGGTCCTCGAGGACAGCACCTGCCTTGCCTGCGAAGGCTAGGGCA
Source organism: uncultured Duodenibacillus sp. (assembly GCA_944390745.1). GTDB lineage: Bacteria > Pseudomonadota > Gammaproteobacteria > Burkholderiales > Burkholderiaceae_F > Duodenibacillus. The sequence continues at coordinate 77,085 of CALXQK010000016.1, read as the reverse complement.
GACGGCAGACAACGAACTGAATGTTTTGAAGATGAGTCAAGAAAACAAGAAACGCACGCTTCTGACCGAGACGCGCGACTACTACAAGCCCTTTGCCTACCCCTGGGCCTATGACGCCTTCATGCAGAGCGAGCAGATGCACTGGCTCTGGACCGAGGTGCCGATGGTCGAGGACGTCAAGGACTGGAGAAACCGCCTGACGGACTCCGAGCGCGACTTCCTCACCAAGGTGTTTCGCTTCTTCACGCAGGGCGACATCGACGTGAGCGCGGCCTACGTGCACACGTACCTGCCCGCCTTTGCGCAGCCCGAGGTGCGCATGATGCTCTCGAGCTTTGCCGCGCGCGAGGCCGTGCACATTGCAGCCTATTCGCATCTCATTGAGACGCTCGGCATGCCCGAGGCGATCTACAACGAGTTCCTGCAGTACCAGGCCATGGCCGACAAGCACGACTATTTTCACGGCCTGCGCCTGAATGAAAACGAGAGCATTGCCGCCAAGATGGCTGCGTTTTCGGGATTTACCGAGGGCATGCAGCTCTTTTCAAGCTTCGTGATGCTCTTGAACTTCACCCGCAACGGCACGATGCGCGGCATGGGGCAGATCATCGCCTGGTCGATCAACGACGAGACGCTGCACACAGAGTCGATGATCCGGCTTTTCCGCGAGTACATCGCGCAGAACAAGGAGCTCTGGACGGATGCGCTCAAAAGCGAGATCTACGGCATCGCAGAAAAGATGGTCGAGCTCGAGGACCGCTTCATTGAGCTTGCCTTCGGCGTGCATGAGATGCAAAAGCTCTCGCCCGGGGACGTCAAGCGCTACATCCGCTACATCGCCGACCGCCGCCTGACGGCCATGGGCATGAAGGCGATCTTCGGCGTGAGCAAGAATCCGCTTCCCTGGGTCGACGCCATGCTCGGCGTCACGCACACCAACTTCTTTGAAAACCGCGTGGTCGACTACGCCAAGGGGGCGCTCAGCGGCGACTGGGCCCAGGTCTGGGGCCGCGCTGCAGACGACTTCGCGCTCACCCCTGAGCGTGCGCCAGAGGAGCTTGCCGTGCCGCGCGGCTCCAGGTCGTAAGAGAAGCAAGTACGAAGCTTTCAGGCCCGGGACGCTGTGCGCGCCCGGGTTTTTTATGCCTGGTATGGGCATGCTCCACACCGAGTGGAGTCGTGGCCTGGCAGCCGCGCACTGCGAATCGTCGGGGAGGACATTTGAATGAATCAGAACCTCGGCCAGCGATGATTGGGCAGAGGATCCCCTTGGAAAACCGGACGGCAGGCAAGGCCGCAGGCGCGTCAGATCATCACCGCTAGCGACATCCACAGCGGAATGGTGAGCAGCGACGCCACCACCTCGACCGAGGTGAGGTCGCTCACCACCGGACCGTTTCCGCCCATGCGCACGGCCATGATGTAGCACGAGTTGGCGGTGGGCACGACGGCGTAGCACATCAGGGCGCCGAGCTCGACGTGGTTCATCTGCAGCACGATGCCCACGACGAAGGCAAGCGCCGGAAGCGCCACCAGACGCTGGATCGTTGAGAGCGCAATGAGCTTCTTGTAGCGCTTGAAGTCTTCAACGGCAAGCCCTGCGCCGATTGCCATCAGGGCCGTGGCCACCGAGGCCGAGCCGAGCGACCCGAGAAAGTCCATGACGAACTTCGGCATCGCAAGGCCCGTGGTGGTGCTCGCAATGTTGACGGCAAGACCTGCCAGCGTTCCGACGATGAGGGGGTTGGTGAGAATCGAGCGCAGAATTGACATCACGCCTGCGCCGCCCTTTTGCGTCGATCCGGCCTTCACAAGGTCGGCAACGGCGATGGCGTTGGAAATCGGCACCCAGAAGCCGGTGAGAAGCGCCACCAGGGCAAGCCCCTCGGGACCGTAGAGCGAAAGCGCGATGGCAAAGCAGATGTAGGAGTTGAAGCGGTAGCCCGTCTGCCGCACCGAGGCGTCGGTCATGGGATCGGCCGGAGCCATGCGCGAGACGACGTGCGCCATGAAGATGCCCGTGGCCATGGCGAGGATTCCGCCAACCAGGAAGATCCCGGTTTCACTGACCACGAGGTTGGCCTTGACGACGCTTGAAAACAGAAGCGGCGGGAAGAGAACGTAGTAGACGAGTTTTTCGACGCCGTCCCAGAGACTGCGCGGAAAAAGAGGAAGGTGTACAAGCACGGCCCCAAGTGCAATCAGGCAGAAGGGCTGCAGGATCGCGAGAATCGTGTCCATGGTTTTCTCCGCTGTGCGACGTCTGACCCGCCGGCACCCCGAGGAAGGCGCAGGCGGACGCCGCTGTTTTTATCCTAGGTAAAACACCCTAGTTCCAATTCCCATGATAATGCTCTGACTGCAGAAGGTCTGCTTGATTGAGGACAAACGCGGGGTTGGAGCGGCTACTGTTAACCCTTGCAGCCGATGCTCCGCCTGCAGGATTTGAAACTGCAGGCGTTCTGCTCCTTGAAAGCGCGAATGTGTGAAAATAGCCGTGGCCTGCCCTGGCTTGAGACTCGTGCTGGCCAGAGGACAGGCGCATGATTGATCTTATTCAATCACAATCATGCAAATATGGGTCAGAAAGGGATCAATCAAAGGGAATTCATAGAGAAAGAAAATGATGGAAATTCAAGGAGCTTCTCCGGCAGGGACGCGCAGCAAAAAGGCGCTCGTGCTTTTCAGCGGCGGCCAGGATTCGACGACGTGTCTGGCCTGGGCGCTGCGCCGCTACGGCGCGGTGGAGACGGTGGGATTCGACTACGGGCAGCGTCATGCCGTGGAGCTTTCCTGCCGCGCCAGGGTGCTCGAAGGCATGCGCGGACTCGACTCGCAGTTTGCCGCAAGGCTCGGGCCCGACCACCTCATTGACATGCGCGCACTGGGCACGGTGAGCGACTGCGCGCTCACCCGTGAAAAGGCGATCGCCTTTGAAAAAAACGGTCTTCCCAACACCTTCGTGCCTGCGCGCAACCTGCTTTTCTTCACCTACGCCGCGGCGGTGGCCTGGCGGCGCGACGCCTCGGTCCTTGTGGGCGGCATGTGCGAAACGGACTATTCGGGCTACCCGGACTGCCGCGACAACACCATCAAGAGCCTTCAGGTGTCGCTTTCGCTCGGGCTGGATGCCCCCATGGTGATCGAGACGCCCCTGATGTGGCTTGACAAGGCCGAGACCTGGGCCCTGGCCGGGGAGCTGGGCGGCGAGGCCCTCGTGGAGCTGATCCGCACCCAGACCCACACCTGCTACATGGGCGAGCACGACGTGCTGCACGACTGGGGCTACGGGTGCGGCGAGTGCCCGGCCTGCCGGCTGCGCGCCAGGGGCTGGGAGGAATATCAGAAGCTGCGCAGACAGGCGCGGGCAGAGAAGTAAGGCGCGGGGCAGCCCCGCCTCCAACCGAAAACGGGCGCGTCGGCTGACGCACCCGGGAGTTCTCAGGACTGCGGCTAGCGCCTCTTGCCGTGCTGCGGCTCCTTGAGCCGCGCCGTGATGGCGTCAAAGTCCTCGCGCAGCTTCTTGTCGTAGAAGGCCTCAAGCCTGGGCGGCTCGAATTCAAAGATGCTCTGCAGATCCTTCTCCCCGGCGCGGATCACGTCGACGAGCTCGCCGCCGAGCTTGACCGTGCGGAAGGTGTTGCGCGAGAGCTCATAGTTGATTCTCATCTCGGCCGAGAGCCGGGCAAGGTCCTCAAGGCGCCGGTTGAGGTGCTTTTCATAGAGGTCTGCGAGATCAATCGTGCGGGCGTTGAGATCGAGATTGTTCATCGCCACGTCCGATCGCGCGCCGAGGCTCTGGCGCAGGGCGTCGGCCTTCATCATCTGGCTGGTGGCCTCGGCAATGATGCCCTCAAGCCGCTTGAGGTACACCGTGCGGATCGTCCTTGCGGCCCGGTCCAGGGCCGCAAGATAGATGCGGTAGCACATCATCACATAGCCCGTGTAGGCGCGCACCTGCTCGGCGCCCGCATCCGGCCCCTTGAGTTCGGCGCTCAGGCTGTGCTCAATGGCGCGGATGTTTTCCGCCACGGCCATGACCTGGGCGATGTCGCCGCCCTCGGCTGAGTAGAGAAGGCCGTCGAGCTGCTTGGGCGTCATGGCCAGTCCCCGGGCAGCCATGGCCTCAAGGGTCGAGGCCTTGAGCGCGACAATGCGCGCCTCGTCCCTTTCAATGGCCTTGCGCTCGCGGGCGATGCGCCGGTTGAGGCTTGCGCGCGTCTGCCGAAGCGGCATGAGCGAGGTGGCCGGAGCCGCAATGAGAGACAGCTTCCAGACGTTGATCTGCTCGCGCCGGGCGGTGATGCCGTCCTCGATGCGCTGCACCTGGTCGATGAGGCTGAGAACGTCCGAGTGCATGAATTCCTTCAGGCACCCGTCCACAATGCGGGTGATCTCGGGATCGCGGAAGGTGATCGTCTCAAGCAGGGTCTTTTCAACCTCAAGACCCTCGTCCTCGTGCCGGTCGATGTAGCTCACGCCCTCCTGCAGGCGAGGCGAGACACGCTTCCAGAAGGCCGCGAAGGTCCTGGCGGAAAGCGTGTGCGAGGCCGTCAGCAGCACGGACTCGAGAAGGGCTTTGGCAACGAAGGATTTCATGAATGCTGTAGGGTCTTCTTGTTGTTTTTTTTCAGGCGGCGCGCTCTGAACCCCCAATGCTAGCGCAATCGGACGCGGGCGAAAACAAACCGCCGCCGCCCGGGGGCTTGAGGCGCCGCGCCTCCTATCCAAGCGACAGGGGCTTGAGCCCGGCTTCGGCGCGCACGGCTTCAAACTGCGCGTCGTTTTCAATGAGCGAAACCGTCATCTCGCAGTGCCGGCAGTCAAAGCGCGCAATGAGCCGGCGCCCCTTGTCGTTGACAAGCACCAGCGGCAGGGGCTTGAGGCGCCCGCCGTTGGCGCGCTTGAAGGCGGCCTTTCGCTCGGGGCTGCCCTTGACGGACTTCGGGCACAGATCGAGCGTGTGCCGCACGCAGTGCCGGCAGCGCATGAGCTCGGCGTGCGACAGGTCGATGCGCTTGTTGAGCACCTCAAAGGCCGTGAGCGTGCCCTCGACCCCGAGCTTTTGCAAAAGCTCGCGCGTGCAGTGATTCGCCGCATTGGCTGCAAACCCCGACAGCTCGCACAAGGGGGCAAGCGCCCGGGCGCGCTCAAGGTCCATGGCGCGAACCGTTCCCTTGCGGTGCGAGGCGCTGACGGCCTGCGCAAGCTTCTCAAGCGCCTCGCGCCGAAGCGCGTTTAGAACCGAGACGGGGACAAAGGGCGGCCGGTCGTTTCCAAAGCCCTCTCCCTCAATGGCCAGAGAAGCAAACGTGAAGTCGGTCTCCCCGGTCTTTTGAAGCGCTCCCCTGAGGGTTTCAAGTCCCCGGACGGGGTCCCTGGCGGCAGAGGCGCAAAACTCCCGCTCGGCAAGGCCCGAGACGCCGGCGGCGCGGGCTTCAAGCCGCACGCGCCCGAAGCCCATCGTGAGCTCGAACTGCGCCGGAATGCGCCGCTCGGCGCTCTTTCCGGCAAGAAGCCGGTCAAAGGCCTGGTCCTTGTTGCGCCTGACCTCTGTTCCGGGCGCAAGATCAGGGTGCCTTGAGAGCCCCTCGTGAAGAAAGATGCGCACAAGTCCCGGCGAGAGCTCCTCGGCACGGTTGACGTTGAGGCCGCAGAGGTTTTTGCCGGAATCAAAGTAGATGAGGCCGTCGCCGTTGGAGAGCTGCGCACGGGTGGAAATGTCGATTGACTCGCCCGCGCGGGCCGCTGCCGGGCGTCCCTGGCCCCCTCTGCGGTGCACGGCCTTGACAATGCCGATGCGCTCGCCCGTGCTCTTTGGCGTATCGAGCGTGGCGATCATGATCCGGCGCCCGTTGACGAAATAGTCCGTGGCGCTGCGATGAAAGGTCTTCTGGGGATCGGGCTCAAAGAAAAATCGCGTCTGTCCAAGGCTCTCGGCGTGAAGGGCGCCGGCGGCGGCCTCGATGACGGCGTCGAGCTTTCTGCGGTAGTAGGCGGTGATGTTCTTGACGTACTCGGCGTCCTTGAGACGTCCCTCGATCTTGAAGCTCGAGACCCCGGCGCGGATGAGCGCGGCCAGATTGCCGCTCTGGTCGTTGTCCTTGAGGCTCAGCACGTGGCGGCCGGCGGCGATTTCACGGCCGGCGAGGTCGTAGACGTCGTAGGGCAGGCGGCAGGGCTGCGCGCACGCGCCGCGGTTGGCCGAGCGTCCAGTCTGGGCGCACGAGAGGTAGCAGCGGCCCGAGTAGCTCACGCACAGCGCTCCGTGCACGAAGAACTCGATGCGCGCATGCGGCATGGCGCGCCGGCAGGCGGCAATCTCATCGAGCGTCAGTTCGCGGGCGAGCACCACCTGGGAGAATCCAAGGGCGTCCATGAGCGCGGCCTTTTGCGGCGTGCGGATGTCGCACTGCGTCGAGGCGTGGATCTCCATGGGCGGCAGCCCCGCCTCAAGCAGCCCCAGGTCCTGCACGATCAGCGCGTCGACCCCTGCCTCGTAGGCCTCGCGGGCAATGTGAAGCGCCTCGGGAATCTCGCGCTCATAGCAGATGGTGTTGAGCGCCAGAAAGACCCGTGCATGCAGACGGTGGGCGGCGCGCACGAGCTTTTCAATGTCGGACATGGAGTTGCCCGCCGCGGCGCGAGCGCCGAACGCGGGGCCTCCAATGTAGACCGCATCGGCGCCATGGGAAAGGGCGGCAAGGCCGACCTCAAGATCGCGCGCCGGAGCCAGAAGCTCCAGCGATTCAAAGGCTTCACTCATGGGAATGTGCGCTGGGACAGTGCTGGGGGGCAGGGCGCACGCCTGAAGGGAGGGTCATGCGCGCGAAGCGGCGCCTCGTGCGCCGCCTTGCGCGGACTGCAGGCGTCTCAAGGGGCCTCTGCGTGCTACTTCACGCTCGGAATCGGGGCGACCTTTCGCTCGGGGGCGCGGCTGCCGCCGGCGGCCGGAATGGCCTTGGCGTAGGGATCCAGGGGCGCGGCGCACTTTTCAACCTTCAGAAATTCGGCAAGCTCCTCGTCGCCCGCCTTGCGTGCGGCGTCGGCCGGCGACTGGTTCTTGTCGTTGCAAAGATCGCGCCAGGCGCCGGCCTTGAGCAGCGTCATCACGACGGTGCGCGAGGGCTTGCGGGCGGCCATGTACAGCGGCGTGACGCCGGCGGCGGTCTGCACGTTGACGCGCGCGCCCTTTTCAAGCAGCAGCTGTACGATCTCGTCGTGTCCCTCGGTGGCAGCGTAGTGCAGGGGCGTCCAGCCGCCCACGCGGTTGACGCTCGCGCCCTTGGCAAGCAGCGTCTGCACGAGCTCCATGTTTCCCTTGAAGGCGGCAAGCATCAGGGCGGTTTCGCCGAACTCGCTTGCGGTGTCGACCTCAAGCCCCGGGGCGTTGAGAAGCACGTTCACCACGGACTGGCTGTCCATGCGGATGGCGCGCACGAGGGCAGGGTCGCCGCCCTTGACGATGGTGTTGGGGCTCATGCCCTGCTCAAGCATGTAGGCCACCACATCATCGCGGTCGCGGTCGACGGCGCCGGAGAAGTTGGCCCAGTTTTCCTCGGGGCCGGCCATGGCGACCGGTCCCGAGGAGGCGTCCGGCGACTGCGGCGCGCTCGAGCATCCGGCAAGGATGAAGGAGGCGGCCATCGCGCAGGCAAGCAGGGTCTTTCGTGCGGTGTTGTTGCTGAGCATCGTGTGTATCTTCCAAAAAGCGAATCGAAAACAATGGGTGCAGTGCAGCCGTAAACCTGGGCGCAGGGAGCTCCCTGCGGCGTCAGACCGACGCGTTTTCCAGCTGGTCAAATGCAAAAAAGCGGCGCGCCGTCTGCGTCGTCGTCCGGGCCGCCAGGGCCGGATCGATCTCCTTGACCGCGGCGATTGTTCTGGCCACTTCGCCCACGAGCGAAGGCTCGCAGCGCCGTCCGCGGTACGGAACCGGCGCCATGTAGGGGCAGTCGGTTTCAATCATAAGCGCTTCAAGGGGGAGAACTCGCGCAATGCTGCGCAAATTTTCGGCGCTCTTGAAGGTGAGAACGCCCGTAAAGGAGACAAGGCCCCCGTTGTCGACCGCGCGCTGCGCGGTCTCAAGCGTTCCTCCGAAGCAGTGCAGCACGAAGCCGCACTCGCGGGCCTTGTGCGCGATGAGAATGTCAAGCGCATCGTCCTCGGCCTCCCGGGCGTGCACGATCAGGGGCTTGCCGAGCTCGCGGGCGGCATCGATGTGGCGGATGAAGCGCTCGCGCTGCCAGCTGAGGTCGCCCTTGCACCAGTAGTAGTCAAGCCCCGTTTCACCCACGGCGGCAATGCGCGCATCTGAACAGATGCGCACGATCTCATCGACCGCGGGCTCGCGGCGGTCCTCGTACTCCGGGTGCAGGGCCCATGCGCCCTTGAGAAACCCGGGAGCTGAGTCGACGACCTCAAGAAGCTTGTCGACCTCGCCGTAGTCGCAGGCGACCGTCACGGCGCCCACAAGACCGGCCTCGCGCATGCGCTCGAGCACCGCGCCGCGGTCGGCGTCGAACTCCTCTGAATTGATGTGCGCATGCGAGTCAAAAAGCGGCCCGAAGGGCTCGGGCGCCTTTTGCACGATGCGGGGCTTTTTGTCGGCTGTCATCGGACGAATCCAGAGGGCGGGGAATCAGGCGCCGTGCCCCTTGTAGAGGCCTTCGATTTCGTCGGCGAAGCGCTCGGCGATCTGGCGGCGACGAAGCTTCATGGTGGTGGTCAGAAGGCCGTTTTCCACGGTCCAGGCCTCGGGCACGATTGTGACGTTGCGCGGCTGACCGTAGCGCGGGAAGTCCTTTGTTGCGGCTCGCACGCGCTTGAGAACGGCGCTGCGGATGTCGCGGCAGCCCATCGTCGAGGGATCCGAGGGATCAAGTTGCATGTCGCGGCACAGCGCCTGCCAGCGCTCCTGATTGACGACCACGAGGGCGGCGATGTAGGGACGGTTTTCCCCCACCACCATCACCTGGTCAAAGAGGTGGTCCTCCTGGATGGCGAATTCAAGATCCACGGGGCTCACCTTCTCACCCACGCTCGTGACGATGATTTCCTTCAGGCGCCCCTTGATGCGGATGCGGCCGCCGTCGCTCATGTCGGCCTGGTCGCCCGTCTTGAGCCACCCGTCCTCGGTAAAGGTGCGGCGGGTGTCCTCCTCGCGCTTCCAGTAGCCTTTCATCACCTGCGGGCCGCGCACCTGCAGCTCGTCGTTTTCGCCGATGCGCGCATCGATCTCAATGAGAGGGCGCCCGACGGTAAGGGGATGGTTGCCCTTTTCCTCGCAAAGCGAGATCACGGGCGAGCTTTCGGTCAGGCCGTAGCCCTGGCGCACGGGAAGCCCCATGCCGCAGAAGAACTTCGCCACCGAATAGTTGAGCGCGGCGCCGCCCACAAAGAGAATGCGCATGCGGCCGCCGAAGAGATTGCGGATGTGTTCGCCGATCTTGCGCTGCAGATAGCCCGAGACCAGAAAGTCGATGCACTCGCGCGCGCTGTGCTCAACCGGGAGGTCGTTGGCGCGGCAGAAGCTCCTCCAGCCCGTCTCGAGGGTCCAGTCGAAGAAGTAGCCCTTCTTGGCGGGCATCTTGCGCCGCACGCCCATCACCTGGTTGTGGATGCGCTCAATGACGCGCGGCACCGAGCACATGATGGTGGGGCGCACCTCGCGCAGGTCGTCGAGAATGCGAGAGACGTTGCGGCAGAAGGCAAGCGCCGCGCCCGTGGCGACCGCGTGGTAGTAGCTCGCGGAGCGCTCGAAGGTGTGCGACAGCGGCAGAAACGAGAGAAAGACGTCGTTTTCTGTGACGTCCATGTAGCCGTGGATCTGGCGCACGTTGGCCACGACGTTGCGGTGCGTGAGCATCACGCCCTTGGGGCGGCCCGTGGTGCCCGAGGTGTAGACGAGCGCGGCGAGATCCTCCTCGCCGGGGCCTTCAGGAAGCGTCTCGACATCGTTGCCCGTGGCAAGCCAGTCCTCAAGGCCGCAGTAGGGGATGCGGCCCTGGCTCACGCCCGACTCGGTTTCGTTGGTGAGCACCACCTGCTCGAGTTCGGGCAGCTCGGTGCCGCAGGTGGCAAGTGAATTCCAGCGCGCGAAGTTGACGGTGACGAGAAACTTCGCGCCCGAGTCGTTGAGAATGTAGGTGGAGCTGCCGGCGGTGTCGATGGCGTGCAGCGGCACGGGCACAAGGCCGTTGGCAAGCGCCGCCTGGTCAAAGGTGAGGGCATCGATGCCGTTGGGCAGCAGCATGGCAACGCGGTCGCCCTTCTTGAGGCCCATGCGGGCAAAGGCGCGGCGCCAGCGCAGCACGCGTTCGGAAAACTTGCGCCAGGTGAGCGTCACCCAGCTGTTGGTGCAGTAGTCGTACCAGCGATAGGCCTCGCGGTCGGGAAAAAGGCGTGCAGTGCGCTCGAGCATTTCAGGCAGCACGCGGAATTCTTCGATAAAGCGCGACAAGATCGCTTTCTCCATAGAAATGGGTTGATGCCGGCAGCTTCGGGCCTTGCAGATCAAGCGCGATGCCCTGACGGGTGTCGCGGCGAAGGAGCGCCCTGAGGGCTGCGTCGAAGCAGGCCTCAGGAGGCGTTCTGAAAGCAGGAAGCGGCAGGGGGAGCGGCGTCAGGGCAACGCGCGCTGCCGGCCGAATCAAAAACAAGCTATTTTACCCTTGAGCCGGGCTCTGAACCCGGACAAAAAAGCCTGAGGTGAAAGATCTCGAGACGGCGCGCGCAGAGGGAACATGCCGCTGCGTAGCGAGCCCGGATGCTGCTGCGCGGTGGGCGACGAGGCGGCCGCGAAAAGGCCTCGAGCGCCGTGGTGTTCCATGCAGGTCCGTCGGGTTGACAAAGGCGATCCGCCGGCGAGGCGGCAGACCAGATCATTTTTTACTTCAACGAGAAGCGTCCGCCTCGCTGAACCATATTTTCCTGCGTTGCGCCGCTGAGAGATCCATGTCGAAGAAACCGTGAATCAGGGGACCAAGCAGGGGAAAGTCTCCATCGGCGCCGTCGCTTTTCATCTCTTCGAACTCCTGCATTTCGTTTTCGACTTCATCCTCCCGATCGTCGTTCGCCTTATTCTCCGTCTGTTTGGCTTGATTCGCACGTCTTATCCGCTCGCTGTCGGATACGACCTTGTCATTTCGACCGAAGACGAGTTCCTGAAGATCTGCCCGTTGAAGAACTCTCGAAAATTGGTATTCGTCATAGCTGTCGGCGAGAAACGGTACGAAAATATCCACGGGCATTGGTTGCTTTAGTTCTGAAGCAAAGGAAGCGATGCGGTCAAGTCTGCCGATGCGTTGTTCAATAATCGCTGGATTCCAGTTGAGGTCATGAAGAATCAGCGTTCGGCAGTATCGATGCATATCAACGCCTTCCTGACTGACCTGACCGCAAATGAGCACAAGCGGAAAAAACGGAGCTGAAAAGTTGCGCAGGATGCGGCCACGCTGAACTGGGTCTCTGTTCGAGCGTCCGGTGATGGCGACAACAGCCTTGAAATTTGCGAGAGTGCGCCCGGAGATTGCATCATCCTGTGCCGCTGCAGCTTTTGCTGCCTCAGTCTCATTCTCATCATCCGGCAACAGCTCCTCATCAGGAATTTTCTGAGATGCGACAAGCTTCGAGATCTCCGAAAGCAGCTTCTCTTTGTCACGCCTTTTCAGATTGTTTTTCATGTACGCAGCGATGAGCGCCGTGCTCACAAGCCAGACTGCTCGGGCGTCGAAGTCGGAAGCGGCCAGATTCTGGTCGGGACTCCTTGAGTCCAGGAAGGACTGGAGGGCGTCAAAATTGATGTGGGATTTTGACTTCGGGAATTTTCTCATTTGCTGAACAGTAAATTCTCTGGCGACGCAGAAGGCCCAGTCCAAGGGGTGATCCGCGTCGTAGCGCTGAGTGTCCGGGTAACTGCCCAGGAATTCGCTGCACCGATTGTTGAGTGCCTTGAGAATCACGTCGACGGTGTCCAGGCGCTGGCAGAAAACAAGCGTCTTCTGGCCGAGCAGCAGGTTTTTGAAAGCAATCTCAACAGTTCTTTTGACCTTGGGATGATTGGTCATCAGCTTGCCGCATTCTCCATTTTTTGGCTCCGCACTGGACAGGCATTTGTCTAAAACATGAAAATACCGGAGTGCAATATTGTCGGTCTTCTGGTCCTCGGCTTCATCTTTACCCTTGTCCTGAGCTTTTATTTTTAAACTCGAGAGCGCAGCGCTGGATTTTAATGCTTCATAGCTCGAGGGAAGGGCAGTCAACAAAAAGGCATTTTTATTCTGGCTGGCGAGCTGTGAAAGACGCATTCCAATCAAATTCACCCAGTCTGTTGCAGAATTGTCGATGCCCACGAAGTCATGAAGCAAAAGATGGGCATCATCGGCCGGGGGATTCAAATCGGACTCAAGCGCCGCGACATCAGCCTCTTGTCCGCACAAATATCTGCGTCTGGCAATCGATGTTGATTCATAATACCTTGGCGCCCTTGTTTTGTTGATGAAGAGACTGATGTTCTTGAGAAGATCCTGGTTCAGTAGGGTGTGCAGGTCCAGAACGCTCTCGGCAAGTTCGTGCAGGTATGGATCGGGCAATAAGGACTCCGTCCAGGCGTCTAGCTGCGCCTGCTTGAACTTTTCGCCGGTGGACGGGGAGGGCAATTCGCGTCGGGCCTTTTCAAGGATTTTCTCGGCGTCTTGCTTCATGCTGCTGAGGTTGTGAATTGCCTCAACCACGGCTTTCTGCTTTTGGGCGGCCTCCTGGAGCCGATTCTTATCCTTACAGAAAATGGCTTGATAGCTGTTGATGAAATCGAGAAAATATTCAGCTCTCAGGTAACCCGAAACATCTTCGGGAAGCGTCGCGCATTGTTTTTTGTCGAGGCCAAGGGTGATGTCAATGATGGATTTCAGATCCTCGACGCCCATATGCAGAGGCGTTGCCGTTACAAGCAGCGTTCGCTCGACAAGCGGCGCGACGAGCTTTTGATACCGCTCTGCTCCATGGGATCTGCGACGCCAGTTGTGTGCCTCGTCAACGATTGCCAGAGAGATGGTCCGGAGATTATTCCTTGGGCTTCCCTGACTGACAGCTTCGCCTTTTTTCAAGTCGTTCATGCAAATGACATGAATCGCATGCTGCTTGGGCTCTTCTTCCCAAAAGAAGCTTCCAACTTGATTGGGATTGACCTCGTAATCGACAAGCTGAAGAATCCCCTGCGCAAGACGGTCCAAAAGGATTTTTCTTTTGTTTGGTCTTTCTTTACTCATTCTTGAATTCTGAGTGGTCATGCTCAGAATCGGAGCAAGAAAAGTCGAAAGTCGTTCACAAGGGTTGCCGTGTCTCTTCAGCTCATCGATGGCATCGTGCAAATGAGTCGGGTGGCGAAAGACTCCCGCGGCTGCATACATGTGCATGCGGGCATCATCGATCTTGATGTCGTGACCGGAAATCTCCTTCAGACGGTCGGCATAGGCTGCAAGCATAAGAACGATGCGCTCGGCCTCCGGTACGGGGATGACGAAATTGACGTCGCATTCTGTTTCTCCCAGATTCTTGAGAATATCAGAGGCATTATCCAGTTTGCTCAAGCCTTGCCTGAGGATGATCTTGATCCATTGAAGGAGTGCATTGTCATCGCCGGCGTGATAAAACTTTTGATGCAGCTTTTCCGCGGTCTCTTGCGTCAACACGGCATTCTTCGGACGCACTGACCGACGCAGGTCAGCGTCCCAGAGGACTGACGCAATTTGCACCAGGTGAAGGATTTGTTTCAGGCCGGCATTTTCGCTGCTGAGCTTCACGAGATCTTTCGCCCATGTAGTCCAGTGAACCCGCTTGCGTCTCTTAGCCCAGACCGTGCGGTCAAATTCGCAGTCAAACCATTTTCCGCCCTGGCTTTTGAAGGCGCTGGCATAAAGCTTCAGATTGGAAATGAGCTTTTCGATTTTATTTTGGGAAAGAGCGGCCGACATGGCAGGGTAACGACGCATCTTCTCAAGGCTTGATGCGAATGAGTCGATGAGCTTCTTGTCTTCGTCGGTCCCCGGCCATTTTTTCTTAGGGGCGATTCGCCTTGTGGCTTTGATTAACTCCAGAAGAAAAATCTCAGCGCATTTGGTCTGCGGCAATCTGTTGCGCAGCAGTTCATTCAGCGGCTTGTTTTGTTCAGGAAATCTATTTCTGGCGCAATGCTGAACATCCGTCAGGAGATCTGAGAGGGAGTCATGATGGATGATTGCATTTATCTCAGAGTCTTTTACAAAGTTTTGATTGAAATAATTCAGCTCATAAACCCATTTGTTTGCGACGAGGCGAGTCGGTGCGATTACGACGGCATGCCTTTGCCCGCGGGAGTTCTCTGAGGAATTTCTGTTCAGACGGGAAAACAGGGTCATCATTGCCACCCATGTTTTTCCCGTACCAACATCATCGGCAAGCATTTGCACGGGCGTTTTCGTGAAAAACTCATTGATGACGCGCGCTTCCTCATACTGCCTGAGATAGGCGTCCGGCAGTGCCGCCCCGGCTGCAAAGCAGCCCGGCATGCACAAGCCGTCGGCATCAAACTTGCTTTCCTTGCTCATGATGCTGATTCCTGATTGAGTTTGGCCTTGAATCTGTCCAGACAGTCGTACAGCAGCTGTCGATACGGATCATCTCCGGTACTGCATCCATCCGGACGGTTTTTTGCCTCGAGCTGCAGGGCCATTTCCGCGAGTTCTGCGACAATTTTTTCGACTGCGTCCTTGTTGCTGGCGCCCTGGCCGCAGCCGGCTGCAGCCAGACGAGCGGCCAGAATGGCGAGCTCCATGACGATGAACGTCTTGTCTGTCGGATTGAGTTTCTTATTTTGAAGCTTTGCGTCCGGCCGAACGAGACTTTTGGCGTACATCAGGATGAACTCAATGAGGTCGCTGCGCAAAGTCATGGATTTGCCAGGCTTGATGAGCGCCTGTTCCAGATTGCCTAGATCGGAAATCCATTGACGCATCGCGTGCGTCTTCGATCGCGACTCATCGAGAGGCGTCTCAAGCTCCTGAAATCCGTCTTCGGCGCGCCTGTCTGCTGCCTTCTTTCGGCGCGCGTCATCCTGGCGGGAGAACTTTTTCCCTGCGTAGAGATTGGCGAGGAACGCAAGCCCGTTTTCCGGGTTGACCTCCATGTGAAACTGAGCCTTGATCCCAAACCTCGGGTCAATGTTGAAGGGAATGAAGACAAGTCCCGGATCCGAACTCCCGGCATCGCGATGTCGGCTCATTTTGGTGATGACGCGAGTCGAATTGAGCATCTTCTCCAGCTTTGAAAAGGGATAGGGAGGACTTTCAAGAAGCAGGGAGCCATTGTCGATCCCTGCGACGGGCGTGACGTCAAGATCGCCGAATTGAAAGATTTCGTTTTCCAGATCCAGACCGATGCGGGCCGAACTCTTGCGGACAAAGTAGAGAAATCGTCCCTGAAAATCTTGATCGTCCTGGTCGTCTGCATCCCCGACGGGGCTGAGAAGAATGCTCTCAAGCCAGCCCGGTGGAGCGGCTGCAGCGTCGTTGTCATCCTCATCATCTTTTTGAGGATCCTCGCCATCGTCGACAAGACAGGCCTTTGTCACCTTGGTGTTCAGGATGGACTTGACAAACTCCTTATCCCAGGTCTGGACTTGACGGGGATTCGATTCATCAGGGACCTCGACAATTCCTGCAACTCCGAGTTCAAAATTATCGCCAAGCCATGCTTTCTTTGAAAAATTGGCGCTGCCGATGTAGAGAACGGCTCTTCCATTGTCGTCAGCGAGCAAAACCAATTTGGAGTGCAGATCGCGGAAAATAGATTTCGTCAAGTTTGAGTGCGAAGACGTTTGATCAGATTTTCCAAGAAAGACGATGATGTCCTTTAGTTCGTCGTTAGAGACTTCTGATGGAATGCAAAAGCAGCGTACATTTCTTTCATCAAAACCCTTGAAAAAGGTTCTTTTCCATTTCGAATACTTAGAAAAAATGGAAACGCTGGTCAGGTTCTTGAATATGGATTTAAAGCGCTGCAGAATGCCGTCGCCGGAATGATTCTCGTCAAAGAAGGGAGAGACCACAAGAAGTTTTTTTGGGTCAATCCCGTTCTGCTCGCAGAATTTTTTTAATTCATCCAAACCAGAGGAGTTGGAGCCGGAATCAGGTTTGTGCGGGTCAGAGGAGCCGTAGCCGGAAGACAAAAGCCGCATTGGGGAGTCTTTCCGCTGGCTGTCGGAGCCGTCGACATTGGAGAGCTCGGCAAGTCTGTCGTCGAGATGCTTCAGGTAGAGGCTAAGTCTTTCCGATGAAGTTGTGTTCAGATAGTGTTTTTTAAGGAACTGGCTCCATTGACTAAAGAGATCCCTGACCTCTGCGCTGCAGTCGTCGCAAAGGTCGAATGAGGCAAACGACTCGCGGTTGCGAAAGAGTCCTGACTCCGTCAGGTTGAAGCTTCCAAGGACGAGCTTGAATGAACCGTCGGACAACGCCAGGGCATAGGCCTTGCTGTGGTGACACGCCCTCCCGCGGCCTGCCTTGAAATGAATCTCAAAGTCGCTCGGAAAATTCGGCAGGCTGCGGCTGCGCTTGGGGTCGAAAAAAAGGCAGGCAGGGAACTCTGATTTGAAGCGAAGTCCAAACTCGATGTCCTCAAGCTCGAGCAGCGCCGTGCTCGCAAGCGCATGCGCAAGGTTCGGATCAAACTCATAGGTGAGGATGACAGCGGCCTCAATGCCGGAAGCTTCATTGCAATGAATCTCATCGAGAATCTGCGGGAGGGACCCATAGCGGTTCTTCTTCACGGTCATCATTAGTCTCCAGATGCGTCATCCTTTTGTTTGACAAAGCCAAACCATCTGCCGAAGGTCGCCCAGAGGAAGTTGTTTGCGACAAAGCTGGCCCAGAATGAATCGTTCTTGAAGAGCTGATCGAAGTCCACGAAATCGGCATTGAGGTTAATCAAACCAGGAAGTCGGACATCCCCCTGAATCAGCGCTTCCTGAATCTTCTTTGCGGAGTCGAGTCCCGCCTGTTGGCGATCGGTTCGAATCAGCACGACATCTTGGTCGTCCTCGAGAATGTTGACGAACGTCATGCCGCTGCCCTTGGTTCGGGCATGACGATTCAAGATGAAGAGAAGAACTTCGCGGATTTCGCGTCTGCCGAACACCCCCTTGTCAAGCCGCAGATCTGGAAACGAGAGTTCAGGGATTTGGCAGCTGTCAGCCATCTTTTCTTTACAGAAGCGCGCCTGCTTAATCGTTTCGTACAGGTGCGCGGTGACGCCGGGAAGCCAGAAGATGTTGTTGTCGATAAAGGTGGAAAGCTTTTTGCCCCGGGATCTTTGGGCGCGTGAATCGCCGCCGGCGTCTTCGGAAATCTCGTACTGAGGCGTGGCGTAGACGATGAGGCTGTAGATGAGAAAGTCCGCCAAAGCCGTCAGGACTTCAAAGATGCGGCACTCCACCAGACACCAGTAGAGATCCAAACCACGGGCGCTGGCGAAGACCGATTCGTAGATTCGCTGTCTCAATGCGTCTGCAGAATCAAGGGGGAGGTTTTCAGGGAGTTTACTCCGGGCGTGCAGGTAAATCTGGTAAAGAAACGAATGCTTCAGCTTGTCCGAGGATTCCAGCAGTGAAATCCAAAACTTGGTTCGGCTGTCAAAGTCTTTGAAAATTTCCTTCCATGAGTAATTGTTGAGAAACTTCAAATCATCCAAAAAGCTTTTAAAGGAGGACCTTCTGGTTTGATTCCCCCAGTTTGCAACTTTTTTCAGAACGGTTTTAAATTTTTCGTTATCGAAAAACTCGCCGCGTTTACGCATCATATCGAATTCGCGTAGACAGACGGTGTAGTGCGGTCCGATTCCATAGGCCAGGTTGGCCATATAGTCATCCGGGCTTTCGCTGCAGATGAAGCTTGAGGAGGAGTCTTTTCTATGTTCAAGATATTGGCGAATGCGCTCAATATTGAGAATCCCGCAGGGATTTTCCTGCGCGGCCTCAATCAGCGAGGGCAAATCCTTGACATTCTCGTTCACAAGGCTTGCCAAGCCGAAGAGGATTTCGAGATGCCGCATAAGCCTCAGCCGGCTCCTGCTGTTGGTCATGGTCTTGAAAGGAGCCGGGAGGTCGTCAGAGGTAATGATCATTTCCATCAGCAGTCGGATTTCTGCCGAGTGTCTGCGGGGCGTCAGGACAGTGAAAGGGGGAAAAAGCCGGCGCTGCAGACGGCGCCTGATGCGAGACCAGCCCAGAAGGTCGCCAGAACGGTCTGAAGGCGTGCTCGGCGTGAAGGGAGTCGCAAAAAGATAATCCAGAAGGTCTGACATGGTGCGTGTAATGTTCTTCTGTCGCAGATATCTCGTTCCGTCAATACGCCGGAACCTCTGCAAAGCAACAGGATTTGATTATATCCCGCACCCCCCCCCCGCCGGCATGACGCCCCGCGGCCAGCCAGACTGGAATCGCAGACCGTCGGGCCGATTCCAGAAAAAAACTCCGTGCACGTCAATTTCTGGTGCGGCGCCGGCCTCAATTTCAATCGAGCCGCGCTGCGGCGCTGCACTGTGCTCACCTGGGCGATTTCAGCCTGGCAGCGCATCGTGGTCAAAGGAGTCGATATGGAGGTGTGCGACCTTGAACCCCAGAAAAATGCGGTTGAGGGCATGGTCTTGAAGAGAAAAGGAAATTCCCAGGGTTCCGAAATCTCCGACGACCGCAACGACAAAAAATCCTCACTGGGGACACCGAATATTGAATGCACGATCAGAGACAGGGCCTGGCCAGGGTTCGACAGACGCGCAGCCTGGCCCTGGGAGTCGGACTCGATGAGCATTCGTCTTCCTTGAAAAGCAATCAAGACGAGTGGGAATCACCCATATCAGTACGCGTCGGCCCAATGAGTCCTGGCCTCAAGACGCGACCTCGATTCCCGCTGCACACCCAGTCAATAGTTCAGAGAATCGACTTCCTCATGGATCCGCAGCCGAGTCTTCAGAAAAAAATTGGCGTCGATGATGTTGCAGACAAAAAGAACCGAATTCTGATCAATGTGATTTATCAAATGGCTCAATGGCTTGACTTCTAAATTCTGTTCAATCAGCGTGCTTCCCTGAAAGCTGCCAAGCACCGCTTTGGCTTTGCAAAAGGTGCGCGTTATTATGAAAAAGACATCTTCAGCAAATCAATCGAACAAAAGTCGGACAAGAGATCTTGATTGATCTTGCGATCCATGCGGTCCACTGGCGTTGTTCCACAGGGAACAGGTTCAATAACGGTACGCACTTAATGTGGTTGATAAACATGACATTCCGGGGGGGGGGCGACAGTAGAGGCCTGCTCAAATGCAGTATTTATCGGTGCGCCCGAATCATTCGGGGAAAACAACCGGCGCGCATGTGCAGCAAAAAATGCAGGGACTGAAGGAGGAGGGAAGGGACTTTTGCGTATCAGGATCATTCCCGGATTCATGATGGAGCGGTTGAAAAAATCAATACAGGATTCAATGTCGAAATGTCACGGATGAAGCAGCCTCTGGTCTCGGTCATCATTCCCGTATGCAACGGCGAGAAGTACTTGCGCCAGTGTCTGGACTCGGTTTTAGGGCAGACGCTAAAAAATTTTGAAATGATTTGCGTTGATGATGGATCAACCGACTCCTCCCCTGGCATTCTCGAGTCCTATGCGCAAAGGTACGCCTGCATCAAGGTTCTTCATCAGGAAAACATGTTCGCGGGCGCGGCAAGAAACCACGGGATGCGCCATGCCTGCGGCAAATATCTGGCTTTTATTGACTGCGATGATTTCGCAGAGCCCGATTATTTGGAGAAGCTGACGGATCTTTGCGAAAAGTACCAGGCTGACATTGGTCTGTGTGCGGCAGACGTATATGATCAAGGCAAGAAAAAGTTTTCCGGGGCCCCGTGGTTTCTCAGGATGGAGTTTGTCGACAGGAATCCGTTCAATGCAAGAAGCGCCGGTGACAATCTTTTTAATATCACTGGTTCAGTTCCATGGGCCAAGCTTTTCAGGTTTGATTTTATAAGGAAGCTGAATCTGGAGTTCCAGCCCTTGAGAACTGCCAATGATTTGTTCTTTGTGTATGCAGCTCTTGCAAATGCAGATCAAATCGCAGCGACTGACGAGATTCTTCTGCATCGGCGGGTGGAAATCTCAACAAATCTGCAGTCGAATACGCACAAGAGCCCTGATGACTTTTGCAAGGCGCTTCTGGCGGTCAAGGAAAGGCTTCTTCAGGATGGGAAATTCCAATTGGTCGAAAAGGGCTTTGCGAATGCAGTTTTAAATCATTGCATCTACAACCTGAAGAGGCTCGGCAGCAGGCCTGCTGCATGCGTTCAGCTCTCCGAGGCCCTGGACCATGATTATCTTCAGAAACTCGATGTCAATGAAGAAAATCGGCACGCTTCGCCCCAACAGATGAAGCTCATGAGAGGCCTGATGCGCTCAAGGATTGCGCAGCGGCCTGAGCATCCGCTCCTGTCAATTGTCATCGTGGTCAGCAACGCGGAGAAATCTATCTCAAGGAGCCTCGACAGCATCATGAATCAAACATTGTTTGATATTGATGTCGTCTGCGTCAATGACGGATCCGTCGACGGCTCGCTTGCAGTGTTGAACGACTATCAGTCCATAGACAGGCGGGCTGCCGTCATTTTATCTCAAGGAACCGTCGGGCTTGCTTCAGGCCAGAGCCGCAGGCGCGGCTGCGGCCCGAGCAGATCACGTGATCTTCATGGGCGCGGGCGACTACCTTGAAGCCGATGCCTGCAGCCGGATTGCGGATTGGATCAAGGCGGAGAATTCCGACATCATCGAGTTCACCTGCGGGGATGAGAAGCGCGACAGGGGTCCCGAGGAGGCCAGGCCGACTGAAGAGAAGCTGATGCCAGGCGGGGTGCGGATTGAAGGCAGCCTTGGGATTCTGAAGGCCTTCTATGAGGACAGGTCGCAGCTGCCGACATTTTTTGGGAAGGTCTTCAAAAAAGAAATTCTTCTGCAGGCGTACAGGCAGATTGGAACCGCCGCGAGCTGGCGCGACGGAGATCTTTTTTCCTTTTTCTATTGCGCGTACTTTTCCCGTTCTTATTGCGCAATCAAATCCAGACCGCTTTATTGGCAGAGGTCTGACTCTCACGAGGACGGCAGCGCCCGCCTGTCACTGGACGCCTTTGCCCAATACTGCGGCGCCAGCGAATACTACTTCAAGCTGCAGAATTTTGCGGCCGGCAAGGGTGAGGAGCTTGAAAGACTGGCTGCCTGCATGGGGGCCGCGCTGCTTGAGGAAGATCTTGATCTTCTCAACAAGAGAATTCTGGCTAGAGAATACCGCTCGGGCATGAAGATTCTGGCCGCTTGCTGGCAGCATGCCGACATCTACAAGGATGTTGTTTCGCGAGTGTGCGGCGAGTCTTCAGGAAAGTTTTAGTTCAAGTTTGATGCGCCCCAGGAGTCCAGGGATCAGTCCCGCACGGAAACAGGCAGAATGGGTATGCAAGTCTCGGTCATTATTCCCGTCTACACACGAAGCGTTATTTGAAGGGGTGCATTGAAAGCGTCCTGAATCAATCAAATGTCGAGTTTGAGGTCATTTGCATCAATGATGGCTCCACGGATGGTTCTCTTGAAATCCTCGAGCAGTACGCTCGGCAAGACTCGAGAATTCGAATTGTTTCCCAGGATAATTCCGGCTTGTCTGCATCAAGGAACTTGGGAATTTCTCTGGCTCGAGGCGAGTATCTGCTCTTTGTGGACAGCGATGACGCACTGGCCGAAGGCGCCATTGACCGGCTCTACCATTGTGCAGTGGAAGATGATGTCGAGGTGTTGTTCTTCAATGCATCAGCAGTCTTCGAGAACAGCTTTGTAAGATCCAAGTACCGGGATCTGAAAACCTACTATGAGACTCGTGAAGATTTGTCTGCTGTCGTCAGCGGAATTCAAATGATCAGCAGGCTGGCTGAGGCCAGGGAGTTTCGAGCCTCAGCCTGTCTTCAGCTCACCAAACGCGAATACCTTCTCAAAAACAGCATCCGTTTCATTGATTACATTCTCCATGAAGACAATGCCTATACGTTTGAGCTTTTGCTCCGGGCATCCCGCGTGAAGCGAGTCAACGAGCCTCTTTACATCAGGAACGTCAGAGATGATTCCATCGTCACCTCTCGCACTCGATTTGCTCATTTTTATGGGTATTTGAGATGTTATATGCGAATGATGACCCTGTCCGGCCTGATGGAGTATCAGAGACTCGATGAGGAGAAGGGCGTTCAGATCATTACCCGCCAGACGGCAAGGAATACGCTCGGCACATGGTCGCGGCTTGATGAGCAAAATAAAATGAAGCTCAACACTCTTTCGCCCCTGGAAAAATATGTCTTTGACCTGATCCGTTCAAGTGAGTCGGCAGGATATGCAGGCACGGGCGCAGGCCGGACTTCCTGGCTTGTCCGGAAATACCTCAATATGCTGAGCGTCACTGCAAACTACTACAGGAAACACGGTCTGGCCTTGACATTGAAAAAGATCGGCTGCCATCTGCGCGCCAAGTCCTGGCGGTAGGAGTCTGATCTGAACGAGGCGCTCCAGGTCGAGGGCAGGGGCAAGCCCCACGGCTGCTGTATTTCGGAGCTGCTGCAAGGCGGTTTGCAAAGGGGCGGCCGGCGGCTGCCGCCTTGCCCAGAAGGCCATGCCTGTGCGGGTGAGCGCCCGCGTGCGCAGAGGGGGCGCGGGGCCTTTACCAGAAGATGCCGCGGCGCAGTTCAATTCTGGGCGTTGCGTCGGCCTCAAGCTCAATCCAGCCGCGGTGCGGCGCCGCACCGTGCTCGCCCGTGAGATTCCAGTCGGGCAGCACGTAGCGGTCAAAGGCGTCGGTGCGGTGGTGTGCGGCCTTGTGCGTGTGCCCGTGAATGACGGTGCGGCAGTCGTACTTCTCGCAGTCGGCGGCGATGGCGGCGTCGACCACGTCCATCACCTCGGCGCTCTTGACGGTCTTGGTTTTCACGGACTGCGCGCGGGCCTCCCTGGCAAAGGCAATGCGCTCCTCGACCGACATTTCAAGCCCCTGCACCTGAAAGGCGGGGCTGCGCACCTCGGAGCGGAACTTCTGGTAGTCATCGTCAAGCGTGCACCACTCGTCGCCGTGCGACAGCAGAATGCGGCGCCCCGCGACCGAGATCACAACCTGCGGCTTGATGAGCACGGCGCCGCAGTGGCGCGCGAAGTCCTCTCCGAGCATGAAGTCGCGGTTGCCCTGCATCATGAAGATGCGCCGGCCTCCGGCGGCGTAGGCGCGCAGCAGCCTTGCAATCGGCTCAGCGGGCGAGCAGGCGTCGTCGCCGATCCAGTATTCGAAAAAGTCTCCGAGAATGAAGAGCTCTGAAAAGCGCCGCGCCCGGGTCTGCATGAACCACCAGAAGGACAGAAGCGTGCGCTTGCTTGCGCCCGACAGGTGCAGGTCGGCGATGAAGACGGGACGGCGCACGTCTTCAATTTGATCGGTTCCGCTGATTGCCGGCGCCTTGATGGGGCGCGCCAGTGCCAGACCTGTAATGGGCATGGGGTGGACCAAGGGTGGTTTGCGGCGCCGGGGCCGCATCAAGGAAAAAAGGGCAAAAGAAAAGACCGCCGCCCGCAGCTCAATTCCCGCCTGGGGGCGGGAACGCGTGCGGCGCACGGTCTTCTCAGTCTAGCAGTCAGGCAGCAGGTTCGTCGCAAGGAGACTCAGCGGCAAGAGGGATGTCCCGATGAAACTGCCTGCCGGGCTCGCTGACGTCGCCTAGATTTCCTCTACTTTTTCGATCACCACATCCTCGACGGGGACGTCGCCGTGGAAGTTGCGGGTGGCGGTGCGCACATGGCTGATGGCATCGACAACGTCGGCGCCCGCAACCACGCGGCCGAACACGGCGTAGCCCCAGCCGCGGGCGGTGGGGGCGGTGTGGTTGAGGAAGTCGTTGTCAACGACATTGATGAAGAACTGGCTCGTCGCGGAGTGCGGATCGTTGGTGCGCGCCATCGCGATCGTGTACTTGTCGTTCTTGAGCCCGTTGCCGGCTTCGTTTTCGATCGGCTCGTGCGTGGGCTTTTGAACCAGACCGGGCTCAAAGCCTCCGCCCTGGATCATGAAGCCCGCAATCACGCGGTGAAAGATGGTGCCGTTGTAAAAGCCCTCACGCACGTAGGTGAGAAAGTTCTCGCAAGTCTTCGGAGCGGCTGACTCGTTGAGCTCGACGTCGAAGACGCCCATGTTTGTCGTAAAGCGAATCATTGTTGTTCAGACTTTTCCGATGGTTTATCCCGAGAGTTCGTAAAGATCAGCGCTCGTGCAAAACGAACGCGCATCGCGCGCCTATCTGGCGCCCCGGCCGTACAAAAACCCTTAGAGACGAGGCGTTTTTGGTACAGAATGCGCGTTTCATTCGCAAAACTTGAGCCAATGGCTTAAGTGTTAACGAGTAATCTTCACGGACTTGATTGTAACCGCTTTTTCGGGAACGTCACCCATGCCGCGGCGATTTGTTGTTTTTACCGCGCCGATTCTGTCCACGACGTCCATGCCCTTGGTGACGGTGGCAAAGACCGTATAGCCCCAGCCGTCGCGGGCCTGGCTTGCGTCAAGGAAGTCGTTGTCCACAAGATTGATGAAGAACTGGCTCGTGGCCGAGTGGGGCAGACTCGTGCGGGCAAAGGCCACGGTGCCGCGGCGGTTGGAAAGGCCTCCGCGCGCCTCGTTGATCACCGGTTCATGGGTCTTCTTCTGCTTGAGATCCTCGGTGAAGCCACCGCCCTGGATCATGAACCCGTCGATGACGCGGTGAAAGATCGTGCCGTCGTAGTGGCCTTCCTCGGCATAGCGCACGAAGTTCTGCACGGACAGCGGCGCGCGCTTGGCTTCAAAGCGAATTTCAATTGTGCCCATGCTCGTTTCAATGACGGCGCCCTTGGGCTGCGCGGCGGCAAGTGCCTCGCCCGCGGGGATGCCCAGACCAAGGGTGAGGGGAAGGGCGAGAAGCCCCAGACGCAAACGATTGGAGATCATGATTTCACTGAAAGGATGGAAAAGTATATTCAAAAGATTTATTTCAGAATCGCATCAACAGCCTTCATGCGCTTTTCAATCTGGCGGTTGCCCGGAGCGTTGGCCAGGGCTGAGGCAAAGGCGTTGCGCGCCTTGGCCAGATGAATCTGCCCGAGGTTGTCGTAGGCAAGCGCAAAGGACGGGCGCAGCGCGATGGAGCGCTCGACAAGCGACTGCGCGCGGTCAAGGTCGCCCTGCGAGGCGTAGATGCGCGCGAGATTGTTGTAGGGCTCGGGAATTTCGGGGTAGCGGTCGATGAAGTCCTCGTAGAGCTCGCGCGCCCTGGGAAGGTCGCCCATCATTTCATAGGCGACGCAGCGCTGAAAGCGCAGCTGCACCGAGAGGGGATTTTGCTTGAGCGCCTCGTCGATGACGGCCAGGGCCTGCTTGTAGTCGCCGCGGTGCACGAGCTTGTCGACGAGAGCCGGGTATTGGTCGCTGGTGACGGCCTTGGTGGGTTCGTCAGGATCGACGATGACGGCCGCGCCGGCCGCCTGGGTGAGGACAACGGCTGCGGCGGCCGCAAAAAGGCCGGCGCCGATGCCGCGAAGGTAGTTTCGATTCATGGACTGCAGGTGTGACGAAAGAAAACGCGCCGGCGGCATGCCGGGCCCGCGAAGGCGTGCGCCAAAGGGGCGCCTCCGGGCGCCTGAAGGCGCTCCGCCGGGAGCCCCGCAAGGCAGGCCGCAGGCCGCATCTTTGCTAAACTTCGCCGATTGTATCGCATCAGTGCCGGCACTCAGGGCCGCGGGGGCGCGCGAAAAATTGCATCATTTCGTGAACGCCCCGCAGGCGCCCTCCGGGCAGCGCCGGCCCCGAGGCCTTCTCAAGAGGGGCGGCAACGCGCCCCCCGAACAATGGACCCGACAGCCCGCGGGGGCGGGTGCGGCGCGAAGATCCGCACGCAGGCGCCTTTTTTTCGCCGGCCCCGCCGGGCGTCAATACAACGAGAAGCAATTGAAGTCATGACGCTGCAAATTTATTCGACCCTGACGCGCGATGTGCGCCCCTTTGTTCCGCTCGTTCCCGGCAAGGTGGGGATGTACGTCTGCGGCGTGACCGTTTATGACTACACCCACATCGGACACGGGCGCACGTTTGTCGCCTTCGACGTGATCCGCCGCTGGCTTGAGGCTTCGGGCTACGCGGTGACCTTCGTGCGCAACGTCACCGACGTTGACGACAAGATCATTCGCCGCGCGGCCGAAAAGGGCGTTTCCACGACCGAACTCACTGAATTCTTCACCCGGGCCATGCAGGAGGACATGCTCGCGCTCGGGTGCCTGGCGCCCACCTACGAGCCGCGCGCCACGCAGTTCATTGCGAACATGCTCGGGCTTGTCGAAAAGCTCGAGGAAAAGGGCCTTGCCTACGCCGCATCCAACGGCGACGTGGACTTCGCGGTGCGCAAGTTCCCGGGCTACGGCAAGCTCTCCGGCCGCAACATCGACGAGATGCAGGCCGGCGCCCGCGTCGTGGTGGACGAGACCAAGCGCGATCCCCTTGACTTCGTTCTCTGGAAGGCGGCCAAGCCCGGCGAGCCGAGCTGGGAGTCGAAGTGGGGGCGCGGGCGTCCGGGCTGGCACATCGAGTGCTCGGCCATGAGCCGGCACTTCCTGGGCGAAACGCTCGACATCCACGGCGGCGGCCCGGATCTGGTCTTTCCGCACCATGAAAACGAGATTGCCCAGAGCGAGGGCGCCAGCGGCAAGACCTTCGCCCGCTACTGGATGCACTCGGGGCCGCTGCGCGTGCGCTCGGCCTCGGGCGTCGAGGAGAAGATGAGCAAGTCGCTCGGCAATTTCTGGACCGTGCGCGACGCTCTGAAGGAAACCAACGAGCGCTACGGCCTGGGCAACGGCAATGAGGTGCTGCGCTTTTTCCTGCTGCGCAGCCATTACCGCAGCCCGATCAGCTTCAACCCCGCCCTCATTGAGGAGGCCCACAAGGGGCTGCTGCGCTTTTACAGCGCCCTCAAGGGGCGCGAGCTCGAGCCCGTGTCGATCGACTGGAACGATCCCTGGTGCGCGCGGTTCAAGGCCGCAATGGACGATGACTTCAACACGCCCGAGGCGGTGAGCGTGCTCTTTGACCTCGCGGCCGAGGTCAACCGTACGGCGGACGTGAGGCTTGCCGGCCTGCTCAAGAGTCTGGGCGGCATTCTGAACGTGCTTCAAATCGAGCCTGAGCACTTCCTCAAGGGCGCCACGCAGGATCTCGACGCCGCGGCAATCGATGCGCTCGTGGCCGAGCGCGTTGCCGCCAAGAAAGCCCGCGACTGGGCGCGCGCCGATGAAATCCGCAATGCGCTCAAGCAGCAGGGGATCATCGTCGAGGACGGTCCCCAGGGCTCAAGCTGGCGCCGCGCCTGAGCGCACCCTATGAAAGCGCCCGCCAACACCTCTGCACCGCCGGCTGAGGCCGGCGGCCGGCGCTTCGTCTCCTGGTGGGACGAGGCGCTTTCAGTTCTCGGACGCCGCCCCGAGCTTGCCGATCTTGTCGAACTCGTCCGGCGGCAGGGCGAGGGGCTTTATGCAAGCGACGACCTGATGCGAAGCATCCTGCGCGCGGTTTGCGGACAGCAGGTGAGCAACGCCGCGGGCATGAAGCTCTCGGGCACGGTGCTGGCGGCCTGCGGCGGCGCGCGCGGACACGCCCTGAGCGAGGCGCTCCTTGCCCGGGGCGAGGACGGACTTCGCGCGCTCGGACTTTCACGCGCCAAGTCGCTTGCGCTGACCGCTCTGGCCGGGCAGTTTTCCCAGGGACGCATCGACGAGGCGGCCTGTGCGGCCTGCGATGACGCTGAGATCGAGTCGCGGCTCACCGCGCTCTACGGCGTCGGCCCCTGGACCGCGCACATGGTGCTCATCTTCGGGCTGGGTCGTCCGAACGTATGGCCCGGGGGCGACTTTGGGATTCGCAAGGCGCTTCGCCAGCGGGCTCTGCCCGAGGGGTCGCACGAGGAGTTCTCCCCCTGGAGGACCGCCGCGGCATGGCTGTTGTGGCGCAGCCTGACGCAAACTCCTGTACAGTATTAGATCGCAGTTTGAAACGCCCGCCCTTGAGCGCTTCCCCCGACGGGGGCTCGGGCGAGGCGGCGCTTTTTGTTGAAATGAGCGCTTGAATACAAAGGATGCAAGCATGGCCAAAGCCGTTTTTCTCGAATTTGAAAAAGACCTGGGCGAGATTGCCGCCAAGATTGAAAAGCTCGAGGCCGAGGAGCTCGAGGACGGAAAGTCCAATCGCGGTGAGATCGCCCGCCTTGAAAAGGCCAAGGCGCGCCGTACGGCAGAGATCTATCACGAGCTGACGCCCTGGCAGACGGCGCTTGTCGCCCGCCATCCCAACCGTCCGTATACGCTTGACTACGTCAACGCCATCTTTGAGGACTTCCACGAACTGCACGGAGACCGGACCTTTGCCGACGACCAGAGCATCGTAGGGGGACTGGCCCGTCTGGCCGAGCACGCGGTGATGGTCATCGGGCATCAGAAGGGGCGCGACACCCGCGAGCGCACGCGCCGAAACTTCGGCATGAGCAAGCCCGAGGGCTACCGCAAGGCGCTGCGCCTGATGAAGCTTGCTGAAAAGTTCAATCTTCCGGTCTTTACGTTTGTCGACACTCCGGGCGCCTACCCGGGAATCGACGCCGAGGAGCGCAACCAGTCCGAGGCGATCGGGCGCAACATCTTTGAGCTTGCCAAGCTCAAGGTGCCCGTGATCGCCACCATCATCGGCGAGGGCGGCTCGGGCGGGGCGCTTGCCATCGCCGTTGCCGACGCGGTCTTCATGCTGCAGTACTCGACCTATTCGGTGATCAGCCCCGAGGGCTGCGCCTCGATTCTCTGGAAGAGCGCCTCCAAGGCCCCCGAGGCCGCGCAGGCGCTCGGCCTCACGGCCGAGACGCTCAAGAAGCTCGGACTTGTCGACAAGGTGATTTCGGAACCCATCGGAGGCGCGCACAACGACCCCAAGCTGATGGCCTCGACCCTGAAAAAGGCGCTCGTCGACCAGCTCAAGCTCGTGAAGTCTCTGTCGACCGACGAACTGCTCGAGCGCCGTCTCGGGCGGCTTCTCAACTACGGGCGCTTTGAAAGCGACGGTCCAAACGCCGCCGCGTGCATCGCCGCACTCTTTGGAGATGCCCCGCAGACGCCGGCGCAGGAAGCGGCTTCCTCCGACTCCGACGCCGCAAAGGACGTCTCCGACAAGCCCGCCGCCAAGAAGGGCGCCAGG
Organism: uncultured Duodenibacillus sp.; assembly: GCA_944390745.1. Classification (GTDB taxonomy): domain Bacteria; phylum Pseudomonadota; class Gammaproteobacteria; order Burkholderiales; family Burkholderiaceae_F; genus Duodenibacillus. The sequence goes on along the minus strand of CALXQK010000016.1, from coordinate 47,743 downwards.
AGCACCCGGACGGCCAAGACCTCCAGGACCGCCAGGGCGGCCCGCACGCGCAAGAGCGATGCGGCTGATGTTGCCCAAAAGGCAGATAAGGCGGCCGAGGCGCCTGCCTTGACGCCAGCCGAGGCGCCCGTGCAGAAGGCTTTCGCCGGGGCGGCTGAAGCCGCATCGAACCCCCAGGAGCAGGAAAAGGCGCCTGAAGCCGCTCCCGCCGCAAAACCGGCTGCCGCGGGCAAGACCTCCCGCCGCTCCAGCGCAGGCAAGACTGCAAAGGCCAAGACGCCGGCTGCTGAAGCCGCCGGGGACATGGCTGAGGCCGCCGGCGCGCAGGACAAGCAGCCTGCAGCCGAGAAAAAGGCGGCGGCAAAGTCCGGCACGGCGAAAAAGGCCGCCCCCAGGGCAGCCAAAAAGACTGCGGCCAGAAAGCCGGCCGCGAGCAAGACTGCTGCCGCTGAGAGCGCGCCCGCGCCGCAGGCCCAGCCCGCCGACACCAAAAAGGCCTGAGCCCGGGGCTTGGGGCGGCATTAGTTTCTCAGACTCCCGCAGGCGGCCGACATGGTTCAGAAAAAGTCAGCAAAGGCCGCCGGCAGCCCCCGGCGGTCGGGTCAGGCGCATTTGAGGGCGCTTGTCGAGGCCAGCATCGAGGCGGTGCGCGAGCGCAATGCCGCGCACCCGGATGCCGACTTCGCGCTCGAGCCCGTCAATCCCGTTCGCATCGTGTTTGCGTTTTCTGGAGGACGGGACTCGACGGCGCTGCTTGAAATTCTCTCGCGCATCCGCAATGCCGCCGGACAGTCGCGCATTGCCGATCTCACCGTGGTGCACGTGCACCATGGACTGAGCTGCAATGCCGACGCCTGGGTCGAGCATGTGCAGTCGTTTTGCAAGGCGCGCGGACTGACGCTTGAGGTAGTCCGCGTCTACGTCAACCCCCGCGCCCCGGAGGGCGTGGAGGCTGCGGCGCGCCAGGCCCGCTACCGGGCGCTTCTGCGAATTGCCCGTGAGCGGCGCGCTGACGTCATCATGACGGCGCATCACCAGGACGACCGCATCGAGACCTTCCTCATTCAGTGGCTGCGCGGCGCCGGTCCCGAGGGACTGGCTGCGATGAGCCCGGTGAGAAGCTTTGAAATGGCGGGCTCGGAAGGCGCCGGAATTGCGCTCGTGCGCCCCTGGCTCGATGTCTCCGGCGAGGAAATCGAGCGCTTTGCCAGAAAGGCCCGCCTGACCTGGGTTGAGGATGAATCAAACAGCGACACGCGCTTTTTGAGAAACCTCATCCGAACCGAAATGCTGCCGCACCTCGATGCGGCGCGTCCGGGCTGGAGAAAGGCGGCGGCCCGCTCGGTGGGGCTCGTGGCCGAATCCGCGGAATTGATCAGCTCGATCGGACGCGAGGATCTGGCCTTGTGCGCGGGCAGCCGTCCGGGCACGATCGCCATCGGCAGGTTTTTGAAGCTCTCGGCGCAGCGCCAGGCGCTCTGCCTGCGCGCCTGGCTCACAAGCCAGGGACTCAAGGCGCCCCCGAAGGTGCGTCTCGAGGAGATGCTGCGCCAGGTGCGCCAGACGCAGGGCGCGGGCTCCATGTGCTTTCACATGGAGGGCAGGGAGGTGCGGCGCTGGGGTGAAAATCTTGTGATCGTCGACGTCCCGGCCCCGGCTCGCGCCTCCGATGCGCTGCAGCGCACCATCGTCTGGAAGGGCGAACCCGAGGTGAGCCTTGGACTCTGGGGCGGGGTGCTTCGCTTTGAGCCCTGCGACGGCAATGAGGATGGACTCGACGGCCAGCGGCTTCGCGCCGGAAAGCTTGAGGTTCGGCCGCGCCGCGGAGGCGAAAAGCTCAAGCTGCATCGCCTGCGTCCCTCACGCAATCTCAAGCATCTGTACCAGGAGGCGAAGATTCCCGCCTTCGAGCGCGGCCGGCTGCCCCTGGTCTGGCTTGACGACCAGCTGGTTTTTGCAGCGGGACTTGGGTGTGATGTGCGGCACTACGCCGATCGCACGCTCGTTGCCGAGCGCGTGCGCCTTGTCTGGGTTCCCGACCAGCCGCTGTTGTCCAGCTGACAGGCCGGCGGGCGAGGGTGCTGCAGACAGGTAGAAAGAATTATCCAAATCAATATTTTTGAAATGCATTTCATTGAGGCGCAGCAGAAGGTTCTTCCAGCTCTTCGGAGTTTGTGTCGTGCGAAGGTCCTGGGTCCGGACCTTTTCAACGACCAGATGCTTGTCGACAGCGCAGACTTGATTGCGGGCGTGGACGAAGCCGGCCGCGGACCTCTCGCCGGCCCGGTCGTGGCCGCCGCCGTGATCCTCGACCCGGATCAGCCCATCGAGGGGCTGCGCGACAGCAAAAAGCTCACCGCGCGCGTGCGCGAGCGGCTCGCCGAGGAGATCAAGCGCAAGGCCCTGGCCTGGAGCGTGGCGCACGCCACGGTTGAGGAGATCGACGCGCTCAACATCCTTGAGGCGACGATGCTTGCCATGAAGCGCGCGATTGTGGGGCTGTCGATTGAACCCAATCTGATTCTCGTTGACGGCAACCGGATTCCGAGAATGAACCGCCGCATCAATGCCGTCGTCAAGGGCGACGACAAGGTGCCGGCAATCTCAGCGGCCTCCATTCTTGCCAAGACCACGCGCGACAGCGCCATGATGGAGCTCGACGAGCGCTATCCCCAGTACGGCTTTGCCGCGCACAAGGGCTACGGCGTCAAGCGGCACATCGAGGCCATCCGGCGCTACGGCGTGCTGCCCGTGCACCGCAGGACCTTTTCGCCTGTGCGCGAGATTCTCGAAGCCGAGGATTCCTTCTCGCTTGAACCCGATTGCGCTGCCGACGGCAGGCCTTGATGGGACACGGCCCGCTGCCGCACTGGGAGTGCCGAGGCAGGGGCTGGCGGGTGTTGTTCCCGGGTTTGAAGGAAACTGTCGGCACTCGCCGATTCAGGCACTTTTTTGTTCTGATTCGGCAGGCGGGGTCTAAGCCTACGGCCTGCAGCGCCACTGCCCTGGAGTCATGCGGTATCTCTTCTTGAAGAGTCTTCCAAAGTGAGTAACGTTCACAAACCCGTTGAGAGCAGCGATGTCCGCAATGGTTTTCTCTGCAAATGATTCCGTGCGCAGCTGAGTCGATGCCCGCTCCAGCCGAAGCTCCGTCCACTTCTCGTGGCGGCGTTGCGCCCAGTTCGCGAAAGAGTTCTCCGAGATATCTGGTCGAGATTCCGACTTCTTCGGCGATGACCGACAGGTCTGCCCCGGGATCGTCAATATGCCGAAGCATGGCTTCGACCGCGCACGCGCGCAAAAAGTCCTTTTTGCCGCCGAATACTGACTCTCTGACAGTAAAAACCTTTGAAAACAAAGGCTTCAGGAACCGGCACAAGCCCTCCAGGTAAGACTACGATTCAGAGGGGTCAATGGCGTCCAGATTGGAAAAAAATGCCTCAGCCGCGGAAAGAAACATCCGTGATTGCGGCATGGCGCTGTCAATGACAACCCCTGCAAAATGGTCGGAAAGAAGTCCGCAGTTTTCATGAAACCAGTTGGTGGCCACAAGGATTGATCCGAAAACCGTGTCCTTGCCTGTCTTCAGCAGCAGACTCTGAGCCGGGTTGCACAGCATGGCGCAGCCTGCGCCAATCTGGTGTGTTCTGCTGCCGGCGATGTTCTGCTCTGCCGTCTGCTCCGGATCGGACCGCCTTGTCAAAAGAAAAGTTTTGTCCGTTTTTGCCGCAACGATGCCCATGGCTTTCTTGCTCTGAAAAGGAACAGCAGTTGTTTTATTCCGGCAAGGCCGGCCGTTCATCTCCATCGTTGGGACAGAGCCCAAATCCTAGAATCGCTCGCATCGTAGCATCCAAGGCTACTCTTTGAAGGAGAGGAAAAATGAAAGGCCTATCTCGACGCAGCATGATCACAACGAGCGCTGCGGCAATGGCTGGACTCATGGTCAGCGGCATTTCCGCGGCTGCCGACGTCAAGCCCCAGACCACCCGCGACATGCCGATGCGCCGCCCAAACCTGGCGCTCACAAGGGAGGAATGATTTGAGGTGATCTAGCGGGTGCATCATGCCGTGCTTGGAACGGCTGACGCCTCTGGAGAGCCCTATGCCGTCCCTGTTTCTCCGTTCATGGCGGACGGTCGTCTGTTCTTCCATGGAATGGGAGCCGGCACCGGCCGCAAGGCAACGAACATGCGCCAGAACCCGCGGGTTTCGCTGTGCTTCATCGGCTATGCAAAAACGGACGAGGCGGGAATGGATGTTGACTACGTCTCGGTCATTGTGGCTGGAGATGTTGTCGAGGTGAAGGACAAGGCCGAAAAAATGCATCTCATGAAAATGCTCATGGCTCGGCATGCTCCAACTCAGGACAGCAAAAAGGCTGTCGCCGACAGAGAGTTGAAGATCGAGGCTGTGACGGGCGTTTACGAGGTCAAGATCCGTTCCATCTCGGGCAAGGCCAAGGACGCGGCGTATCCTGCTTTCTTTGGTCGTCAGCGTCCGCAGAGCAAGTCATAGGACAGAGGGGACCCACGCGGCCGCACCACCTGAGCAACCGTTCTGCGGCCGCAAGAATCCATCCGAGCCGCGATGGCAGTCATGCCGTCGCGGCGTTTTTCATGGCTGCTCAGCATGTGCGCACGCCAATGGATTCAAGTTAAGAAAAGGTGGCGGGCGCCGGGATCTGGGTTGATTCCGCCGGCTGCCGCCATGGCGGCAGCCTCACGCCTCAGGGGGCGAGGTTGACCGAACTCGGCTGCGAAGCTCAAGGCGCCCCTGGTTAGAATCCAGCCTGCTGCAGCGCATGGCGTTTCATCCACCCGGCCGCCTGTTGAGTCAGTCCAGGGGCAAAACTCTGTTGTGCATTTGGTGACACCTCAGATGCGCTCCACACGCACGGAATTGGGCAAAAAACCGAGATTTTCTGCGGTTCTACAGGAATTCTTGCATCGCCGCAGCCGCTTTCGGGGAAGCATGACATGCGTTTTGTCATTTTTTTCCTTTAGGGAAAACTTGAATCTTTCCGGTGGGTTTGTGCAAAATGAGCCGCCCTGTGCCGCATGCATGCGCGCTCAACAAGGCGCGCGTGGAGGAAGAGCACGCATCTAGAGGGCACAGAGACTTCAACCAAATAAAAGAGAAAAGGAGGCGGCGCTTTTTCCCTGCAGCATTGCCGGGGCCCTTCGCGCCGAACATTTGATGAAAAAGACGCTTATTGCGCTGGCTGCCGGTGCCGTGGCTTCCACGGGTGCTCTGGCTGCCCAGGTGCAGATTTCCGGCCTCGTGGACGCGGGCCTTGCCTACAACAACACCGACACGCTCTGGGGCGGCACCGAGGAGACCTTCACCGAGGACTTCGGCAACCATCTCGGCTCGCGCTTCCGCTTTTCGGGCTCCGAAGAGCTCGCGCCGGGCTACACCGTCTCCTTCGTTCTTGAGAACGGCTTTGCCGGCGACACCGGCGAGGCCAGCCAGAGCGGCCGTCTCTTCGGCCGCGAGGCCCGCCTGAGCCTCGAGACGCCCTACGGCACCATCAGCATGGGCCGCATGGGTTCGCTCACCTCCGGCAACGGCACCTACGATATCTTCCAGTACATCGGCGACACGTTCGACGGCGGCTGGAACTACGCCATCGACCTCAGCAACTGGTTCGGCCGCAGCCGCTACGACAACATGCTCACCCTGGCCACGCCCAAGATGGCCGGCTTTACGGGCTACTTCCAGTACTCGTTCGGCACGGACACCGTTGATGAGGATGAACCGAGCGACGACGCCACGCCGGGCGACCGCGACAAGAACCGCTACATCGGCTTTGGCCTGACGTATGAAAACGGCCCCCTGAGCTCGGTTCTCGTGCTCGACTCGATCCTGCGCAAGCAGTGGAACGACGGCCTGGCCTTCCGCCAGCAGCTCGACGACGCCATGGCCGTGAGCTTCGGCATCGGCTACGACTTCGACTTCATGAAGCTCACCTTCGGCGCGCAGTACGGCAAGAACGAAACGCAGAGCTTCTTCCTCAACGACTCGTCGATCCGCCGCTTCGACCCGACCACGGGCCGCAAGATGGATGCTGCCAACGACGACGCCTACGCGGATGCCGACGGCTACACGCTCGGTCTGGGCGCGTCCTTCCCGCTGCCCTGCGGCAAGCTCTACGCGGCCGTCTACTACGGCGACGTGGAGGCCAACACGGAAATCGGCGAGAAGTACCGCAACCTCGACATTGCCGTGGGTCACGAGTACCCGTTCAGCAAGCGCACGCTGAGCTACATCGGTCTGGGCTACAAGCAGGCCTGGGCCAAGGCTGACGGCCAGAAGTTCGACGAGGAGCGCACCTTCACGGCCATGGTTGGTCTGCAGCACCGCTTCTAATGGACTTGCTTCGCCGCCCCCGCACGGTCTCACCGCCGGGGGAGGCGACAGCCGCCCAATGCCCGTCCCGCCGGATGTGCTGTCCGTTGCGGGACTTTTTTTTCGCCTTAGAATCCGAAGCGAACCTCCCGCCCTGGGGGGGGGGATTTCCGCTTTCACTTCAGAGGACCGCCTTTTTCCATGACTGAAGACAAGGACGGCGCCGCCTGCGCCCCGGACATCTTTGCGCTCATTCCCGCCGCCGGCGTGGGCTCGCGAATGAAGTCGGCCGCGCCCAAGCAGTATCTTGAGATCACCGGCGACGGCCGCACGATGCTTGAGGTCACTGCGGGAAAAATGGCCGGCGTCCTCGGTCGCAGCCGCGTCATCATCGCGGTGAGCGCAGGCGACGCCTTCGTTGATGCGCTGCGCCTTCAGGACATGCACGTGCTGCGTACGGGCGGCGCCTCGCGCGCGCTCACGGTGAAGGGCACGCTTGCCGCCGCCCTTGACTCGGGACTTGTCAAGCCCCGCGACCTGGTGCTCGTGCACGATGCGGCGCGCCCGCTCGTGACGGCCTCTGACATTGAGGCACTCATTGCCCGCACGCGGCAGGTACTCAAGGAGCACTCTGCTGCAGGCGCGGTGCTTGCCATCCCGGTTCCCGACACCGTCAAGCGCACCGACGCTGCGGGGATGATCACCGAGTCGATTGACCGAAACGGGCTCTGGCGCATTGCAACGCCGCAGTGCTTTGAAGCCACAACGCTGCTTGCGGCGCTAGAGAGGGCGCTCGACGCCGGCCAGGAGGTCACCGATGAGTCAAGCGCCATGGTGCAGGCCGGGCACGCCGTGGCGGTGGTGCGCTCAAACCCCTCCAACATCAAGGTCACCGAACCGGCGGACATTGAATTTGCGCGCGAGCACCTGCGCGCATCCACGAATCAAAAGGAGTCCGGCATGCAGCTTCGCGTCGGCATCGGATACGACTCGCACCGGCTTGAGGCCGGCCGTCCCTTCATCCTCGGGGGCGTGGAAATACCCCATGACAAGGGGCTTGCCGGCCACAGCGACGCCGACGCCCTGCTGCATGCCGTCACCGACGCCGTTCTCGGCGCCGCAGGCTGCGGCAACATCGGAATTCTTTTCCCGGACAACGATCCCGCCTACAAGGGTGCCGACAGCAGAAGGCTTCTTGCCGCCGCCTGGGAAAAGGTCGCGCAAAAGGGCTGGCGCGTGATGAATCTTGACTGCGTGGTCGTGGCGCAAAAGCCCCGGCTCAATCCGCACGTCGAGCAGATGGCCCGCAACATCGCCGAAATTCTCGAGGTTGATCCCGAGTGCGTGAGCATCAAGCCCAAGACCAATGAAAAGCTGGGTTTTGAGGGCCGAGAGGAGGGCGTGAGCACGCAGGCCGTGGTGCTGCTCACGCGTGCGTCATCCTTCAATTGAAAGGCTGGCCGGCTGAAACGCTGCAAGCCGCGCAAGAGGCGCCGCGCCCGCAGCCTCAAACCCGGCAATGTCGCCGCTTGATGCGCAAGGCCGGGCGCGCATGAGCTGCACCGGGCACGGCGATGAAGCGACAACCGTCGCGAGAGCGTTGTGCGCAAGAAGTGAAAAGCCGCAATAGGCCTCCGTCAGGGGAGGCATCCCGGCGCAAAGTCCATTTTCGGCGTGGGTGAGCTCGAGCCTCGCCCCGAGCTTGACGGCTGTCTCATAAAGGCCCCAGAGCGCATAAAAGCCTGTCGTCGGATTTTCTGCAAGCGCCTCCCAGAAGCCTGCGCCGAAGACGTGCTCCACCAGGGCCCGGCGCACGCGCGCGGGATTCATGACCTCAAGATCAACGGCGCAGTTCGAGGCTGAGAGCATGACGGCAACAAGCCCCTGGGTGTGCGAGATGCTCGCGCAGCCCTGCACGACGCCGGCGTCGTCAACCACAGCCGGCGTCAGGGGCGCTCGTTCCCGAATCTGAAGATCAGGCCCCCAGAACTTAAGCGCGCGCGCAAGCAACAGCCGCCCCCAGAGAAACTCGCGGCGGCGCTTGGCGCTTTGAAAGGTTTCGACGCGATCGAGCGCCTCGGGCGCAATGCCGCAGGAGACAAGCCGCGCGCGATCTCCGGCCTTGAGCGGGAGGTCGCCCGCGAGCAGACAGGGCAGGCCCTCGGGCGCCTCAAGAATAAAGAGAGCGGCGTGCGGCCTAGAGCTTCTCGACATGGATGCCGGCGTTCTTTAGAAACGTGATGCCCGCATCATCGCGGTAGAGGTCATGGTAGTAGACCGCCTCGATCCCGCACTTTTGAATGAGCAGCGCGCAGTGAATGCAGGGACTGTGCGTGATGAAGATGCTTGCGCCCTTGCTGGAGTAGCCGTTGTAGGCAAGCTTGGCGATGGCATTGAGCTCGGCGTGCTGCACCTCGGGGCGGGTGACGAGCTTGCCGTCAACCTCCATCTCGCAGCAATTGTCGTACCCCGTGGGCATCCCGTTCCAGCCGAAGCTGATGATCGAGTTGTTCTTGACGATGACGCAGCCCACCTTCAGGCGCTGGGCATAACTCCTTTGCGCCGCAATTAGGGCAATCTGCATGTACATCGCGTTGTCCTTCCTGACGTCCATGAACGGGATCTCCTTTGTTGTGCCGGCCTCGACGGGGAAAAGTATTTTTAAAAATTGAAATCCAGAAAATACTTCAAGCCTGGGGCCAGCAGGCGGGAATGAACATTCAAGGGGCGGCGCGCCTAGAGAGTAAAGATGGGCGCCATGGCATTGAGGGCAAAGAAGTCAGCCCCAAGGGCCTCGGCCTCGCGCCGCCAGTCTGAAATTGTCCGCATGAATTCTAAACGCAGCGCCTTGGCCTGTGCGGGCTTGACGCCGAAGTAGCGGGCGGCGGCGACGACCGCATCGGCAGACACGGCGCGCGCAGCGCCGCGAAGCGGGGTGGAGAGTTGTCTCGGAGCGCCGGCAGCGGGAGCTGCAGAGGCAGTGGGCTCATACATCGGCAGAAGCTTCCAGCCGCCCGAGACCCGCGTAAACCAGATCTGGTCGATCCGGTCGCGGGAGTTGCCGATGAGGGAGTTGAAAAGAAGGCGCTTGAAGAGCTCCTCGAGGTCTCGGGAGGTCTGCGCGCCCTCGCGGTTGAGGATGTCTGCGACATCAAGCCAGCCGGCAGCTGGCGAAAGCGGCGCTGCGCGAGTCGCCCTGCGGCGGCGCACGAGCGTTGCCGCAGAAAGCGCCAGGATCGGGCGCCCCTCGCAATCACGGTCAAAGCGCTCCTCAAGCTCGCCGAGGCTTCCAACGAGAACGGCGCCGACGACTTCGATTGCGCAGCGGCTCGCGAGGACCCGGGCTAGAGCAGTCACAAGGAAGGGATTGAAGGGCATTCCGGGCGGGGCAAGCCGCAGAACGCGTTCGCCCGGGGAATCAAGCTTCACCAGCGCCTTGGGCGTGCGCCCGCCGATGTCAACCGCACAGTTTTGAAGCAGTTTCAGCTCCCGCGGATCGCGAAACGCCCGGCCCGCCGCGAGCGATTCAAAGGCGGCTGCGATCTCGCGGACCTTCTGAGCCGTTTCCCGGGGCTTTTTTGAAGGCAGCAGCGGAAGGGAAAATTCCCTTTGATTTCCGAGGGTTAGGGGAAGGGACAGGGCCGAAAACCGGTGCCCGAGGTGCCCGGACGCCGCCCATAAATCGCCTGCAGCGTCTCCGAGCCCGCTTGAGTTGACTTTGAGGTCATTTATTTGCGCCTGCAAACGACCGCCTCTGGCGGCCTTGTAGGCGGTTGGAGCGCGGGCCAGCTCAAAAAGACGTCCAACCCAGGCACCTGGCGCGTGATCGCAGACAAAACCAAAGCGCGCGCCGCGGCTTCTCAAGACTGGATCGCCCTCGGAAGGATCAGCAAGCGGCCGCTGAATGCCTGAGACGAGGGGAAGGTCCGCGCCAAGAGAGAATCCGTGCCGAAGCCACTGGTCGTCATACTGAAAAGCCATGGCGGGGGCTGACCGCGAGGGCTCATTGAGGTCATCGGCGAAGACGAGCTCGCCCACCCGAACGGAGCCGGCGCCCGAGAGAATGTCGACAGGACAGATGCGGGGCATCGTAGAAACCCTTAGAAATTTGAAGACGATGAATTTGCGCCGGCAGAAGCCTTTTTCGAGGTGCGGATCCGCTTGGGCAGCGTTTCGCCCTCGAGCGCCTGGCCCAGGGGATCGATGCGCGCAATTTCTTCAAACGGCGTTCCCAGACCGAGCGCCTGGATGACGGAGGCGACGGCGCCGATGGCCACGCCGCAATCGCCTTTTTCTATCTTGACCAAAGTCGACAGACCAATCCCTGCTCGCTCAGAGAGCTCAGCCTGGGGGAGGCGACGCTTCAAACGGGCGACCTTGAGGTTGTAGCCAAGTGCTTGCAGGGATTCTTCAACGGCAAGGGATGGTCTCATAGCATTCGAATCACAATGATTAACGGATATAACAATTACGATTATGTTAATTATGTCACTGTTTTGAAATCAACGAAAGCTCCAGCTGAAATGATGAAAAATCCGAGGGCTTTACACTTTCTGAGAGGGCGAGTACGGCTCTAAACGACTGCAATTGTAATTGTATAAAAGGATAACAATTGCTATAGCAGTGATTACTGTTATATCCCCGTTTTAATAGATGACGGATTTTTTGCGAGAATCCAACGGTTGCTCAAAATTTAAGCACGACGCACGCTGCGTCCCAATTTCCTTTAATCCTCTGGGATTTACCCCTTGATGGCTTTTAGGCTTCGTCTATGACTCTTGCCTGCATTCTCCCAGGATGCTTGAGGACTTTCGACCTGTTCGCTCACGGGCTCGAGGAACCGATGTTGGATCAGGGCTCCCTAAATTTTTGATTGTGTCTCACACATTCAAATAAATCGGCTCTTTCTCGTGCTTTCGGGTTCCTGATCTCTTGCCTTAATTCGAAGTCAAATCGAAAGTCAGACATCTGAAAATACTTTTATGAGGCATGAAAAACCTCCGGTCGTCGATCAACGGCCGGAGGCTCTGAACGGCTCCCTGAGTCGTCCCTGGCTGTCAGTGCGCGCTCAATGCGCTAGACATCCTTGTAGAGCTGTGCGCCGCCCTCGAGGAACTTTCGGCTTTGCGCCTTGAGACCCTCCTCAAGAGCCTCTCCCTGCGAGACGCCGTGCTCCTGCGCCCAGCGGCGGACATCCTCGGTAATGCGCATCGAGCAAAACTGCGGACCGCACATGCTGCAAAAGTGCGCCTGCTTCATCGCGGGCTTCGGAAGCGTCTCGTCGTGATAGCTTGCCGCAAGCTCCGGATCAAGGCTCAGGTTGAACTGGTCCTCCCAGCGAAACTCAAAGCGCGCCTTCGACAGGGCGTTGTCACGGATCTGCGCGCCCGGCAGTCCCTTGGCCAGATCGGCGGCGTGCGCCGCAATCTTGTACGTGACGATGCCCGTGCGCACGTCTTCCTTCACGGGAAGCCCGAGATGCTCCTTGGGCGTGACATAGCAGAGCATCGCCGTCCCGCGCCAGCCGATCATCGCCGCGCCGATGGCGCTGGTGATGTGGTCGTACCCGGGGGCAACGTCCATCACGAGCGGCCCAAGGGTGTAGAAGGGGGCTTCATGGCAGTCGCGCAGCTCGGCCTCGACGTTTTCCATCACCCGCTGCATCGGGATGTGGCCCGGGCCCTCGATGATCACCTGCACGTCGTGGCGGTGCGCGATTGCCGTCAGTTCGCCGAGCGTCTTGAGCTCGGCCATCTGCGCGGCGTCGTTGGCGTCATAAATCGACCCGGCGCGCAGGCCGTCGCCAAGGCTCACCGCAACGTCATAGCTCCTGAGGATCTCGCAGATCTCCTCAAAGTGCGTATACAGGAAGCTGTCGCTGTGGTGCGCAATGCACCATCCGGCCATGATGGAGCCTCCGCGGCTCACAATCCCCGTCAGACGCCTTGCGGTGAGGGGAATGTGCGCCAGCCGCACCCCGGCGTGAATCGTGAAGTAGTCCACACCCTGTTCGGCCTGCTCAATGAGCGTGTCCCGATAGATCTCCCAGGTGAGCTCGGCGGCCTTGCCGTCGACCTTCTCGAGCGCCTGGTAAAGCGGCACCGTGCCCACGGGTACCGGACTGTTGCGCACGATCCATTCGCGCGTTTCATGAATGTGCTTTCCGGTTGAGAGATCCATCACCGTGTCGGCGCCCCAGCGCGTGGCCCACAAGAGCTTTTCCACCTCCGCGGCAATGCTCGAGCCGAGCGCGCTGTTGCCGATGTTGGCGTTGATCTTGGTGAGGAAATTGCGGCCGATCACCATCGGCTCGCTTTCCGGATGGTTGATGTTGGCGGGCAGAATCGCCCGGCCGGCGGCAATCTCGGCGCGCACGAATTCTCCGCTCACCTCGTCGGCAAAGGCCGCTTCATAAGGCGCCCCCGGGTGCTGCGAGAGCAGCATCGCGCGCGTGTCGGCGTCAAGCTCCCGCAGGCTTTCCACATACGCCCTGCGGTTGCAGTTTTCACGCACCGCCGCAAATTCCATCTCCGGCGTCACGATGCCCGCGCGGGCATAGTGCATCTGCGTGACGTTTCGCCCGGGAAGCGCCCGGCGCGGGCGCGGCACGTTGGGAAAGCGCACCGCGGCAAGCTTCGGATCGGCCGTCCGGGCCTGAGCAAAGCGGCTTGTGGGCGCCTCGAGCAGCTCGGTGTCGCCTCGCGCCTCAATCCAGCCGCTGCGTCTTGCCTCGAGCCCCCGGCGGATGTCAACCGTCTTTTCCGGATCTCCGAAGTCGCCCGATGTGTCGTAGACGAAGACGTCGGGGTTTTTCTCGAGCGTTCCGTCGAGCCGCGCCGTATCCGACTGCGAGATCGCGCGCATCGGCACGCGAATGTCCGGGCGCGGGCCCTCGACATAGATGCGCCTTGAGTTGGGGAAGGGACGCACCGCCTGCGCGGCTGTCTCCTCGGTCGGGAGCACGTTTGCAGGCGCCGCAGGCTCAATCGGGATGCTTGCCCGTCCGGGGGCTTGCGGGGCGGTGTTCTGGACTTGCTCTGCGGCATTGAAAGCAGCCGCGGGCTTGATGGATTCCGTCATGAAAAATTTCTCTCAGGACGGCGGGGTGGGGCAGGAATCCCTGCGGGCGTCTCTTGCGGCGGCCAGGCCTGCCGCAGAGCCCCCTGCGGGTGATCGCGTTTCCTCCGCCGATGTTGGTCGGGTCAGGTTCAAAAGGACTCTCTCAACCGACAGGCGGCCGCCATCTACTATATATGGAAAGCCGAGCCGTCTGTCAGTACCCTTGACGCTACAATCAAGTGCGATCGCAAGGCCTGCGCGCAGTGCCGGGCCGCAACGATGCACTATCATGCGGATTCTAGCCGCCCCGGACCGAGCCGCCGCATTCCGATGCGGTCCGTGCGGCAATCCGCTTCTTTTTTGCCTTTTCGCCATGCGTGCATTTCAAACCTCATCCAAAGACGTCGACAAGATTGCCAAGATCCTGTTTGCCCTTTTTCTGCTCTGGGCGCTGTGGGCGGAGTTCTCCCCCAAGCCCGAGCCCGGCGTCAAGGAGCTCTCCCAGGCCAACCTTCTCATGAAGTCCGCGAGCACTCCGGAGGACGTCAAGAAGGCCTGCGCGCTTTATGCCGAGAGCACCCGGCAGGGCAACAAGGATGCAGCGCTTGGGCTGAGCGACTGCGTGCGCGACTCAAAGTCCGGCACCGAGGCCTCCCGCAAGGCGCTGCGCTACATGCTGCTCACACAGGCGATCGGCGCGCGCCATACCGACCGCGACCCGGAGGCTGAGCGCAAGGCGCTTGGCCTCACGCTTGACGAAATCAACGAAGCCCGCCAGATCAGCATCACCCGCATTCTCAACGGCGACATCAGGGCCGAGGACCTCGCAGGCGCCGTGATTCTCAAGCGTGAAGCGGAAAAATAAATACTGGCCGCGGCATTTGGACCCGCGGCGAGAGCCTTTCATTGACTGATGCAGGAAGATTGACATGACCGCCGAGCACAACGCCCCCGAGTCCAACCCGATCGTTTACTACAACGCGCTGCATCCGCTTGCCGAGGTGAGCGGCCATGAGGAGCGCACCGGGCGCTACATCAGCGCGGCGCTTGAGCGCATGGGCATTGCCCGCGTCGACCACGTGGGCGGCCACGGCGTCGTGGCGACCATCGACTCGGGCGCTCCCGGCCCCTGCGTGATGTTTCGCGCCGACATGGATGCGCTGCCCTATGCCAACGCCGACGGCTCAATGACGGCGGTGCACGCCTGCGGACACGATGCGCACTGCTCGATGCTGCTTGCCGCCGCAGGCGACCTTGTGCGCATTGTGCGCCGCGGCAAGCTCAAGCTCGTCTTCCAGCCCGGGGAGGAGGACCTCACCGGGGCGCTTGCGATGATCAAGGACGGCGTTCTTGAAGACGTCGACATCGCCGTCGGCGCCCATATCCGGCCGCTTTCGGACATTCCTGCCGGAAGCATGACGGCCGAGGTGACGCACGTGGCCTGCGCCACCATCGGCGTGCGCTTTATCGGCGCGACGGCGCACGCCTCGCGCCCGCATCAAGGCGTCAACCCCATCGACATGGCGGCAAGCTACATCGGCATGGTCAACTCGATTCACCTCGATCCCAACGCGAGCTGGTCGACCAAGGCCACGCGCATCAACGGAGAGCCTGGCGTCTACAACAACACCAGCGGCTGGTGCGAGGTGTTCTTTGATCTGCGCGCGCAGACCAATCCGCTGCTTGAGCGCATGCTTGAGATGATGAACACCATGGCGCAGAGCACGGCGCTCGCCTACGGCGGGCGCCTTGAGATCAAGCAGATCGACTACTGCCCGGCCTCGGACTACGATCCGGAGCTTGTGGCGATGATCAAGTCGTGCATCGTCAAGGAGCTCGGCGCCGACAGGCTTGCCCCCGCAACCGGCGGGGGCGGGGAGGACTTTCACTTCTACAAGGTGAAGAAGCCCTCCGTGCGCACGGCCTACTTCGGCGTCGGGGTGGGGGCGGCTCCGGGCCTGCACAAGCGCGACATGACGTTTCAGACGCAGTACCTTGTCAACGGCGTGCGTCTCTGGAAGGACATCGCCCGGCGCCTTCTTGGAGACGGCCAGGCCGCTTGCAGGCCCTGATTGACGCGCCGCGCATGCGTGCGCCTATACTGTGGGCCGTATTGACTCGAACATTGCCAGCGTCATGCACAACCTTCGACTTCTGGGCGTGCTTTGTGCGGCCGTCTGCGTTCTTGCCGGCTGCGCCAGCGGCAATCTGCGCCTGAAAAACATGACTGCCTCGGAGGTTTCGCGCCTCATCGTGGACAACCAGACGCCGCTTTTTGAAATCGTCAGCCGCCTGGGCGAGCCCAACAAGAGCGTGGTTGACAGCAACGGCGAGCAGACCTTTGAGTTTTACTGGGTCAAGAGCAGTCCGTCGCCGATGGTCGTCGTCCCGTTCAACTTCGTGCCGGAATTTCCGACGACGAAAAAGACCCTGCGCATCTGGGTTAATGCCGACGGCATCATCACGCGCCACGAACTCTCGGGCGTGTACTACGTCTACCGGCGTCCCTACATCGGATCAGACTCCGCGCACAGCTTCCGCATGCTCACGCAGGAGGAGCTCGACGATCTGGTTGATCCCACCGAAATCGAGCAAAAGCCCTCCGAGGCCGCCTCCGCCGCACCTACTGAAACGCTGCCTGCGGCCTCAGACGAGAGGTCTTCTCCTGCCAGCGGCAGTGCGCAGGATGGCAAGGCCCCCGAGGCGGCTCCTGACCCCGCCGCCCCGGCGACGCCGGCGGCTTCTGAAACCACTCCCTCGCTTCGAATCCAATGACGAATCGCCGCCAACTGCTTCAGGCCGCCGTGGGCGGCGCCGCGCTTCTGGCCGCCGCGGGCTGCGCGCCCATTCTCACCAATCCGGCAGTGGCGCCCGACGACGCCTTTACGCCAGAGGGCGTCGCCGCGCGCATGGTCTCGGCCCGGACGCTTGAGGATCTGGAGAAAATCTACGGCGGCCAGACCCGCTCGCTCTCAGAGACGAGCCTTGCTGCTGATGAACAGAAAAAGCCCCGGCAGGGGACGCAGGCTGAGAAGGACCTTCCCGGCGAGAAGACCAACCCGGGCAGCGTTGCCGTCTGGGAGTGGCTCGCCGTGCGTCCGTCCTTTCACGCCCGCAAGTCGATTCGAAGCTTCTGCATGCCCACGGTCAAAAAGGAGCTTCACGTGCGGCTTGATGCGGACCGCAAGATCCTTGCCTGGCGTCTGACAGGCATGTTCTACGTGCAGTTTCGCTTCCCGGCTTTTTCGGCAAGAATCACAGAGCTGCGCACGCTTGATGAAGCCGAGCTTGCCGACACCCGCGTTCCGGTGGCCGCTGAAGAGGACTACCGCGAGGTCAACGACTACTACGCGCGCCTTGGCTGGCAGCCGCCCAGGGCGTCTTCGGCCGCGGACTCGAAGCCGCAGGCCTCTTCGGAGAGTCTCCTGACCGTTCCTGAAGCCTCCAGGGACTGGGTGCGGATTCAGTAAACCCTGACGACGCCGTGAAGGCCTCGGGGCGCCCGCCTCTCTAGTATCATCAGCCTGATTGAGGTCTGCTCAAGACGCGCTCCCTCAGGCACCGGCTTCTGACGGCGGCCATTCGGCCGGAGAAATGGCCGGGCGAGGGGGATGAAATGGCCGGCCAGACGGTTTCAAGGCCGGGCCTCCTATGTTCAGCATCGAATTAAGTCCTTGATTTCATTGAGAAAATACTCTTCATAATGGTAGTTATGTTCGATGTCGAACAAAAATGCCTGAAATGGCTCTAGAAAGGGTTTGTACTGAGAGTTCAGGTCGGGAAGGCGGGATAAAGGCCTGATGAACCGTATGCCCGGGGCTGAAAAATTACCCGCAAAACAAGCGCTTAGAGCCGCCATGGCGCAGAGAACTCTTGAAAAGACCGCGGCGCCGCCCGCAGCAGTCCGGCAGAAGCCGCTCGAAGGCCGCCTGATCGCGCAAATGCGGGGGCGCCGGCAAGGAAGGGCCGGGGTCAGGGACCGGCATTGAGTCATAAGCTCGACGCGAAGCGCGTCCGATCGATGAGTGATGAACGCCCGGCGCAAGGTGAGGCGCACGATGCGTCCCGATGCGCGTTCTGAAAGTCAAACGGACGACGATTGTTTCGATTCACCAGCCGACAGAGAAGTTTCTCGAACAATCCCAGTGCCGGTCGACCGGGCAAGCCGGCCGTTACTGGTGACCGCAGTGGTGACCGCAGCCGCCAACGACGCTGCCAATGGCATTTGGGGAGACCCGAACCAAAAGGCAGCCGAAAACCGAAAAATGAACCCGCAGAAAGACATATTTCAACATAACTACCATTATGTTGAGTTTAGTTTTTGGCGTTTTTTCGTGTTTTCAAGGGCTTGAACGCTGCCGATTGCGGCCAGACCTTCTCCATCCAGCTTCGACCGGCAGACTTCAAGCATCGATTCACCTTGGCGTCAGCAACTTCCGTTGCGCCCGTCGACGCAAGGTTCGTCGTTCGACAAAGCAATGCGGCTGCAGCAGTCAGGGCGGGCAGCTGTTTGCCAGGCGATCGCGCCATGCAGCAGGCCGACGAGGATATGCCGCCAGCGGGGACGCTGCGCCCCTTTCCTTTCGAAATCACAGGGCGCCGTCAGTCGGACGGTGCAAGTGAAGCATCGCCCCGGATCAAAGTAAAAACAGAAGATGAACTTCTGATTTGCATAAGACCTGAAGGCCTCTCGAATCCCAACCCCCTTGCCCTCGTTTCTGCCCGGGACCAGGGGGCGACGGCGCCTAGTCGGAGACCATGGGAACGCGGCGGGCGATAGACACAAGCAGTTCGTAGCCGATCGTTCCGCAGAGACTGGCAAGCGTGTTGACCGACACATGCCTGCCCCAGAGCTCAACCTCAACTCCCGGGCGCGCTTCGGGGACGTCCGTGACGTCGACGGTGATCATGTCCATCGAGACTGCACCGGCAAGCGGCGCGATTTTTCCGGCAATCCAGACGGGACTGCCGTCGGGCATGGCGCGCGGATAGCCGTCGGCATAGCCGCAGGCAACCACGGCGATGCGCGAGTCCCGCGGCGCCGTCCAGCGGCTGCCGTAGCCCACGGATTCGCCGGCGGCGACGTCACGAACCGTCAGAATGCGGGCGGTGAGCGTCATGGCGGGAACAAGGTCGAGGTCGCTTGAGGCAATGGCGCTGTCGGGCGTGACGCCGTAAAGAACAATTCCAGCCCGCACGGCCGCACCCCCGGCTTCGGGACGCAGCATTGCCGCCGCCGAATTGGCAAGACACAGCTCAACGTCCGTGCGCCCAAGCAATGGCTTCATGCGCTGCAGCTGCGCATTGAGCGAGACGCAGTCATCTGCATCAGCTGCGCGCTCGGAGTTGGCAAAGTGCGTGACGATGCCCACGACCTTCACGCCGGCAATGGCATTGAGCTCATCGATGAGCCCCGGGACCTCCCCGGGATCAAAGCCAAGCCGGTTCATGCCGGAGTTGACCTTGAGGTGCACACGAAGATTCTGGTGCGGCGTCGTCCTTATCAGCTCGATCTGCCAGCGGTCGTGGACGATTGTCTCGACATCGAGCACTTCAAGGCGCGCCAGATCCTCGGCGTCGAAGAACCCCTCGAGCATCACAATGCGTTTTTTCCACCCCGTCTCCCGGGCGCGCTGCGCCTCCTCGATTTCGAGCAAGGCTAAGCCATCGGCCTGTGCAAAGCCCTTGACGGCATTTTCTATGCCGTGTCCATAGGCATTGGCTTTAACAACAGCCCAGACCTTGCGGCCGTTTGCGCGGGCGCGAACTCGTTCAAGGTTGTGCCTCATTGCCTCAATGTCAATGCTGAATGTAATTGGACGGACCATAAGCGCCTCTGGGGAATCGTCAGAAAAGGGCTCGAATGCGCGCGGCGCGCATCAGGTGCTAATCCTATGCCTAAAAGCGGCTTCTGATTCACGGCGGTTGAGGATTTTCCGGCCGCGGCTCCCCTCGCCGACCCCGGCGCAATGGCAGGCGCCCGGTTTTCGAGTTCCTATAATCGAGCGCTGACGCAGCAAGCGCTCGATGGACTCTTCAGGAGGAATCGCCGCCATGGACTACAAAAGACCCGAGGCAATCAGGATTCGCGGGGCGCATGTGCACAACCTCAGGCATGTGGATGTGGACATTCCGCTCGGCAGGCTCGTCGGCATTGCCGGCGTCTCAGGCTCGGGCAAGTCCTCCCTTGCCCTGGGCGTGCTCTACGCCGAGGGCTCCCGGCGCTACCTCGAGGCGCTTTCAACCTTCACGCGGCGGCGCATTTCGCAGGCAGGAAAGGCCTCGGTCGACGAGGCGCTCCACGTGCCCGCGGCCATCGCTCTGCACCAGCGCCCGGGCGTGCCTGGCGTTCGAAGCACGTTTGGAACCTCAACGGAACTTCTCAACCATCTGAGGCTCATGTTTTCGCGCCTGGCCTCGCACCCCTGCCCCAACGGACACCTCCACGCGCCGGCGATTGATGTCGCCGCCGGCAGGGAGCTCGTCTGCGAGGTGTGCGGCGCGCACTTCATGGCGCCGGGCGCCGAGTCCTTCGCCTTCAACAGCGACGGCGCCTGTCCCCGCTGCCAGGGCACGGGGATTGTGCGCGAACTCAACAACGACGCGCTTGTCCCCAACCCGGAGCTTTCGCTCAGGGAAGGCGCGGTGCAGTCCTGGCGCATGATGGGCATTCACTGGATGCAGCTTGTGGCCGCCGAAATGGGCGTTCGCACCGACGTGCCCTTCAAGGATCTCACGCAAAGGGAAAAGGACATCGTCTTTTACGGCCCGGCCGAAAAGCGCATCATCATGATTCCCTCCAAAAACGGCAAGCTCTTTGAGCTCAACGCGACGTACCGCAACGCCCGCGCCGCAGTTGAGGAGGCCCTGAAGAAGGCCGTGTCCGAAAAGAGCGTGCAGCGCATCAACAAGTACTACACGCTCATGCCCTGCCCTGAGTGCGGAGGCTCGCGGCTGAGCGCCCGGGCAAGAGGCTCGATTCTTGCCGGACGCAATCTTGCCGAGGCGTGCGCGCTGCCTCTTGACGAGCTCGTTGCCTGGGTCAAGACCATACCAGGCGGCCTGCCCGCCCCCATGCAGCCCATGGCGCACAGCGCGGTCGAGGAATTCCTTGAGATCGCGCAGCGCCTGCTGCAGCTCGGGCTTGGGTACCTGAGCCTTGATCGTGCGGGCGCGACGCTCTCCACGGGCGAGCGCCAGCGCGTGCAGCTTGCGCGCGCCGTCCGCAACCGCACCACGGGCGTGCTCTATGTTCTCGACGAACCCTCGATCGGTCTGCACGCAAGCAACGTTGACGGACTGCTCGGCGTCGTACAGGACCTTCTCAACGACGGTAACTCGGTGGTTCTTGTCGACCACGACGTGCGCGTAATCAGGGCATCGGACTGGGTGATTGAGATGGGACCTGCTGCCGGCAAGGGCGGCGGCAGCATCATCGCCCAGGGAACGATTGAAGACATCGTGAAAACCCCCGGCTCGCGCATCGGGCCGTTTCTTGGCGGCACCGACGTCATCAATGTGCGCACTCGCCCTGACTGCGAGCACGTCTTCGAGCACGGCTCCATTGACCTGCAGACCCGGGCGCTGCACACGGTGCAGCCGCTTGACATTCACATTCCCCGCGGACGGCTGACGGCGGTCACGGGCGTTTCCGGCTCGGGCAAGACGACGCTGGTGCTCGAGTGCCTGCTTCCGGCGCTTGCCGCCCACATCGCCAGGGAGTCGCTGCCGGCGCAGGCCGCAGCGCTCAAGGCCCCGGGCATTCGGCGCGCCAACCTGATCGACTCCACCCCCATCGGCATCAATGTGCGCTCGACCGTATCAACCTACTCGGGCGTGCTTGACGACTTGAGAAAGCTTTACGCGGGACTGCCCGAGGCGCGCTCCCAGGGGCTGACTGCCGCAGACTTCTCCTACAACACGGGAAAGCTTCGCTGCGCGTCGTGCGACGGAACGGGATCGATTTCCCTGGACATGCAGTTTCTGCCTGACGTCGACATCACCTGCCCGGACTGCGGGGGCTCGCGCTACGGAGCGGCCGCCCGCTCGATTCGCGACGCCCGGGGACTGTCGATTGTCGATGCGATGACGCTGACCGTCAATGAGGCGCTCGAGGCCTATCAGGACGTCGCGAGCGTGCGCGACAAGCTCAAGGTTCTGAGCGGCCTCGGACTGGGCTACCTCACTCTCGGCGAGAGCACCACAACGCTCTCGGGCGGCGAAGCCCAGCGGCTCAAGCTCGCAAGCGAGATGGGGCGCTCGCAGAAGGACGCGGTCTTTGTCTTTGACGAGCCCACCATCGGACTGCATCCGCTTGACGTCAAGGTCCTTCTTGATGTTCTGGACCGTCTGGTGCAGCAGGGCGCCACGGTCCTTGTGATCGAACACGACCTCGACATGATCGCCAACGCCGACTACGTCATCGATCTCGGCCCGGGCGGCGGAAGGTACGGCGGCCGCCTGGTGGCCAGCGGCACGCCCGAGCAGGTCGCGGCCAACCCCGCGAGCATCACCGGGAGATATCTCAAGGAGGTGCTCGCCGCAAAGCCGCTCAAACTCTGAGCCGGGAAGCCGCTCTTTCGTAACAAGTCTTGTCGCGTTGCGTTTGGTGCTTGTTTTTTGCGTATCATACGTTTGTCCGATTCCATCAGAAATCGTTCAATTGATTCCTGTTTTCGTGGATAACAATGCTCAATACAACCGTTTCTGAAGAAATCCGTATTGCCAATGACCTCCTGAAAAACCGGATTCTTGACTATTGGCGCGCGCATCCGGAAACGGAATCCGCGCCGCTGGCCGTCCCGAACCTCGCCTATCACGTCTTCGAGCATCCGGTTTCCGATCTCAATTGCTTCTACACGCTCTCCACCGGCCTCATCCTCCAGGGGCGAAAGCGCGTCAACGTCGACGGCAAGCGCTGGGAGTACGGCCGCTGCACCTGGATGTCAACCGCGACGGACACCCCCTCGTCCTACGAGATCTTCGACGCCTCCCCCGAGCGTCCGCACGTGGCCTGCATGCTCAAGCTCGATCCTCTTCTCATTGCCGATCTGGTGCAGAACCAGCCCGAGATCATCGAGTGCCACGGCAAGCAGGACTTCGGCCACACCTCGCGCATCTTTTCGGTGTCAACGGCCACGCTTGACGTGATCGACTCCTTCTCGCGGCTCTTCCGGCTGCTGGACACCCCCGAGCAGATCTCTGCACGAGCGCCGCTCATCGAGCGCGAGCTCACCTACCTGCTTCTCATGAGCTCGCAGGGCGCGGGCCTGACGCACTTCTTTACGCAAAACAGCACGGCCAACCGCATCAACAAGACGATCAACTGGATCCGGCACAACACCGGAAAGCCCTTTGACATCAACGCCCTGGCCGAGATGGCGCACATGACGCGCTCGACCTACTACCGGCACTTCAAGACGATCACCAAGCTTTCGCCCCTGCAGTACCACAAGCGCCAGTGTCTCTATCAGGCCCAGCGCCTGATGCTCACCAAGGGCTACAGCGCGACGCAGGCCGCCTTTGAGGTGGGCTACGCGAGCCCCAACCAGTTCAGCCGCGAGTACAAGCGCGCCTTCGGCATGCCGCCGCGGCAGTTCGTCTCTGAACTCGTCAAGCAGTCGGCAACTGCCTGAACGAAAGAAATGTCATCGCGCAAGGCCGCTGGAATCCCGGCGGCTTTTTTTTGTGCGCGCAAAAGCCCTCAATGCGCTTGATGTGCGGATGCCGCGTCAAAAAGCCTTCCCGCGTACTTCTCACGGATGTAGGCGCTCACAAAGTCAATCCCAAGCGCAAGGTCGGCCTCAATCTCCTCTTCGCGCACCGCCCCCTCGGGCAGGCAGAGCGCCTTTTGAAAGAGCCGTCCGCGAAGCGCCTCAAGAAAAAGGGCGGCCACCTCCTCGAGCTCCTTCAGGGGCGCATCGATGTGGTTTTCGAGGACCTTGGCAAAGCCGAGATAGCTTGCCTCAATGCCGCCCTGGTAAAACCAGGCGCCGACCTCGGGCACGCGTGAGGCCTGCGCATAGACAAGCCGCATGAGCGCAATCGAGCGCGGCGCAAGAATCCCCCTGAGAAATGTTCCGCCGAAGGCGTGCAGGTCCTCAAGCAGCGTGCGGCCGGGCTGATAGTCCGCAATGCAGGCTTCGTAGAGGTCGTCGGCCATCATTTCAAGCGTGGCCAGAAAAAGCCCCTTCTTGCTTCCGAAGCTGTGGTAGATCGTCGACTTCGAGCCCCCGGCCATGCGCACGATCCGGTCGACTGACGCACCTTCAAAGCCTGAATCGATGAAGACGTCGATGGCGTGCTCTAGCAGCGCGCGCACCCGCTCGCGGCCCTTTGCGGTCTTGGCGGCCTTGTTCAGCATGTGCTCCCGGGCTTTCATTCGAAGTTTCCTTTGTTTTCAACGCGCAGGCCTACCCTACGGCGTTCTTTTTCCTTTCTGGCGCTTCTTTTGTACCGGCTGGTACAAATCGACTATACTCCCTCTTTGTACTGTACCGTACAGTTTCAATTCTTTCAATCGCATCCGCGACACTTGAAGATGCAACGCAGAACATTCCTCGCGCTTGGCGCTGCGATGGGACTTGCCTCGGCAGGCCTTCTGAGCGGCTGTCAGGACAAGAAGACGATGACGGTGGTCGTGCCCTTTGCCCCGGGCGGCGGCGGAGACGTGCTTGCGCGTCTGGTGCTGCAGCCTCTGGGCGCCGAGGTCGGCCGCGCGGTTGTGATCATGAACCGCCCCGGCGCGGGCGGCAATGTCGGCACCCGCGCGGTGGCGCGCATCACCCGCGGCGAAGGCCAGTTTGTATACGTCACCAACGGGACGCTTTGCGTCAACAAGCACTTGTACGGCGCCGAGGCGGGCGGCGAGCCCTTTGACCCTGCCGCGCGGCTGCAGCCCGTGGCGGCCTTTACCCGGATGCCGCTTGTGATGGCCCTCAAGCCCGGCGCCATTGAGGGCGTCACGGACTATGAAAGTCTTCTCGCCTGGGGCCGTGCGCATCCTGGAAAGCTTGCCTGCGCCTCGGCTGGCGTCGGCACCACGAGCCACATGGCCTGCGCCCTCTTTTCGGCGATGACGGGCATTGCCCTCAACCATATTCCGCATGCCGGCGGGGCGGCCGCCTCCAAGGAGGTTCTGGCCGGGCGCGTTCCCTTTTTTATTGACGTCGCCCCCAACGTGCTTCCGCTGGTGCGCGACGGCAGGCTCAAGGCGCTCGCCGTCACCTCGAAGTCGCGCTCGACGCTGCTGCCGCAGACGCCTGCGCTGGCCGAACTCGGTCTTGAGGCATTCGACCTCTATGCCTGGGACGGGCTTGCCGCCTCGAAAAATGTCCCCGGGTCGGACACGGCGCTGGTGCACGATGCGGTCAACCGCATTCTTGAAAAGAGCGAGGTCAGGCAGCGCCTTCAGAAGCTTGGAGCTGAACCAATGCCGATGAGCACGGCCGATTTCGCGAAATTCATTCAAAATGAAGGCCCGCGCTGGGAGAACCTCGTCGTGAAATTCGTCCGCCCGGCCATGAAGTAAAAGCACGCTCCGGGAGCGGTTCCGCCCTGGGGTTCGAATCGATACGAAGGAAACCATTCTTATGCAGCCCATGCTTGACACGTCGCACCTGCCCCCTGTCCCCGAGTGGAAGCCGGCGGGTGAATTCACCGACATCGTTTACGAAAAGTGCGATGAAGGCATTGCCAAGATCACGATCAACCGTCCGGAGGTGCGCAACGCCTTCCGTCCGCTGACGGTTCAGGAAATGAGCAGGGCGCTTGCCGATGCGCATCAGGACGAAAAGATCGGCGTCATCATTCTCACCGGCATGGGCGAAAAGGCCTTCTGTTCGGGAGGCGATCAGAAGGTGCGCGGCAACGGCGGCTATGTGGGCGGCGACGGCGTGCCCCGGCTCAACGTGCTTGACTTCCAGCGGCAGATCCGCAACTGCCCCAAGCCCGTGGTGGCGATGGTGGCGGGCTGGTGCGTGGGCGGCGGCCACGTGCTGCACATGCTCTGCGACATCACGATTGCCGCGGAAAACGCCATGTTCGGCCAGACCGGCCCGCGCGTGGGCTCCTTTGACGGCGGCTGGGGCGCCTCCTACATGGCGCGCATCGTGGGCCAGAAGAAGGCTCGCGAGATCTGGTTTCTGTGCCGCTTCTACAACGCCCAGGAAGCCCTGGAGATGGGGCTTGTCAACACGGTGGTGCCGCTTGAGGATCTCGAGCGCGAGACGGTGCAGTGGTGCCGCGAGATGCTGGCCAACTCGCCTCTGGCGATCCGCTGCCTGAAGGCCGCGCTCAACGCCGACTGCGACGGCCAGGCCGGACTGCAGGAGCTTGCCGGCAACGCCACGCTTCTCTACTACATGACTGAGGAAGGCCGCGAGGGCAAGAACGCGTTTCTTGAAAAGCGCCGCCCGGACTTCTCCAAGTTCAAGCGCCTGCCCTGATGCGACTGCTCGCCGCGCGTATGACGGTGGTTCGCCATGACCTACACAATTGATCCGGAGCACCCCGAGCGGGCGCTGTCGATTACCGAGGCCGCCCGAGAGCGGCCCGACGGCCTGTGCCTGAGAACCCCCGAGGGGGACATCAGCTTCAGCGAGGCCGCCCGTCGGGCGGCCCTCATCAAGAGGACGCTCACGCCGCCTCCGGCCGGTCGCCCCTACGTGATGCAGGCGAGAACCGACGTTGAGTCGATTCTCACCTTCTATGCGCTTCTTGAGGCGCAGGTGCCGATGCTGCTGCTCTCGCCCAAGCTCACAGAGGCGGAGACGCGCGCCTATGTCGAGGCCGCGCAGCGCATCGACGAGCCGCTTGAGGCCGATGCGGCGGTCGTCATCTTCACCTCGGGCACGACGGGCGCAAGCAAGCCCGCGATTCTCTCGCGCCGGGCGCTTGCCGCCAATGCCCTTGCGGTGAGCCGACACATTGCCATGACCGAGGACGATGTGTGGCTGCTGTCGCTGTCGCCTGCGCGCGTGGGCGGGCTCGGCATCCTGACGCGGTCTCTGGCGTGCCGCTCGGGCGTTGCCCTGGGGGCGAAATACTCGGCTCAGGGCTTTGTATCCGAACTTTCGGACATGCACGTGACAATTGCCTCACTCGTGCCGGCCATGGTGATCGACGTGCTCGAGCACTTTCCGCAGTGGCAGCCTCCCCGGGACTTCCGGCTTTTGCTCGTCGGCGGCTCTGCCTGCCCGGCAAGTCTGCGGCGCCGGGCTCTTGCCGCGCGCATTCCGGTGGTGACGACCTATGCCATGACGGAAACCGCCAGCAGCGTCGGCATGTCGCCCTATGAGGATCGCCTGACGGAAAACTTCTGCGCCGACCGGGCGCTCGAGGGCGTGGAGTTTCGGCTCACCGACAAAAACGAGGTTCTTGTGCGGGGCCCCATGCTGATGAACGGCTACTGGGGCCGCAACCGGCTTGCCCCCGGCGCCTGGCACGCCACGGGCGACATCGCCCGGGAGGACGGCCTGGGCGGCCTTCGCATTCAGGCGCGCCAGTCGGAGGTGATGATCACGGGCGGCGAGAAGGTCTATCCCGCGGAGGTTGAGCTCGCCCTTGAGGAAATCCCGGGCGTGAAGGCTGCGCTTGCCGCAGGCATCCCCGACGAGAAGTGGGGCGTGATTGTGGGGGCGCTGCTGGTGCCCTCCCCCGGGATGCAGCGCCCGACAGGCGAAGCGATTGCCCGCGGGGTGCGTGCGCAGCTTGCCGCCTACAAGTGCCCCCGGCGCATCGCCTGGGTAGAGGAGCTGCCCAGAACGCGCGAGGGAAAGCCCCGGCGCGAGCCCTCGGTTTTTGAGGGGCTTGCGCTTGAGACGCTGCACTATACGAATCTCTAGAAGTCCTTTCCCGGATATGGCAAGCGCCCGCGGCAGTCGCCGGCGGGCGCTTCAATTTTTCGGCCGCAAACGCCTATAGGAATCTATAGGAATCAGAGTGCGAGCGCCTCCCGGCGCTTGAGCTCACAGGCAAAGGCGTGCGCTGCGCTTTGCAGCTCGCAGCCCACATCAAGCTTTTGCCTGGCGAGCCACCGCACCAGTCCTTCGCGCCCGACAAAGCGGCGGGAGCCGAAGATTTCCAGAAGCACGAGCGCCGCAAGAATGCGCGCCTCATAAGGCGTCTGCGCATGCGCCTCAAGTGCGTCCACAAGCTCGGGGTCCACGCCGCAGGCCTTGAGGTAGTTGAGCGTAATGGGCAGCTGCAGACGCTCCGAGCAGCGGTAGCGATCAACAATGAGCCGGACGGCCGATTCCCGTCTTGCAATCAGCTGAAGAAAGGCAGAAGTCATCAACATGGCTTTCTCTTCTTTGGTGGTGGATCAATCATTGATCTCATTATAGAAAGCCCGGACGCCTTGTTTTCAAAGAAAATTATCTAATTTGACATTGTCTGAGATGACGCAATATCGAATCATCATGATTGATCCTTGTGTCATTTGAAGACGCAGGATTTGATCCACAGCCCAAGTTTGCGCTCCCCGCGGGCGTTCGCAGCGCAGCTGGGCGCGTCCGGGATGTGCCGGCAGAGCCAAGTGCATCGCCCGGTGATTTCACGGATCGTTGATTTCAGACGAATTTTTCTTTTCGCGAGGATCAATTTCAGATCACGATCCGATGTCTGATGGATCAATCCGCGCCCTCACCTTTCCTGAGGCATGAAAAAAGCCTGCCGGTCATCGACCGACAGGCTTTGGCGCTGAAGAAGCCGGCGCCCTACTCTTTTTTCACCAGCACCGCGGCAAAGAATCCGTCGGTGTCGTCGCGGTTGGGCAGCATCACGAAGTCCTCGCCCGCAGGCGCCTTCTGACTGCCGGCGAGATCGATGCCCTGCTTGGCCAGGACATCCGTGGCGCTGAGCTGCTCAAACTCGGGGTGGCGGCTCAGGAAGTCCGCCACCACCGCCTGGTTTTCCTGCTCGAGCATCGAGCAGGTGGCGTAGACGAGGCGCCCGCCCTTTTTAAGAAGCCTTGAGGCCTCCTCGAGCACGGACTTCTGCACGGCGTTGATGCGCTCGAGCTCCTCGGGCGTGAGGCGCCACTTCAGGTCCGGGTTGCGGCGCAGCGTCCCCGTTCCGGTGCAGGGCGCGTCCACAAGCACGCGGTCAAACTTCCCGCGCAGGCGCTTGATGTGGTTGTCGTGCTCATCGCGAATGGCGATGGGGTGCACGTTGGTCAGGCCCGCGCGACGCAGGCGCGGCTTGATGGCCGCGAGGCGCTTTTCATTGATGTCAAAGGCATAGAGCCGCCCGGTGGAGCGCATCTGCGCGCCAAGCGACAGAGTCTTGCCGCCGGCGCCCGCGCAAAAGTCGCAGATCATCTCGCCGCGGCGCGGCGCCACGAGCCGGGCGATGAGCTGGCTGCCCTCGTCCTGCACGTCGATGCGTCCCTCCTGATACATCGGCCAGCGAATGAGACCGGGCTTGTCGAGCAGACGGATGCCGTCGGGCGAAAAGCGCATGGGCTGCGCCTCGACGTGATGGCTCTTGAGCTCCTCGAGCACGTCCTCTCTGCGCGCCTTGAGGGTGTTGACGCGAAGGTCAAGGGGCGCGCCCTTCAGACTCGCCTCAAAGATCGCCTGGGCCTCGTCGCCGTACTGCGCGCTGATGCGCTCATAGAGCCACTCGGGCATCTCGGCCCTGACGTGCGCAGGGGCCTTGGTCATGTCCACGGCGAGCATGTTGTCAAGCGGCCCCTTTTCGCGTCCGACGATTGAGTCGAGGATCGCCTCGCGCCCGTACTGCAGGCACAGCGTCAGAAGCGCCGCAGCGCGCGGAGCGCGCTCGGGGCGCACGGGATGCATGCGCCAGCAGATGCCCGCGAGGTGCCTGAGGCCGTAGAAGATCGCCTCGGCCAGAATCGTGCGGTCGCGGCTTCCGAGCTTGGGATTGGATTTGAAGAAGGCCTTCATCAGGCGGTCGGCCGGGCCGTCGAGCTTGAGAATGACGGCATAGGCGCGGGCGAGCTCGTCGACAATGAGGCCGGTGATGCGGATCTTTCCGGGTTCGAGCTTGACGACGCCGCCCGTCCTTCCCCGGGCGGCCGGGCTGCTGCGGTTTTCGGCGATCTGGCGGCGCCGGGCGGCAATCTGCCGCTCGGTCATGTGCTTTTCCCGTTCGTCCTTCATCGGCTTGCTGCGCACGGGGCGAAACGGCATCTTGCGGGAGTGGCTTTCAGTCATGACAAATCCAGTTACGCGTGGTTGTCCATCAGGGTGAGCGACAGCGCAGTCAGATCGTCCATCACGGCGCGTCCGTCGATGAGGCGCACGGTGCCGTTGGCGACGGAGTGCACGGCGCGCGGGTAAAGCACGTGCTCCAGCCTGAGCCCGCGGTGGGCAAGCGTGTCGGGGTCGTCGGAGGGCAGCACCGGAACGACGGCCTGGCCGATGATGGCGCCCGAGTCGAGCTCGGGGCTAACGAAGTGCACCGTGCAGCCGTGCACCCGAACCCCGGCGGCAATGGCCCGGGCGTGGGTGTCGAGCCCCTTGAAGAGCGGCAGCAGCGCAGGATGGATGTTGAGAATTTTTCCGGGATAGCGGCTCACGAAATGATCGGTGAGCACGCGCATGAAGCCCGCAAGAACGATGACGGCCGGATTGTGCCGGTCGATGATCTCCATGAGCGCGTCTTCAAAGCGCTCGCGGGTTTCGTAGAGCTTGTGGTCGACGACTTCGGCGGCGATGCCCATCTCGCGGGCGCGCTCAAGCCCCGCTGCGCCGGGACGATTGCTGATCACGCAGGAAATCTCAATGCCCTCGGCAGCCCAGTTCTCACGGCGGGCCGCCTCGGCAATGGAAACAAAGTTCGAGCCCCGGCCCGAAATCAAGACGACGATGTTTTTCATGGCGAAAAAGAAAAAGGCGGCTCAATTGCAGCCGCTTTCGGATTGGTCGTGCTTTTGAGAATCAGGACTGCGTCCCCTCTCAATTTCCCTATGCGCGTATTCTAGCGGTTTGCCGCCCGGGAACTGAGGCAATGTTCGGTCCGGCGCATCGCGGCGGCGCCGGCAAAAGCGCGCATTCTCAAAGACTTGCCCGATTGTGCTCAAAGCGCGCCCGGACGCCGCTGCCATTCCCTGCGTCCCATAAAGTCGCGGTCATCAGTTTTTTTGTCAAGGAGAATGCTCATGAAGACGCGCTGGCTCGGACCGCTCACGGTCTCGGAGATCGGCTTTGGCTGCATGGGGCTCAAGCAGAGCTACCCGCCGTTTCCTCCCGAGGACGAGGCGATCGCCCTCATTCACAAGGCCATTGACCTTAGCGTGACGTTTTTCGACACGGCCGAGGTCTACGGGCCCTTTGTCGACGAGGAGCTCCTCGGACGCGCGCTTGAGGGGCGCCGCGACGAGGTGGTCGTCGCCACGAAGTTCGGCTTTCAGATCGGCGCCTCGCAGACGGACGAACACGGCTACACGACGGTGCTCAACAGCAGGCCCGAGCATATCCGAAAGGCGCTTGAGGGTTCGCTCAGGCGCCTGAAGACCGACCACATCGATCTCTACTACCAGCATCGCGTCGACCCGAACGTTCCGATTGAGGACGTCGCGGGCTGCATGCGCGATCTCATCGATGAGGGAAAAATCCTTGCCTGGGGTCTGTCGGAGGCCTCCGCTACCACCATTCGCCGCGCCCACGCCGTCTGTCCCGTGGCGGCGCTTCAAAGCGAATACTCAATCTGGTACCGCGACATTGAAAAGGAAATTCTGGGCGTGCTCGAGGAGCTCGGCATCGGTCTCGTGCCCTTCAGCCCGCTCGGCAAGGGCGTGCTTGCACTCAAGCCCGGCGAGGCGCTGCAGCTGCCCGAGGGTGACTTCCGCCGCAGCATTCCGCGCTTTGCGCCGGAAAATCTGGCCGGAAACCTGAAAATTGTTGAGCTTGTGCAGGACTTTGCCCGGCGCAAGAACACGACGCCCGCGGCAATCGCCCTGGCCTGGCTTCTGGCGCAAAAGCCCTGGATCGTTCCCATTCCCGGAACGAAGAAGGTCAACCGGCTCGAGGGAAACGCCTCGGCCTCCGACGTCGTTCTCACGCCCGAGGATCTCAAGGAGATGCGCACCCGCATCGAGGCCGTTGAACTGCGCGGCGATCGCTACAACACGGCCCAGCTCAGTCTCATCGACAAATAGGACGAAATCACCCGCAGGCGGCGCCTGCGGGTGAAATCTTCAGTCCTTTCCCCTCCTCCCGTCCCGGGCCTTGCTCAGGGCGGTTTTTTTGCCGCCGGGTGCCCCTGTGCGCACAGAAAATCCTCAAGCGTGAGATCGTGCGCGGCACTCTGCTCAGGCCCGCTTCGGGAAGCGGCCGTTCGGTGCACGGGAGCTGCCGCGGGCGCAGCCCTGCGCCGGCCGGCTCGAAGCCTGCGCGAACGCGCCTGAAACCACTGCGTCAGAAATCGTCCGGCAATGCAAAAGAGCATTACGATGCCGAGCCGCTGCCCGGTGAACTCATAAAACGTCTCAGGCAGCAGCTTCATCTCGTCCTCGTGCATCAGGTCCCAGATCATTTCGCTTTGCACGAAGCAGGCCGCCCCGATCAGCATGCCAGTGAACATGAAGCAGCGCGCGTAGACGCCGAAAAGCGTCCGAAACCTCTGCCAGAAGGCGTCGCCGTGCATGCCCAGGTGCAGGCTTGCCAGAACCAGGGCCCAGGCCGTGGCCGTCACGTGCAGGCTGCGCGCCCAGTTGGTCATTGGAAAGCGGGCAAAGGAAAAGACCTCGCCGGCAAGCAGCACGGCGCTCGTCACGAGCACGATGACGTCCGCAACGAGGATGAGCGAGACGGCGCTTTGGACGAAGCGCCGCAATGTCCAGCGCCCCTCCCGCAGCCCCCGGTACCACCAGCCGTTGAGCGCCTGGTGAATCAGAACAAGCGACGCAAACCCGCAGCCCATCATGGCGTGACGCCACAATCCGCGCGTGAGCGGATAGCTGATGAGCCCGAGCATCAGGGCAAGAATCCCCGCGTCAACGAGCATCTTCAAAATGGATTTGCGCGTCATGGCTTCAGGCTGAGCTCCATGTTCGAGATCACCGCACGCGCACGGCCAGACCGCTTTGCGCAAGCCATTCGTCCATGCGCTGCTCAAGCCGTCTGCCGCCCGAGTAGTAAAACTCAAGGCCCGCGCCCACCCAGGCGCCCGGGACGGTCTTTGCCAGAACCGAGAGGCTCTCGCCGAAGTCCGTGCTGCCGTGGCTGCTGAAGGGCAGAATGATCTTGCCGCTGAAGTCGTGGGCATGCAGGAAGGCGAGCACCGGCGGCGGCACCGTGGCCCACCATGTGGGATAGCCCAGAAGCACGACGTCGGCCTCCTGCAGGCTCTGCGGGACGCCCTGCAGGGGCGGCAGCACGCCGGCATTCATGTCGCGCCGCGAGACCTCATAGATTTCACCCTCGTAGGGCTCTTGCATGACGATCTCAAAGGGATTGACGCGAAGCTTTTGACAAAGCATCCGCGCGGCGCCGGCCGTGTTGCCCGAGTACGAGAAATAGGCAAGAAAGAGCTTCGGGGCAGCAGGCATCGGGACGCGCCGCGGCGCCTGCGTGACGATGTCGGCAGCGCCCGCAACGGCGCCTCTGGCAATGCGAAATCCCTGGTTGCGGTTGCCCACGGCCGGGTTGCAGGCCGAGCGGTACGCAAGCCTCAGGTGCTTGCCGAAGTCATTGAACGCGCCGCCGCGGGCAACGCGCAGGGCGCCCTCGGCGGGACCTGCGGGATCGACGACGGGCGAGCCGTCGGACTGGACTGCGTAGGCGCCGTAGTAGTCAAAGCCCCACTCGGATACGTTGCCCGTGATGTTATAGAGCCCGAAGGCGTTGGCGGCGAGCTCGTCGACGGCGACCGTGCGGCCGCGGTTGCGCCCGGGGCGCACCGAGGGGTCGCGCGTGACGACGTAGTTTTCCTCCATCCCGTAGGGGTAGCTTCCTTGATAGTTGAGCTGCTCGGGGTCGGTCTGCGAGCCCGTCACAAAGATCGTCTCGCGCCCGGCGCGGGCTGCGTACTCCCACTCGGCCTCGGTGAGAAGCCGGTAGCCGTCGGCCAACCGATGCCATGCAACCGCCTCGCCGGTGACGGCGTAGGCGGGCGTGAGCCCCCTCTTGAGGCTCAGGGCGTTGCAATAGGCCACCGCGTCAAGCCAGGAGACGTTTTCAACGGGAAGGTCGGCGCCCTTGCGCACGCTGGGGTTCTTCCCCATGAGCGCCTCGTAGTCGGACTGCCGCACCTCGAAGGGATCGACAAAGAAGGGACTTACGCGCACGGCATGACGAACCTCGTCGCCCTCGCGCTGGCGCTCGGTTTGAGGACTGCCCATTTGAAAAACGCCGCCCGGCAGCGCAATGAAGCCGTCGGAGGCTGCGCGCGTCTGGGCCAGGGCCTGCCGCATCAGGAAGGGCGCGCCCTGTGAGAGGCCCGCAGCTGCTGCGGCAAGCGAAAGGCCGAGGATCGCCCGGCGCCGTGAAGCCCCGGCCGGGGCAAGGGATTCTCGAAACGTCATGAGTCTTTCCTCCCGGCGGGAACGCCGTTGATTTTGAGCCACTGATCGATGCGCTCCTCGAGCCTTCTGCCTCCCGAGTAGTAGAACTCAAGCCCCTGACCCACATAGGCCTCGGGAATTGCCTTTGCCAGGTCCGAGAGGCTGTCTCCGAACTCGGTGCCCCCGTAGCTGCTGAAGGGGATGACGATCTTGCCCGCGAGATCGCGGCTTTCAAGAAGCGAGAGCATGGGCGGCGGCACCGTGGCCCACCAGGTGGGATAGCCCAGAAGGATCACGTCGTAGTCGCCTAGGTCAGGGACGGTGGGGGTCAGTGCCGGCCGCGCGCCGGAATTCATGTCCTTTTGCGTGACCTCATAGATTTCGCCCCAGTAGGGCTCCTTCATCACGACTTCAAAAAGTTTGGATCCGGTCTTTTCCGCGATCAGTTGCGCAGCGTCGCGCGTATTGCCTGAATAGGAATAGAACACCGTGGCAATGCGCGGATGCCCGGGCATGGAGATGCGCCGCGGCGCGGCGGTGCGCACCTCACCCGTGCCGGCGACGGCATTGCGGCCGATGCGAAAGCCGAGGTTGTGGTCGCGCTCGATGGGGTTCATAGCCGAGCGGCAGGCGCTTCTGAGGTGCTTGCCGAAGTCGTTGTAGGCGCCGCCGCGGTTGACGCGAAGCGCTCCTGATGCGGGACCCGCGGGATTACTCAAGCCCTTGAGGTCGTAGGGCCCGTAATAGTCAAAGACCCACTCGGAGACGTTGCCGTGCATGTCGTAGAGCCCGAAGGCATTGGGCGGCAGGCTTCCCGTCGGGATCGTGCGGCCGCGGTTGCGGCTCGTGCGCACGGTGGGATCGCGCTCGACGACGTAGTTTTCCTCAATGAGGTACGGATAGCTGCCCTGAAAGTTGATCTGACTGTTGTCGACGCGCTCGCCCACGTTGAAGGGCGTGCTCGTGCCGGCGCGGGCGGCGTATTCCCACTCAGCCTCGGTCAGAAGCCGGTAGCCGTCGGCGGCCCGGTTCCAGAAAACCGCCTCGCCCGAGATGGTGTAGACGGGCGTGAGCCCCCTTCTGAGGCTCAGGGCATTGCAGTATTGAACAGCCTCAAGCCACGTGACGCGCTCAACGGGGAGCTTGCAGCCCCTGAAGCCGCATGGGTTCGTTCCGGTCACGGCCTGATAGTCGGCCTGCGTCACCTCACGGGGATCAATGTAGAAGGGATCAATTCTCACCTGGTGGCGCACCTCGTCTGAGCCGCGCTGCCGCTCGGACTGAGGACTGCCGATCCAGACAGTGCCGCCCTCAAGATAAACAAGGCCGTCATCGACGGACTGCGCGGGCGCAGCGTGCGCTGCCGCGCTCAATGCAAGCGCCAGAGTCAGGGCCGCAGCCGCGCGCCCCGCCACCATCGAGCAGGTCCATTCCTTGCAATTTGCCTGATTCATGCATGCCCTCCCCAGACGCAGGAATTGATTGACCGAAAGCCGTGCGGCCTCGCCGGCCCGGCGAATCGGGTTGATCCGACGGTGTTGAAGTCAGCATACGAATCAGGGCTGCCGCACGTCGCTTTGTTTTTCTCAAAACCGTGTGCGTTTTGTGCATTTACAGAATGCGGGTGCGCAATTGATGCAAAGTCCTTATAAATACGAACGCAGGATGGTCATGGATTGGATCGTGAGGCCCCTGACCATGCAAAAGCCTGGCGGCTTCCGGAAAGACGGCCGGGGTCAGCGTGCCGCGCCGGGCGTGCACTTATAATCGTGGCCTGCCCCGCAAGGACGCAGGACTTTTTAGCAATTCCACCACCCCCTCAGGCACATCCGGCATGCGGCATGTTTTTCGCGGACTTCCCGCTCCTTCCGAAAAAATTGACTGCGCTCTGGCAATCGGCAACTTCGACGGCGTGCACCGCGGCCATCAACGGCTGCTTGCCATGGTCTGCGAGGCGGCCAGGGCGCGCGGGATTGCGAGCGCCGTCATGACCTTTGAGCCGCATCCCAAGGAATTCTTCGGCGCCTCGGAGCTAGTGCGCGTGAGCACGCTGCGCGACAAGGTAAACGCCATTCTTGCCTGCGGAATAGAGCGCGTCTATATCCTTGCCTTTAATCAAGACCTCAGCAGTCTGAAGCCTGATGATTTTGTTCAGAAAATCCTATGCGACGGCCTCTCCTGCCGCTGGGTGACGGTGGGCGAAAACTTTCGCTTCGGAGCCGGCCGCGCGGGAGACTTTGCCGCGCTCAAGGCCTGCGCCGAGCGCGCGGGGTGCGAGGCCGAGGCAGCGCCCCTGGTGTTTTTTGACGACGACCGGATCTCAAGCACGCGAATCCGTGAGGCGATGCAGCGCGGCGACCTTGAGGCCGTGCGCAGCATGACCGGCCGCCCCTACACGATCACCGGGCACGTCATTCACGGCGCCGAGCTTGGCAGAAGGCTCGATTTCCCGACCCTGAACATCCGCTTTGCGCCGGCCGGCAGCAGCGCCGCCTGCGCGCTTCGGGGCTCCTTTGCCGTGCGCGTCAGGGGACTAGCCGCTGACGGCCGCGTGCTCGGGGGCGTTGCAAGCCTCGGCGTCAAGCCCACGGTGACCGATCGACGGCAGTGGCTTCTCGAGACGAACGTCTTTGACTGGGAGGGAGACGCCTACGGGCGCATCGTTGAAGTCGAGATCGTGCAAAAGCTGCGCGACGAACGGAAGTTTTCCTCCCTCGAGGAGCTCAAGGCCGCCATCGCCGATGACGCGCGCCGCGCTCGGGAGATTCTGGGGTTTTGACCCCGCCTTGCTCAGGCGAGAAAGCCGGCTGAACTGAACTGTCCCCAGAAAGTGTCTCGCTTTCTGGGGACAGTTCATCACCAAAATCGAGTGGCGACTTCTGAGCGTGCTTCTCACGCACCGCGGAAAACTGCTTACGCACCAAAAGCTTCTGAGCGACGTCTGGGGCATGGCCGCCTCGGGCCACACGCACTATCTGCGCATCTACATCCAGAAGCTGCGCAACAAGATCGATCCCGATCCGATCCAGCCGCGCTACATCATCACCGAAATCGGCATCGGCTACCGGCTTGTCGACTGAAAGCCGCCCAAAAGCCTCTCCCCGCCCCTCACGCCTGCGGCGCCTTCCCGTGACAAGGCCCCTGACTCCGTTGTAAACTCGAACGCTCGCGCGCCTTGCGCGGTCTCCGGCGCGGCCCTTCCCTGGCGAGCCGCCGCTGCCTGCCCGTGTCCTTTTTTTGCAAGGCCGCCAAGTTTTTTTCAACCGCACTTCAGAAGAGCCCGAGGGGGCCTGGAGAATCCATGTCAAAAAATGATGCCGCCAAACCGGCGAAATATCCTTTGAATCTTCCCGAAACCACCTTCCCGATGCGCGGCGACCTGCCCCGCCGCGAACCCGTATGGGTCAAGCAGTGGGAGGAGAAGGACATCTACCACGTCATTCGCAAGGCCCGCAAGGGCGCGCGCCAGTTCGTGCTGCACGACGGCCCGCCCTACGCCAACGGCGACATTCACATGGGCCACGCCTTGAACAAGATTCTCAAGGACATCATCAACAAGACGAAGCTTCTTGCGGGCTACGACGTCCCCTATGTTCCGGGCTGGGACTGCCACGGCATGCCCATCGAGATCCAGATCGAGAAGAAGTACGGCAAGGGCCTTCCCAAGGAGGAGGTCATCGCCCGCGCCCGCGCCTACGCCGACGAGCAGGTCGCCCGCCAGAAGGAGGGCTTCAAGCGTCTGGGCGTGCTCGGCGACTGGGAGAACCCCTATCTCACCAAGAATTTCATCAATGAGGCGCAGGAAATCCGCGCCCTTGCAAAGATCGTCGAGAAGGGCTACGTCTACCGCGGCCTCAAGCCCGTGAACTGGTGCTTTGACTGCTGCTCGGCGCTTGCCGAGGCCGAGGTCGAGTACAAGGACGCCGAGAGCTACGCCATCGATGTCGCCTTCAGGCTCTCCGACGAGGACCGCCCGAAGGTCGAGGCCTTCATGGCCGCTGCGATCGACAAGCCCTGCTACGCGGTGATCTGGACCACGACGCCCTGGACGATTCCGGCCAACCAGGCGCTCAACATGCACCCTGATCTCGACTACGCGCTCGTTGACTGCGGCGACCGCTATCTGATCCTGGTCGAGAGCCTCGTGGAGGAGTGCCTGAAGCGCTACAACTTCACCGGCCGCATTGTTGCAACGGCCAAGGGCCGGGAGTTCGACCACATCCGCTTCTGGCATCCGCTTGCCGACCTTGACCCGGGCTACAAGCGCTTCTCGCCCGTGTTCCTTGCCGAGTACGTCGACGTCTCGGCCGGCACCGGCATCGTGCACTCGGCCCCGGCCTACGGCGTGGACGACTTTAACAGCTGCAAGGCCAACGGGATGACCAACGACGACATCCTCAATCCCGTTCAGGGCAACGGCGTGTACGCCGACTGGCTGCCGCTCTTCGGCGGCATGATGATCTGGAAGGCCCAGCCCAAGATCTGCGACGCGATGCGCGTTGCCGGCAGCCTCTACTCGTGCGACAAGATGGTGCACAGCTACATGCACTGCTGGCGCCACAAGACGCCGCTCATCTACCGCGCCACGGCGCAGTGGTTCGTGCGCATGGACGCCCCGGACGAGGACACCAGAAGCGTGCTCGGACTGCCCGCGCAGCCCGAAAGCCTGCGCGAGGCCGCCCTGCGCGGGGTCGACCACACGCGCTTCTTCCCGGAATGGGGCTACAACCGCCTGCACGCCATGATCGCCAACCGCCCCGACTGGTGCATCTCGCGCCAGAGAAACTGGGGCGTGCCGCTGCCCTTCTTCATCAACAAGCAGACCCAGCAGCTGCATCCGCGCACGCTTGAGATCATGGAGGAGGTCGCCAGGCGCGTTGAGAAGGAGGGCGTTGAAGCCTGGGTGCGCGCCAGGCCCGAGGAATTCCTCGCCCCCGAGGAGCTCGACCTCTACGACAAGTCCAGCGACATTCTCGACGTATGGTTTGACTCGGGCGTCACCCACTACACGGTGATGCGCGGCAGCCACGCCGGCGACCAGCGCTGGCCCGCCGACCTCTACCTTGAGGGCAGCGACCAGCACCGCGGGTGGTTCCACTCGTCGCTGCTGACAGGCACGATGCTCGACGGCCGCCCGCCCTACGACGCGCTGCTCACGCACGGCTTCCTCGTCGACGAAAAGGGCGAGAAGATGAGCAAGTCCAAGGGCAACACGGTGAGCCCCGAGGAGATCTGCAGCAAGTACGGCGCCGAGATCTGCCGCCTGTGGGTCGCCTCGACCGACTATACGAGCGAGCTGCGCATCGGCCCGACGATCATCAAGCGCGTGGTCGACAGCTACCGGCGCATTCGCAACACGCTGCGCTTTCTGCTTGCCAACACGAGCGACTTCGACATCAAGAAGGACGCCGTGCCGGTGGGCGAGATGCTCGAGCTTGACCGCTGGGCGCTCGCCCGCGCCGACCAGCTGCAGGATCAGGTTCTCAAGTACGAGCAGAGCTGCCAGTTCCACATGGTGACGAGCCTTCTGATGACCTTCGCGAGCGAAGACCTCGGAAGCTTCTACCTTGACATCCTCAAGGACCGGCTCTACACGACGAAGACCGACGGCCTTGCCCGGCGAAGCGCCCAGACGGCGCTGTGGCACATCACGGCCTGCTACCTGCGCCTGATGGCCCCGATCCTCTCGTTTACGGCCGAGGAGGCCTTTGCGGTCTTCAGCCCCAACGAGACGGGCACGATCTTCACCGAGGTCAACCACGTGATCCCCGAGGTCGCCGACGCCGAGACGCTGCTCAGGAAGTGGGCGGCCATCCGCGAGGCGCGCGCGCAGGTTCTGAAGTCGATCGAGGAGCTTCGCGGCCAGGGCCTGGTGGGTTCGAGCCTGCAGGCCGAGTGCGAGATCACCGCCGGCGGCGCGCTCTTTTATTACCTCGAGAACCTCGGCGAGGAGCTGCGGTTTGTGATGATGACCTCGGCCGCAAGCCTCATCAAGGCCGAGGGCGAAGGCGAGGAGGATTCGCTTGTCGTGAAGACCCGCCCGAGCACGCACAGAAAGTGCGCCCGCTGCTGGCACTACGTCTGCAGCGTGGGCGAGAATGCCGAGCACCCGGATCTGTGCGGACGGTGCCTCACGAACCTCTTTGGTTCGGGTGAGGCGCGCAAGTTCGCCTAGTCCCTCCCCCTTGCCAGATGAATCCGCAGAAGATTCAGCAGCAGGCCGCCCGCAGTCCCGACCGCGGGCGGTTTGCCGCCTTTCTCGTCCTGGCGCTCGTTCTCATCGGCCTGGACCAGCTCACCAAGGTTTTGGTGCAGCAGCACATCGCCTACGGCACGGCCATCGAGATCACGCCCTTTTTCAATCTCTGCCACGTCGTCAACACGGGCGCGGCCTTCTCCTTTCTGGGCGGCGCCGGGGGCTGGCAGATCTATCTTTTCAGCGGTCTGGCCCTCGTGGTGAGCGCCGTCGTCCTCGTCATGCTCTGGCAACACAGCCGTGAGTTCTGGCTCCCGGTGAGCCTCTCGGCGGTTCTGGCAGGCGCCCTCGGAAACCTCATCGACCGGCTCATGCTCGGGCATGTCGTGGATTTTCTCGACTTTCACCTCGCAGGCTGGCACTGGCCCGCCTTCAA
The DNA here is from genome assembly GCA_944390745.1 of uncultured Duodenibacillus sp. Taxonomy (GTDB): domain Bacteria; phylum Pseudomonadota; class Gammaproteobacteria; order Burkholderiales; family Burkholderiaceae_F; genus Duodenibacillus. The sequence goes on along the minus strand of CALXQK010000016.1, from coordinate 7,228 downwards.
CGTGGCCGACATCGCCATCTGCCTTGGTGCGGCGGGCGTCGTGATCATGGAGCTGCTGCGGGCGCGGTGACCGGGCGCCGCCCGACAACTCGACCATGGAAAACGGGGAGTCCTTCACCCTGCCGTGAAGCTCTCCGTTTTTTTTCCCTTGAATCCCCTTGATTCTTCCTGCCGCGGACTGAGACATTTCCCGCAGTCGGGGTGCTTGCTTTGCCCTGGGGCAAATTGTCAAGACTTCGGCGCGACTATGGTTCGAGGCGCTTGACGCGTGCGCTGCCCCTTGGGAGGCTGCGGCGCACGCAAAGACCCCTGAAGCAGCATTTCAAGAACAAGGAGAGAATCATGTCGGAACTATCCCGTCGTCAATTCCTCGGCTCGACTGTTCTGGGCTCGGCCGCGCTCATCACGGCCGCGGCCCCGGCTGCAGCCGCTGCGGCCGAAGACAAGAAAGCCGGCGCCGCCCAAAAGACGAACACCTGGGACGTGGTGGTCGTGGGAGCCGGTACGGCCGGCCTGGTGTGCGCCATTACCGCGCACGATCTCGGTGCGCGCGTGTGCGTGATTGAAAAGTGCGACCGCCCGGACGGCAACTCAATCTACGCCCTGGGCACCGTCAACGCGTGGGGCACGAAGTGGCAGAAGGCCTGCGGCATCACCGACTCCCGCGAAGCCTTCTACAACGACATGATGAAGGTTTCCGCAGGGCGCGCCGACCCGGCGCTCACCGCGACCTACACCGATGAGATTCCTGCCGCCGCAGACTGGCTTGCCGACGAAATCGGCGTGAAGTTCGGAAAGCTCAAGATGACGCCCTGGCCTCGTCTCGGGCGCGGCCATCGCGTGACCGCAGAACCGGGCATGACCGGCGGATCGGCGCTCATCGCAAAGCTGCTTGAGGCGGCAAAAAAGCGCGCCATCCCCTTTTTCTATGAACGCAAGGCCGTGGCGCTTCTCACCGGCAGCAAGGGCGAGGTCACGGGCGTCAAGACCCTCAATGACGAGGAGGGCTACAGGGACTTCTACGCCCGGGGCGGCGTCCTGATTGCTACCGGCGGCTTTTCGGCCAACCCCGAGATGACCGACCGCTACATCGGCGGCTGGGCTGCGCGCCTGGCTCTGCGCGGCTCGCGCAGCACCACGGGTGAAAACGTCTCCCTCACCCTGCCTCTTTTTGCAAAGATGGTCAACATGGATCAGTTCCATGCCGGCCCGATTGTTTCGGAGACCCACGTCAACCCGGCCGACGTGCTCAACACCATGCAGGGCATCCTCGTTGATCTGCGCGGCAAGCGCTACATGGACGAGCAGAACACCTATGTGATCAAGGCCAAGACGACGGCCATGAACACAATTGAAAACAAGGCCTACTGCATCGTCGACAGCAAGTGCCCGGTTCTGGAGAAGACCATCGCCAAGTTCGACCGTCTGCACAACCCCTACGGCAAGGCGGACTCGATCGAGGCGCTGTGCAAGCAGACCGGACTTCCGCTTGAAGCAGTCCGTCAGAGCATTGCCGCCTACAACAAGGCGGTCGACGAAAAGACGCTCTCGCAGCTCACGCCGCCCAACTCCTACAAAAAGCCCGTCAAGCTCGACACGCCGCCCTACTACGCCGTGCCCTTTGAGGGCGGCATGACGGCCACCTTCGGCGGTCCGCTCATCAACACCAAGGCCGAGGTGCAGACGCTTGAGCGCAAGAGCATCAAGGGGCTGTACGCCGCGGGCAACGCCGCCGGCGGACTTTTCTTCCGGGACTACATCGGCGGCTCGCAGCTTGGCGGCGCCACGGTGTTTGGAAGAATCGCCGCGCGGGAAATGGTCGCCCGCGCAAGGAAGGCATGAGTCTGGCGCTCGACTAAGAGGAGAATTTCAAGATGAGAAACACCATGCTTGCGGCGCTTGCCGCCATTGCCCTGCTCGGTTCGAGCGCTGTCTTTTCGGCTGATGCGCCTGCGCTTGCCGATCGTCATGCCAAGATGGGAGTCAAGTGCGAACAGTGCCACGCCGTGAAGACGCCTGCCGCTGGAACCCGTCCCAAGAATGAGGCGTGCCTGGCCTGCCACCAGAGCTACGAGGCGCTCGCCGCAAAGACGGCAAAGCTCGATCCCAACCCGCACAAGTCGCACCTCGGAAACGTGCGCTGCGCCGACTGCCACAGTGGTCACGCCCAGTCGCGCCTGATGTGCAACGACTGCCACAAGTTCGACCTCAAGGTGAAGTAGCCTCACCCTGATCGCCTGACCGTCTGACGCCGCCGGTCGTCGAAGTCCCGCCGACTTCGTCAGCCGGCGGTTTTTTTATGCTTTTTCAGGCCACTTTCCCGGATACGACTCAGACTCAAGCAGAAAGCTTGCGGCAGACTCCGCCGCAAGTTCCGGCGTCAGGGGCTGCGGTCTTGCGCGCCTGCCGCGGCCAGCTCGCGCAGGCTTTTTGGCGGCTGGCTGAGCCGGGGACTTTTTCCTGCGGCTGGCCGCCTTCCCGGCAACCGTCCCGGGTGCGGGCGCATCGGGCTGCGGCAGAAGATCGAGCTGCGCCTTCGGCGCATCGTCAGCGGCGCACGAGCGGGGCGCGCTCTCAAGAGCCCCTTCGCCGGCGTGGGGAGATTCAGGGACCTTCACCTCCTCCGGCGTGAGAGGCGCCCGAGCAGCAGCCTCGGGCCCGGTCGGCCCGGCGGCAGGCGCCTCAGGCGCCTGTGCGGCAAAGAGATCTGCCGTGCCTGGCCCGAAAGCCTGCTGCAGAGGCGCCCTGCCCTGGACGGCGCGCTCCCCGGCGCTGGCTGCGGGTTCTGCCGCCGGAGCCGTCTGCGGGGCCGGGACAGCGGCGCAAGCGGGCGCCGCCTCGGGGCGCTTCGCAGAGGACTGGGCCGAGCGGGCGACCCGGGCGCCCTGGGCGGGACGCGCCTGGCGCGCGGCGCGCACCTCGCGCGAGGGACGCGTGACGGTCGCCTCGTTGGGTTCGAGGGTGAGCGCGGCCTGGCGCGCGGGAAGAATTCCGGAAATATCGCCCGCAGAGCGCGACGAGGCCAGACGCTCGAGAATGCCCAGCAGTTCAGAAGCGGGCATCTCGTCGAGCATCTCGCTTGCGTCAGTGCGCACGCGGCGCAGCGACTGCTCAGCGGCAATGTAGTTGACGATGGTGTAGTTGCCGGGCGAGACCTGACGCCAGACGGCGCACACGGGTCGATTCGCACCGACCTTTTCCATGTCAGCCTTCAGTCTTTCAATCAGCTCCAGTGGAGTCTTCGGCAAGTCGGACAAAGCGCAATTCCTCGGAAACGGCCAGCAATTCGCCGCGAAGTCTAGCGAAATCTCAGAACTCCGGGAGAATGCGCTGCAGGATCCTCGCATGGGTTGATTCCTCTCATTGACATGTTCCCCGCCGGGGCGGGTTTGCCCGGCATGGCTTTGCAGTTGCCGTGAGTATCACCGGCAGCGCCGCCTGCGGGCAAGCGCAAGATCAAAAAGAAGTGTTGCTTTTTTGCAGGATCATTGATTGATCCATGGCGCCGGGCTCCTGCCAAAGCCCCTGGCCGCGCCCCTCGCCTTGCCGATCCCGCACAGCGTGCGCTATATACTGAGGCTGCCGTATTTGTTTTCAAGCCGCGGCCGCAGGCGCGCCCCGGCGGTTTTTTTTGTTTTGCGCAGAGAGCAGTCCCTCAGGCGGCTGCTTGAACCCGCACCCCAGCCACATGACCGAACTTGCAGTCAATCCACTCCAGGGCAGGCGCATCACGCTTGCCGTGACGGGCGGCATCGCCGTCTACAAGGTTTGCGAACTCGTGCGTCTGCTCGTCAAGTCGGGCGCCGACGTCGAGGTCGCGATGACCGAGGCCGCCGCACGTTTTGTCGGGCCGCTCACCTTCGAGGCGCTTTCCGGACACCCCGTGGCCGTCGACCAGTTTTCCGGCGGCATGCCGCACCTTGCGCTCACCCGCAGCGACACGGACCTGCTTGTCGTGGCTCCGGCCACGGCCAACACCCTTGCCAAGGCCGCCGGCGGCATTGCCGATGATCTGGTGAGCGCGGTGATCCTCGGGCGCGCCTGCCCGATGGCGGTTGTTCCCGCCATGAACGACCGCATGTGGGCCAACCCCGCCACGCAGCGAAACGCGGCGCTTCTAAGGGGCGACGGCGTTGCAATTCTCGGCCCTGCATGCGGCGCGCTTGCCTGCGGCGTGGAGGGCGCCGGCCGGATGCTCGAGCCCGGCGAGATTCTCGCGCACGTGCGCAGGCTGCTCACGCCGCAGATTCTGGCCGGACGCAGGGTGGTGGTTTCGGCCGGTCCCACGTACGAGCCGATCGACCCGGTGCGCGGCATCACGAACCTGAGCTCAGGCAAGCAGGGCTACGCCATTGCCGAGGCCGCCTTTGAGGCCGGCGCCGATGTGACGCTCGTCACCGGCCCGACCGCCCTCGCCGCGCCTGTGGGCGTTCATGTGGTGCGCACCGACACGGCGCTCAGCATGAAGAAGGCCCTTGAATCGGCCGTCGCCGGGGCCGATGCCTTCATTTCCGTTGCAGCGGTCGCCGACTGGCGGGTGCGGGCTGCGAGCACGCATAAAATTAAGAAGGAGTCCTTCAAGGGCGCCGATCCCGTCCTTGCGCTCGAGGAAAATCCCGACATTCTGCACGACATCGCGCACGCCAATCCGCAGCTGTACTGCGTGGGATTTGCGGCCGAAACCGAGGATGTCGAGCAAAACGCCCAGAAAAAGCGCGTCCGCAAGGGCGTGGCCATGGTCGTGGGCAACGACGCCTCGCAGGCGCTTGGCTCGGACATGAATTCCGTGGTCTTTGCCGCCGAGCAGGGGTCGCTCGCCCTTGAGGGGGTCAGCAAGCGGGAGGTCGCGCGACGACTGGCGTCGCTTCTGGCGCAGGCGCTCGACGCGCGCGGCCCGGGCAGCCGCAACGCAGCATAAGGTGCGCAATATGAAGAACATCGATCCATCCAAGGCGCTTGAGCCTACAGGCGGCGACTTCGTCGCCTATCTCAAGAAGCTTGAGCAGGGCAAGATCAACGAGCTCGGGGGGCTGCACATTTCGCTTCCTGACGGCGCGCAGGACGGCATGGTGGTCGTGCAGACCACCAAGGAGATCGCCGGACGCGCGTATGAGCAGGCGCAGGAAAGCCGCGCCGCCTCCGAATTCAAGCGCGCGAACCTCATGATCATTGCGGGCTTTGCCCTCGGGGTCCTGGGGCTCGTGATGATCACTGCGGGCAGCGCGATGCGCGACACCCTTGAGATTTTCATTCCTTTTGGTATGGTGGCGGTCTTTGCAGCCGTCGTGCTCTCGGCTGAAGGAAAGAAAAGAAAACAGAGGCTCTCCGGAGAATGACCGCCTCTTCTCATCACGCACCAACCCCACCATTGAAGGCCCATGAAAGTCGATCTCAAGATTCTCGATGACCGCATCGCCGCGCGCATTCCCGCCTACGCCACCGCGGGCAGCGCGGGGCTGGACCTGCGCGCGCTTCTTGATGCGCCCCTCACCATTCACCCGGGCGAAACCGTGCTCGTTCGCACGGGGCTTGCCATCCACCTCGCCGACCCGGGCTATGCGGCGCTCATCCTTCCGAGAAGCGGCCTTGGACACAAAAAGGGCATCGTGCTTGGAAACCTTGTCGGACTCATCGACTCGGACTACCAGGGCGAGCTGATGATCTCGACCTGGAACCGGGGGTCGGAGGACTTCGTGCTCGAGCCCTTTGAGCGGCTCGCGCAGCTTGTGATCGTGCCCGTCGTGCAGGCCGAGTTCAATCTGGTTGAAAGCTTTGAGGAAAGCGCCCGCGGCAGCGGCGGCTTCGGCTCGACCGGAACGAAATAAGTCGGGCGCCCCCTCCCCCTACCCGTTTCGGGCGTCGAGCGGCCGCACCTGTGCGGCCGCCTTCGTCTGCGGGCGCCGTCGAATCATCACGAAGTTTTCAAGCATTTCGCCCCTGCGCTCGACGCGCTGCGCCCGGACAACCTCATAGCCGCGCTTTTTAAAAAATCCGAGAGCGGTTCTGGAGCTGTGCACGAGGATGTCCCCGTCGACGGCCGCCTCAAGCGCCGCGCAGAGCGCGCCGCCCACTCCGCGCCCGGCCATGTCGGGGCGCACAAAGAGCCGGTCAAGATAACCGCGCCTGACGTCGATGTCGCCAAAGCCCACGATGCTCCCGCATTCAAGCGCCACCAGGCAGAGGTTGGCCGACAGCGACCGGTCCCAGGCCGCAGGATCCCGGTCCTGCGGCGCCCAGGCCTCAAGCTCCTGCGGCGTGTAGTCCGCGGCGGCAAGCACGTGCACCGCGCTGCGAAAGAGGTCAGCCACCGCCCGGCAGTCCGGGTGTTCGTATCGCCTGATGATCATCGCTTCAGCCGCAGGAAAAGAGTCGGCGCAAGGGGCGCGCATAAAAATTTGGACGGCTCACCCCGCCAGGGATGAGCCGTCCGACGATGACGCGCCTGACCGTTCAAGTCAAGCGGCGGGACGCATGCCTTTAGAAGTAGTGCGTCAGACCGAGGTGGCCCATCCAGCGGTTGGTTGCCGCGCCGTCGGCCTGCAGGTCGTCAAAGGTGCCGGTGCCTTCCGCATAGGAGGCGATGGCGTAGAGCATCGTGCGCTTGGAGATGTGGTAGTGGCAGCCGATGGAGCCCACGTAGCGCTTGAAGTCCTTGTCCTGGCCCGAGCCCTCGAGATAGCCGTTGTTCTCGCCGTCGAGGTACTGGAACATCGCCAGAAGGTCGGCCGCGCCGATCGTGTACTTGCCGCCCACGAAGAAGGAGTAGCCCTCAAGGCGCTCGGTGCTGTTGCGGTCGTAGATGACGTAGCTGTCGTCATCGTAGGTCGAGTCGGAGAAGATGTTGTAGTTCTTGTACCAGCTCGCGCCCAGATAGAGCGTCGCGGGACCGCCGTTGGGATTCCAGGCGCCGGCAAACTTCACGCTGTAGGCGTTGTCGCGGCGATCGGCGAACTTGTTTCCGGCATCGTCGTAAGCCTCGTTGTCGCCGAACGTATCCATTTCAAAGGCGAGCATCGCGCGGGCCGTGGCGCCGTCCCAGCGCAGCGCGACGTTGGTGAAGGTGTCGTTGTCGCCCTGCTTCTCGGCCTCCTTGTCGTTGGCGCCGGTGAGGCTGTACTGCACGCCGAGCTTGAAGCCCGCGAACACGGGCGAGACGTAGTAGATGGTGTTGGAGTTCAGGCGCCAGATGTTGACCTGCGTGGCCTGGGCGCCGGCGTCGATGTAGCCC
>CALXQK010000015.1 GCA_944390745.1 uncultured Duodenibacillus sp. | reverse complement strand
TGCACGCCCGCGCATCTTGATCAGCTGCCTCGAAAGGGCGACACCGTCATCGGCAACGACGTCTGGATCGGCCGCGAGAGCGTGATCATGCCCGGGGTCAAAATCGGCGACGGCGCCATTGTCGCCGCCTGCTCCGTCGTTGCCAGGGACATTCCCGCCTACACGGTCTTCGGCGGCAATCCGGCGCGCTTCATCAAGAAGCGTTTTGACGATGAGCTTGTTCTGCTCCTTGAGCGCTTTCGCTGGTGGAATCTTGAGGGCGAAGCGCTCGTGGAGGTGCTGCCGCTTCTGTGCGACCCGGATCTGGACAAGGTGAGGCGCGTGCTGCGCGAGCGGCTTGCCGCGGGCGGCGGGAGTGCGCAGTAGGAAAGGGCTTTTGGCCGCCTTCGCTTCTTTCCAGGACGGGCGCCTGCGCCCGGACGCCGTCGCCCCGGGGGGCCGGATGTGACAGCCTTTCCTGGGCCCTGTTTTTTGATAGGAAGATCATGAGCGGCCATCAAGCGAACAAGCTTGACCTCGAGCTGCCAGAGAGCGCCTATGCATTGGTCGAGCAGGCAGCAAGCCTTTGCGGCGTGAGCGCCCAGAGCCTTACTGCGATGGCTTCGCTTGAGCGGGCGCTCGAGCTTCTTCATGCGGTCGATGAGATTCGCTCCCCGACGGTTGTCTCTGGTTCGCAGGAACCCGGGAAATCTTGATTGCCCTGGGGGTCAGGGGCGGGTCCGATTGCTTGCGCCGGGCGGCAGCGGGCCATTTCCAGAAAAAGTCCCCGCCAGGGCGTCAAACCCTGCGGGGACGGATGAGGACCCGGTTCCGTGCGGGCGCTTCAATGGCGCCCAGTCACGGAGCTAGATTTTTTCTCCGGGCTCGGTCCAGCGATGGTAGATCGTGGCGATGATGGGGCCGGAGATGTTGTGCCAGAAGCTGAAGATGGCCGAGGGCAGTGCGGCAAGCGGCATCGCGGCGAAGTGCACGGCCGCAAGCGCCACGCCGAGCCCCGAGTTCTGCATGCCGACCTCAATCGAGAGGCACTTTCTCTTGGCAAGGTTCATGCCGCAGATCTTGGCCACAAGGTAGCCGAACAGAAGTCCGAAGCCGTTGTGCAGCACCACGACGAGGAACACGAGCGGACCGGCTGAGGCGATGTTGGGCTGGCTCACGGACACCACGGCGGCCACGATGAGCACGATGGCGATGACCGAGACAAGCGGCAGCGCCGTCGAGGCGACCTTGATGCGCTCGGAGCCCACCACGGTATGCACGGCCACGCCGAGGGCAATCGGGATGAGCACGATCTGGCAGATCGACCAGAACATGCCCACCGGGTCAATCTCCACCCACTGATGCGCAAAGAGCCAAATGAGGCCGGGGGTGACGAGCGGCGCGAGAATGGTCGTGCAGCTCGTGATGGTGACCGACAGGGCCGTGTCGCCGCGCGCAAGGAAGGTCATCACGTTGGAGGCCGTGCCGCCCGGGCAGCAGCCGACAAGAATGACGCCGATGGCAATGTCGGGCGGCAGCCCCATCACCTTGCACAGAATGAACGCCACGGTGGGCATGATGACGAACTGCGCGACGATGCCGATGAGCACGTCGACCGGGTGGGAGAGGACAAGCTTGAAGTCGTTGACCGAAAGCGTCAGGCCCATGCCGAACATGACGATGCCCAGCAGCGGGGAGATCCAGCCGGCAAGGGGCTTGAAGGTTTCGGGGGTGATGTAGGCGAAGACGGCGAAGACGAGCACCCAGAGCGCAAACGTCCTGTTGAAGAATTGGCTGACTGCGGCCAGAGTTTTCATTTTTCAAACCTCGGTTTGTTGTTGTTCGACGCAACGCTCAGCCCGGGGTCCGTCTGTCTCGGCAGACGCGCTTGGAGTGTCAGCCGCGGGCGGCGTATTTGCCGCGCTCGGACATCGCTTCGGCCGGTGGGCAGGCCGTCCCTGGTCGGGGGACAGGCGCTCGAAGCGTCCGGCGCCGGTCCGGCAAACGGTTTGTTCGCCGGCCGTGTGCCGCCTCCTGCTTGCGGCAGGGCGGCGCATTGATCCGATTCATTGTAGTCGCCGGTGTTTGTCGACTCCTACGCAAAACACAGTATCAGGAGGGCCTTTTTGCACGAAAACCGGGCATTGTCTGCGCGGCATCAAGAAAATGCGCCCGCCGGGAGGGCGCGCAGAAGCTGCAGAGCCCGCCGGCGGGCGCCGCATTGGTGCGCGCGGCCAGCCCGGGGACGCCCTCTGAAGGCTACTCGAGCACCTTCCAGGAGTTGGGATTCATCAGGGGGCCCTTCACCTGCCAGACGCGGTGGGGAAGGTAGCGGGCGCCCTGCGGGTTGCCGGTAAAGTGCTCGCGCACGGCGCCGTCGACGGTCTCGCCCGTCCAGATTGAGGCCGCGGCCGCCGGGTTCATGAGCGCCCTGGAAATGCGCAGCGGTCCCGAGGCGCCGGCGCGCTTGACGAGCATCAGGGCGTTGGCGCGCGAGGGCGCCTCGACGCCCTTGAAGCGGCTGTTGAAGTCAGGATCGTCGGCGCCCGAGTGGTCGCCCGCGAGCACGACGGTGGTGTTGTCCCAGACGCCCTGGCTGCGCATCCAGGCAAACCACCGGGCAAGCGATCGAAGCGAGCAGACTTCGGTGGCCAGGTGCGAGAGCGGAATGCCCTCGGGCGAGATGCGGCGCTCGGGATTTTTCACCACGCGGCAGGCCTCGGGGTCCATGAACCAGGGCGAGTGGGTGAGCTCGGTGTCGATGAACTTGAAGGTGTTGGGCTTGCGGGCGCGGGTGTTGGAAAGTTCCGGCAGCTGCTCCATGAGCGCCCAGTCGCGCAGCGCGCGCAGCATGAGCGCCGACTCCTTGTCTCCGAGCAGCCGCTCAAACCAGCGGCCGCCCTTGTAGATGAGGTTCTTGCCGCTCCAGGGGACGCTGGAAAAGACGCTCACGGCCAGCAGAAAGTTGTCCGAGTCCCCGCGTCCGATTTCAATGCCGTGCCGTGCAATGTAGCGGTCGGTGTAGGCCTCGCTCAGGTTGCGGATCGCGAGCACGTCGCGCGAGGTGTGGCGCTCCAGGCGCATCTGCTCAAGCCAGTTGCGCTCATAGAGCGCGACGTCCCAGTCGTCGCCGAGCCGATCGACAAGGTCTGCGTAGCGGATGTTGATCTTTTCGGCCAGAGGCGCGTCGCCTGCGGCATTGAGCGCCTGCGGCGAGCAGGCCGCGCCGCAAAGAATCGACGCGACGCCCGTGTTGGTTGATCCGCCGGCCGAGACGTTGTCCGGGTACCAGACAAAGCCCTCGAGCTGCTCTCTGAGCTCGGGCGCGGCCTTGAGAATCTCCTCGACGTGCGTGCCGGTAAAGGAGTCGAGCATCACGACGACGATGTTTTGTCCCGAGGGGCTCAGCGAAAAGAGCCGCTCGGTATAGGCGGGCAGCTGCACATCCTGCGCGGCGGCGCCGCTGCGGGCCTGCTCCATGCTCTTCCACTGTCCGCGCGAGTCCCAGAGAAGCAGCGTGCCGTTGACGAGGGCGCCCAGAAGGCAGATCACGAAGACCGTCTTGATCCAGCGCGCGCCGCCCTTGCGGATGACCACGGCAAAAAGCGCGAGCGTGCCCGCAACGACGACGAGGTCCACGAGAAGATTCACGTCGCCGAAGAGCGCCTCGGGGCGCGCGATCTGAAAGGCGTCGATCGTGCCCACGTCAAGCGGCAGCACGAAGGCGTAGACGGTGAGCACGGCCGCAACGGCGCCCAGAAGCCACCCCGCGAAGTTCTTCGCGCCCGAGGCCTCGGCAAGAAAGCCGAAGATCCAGATCCCGGCTCCCAGAAGCGCCGTCCACATGAGCGACTTGGCAAGAACGACGGCGGTGGGCGAAAAGATCTCCGCGGCCGTGCAGTAGGCCTGCACCGGCAGGTAGGCCGCCAGAAGAACCGTGAGCCACAGGCCCGCCGGGACGAGCAGCGTGCCCGCGGGCTTGCTCGAGCGCAGGCTGTGCACCTTCGGGAAAAGAAATCTTCCGAGTCCCCAGCCGGCGTTGAGCACGCCCAGCGCCGGGATGAGAAAGAGAAAGCCTCCGGTGACGGCAAAGGCGCGGCGGTGTTCGCCGAAGAAGAACCACTTGCCCCAGACCCTGAGGCCGTACCAGGCGATGACGATCGAAAGCAGCAGAAGAATCGGGTGACGGCGCCACAGCCTCAGGCGCAGGCTTGAGACGAGCGCGGCGGCGATGCTCGCAACGAAGGCCGCGTCCGAGGCAAGCGAAACGTAGGTTTTGAGCGACTCGGAGAGAAACGTCGTCTGATTGCTCGAGATGAGCGCCAGCACGGCGCCCGCAGCCCAGAGCACGAAGGCGGCGGCGTCGCCCGCGCGGCAGGGGAACGGCTCGGGCGCGCGGCGCGCCCGCAGGGCGCGGATGCGCTCAAGGACGCGCTGCAGCAGGGGCCTTGCGCGGCCGAGCTCCTGCCAGACGATGTTCTTGGCAAGCGAATAGATGTTGTTGCAGGTCCAGTAGAGCACGAGGCCGCTTGCGGCATCGTACAGAAGCACCAGGAAGACGGCGGCCATCCCGTAGAGCTGCAGCTTGTCGCGGCGCGTGAGGTTGTGCGTGTAGATGAGCGCGCTCGCGAGGTTGATGGCCGTCATCAAGAGCGGCATCACGTTGATTGAAAAGCCGGCAAGACTGATGGCGGCGTCGGGCTTCGAGAGGTCCGAAAGCCCCAGAAACGAGACTCCGGCCAGGGGCTCGAAGTGCGACAGGAAGTGGTAGGCCGCAAAGAAGAACGGAATCTGCAGAAAGAACCCGATCGAGGAGCGCAGCGCGAGCAGCGGCGAGTAGCCGGCCTGCCGGTGCAGGGTCGTGAGCATGGCAAAGCGCTCCTGCCCCTTGAAGGTGCGCCGGATCATGCGCTCGGTCGGCTCAAAGCTCTTTCGCAGGGCGCGCTCGGACTCCTGCCAGCGCTCGGCCTTGATGTAGATGGGAAGAATGACGGTGTTGACGATGAGGCTCATCACCACGATCGCCCAGCCCCAGTTGAGGGTCAGCCCGTGTCCCCAGACAAGCGCCGCGTGCATCCAGTACTCAAGCGGCGCGATGAGAAGCGTGTAGACAAAATCAAGCATGGTCGGCGACCTCGGCGGCGGGCTTTGCGGCTTGCGCAGGCGCCGGCGCGCCGGCAAGCGCAAGCTCCCTGACGAGCTCCTGCGCAATGACGGGCGCCGCGCAGCCGAAGTTGACGACGTTGGCGCTGCGGATGGCAAGAATCTGCTCGCGGGCGGCGGCGGGCCTGCTGATGAGTTCGGCAGCGGCTGCGGCGATGCGGTGCTCCTCGCCCGGAGGGATGCGTCGCCCGAGCGACTCGAGCGCCTGCATCTCCCAGGCTGGCTCGGGCAGATCCCAGGCCTCGAACCCCTCGCGCACGGGGCCTGCGCCCACGCTGATCACCGGCCGCAGGAAGACGAAGGCGAAATCAAAGATCACGCCCGAGATGTCGCTCACCATGAGGCGGGCGCGCGAGAGGCTCGCAAATCCGTCCGGATTGCGGTCCCACTCCAGACGGCCGGCCTTCTGCAGGGGCTCAAGCTCGCGGGCCAGCGCCTGCATGGCCGGCGCCTCGGAAACAAAGCTCTGCGGGTGCGGGCGCAGGATGACGTGCCAGCCCGCCTCGGCCAGAAGCCGGGGCACCAGCGCGCCTGTGCGCGTCAGTAGTCCGTTGCGTCCCCAGGTGGGCGCAACGATGACGGTTTTCTCCTCGGGGCCGGGTGCGGTCCGGGCGCGTGCGGCAAGCCCGTCGAGGTAGGCGCAGCCCGCAAGCCGCAGCTCCTTGGGGCGCGTTCCGCGGCGCTCCTCGAGGGCGCGCAGGCTTTTTGCCTGCGCCGGGCCTGAGCAGAAGACGGCGTCGTAATAGTCAAAGCTGAAGAGCTTGTAGGTGTGGATGTCGCCCACGGCGTGAACCAGATGCACGTAGCGCCTGACGCCGCGCGAGCGGCGGATCTGCAGCACGTCCACGCCCGGCGTGGTGAGCACGAAGACGCGCGCCTGAAGAAAGCCCAGGGCCGTGTAGGCGGCGTTGGACTTGCCGATGAAGCGCGCGCGGACGCACTTGAGGCCGCTCGAGAAGACGGGATCGTGCTCGTCGCTTGTGAGATACGTGCTCTGAACGCCCATGGCCTCGAGCGCCTCGAGCACGGGCTTGAAGGTGAGCCAGTAGGAGGCGCTCTCGGCGTAGAAGACAAGATCGCTGCCCTTCATCTCATCGGTGCGGCCGGTGAGCCGGAAAAAGAGGCTTCTGACCGCCGCGGGCAGCTTGCGGATCAGAAAGTAGGCTCCTGAGATGAGCCCGACAAACACCGACAGCAGCATGCTGCCCGTGCCGGGATCGAGATAGGCGTGGGCGGCAGGCGGTTCAAGGAGCACGGCGGCAGCGGCAAGCGCGGCCAGCGGGCGGCGGGGAAGAAGACGGCGCAGCTGCATGAGGGGGCGGGGAGCCGGCGGTGGAGGCGGCCTGTCGGCGGCCTACTCGAGCCGGAACTCCTTTTTAATCGACTCGATGAGAAAGCGCGCCACCTTTTCGCTGGCGCTGCCCGGCTTGTCCGCGAGGTTCATCTGCATGAGGCAGTCAAGCACGCGCTCGCGCAGCACCGAGCTGCTGATGCCCTCGGTGCGAGGAAAGATCACGAGGCGCTCCTTGGGAATCTTGTTGGAGTTGTCGGCGCCGTGCACCAGCAGATCGCAGTGATGCTCGTCCATGAACGCCTCGGTCAGCAGCCAGGGGCTCGGCACCACCTCCTTGACGTACTTGATCGACTCGAGGATTTCCTTTCGCTCGTCAAAGGAGAGCTCCGGCTCGTAGCCCTTGGTGCGGCGCACCTCCTCGTCGACGGTGAGCGCGACGACCACGTCGCCGATTTCCGCCGCCTTCTTAAGAAGCCGGATGTGGCCGTGGTGAAGAAGCGTGGCCGACATGTCGACCATGACGCGGGGGCGAGGATTTTCAGACATGGGTTCAACTCTCAAGTTCTTGACCAGGGGACCGCGGCCCGAGTCCTGCGGCCGGCAGTTCCGATAGTGTACAGAGCGCGGCGCGCGCCGATCAAAAAAGGGCGCCGCCTTCTGCGCCAGAGGCTGCGCGTCGACGGACGGGGCCGGAAAAGGGGCCGAAAAATGCAAAAGCGTCCTGAAGCGCGAGGCTTCAGGACGCCGGAATTCTGGCTCCCCGAGTTGGGCTCGAACCAACGACCCACGGATTAACAGTCCGTTGCTCTACCGACTGAGCTATCGGGGAATTGCAGAACCGAAACTATATAGAGATTTCGCTCTGTTTGCAAGGCTTTTCAGATGAAAAAATGCCCGAAACCGCGGGGTTTCGGGCAACATCTTGATTTCTAAGGAAAGATTTGTTCCCGCCCTTCGGAGATTCCGAAACGGGCGGGAACGCTCCTCAGGCGCCTGCCTAGAGCACGGCGGCAATCGAGCGGGCGACGTACTCGACATTGCGGGTGTTCAGACCGCAGATGCAGATGCGGCCGTTGCGCACGGCGTAGATGCCGAACTCATCGGCAAGGCGGTCGATCTGCTCGGGCGACAGGCCCGTGAAGGAGAACATGCCCTTCTGGCGGGTGACGAAGCTGAAGTCGCGCTTGGCGCCGATGCGGGCCATTTCGTCGGCCAGGGCGTGGCGCATCTTCTGGATGCGGGTGCGCATGGCGGCGAGTTCGCCGAGCCACTGCTCGAACGTCTGCGGGTTGTTCAGAACGCGCGAGACGATGCGCGCGCCGTGCGAGGGCGGGTTGGAGTAGTTGGCGCGCACCATGGACTTGAGCTGCGTGAGCACCACGGCGGCCTCGGAGGCGTTCTGCGTGACGACCGTGAGCGCGCCGATGCGCTCGCCGTAAAGGTTGAAGGACTTCGAGAACGAGGTCGACAGCAGGAAGTCAAGGCCGGACTCGGCAAAAAGGGCGATGGAGGCGGCGTCCTCCTTGAGGCCGACGCCGAAGCCCTGGTAGGCCATGTCGAGGAACGGGGTGAGCTGTCCCTGGCGGCAGATCTCGATCACCGTCTTCCACTGCTCGGGCGTGAGGTCGTATCCGGTCGGGTTGTGGCAGCACGAGTGCATCACGACGAGGGTCTTGGCGGGCAGCGCCTTGAGGTCGGCGACCATGCCCTCGAAGTCCACGCAGTCGTTGGCCTTGTCGTAGTAGCGGTAGCCTGCGACCTCAAAGCCCGCGTACTTCAGCAGCGCGTTGTGGTTGCCCCACGTGGGCACCGAGGTGGCCGCGCGCGATGCGCCGCAGACGTTGTGCATGAAGTCCATGCCGACCTTAAGGCCGCCCGTGCCGCCCAGAGTCTGGATCGTGACCGCGCGGCCGGACTGCACGACCTCGCTGTCGGCGCCGAAGACCATCTTCTGCACCGCCGAGCAGTACTCGGGCAGACCGTTGATGGGGATGTAGCCGTGGGGCTGGTTGGACTGCGCAAGGGCCATCTCGGCGTCGCGCACGACATCAAGAAGCGGCGTCTTGCCTTCTTCGGTGAGATAGACGCCGACGCCGAGGTTGACCTTCTGCGGACGCGGATCGGCGCGGAACTTCTCCGTGACGCCGAGAATGGGATCGGCGGGTGCAGGGGTCAGGCCGGCAAACGTAAGATCAGACATAACAAGTGTCCCCGTAGGTGGAAATGAGGATGTTTGAAAAAATCAGACGCTCGCTGACGGTGTGGAGGACGGGACGGCCGCCGCGGCCTGCCGCGGCGTCAAAAAAAAGCCCCTTCCGGCACGCTGAGTCGAGGCGCTTTTCGAACTATAGACGAAGGGCATCCCGGGCAATTTCAAAAACTAAGTAGTTCTGTATAGTTTGCGGACGGAAAAATTGACCGCTCTTTGCCGCAGGTCATAGACTTGACGAATTGAAGGGACAATGACGGCGCTGCGCGGGTTTGACAGACGATCATTGCCCATGCTCCCCCGAGGCGCTCACCCGTGACAGAGATTCTCACCTTCCCCCACTCCCCCTTTGCGCTGCACTCGGACTATGCGCCCGCGGGCGACCAGCCTGCGGCGATCGAGGCGCTTGTCGAGGGGCTCGAGGCGGGCTATGCGGGGCAGACGCTGCTCGGCGTCACGGGCTCGGGCAAGACCTTCACGATGGCCAACGTCATCGCCCGCATCGGGTCGCCGGCGATCATCATGGCGCCCAACAAGACGCTTGCCGCGCAGCTCTACAGCGAGATGCGCGACTTCTTTCCCAACAACGCCGTCGAGTACTTCGTCTCCTACTACGACTACTACCAGCCCGAGGCCTACGTGCCCGCGCGCGACCTCTTCATTGAAAAGGACTCGGCCATCAACGAGCACATCGAGCAGATGCGCCTTGCGGCCACGAAGTCGATCCTTGAGCGGCGCGACACGGTGATCGTGGCGACGGTCTCGGCCATCAACGGCACGGGCAAGCCCGAGAGCTACACGCAGATGCGCCTGATTCTGCGGCAGGGCGAGACCAAGAGCCGCGAGGATCTGATCGCGCAGCTCGTGAAGATGCAGTACAAGCGCAGCGACATGGACTTCATGCGCGGGACGTTTCGCGTGCGCGGCGATACGGTCGACATCTTCCCGGCCGAGCACGCCGAGGTGGCGGTGCGCGTCGAGCTCTTTGACGACGAGCTCGAGGCGATCGTGCTCTTTGACCCCCTGACGGGAAAGGTGCGCCAGAAGGTGCCGCGCTTTGTGGTCTATCCGGCAAGCCACTACGTGACGCCGCGCTCGGAGATCGTGCGCGCCATGGACTCGATCCGCGCGGAGCTCAAGGAGCGGCTCAAGTACTTCCACGACGCGGGCAGGGAGGTGGAGGCGCAGCGGCTTCAGACCCGCACGCTCTTTGACCTGGAGATGCTCGATCAGGTGGGCTTTTGCAAGGGCATTGAAAACTACTCGCGCCATCTCACGGGACTGGCCCCGGGCGAGGCGCCGCCGTGCCTGATTGACTACCTGCCGGCCGACACCGTCATGTTCTTTGACGAGAGCCATGTGATGATGGGGCAGCTCGGCGGCATGTACCGCGGCGACCGCTCGCGCAAGGAGACGCTGGTGACCTACGGGTTTCGGCTGCCCTCGGCCCTGGACAACCGGCCGCTGCGCTTTGATGAGTTCGAGCGCAAGATGCGCCGCTCGATCTTCGTGTCGGCCACGCCCGCCGAGTATGAGCTCGCGCACAGCGCCCAGGTGGTCGAGCAGGTGGTGCGTCCCACCGGGCTTGTGGACCCCGAGGTTGAGGTGCGGCCGGCAAAAACCCAGGTCGACGACGTGCTGGGCGAAATCTATGCGCGCACGAAGGCCGGCGACCGGGTGCTTGTGACGACGCTCACCAAGCGCATGGCCGAGGAGCTCACGGAATTCTTGAGCGAGCACAACGTGCGGGTGCGGTATCTGCACTCGGACATCGACACCGTCGAGCGCGTGGAGATCATCCGCGATCTGCGCGCGGGAGTCTTCGACGTGCTCGTGGGCATCAACCTGCTGCGCGAGGGGCTCGACATCCCGGAGGTGTCGCTTGTGGCGATTCTCGACGCCGACAAGGAGGGGTTCCTGCGCTCAACCCGCTCGCTCATTCAGACGATCGGGCGCGCGGCGCGCAATGTGCGCGGCAAGGCGATTCTCTACGCCGACCAGATCACCGACTCGATGCGGGAGGCCCTCACCGAGACCGAGCGGCGCCGCGCCAGGCAGACCGAGTTCAACCGGGTCCACGGCATCGTGCCCCGCACGGTGGTCAAGCAGGTGCGCGAGATCATCGACGGCGTCTACAAGAGTCCTGCGGCGGGCGAGGCCCGCGCCGAGCTCGCGCACGATCTCTCAGACGTCGATCTGCGCGATGAAAAGAGCGTCTCGCGTGAAATTCGGGAGACCGAGCGCAAGATGCTCGAGTGCGCCCGCGATCTAGACTTTGAGCGTGCGGCGCTCTACCGCGACCGGCTCGAGGCCCTCAAGCGCGCGGTCTTCGGCGCCGACGGCAGCGAGGGCGACATCGTCGTCTGATGACCCGTCCTGCGGGCATTTCATTTCAATCCCTTTGTTTTCTCTTGAGGACCAGTCATGGCCGTTCGCGTTCTTTTTGTTTGTCTCGGCAACATTTGCCGCTCACCCACGGCCGAGGGCGTGTTTCGCGCGCTCATCCGCGAGGCCGGGCTCGAGGACGAGTACGTCGTCGACTCGGCCGGCACCGGCTCCTGGCACATCGGCCAGAGTCCCGATGCGCGCGCCGCGGCCGCCTGCAGCCGGCACGGCATCGACATCTCCGCGCACCGCGCCCGGCAGGTGCGCGCCGAGGACTTTGAGAACTTCGACTGGATTCTTGCCTGCGACGAGGAGAATCTGGCCGACCTCAACCGCATGAAGCCCGCCGCAAGCCGCGCCCGCACGGCGCTGCTGATGCCCTTTGCCGGCAACCCCGCCGACCGCGTCGTGCCCGATCCCTACTACGGCGGTGCGGCGGACTTTGAAAGCACGGTGCACCGCGCGCAGCACGCCTGCCGAGGCCTTCTTGCGGCGCTGCAGAAGGCCCGCGGCGTCTAGCCGCGGCGGGACTTCAGGATTTCAAGGGCCGCCGGAACGATTTCCGAGGGCCGGTGCGCAATGAGGGCGGCGCCCCAGCGGCTGATGTCGGCGCCTCCGGCCACATACCCCCAGCGTGCGGCGATGAAGGGCACGCCCGCGGCGGCGGCCGCGCCCGCGTCGCGGGCGTCGTCGCCCACGTAGATGGTGTTTGCGGGATCGGCCCCCATCAGGCGCATGCCCTCAAGCACGGGCTCGGGACGGGGCTTCAAGAGCCCCATGTCGGTTCCCGAGACCACGCAGCCGCTCTCGGGCAGCAGACTCTGGGAGGCGCACAGCTTGCGCGCGAGGTGTCCGGCCTTGTTGGTGACGATGCCCCAGGACAGGCCTGCGGCGGCAATGGCGCCGAGCATCTCAAGCACGCCCTCAAAGGGAGCGCTGCGCTCGCTGATGTGCGCCTCGTAGTGCGCGAGGTACTGCTCCTTGAGCGACTCAAAGCGCGTGCAGGCCGGGCCCGTGCGCAGCGAGGCCCAGAGCATGCCGCGCGCCCCCTGTCCGGCGCTCTCGCGCATGGCGGGGTAGGGAAGCGGCGCCAGGCCGAACTGCCCGCGCATGTAGTTGGCGCTTGCGGCGAGATCAGGGGCGCTGTCGACGAGCGTCCCATCGAGGTCAAAAAGAATGCATCCGGAGGCTTGGGTCATTGCAGAGAAACCTTTTTTCGTTGAGTAGCGGAAAGGATCGGGGCCTTCAGTGTAGGACAGAGCCTGCGGGTGCGGCAACCGTACCGAGCCGGCGCGCGCAGGGCCTGCAGGACCGCACCAGGGGGGGGGGGAGGCGCGCAGCGCTCCCCTCGCGGCGGGAGGCAGTGCGCGCCCGGTGCGCCGCAGCGCGCGGCGCCCTTTCCTGCCTTTTTCCGACCTTTTCTACTTCGTCGTTCTCGTGACGTGCAGCGCCTGCAGAATGCGCGAGGCGTGCGAGACGCTCTTTTGGCCGCCGGCGGGAATGTCGCCCTCAAAGGGTTTCGGGGGCTGCGCATCGCACAGGTCGTTGAGCTCCTTTTGCAGGACGGCGACGATGCTGTAGCGGTTGATGAGCTCGCGGGCGAACTGCAGGAACGAGAGGTACAGCTCGCAGCCGCGCATGGAGATCTGCTCGGAGGAGATCGTCGAGAGCAGCTGCTCCTGCATGCGGTCGATCTCCTGCACGATGTCGCCGCCGTTGAGCTTGATGGTTTCAAGCGCATGGCGGCCTTCGCCTGCCCGCACAAGCTTTTGCAGCTCCGCGGTGAGGTTGAGCAGATTGGACTTGAGCCGGCCGTGGAAGATGCGGTGGCGGTTGGCGACGTGATCCTTGGCGGCGGTTGAAATCCGCTGCAGGCCGCGGCCCACCTCGCGCATGTTGGTGTAGGCGCGGAAGAAGCAGTAGCGCGCATCGCGGTCGAGCTTGGTGTCCGAGGTGCGCTGCTGGGCCATGTTGTAGTAGATGCGGCGCTCTTCGCTGAGCGTGTCGAAAAATGCGTTGGCGTCGGCCTTCACGCGGCGCAGCGCGCCCTCGTTGTCGCTCAGAAAGGCCTTGACCGCGGACTCAAAGAGATCAACCGTGCGGTTGAGGTGCTGGCCCACCGTGGTGTTGATGGCGTTGCGCACCGACTCATGATCGTCTCCCTGGAAGATGAGCGGCACGTCCTTCTTCTTGCCCGAGCTCATGAAGTTCGAGCGCACGAGCAGCGTGAGCACCAGAAGCATGAGGGCGCAGGCCATGTACTGGCCGCCGGCCATGACGAGCAGACACATCACGGCGGCGATGGTGAGCGCCGTGAAGGCCGTCAGGAACCAGCCGCTGATCACGGTGAGCACGCCCGAGATGCGGTAGACGGCGCTCTCCCGGTCCCATGCGCCGTCGGCAAAGCTCGAGCCCATGGCAACCATGAAGGTGACGTAGGTCGTCGACAGCGGCAGCTGCAGGCTCGTGGCCGAGGCGATCAGAATGGAGCTCACCACGAGGTTGATCGAGGCGCGCACGTAGTCGAAGGCAAGCACGGGCTCGTCGCGACGCAGGCGGCGCGGCTTGAAGCGGCTGCGCAGCGCCGCCTGAAGATTGATGGGGAGGATCTGGCGCAGGATCCGGCCCAGGGCCATGGAGCTGCGCACGATCATGCGGCCCGGCACGGAGCTGCCGAACTGCTCGTGCTCGCCCGACTGGCTCGAGGACAGGTTGAGCGAGGTCTGCACCACCACGCGGGCCTTCTTGGAAAACCAGAGCGTGGCCACCATCACGCAGCCCGACAGCAGCAGAAAGATCGTGGGCGCGGGCTCGTTTTCGAGCAGCCGCGACATCATGTAGGTGCCGGCGTCGACGCCCTCGGCCATGAAGTGCTGCACCGAGGAGAGGGCCGCCAGCGGCACGCCCACGAAGTTCACCAGATCGTTGCCCGCAAAGGCAAAGGCAAGCGAGAAGGTGCCCGACAGAATGATGATGCGAAAGACGTTGACGTTGAAAAAGACGATGAGCGCCTGAAAGGCGAGGCTCAGCGTGATGAAGAGCACCGCGAGGATGACCTCGGTGTTGGCGCCGATCCACTCGATCCACTCGGGACGCATGAAGCTTGCGCCTTTGGCGCCCTTCATGACGAGAAAGTAGAAGATGGCGGTAATGGCAAAGCCGCCGTAGATGCCGCCGATGCGCCGGTACATCTTCTCAAAGTGAAAGGTGAAGATCAGGCGCGCGACGTACTGCACGACCGTGCCCGTGACGAAGGCCACCACCACCGAGACGAGAATGGCCGAGATCATCGTGAAGGCCTGGGCCGTGTTGATGAACTCGGCGACCTCGGCAAAGCTCCCCGAGTCGAGGTAGATCTTGTAGAGCGCCGCTGCGAGGGCGCTGCCGAGCAGCTCGAAGATGATCGAGACCGTGGTCGACGTGGGCAGCCCCAGGGAGTTGAAGACGTCGAGCAGCAGCACGTCGGCCACCATCACGGCAAAGAAGATCACCATGATCTCCGAAAAGGAGAACATCTGCGGGTGAAAGACCCCGGATCGGGCGACCTCCATCATGCCCGAGGAGAACGTGGCGCCGAGCAGCACCCCGAGGCTTGCGACCCACATGGTGGTGCGAAATGATGAAATGCGGCAGCCGAGGGCTGAGTTGAGAAAGTTCACGGCATCGTTGCTGACGCCAACAAACAGGTCAAAGCAGGCGAGCACGGCCAGAAAGCCGAGCACGACCAGATAGAAGTCTTGCATTTGAGCACGCGGAAGGGGAGGGTGGAGTGATGTGTTTTTATGCGCAGGAGTGTGGCCGCCATTTATGACAGCTTGATGACAAGCGCAGGGAAAAAACGTCCGTCATGCGAGAAAAATCAAGGCTTTCGAAAAAATGACGGGTTTGTCATAATTGTGCGGTCTGCAAAACTTTTATCTCTCAAACTTTTGTCGGGGCGCTTCGCCCTGGGGCGGCCCGCCGAAATCCGCACGGCCCTGAGCGGACGGTGAGCCAGGAGATAAAAAAAGTCCGGGGCCGGCGGCTGCCGGCCTCGGACTCTGTAGGCGCGCAAGGAACGAAGGCGCCCCTCTAGCTCTAGGAAAGCGCGGCCTTCTTGGTCGTGCGCGCGGGCTTTCTGCGTGCGCGGGTGACGGTCGGCGCCTTGGTTTTTCCCGAGCGGCGCCCGGACTTCTTCTGGGCGTCCTTTTTCTGGGCGTTCTTCTTCTTGGCCGCGGGGTCGGCGGGCTTTTTCATGCCGCGCGCGCCGGGATCGGCCTTGGCCATTAGAATGGAGCCTCCTGCGGCAGGCGGCGGCAGCGCGCCGGTTCCGGGATTGCCGCGGGCGGGACTGCGCTCGCCCTCACTTTCGGTCGGGCGGTAGAAGACGAGCATCTTGCCGATGGCCTGGATGCGGGCGGCCGACAGGGTCTCGGCCACCTCGCGATAGATTTCCTCGCGCTCGTCGCGGTCGTCGCCGGCGACATGCACCTTGACGAGCCCGTGGTCGTCGAGCGCCCGGTCGATTTCCTTCATCACCGCCTCGGTGAGGCCCTTTTCTCCAATGAGCACGCCGGGCTGGAGGTGGTGCGCTTGCGCGCGCATTTCGAGCCGCACGCTGCGCTCTAAAATGAGTTCCGCCATAAAACTGTCGCTTCCTGCTGATGCCGCCGGCGTCCCCTCCGGCAGGCTCCGCGTCCGCGTTGTTCTGCGGCTGCGGCGCGCCTGCGGCCGGCGGGACGATCCGCCGCACTGTTGCGTCCATTCAGACAAAAAAAGTCAAGCCTGTCATTTTAGCCTGCACCATGCCGAAGTCACTAAAAAAACTGCGCTCCAACCGTGCCTGGATCGAGCGGCACATCAACGATCCCTTTGTCAAGCGCTCCCGCGCCGAGGGCTATCGCGCCCGGTCGGCCTACAAGCTCATCGAGCTCGACGAGCGCGAGCATCTCTTTTCCCCGGGCATGACCGTGGTCGACCTGGGCAGCGCCCCGGGCAGCTGGACGCAGGTCGTGCGCGAGCGGCTCTCGGACTCCGGGGGCGGTCTCAGGGGGCGCATCATCGCCATGGACATCCTGCCGATGGAGCCCGTCGAGGGGGCGATCTTTCTGCAGGGCGACTTCCGCGAACAGGAGGTGGCCGACAGGCTGAGCGAAATTCTCGAGGGCGGCAGGGTCGACGTGGTGATCAGCGACATGGCGCCCAACCTCTCGGGCGTGGCGATGGTCGATGCGGGCGCAAGCCTGCTGCTCAATGAGCTTGCCCTTGAGTTTGCGCTCGAGCACCTCAAGCCCGAGGGCGTCTTCGTCACCAAGGCCTTCCAGGGCTCGGGCTACTCGCAGTTCATCGAGGCCTGCAAGCGGAGCTTTCGCAGCGTGGCGCAGCGCAAGCCCGAGGCAAGCCGCGGCTCAAGCGCCGAAATGTACGTCGTCGCCCGCGGGCTGAAGGCAGCCAGGCAGCCGGCGTAAGCGGGCCTTTGTCATATTCGCATACAGACTCGATCGTCTCCGGACGCTGATTTCTTGAAGAAGTCGAATATGATTGCAACCATGGCGCGGTGCGGGCGAAATGTCTGAAGGGTGCGGGGCGCACGCGCCGCATCCCCGGGCTTTCCAAGTCTCCCCAGCTGGAGGGAGCGCCGCGCGCGGATCAGGCAGCTCAACTAAAAAACTTCTGGATTTGCGGCACCGGGCTGCGCGAGGCCTCCCCGGAGACTTTCGGCGTGGGGGCGCCGCAGCCGGCGCAAACAAAATAATTAGAGGAAAACAATCTTGGACAACAGGATGATTGGCCGCATTGCGGTCTGGGTCTTGATCGCCTTTGTGCTTTTCACGGTGTTTCAGCAGTTTGACGGGCAGCGCGACCCGGTCGGCGCCGTTGACCAGACAAGCTACACGCAGTTCATGGAGGACGCCAAGGCGGGCAAGATCCGCCGCGTCGACGTGCAGGGCCGCAGGATCATGGTCACGCCCGTCGAGGGAGCCTCCTACACCATCACGAGCCCGGGCGACCTGTGGATGGTCGACGACCTGCGCAAGAACGGCGTCCAGGTCTACGGCAAGGCCGAGGAGGAGCCGTCGCTGCTGCAGAGCATCCTGATCAGCTGGTTCCCGATGCTGCTCCTGATCGGCGTCTGGATCTTCTTCATGCGTCAGATGCAGGGCGGCAAGAGCGGGGCCTTTACCTTCGGCAAGAGCAAGGCGCGCATGCTCGACGACACGAGCAACAAGGTGCGCTTTGCCGACGTCGCGGGCTGCGACGAGGCCAAGGAGGACGTGCAGGAGGTGGTGGACTTTCTGCGCGACCCGACAAGGTTCCAGCGCCTCGGCGGACACATTCCGCGCGGCATCCTTCTGGTGGGCGCGCCGGGCACGGGCAAGACGCTTCTTGCCAAGGCCATCGCCGGCGAGGCGGGCGTGCCCTTCTTCTCAATCTCGGGCTCGGACTTCGTGGAGATGTTCGTGGGTGTGGGCGCCGCACGCGTGCGCGACATGTTTGAAAACGCCAAGAAGAACGCCCCCTGCATCATCTTCATCGATGAAATTGATGCCGTGGGCCGCCAGCGCGGCGCCGGACTCGGCGGCGGCAACGACGAGCGCGAGCAGACCCTCAACCAGATGCTCGTCGAGATGGACGGCTTTGAAACCGGCACCAACGTGATCGTGATTGCCGCGACAAACCGCCCCGACGTGCTCGATCCGGCGCTGATGCGCCCGGGGCGCTTTGACCGCCAGGTGGTTGTGCCGCTGCCCGACATCCGCGGCCGCGAGCAGATTCTCAACGTGCACATGAAGAAGGTTCCGCTCGGGGCCGATGTGCGCGCCGACGTGATCGCGCGCGGCACGCCGGGCTTTTCGGGCGCCGATCTCGCCAACCTCGTCAACGAGGCGGCGCTTTTTGCCGCGCGCCGCAACGGGCGCGTGGTCGAGATGAACGACTTTGAGCTTGCCAAGGACAAGATCATGATGGGCGCCGAGCGCAAGTCGATGGTCATGACCGAGGACGAGCGCCGCAACACGGCCTATCACGAGTCCGGCCATGCGCTTGTGGCGAAGATGCTTCCGAAGTCCGATCCCGTGCACAAGGTGACCATCATCCCGCGCGGCCGGGCGCTCGGCGTGACGATGCAGCTGCCCGAGGTCGACCGCTACTCGTACGACCGCGAGTATCTGCTCACGCGCATTGCAATTCTCTTCGGCGGCCGCATTGCCGAGGAGGTGTTCATGCACCAGATGACGACCGGGGCGAGCAATGACTTTGAGCGCGCCACGCAGATGGCCCGCGACATGGTCACGCGCTACGGCATGAGCGACAAGCTCGGCGTCATGGTCTACGCCGAAAACGAGGGCGAGGTGTTCCTCGGCCGCTCGGTGACGCGCACGACGCACATCTCGGAAAAGACCATGCAGGCCGTGGACGCCGAGATCCGCAGCATCCTTGAGACGCAGTACAAGCGCGCCCGCAAGATCATTGAGGACAACGCCGACAAGATGCACGCCATGGCCCGCGCCCTGCTCGAGTGGGAGACGATCGACGGCGAGCAGATCGACGACATTCTCGCCGGCCGCGAGCCCCGGGCGCCCAAGATGCCCGAGGGCGCCCCCGCCGCGCGCCCGGGCCGCACGGCTGAACCCGCGCCCGAAAAGGCCGCCGCCTCAGAGCGCGCTCCTGCCGCTGACGGACCCGACGACTCCGGTGCGGATGCCGGCGAAGCCCCGGCGCAGCCCGCCTCCGGGCAGCCGGCCGAGTCCCAGCCGGCCAGAGCTCGCCGCACCCGCCGCAAGGCGGCCGCCGGGGCCGGGGAGCCCGCGCAGGCTCCCGGCTCCGAAGACGGCGCCGGCGACGGCGCTGCAGGATCAACGCACGAAGATGACGGCCGGCAGAAGCAGGAGCCTTCCGCGGACGGCCCGGACAAGTCCCAGGGCGGCGGCGCCTGAAGGATCTCCCCGCGGGGGCTCTTCGGCAGACGCACGGTGCAGTATTGAGGACTCGGCGGACAAGAGGCGGCGCGCCCGCAGACGCAAGGGGCGCGCCCGGTCTGTCCGCCGATTGATTTTTTTTGAGCAGGCCGCCTGGGGCCGCGCCGCGGGCGCAGGCGACGACGATGACGATGACCGGACAAGGCAATTTCAAGACCGACGGCGCTGCGGCTTCGTTCTGGCAGTGCGCCGGGCGCAGGCTGGATCTCACGCGCCCGCTCATCATGGGGATTCTCAACGCCACGCCGGACTCCTTTTCCGACGGAGGCGAGCACTTTGAGTTTTCCAGGGCGAGGGACTGGGGTGAGAAGCTGCTTGAGGACGGCGCCGACATCCTCGACATCGGGGGCGAGTCGACGCGGCCGGGCTCGCAGCGCGTGCCGACGGTCGAGGAACTGCGCCGCGTGCTCGCTCTGGTGGAGTATTTTGCCGGCCGGGGCGCGCTTGTGTCCGTGGATACGAGCAGCCCCGAGGTGATGCGCGAGGCGCTGCAGGCGGGCGCGGCGATTCTCAACGACGTGCGCGCCTTTGAGGCGCCGGGCGCGCTAGAGACGGCTGCAGGCTCTGAGGCAGGTCTGGTGATCATGCACGGCGCCCGCAAGGCCGGACTGATGCCGCAGGCGGCCGTCGATCATGACGAGACTCCCGTTGTCGACAGAGTCGAGCGCTATCTTCTAAGCCGGCAGCAGGCCTTGATGGACAAGGGCGCTGCGCGCGAGCGCATCTGCTGGGATCCGGGCTTTGGATTTGGCAAGAGCGTGGAGGAAAACTTCGCACTTCTGGCGGCTTCGGCGCGTCTGGCGCGCTCGGGACAGCCGCTGATGGCGGCCATCTCGCGCAAGTCCTCGCTCGGCGCCGTCACCGGCATTGCCGAGCCCGCGCAGCGCGCGACGGCAAGCGTTGCTGGCGCGGTGATCGCCCTAGAGCGCGGCGCGCGCATCGTGCGCGTGCATGACGTGCGCCAGACGCGCGAGGCGCGCGACGTCTGGATGGCGGTGCAGCGCGCGGCGCGGGACCGGGGCGAAGCAATCGGTGCCCTTTGAGCGGCACGCATCACAAACATAAGGAGACGAAGGTTATGGCAAGGCATTATTTCGGGACGGACGGCGTGCGGGGCCGCGTGGGCGAGCCGCCCATTTCGCCCGACTTCGTGCTCCTGCTCGGGCAGGCCGCGGGGCGCGTATTCAAGAAAAAGGCATCCTCGGGCCGCGCCTGCGTGCTCATCGGCAAGGACACGCGCGTCTCGGGCTACATGCTTGAGGCGGCGCTGCAGGCGGGGTTTTCCTCCGCAGGAGTGGACGTGGTGCTCTGCGGCCCCATTCCCACGCCGGCCGTGGCGTACCTCACCCGCGCCCTGAGGCTTGATGCGGGCGTGGTGATCAGCGCAAGCCACAACCCCTACCACGACAACGGCATCAAGTTTTTCGCCGCAGACGGCACGAAGCTGCCCGACGCCGTCGAGGAGGACATCGAGGCCGAGATGCTCAAGGGCTTTTCCTGCGTGGAAAGCTCCGACCTCGGCAAGGCGCGGCGGCTTGACGACGCCGCGGGCCGCTACGTCGAGTTCTGCAAGAGCGTCTTTCCGGGCGACCTGGACCTCAAGGGCATGAAGCTGTACCTTGACTGCGCCAACGGCGCGGCCTATCACGCGGCGCCGGCCGTGTTTCACGAACTCGGAGCCGAGATCGCGCTCGAGGGCGTGCATCCCGACGGCTTCAACATCAATGCGGGCGTGGGCGCCACGCACGCCGATGATCTGGCGCAGCGCACGGCGCAGGCCGGCGCCGACTACGGACTCGCCTTTGACGGCGACGCCGACCGGCTCATCATGGCCGATGCCCGGGGGCACGTCTACAACGGCGACGCGCTTTTGTACGTCATTGCCTGCGACCGCATCTTTCAGCGGGGCAAGAAGTCGGGCGTGGTCGGCACGCTGATGACGAACTTCGCGCTTGAGCGCAGCTTTGCGCGCATGGGGGTGGAGTTTGCCCGCGCAAAGGTGGGCGACCGGTACGTGATGGAGCTGCTGCGCGAGAAGGGCTGGCTCTACGGCGGAGAAAGCTCCGGGCACATCATTGCGCTCGACCGGCAGACCACGGGCGACGGGATTGTGAGCGCGCTGCAGGTGCTCACGGCCATGCGCTCGCAGAAAAAGACCCTCGAGGAGCTCACGGCCGACCTGCACCTCATGCCGCAGGTGCTCATCAACAGGCACATTGAAAAGGGCTTTGACTACAAGAACGATGCAGGCTTCGTCGAGGAGGTCGCGCGGGTGCGCGCCGAGCTCGGCGACCGGGGCCGCGTGCTCATCCGCCCCTCGGGCACCGAGCCGCTGCTGCGCATCATGGTCGAGGCCGATGATGAGGCGCTTGCACGCAGCTGCGCCGAGCGCATTGCCGCGGCGCTGCACGACTAGCCGCAGGCCGCGTCCGGCCCCGTGCAGCCCTCCCGTGAAGCGCTTCCCGCAGGCGGCGCGCTAAAATCGAGCGAATTTTCCCTTCAGCGGCCCGGGATGCAAAACGTCCCGGGCGGCATGTCATCACCTTTTTTCTTACGTCATGAAACCCGCTACGTACATGACGGCCGCGCAGATCCGCACGGCCTACCTGAAGTTCTTTGAAAGCAAGGGGCATCCGATCATTGCGTCGAGCCCCGTTGTCCCCCACAACGATCCGACCCTGCTTTTCACCAATGCGGGCATGAACCAGTTCAAGGACAACTTCCTCGGCCTGGACAAGAGCCTCAAGCGCGCCGTGACGGCGCAGAAGTGCATCCGAGCCGGCGGCAAGCACAACGACCTCGACAATGTCGGGTACACGGCGCGCCACCACACGTTCTTTGAAATGCTCGGCAACTTCAGCTTCGGCGACTATTTCAAGCGTGAGGCGATTCACTGGGCCTGGGAGCTGCTGACGACCGTCTACAAGCTGCCGCCCGAGCGGCTCTGGGTCACGGTCTACTTTGAGGACGACGAGGCCTACGACATCTGGAACAAGGAAATCGGCGTGCCCGCCGAGCGCATCGTGCGCATCGGCGACAACAAGGGCGGCCGCTACATGTCGGACAACTTCTGGATGATGGGCGACACCGGCCCGTGCGGTCCCTGCTCGGAGATCTTCTATGACCGCGGGCCCAAGGTCCAGGGCGGCCCTCCGGGCAGCCCCGACGAGGACGGCGACCGCTACATGGAGATCTGGAACCTGGTGTTCACGCAGTTCAACCGCGACGCCTCCGGGAAGCTCAACCGCCTGCCGCGCCCGAACATCGACACGGGCATGGGGCTTGAGCGCCTCGCGAGCGTCCTGCAGGACGTTCCGAGCAACTACGACATCGACCTCTTCCAGAACCTCATGGCCGCCGCCCGCAAGGCGGTCGAGGAGGTCGGAGCGGTGAACGTTGATCCGCAGAGCCCCTCGCTGAAGGTCATTGCCGACCACATCCGCTCGTGCTCCTTTGCCATCGCCGACGGCGTCAAGCCGGGCAACGAGGGCCGCGCCTACGTGCTGCGCCGCATCTGCCGCCGCGCCATCCGCCACGGCTACAAGCTCGGCGCCCGCGGCCTGTTCTTCTACAAGCTCGTCGAGCCGCTTGCCGCCGAGATGGGCGACATCTACCCCGAGCTCAAGAAGCCGGAGATCGCGCAGACGCTGCGCGCCGAGGAGGAGCGCTTCCTGCAGACGCTCTCCAACGGCATGCAGATTCTTGAGGACGCCATCGGCAAGGCCGTCGACGGCGTTCTGCCCGGCGAGGTCGCCTTCAAGCTGCACGACACCTACGGCTTTCCCGTCGACCTGACGGGCGACGTGTGCCGCGAGCGCGGCATTCACGTCGATCTCGAGGGCTTTGACCGCGCCATGAAGGCTCAGAAGGACAAGGCGCGCGCCGCGGGCAAGTTCAAGATTGCCGCCGACGTGCTCTTTACCGGGGACAACAACGTCTTTCTCGGCTACGACACGCTCAGGGCCGAGGGCTGCAAGGTGCTCGCCGTCTACAAGGACGGCACGCAGGTCGACTCAGCCGAGGCGGGCGACGACGTGCTCATTGTTCTGGACAAGACGCCGTTTTACGCCGAAATGGGCGGCCAGACGGGCGATGCCGGCACGCTCGTCAACGGCTCGAGCATCGTGAAGATTTCCGACTGCTTCAAGCTCAAGGCAAGCGTCTTCAGCCATGTGGGACACATCGCCGAGGGCTCGGTCTCGACGGGCGACGTCTTTACCGCCGAGGTCGACGTCGAGCGGCGCCGCGCCATCGAGCGCAACCACTCGGCCACGCACATCATGCACAAGGCGCTGCGCGACGTTCTCGGCGCGCATGTCGCCCAGAAGGGCAGCCTTGTGAACGAGCATGTCACGCGCTTTGACTTTGCGCACGACAAGCCCCTGACGGCCGAGCAGATCCGCGCCGTCGAGGATCAGGTCAACGCCGAGATTCTGGCCGACACCGCCGTGCAGTGCCGCGTGCTTCCCATTGAGGAGGCCCGCAAGACCGGCGCCGTGATGCTCTTCGGCGAAAAGTACGGCGAGACCGTGCGCGTGCTGAACATCGGCAGCTCCTGCGAGTTCTGCGGCGGCACCCATGTGCGCCGCACGGGCGAGATCGGCTCGTTCAAGATTCTCGGCGAGGCCGGCATTTCAGCCGGCGTGCGGCGTCTTGAGGCGGTGACCGGCATGAATGCCGTCAGGACCGCGCAGCGCAGCGCCGAGCTGCTTGAGGGGGCGGCCATGCGCTTCAAGGCTCCGGCCGAGGAGCTTGCCGGCAAGATCGACCACCTCGTTGCCAATGTGCACGAGCTCGAGAAGAGCCTTGCTGTGCTCAAGGCAAAGCTTGCCGCACAGCAAAGCGCCGACGTCGTGAGCAAGGCGCAGGACGTCAAGGGCGTCAAGGTTCTTGCCGCCACGCTCGAGGGCATGGACGCCAAGACGCTGCGCGAGACGATGGACGAGCTCAAGAACCGCTTCGGCTCGGCCGTGATTGTTCTGGCTGTCACGGGCGCGGCCAAGGTGCAGCTGTGCGCCGGCGTCACCAAGGACCTCGTGGGCCGCATCAAGGCGGGCGAACTTGTGAACTTCGTGGCCAACCAGTGCGGCGGCAAGGGCGGCGGAAAGCCCGACATGGCCATGGCCGGCGCGACCGACGCCGCGGCCATCCCTGCGGCGCTTGAAAGCGCCCGCGCCTGGATTGCCGAGAGGCTCTAGAGCCCCGTGCAGACGATGATGCAGGACCAGGGCCGCCCGTCTGAGGCGGGCGGCGTGCTCGATCTGCGTGGGCTCGTCTGCCCGATGCCCGTGCTGCGCCTGAAAAAGGCGCTCCAGGGGCTCGAGCCGGGCGCCGTGGCGGCGGTTCTGACCGACGATCCGCACGCGCCCTCCGACATCCGCACCTTTTCCGCGCAAAGCGGCCACCAGGTGCTCTCGCAGGAGACGACGCCCGAGGGCGCCGTGATCAGCCGCGTTCGCCGCCGCGGCTAGGACTCCCGGCTGCCTGCGCCCTTGCGCTCAATGAAGAGAATGCTGCAGCATGTCTGCGGCATTCTCATTTCCAGGGGAGGGGGGAATGAATTCCCGGGGAGGCGATGCCAATTTTCACGCTGTGGAATTGGCGGCCCTTCCATGCACAAAAGACGCCATGTTCAGGGGAGCTGTCGCAGGCGGCTTCGGGCTACAGTAGAGGCAGGGAATTCGTTTTGCATCAAGGAGTACGCATATGCTCAATCGCAGGAATTTTCTCATTGCCCTGGCAGCGGGCGTCGCGGCGCTTCCGGCTGCAGCCGAGGACGGGGACTTTCTCAAGAACCTGATGGACGGCATCCAGGACCGGCGCGAGCGCGAGTGGTTTGAACGCAACCGCAACGAGGGCCGCTGGGACGGCCACTACTTCTACGACCGCCATGATGGACGCCGCTACACGCGCGACGAGTGGCGCCGGGAGATGCGCCGCCGCTACAAGGAGGAGCGTGCAGGCCGCGACTGGAGAAAGGAGCGCGATCGCCGGGATCGCCGCGATCGGCATGACGATCGGCGCGACCGCCGGGACGATCGGCACGACCGGCGCGACCGCCGGGATGACCGGCGCGACCGTCGGGATGGCCGGCGCGATTGATCGCTTTTCGGCGCGCGGGCGGCCTCTGCCGCCCTGAAAATTCGCGCGCACAGCAGGCCGTCCTCTGGCGTCTTCAGCCGCAGGACGGCCGAACGGGCGGAGGGCTTGGGGCTCTCCGCTCTTTTTTTTACCGCCCGTTTTTTGAATGGGCCGGGTCCGTTTGCGGACCGGACGCAGGGAGGGCCGCGCCGCGGCGGCTGACGTACCAGGCGACGGTCTCGCGCAGCCGCTCTTCAAAGCTCCCTGTCGGGCGCCAGCCGAGCGTCCTGCGCAGGCGCCCGGAGCAGCTTGCGTAGCGAAAGTCGTGTCCGGGGCGGTCGGCGACGTGCGCGATGAGCTCTTCGTGTCGATGGCCGGGCCAGGGGCGCAGCTCGTCGAAAATCCGGCAGATGCTGCGGGCGATCTGGAGGTTGGTGCGCTCGTTTTCGGCGCTGACGATGTATCGACTTGCGGGCGCGGCCTCAAAAAAGATCGTCTCCACCGCACGGCAGTGGTCTTCAACCCAGATCCAGTCGCGCACGTTTTCACCCGTGCCGTAAAGCGGAATCGCCTCGCGTGCGAGACACCTGCGGATCACGGTCGGGATGAACTTCTCATCATGCTGCCAGGGACCGAAGTTGTTGGAGGCGTGCGAGATGGTGGCGTTCAGCCCGAAGGTCTTGATGTAGGCGGCCACGAGCAGGTCGGCCGCGGCCTTGCTTGCCGAGTAGGGGCTTGTGGGCGCGTAGGGCGAGTCTTCGGTAAAAAGCCCTTCGGCGCCGAGCGAACCGAAGACCTCGTCGGTTGATATATG
This sequence comes from uncultured Duodenibacillus sp., assembly GCA_944390745.1. Taxonomy (GTDB): domain Bacteria; phylum Pseudomonadota; class Gammaproteobacteria; order Burkholderiales; family Burkholderiaceae_F; genus Duodenibacillus. Next base: position 131,274 of record CALXQK010000015.1, on the reverse strand, counting down.
GTGAAACCGGGCTGTCTGCAGGCAGTCCGCCTTCGACCAGCAGCGATAGGCCGCCTCAAGCAGCGCCGCCGTGCCCGAGACGTTGGTGCGCACGAACTTCACCGGGTCGGCAATCGAGTTGTCGACGTGGCTTTCGGCGGCAAAGTGGATGACGCCCGTCACCTCGTAGCGCGCAAGCAGATCCGCGGCAAGCGCCGCGTCGCAGATGTCGCCCTGCACGGGGATGACGTTGTCCATGGCGCGCTGCCGCTCGAAGGATTCCGGGTGCGCGGCGTAGGTGAGCGCGTCAAGGTCGATGATGCGCAGCCGCGGGCGGCGCCTGGCAAGGCCCTCGATGAAGTTGGTGCCGATGAATCCCGCGCCGCCCGTGACGAGGATCGTGCGCTCGAAGTCTCTTCTCACCGCTGCAGTTCCCTGAAGGCGCCGTCGCCCTGGAGATCCCCTGCGCAGAGCGCGGCGTGCAGCGCCTCGCGCCAGCCGCGCGGCGCAATGCCCCAGCTCTGCAGCCTGGCAAGCGAGAGCACGCTGTAGGCCGGGCGGTGCGCCCGGGTCGGGTACTGGCTCGTGGTGATGGGCCGCACGCGGCAGGCCGCGCCCGTTTCCTGCGCAATGGCGCAGGCAAACTCGTACCAGCTCGCGGCGCCGCTGTTGGTGGCGTGCACGACCTGCATCGGGCGGCGATGCAGGCCTTTCCTATAGAGCGCCAGCAGCATCTGCGCGAGATCCTCGGCCAGGGTCGGCGCGCCGATCTGATCGTTCACGACCGACACCTCCGGGCGCGAGGCAAAAAGCCTTTTCATGGTGTTGACGAAGTTTTTTGCCGCCGGGTCGGCCGAATAGACCCAGGCCGTGCGCACGATGAGGCCCGAAAAGCCCCCTTCAAGAAGCGCGGTTTCTCCGGCGCGCTTGGTGAGTCCGTAGACCGACAGGGGCCGCGCGGGATCATCGGTCTCATAGGGACGGCTGCCGCGGCCGTCAAAGACGTAGTCGGTGGAGACGTGGATGAGGGCAATGCCGGTGCGCGCCAGGTTCCAGGGCGCAAGCGCATTGGCGGCATAGGCCTCGGCGGCGTGGTCCTCGGCCGCGTCGACCTGCGTGTAGGCCGCGCAGTTGATGATGCAGTCGAAGTGCTCGGGGCCGCGAGCCAGCGCGTTGACGGCTGATGCGTCCGCCGCATCAAGCTCGCGGTGCGAGAAGGCGCGAAAGGGCGTGTTTTGCCTGCGGCAGGCCTCGCAAAGAGCCCGGCCGAGCTGTCCCGAGGCTCCGGTGATCAAAAGCATGGGGGTGTCGTCCAAAAAAGCGGGGAGAAAAAACAGGAGGAGGAGCAGGGAGCGCCCGGGGCGTCCCGCGCCCTGCCTCAAGAGCCTAAAAGAGCGGGTTTGCGGCGTAGCTTTCCCAGGAGCGGGCGCGCAGGTCCTTGGGCGAGCGCAGAAAACTTTCTGCGGGTGCCCCCCAGTCGATGCCGAGCGCGGGATCGAGGGCGTCGACGGCGTCCTCCGAGTCCGGAGCGTAGAGCGCGCTGCACTTGTAGGCGATGCGCGCGGTGCTGCTCAGCACCGCAAAGCCGTGGGCCAGACCCTCGGGCAGATAGAGCATGCGGCGGTTGTCCTGCGACAGGCGCACCGCCGCGTGCATGCCGAATGTGGGGGAGCCGCGCCTGAGGTCAAGCGCCACGTCGAGGATCTCGCCCTCGAGCACGCGCACGATCTTGGCCTGGGCATGCGGGGCGCGCTGAAAGTGCAGACCGCGAAGCACGCCCCTTTGCGAGAGCGACTCGTTGTCCTGCACGAACGGGCAGCGGATGCCGAGCGCGGCGAACTTCCCCTGGTGATAGGTTTCGCAGAAATAGCCGCGCGCGTCAGGAAAGATTTGCGGCTCGATGATGAGAACATCGGGAATGCGGGTGGCGATGGCCTTCATAAAAAAAGATCAATCCTTTGAAGAGTCGTCTGCGTCATCCGTCGCGCCCCTTGACGGGCGGCTGCGGATCAGGCGCCTCAATGCGCCGTAGGAGACGATGCGCAGTCTTTTGTACCAGCAAAACATGCGGATGGCAATGATCGCCGCGGTTGACCCCCAGAGCGCAAGCTCGCGCCCGAGACCTGCGGGCTGCGGAAAGAGCTCGGCCAGTCCGATGAAGAGCCAGCAGCCGCCGAAGGCGGCAAGCGCGTAGGGCTGCCGGTCGGACAGAACCAGCGGCAGGCGGTTGAGAAAGACGTCGCGCAGCATGCCGCCCATGGCTCCGGTGCACACGCCCAGAATGCTCGACGACAGCGGCGGCAGCCCTGCCTCCAGGCACAGGGCCGTGCCCGAGACGCTGAAAAATCCCAGCCCGACGGCGTCCATCCAGATGAAGGCGCTTTCAGAGAGCCAGCGATGAAAGCGCGCGATCACCGTCGGGGCGAGCGCCGCAAGCGCAATCGTCATCCAGACATAGGCCTCGTTCTCGATCCAGTAATAGGGGCGGTTGTCGATGATGACGTCGCGAAAGATGCCCCCGCCGAAGGCCGTCGTGAAGGCCAGCACGAAGACGCCCACCGGGTCGATGCGCCGGCGCTGCGCGGACATGATGCCCGAGAGGGCGAAGGCGAAGATGCCGATGAAGTCGGCAAGCGAGGCAAAGGTCGTGAGCATCGCGGCTGGACGAGATCCGCCGGAGGGGCCGGCGAAAAAACAGGATGCGCCGGCGGGGTCTGGGTCCGGGGCGGAGATCCGGCGCCGCGCCCCGGAGGCTTGGGACGATTGTATCGGCACAGGGGCGCGCGCGGCGTCCGCTCGCGGTGAAAAAAAGGGTGATGCGCACGTTCGATGGTGCGGCATCACCCCAAGAGAGACCCCCGGGAAGCGCCAGTCCGCTTGGACAAACCTGCAGGAGAAACAGGCGCGGCGCTCGATCAGGCGGAGTCGACCCCAACGACCCCGGACGCTTCGTGAAGCCCTTGAAGCGGCCTGAGAGCCTTGCTTCCCAGTTGTCGACATCATAACCTAAATGAGAATCATTTGCAAATAGTTGAAGAAATCAATTTCCGTCCTCTTGTCATGCCGCAGCCCGGGCCCGTCGGAAAGCGGTCGGCGCGGCGCGCTCCAGAGGCGCCCCGGGGAAGCGTTTTTTGTCGAAAATTCAACTGCCTTGCGCATCGCCGGAAACGGGCGCAGCGCGCAAAAAAAGGTAGAATGCGCCGCTTCATTCCTCTTTTTTTTTCATGGCCGGTACAGCCAACATGTCTTTTGAACTGCATCCCGAATATCTGGCCGGGCAGCATCTGTCCGACTACGACTTTGACCTTCCCCCGGAGCTGATTGCGCAGTTTCCGCTTGAGGACCGCACCGCCTCGCGGCTGCTGCACGTCACCGACAGCGTGATCGAGGATCTCGTCTTTACCGATGTGAAGCGCCTGCTTCGTCCCGGGGATCTCCTTGTGATGAACGACACCAAGGTGATCAAGGCGCGTCTGCGCGGCCGCAAGGAGACGGGCGGCGCGGTCGAGGCGATGATCGAGCGCGTGACGGGCGAGACGAGCGCCGTCTCAATGCTGCGCGCCAGCAAGACGCCCAAGGCGGGCGGACGGCTTTTCTTCGAGGGCGCCGGGGGTGAGACGCACGCGGCGACCGTCACCGGACGCCGGGGGGAGTTCTTTGAGCTCTCGTTTGATGATCCGGTTCTTGGGGTGCTCGATGCGATCGGCAAGGTCCCCCTGCCGCCCTACATCGAGCGCGAGGCGAGCGCCGATGACGCCGGGCGCTACCAGACCGTCTACGCCGCGCATCCCGGGGCGGTGGCCGCGCCCACGGCGGGGCTGCACTTCTCGCGCGAGCTGCTCGATGAGCTGCGCGCCATGGGCGTGGATGAAGCCTTCGTGACGCTGCACGTGGGGGCGGGAACCTTCCAGCCCGTGCGCGAGGAGGATCTCTCGCAGCACGTCATGCACTCGGAGTGGTTTGTGATCAGTCCTGAGACGGCCGAGAAGGTCAACGCCGCCAAGCGCGAGGGCCGCCGCGTGGTGGCCGTGGGCTCGACGAGCCTGCGCGCGCTTGAAAGCGCCTCGGTTCGCGAGGGCGAGCTGCGCGCCGGGGCCATGGACACGCAGCTCTTCATCGCGCCGGGGTACCGCTTCAACATCATCGACGTGATGATCACGAACTTTCACCTGCCGCGCTCGACGCTTGTGATGCTCGTGTCGGCCATTGTCGGGCGCGAGCGCGTGCTTGAGGCCTATCGCCACGCAGTGGCCGAGCGCTACCGCTTCTTCAGCTACGGGGATGCGTGCTTCTTCGAGTTGCCGGGCCGCCAGAAGGCCTAGACGGCGGCAGGGCGCGGCCGGCGCTGCGCCCTCTCTCTTATCAACACACACCCACGCACGACGCGCCTGGGACGGAAATTTTCAGCAGTGTCGCTTACCTTTGAAGTATTGAAAACCGAAGGCCTCGCCCGGCGCGGCCGCATGACGCTCAACCACGGCGTGGTTGAAACGCCCATCTTCATGCCCGTGGGCACCTACGGGACGGTGAAGGCGATGTCGCCTGACGAACTCGAGGCGATGGGCAGCCAGATCATCCTCGGAAACACCTTTCACCTCTGGCTTCGGCCGGGACTTGAGGTCATCGCCGATCACGGCGGTCTGCACCGCTTCATGAACTGGAAGCGCCCGATTCTCACCGACTCGGGCGGCTTTCAGGTCTTCAGCCTCGGGCAGCTCAGAAAGATCACCGAGGAGGGCGTGCGCTTTGCCTCGCCCATCAACGGCGACCGGCTCTTTCTCACGCCCGAGGTCTCGATGCAGATTCAGCGCGTGCTCAACTCCGACATCTCCATGGTCTTTGACGAGTGCACGCCCTACATGATGGGCGACCGGCCGGCGACCGAGAGGGAGGCCGCCGACTCGATGCGGCTGTCGCTGCGCTGGGCGCGCAGAAGCCGCGATGCGTTCGACCGGCTCGAGAATCCCAACGCGCTCTTTGGAATCGTGCAGGGCGGCATGTTCGAGCACCTGCGCGAGGAGTCGCTTGCGGGCCTCACTGACATCGGCTTTCACGGCTACGCCGTGGGGGGACTGTCCGTGGGCGAGCCCAAGCAGCAAATGCTCGCGATCATGGATGCGATCGTGCACAAGATGCCCGCCGACAAGCCCCGCTATCTCATGGGCGTCGGCACGCCCGAGGATCTCGTCGAGGGCGTGGCGCGCGGCATCGACATGTTCGACTGCGTGATGCCCACCCGCAACGCCCGCAACGGCTGGCTCTTTACGCGCTACGGCGACGTGAAGATCCGCAACGCCAAGTACAAGCGCGACATGCGCCCGATCGACCCGAGCTGCAGCTGCCCGACCTGCGCGGGCTTTACGCGCGCCTACCTGCATCATCTGCAGAAGGTCAATGAAATTCTGGGCGCGCGCCTCAATTCCCTGCACAACCTGCACTACTACCTCAACCTCATGCGCGAGATCCGCGAGGCCCTGGACGCCGGCAATTTCGAGGCCTGGCGCCGGAAGTTTCACGAGGATCGCGCCCGCGGCGTGGACTAGTCCCGGCGCGAAGGACGCAAAAAAAAGGGGCCGGCCTCCCCGCGCAGGGAGGGCCGGCGCCTTTTTTTGCAGCACTGAAGGCTTCTAGGAGTTGCGCGAGCGGCGGTCGCGCACGGCGCGGGCGAGTTCGCCGAGCAGCTTCACCGTGTCCTCCCAGCCGATGCATCCGTCGGTGACGGACTGTCCGTAGACGAGCCCCTTTTCGAGGTCGATCTTCTGGCTGCCCTCGACGAGGTTGGATTCGATCATGACGCCGATGATGCGCTGATCGCCCCCGGCGACCTGCTTGCAGATGTTTTCAACCACCGGGATCTGCTCCTTGAACTTCTTGTGCGAGTTCGAGTGCGAGGCGTCGATCATGACGATCTCGCGGTGGTTGTTGGCCTTGAGGATCTCACAGGCGGCGTTGACGCTTTGGGCGTCGTAGTTGGGCGTCTTGCCGCCGCGCAGAATGATGTGGCAGTCCTCGTTGCCCGTGGTGGTGACGATGGCCGAGATGCCGCCCTTGGTGACCGACAGAAACGAGTGCGAGTGCTCGGCCGCGGCGATGGCGTCGCAGGCGATCTTGACGTTTCCGTCGGTGCCGTTCTTGAAGCCCACCGGGCACGACAGGCCGCTGGCAAGCTGGCGGTGCACCTGGCTTTCGGTGGTGCGCGCGCCGATGGCGCCCCAGCTCACCAGATCGGCGATGTACTGCGGGGAGATCGTGTCGAGATACTCCACTCCCGTGGGCAGCTCCATGTTGACGATGTCCAGAATCAGTTCGCGCGCCACGCGCAGTCCGTGGTTGATGCGGCAGGAGCCGTCCATATCCGGATCGTTGATGAGGCCCTTCCAGCCCACGGTCGTGCGCGGCTTTTCGAAGTACACGCGCATGATGATTTCCAGATCGCCCTGCAGCTTGCGGCGCACTTCGGAAAGCCGCGAGGCATATTCGCGGGCGGCCTCGGGGTCGTGAATCGAGCAGGGCCCCACGATCACCAGAAGCCGGTCGTCAAGACCGTGCAGGATGTTGTGGGCCGCCTCGCGGGCCCGGTGCACCGTCTGCGAGGCCACGTCCTCGCAGGGGAACTCGCGGATGAGATGCGCCGGGGGCGTAAGCTCGCGGATTTCTTTGATGCGAAGGTCGTCGGTATTGTGACGCATGATGACGTTGTCTCCCTTTGTGTCTGTCAATGCTCTGAGTTGATTTGTCTGTCGCCTGCGCCGGAGCCTGGAGCCTCGGGGCATTTTTCATGGTGATAAAAAAACCGCCGGGCTTGTCTGGTCCTGGCGGTTGGTTCTCTGGCTGAGCCTGATGGTGCTGTTTCAAGCGTGCGCGTTCATCCCTTCCGCCCTGGAGCAGAAATAAAAGGAGAAGAAATAAAATCGCGCGGCAGGCTGCAGCATGGCTCTCTGGATCGGTTTTCGTTTGCATCGGGGGACCGGAGCACCATGCCCTGGCCGCCCGTACGCCGATACACTCTACAGCGTCGGGCCGGCAAGTGCAAGTCTGCGGGCGAAAATTTTCCCGCTCCTGCGGCCCGGCGCACTGCAGGCCGGCCCTCGTCCGGGCGATACAATCCCTGTCGGCCGCCGCAGGGGCGCGGGCGTCGTCCCCGCGGCGTTTTGTTCCAGTCCGCCCTTTTTTTTGCCGAGAGTTTCTCACATGCCTGTCATTGCCTCGGACTATGTCGCGCCCCGCTGGCTGCCGGGGGCGCATCTGCAGACGGTGGTGCCCGCGCGGCTCTCGCCGCGGCCGCCCGTGTCGTATCGCCGCGAGATGATCGATACGCCCGACGGCGACTTCATGCTCTTTGACTGGGCCGAGCCCGAGCCCGAGGCGCTCACCGCGCCCGTGCTCGTGCACTTTCACGGTCTGGAGGGCGACTCGCACAGCCACTATGCCGAGGCCTTGATGTACGCCTGCGCGCAGCGCGGCTGGCGCGGCGTCGTGGCGCACTTTCGCGGCTGCGGCGGACTGCCCAACCGATTGCCGCGCGCCTATTTTGCGGGCGACAGCGACGATTGCGAGTGGATGCTCACCACTGTGCACCAGCGCTATCTCAACGCCCCCATCTATGCCGCGGGCGTCAGTCTCGGGGGAAATTTTCTTGCGAAGTACCTGGGCGACCGGGGTGAGAAGGCTCGGTTTCTCACCGCAGCCGCTGCGGTGGGCGCCCCGCTTGATCTGGTCGCCGGTTCGGAGATCGTCAGCCGCGGCGCCAACAAGCTTTATGCCGAGATGTTTCTCTCGACCCTGAAGGAAAAGCTCATGGAGAAGGCGCGGCGCTATCCGGACCTCATCGACATCGAGAAGGTGCGGCGCTGCCACACGCTCTACGACTTTGATGCGATCTACACCGCGCCCATACACGGCTTTCAGAGCGCCATGGACTACTGGATGAAGTGCTCGGCCAAGCCCGTGCTCAAGAACGTGCGCGTGCCGCTGCTGCTTCTCAACGCCAGAAACGATCCGTTTCAGCCCGTCTGGGCGCTGCCCACGGAAAAGGATGTGAGCAGCTGCGTGTACCTCGAGCAGCCCGAGGAGGGCGGACACATTGGATTTCCGCGCGGCAATCCGCCGGGCGACCTTGGGTGGCTGCCCGAGCGCATCCTGCGGTTTTTTGCAGGCTTTGAGCCGCGCATCGCGCCCTGAGCGGCGATTTTTTCCGGCCGGAAGTCCTGCCTTCAAGCGCAGAAAGCTGCGGGCCCGCCTGCGGCTGCCAGGCATTGCCGGGCTGCGAATTCCCCCGCACTTGGATTCACTGCATGAGAGGCCCGGCCGCGGGAGGACAATCCTTCGGCCGGGCTTGCTGCGCAAGGCCAGCAGCTTCACGCCGGCAGCGAATGGTCACAGCTTCCAGGAAGCCGACTGGATGGCCTTGACCTTGTCAATGGCTGCCTTCTGGCCGCACGTGACGAAGTTTCGCACCAGCAGACCATCGACCGGGTCCTTGACGTCGGCCTTGACGCCGCTTAGCGACTCAAGGACGCGCAGTATGCAGTAGGCCATGTAGTTTCCCGTGCCGCCTTCGAGAACGGCAAGGAGCTTTCCGCCGCAATGCCTTTCGGCGATGCTGCGCACAATATCGGTCAGCTGACCGTAGCCGTTGGCCGTGACTTGCTGGCGGCACAGCGGATCAAAGGTGTGCGAGGCAAAGCCTCGCCACAAGAACCACGAGTTCGGGCTTGTACTGATCGGCGATGGGCTCGATGATTTCCTTGAATGCCTTCACATAGGCGTGCTCGCCCGCACCGGCCGGCATCGGGATTGGAATGCTGAAGCCCCGGCCCTGGCCGGCGCCCGTCATATCGGCGTTGCGGTCTGCGCCGCAGCTTTCCTGCAGGGATCCCGTCTGGTGGACCTCGGCGTAAAGCACTTCATTGGTGTCGTACCAGGCGTCTTCGATGCCCTTTTTTGCAGTGGTTGTCGAAGTCTGCGATCAGGATTCGCTTCAGGCCGTAGACCTCCCGGGCGCGATTCACAATGATGTTGAAGTTGTTGACAATGCAAAAGCCAAAGCCGCAGTCGCGTTCGGCATGGCCTCCGGGCGGACGCTGCAGGCAGAATGCGTTCTGCACCTTGCCCTGCATGACGGCATCGAGGGCGTTCAGGTCGCCGCCGACGGCTTCACGGATGACGTCGAGTGCGCCATGCCCCACCTGGGCAAGATCGCCGACGATGCCGCCGCTGCCGCGGCTTAATTCGTCGAGCTTGCGGATGTAGGCTTTGCTGTGTGCGCTCAGAAGCTCTGCGTCTGTTGCCCTGCGCGGCTCTATTGCCTGCAGCTGTTTCAAAAGCCCGGTTTTTTCAAGCATGTCGTAGGCTTGCGTGACCCGTTCGGGCTTGTCGTAGTAGTCGTCAGAAGCCATCAGCAGCACTGTGTCCGCCGGATAAACAAGATAGCCGTCGCCCGCATGGTATTGGGCAAAGGCCTTCGAGTACATAAGGCCGGTTTTTTTGGTGGTCATATTGTTCCAGTAAAAAAACATTGTTTCACTTTCACTACTCTCGACCCTGAAGCGGCTGCAGGGTCAAGGCTGGCTTGAGGAACAATTTTTCGGGAGCAGGCGCCGCTTGACCTGCCTTCTGTTCCCTTGGCGGGAAAGCGCCTTGTGAGGGAATTCCGGCCATGGCCGAAACCAGCGGTTTCGTCGTGATCAGCGGCCGCTGCGGCAGCATCGGTCCCGTGCTCTGCAGCCGCGGCCCTTGAGGAAGGCCGCGTCCGCGTCACAAGGGGAAAGCCGTCTGGCAGCGCGGGCGGCTATTCAGGCGTGTCCAAGGGGCTTGCTTCGGCGGGATTGACCGCCAGCGCCTTTGCCCCTGGCTCCTCTGGAAGAATGACCGTTCACGCGAAGATTGCTGCAGTCTTCTAAAATCCGATCCTGATTTTTGCGGGCGTCTCCTTTCTGCCGGCGAAGGTCAATCGTGCCTGATCCCCGTCGTCCCCTGGACGAGCCGCAGCGCCCGTGTCTGCGCGCGGCCCTTGGCGGCGTTTACTGCAGGAGCTGTTTGCGCAGCAGGGAGGGAAGGGGCGTCATCAACCACAAGCAAGGCCGCTTCGAATTGTTCCGTCGTCTGCGGCCGGAAGGAAAGCAATATGTCGCATATTGTCGAGCAAGGAGGCGCCGCCCGTGCGGCGGCGCACGGATGGATCGGCTGGCTCGCGGTCCTTGGATTCATTCTCACCATTCCCCTGAGCAACTGGGTGGTGATGAACGTCGGCGTGGTCTGCGACCCGCACGGCCCGTGCCTGATTCCCGTGTGGCCGGGCATCATGTCGCCCTCGGCCGTTCTCGTGGCGGGGCTGGCGCTCGTGCTGCGCGACGCCGTGCACGAGTATCTGGGCGGGCGCTGGGCGCTTTACGCCATCGTCATCGGCGCGGGGCTCTCGGGCGTGTTCTCGGAGCCGAGCCTGGTGGCGGCCTCGGTGGCGGCCTTTCTTTTTTCCGAGTTTGCCGACTTCTGCGTCTATACGCCCCTTCGCCGCCGCCACCGCATCATGGGCGTGCTCCTGTCGGGGCTTGCCGGCTCGGTCGTCGACTCGTGCATCTTTCTGTCGCTTGCCTTCGGGTCGCTCGAGTACGTGGGCGGCCAGGTCATCGGCAAGTTCTGGGTGAGCCTTGCTGTGAGCGCGCTGCTGGTTGTCTGCCGCAGACTGCGCCAGCAGACGGGGATCCCGGCTGCCGGGTAGGCGTCCGGACCCTCAGGCAGCCCGGCGCTCCCAAGACCGGGTTAAGGCTTGGAGGGCAAAATGAGGCTCGACGCCGGCCCTTCAGGGCGGGCGTCCGCCATTTCCTGACAAAAACACGGCCGCATTCTTTTTTCGACAGGCCGGGCCCCCACAACCCCAGGACACGCTTCATGCAAGATTTCGCCACCCGCGCTGGCTCCGGCCGCAGTTCTTCCGCAGCCCCGGACAGCGCTTTCACGGGCGGCAGAACCGCCGTTTTGATCGTCAACACAGGTTCGCCTTCGGCGCCCACGCGCGAGGCGGTGGCGCAGTATCTGCTGGAGTTTCTCGGGGACCGGCGCGTGGTGGAGCTTCCGTCCTGGTTCTGGCAGCCGCTGCTGCGAGGCATCATCATCCCGCGCCGCGCGGCGCAGTCGGCAGCGCGCTACAAAAGCGTCTGGACCGAACAGGGCTCTCCGCTGATGGCCATCTCCGAGCAGACCGCCCGGCGCATGCAGCAGGCTCTGGGCGAGGGCTATGAGCTCGACTGGGCCATGTGCTACGGCACGCACCGCGTGCCGGAGGTTCTGGCGCGCATGGCGCGCAGCCGCCCTGACCGGCTTGTGGTGCTGCCGATGTTTGCGCAGTACGCCACGCAGACGACCGAGGCGGTCTTTGACGCGCTCGAGCGCGGGCTGCAGGCGCTTGAAAAGCCCCTGGCCCCGGAGGGAATCCTGCTCATCGAGAGCTTTTACAACCATCCGCGCTATATCGAGGCGCTCGCGCGCAGCGTGCGGCGCCATTGGTCAAGGACCGGACCGCTGGGGGACGGCGACGTTCTGCTGATGAGCTTTCACGGCATTCCGCAGGCAAGCAGCGACCGCGGCGATCCCTATGAAAAGCAGTGCTATGAAACGGCGCGGCTGCTTGCGCAGGCGCTTGGACTTGCGGACGCGCAGTACCGCGTGGCGTTTCAAAGCAAGTTTGGGCGCGCAAAGTGGCTCGAGCCCTCGGCCGTTGACGCGGCCCGGGCGCTGGCGCGCGAGGGCGTGCGGCGGCTCGACGTCATCTGCCCGGGATTTTCATCGGACTGTCTGGAGACGCTCGAGGAGATCGCCGTCGAACTGCGGGGGATCTATCTGGATGAGGCTCGCAGCCAGGGGGACGGCGAGGCGCGGTTTCACTACATTGAGGCGCTCAACGTGTCCGAGGACGCCGTGGCGCTTTACGCTGAACTGGTGCGCGAGGCCGCGTCCGGCCGTCTGCCGGTTCGGTGCAAGGCTTGAAAAGACGCCCTCCTGCCCCCATATGGGGGATCAACCAGACTTTTTTTGAAATGACCGGAGTGCGTCATGGCAGAAACAAACAATTCCAGCAGGCAGGACGGGGTCGAGTCGACCACGCCTGCTGAAGAACTCAAGAAGGCCGCGCAGGCTGCTGATGCAGCCGCGGCGGCTGATTCGCAGCAGTCCGCCGAAGGGGCGCCGGCGCCCGAGCTCGGCGACTCGGATCCGGCCCAGGACCTTGCCGCGCAGCTTGCGGCCGCGCAGGCCAAGGCGGCGGAAAACTTCGACCTTTACGTGCGCGCCGTGGCAGAGATGGAGAACGTGCGGCGCCGCTGCGCCGACGATGTGCAGAAGGCGCAGAAGTTCAGCATCGAGAAGTTTGCGCAGAACCTCCTGCCCGTCGTCGACAGCATTGAAAAGGCCCTTGAGGCCTGCGCCGACGTCGAGGGACCGATGCGCGACGGGCTTCTTGCCACCCACCGGCAGTTCCTGCACGCCCTCGAGGTGAGCGGAATGACGCCGATCAATCCTGACGGCGAGAAGTTCGACCCCAACACCCAGCAGGCCATCGCGATGGTGCCCGCTGCCGAGGGCAGAAGCGCAGGCGACGTCGCGCAGGTCTTTCAGCACGGCTGGAAGATCCACGAGCGCGTGCTGCGTCCGGCCATGGTGAGCGTCGTGCAAGGCTAGCCGCAGGACGATGAATCCGTGAATGCGCCGCCCGGTGAAGCGAGAGAAGCGCCGCCGGGCAATTTTTTTGCGCGCGGCCCCGTTGAATTTTTCAGGGGCGTCCCCATATAGGGGTTATGAGCGGCGGCGCCCCGGGCTGAGCAAGGGGTTGCGGAGCACGGGGCCCCCGCACGGAATTTCTTGATTGACATTCATTGGCTGCTGGCGCGCCGGCTCGGTTTGCAGCTGCGCGCCAGGCAAGAGAAAGTAAAAAGGATCAGACAACATGGCAAAGATCATTGGCATTGACCTTGGCACCACCAATTCGGCCGTGGCCATCATGGAAGGCGACAAGGTTCGTGTGATCGAAAACTCCGAGGGCGCCCGCACGACGCCCTCCATCGTTGCCTACATGGACAACGGTGAAATTCTGGTCGGCGCAACCGCCAAGCGTCAGGCCGTCACCAATCCCAAGAACACGCTGTTTGCCGTCAAGCGCCTCATCGGCCGCCGCTATGAAGACGCCGAGGTGCAGAAGGACATTGCGCGCGCGCCCTACAAGATCGTGCGCGCCGACAACGGCGACGCCTGGGTCGAGGTGCTCGACGGCAAGAAGCTTGCTCCGCAGCAGGTTTCGGCCGAGGTGCTGCGCAAGATGAAGAAGACCGCCGAGGACTATCTGGGCGAGCCGGTGACCGAGGCCGTCATTACGGTGCCCGCGTACTTCAACGACAGCCAGCGTCAGGCCACGAAGGACGCCGGCCGCATCGCCGGTCTCGAGGTCAAGCGCATCATCAACGAACCCACGGCCGCGGCTCTTGCCTTCGGTCTGGACAAGATGGGCGCCGAGGACCGCAAGATCTGCGTCTATGACCTGGGCGGCGGCACGTTTGATATTTCCGTGATCGACATCGCCAACGTCGACGGCGACAAGCAGTTCGAGGTGCTCGCCACCAACGGCGACACGTTCCTCGGCGGCGAAGACTTCGACCAGCGCCTCGTCGACTACCTCATCACCGAGTTCAAGAAGGACAACGGCATTGACCTCGGCAAGGACGTGCTTGCGCTGCAGCGCCTGAAGGACGCCGCTGAAAAGGCCAAGATCGAGCTCTCGAGCCGTCAGGAGACCGAGATCAACCTGCCCTACATCTCGGCCGACCAGACCGGTCCGAAGCACATGAACATCACGATCACGCGCGCCAAGTTCGAGAGCATGGTCGAGGATCTGGTGCAGCGCACGATCGAGCCCTGCCGCAAGGCGCTTCAGGATGCGCACCTGTCGATTTCGGACATCTCCGACGTCATCCTGGTGGGCGGCCAGAGCCGCATGCCGCGCGTGCAGGAAGTGGTGCGCGAGTTCTTCGGCAAGGAGCCCCGCAAGGACGTCAACCCCGACGAGGCCGTGGCCATTGGCGCGGCCATTCAGGGTCAGGTGCTCACGGGTGAACGCCACGACGTGCTGCTTCTCGACGTGACCCCGCTCACCCTGGGCATTGAAACCCTGGGCGGCGTGATGACGGCCATGATCAAGCGCAACACGACGATCCCGACCAAGCACTCGCAGGTGTTCTCGACGGCCGAGGACAACCAGCCCGCGGTGACCATCAAGGTCTACCAGGGCGAACACGAGATGGCCGCCTCGAACAAGCTGCTCGGCGAATTCAATCTCGAGGGAATTCCGCCGTCTCCGCGCGGACTGCCCCAGATTGAGGTGACCTTCGACATCGACGCCAACGGCATCCTGCACGTGAGCGCCAAGGACAAGGCCACGGGCAAGGAGAACACGATCACCATCAAGGCGAGCTCTGGTCTGACCGAGGAGGAGATCAAGAGCATGGTGGCCGCGGCCGAGGCCAACAAGGCCGAGGATCACCGCCGCTTTGAGCTTGCGCAGTCGCGCAACCAGGCCGATGCCGCCGTGGCCCAGGTCCAGAAGACGCTCAAGGATCTCGGCGACAAGGTCGACGGTGCCGACCGTGCCGCCTGCGAATCGGCCATCAAGGATGTCGAGGCGCAGGTCAAGGGCGAGAACAAGGAGGCCATTGACCGCAGCGTTGAGGCGCTGATGGCTGCCGCGCAGAAGATCGGCGAGAAGCTCAATAAGGCGGCCGCCGCCCAGCAGCAGGCGCAGCCCGAGCAGGGCGCGCAGGCTCAGCAGAGCGCCGGCAGCAGGCCCGAGGACGACGTGGTTGACGCCGACTACAAGGAAGTCAAGCACTAAGCGCCGGGGCTGCTCCCGGGCGGGCGGCTGACGCGCATGCGCGGAAGTTGTCCGCACCCGGGAGGCTCGAAGGCGGCGGCCCTTCCCGCGAGTCCTCCCGATGAGGGAGGGATTGCGGGCTGCGGCGCAGGAAGGTCGAGGACCGCCTCGCAAGAGACGTGTTTTCGACCTTCAAACTGTTTGCAACAAGTGAGCATTCAAACCTATGGCTGACCAGGACTATTACGAGGTACTCGGCGTCTCGCGCGGCGCTTCGGACGAGGAAATCAAGAAGGCCTATCGCCGCCTTGCCATGAAGTACCACCCCGACCGCAACAACGGCGACAAGGCTGCTGAAGAAAAGTTCAAGCAGGTCGGCGAGGCCTATGCCGTGCTCTCTGATCCGCAGAAGCGTGCGGCCTACGACCGCTACGGCAAGGCCGGCGTCGATCCGAGCGCGGCGGCCGGCGCAGGCGGCTTCAGGGGCTTCGGCCAGGGCGGCTTCGGACAGGGAGGCTTTGCGGACTTCGGCGACATCTTCTCGGAGATCTTCGGCGGAGCCGCTGGAGGCGCCCGGCGCGCCCATCGCGGCCCGCAGGCCTTCCGCGGCAACGACGTGAGCTACTCGCTTGAGATCACGCTCGAGCAGGCCGTCAACGGCGCGCAGACAAGCATCCGCGTGCCGGTCTGGGAGACGTGCGAGACCTGCCACGGCTCCGGGTGCAAGCCCGGCACGTCGAAGAAGCCCTGCCCTCACTGCGGCGGCGCGGGCACGATCAACATCAACCGCGGATTTCTGCAGGTGCAGCAAACCTGCCCGTACTGCCACGGCACGGGGCAGGTGATCAGCGATCCCTGCACGGACTGCAACGGCGTGGGCCGCGTGCGCCAGACCAAGACGCTCGAGGTGAACATTCCCGCGGGCATCAACCACGGCCAGCGCATCCGCATTCACGGACGCGGCGAGCCGGGACTCAACGGCGGGCCCAACGGCGATCTGTACGTGCAGGTGCTCATCAAGCCGCACGACATCTTTCAGCGCGACGGCGACGACCTGCATGCGGATCTCCCCATCAGCTTTGCAACGGCGGCCCTGGGCGGCGAGGTCGCGGTGCCCACGATGGACACCGAGGCGCGCATTACGATTCCCGAGGGCACCCAGACGGGCAAGATCTTCCGCCTGCGCGCCAAGGGCGTGCCCAACCTGCACACCAAGCAAAGGGGCGATCTGTACGTGCACGTCTACGTCGAAACGCCCGTGAACCTTACCTCCAGGCAGAAGAAGCTGCTCAAGGACTTCGACGACTCGCTCAAGGAGGGCGGCGACAAGCACTCGCCCAGGAGCACAAGCTTCATCGACAAGATGAAGAAGTTCTTCTCCTGAGCGTCAGCAGCGACTCGATGCATGCCCGGCGTCTGTCTGCGGACGTCGGGTATGATTCTGTCTGGAGCACAAAAAACAACTTCCCCAACCCGCATCCCTTTTTCTCAGGAGAACTCCGATGACGACGAAATTTGCCGGTACGCAAACCGAAAAGAATCTCTGGGCCGCCTTTGCCGGCGAATCCCAGGCCCGCAACAAGTACTCCTACTTTGCCGGCGTTGCGCGCAAGGAGGGCTTTGAGCAGATCGCCGAGATCTTCGAAGAGACCGCCTCCAACGAGCGCCAGCACGCCAAGATCTGGTTCAAGCACCTCAACGGCATCGGCAATACGGCTGACAATCTTCAGTCGGCCGCCTCGGGCGAGAACTACGAGTGGACCGACATGTACGAGAGCTTTGCCAAGACCGCCGAGGAGGAGGGCTTTGCCGAGCTCGCCGCGCAGTTCCGCGCGGTCGGCGCCATTGAAAAGGCTCACGAGGAGCGCTTCCTGAAGCTCTTGAAGAACGTTCAGATGCAGCAGGTCTTTGCCAAGAGCGAGGTCGTGATGTGGCAGTGCCGCGAATGCGGACATCTGTGCATCGGCAAGACCGCGCCCGAGATCTGCCCGGTCTGCGCGCATCCCCAGTCCTTCCAGCAGGTGCGTGCCGAGAACTATTAAAAACGCGTCTGCAGGCGCTCTGAAAGGGCGTCTGCGGCATCGTTTCTGAATCAAAACCCGCCGGGGGAGGCGCTCTCCCCTCGGCGGGTTTGTCGTTTGCGGGGCGCCGCCCGTTAAAGAGCCTCGTCAGTGAAAGAGCTCAATGAGCCAGGGGACGATCGCCGGGGCCATGAAGGCGGTGAAAAGGCCCGTAAGCCCCATGGAAAGTCCGGAGAAAGCGCCCGTGTCGCGGTTCATCTGAAAGGCGGTGGCCGTACCGACGCCGTGGGCGGTGAGGCCGATGGCAAAGCCACGCACTGCATCATTTTTCTCGCGCAGAAGCATCAGAAGCGCGGGACTCATGAGCGCCCCCACCACGCCGGTGATCACGACGAGCGCGGCGGTGAGCTCGGGAATGCCTCCCAGCGTATGACTCACGCCCATGGCAATGGGCACCGTGACGCTCTTGGGAGCAATCGAAATCATCGTTTCAGGAGAGGCCCCGAGGGCGCCGGCAATGAGCACGGCCGATGCGATGGCGACCGTTCCGCCCGCTGCCAGGCCGCAGGCAAGCGGCAGCCACAGTTTGGCAAGACGCAGGCGCTGCTCATAAAGCGGCACGGCAAGCGCCACTGTGGCCGGTCCAAGCAGGAAGTTGATGTGCTGGCCGCCCTCCATGAAGGTTTTGTACGGCGTGCCCGTGATGAGAAGAATTGCAGCAAGGACGACGATGGCGACCAGAAGGGGCGTAAAGACCGTCTTGTAGCCGCTTTTTTTGTAGATCCACATGCCGAACGCATACACAAGAAGCGTCAGGCACAGCCAGAGCGCCGGCTCGGAAAGGATCTGGCTTCTGGCCTCGCAAAGGTGGTCGATGAGGGTGTTCCACATGGCGATGGCCTCCTAGTCGATGTGCCGCAGCTTCATCACGAGCCTCGTGACGAGGACCGTCGTGACCATGGCAAGGATCGAGGAGCCCAGAATGGCGGCGCCGATCGGCAGCCATTCCCGAAGGATCAGGTCCTTGTACTCAATGATGCCCACGCCCGCAGGCACAAAGAGAAGGGCGAAGTGCGCCAGCAGCACGTTGACCACGGGAAGCGTCTTTTGCAGAAGCCCCTGCACGGTCATGAGGGAGAACAGAAAGAGAAGCATGCCGATCACCGACCCGGGAACAGGGGCGCCGGTGACGGCTGCGATAACGATGCCGGCAAGCTGAAACAGCAGGAGCAGAGCAATCGTCAGGATCATGATTGAACCTGTGTGTTCAAGAAGGATTGGAGAAATCCGCAGCCTCAAGTGCCGCCGGGGCTGCGCGTCAAAGGGGACGTATTGTGCCACCACGGCGCAGCGTTGGCGAGTCTAGTTGGCTGAGATTGCAGTACTGTTGACAAGGGCCAACAGCCCGGTGAATATTGATGCGGTGGCGTTGAATTGTCTGCTGAGAGACCATGATGAATCAATTATCAAGAAAATTAAGGTAAGTGGCTTGGGTAGAAGCGGGTGATTCGGGCAGTGTTGTGAGGATAGTTGGGGAAAGTTGACTTTTACGGCAGATCAATTTGAAATAAAATCCAATATGAATCCTGAGGTCTGTCGTATTGTGAAAGCAATGTGATGCTTTGTAATCTGGAAAGGGGAAATGACTTCCGATTTTTTTTTTGATGGGTTTGCGACAGAAGTCGTAAAAACGATCGAGTTTCTAGAGTTTTCAGGATGGATATGATTTGCTCCAGAGGCGGTTGAGGTGAGGGCAATCCCGACTATTGATATTTCTAGATGCGGCATCATGTTGTTTAGCATTAGGCTTTCATGGTTATGTGCGGAAAAATGAATCAAGGGAACGAAGGCAAGTATTAGATTTTCCTGTCAGCCAAAATGCTGGGTTCTGTAATTGTTGTTTGTGCGATGGGAGGATTATGATTGGTTGTGAAGTTCTTTTCTAGTAGTTGATTTTTTCTTTTGTAGAATTTTGTTTTGATTATTATTGCGGCATGAAAATATTGGCAGTTATTCCGGCAAGGTCTGGATCTAGAGGGATACCAAATAAAAATATACGACTTTTAAATGGCATTCCCTTGATACAGTATTCGATAGTTAATGCTAAAAAGTCAAAGTATATTACAGATGTGGTGGTCACCACTGACTCTGAGATGTGCAAGCATATTGCCTCTCAATGTGGTGCGCGCATACATGAGCGATCTCCAGAGTTATGTGGAGATGATGTAACTTTGGATGCTGTTGTTTATGATGCCCAACGCAACGGTGTTTGGGATCTTGTAGTCACAATGCAGCCAACATCTCCAACCCTGAGAGTTGAAACACTGGATAAGGCAATTGAGTATGCCTTGGCAGGTGGCTTTGATAGCGTAATATCGGTAAAAAATCATCCTCATTTGGCTTGGGTTGAGGGTGATGACGGAAAGATTGTTCCTGCTTATAAAGAGAGATTGAACCGGCAATATCTTCCGCCATATTACGAAGAGACGGGAGCTTTTGTTGTTTCCAGACGAGAGGTGGTTTCTCCGAAATCGCGTCTTGGCCGGAATATAGGCGTATATGAAATATCGGAGAATGAATCGATAGATATCGATAGTTTTAATGACTTAAGGCTCGCGGAAGAGATACTGTCCAGCAAGACTGTTGCTTTTTATGTGAATGGGAATAACAATCTTGGGCTGGGGCATATTTATCGTGTGCTGGAACTTGCTGACGAGTTTTATTGCAAACCAGACATATTGTTTGACTCAAATCAAACCAGTTTATCATCTTTCGGGGATACGAAACACAATCTTGTCCCAGTGAACGGTGAGCGGGGCCTTTTTGAATACTTATATAAACACAAGTACCCGATATTTATTAACGATATTTTAGATACTAGTGGCGTGTATATGGCTCGACTGAGGGAGCTCTTGGGGGGAGATGGCGTAACAATCGTTAATTTTGAGGATGATGGAGAAGGGGCTGACTTTGCCGATTTGGTGGTTAATGCTTTGTACGAAAGCGGCTGGTCAGGGTCGGTGAGGGGAAATATGTTTTGCGGAGAGCAGTATTATATAGCCCCAAAACAGTTTCTGTTTTACGATTCTCTTGCCGTAAGGGAAAATGTTTCGAGTGTTTTCATTTGCTTTGGTGGAAGTGATCCGCAAAGCTATACCGAGCAATTGCTGGACATAGTGACATCTGATGAGTATTCCTCGTTGAGCTTTACTGTTGTTCTTGGTCGTGCAAAGAGAAATGCTCAAGAAATAATTGAAAGGTTCAAACAGAGGAGTAATATCAAGGTTTATTACGATGTTTCCAATATGCCAGCGCTGATGCTGATGAATGATATCGCAATCACATCAAGAGGGAGGACTGCGTTTGAGTTGGCTCTTTTGGGGATTCCAACGATTTCTATGGCGCAAAACGAAAGGGAGATGATGCACGGTTTTGTTTCCGTCAAAAATGGTTTTGAGTTTTTGGGATATCGACCAACGCGAGAGGTTGTAAAAAAGGCCCTCGATGACTATATTCGGCTAAGTCGAGATG
The DNA here is from genome assembly GCA_944390745.1 of uncultured Duodenibacillus sp. Lineage (GTDB taxonomy): Bacteria > Pseudomonadota > Gammaproteobacteria > Burkholderiales > Burkholderiaceae_F > Duodenibacillus. The sequence continues at coordinate 110,889 of CALXQK010000015.1, read as the reverse complement.
GTCGCGAGTCCATTAGTAAACGCTTGCTGGAAAATGACCTTAGAAATGGAAGAGGCAGGGTAATGCACTTGATTAGGTCAATATAAAATTGGAGCTTAATATGAAAAGTCCTTATCTGATTGCTGAAATTGGTGTTAACTTCTTTGATACGGCCAGGGTTGAACGTATAAGCCCGTTGGATGCTGCTAAGAAATATATCGTTAGCGCAAAGGAAGCAGGGGTTGATGCTGTTAAGTTTCAGGCATACAAGGCGGGGACGCTGGCCTCGAAAAATTCGCCCGCATACTGGGACACAACTAAGGAGTCGACGAAAAGTCAGTATGAACTGTTTTGCAAGTTCGATAAGTTTGGTAGACAGGAATTTGAGGAGCTTGCAGAGTTCTGCGAAAATCAAGGGGTAGATTTTTTATGTACTCCATTTGATTATGACTCTGCTGATTATCTAGATTCTTTGTGCAAATATTTTAAGATTTCTTCGTCAGATTTGAGCAATCTTGATTTTATAAGATTTATTGCAAAAAAGGGAAAGCCGGTCTTCCTATCTGTGGGAGCGTCATATTTGTCAGAGGTGGATGAGGCTGTTCGTGCCTTACGTGGCGAAGGCTGTAGTCAGATTGTGTTGATGCATTGCGTTCTTTCATATCCGACAAAGCAGGAAGATGCAAACCTAGCTGTAATTAAGACTTTGAAAAGGATTTATCCTGAAATTGTGGTTGGGTATAGCGATCACACACTGCCTGATTCAAACATGCAGATATTGTCCACTGCCTATCTGTACGGAGCGGAGGTGATTGAGAAACATTTTACATTAGATAAATCTTTGCCGGGAAATGATCACTATCACGCAGGAGATCCTTCTGATTTTAAAAAGGCTGTAGAGAATTTTAGGCTGATACAAAAAATATCAGGAAGTGACGAAAAGACGGTGTTTGCGTGTGAGGAAATGTCCAGGGTGCAGGCGAGACGTTCACTTGTTTTGAGAGTGGCAAAGAAAAAAGGTGACCGGGTTTGCTTGTCTGATGTGATTGCCAAACGCCCTGGAAGCGGAATTCCAGCAAAGTACAGGGAGCTGATAATTAATAGGAGGGTCAATAAGGATCTGCAAGAAGATTCGATTCTTCAGTGGGATGATTTTTTCTCCTAGTGTGTCACCATGACGAAAAGAGCCTACGTATCTAGATTTGACGACGAATCTCAGAGAGATGCAATATTGCAATTGGAAGCCGATCATGTGCTTTCCATCCAGGAGTGGTTATTGGATATTAAAAGTAAAATTGACCATCCTGCAGGAAAGTGGTGGTGGAGGATATTGTTTTCTGAAGATGAATCAGCCTGCCGGAAGCTTAACGAAAAGGATAGTGATTTTTTAAGAGCAAATTGGAGGGATTTTGCTCAGCAGTTGGCTAGAGAGAAGATCTTAGAGTTGAGTCCGGCAGCGGATTTGGATCATGTGATTGTGAGGCTTTTCTCGTATTTTAAAAACTTTCTCGAGAGCAAGAAAACGGAAGTTGTTCTTTTTTCTGATGTTCCTCACGGTCCTTATGACTATATTTTGTACAAAACGGCGATATATTGTAATATAGAGGTATTATTCTTAATGCCGTCATTCTGGCCGGATATTACCTTTATATATAAAAATCTGGATGAGATTGGTGGGTTTGATAGATCGGAAGGTGGCAGTTATTCAATCAAAAAAGAATACAAAAAATTCTTGCCGTATATGATAAAGAAAAGTACGGCACAGAGATTGTTGTCTAAGATCAAAATATGGAGCAATTCTGATTATCACAGAGAAAAAAAGGAACAAAAAAAGAGACGCTACGAAATTTATCGTAAGTATTTTGGAAAATACTGGATTCTCGCTTTGGTACGGTACTTGACAAGATACCGAGAGAAGACTCTTTATCGTGAAAATGAAAGAAGGTATTTTTCGAGCGATGAAAGAGGATTGCAGAAATACGTTTATTTTGCGCTTCATCTGCAACCAGAAATGACAACGGACACTTTAGGGGGAAGATATTACGATCAATGCCTGGCCATTGAAAACCTGAGTAGAATGCTCCCTGCTGGCTGGAAAATTGTTGTGAAGGAGAATCCTAAGCAGACGTATTACATGCGGTCTATCTGGTTCTTCAGAAGACTATCTAGTATTCCGAATGTAGTTCTTGTCTCGCGTGATGTTGATACTTATGCTCTGATTGAGAGGAGCCAGTTCGTTGCTACGATTACAGGGACGGTTGGGTGGGAGGCCATCACTGGCGGAAAGCCCGCTCTAGTCTTTGGGTATGCTTGGTACAGGAATTTTCCAGGGGTAACAAGCTATCGAGAAGGCATCACCGTCGAGGAGGTAATGGGTCAAAACATTGACCATCAGCAGATTTGCCAGGATGCTTACAGTCTCCGGAGCACCGGCTATACATTCGTTGCTGGGGTTAGGTTCGCAGATAGGGTTCCCGGATTCGATGCAGTAGAAAACGCCAAACGCATGGCTGCTGCATTGAAATCAAAGTTAATCGGCCTTGGCAGGGGGGCAGAGATTCATTAAACCCCTAATTTCTGAGATAAGGCAGACATTAAACTTGCTTATTTGCGTGGTTCCTGCTTAAGAGTGCTATCAGTTTTTTTGCAATGGTTTGTGCATTGGTCGGCACTGTGTTGACTGGTTGGTTTTGGTGGCATTCTATTTGTCTTGTGATGTCTGGTTTAATGGTTTCGTGATGCGTTTGCTGCCTGTGCGCTGCTTTTTAAGCAGGAGCCTTATTTGCCTGTAAATGCTTGTTATTATTGGATGTTTTTCGAATATTCTGAAAAGAATATAGTATTTTGTGTTTAGGAGTCCTTTTGAGTGGGCCTCTCTGACTAAATTATGGTACCGACTGAAATTGATGTTCTTGACAGGTGAATTTTTGTGAATTGTAAGCAACGTTTGAATATACTGTGCGGAGACAATCAGGGTAATGTCTGGATTTAAGTTCTTGCTGTAGTCCAAGCAAAGGAGGCGCCCTCGAAGCTGCCGCTCCAGAAAATCCTTTTGCTTGCACAAAGAGGTCGGGACCGATCTTTTCCTGTAAAAATACAGTTCTTTTGGTATATAGATAATCTTTGTTGCCCTTCCTGAGACAAGAACATCAAAAGGCTCATCCTCTAGCAATGCACGTCTAGGATCAAATCTCAAGCCTCTAATTGTGTCGAGGCGATACAGGTTTTTCCAAACCATTCCGCCTGCACCTTTACAAGAGCTCCATTCGCCCAGGGAAAATGTGAGTTTGATGAAGCCGAGGACGCTAAGGAGTCTTTTTTCTTTGAGCTCTCTGTTGTGTGCGATTGTTCCGTTGCAATTGAACTTGTTGAAGCAGCAGGATGCGATGTCTGCCTCGTAGCTTTCAATAGACGAGAGTTGTTAAATAATCAGGGGCAACATTATCGTCGCTGTCAATGAACGAAATGTATTTAATCGTGCTTAGGGATTTAGCGGCGTCGAGTCCGTGATTTCGGGCGACGGCTAATCCTTCATTGTCGGTGCTGATGATGGGTATTCGCTTGTCGTTCTGGGCATATTCGTCTAGTATTGCCAAAGATTTGGCGGTTGATTCGTCGTTTATGGCAAATAGTTCAAATGATGTGTAGCTCTGGTCTAAAATAGAATCGAGACATTCTTCGAGATAATCCTCGACATTGTAGACGGGGAGGATGATTGCTACTTTGAAGGCGTTTTCTGAATTGTTTTTCATTAATTGTCTCAAAAAGCAACCGACAAGATAGGTTGGTGCAATTAGGTTATATCAACCAGTTCTCTTCTCAGAATCTTTCCAACGGCCGTCTTGGGCAGGGCATTCACAAAGACAATCGTTCTCGGGCACTTGTAGCCGGTCAGGCGCGCCCTGCAGTACTTCACAACGTCGTCTCTGGTGAGCGCCGGATCCTTCTTCACGATGACGGCCTTTACTGATTCGCCCACGCGCGGGTTCTTGACGCCGACCACGCCGCACTCAAGCACGCCGGGCATCGAGGCGATCACGCTCTCAATTTCATTGGGATAGACGTTGAGGCCGTTGACGATGATGAGGTCCTTCATGCGGTCGGTGATGGTCACGCAGCCGCGGCTGTCCATGAAGCCGACGTCGCCCGTTCTGAGCCAGCCGTCCACAAAGACGTTGGCGGTTTCCTCGGGCTTTTCCCAGTAGCCCAGCATCACCTGCGGGCCCTTGACGCAGATCTCTCCGGTGTGTTCGGCGATGTGCTCGGCGTCCGGGCACAGTCCCAGATCCTTGAATTGTTCGCCGCGAATGGAAACCTGCGTTGAGGGCAGGGGATAGCCCACCGAGCCGTCCCACGGCGCGTCCGGAAGATTGCCGCAAACGCCGGGACTTGTTTCCGTCAGGCCGTAGGCCTCGAGAATGTGGCAGCCGGTAACCTCATACCAGCGGTCGGCCACGCTCTTCTGAACCTGGGCCCCGCCGCCGACCGTCATCTTCAGGCGCGTGAACTTGTGCGCGCGAAACTCCTTGTTGTTCAAAAGCGCATTGAAAAGCGTGTTGACGGCCGGGATGACCGAGAAGTCCCATTTCTTGACGAGCTCAACCAGGGCAGGGATGTCGCGCGGGTTGGGCACCATGACCTGCGTGGCGGCATTTTTGGAAAAGCACAGCGTCGCCGTGAAGCTGAAGATGTGGTAAAGCGGCAGCGCTGTCATGGCCACCTCCTTGCCCACTTCAAAAGTTTGACTGATCCAAGTTCCGGTCTGCTCAACATTGGCAAGCACGTTGCGGTGCGAAAGCATGGCGCCCTTGGCGATGCCCGTCGTGCCGCCCGTGTACTGCAGAAGCGCCACGTCGGTGTTCCTGAGCTCCACCGGCGTAAAGCCTCTCGAGCGCCCCAATGCCAGCGCCTTGCGGAAGTTGATGTGTCCAGGAAGATTGAACTCGGGCACCATCTTTTTGACGTACCGAACATAGAAGTCAGCAAGAAGCCGCTTGTGCAGCGGCAGCATGTCGCCCACCTTGGTGGTGATGATGTGCTCGATGGGCGTCTCGCCCAGCGTCTGCTCGAGGGTCTTGGCAAAGTTCTCGATGATGACGATGGCCTTGGAGCCGCTGTCGGCGAGCTGGTGTCCAAGTTCATGCGAGGTGTAGAGGGGATTGACGTTGACGGCGATCATGCCGGCGCGAAGGATGCCCAGAAGCGCGATGATGTACTGCAGGATGTTGGGCATCATCAGGGCGACCCTGTCGCCCGGCTTGAGGTCGGGAAGCGTCTGCAGAAAGCCGGCGAAGTCCTTCGAGAGGGCGTTGACCTCGTCGTAGGTGAGTGCGCGGTCCATGCATACGAAGGCGGTCTTGCCGCCGTGCGTTTTGGCGACCTCGTCAAAAAGCGCGGGGATCGACGCAAAGGCGTCAGGATTGATTTCGGCGGGAACGCCCTCGGGGTAGTGTGCGATCCAGGGGAAGGTCTTGTTCAACATCTTTCTCACCAAGACAACGGCCGGAAGGAGGCGGGGAAGGAGGGCCGCCGGCGGGCGGCGCTCCGAAAGCAGAACGGGCCGCCCGCGCCCGCGGGTCGGCGGCCGGGGAATCAGCGGCGGCGCTGGAACTTGTCAAGCAGCAGGCAGTGCCTTGCGTAGTCCTTGACGTCCTCATAGTCAGTGTAGTCGACGATGACGCTCGGGTCGGTCGGTCCGTCGGTGATGCGCATGATGAGCTGAATCATCAGGCGCTGGTACCACGTCCAGTGCGGATAGTCGACCTTGCCCGCAAAGCACTTCAGGTCGCGCGGCTTCCAGGGCGAGCGCTTGATGAAGGCCTGCAGGTAGCGGTTGCCCTCGGGCGTGGCCTTGAGCGGCGTGCGCGCCACGACCGTCACGTTGAAGAAGCTGTTGGGCAGCGCATCGAGCTCGGCCCGGAACTTTTCCACGAATTCCCAGACAACCTTGTTGTAGACGCCGTAGACGATGGGGGAGCCCACGATGACGATGTTGTACCGCGACCAGTCGACGCCCTCGCGCACGCACTCCATCATCTCCATCATGTCGCAGACGTGGCCCTCCTCGACAATCGCCTGCTGAATCGTGCGGGCGATGCGTGCGGTGTGTCCGGCATGGCTGTAGTAAGCCATCAAAACGTGTTTCATTAAGCGTGCTCCAGTCTGTATGTCGCCGTCCGAAAAGGGGCGCCTCAAGGCCTTGCCCAGCGCGGGTTTTTGCGGACAGCAGATTGATTGTAGCTGTTTGGTGGGTAAGACTGGCCTGGCGGTTCGGCGCGTGTCCTGGGAACTAAAACCAACTCTTTTGCCTGGAGTTCGATGAAAGATCTAGCAAAAACAAGGACTCAACGTTTACAATTGCGGCTTTCGAAACCGCGCGGACCGCGCGGTTTTCATTGAAATCCCACTGACTTTTTATTGATCAAAGCTTTGTCTGCCGGCCGCACGAGCGTCATGGCTGCGGCAGGAGGCAAACAGGATGTATGGCAAAAGAAGACCTTATTGAAATGTCCGGTCAGGTGCTTGAAGTGCTCCCTGACGCCCGCTATCGCGTAAAGCTCGACAATGGCCATGAGCTGATCGCCTACACCAACGGCAAGATGCGCAAGCATCACATCCGCATTCTCGCCGGCGACAAGGTGTCGCTTGAGCTCTCCCCGTATGACCTGACGAAGGGACGCATCACGTTCCGCCACATTGAGGGACGTCCCTCCCCGGCGGCTTCGGCGCCCCGCCGCCGTTGATGCGGCAGCGGCCCCGGGCGCATTGATTTTCATCGGCCCGAAAAGGAGAGGGGGAACGTGTACATGCACCTGCACGACGAGTTCTGGTCCGAAGACCCTGCCCTTTCCGTCAGCAGACAGGCTCCGCTTGATGTTGCAGAAATTCTGCGCGGCATCAAGTCGGAGCTTTTGCGTTTGTGGGGCGACATCCGGGTGCAGGGCGAGCTGCGCTCGTTCAAGCCCTATCCGTCCGGACACATCTACTTTGACCTGCGCGACCGCAGGGAGGATGCGCTCTTGAGCTGCGTCATCTTTCGCAGGGACGCGCAGCGCCTGACATTTCGTCCGAAGGTGGGCGACGTGGTGGAGCTGAGCGGAACGCTCAACATCTACGAACCCCGCGGACAGCTCAATTTCGTGGCGCGCTCGATGAAGCCCGCGGGCGCGGGCGATCTGTTTGCGCAGTTTCTCGCCCTGAAGGAAAAGCTCGCGGCCGAGGGGCTTTTTGACGCAGACAGAAAGCGGGCGCTGCCGCCGTATCCCGCGACCATCGGCGTGGTCACGAGCCCCGAGGCAGCGGCCCTGCGCGACGTGGTTCGTACGCTTCGCCGCAGCGCCCCATGGGTGCGCATCATCCTCTACCCTGCAAGCGTGCAGGGGGAGGCCGCCGAGGGAGAGATCCTGCGCGCACTTGCGGCAGCGGCCGCCCGGCGCGAGGCTGACGTCCTGCTGCTGGTGCGCGGCGGCGGCTCCATTGCCGACTTGTGGAGCTTCAACTCCGAGCGCATCGCGCGCATGATTCCCACGATGCCGATGCCTGTTGTCTGCGGCGTGGGCCACGAGGTGGACTTCACCATCGCAGACTTTGTGAGCGATCTGCGCGCCGCCACGCCCACGGCGGCTGCGGCGGCTGCAGTTGAAGGCTGGGTGCATGCGGCCGAGCGCCTGCTGATGCTGCGCAGGCGCCTGACTTCAAACACGCAGAACGCCCTGAGACTTGCCCGCATGCGGCTTTCCAGAGCCGACCGGCTGCGGTTTGCATACCGCACGTTTCTGCAGGACAGGCGGGCGCGCCTGGCGGCGGTGGGAGACTTCCGTCGGTTTCTGCTGCAGTATCTCGACCGCCTCTCGCAGCGCGCCGACGGCCTGCAGGATCAGCTGCAGGCTGCCGCCGTCCGGCGGCTGGAGCTGTTGCGCGGACAGCTTGTCCTTGACCGGACGCGGCTTGCAGCCCGCCGCCCGGACATCGCCGCGCACCGCGGCGATGTTGAGCGGGCGCAGACGGCGCTTGCGCGCGCCGCACAGCGGCAGCTGGAGATGAACCGCACGCGTCTGGACGCCCTGCAGGCCCGGCTTCAGGCCCTTGACATGGCCAGAGTGCTCGCGCGCGGCTACTGCATTGCGACCACGACGCAGGGGCGCGTCGTGCGCAATGCCTCGAATCTGACGGTTGGCGAGCCGCTTGCGCTTCACTTCTCAAGCGGCGAGGCGCAGGCCGTCGTTTCGCGCGTCGGCGACGCCTTGTCCGCGCACAAGTCCTAGCACGTCTTTTCTTTTTTTGCCGGGCTGCGCCCGCGGCTGCGGCCGGGCGGCGGAGGCTGCGGCACGCCCCCTTTGCTCGACGCAAAAATAAAGCTGAAGATCAGGCGAAGAGTTTATGATTAGACGCAGGAGTCCTGACGTCCCCTTCAAGGGGCGCTTGAGCTTCCTTGGATATCTGTCAACACGTTTGATTCAGGAGAAAACCGATGAGCCAGTTTGTTTTACCGAAGCTTAACTACGAGTTAAACGCGCTTGCTCCTGTTCTTAGTGAAGAAGCCATGCAGTATCACTATGGCAAGCATCACCAGAATTACATCAACACGCTCAACAACCTCATCAAGGGCACGCAGTTTGAGGCCGAGTCCCTGAGAGAGATCATCAAGACGAGCCAGGGCGCGATCTTCAACAACGCCGCCCAGGCCTACAACCACGCCTTCTTCTGGCAGTGCCTCACCCCCAACGGCGGCGGCGCTCCCAAGGGCGACCTCCTTGCAGCCATTGAAAAGAAGTGGGGCTCCTTTGAGGGCTTCCGCGACCAGTTCATCGCCGCGGCCGTGGGCAACTTCGGTTCGGGCTGGACCTGGCTTGTCAAGCGTCTCGACGGCGAGCTTGAGATCTACTCGACCTCCAACGCCGGCACGCCCCTGACCGAGCACATGAAGCCCATCCTCACGATCGACGTCTGGGAGCACGCCTACTACATCGACTACCGCAATGATCGCGCCGCCTTTGCGAAGGCCTTCTTCGAGAAGCTGGTGAACTGGGACTTCGCCGAGCGCCGCTTTGCCGGAGAGCCCTGCGACTGCAACTGCAAGCCCGAGGGCGGCTGCTGCGGCTGCTGCGCCTGATCGGTTTTGACTTGTCCTGAAAAAAAAAGCCCCCGCACGCAAGCCTTTTCTTCGTGCGGGAGCGCCGGCGGGCTTCGGGCCCGCCCTTTTTTTGCCGTTTCCGGGGGCGCTACTGCGCCAGTGGGTCTCTGCAGTAGGAGCGGCTCTTGAGCGGCGGAATGAATGTGTCCGAGTGCACGCCGTGGCGCTTGAACCATCCTGCGTTCATTTCAATGACGGTGAGCGCCGGGCCCTGCGAGCGGTGCAGGTCGAGCGTGCCCTTCTTCATGGTCTCGATGTTGAGAATCCGGCCGCAGGCGTCGACAAACGCGGCGTCGAGGTCAATGAGCGTGTTCTTCATCCACATGGCCACGCTGCGCGGTTCGGAAAACACGAAAAGCATGCCGCGGTTTTCCTCGAGGCTGGCGCGGTGCATGAGACCCGTGCGCTGCTCGATGGCGGTCTCGGCAACCTCAAGCGTCACGCGGTTCGTGCCGAGAAAAATCGTGGTCGTGCCTTCGGCGTGCGCAGATGCGCTGGCGGCGGAAAGCAGCAGAATCAGTAGCGGGCGGATGCGCATGATGAAGTGATGAAGAAGTCGAGGCCGGCCGCAGGGCGATGACCGCCGGCGTGCAGGGCGGCGCCGGAAGGGGCCCGGCACGTCTTTTCGAGTATACACATGCGGGCGCCGGGAACTGGAAAACTCATTCTTTTGGGGGATTCGCCCAGGGCGGGGCCGGCGCAGCCCTGCAGGCGCAGCCGCGGACGCAGGGAAGGGCGGGGAATCGCCGGAGGGGGAGCCTCGAAAGGTAGTGTTTTCCCTGTTTGATGCGTGAAAAGCAACGGCGGCTTGAGAAAAATTCATGCTGCGGGGGTAATCTAGCGCAGGCATCAGCCAATTCCCACCTGAGAGCTATGCACTCCTTGGGGATGAAGGCAGAGCTTGATGCGCGTGCGGCCGACGCTTATCCAATTAGAACGCTGCACGGAAGTCTCCGGCTTCTTGATGTTTGAATCGGCGAGGTTGCCGGTTCGGGGGCCGGGACAAGGATTTTCGAAGGGAGAAAAAAATGGCTCAGGGTGTTGTCAAATGGTTTAACGACGCCAAGGGATTCGGCTTCATCACGCCCGATGACGGCGGCGAAGACCTGTTTGTGCATTTCACCGCGATTGAAATCGAAGGCTTCAAGACCCTCAAGGAAGGTCAGAAGGTGAGTTTTGAAGTGGTTGCGGGCCCAAAAGGCAAGCAAGCCGCCCACGTCAAGCCTGAAAAGTAGATTTCGCCGCCGCAGCGCCCGGGACCTGTTCCAGGCGCTGCCGGCGTCAGCAAAAAAGAGCCGCCGTCGGGAAGAGAACCTTCCGTCAGACGGCGGCTTTTTTCGCGCCCTCAAGGGGCGCAGCGTTCGCGGATCAGATGCGCGCGAGCAGCTCGTCGCCGAACTCCCGGCAGCCCAGGGTGCTGGCCCCGGGTGTGAGGGCTGCCAGGTCGCTTGTCACGCGCCCCGAGGCGATCTGCTGCTCGACGGCGGCGATCACCAGATCGGCCGCTTCATCCCAGCCGATGTGCCTGAGCATCATTTCCGTTGAGAGAATGACCGAGCAGGGGTTGGCGAGGTTTCTGCCGGCGATGGCGGGCGCCGTTCCGTGCGTGGCCTCGAAGATGGCGATCTCATCGGAAAGGTTGGCCCCGGGCGCGATGCCGATGCCGCCCACCTGGGCGGCCAGCGCGTCGCTGATGTAGTCGCCGTTGAGGTTGGGGGCGGCGATGACGTCGTAGTCCTTCGGCGCCAGGAGAATCTGCTGCAGGAAGGCGTCGCAGATGCAGTCCTTCACCACAATGTCGCGGCCCGTGCGCGGGTTCCTGAACGTGCACCAGGGGCCCTCGCCCAGAGGCTTTGCGCCGAACTCGCGCTGGGCGAGCGCGTAGCCCCAGTCGCGGAAGGCCCCCTCGGTGAACTTCATGATGTTGCCCTTGTGCACCATCGTGACGCTGGCGCGGTCGTGGTCGATTGCGTAGCGGATGGCCTTGCGGATGAGCCGTTCGCTGCCCTCTCGACTGACAGGCTTGATGCCGATGCCCGAAGTCGCGGGGAAGCGGATCTTGCTCACGCCCATCTCGCGCTCAAGAAACGCGATGACGCGCTGCGCCTCGGCGCTTTGCGCCGGCCACTCGATGCCGGCGTAGATGTCCTCGGTGTTTTCCCGAAAGATCACCATGTCGACGTTCTCGGGGTGCTTCACGGGCGAGGGGGTGCCCGGAAACCAGCGCACGGGGCGCAGGCACACGTAGAGGTCGAGCCGCTGGCGAAGCGCCACGTTGAGACTGCGGATGCCGCCGCCCACGGGCGTAGTCAGCGGGCCCTTGAACCCCACCTTGAAGGTCTTGAGCGCCTCGAAGGTTTCCTCGGCGATCCAGGTGTCGGGACCGTAGATGCGGCGCGCCTTCTCCCCGGCATAGATCTCGGTCCATGCGATGCGCCGCCGCCCCCCGTAGGCCTTCTGCACCGCGCGGTCCGCGACGCGGATCGCAACGGGCGAAACATCGGCTCCAATGCCGTCGCCCTCGATATAGGTGATCACGGGGGTGTCGGGCACGACGAGCGCGCCGGTTTCGGAAACGCTGATGGGCTTGCCGAAATCGGGCGTCTGAATGTGTTCAAACATCACTGGGCCTCCCTTTGGTGTTGTTGTTCGTGCGTTTGAAAAATTTGCTCCGGCCGCCTGCAGAAGGCCGGACGCTTCTACTGCTGGGGCGTTCGAAAGCTTGCCTGAGCGGGTATTGTGGCACGGACGGCGGCCCGCAACGGAGCGGTCAGCCGCAATCGGGGATGGCGAGAGCGGGGACTGGAAAATTTCCCCTGTCTTCTATAAAATTGCGCCTCTGATTTTCCCGTGCTTGCGGTTTCCCCGTTTTCCACTGAACCGGACAAGCGTGAAGCGGCTTGAAAATCAACAAGAAATGATTGGGCGGGCTCTTTTCCGAAGGTCATGAAGGACTTCGGACGGGGGCGTCTGCCTCGTTTTTTTACTTGACGCTGCCGGTCCGTCAGATGCGGATCCAACCTGCGTGAAGTCAGAGCGCCATCTCTGATGAGGCGGAATCCCGGTGCGTTGCATTCAATTTAGGTGAGAACAATGAAGACCTTCTCGGCCAAGCCGCTGGAAGTTCAGCGCGACTGGTACGTGGTCGATGGCAGCAATAAGGTGCTCGGCCGCCTTGCAGCCGAAATCGCACTGCGCTTGCGCGGCAAGCACAAGCCCGAATACACGCCGCATGTCGATACGGGCGACTACATCGTCGTGATCAACGCTGACAAGCTCGTGATGTCTGCTGAAAAGGCGGGCAAGAAGACCTACTACCGCCACACCGGCTATCCGGGCGGCGTGTACTCCACCACCTTCAAGGAAATGCAGGCCAAGCATCCCGGCCGCGCTCTGGAAATCGCCGTCAAGGGAATGCTTCCGAAGGGTCGTCTCGGCTACGCCATGATCAAGAAGCTCAAGATCTACGCCGGCGCCGAACATCCGCACACTGCCCAGCAGCCCAAGGTTCTTGACATTTAAGGTGGACAAAGATGATCGGTAACTACAACTACGGCACCGGCCGCCGCAAGAGCTCTGTGGCTCGCGTCTTCATCAAGCGCGGCACGGGCAAGATCGTGATCAACGGCCGTGAACTCAACGACTTCTTCAAGCGTGAAACCGGCCGCATGATCGTCATGCAGCCTCTGCAGCTCACGGAGAACACCGAGACGTTCGACATCATGGTCAACGTGAGCGGCGGCGGTGAGTCCGGCCAGGCCGGCGCCGTGCGCCACGGCATCACCCGCGCGCTGATCGACTACGACGCCGGTCTCAAGCCTGCTCTGTCGGCTGCCGGTCTCGTGACCCGCGACGCCCGCGAGGTGGAGCGCAAGAAGGTGGGTCTGCGCAAGGCTCGCCGCGCCAAGCAGTTCAGCAAGCGCTAATTGCCTCTTTGCCGCTTGGACGGTCGACGGCTTTGCCGTCGAGGGTCCGGCGTCAGGGACGAAAATTCAATCGCCGCGGCTCACGAAACAGATGGGTTGCGGCGATTTTGTTTTGTCCAGCGCATGGGGCGTTCGACAACAAGATCAACAGGGAGCCGCACAAGAATATGAAGCAAGGGAAGATCTCCGTGGGCATCGTCGGCGCCACGGGCTATACGGGCGTGGAGCTGCTGCGCATTCTGCTGCGGCATCCGCAGGCTGAAATTTCTGTCATCACCTCGCGCAAGGACGCCGGAACTGCGGTGACGCAGATGTTTCCGTCGCTGCGCGGCTTTCTCGACGAGCTTGTCTTTACGGCTCCCGAGGTCGACGCGCTCAAGCAGTGCGACGTGGTGTTCTTCGCCACGCCCCACGGCGTGGCGATGAGCATGGCCCGCGAGCTCACGGACGCAGGCGTGCGCATCATCGACCTTGCGGCCGACTTCCGGCTCAAGGACACGGAGCAGTTCAAGCGCTGGTACAAGATGGACCACGCCTGTCCGGATCTTCTGAGGGAGGCGGTCTACGGACAGCCCGAGACGATGCGCGAGGCCATGAAGTCCGCGCGCATTCTCGGCATGGCGGGCTGCTACCCGACCTCCATCGAGCTGGGTCTGCTGCCGCTGATGGAGTACGAGAAGGCGCATCCCGGAACCTTTGATCTGCGCACGATCATTGCCGACAGCAAGTCGGGCATCTCCGGCTCGGGCAAGAAGGCCGACGTGTCGCTCATCACCGCTGAAATGAGCGACAACTTCCATGCCTACGGGCTCAAGGGACACCGGCACCAGCCCGAGATCGTGCAGCAGCTGCGGCTTCTGAGCGGATGCCCGCAGCTGGATCTCACGTTCGTGCCGCATCTGCTGCCCACGATCCGCGGGATTCACTCGACGATCTACGTGCGCTTCAAGGACGCCGCCAATCCGCTCGATCTGCAGGCGCTCTACGAAAAGCGCTTTGAAAAGGAGTACTTCGTGGACGTGATGCCCGCGGGCTCGCACCCGGAGACGCGCTCGGTGCGCGGCTCCAACTTCCTGCGGCTTGCGGTGCACCGGCCCGGCGGCGGCGATCTGATCGTCGTGCTTGCCGTTGAGGACAACCTCGTCAAGGGCGCCGCCGGCCAGGCCGTGCAGGCCATGAACATCGTCTTCGGGCTAGATGAGCGCACGGGGCTTGACTGGCCTGCGCTCGTTCCGTAGACGTCAGGTTTGCGGCGGCAGGCGCTAGGGCCGACGTTTTGTTTCAATTTTCGCCGTCCGCGCACCGGGCCTGCGGCCCGAGCCGGACGAGACTTTTCCGTATAATCACACGAATTCGGAGACTGCCTCAATGTCGGCGGATCCGGAGAAAGACTTTCATCAGCAAAGGGGTTAGTTGTGTTTTTTATCTCTGACGCGTGGGCCCAGACGGCCGACGCCGCCGGCGGCATGACCGGTTTCCTTGTGCAGATCGTTCCGATTCTGCTGATTTTTGTCGTGTTCTGGTTCTTCCTCATCCGGCCGCAGCAGAAGCGCCAGAAGGAACATCAGAAGATGTGCGAAGCCCTCACCAAGGGTGATGAAGTGGTGACGGTGGGCGGCATGGCCGGCCGCATCGCCGATGTGAGCGAGCAGTACATCGTCATCGAGATCAGCCGCGTCGACGACAAGCCCGTGACGCTGACGCTGCAGCGCGGTGCGGTGCAGACCGTTCTGCCGCGCGGCACGCTGAAGTCCGTCTAATGACTTGACGCACGAAACGGGCGCACCCTGAGTTGCCGGGTGGCGCCCTTTTCGTGTTTTTGCATTCCCGGTTTTTGCACTGCCGCCGCCGGCGGTTGAAGGCGGCCGGGAACGTGCCTGCGGAGGGGGGCGCTCCCGGGGTTTGAAGGCTCTGGAGGCCCCGCCGGTCCATCAGGCGGATGCGCCTCTGGACGCAATTTCTGAATCCGGACGGATGCGCCGTTTTGAAAGGCTCGCCGCTTCGTGCGCGGCGGCAGGGACGCCGCCCGCGGAAGCGTCCGTCTCGTCTTCGGAGTTTTTTCTATGAACCGATATCCACTTTGGAAGTACGTGCTGATTGCGGTGGTGCTTGCCATCGCCGTCGTCTACACGCTTCCCAACTTCTACGGCGAATCCCCGGCCGTGCAGGTGAGCTCGGCCAAGGCTACCGTCAAGGTCGATGAAGCGGTGATGACGCGGGTTGAAGAGGCCCTCAAGGCGGCCAACCTCAAGCCCAACGGCGTCTTCTTCGAGCAGGGCGCGCAGCAGAACACGGTGCGCGTGCGCTTTGATCCGACGGCCGCCGAGCAGCAGCTGCAGGCGCAGACGGTGCTTGAGAACGCGCTCAACCCCGACCGTTCCAACCCGAGCTACATCGTCGCGCCCAACCTCGTGCCCAACACGCCGCAGTGGCTGCTGAGCCTCAATGCGCTGCCGATGTACCTTGGTCTGGACCTTCGCGGCGGCGTGCACTTCCTGCTGCAGGTGGATATGCGCGCGGCCATTGAAAAGCGCGCCGAGGCGACCGCCGCCGACCTGCGCACCCAGATGCGCGACCAGCGCATTCGCCACACCGGCATCAGCCGCGTGGGCAATGCCGTGGAGGTGCGCTTCTCCGATGCGCAGGAGCGCGACCGCGCCAACGACCTTCTGCGCTCGACGCAGCCCGACCTGGTGCTCACCGAGCAGGAGTCCGGCGGCAGCTACATCATCCGCGCCGAGCTCTCGCAGAACGCCATCAAGAACGTTCAGGAGTACTCGCTCAAGCAGAACATCTCCACCCTGCACAACCGCATCAACGAGCTCGGCGTGGCCGAGCCCGTGATTGCGCAGCAGGGCGCCGACCGCATCGTCGTGCAGCTTCCCGGCGTGCAGGACACGGCCAAGGCCAAGGACATTCTCGGCCGCACCGCCACGCTCGAGGTGCGCATGGTCGACGACTCGCCCGAGGCGCTCGCGCAGCTGCAGCAGGGCAACGTCCCCTTCGGCGACGAACGCTATCTCGACCGCGAGGGCCGTCCCATCCTCGTCAAGCGCCGCGTGGTGCTCACGGGTGAAAACCTCAACGACGCCCAGCCCGGGTTTGACTCCCAGACCCAGGAGCCGACGGTGAACCTGACGCTCGACAACCGCGGCGCGCGCATCTTCCGCGACGTCACCCGCGACAACGTCGGCAAGCGCATGGCCATCATCCTCTTTGAAAAGGGCAAGGGCGAGGTGGTCACGGCTCCGGTGATTCGTCAGGAAATCGCCGGCGGCCGCGTGCAGATCTCCGGCCGCATGACGACCGTCGAGGCCACCGATACGGCGCTGCTGCTGCGCGCCGGTTCGCTCGCCGCCCCGATGGAAATCGTCGAGGAACGCCTGATCGGCCCGTCGCTCGGCGCCGACAACATCAGCGCGGGCTTCAAGTCCACGCTCTACGGCTTCTCGATCGTGGCGATCTTCATGGTCCTCTACTACCAGGTCTTCGGCATCGTCTCGGCGCTGAGCCTCATCTGCAACGTGCTGTGCCTGATTGCGCTGCTGTCGATGCTGCAGGCCACACTCACGCTGCCGGGCATCGCGGCCATTGCGCTCACGCTGGGCATGGCCGTTGACTCGAACGTGCTCATCAACGAGCGCGTGCGCGAGGAGCTGCGCGTCGGACGAACGCCGCAGCTGGCCATCAGCGAGGGCTACGGCATGGCCTTTGCGACGATTCTCGACTCGAACGTCACGAGTCTCATTGCAGGTCTGGCGCTGCTCATCTTCGGCTCGGGTCCGGTGCGCGGCTTTGCCGTGGTGCACTGTCTGGGCATCTCGACCTCAATCTTTACGTCCGTCGTGGTCTCCCGCGCCATGATCAATCTGATCTACGGCCGCAGGAAGAAGCTCACGCGCGTGCATATCGGTCAGGTCTGGCGGCCTGATCCCGAGAAGGCGAAGTAGGACGCAGGGGGGCAGAACAAAATGGAATTTTTCCGCATTCACAAGACGATTCCGTTTATGCGCTACTCGCATATTCTGAATCTCATCTCGTTTGTGTCCTTTGCCGTGGCCGTTTACTGGATCTTCTTCCATGGACTGGCCTTCTCGATCGAGTTCACGGGCGGCACCCAGGTGGTGGTGCAGTATCCGCAGTCGGCGCCGACCGAGCAGATCCGCGAGCAGATCAAGGACAAGATGGGCATTGAGGCCGCCGTGCAGAACTACGGCACCTCGCGCGACGTGATGATCCGCCTGCCGATGAAGGAGGGCGAGACGTCCGGCCAGCAGGCGCAGGAGCTCATGGGAGTGCTGCAGCAGACCGAACCCGGCGTGAAGCTGCTCAACAACGAGTTCGTGGGTCCGCAGGTCGGCGAGGAGCTGGCCACGGACGGCGCCACGGCGCTGCTGCTCGTGGTGCTCGGCATCATGATCTATCTGGCGTTTCGGTTTGAATGGAAGTTTGCCGTGGCCGCCATCATCGCCAACCTGCACGACGTGGTGATCGTGATCGGGATCTTTGCCGTGATGCAGTGGGAGTTCTCGCTGCCCGTGCTTGCGGCGGTCCTGGCCGTGCTCGGCTACTCGGTCAATGAGTCGGTGATTATTTTCGACCGCGTGCGCGAGCATTTCAGAAAGATGCGCCGCGCCTCCTCGGTGGAGATCATCAACTCGGCCATTACCGCTACGATTTCAAGAACGGTGATCACGCACTCGTCGACCCTGGCGATGACGCTCACCATGTTCTTCTTCGGCGGTCCGGCTCTGCACCACTTCTCGCTTGCCCTGACGATCGGCATTCTGCTCGGCGTCTACTCCTCGGTCTTCGTGGCCGCGGCCATCGCCCTTTATCTGGGCGTCAAGCGCGAGGACTTCGTCAAGCCCGTCAAGAAGGACGTCCAGGAAATGGTTCCCTAGAAGCGGCGTTCGCTGCAGACTTGCGCCGCGGCCCCGTCGGGCTGCGGCGGGGGTCCGGACGGCAAAAGCCCCTTGCCCGGAGGCAGCTCCGGGACAAGGGGCTTTTGCTTTGCGCACGAGGGCGTCGGAGAAGCCGCCGGGAAGTGTACGGACTCTAGAAGCGCGCCTCGGGGTAGAGCTTGAGAAGCACGGCGCGCACCACCTCATCAAAGTGCGCGGCAAGGTTTCGCGAATCAAGCTTCATGGGCTCGAGCACCTCGTCGACGGTGCTGCGCCAGAAGGGCGGATATTCGCTCTCGACCCAGTTGCCGCGGCCGCGGCCGAAGTGGGCGATCGCAAGGTACAGGAGCACGGCCTCGACGAAAAAGTTTCTGAGGGCCGCGTCCGACCAGCTTACCACGACGCCCGTGGCCTCCTTCTTGTGGTTGTAGGCCATGGCAATGCCCGCGCCTCCGATGGCGCCGACCACGGTGCCGATCAGCGTGCCCAGCCCCAGAGTGAGGCCGCCCGCGGCAAGATCCGTGGCCAGCCCGCCGGCGGCGCCCGTTCCGATGGCGCCCGCCACGGCGGCCTGCCTGGGATCGACGCGGGTCGTCACGCTCCAGTCGCTTTGCATGCGCTGCAGAATTTCCTTTCGAATGCCCTTGCCCTTGAGTCCGTTGGCGACGATGAGCCGGTCGGTGAGCGCGCAGAAGTCGTCCGTGGCGCGCGCCGAGAGGGCGGTCTGTGCGGCCTCGGCCGGATCGTGGATGTTTTCGTTCTTCACAAGCCCCAGGCGCTTGCCGAGAAACTTGATCTGATCGATCATGCGCGGAGTGGGCGCGACCTCGCGCTCGCCCGCAAGCTTGTTGAAGTAGTTGACGAGCGCCTCGATGCTTGAGGCGTAGGCCGCGCGGCGCTGCCGCGCCCAGGTCTGGCGCACGGACTCAAAGGCGGAGTCCAACTCCTCGGGCAGGGCCCGGCCGATGGCGTCAAAGAGCGTGAATTCCTGCACCCAGCAGCGTGCGAAGGCGTCCATCGAGAGCACGCCCGAGACGATCGGGTACTCCTTCATCGCCCGCGACCAGCGCTCGACCTCGCCCTGTTCGGCAGACGGCGGCCGGGGCTGGCCGATCTGGTTCAAAAGCACGATGACCGGCTTGCCGATCCACTCAAGGATGTGCATCTCGGCCTTCACGTAGGGAGCGGTTTCGGGCAGTTCCGCGGCGTTGACAAGGTAGAGCACGACGCTCGAGACATCCTTGACGTGCTTGAGGGCGCGCTGGTTGAGCCACTGCGTCTTGTTGGCCATGCGGTCCCACACCTCGGAGAGAAACCATCCGACGGGGTTCGAGCGCCCGGCGAGACGCTTGGCAAGCGCCACGGAGTTTCCAAACCCGGGCGTATCCCAGAGAATGAGCTCGGCTCCCTCCGGCGAGCGGGCAAGCACGTAGTCGTCGGTCGTTTCGGTGACGTGGGCCCGGTCGGCCACCTCGCCGATGTCGCGCGACAGCAGCGTGCGCGCAAGCGTCGTCTTGCCGATGTTGGTGTGGCTTACGAGACTGAGATGAATGCGAAGCGGATCAGTCGACATCACTTGGAATCCTTGCTGGCGGCCAGGGGCGCGTCCTGCGCTGAAGGCGCGGCTGCCGCACTTGTATCGGGAGCGGCCTTTTCCCCGGCCGGCTCCATGACCGTGTGTTCGGTCTGTTCTTCAATCGTATTCCCGGCCGTCGGCCCGGGCTTCTGTGTGCCCTCAGCGGGCGCCGGGGCCGCGCTGCGGGGAAGGACCGAGCGCAAGGCCGAGGTGAGCGCTGCGCGGCGCTTGCGGCTCGCCCTCGGGGCGGCGTCCGGGGTGCAGTCCTCTGCGCCGGAAGCGGCCGTCTGCGCCGGCGCGCTCTCACGGGGAAGCGCCGCGGGCAGGGGCCGGGGCGCCGGGGCGAGGGAGTCCCGCGCCGCAGCAAGCGCAGCCGTCTTGCTTTCGCCGGACTCAAGATGAACCGCCTGCGCGGCCGCCCAGGCGCGCAGCGCCTTGACCATGGCAAGCCGCTCGGCGGGCGAGGGCGTGAGCACAAAGTTCTTGAAGCCGTGCCGGGCGGCAAACTGCGTCCAGAGCTCCGTGCGCTCCTTGATGCGCGCGGGCAGCCCCTTGAAGTGCTCTGAAAACTCGCACAGATCGACAAGCGCCGCGGCAACGGCGCCGGGCGTGCTCTCCGCGGCGGCGCGCACCTTGGCAAGCGCCAGGGCGTGCGTGTCCTCCTCGGGGGTCTGGGCGGCATCAAGCCACACGAGCAGCACCGTGCGGCGGGCGTCGGGTTCGACGGCGGGGACCGGGCTTTCCGGATCGTCGTAGTCCATGACGGCAGCAAGCGAGTCGCTCTCAAGACCCCAGTCGCGGCGCACGCGCTCAAGGCTTTGCACGCGCAGGGGACGCTCGACGCTTGAGGTGATGATGAAAAGCCGTCCAAGCGCAGCATCCTCGGCGCACTGCGCAAGGATGCCCGAGAAGTACGGGTCGTCAAGCGAAATCGTCACGCGCCGATGAAAGCGGCTGATGCGCCAGGAGTCGACTGCGGCCAGCAGCAGGCGCGGCAGCACGACGACGAGCACCATGAAGAGCATCATGCGCACCAGCCAGGGACCGGCCGAGGGCGCGCTCTTGAGATAGGGGAGGTTGTCGGCGCGCAGCGCCGCGACCGCTGCAAGGTCCGGCATTTCCGGCAGTCCGCCGATGCTCGGGATCAGCCCGTAGGTGCAGTCAAGGAAGGTCTTCACCGCCTCGGGGTTGTCGGCAAGCCACGTGCTTTCCCATCCCGCCCAGTAGGCGGTGCCGAAGCCCCTCACAAGCAGACTTGTGATCAGCCCCAGGGCAAAGGCGACGGCCGAAAGGTGCAGAACGCGCGCCACATGAAGCCGTACGAGCGGCGCGGCAAGCGCGCTCCAGCGGGCGTAGAAGCTCGACTTGAAGCCCTTTTTGAAGCTCAGCGTCGAGAAAGCCGCCTTTTCGACGAAGGCGGTGAGAAATGAGCGCAGCGGCAGCCCGAACCGGTCGCGGCGGCTGCCGAGAATGCCCAGGGCGCACAAAAAGAGCACGCAGTAGATGAGTAGGTTCCAGGCGATGACCGTCCAGAATGGGGGAGAGAGCAGGTTGACAAGGTGTTCGGGACTGGCGATGCGGTCGCACAGGGCCCCGAGCACGTAGGCTCCGATGACGAGGACCGGGGCGAGCATCAGCGGCAGCCGCGCGCGCGTGCCCACGCTGGTGGATGCGCCGCGCTCGGCGGCAGCGGCAAGCACGAGCCGCGCGCGCTCGGTGAGCATGCGCTCGGCTGCGGCTCCCTCGCCCAGGGCGTGCGCCGCGCGCAGGCTTGCCGCCTCGGCGTCGGACTCGGTCCAGTTCAGGGACTTGTCGCCCGAGGTCTCGACGGCGCGGGCAAGCTCTATGAGCTTGGCCTGCTGCAGGGTGATGCAGATGCTCGGTTTCTTTGTTCTTCCCATGATCGTTTGCGCATCCTTCGTTGGAAAGACAATTCTAGAGGTTTGTCCGTCCCTGCAAGGCCGGAGGGTGCCGCAAAGCCGCCGCAGCGGCTTTGCCGAGGCTTCAGATCAGAGGCCGCGCCGGGCCGCTTCAATGGCCTCGGCAAGCTCGCGGGCGGCTGCGCCCGGGTCGGGCCTGCCGCAGATGGCCGAGACGACGGCCAGGCCGTCGGCGCCTGCGGCAATGAGCGGCTGCGCGAGGCGCGCCTTGACGCTTCCGATGGCAACGACCGGACACGGCTTGTGCGCGGCAAGGGCGGCAAAGCCCTCGATGCCGAGCTCCGCAGCGGCATCGGTCTTGGTGGCGGTCGAAAAGATCGGGCCGATTCCGAGATGGTCGACCAGGGCGGGGTCGACCTCGGCAAGCTGACGGGCGTTGGAAACGGAAAGTCCCAGGATGCGGTGCTCTCCGATGATGCGGCGCGCATCAGGCGCCGGGAGATCCTCCTGCCCCACATGCAGGCCGTCGGCGTCGCAGGCCAGACACACATCAGCGTGATCGTTGATGATGAGCGGCACGCCGAGGGGGGCGAGCGCGGCCTTCAATGCCCGGCCGCACTCCACAAGGGCGCGCTTTTTCCAGTGCGGGGCGCGCAGCTGCACGAGCGTGGCGCCGTTTTGGGCGGCCGCGCGGGCGGTGTCGATCATGCCCTGCGCCCCGCCGCACATGTCGGGATCAAGCACGAGGTACAGCGACAGGTTGACGTTGCGCATCAGTAGAAGTCCTTGGCCTGGATGAGGTGCAGGGCGTCGATGTAGGCCACCTTGAAGCTTCCCGGGCCGCTTGCAACGCCTGCGGCCTGCTGCGCGGCAAGCTTTGCCAGGGCGCAGGCCGAGGCGACGGCCTCAAGCGGGTGCTTGGTCTGTGCGAGGTAGGCGGCGACCATGGACGAAAGCGAGCAGCCCGTGCCCACCACCATGGTGGTTTTCTTCGAGCCGCCCGAGACCGAGAGCACCTTGCTGCCGTCGGTGACGTAGTCGACGGCGCCGGTGACGCACACGACGGCGCCCGTGCGCTGCGAGAGCATGACGGCTGCGTCGACGGCCGATTCGCTCGAGTCGGTGCTGTCGACGCCCTTTCCGCCGGCGCCGACTCCGGCAAGCGCACGGATTTCAGAGGCGTTTGCGCGGATGGCGGTGGGCTTGAGGGCCAGAAGTCCGTTGATCTGCTTGTCGCGCCAGGGCAGAACGCCGGCTGCCACCGGGTCGAGCACCCAGGGAATGTTGTGGGCGCGCGCGGACTTTGCCGCTAGATGCATCGAGACGAGCGAATCCTGGCGCGGCGTGCCCACGTTGATGGAGACGGCCGAGGCGATGGCCGCAAAGTGCGATGCCTCCTCGGGGGCGATGACCATGGCGGGCGAGGCGCCGAGCGCAAGCAGAACGTTGGCGGTGATTTCCTGCACCACGTCGTTGGTGATGCAGTGCACAAGGGGCGCGACCTGGCGCACGTGGAAAAGATGTGCGGCGGCGGTTTCAGGATCAAGCGGGGTGATGGCGTATTGAGGCATGGGGCGTCGTTTGAATCTTGCAGAGGGGAAAGACGAAGGTTGGTGCGGATGCGCGCCGTCAGGGGGCGTCAGGCGGGAGCCAGAACCTCAGTGATGAAGCGAAATTCATCCTGCGCAACCGGCGTGATGGACAGCCGGTTGCCGCGCGCAAGAACGCGCATGCCGGCCGTCTGCGGATGGCTTCTGAGCTCGGCGAGCGTGATGATCGGAACGGCCCGCAGAGCCTTGACGTCGACGGCAAGCCAGCGGGGTTTTTGCGGGGTGCTCGCCGTATCGTAGTACTCGCTTGCCGGATCAAACTGCAGCCGGTCGGGATAGGCCTCGGAGGCGATTTCGGCTATGCCCACGATGCCGGGATTCTTGCAGGAGGAGTGGTAGAAGAGCACGCCGTCGCCGGGCTTCATGAGGTCGCGCATGAAGTTGCGCGCCTGATAGTTGCGGATGCCGAACCAGTCGACGGTCTGATCGGGGCGTGAGAGAACGTCCTCAAAGCTGCACTCCGTCGGTTCGCTCTTCATGAGCCAGTAATTCACAACAGGAGAACTCCCGAAAAAAGAAGCCGATGGCGGGTGATCCAGGCGCGGGAGGGCTGTCGGCAGCAGGCCGAGAGGCTGATGACCCGGGCCGGAGAGCGGGCAAAGAAAATCCCTGTGTGTTTCTGGCTACGTTGCCTAGACCGAAAGTCCAGGGTGGTCGCGACCGGAGCGGAAACCGGATCGGGCAAACGCGTGCCCGATGCACCATCGGCTCACTGGCTGAGCGACCTTGCACGAAGTGCATAGGTTAGGAACATTGGAGCCATGGATGAAACATCACAGGGTGCAGTCATTATACGGTTCCGGCTGCGTTTTGAGGCGCAGCCGGAGCGGTTTGATGCATGTCTTTTTTTGCGCGGCAGGCCGCGCCTGTCGGCCGGGGCTCAGTCCAGGGCGGGCGAGAGGGCCTCGTCGCACTTCATGCGCAGCGCGGCCACGCGCGAGATCGTGGTGGCGTCAACCGGCACCTGCCCCAGGCGGCCCGTGATCGAGTCGAAGGCAATCTGAAGCGAGGCCATGACCGCCACGCGCTCGCTCGTGAGCGCGCGGTTGGCCGTGTGCACCTGCGCGGCGCGGGTGTTGATGAGTTCGGCAGCCTCCTTCAGAGGTTCGACATCCTCATCGGAGACGTCAAACGGGTAGTCGCGGCCCATGATGGAAAGCGTAAGGCGAGGCATGCTGGAGAACTCCTGGTGAATTCAAGGTTTCGGCCCGAGAGCTCAGGCCGGGGATAAACAAGTGCGCCGAAAAGGAAAATCAGGCGTTCTCGGGGTTGAGCGAGGCCACAAGCGCGTCGATGCGGGTGCGCACGGTCTGCGACTCCTCCTGCAGCAGATCCACGGCGGCCGTCTTGTCGGCGAGCTCGGTCTTGAGCTTTTCATTTTCCTGCTTGAGCGCGTTGTAGGCTTCGACGAGACGCGCCACGGAGCTTTCGAGTTTGTCGAGTTGTTCGTTCATGATGCTGATCCTTCCTAGCGAGAGGGAAAAAAAGAAAGTTGCGAACCTGCGTTGCCGGCCGCGCCCGCGGCGCAGCCGGCAACGGAACGGGGTAGGTTAGCGCAGTCCGAGTACATCGGACATGCTGAAGAGGCCGTGATTGTTTTTCAAAATGAAACGGACCGCGGCAAGCGAGCCCTGCGCGTAGCCAGCGCGGGAACCGGACTTGTGGCTGATCTCGATGCGCTCGCCCGTGCTTGCAAAGATCACCGTGTGGTCGCCCACAACATCTCCGCCGCGCAGCGCGGCAAAGCCGATGGATCCCGGCCGGCGCTCTCCGGTGTGGCCCTCGCGCGAGAGCACGGCGACATCCTCGAACCTTTCACCGCGGGCGGCGGCGACGCGCCGGCCCATTTCAAGCGCCGTGCCCGAGGGGGCGTCGACCTTGTGCCTGTGGTGCATTTCAACGATCTCGCAGTCGTAGTCGGCCAGCAGCCGCGCCGCCACCTCGATGAGCTTGAAGGCGGCGTTGACGCCGACGCTCATGTTGGGGGCAAAGACGATCGGGATGCTGCGCGCGGCCTCGGAAATGGCCGCCTTTCCCGCAGCGTCGAACCCGGTGGTGCCGATCACCATGCCGATGCCGTGTTCGCGGCAGAAGGCGAGATATTCAAGGGTTCCGGCCGGCCGCGTGAAGTCGATGAGCGCCTCGCACCCCTCAAGGGCCGCAAGGCTGCTTGAGACGACGACGCAGGACTTCTGGCCCATGAACGCGCCTGCATCCGATCCCTCGAGGGGGTCGCCCGCAGGCACGAGCGCCGCGCCGAGCTGCATGTCGTCAGCCTTGAGCACGGCCTCGATGAGCATTTTTCCCATGCGCCCGCTGGCGCCGGAGATCGCCACGCGCATGATCAGTCCTCCTCCTTTTCAGGCAGAACCAGAGGCGCGGCCTTGAAGTCGGTTTCCTTGCCAAGGATGATCTCGTCGGCCTGCTGTTCCGTCGGCAGCGGGTCGTTCTTGATCGAGACGAGCTTTTCGTCGTCGTCAAAGGTGAGGGTCACCCGGCGGCTCTCCACGGCGCCGTAGCGGGGATTGGAGTAGTAGGTGTAGTCCCAGCGGTTGGTGTGAAACTGGCTGTGCACCAGGGGCTCGCCCATCAGAAAGAGCACCTGCTGGCTCGTCATGCCGATCTGCAGCTGGCCGAGCATTTCTTCTGTGATGAGGTTGCCCTGGTGAACGTCCGGGCGGTAGATGTAGCTGTTGAAGTTGCAGCCCGAGAGGCCGGCGGCAGCGATGCCGAGCACGGCGCAGACCGCAAGAGAGTGAAGGTTCATGGCAAAAACGCTATGGCGACGGAGCCGAGTTCGCCCACAGGAGGCGAGCCGCGGGAGTTGAGTTCCCGTTATGATAATGGGTATTGCTTGAAAAGAGCGCCGCCATGGCGCACATCGGGAGATTTTTCGTGGACAAGACCACCGTCGCGACCAACGCCGGGCACGTGCCCGAGCAGGAGCTCAAGAACGCCGGACTGAAGGCCACGGTGCCGCGCATGCGCATTCTGGAAATCTTTCAGAAGGCGCAGGGCGGCGAGCAGCAGCGCCACCTGAGCGCCGAGGACATCTACAAGCAGCTCGTGGCTGAAAATGTAGAGATTGGGCTTGCGACGGTCTACCGGGTGCTCACGCAGTTTGAGGCGGCCGGACTCATTGTGCGCCATTACTTCGGCAACGACCGCGCCACCTATGAGATCGACGACGGCGCGCATCACGACCACATCGTCTGCACGCGCTGCGGACGCGTCGAGGAGTTTGTCGATCGGGAGATCGAGCAGCGCCAGAAGAGCATTGCCGAGAGACTCGGCTTTGAGCTCGAGGGGCACGCACTGTCGATGTACGGCATCTGCGCCGACTGCCGCCGAAAGCTTGCGCAGGCCAAGCAGCGCTGAACCCGCCCGGTCTTTTTTTCGAACCGCACCCTTGAACAGCTCAGGCCCCGGACGAATGAACGTCCGGGGCCTGAGCCTTGTTTTATTCTGACGACGTCAAGCGGCTTAGTCGGACACGTCGGGGCTCACGCCCACGATGTGAAAGCCCGCATCCACGTAGGCCACGTTGCCGGTGATGCCGCTTGCCAGATCCGAGAGCAGGAAGGCGGCGGTGTTGCCGACTTCCTCGATCGTCACCGTGCGGCGCAGGGGGGCGTTGGCGTCCATGTAGCTCAGAATCTTTGAGAAGTCCTGGATGCCCGAGGCCGCAAGGGTGCGGATGGGACCCGAGCTGATGGCGTTGACGCGGATGCCCTTCGGGCCGAGGTTGCCCGCGAGATAGCGCGTGGCGGATTCAAGCGCGGCCTTGCAGACGCCCATCGTGTTGTAGTTGGGAACGGTGCGCTCACTGCCGATGTAGGTCAGGGCGAGCATGGAGCCCTTGCGGCCCTCCATCAGAGGAAGAGCGGCCTTGGCAAGCGCCGGATAGGAGTAGGCCGAGATGTCCATGGCGGTCTTGAAGGCTTCCCGGGAGAGGCCGTCGAGGAACTCGCCCGAGATGCAGGGGCGCGGCGCAAAGCCGATCGAGTGTACGAAGCCGTCAAGACAGCCCCAGCGCTCGCGCAGCGCATTCATCACGGCTTCGATCTGCTCGTCGCTCGAGACGTCCATCTCCAGGCAGATGTCGCTGCCGAACTCCTGAGCAAAAGCGTAGACGCGGTCGTGAAAGCGCTCGCCCACGTAGGTGAAGGCGAGCTCAGCTCCCTCGCGGTGGCAGGCCTGAGCAATGCCGTAGGCGATCGAACGGTTCGACAGAACGCCGGTGATGAGAAGTTTTTTACCTTGCAGGAAACCCATGATGAAGCCTTTCCTATTGTTATTGTGAGTGGTGTGTCTACCGGACTTTCAGCCGTTGACCAATGGAGATGCGCGTCGAGCGCAGGTTGTTCAGGACGCGGATCTTCGCAACCGTGGTTGCGTAGCGGCGCGCGATGGCCGAGAGCGTCTCCCCGCGGCGCACGACATGCACATTCTTGCCCGTGGGGACAGCCTGTCGCGCGCGCGGCGGGATGACGAGCACCAGACGCTGGCCGATGCGCAGCCGCGAGGAACGCAGGCGGTTGGTCTTGCGAATGGAGCTCTGTGTAATGCCGTACTTTAGCGCAATGCCGTAGATCGTGTCGCCGCGCCGCACGCGGTAGACCACGCGGCGCGTTTCGGGCGCCGAAAGCTTGACGCCCGCATTCATCTCCTCGAGCGCAATTTCGGGAGCCATGCGCCCGTTGGCGTCGACGAGAAGCACGGATCCGGCAAGCACGCGCCGCCCCTTGGGAATTCGGTTGATGCGGCGCAGCTCCTCCTCGGTCATGCCGGTCTTTTCGGCGATTGAGGCGAGGGTCTCCTTGTCCTTGACGTGGTAGAGAAGCCAGCTCGAGAGGGGTTTTCCGGTGGCCATCCAGCTGGCGAGGTTGTCAAGGAAGATCTCGACGTTTTCGCGCGGCAGAAGAATGCTCGAGTTGTGGCTGGCGACGATCACGGGCAGGTTGAACCCGGGATTGAGCAGACGAAACTCCTCCTCGTCGAGCTCGGCCAGGGCCGCTGCGGTCTTCATGTCGATGTCGCGGCTCTTGGTGATCCGCACGAAGTACGGTTCGTTCTCAATGGCCGGAAGCGTGATGCCGTATTTTTCCGGCTCGGCCACGATGCGCTTGACGGCCTCCAGGCGAGGAACGTAGTTGGCGGTTTCGCGCGGCATGCGCAGACTGCTGTAGCTGGTCGGCCGCCCGCGCGCCTTGTTGCGGCGGATGGCGCGCGAAACGCTGCCCTCGCCCCAGTTGTAGGCCGCCAGCGCGAGCTGCCAGTCGCCGAACTGGTCGTGAAGCTGTCCGAGGTAGTCAAGGGCCGCGCGCGTGCTTTCAAGCACGTCGCGGCGCTCGTCCTTCCAGAAGTTCTGCTGCAGCGAGAAGATGCTGCCCGTCGTCGGAATGAACTGCCACAGCCCTGCGGCCTTGGCGTGCGAGAGCGCCTCAGGCTTGAAGGCGCTTTCAACAAAGGGCAGCAGCGCAAGCTCGGTGGGAAGTCCCCGTCTTTCGATCTCCTCGACGATGTGGTAGAGATAGCGCCCGGCGCGCTCAAGCACCGCCTCGGTATTGGCCGGATTGCGCGTGTACTGCCTCAGGGCCGCGTCGACGCGGCGGTTTTCCAGGGGCGGCATGGCAAATCCGCGCCGGATGCGATCCCAGATGTCCACCGGCGGAGAAACCTCGGCCTCGGTGGCGGGAAGATCGTCGGCCGCGCGCGTCTCGGCCTGCGCGGCCTGGGCATCGTCAGCCCCGGGCGGCGGCACAGGGTCGCCGGCGATTGTGCTCGCCGCCGCCCGCGCGGGCGTGGTCTCCGTGACGGGGGCGGCCGCGGCAGGCGCCAGAAGGGCGAGCCAGGCAAGGCAGAGAAAGAAGGCGCGGCGCAGCAGCTGCATGAGCGGGCGTGGAAAACAAACTCAGGAAGGCGCTCGGCCGAGGAAGCGGGCGCCGGGGAACATACGCAAAAGTATTGGCCGTTGCAGGGGATCCGGCCGCGGGACGCGCCTGAAGGCAGGCGCATCCGTGCGGCGGTTCATGCGGCGCATTGTAACGTGAACGCCGGCGATTTCCGGCGTGCGGAGGACATGAAGTCAGCGCGCGGTTCACGCGCGCCGTCTGCGGCAGCGCCGCCCGGGCGCATGGAAATTGGTCATACACGGATACACAACACGGCGAAAAATTGACGCGCGGTGGTGATACGACCAAACAAACGGTTGAGTCGTTGTTCGCATTCATTTTTTTTCAAGGAGAACGCTCATGCTGACCAGACGCCGTCTGGTTGCCGCTGCCGGCCTTGCCGCCCTGGCCCCGCTTGCCGCCTCTGCGGCCGACAATGGATTTATGGAACTTCTTTCGGGCATCAAGGACCGCTCCGAGAGAGAGTATTTTGAGCGCCACCGCGACGACGCCCGCTGGGATGGGAAGTACTACTACGACCACGACCGCAAGTCCAACAAGCGCTATTCGCGCGATGAGTGGCGCCGCGAGATGCAGCGCCGTCATCAGGACGAGGTCCGCCGCGGCGGGCGCAATGACCGTCGTGACGATCGCCGCGACGATCGCAAGGATCGCCGTGATGATCGCAAGGATCGCCGTGATGACCGCAAGGATCGCCGTGATGACCGCCGCGACGATCGCCGTTGATTTTCGACTGCAGCCGCGGCCGCTGACGAACTGAGTGCGTGTGCGCCGTGCATGCAGCCAGGGGGCCGTCCGACCCGCTCTTTTCATGGTGAAGATGCGGGGCGGACGGCCCTTTCTTGTGCCGCAAGCCGCAGTGGAAAAATCGGCTTTGCGGCGGCGGTTTGCTAAACTAGCGGCTTTCAAATACGCAGTGAAAACAGGCGCGTTTTCCAGGTTCGCCGGCCTCTGGGCTCAGCTTGCGACGATGCGGACCGGCGCCGCGCCGCCCGGCCTCTGGCCAGGACCGAACCCTGTCGAAGCGGGCAGACGCGGCGTCTGCTCCTGGTTTCTTTTCCGCACCCTTTCCCTTTCCCCAATCTTTCATACGGAACCTTCAATGGCTCAGTACGTCATGACCATGAACCGCGTGGGCAAGATCGTCCCGCCCAAGCGGCAGATTCTCAAGGACATTTCCCTTTCGTTCTTCCCGGGCGCCAAGATCGGCGTGCTCGGGCTGAACGGCGCCGGCAAGTCGACGCTGCTCAAGATCATGGCCGGCGTGGACACCGACATTGAGGGCGAGATCATCTGGCAGCCGGGGCTGAAGATCGGCTATCTGCCCCAGGAGCCGCAGCTTGACCCCGCCGCCACCGTGCGCGACTGCGTCGAAGAGGGCATGGGCGAGGTGATGCAGGCCCAGAAGAAGCTCGAGGAGGTTTATGCGGCCTACGCCGAGCCCGACGCAGACTTTGATGCGCTTGCCGCCGAGCAGGCGCGGCTTGAGGCCATTATTGCAGCGGCCGGAACGGACGCCGCCACGCAGATGGAGATTGCCGCCGACGCGCTGCGCCTGCCTGCATGGGACGCCCGCATCGAGCATCTCTCGGGCGGTGAAAAGCGCCGCGTGGCCCTTTGCCGGCTGCTGCTCTCGCGGCCGGACATGCTGCTGCTCGACGAGCCGACCAATCACCTTGACGCCGAGAGCGTCGAGTGGCTCGAGCAGTTTCTGCACCGCTTCCCCGGCACGGTCGTGGCGGTGACCCACGACCGCTACTTCCTTGACAATGCCGCGGAGTGGATTCTTGAGCTCGACCGCGGCGAGGGCATCCCCTGGAAGGGCAACTACTCGTCCTGGCTTGAACAGAAGGAAAAGCGCCTTGAAAACGAAAGGCGCCAGCAGGAGTCGCGCGCCAAGGCGATCCGCCACGAGCTTGAGTGGGTGCGCCAGAACCCCAAGGGACGCCAGGCCAAGGCCAAGGCGCGTCTGAACCGCTTCGAGGAGCTCTCGAGCTACGAATATCAGCGCCGCAACGAAACCAATGAGATCTTCATTCCCGTTGCCGACCGACTCGGCAACAAGGTCATTGAGTTTCACAACGTCTCCAAGGGCTTCGGCAACCGGCTGCTGATCGACAATCTCAGCTTCAGCGTTCCGCCCGGAGCGATCGTGGGCGTGATCGGCCCCAACGGCGCCGGCAAGTCGACGCTCTTCAAGATGATCGACGGCAAGGAAAAGCCCGACTCGGGCGAGATCGTTCTCGGCGACACCGTGCGGCTTGCCGCGGTGGCGCAGATGAGAGACTCGCTTCCCAACGACAAGACGGTTTTTGAGGCGATCTCGGGCGGGCTCGACATCCTGCAGGTCGGAAAGTTTGAAATGCCCTCGCGTGCCTACCTCGGGCGCTTCAACTTCAAGGGCGGCGACCAGCAAAAGCTCGTGGGCGTGCTCTCGGGCGGCGAGCGCGGCCGCCTGCACCTGGCCGCGACGCTGCTCAAGGGCGGCAACGTGCTGCTTCTTGATGAGCCCTCAAACGACCTCGACGTCGAGACGCTTCGCGCGCTCGAGGAGGCGCTTCTGGAGTTTGCGGGCTGCGCTCTCGTCACCTCTCACGACCGCTGGTTCCTCGATAGAATCGCCACGCACATCCTTGCCTTTGAGGGCGACAGCAAGGTCGTCTTCTTTGACGGCAACTACAACGAGTACGAGGCCGACAAGCGGCGCCGTCTCGGCGAGGAGGCGGCCCGGCCGCACCGCCTGCGCTTCAAGCCTCTGAAGCACTAGACCCGAGGCAGGGCTGGGGCTCGAAAAAAAGAGCTCGGAAAAAGGGAATCCGCGGCGCAGCCCGCGCGGATTCCCTTTGCCCTGTAAAGACCATTTCTTCTGCAAGGCTGCATCGTTTTGAGCCGGCGCGCCCATGTCCGATCGCTTCGTTCATCTTCGCTTTCACTCCGAGTATTCCATTACCGACGGGATCGTGCGGCTTGACCCAATTCTCGAGGCGGTGGCCGAACAGGGCGGCGTGGCGCTTGGTCTGACGGACTCGATGAACATCTTCGGCGGACTGCGGTTCTACTCGCACGCCATTGCCGACGGCATCAAGCCCGTTCTCGGGTGTGATCTGTGGGTGACGAACCTCAGCGCCCGCGAGCGCGACAAGCCCTATCGGCTGACGGTCTACTGCCAGAACCACGAGGGCTACCTGTCGCTGTGCGAGCTGCTCTCGCGCGGCTGGATGCTCAATCAGTATCTTGGACGCGGGGAGGTGCGCCTCGACTGGCTCACGCCCGAGAGCTGCCGGGGGCTGCTGTGCTTGACGGGCGGCCCGCAGGGCATTCTCGAGCGCCACCTCATGGCCGGCAGAACCGAGGAGGCCGAGTCGATTCTCAGAACGCTTCTGGCGGCCTTCCCCGGGCGGCTCTATGCCGAGCTGCAGCGCGCCGGCCGCAAGAACGATGAGGCGGTGGTCTCCAGGATGGCATGCTTTGCCGTCGACCACGACCTCCCGGTGGTTGCCACGCACCCCATTCAGTTCCTGAAGAAGGAGGATTTCACGGCGCATGAGGTGCGCTGCTGCATCGCAAGCGGCCATGTGCTTGCCGACCCGAACCGTCCCAAGGAATTCTCGCCCGAGCAGTATCTCAAGACCGAAGATGAGATGCGCGAGCTTTTTGCAGACATCCCGCAGGCGATTGAAAACACGGTCGTCGTCGCGCAGCGCTGCAGCCTCGACGGCGTGCTGCAAAAGCCTCAGCTGCCGGTCTTTCCCACGCCCGAGGGCATGAGTCTTGACGAGTACATGGTGCAGCTCTCGCACGAGGGTCTCGAGCGGCGCCTGGAGTTTCTCTACCCTGACAAGGAGGAGCGCGACCGCAAGCGTCCGGAGTACGTGGAGCGGCTTGAGTATGAGCTCAAGACCATCACGGAGATGAAGTTCCCCGGGTACTTCCTCATCGTGCAGGACTTCATCAACTGGTCCAAGAGAAACGGCGTGGCGGTGGGGCCGGGGCGCGGCTCGGGCGCGGGTTCGCTTGTGGCGTATGCGCTGGGCATCACGGATCTTGATCCCCTGCACTACGGGCTGCTGTTCGAGCGATTCCTCAATCCGGAACGCGTCTCGATGCCCGACTTCGACGTCGACTTCTGCCAGCACAACCGCGACCGCACGATTGAGTACGTCAAGCGCACCTACGGCGTGCAGGCGGTGAGCCAGATCGTCACCTTCGGCGCCATGGGCGCCAAGGCCGTGGTGCGCGACGTCGGACGCGTGCTCAACATGAGCTACAGCAAGGTCGACGAGCTGGCAAAGCTCATTCCGCAGAAGCCCGGCATGGACATCACGCTCAAGAAAGCCGCCGAGATGGAGCCCGACTTCAAGGCGTGCTCTGAAAAGCCCGATTTCGCTGAGCTGATGCGCTACGCGCAGGCCCTCGAGGGCCTCACGCGCAATCTCGGCATGCACGCCGGGGGCGTGCTGATTGCGCCCGGAAAGCTCACCGACTTCTGCCCGCTTTACAACGCCGACGGACGGCCCGAGAACACGGTGAGCCAGTTCGACAAGAAGGACGTGGAAAACGTCGGGCTCGTAAAGTTCGACTTCCTTGGACTTACCACGCTGACGATTCTCAGCAAGGCTGTTGAGTACATCGACCGTCTCAATCCGGGAAAGAAGTTTGATCTTTCACGCATTCCGGTCGACGACAAGGCGACGCTCGAACTTTTCCAGACCGGAAACACCGGCGCCGTGTTTCAGTTTGAATCCGACGGAATGCGCGATCAGCTGCGCAAGGCCAAGCCCGACTGCCTCGAGGATCTGGTGGCCCTGAACGCGCTCTACCGTCCGGGTCCGATGGATCAGATCCCGCACTTCATTGACCGCAAGTTCGGCCGCGAGAAGGTTGAGTACCTCGATCCCCGAATGGAGCCGATTCTGCGCGAGACCTACGGCATCATGGTCTATCAGGAGCAGGTGATGCTCGTGGCGCGGGCCATCGGCGGCTACTCCCTGGGCGGCGCCGATCTGCTGCGCCGCGCCATGGGCAAGAAGAACGTCGAGGAGATGAAGCGGCAGCGTGCGGTTTTCGTCAAGGGCGCCGCCGAGCGCAACGTCAGCGAGGAAACCGCCACGGAAATCTTCAACCTGATGGAGAAGTTCGCAGGCTACGGCTTCAACAAGTCGCACGCCGCGGCCTACTCCTACGTGGCCTGGCAGACGGCGTACCTCAAGGTGCACTACACGGCCTGCTTCACCGCAGGCAACCTCTGCCTGTCGATGGACTCGGGCGAGAAGATGCGCGCGCTCGCCGAGGATGCGCGCGCCATGGGAGTCACGGTTCTGCCGCCCGACATCAACATCAGCGAATGGTTCTTCACCGTGCCCGATGAAAAGACGGTGCGGTTCGGACTGGGCGCAATCAAGGGCGTGGGGCAGAACGTCGTGGAGGAAATCCTCGACGAGCGTCTCATGAACGGACCCTATCTGGATATTTTTGATCTCGCGGCCCGCGTGCCGGCGGTCAACCGAAAGATTCTCGAGCAGATGGTCCGCGCCGGAGCGTTCGACTCGATCGATCCCGACCGCGGCAAGCTCTTTGGAAATGTCCAGCAGGCGCTCAGCGCAGCGCACACGGTGGCGGCCTCCATCGGACAGGCCAGTCTCTTTGCCGATGAAAACGGCGTTGAAGAGCGCATCGTGAGCTGGGTTGCCGCCGAGCGGTGGGACGACCGTCGCCGGTTTGCAGAGGAAAAGCTCGCCTACGGCTTTTGCCTGACGGGCGACATGTTTGAGCCCTACCGAAACGAGGTGCGCTCTTTCTCCCAGCCCTTCGGCTCGGTGACCATGGGCAAGACCCTGCAGACCATCGCCGGCATCGTGCAGGACATCCGCATCATCCAGGGCAAGCGCGGCCGCTTTGCCGTGATTGTTCTGAGCGACGGGCAGGAGACGATTGACGTTCTTGCCTACAGCGAGACCTTTAATCGCTACCGCAGCCTGCTTGTCGCCGATGAGGTTCTGGTGATCACGGGGCGGGGCCGCTTTGACGAGCGATCAGGGCGCATGAGCCTGATCGCCAACCAGATTTCGACGCTGGAGCAGGAGCGCGTGCGCCGCGGCGCTCGGCTTGTCTTTGAAATTTCCGAAGAGGCCGACGCGCAGGAAATCAAGAAGCTCTTTGTCGCCGCCCCGACGACGGAGCACGGCGTTGAGTGCGAGGCCGTCGTCAGCGTCAAGGGCTCCAGAGGCATCATCAGCTTCAACGACCGCATCGAACCCACTGATCACCTGGTGAGCATCCTGAGAACGCTGCCGGGCGTTGCCAGGGCGCACTACGAGTACGGATATCGAGGGTAGGTCTTTTTCATCATGAAGTTTCAGCGCAGAGAAAGCCTGAGGTTTTGCTGCTGGGTCAGCGTGCTGGTCGCTCTTGTGTTGACGGCTGTTTCTTCACGGTACCTCTCCGTGGAGTCCAGCTTGACAGGAAGTCAGCAGCTCTTTTTCTACATTTACGCCGCAGGGCAGCTCTTTTTGTTTTCGTTTTTGCTGAACCTCTCGGTTTCGTATGGAGCCAGTCGTCTGCTGCCGAAAAAAATCTCATGGTGGGTGATCGGCGCAGTCAATGCCGCGCTGCTGGTGCTGATCGTGACGGACACTTATGTGTTCCAGCTCTATCGCTTCCACCTGAACTGCGCAATGATCGACCTCTTTGTCAACGGCGGCAGCGAGGTCATTCACTTCTCAATGGAGATGTGGCTTCAAATCGGCGCCTATGTGCTTTGCATTTGCGCCGCTGTCGCAGGCCTGCTCTGGCTGGCAGGAAAGCTTGCCGAAAGGCGTGCAGTCTGGCCTGCTGTGACGGTTTTGACAGTCTGTTACTTGTCGGCCAATTTCTGGTACGCATTTGCCTCAGCAAAAAGCGATGCGCGCATTACTTGGATGTCCGAGTCCGTCCCCTGGGCCTTTCCGTTGACAATGAACAGCTTCTTGAGGAAGGTTGGACTCGCTGGCGGGGAGTCTTCAGAAGACCAAACTGTGCGTGCTGTTTGCGAGAAGATTGAGACGCTTCGCTATCCCAGAAATCCCCTCGTGTTTTCTGACGCTCCGTCAAAAGAGAACGTGATTTTCATCGTGCTTGACTCTCTGCGCGCCGACATGCTCTCACAGGAGGTCATGCCCAACACGTGGTCGATTGCGCAAAAGAACATCACATTCTCAAACTACTACTCGAGCGGAAACAGCACAAGGGCAGGTATTTTCGGTCTCTTCTACGGGCTTCCGCCATCCTATTGGCATTCTGCGCTGAGGGGGAATGTTCCTCCGGCAATGATGCTGGGGTTTCAGAAGAAAAACTACGATGTGGGAATTTTTTCCTCTGCTGCAATCACTCGACCAGAGTTTGATAAAACGGCCTTTCATACAGTCAAGGATAAAAGGCTCAGTTCAGATGGCGGGACGGCCTGGGAGCGCGACCTCGATTCGATCCGAGATTTTGAGCGGTGGGTTGTGGGAAGGAAGACTCCTTTCTTTTCATTTATCTTTCTTGACAACATTCACGGATACCAGCCTGAGCCAGGTGTTCCCTTGAGGTTCACGCCTTCCTGGGAAGCGGTGAATAATCTCAAGTTGTCGCCTTCGACAGATCCGACTGAGTATTTCAATCTCTATAAAAACGCCGTGTTCTCGGCAGACAAGAATGTCGGCAGAATCTGGAGCATTCTCGAGCGAAATGATCTGCTTGAAAACAGCATCGTGATCATCACGGGCGACCATGGCGAAGAGTTCAACGACAATAAAAGAAACTACTGGGGGCACAACGGAAACTTCACCGACGCACAGATCAAGGTGCCTTTGGTTGTTTCCTGGCCTGGAAAATCTTCCGGGGTTCAATCCCATGTTGTCACTGCATATGATGTTTCCACAACTATCATGCAGGATGTGCTGAATTGCCGCAGTTCGGAACGAGACTACTCCGTAGGGAAATCATTGTGGAAGAAGAATGGGGCGGAATGGTTTTTGGTTGGGGACTATAAGAACAACGCCATCGTGGAAAAAGATCGTATTGCGGTGATTTCTGGCGTGGGCACGCTTCGATTTGTGAGTCGAACTTATGGTCCTGCCGAACGCAGTGATAGAACGCAAGTTCTGCTTGACGCTATCAAGCAGATGAGTTGGTTCCGATGAGATAGGGGAACTGTTTGTGGAAAAGAGGTTGCTGATGACTCTAAACAGAATCTCCGCACAGGAGGCTTCGTACAAGGCTGCTGCGTGGAGTATTGTAGGAATAGCTTTCTGTATTCCTTATTCCACGTCTCTGACAAATATTTTGTGCGGACTTTGCCTCGTCTGCTGGCTGTTTGGCGGACGAATTTCTGAAGATCTACGTCTTCTTTGCAGAGAACCTTTTGCCCAATTTTTGTTGGCGTTTCTGGCGGTTGCTCTGCTTTCCATGGTTTGGAGCGAAGCAGCTGGTGAATATATCTTGCACAGTATTTCAAAGTTAAGAAAGATTCTGCTGGTTCTTCTTTTCTGGATGATTCTCAACCGCCTGAAGGAATTTCAGGGAAAAGTGCTGTTCAGCGCCTTTGCGTCGCTGACTGTTCTATTGTTGGTTTGCATTGGGATCTATTTCAGGGTCCCGGGACTCCCTGATATGACTCCAGGGCAGGGCGCAATTTTTCTTCGCAGCCATATTGCCCAGGGCTATTTCATGGCGCTTCTCGTTTGTCTCGGAGTGGGACTTGCTATCCGGTCAAAAGACAGACGAATGAAGATTTTTGGCGGGGTTGTTTCGGTTCTGGCTGTGGTTCTCACCTTTTTCATGACGAACGGCCGGACGGGCTACGTCTGCATTATTGCCGCTGCTGGGACGCTGGCTCTATTTCTTCCAATTGGACGGGGGAAGAAATTGATGCTGTGCCTCGTTGTTCTTGTTGCCGCTGTTGTGATGGCGATAAATTCGACGCGAGTTCAAAACCGAATCAACGATGCCATTGTTGATATTGAAAAGGTGGAGGAGGGAAACTGGAACAGCTCGATCGGATACCGCCTGTCGGCTTGGAAAACATCGGTTGAGGTTTTCGAGAACAATCCGGTTCTTGGAATCGGACTCGGCATGTGGGGAACAGAGTTCTGCAACCGGGTGACGTCAGGCGCAGATGGTGCGGCCAGGGAAAAGTGCATGGACTTCATCAAGGAGGGAAACCCGCATTCGGATTACATGAACTGGCTCAGCCAGTTTGGTCTTGTTGGGTTTGCACTTTGGCTCCTTTTTCTTTTCGAAGTTTTCAGAAGCGGCTGGAAAGCAGAGGGCGGGCTGAGATGCGTTGCTCTCGCGGCACTGGCTTCATACCTTTGCGGTGCGCTGTTTAATTCATTTATGTGGGATTTCTCGGAGGGAACTGCCTCGGCCTTGCTGTTTGTTGTGATCCTGCTGCTACGCAATTTGCCGTGTTGCAAAGATTTCCAAGAGGCGTCACACGGCTCCAGATGTCTTTGACATTCCCTGGGCAGGCTGCGTAACTTTGTTTCGAAGTCTGTAGAGTACCTTGTCCCAGTTTCCACCAGAACGGTCCCGGCTCGCCTCTGGATGCCAGAGGTGAAGCACGGGCGCCGTGTAGGCCCCATTCTTGAAGTGAACTCCGCTGTTTAATAGGCGCACCGCGACATCGGAGTCCTCGTGCCCCCACCCCTGAAACTCTTCATCAAAGCCGTTGATGATGCTGAGGTCTCGACTCCACATCCCCCAGTTGCATCCCTTGATCATCTTCCAGTTGTTTTTCCGTGACTTTCTCAGAGCGCCCAGGGGAAGGTGAAGAATCGGCCAGGGACGATTGATTAGATTCTGACGGTAAAGCTTTAGGAATGCCGAAAAACTCCAGTCGATGTCGAGCGCATCAGCGTGAACATAACGATTGGTGAGCTCAGAGGACAGAAGAATTCTCTGGCCGCTGACGGTCCAGCCGGGTTCAGCCAGCCTTCGATGCATTTCAATCCAATGCGGAGATGCGATGCAGTCTCCGTCGATGAATAGCAGATAGTCTCCGCTGATTGATTTGCACGCAAGATTTCTAATTGCGGCCAGGCGAAAACCCTTATCCTCATGCCAGACGTGTTGGATGCGAATTTTTTTGCTTTGCGAGGCAAAGATGCGGACCATCGTCTCGGTTCTGTCGTCGGAACCGTCGTCTGCAATTAAAAGCTCAAAGTTTTCATCCGTCTGCTTCAGCAGGCTCTCTATGGTTCGCTTGAGAGCCTCCGGCCGGTTGTATGTGGAACAAACGACGGAGATCAGGCCGTTGTAGGTCATAGGATTACTGTTGCTTTCGAGCCTCTTTGGATTTCTCTGCGTTTTCCTGAAGGTCGTAAAGCTTTACGTACTTGGTCATTGTGTAGAAGTAGTGATAGACCGAGAAGATCCAGCCATACCGTCCATCCAGAAATCCCCTGTTGAGGATATAGATTTTGAAGAATGCCCACAGAGGACGGAGGACAATGTCTCGAACGAATGAGCAGCGCTTCCCGGACGAGAAATACTTCTCTGCGGAAAGATCAGTGTACTTGGTGAACTTTCCAAAATAGTGTTCCCATGATCTGTAGGGGTTGTGGAACAGATGCCCGGCAAGTTTCGCGTCTGAATGGGGAGATAGAAATTCCTGATGAACGAGTCCCTTGACAAGGGCGCCGTCGCGAGGCATTAGTCGAGCGACCCAATCGGGACGTAGGACTCCATGGCGCATCGGGTGGTGCTTGTAGAAATTTGTGCGCTGGATCCAGTAGCGATGCGGCGTCTGCAAGGCAATGGCCTGACAAATGGACTTTTTCAGGTCTTCGGAGACCCGTTCATCGGCATCGATAAACAGAACCCATGGCTGAGATGCAAATTCCAGGCCGAAGGTATATTGACTTCCGAAGTCGCCGTTCAGGGCGCGCTGTACGATCTGAATGTTCAGGGGCTTGGACTTGGCGATCTCAACCGTTCGATCCGTGCTGAAATCGTCGATGATGATGATTTCTTCGGCAAAGGAGCAGCTGTCGATGCAGTCCGAGATGTTGACCTCTTCATTTCTGGTCGGAATGATGACGCAGAGAGGGATCTTTTCTTGCATGTTTGAATGCTCCAAACCAGACGCAACGCGCCGAGGTTAGTTCGACAAGATACGCTTCAATGCGGCAATGACCTCATCGACCTCAGGCCATTGTCCCTCCTTGCCGAGAACCACGGCTTGCGGGTTCCAGGGCGAGGTGCGATCGCGGTCCGTCACGCCCACAAGCGTGATCTGGCGCGTTCCCACGGCCGCGGCGATGTGGCTCACGCCCGAGTCGTTGGCAATGACGATCTGTGCGCGCTTTGCAATGGCGGCAAAGTTGCCGAGCGTCGTGGGAGGAAGAATCGTCGCGTCGGGGCAGGCCGCACGGGCAAGCTCCTCCTCGCGCTGGCTCGGGAACACGATGGGCTCGACGCCGAGCTCGCGCAGGGGCTTGACCAGATCGTTGAAGTGCGTCCAGTTCTTTTCCTTTCCGTTGTGCTTGCCGCGTGCAACGGGGGCGAGCAGGGCGAACTTCTCAGGAATCCTGTGCTTGAGAATGAGGTTCTTGGCGGCCGCCTCGTGGCGCTTGAGGAGAAGCAGCCCGAGCTTTTGCGGCACCTTGTCCCAGGCGGGAGTGCCGCCCCAGGCTTCAATCGCAGCGTGCGCCGTATAGAAGAAGCGCTCAACCTCGTGCATTTTGCCGGGCTCGGGAATCTTGACGTCGAGCAGAAAGCTTCGTCCGTCGGTCTTCAGCCCCGCCGTCTTGATCCTGCCGATCTTGAAGAGCAGCGCCGAGCCGAAGGAGTTGGGAAAGAGCAGCCCCTTCTCGGCATGGGCGTTGCTGGCAAGGTAGCGGATGCGGCTCAGGTCCTCCGTGACATGGCCCTCGATCGGGTCAAAGCGCCAGCCCATGCCGGCCATCAGATCCTCGGCCCAGCGCTTTCCCACGAGAGCCGGCGTAAAGCCGCTTGCTTCCAGAAGCCGCAGAGCGGGCAGGCACATGCAGCAGTCTCCGACATGATTGGGCAAACGGCACAGGACGGTAGGCATGACAGTCTCTAAAGAATGGTGCGTCAAAAAACGGGTGGAAAAGAAAGGGGTGCGGCCATTATAGCCGCCGCCTGTGCGGCATCCGTTCCCCTGTAAAATGCCTGTCATCCTTGTGTTTTCAGAACCTCTTTTTCTCCCTCATGAGTGAACAAAACAAACCGTTGAAGCACGATGCTGCTTCAGCGGCGGCCGGGACTGACCCGAAGGATCGACCGGCGCTCAGACGTCTTCTCGGCTACCTGCTTCCCTACAAGGGGACGCTGTGCCTGGCCATGATGGCCATGATCGTGACGGCCACAACCTCCTCGATGATCGCCGTGCTCGTGGGAAAGCTCACCGATCAGGGTTTTTATGAGAAGGACCCGACGGCCATGTGGTGGGCCCCGACAGCGCTTCTTGTCATTGCGCTCATTCACGGGCTGTCAACCTTTACAAGCTCGTTTTTCCTGCAGAAGGTTTCGCAGAGCGTGCTCTACGAGCTGCGCACCCGGATGTTCTCAAGAATGATCCGGTGGCCTGCGGAGGTCTATCAGCGCCGTCAGTCGGGCACCGTGGTGAGCAAGTTCATCAACGAGGCGGGCACTGCGCTCGGCACTGCGGCCGAGATGCTCTCGACCATTGTGCGCGACTCGCTGCAGATCGTTGCGCTTTCGGTGGTTCTCCTCTACTACAACTGGCAGCTGTCGCTCATCTCGCTTGTCGTGGCGCCGGTGCTGGCGCTCATCATCCGCTGGGTGGGCAAGAAGATGCGAAAGTACAGCCGCGGCTTTCAATCCTCGCTCGGCGAACTGGTGAGCGTCGTGCAGCAGGGCTATGAGGCGCAGCGCATCATCAAGGTCTACAACGGCTACGACTTTGAAAACGAACGCTTTGAGAAGCTCAACGGGAAGATTCGGCAGCTTGCGCTCAAGATGCAGAAGGTGTCCGGCGCCGGAACGCCGATGACGCACTTTACGAGCATGTGCGCCGTGAGCATCGTGGTGATCATCGCCCTGTGGCAGGCGCAAAACGGCATGCTCACCCTGGGCGAGTTCATCACCTTCCTGTCGGCCCTGCTGCTGCTTCTGACGCCCATCCGGCATCTGGCGGCCCTGAACGGCGCCACCGGACGCATGCAGGCGGCGGCCGAAAGCCTTTTTTCGATGCTCGACGAGGAGCCCGAAAAGGATCCCGGCGACAAGCAGCTCGGGCGCGTGACGCGCGAGGTGCGCTTTGAGCACGTCTCGCATACCTATGAAAACAGCGAGAACCCCGCCGTGCGCGACTTCTCCCTCACGGTGAAGGCGGGAGAAACGGTGGCGCTGGTGGGCGCCTCGGGCGCAGGCAAGACGACGATCATCAATCTCATCCCCCGTTTCTGGACGCCGACCTCGGGCGAAATCTACTTTGACGACGTCGCGCAAAGCGAGGCGACGCTTGAGAGCCTGCGCGCGCAGATTGCGCTGGTAAGCCAGGACGTGGTGCTCTTTGATGACACGATCGCCGCCAACATCGCATACGGCAGGCCTGACGCCAGCCGCGAGGAAATCAGGGCCGCGGCGCGGGCCGCCTATCTGATGCCCTTCATCGAGAGTCTCCCGCAGGGGCTTGACACGCCGGTGGGCGAGGCCGGCAGCACGCTTTCGGGCGGACAAAAGCAGCGCATCTCGATTGCCCGGGCGCTCTTGAAGAACGCCCCGATTCTGCTTCTTGACGAGGCCACGAGCGCCCTTGATGCCGAAAGCGAGAAGTACATCCAGAAGTCGCTCGAGGAGCTCATGCGCGGCAGAACGACCTTTGTGGTGGCGCACCGCCTCTCGACCATCGTCGGCGCCGACAAGATTGTGGTGATGAAGGACGGCCGCATTCAGGAGGTGGGGCGGCATGAGGAGCTTCTGGCCGCCGGCGGCCTCTACGCGCACCTCTACACCATTCAGTTCTCAAGGCATGGCGGCGGCGAGCAGGCGGGCGGCTGCGGCGCCGAACCCTCACGCGCGCCTGAAGACGCCGGAGTGCGCGCATGAGTACTGCAATGCCCCTGGGAAAGCGGCTTTTCGATCTTGCGCTCGGGACGACGGCGCTTGTGATCCTGGCCGCGCCGCTGCTGATCATTGCCCTGGCCGTCAAAATCACAAGTCCCGGGCCGGTTCTCTACTGGTCCGACCGGGTGGGCGTGCGCAACACGATCTTTCGCATGCCGAAGTTTCGCAGCATGCGCATCGACACGCCCGAGGTGGCCACGCACCTTCTGAAGGACCCGGCGCAGTGGCTCACGCCCATCGGCAGCTTTCTGCGCAAGACGAGCCTTGACGAGCTGCCGCAGCTGCTGAGCATCCTCAAGGGCGACATGAGCTTTGTGGGGCCAAGGCCCGCGCTCTTCAACCAGGACGATCTGATTGCGCTTCGCACCGCGGCCGGCGTCGATGCGCTGGTGCCGGGACTGACGGGCTGGGCGCAGATCAACGGCCGCGATGATCTTCCCATCCCGGTGAAGGTGCAGTTTGACGCCGAGTATCTGCGGCGCCGGTCGTTTTTCTTTG
The DNA here is from genome assembly GCA_944390745.1 of uncultured Duodenibacillus sp. GTDB lineage: Bacteria > Pseudomonadota > Gammaproteobacteria > Burkholderiales > Burkholderiaceae_F > Duodenibacillus. The sequence continues at coordinate 67,389 of CALXQK010000015.1, read as the reverse complement.
ACCTTCAGATCATCTGGAAGACCTTCATCAAGGTCGTGCGCGAGGACAATGTGGACCACTAGGGCCGCTAAAATTCGACCATCCCGTCCCTGTTTTGATTGTTTTCCGGTTCCTGGGCCGGTCCCGTTTTCCAGGCTTCCTTCGTTTCCGTTGAACCCCCTTGCGCGCTGCCGCGGCCTTTGAATCCGGCGGCCGACGCGTGAGGGCAAGATCATTTCTGCAGCAAGATGCCGTTGTCCGAAGTCATACTCCGGCTTCCCCGCTTCACCAAGCGACTGATTGCGCTCGCCGCCGACGTGGCCATGTGCCTGGTGTCGGTGTGGCTTGCCTTTTACCTGCGCACGGGCGTGTTTCATGCGCTGCACGCGGGGGTGGTCGCGGCGATGCTCGTCTCGGTGGCGCTTGCCGTGCCGATTTTCATCGTCTGCGGGCTTTACCGCGCGGTGTTTCGCTACGAGGGCTTTGCCGCGGCAGTGGCGATCATGCAGGCGATGGCGGTTTATTCGCTCATCTACGCGGTGATCTTTACCGTGATCGGCGTCTCGGGCGTGCCGCGCACGGTGGGGCTGATTCAGCCGGCGCTGCTGATCGTGCTGGTGGCGCTCTCGCGCGGCCTGGTGCGGCTCTTCTTAAGCGGCGAGTACCAGCTGCAGATCCGCGAGTCGAAGCTGCCGCGCGTCATCGTCTACGGCGCGGGCAGCACCGGGCGGCAGCTGCTCTATGCGCTCGAGTCGAGCCGTGCGATGCGCGTGGCGGCCTTTGTCGACGACGACAAGCGCCTGCAGGGGTGTCTGCTGGGCGGCATCAAGATTTATCCCCCGCGCCGCATTCCGGCGCTGCTGCGCGCATTCGGAACGCAGACGGTGCTGCTTGCCATTCCCTCGGCGGCGCGCACCCGGCGCCGCGAGATCGTCAACACCCTGCAGGAGTACAAGGTCAAGGTGCGCACGGTGCCGTCCTACGACGAGATCGCCTCGGGCAAGGTGGCCGTCAATACGCTTCGGGAGCTCGATATCGACGAGCTTCTCGGCCGGGATCCGGTGGCTCCCAAGCCGGAGCTGCTGCGCAGGACCGTCGCGGGCAAGACGGTGATGGTCACCGGCGCGGGCGGCTCGATCGGGAGCGAATTGTGCCGGCAGATCGTGCGGCTTTCGCCCCGCAGGCTTCTTCTTGCCGAGCGCTCGGAGTTTGCCGTCTATCAGATCTACCATGAGCTGCTCGAGCACACGGCGCCGGGCACGAAGGTCGATGTGGTGCCGCTTCTGGCCGATGTGACCGACCAGGCGCGCATGCAGGAGATCATGAAGACCTGGCAGCCGCAGACGGTGTACCACGCCGCGGCCTACAAGCACGTTCCCATGGTCGAGCACAACCCCCTCGAGGGCGTGGAGAACAACGTCTTCGGCACGATGATTGCCGCACGCGCCGCGCGCGAGGCGGGCGTCGAGGACTTCGTGCTCATCTCCACGGACAAGGCGGTGCGTCCCACCAACGTGATGGGCGCCACCAAGCGCATGGCTGAGCTCGTGCTGCAGGCGATGGCGCACACGGATCCGGGCCGGACCGTCTTCACCATGGTGCGCTTCGGAAACGTGCTCGGCAGCTCCGGCTCGGTCGTGCCGCGGTTTCGCGAGCAGATTCGCTCCGGGGGCCCCGTGACGCTCACGCACCCGGACATCACGCGCTACTTCATGACGATTCCCGAGGCGAGCCAGCTGGTGTTGCAGGCCGCCTCGCTCGGCCGCGGCGGAGACGTGTTTCTGCTTGACATGGGCAAGCCCGTCAAGATCTACGATCTTGCCTGCCGCATGATTGCCCTGAGCGGCCTGACGGTTCGCGACAAGGAGCACCCCGGCGGGGACATCGAGATCGCCATCACGGGGCTGCGCCCGGGCGAGAAGCTCTATGAGGAGCTTCTCATCGGAGAAAATCCGGAAAAGACCGAGCATCCGCGGATCTTTCGCGCGGTGGAGAAGTCGTTGCCGATGCAGCGGCTCAAAGAGCTTACGGGCGAACTTGTTGAAGCGCTTGCGCGGCGCGACCGCGACTGGGTGATGCGCATCATCTCCGAGGCCGTGCCTGAGTTCAACCCCAGGGACGGCGTGGGCGACTGGGTGACGCTTTTTGAGGCGCGCAAGAGCGCCGGCAAGGAGGCGGGGGCGGCTAGCGGCGCAGGAGGCGCATCATGAGCGCGCCCGGCGCTCTGGCGGTGACGGGGGCAAGCGGCTTTCTCGGCCGGCATCTCTGCCGCGAGATTCAAAGGCGCGGGCTGCCGCTCGTTGCCCTTGGCCGCAGGGCCGGCGAGGTCTCGGGCGCGCCCGTGATCGACGCCGGGGAGAATTTCTGCTCGCTTGCGCCCTCGATGCTCTCGGGGGTGCAGGCGCTGGTGCACTGCGCGGCGCGCGTGCACCAGCTCTCCGAAGAGCGGCTCGGGCAGGCCGAGCTGCAGAGAGCCTACCGCGAGGCCAACGTGGAGGCGGCCCTGCGGTGCGCGCGCGCAGCCCGTGCGGCGCACGTGCGGCGCTTTGTCTTTGTGAGCTCGGTGCATGTGCATGCGCGAGCGACGCCGCCTGCGGTCACGCTCACGGCCGCCTCGCCGATGCGGCCGCAGTCGCCCTACGCGCGCTCCAAGGCGCAGGCCGAGCGCGCGCTTGAGCAGTACTGCCGCGACGAGGGGCTTGAGCTTGTGATCGTGCGGCCGACGCTTGTGTACGGCGCGGGCGTCAAGGCAAAGTTCGCGCAGCTCGTCGACTGGGTGGCGCGCGGACGGCCGCTGCCCTTCGGGGCGCTGCGGCGCAACCGGCGCTCGTTTGTGAGCGCGGCCAACCTGGCCGACCTGCTCATTTTGACAGCGCGCCACGAAAAGGCCGCCGGCCGCGCCTGGCTTGCGGCCGACGCGCAGCCCGTGAGCACGGCGCAGCTCATTGAGGCCATCGCCCGGGCCTGCGGCGTGCGGGCAAGAAACTGGCCCGTGCCGCCGGCGCTGCTGCGTCTGGGCCTGGCGCTCATCGGGCGCTCGGGCGTGCTTGAGGTGCTCGACGGGTCGCTTGCCGTCGACATCGCCGACAACCGCAATATTCTGGGCTGGCAGCCCCCGCAGACGCTTGAGCAGGGGCTTGCCGCAATGTTTGAGGACGAGGGCCCCGGGCGCAGCGGCGCCGCGGGGCGCGCGCAAAAGGATTTGTCATCGTGAAAAAGCTTCTCGCGGTTTGCGGCGCGTGCGCCGCGGCTGCCGCCTCGCTCACCGGGTGCGGCGGCGAAGACGTGGCCGACGTCTCGCTCGGCATCTTCACCTTCAAGGACATCAAGCTCAACGCCTTTGTCGATCCCCTGGTGCCGGGCGTGACCTGCCATGTGGCAAGCATCGAGTCGCCGCTGTCGCTTACCGATCCCTCCGAGAGCGCCGTGAGCTGCAAGCAGACCGGGGAGATCACGCCTGAGATGATTGCGCGCATTGACAAGAGCGCCGACGGCGAGGTCGTCTTTGCCAAGTCAAAGAGCATTTTTTTGAAGACGCTTAAAATTCGCCGGATCTTCGACGCCGAAAATCAGACGCTCATGTACGTGTCCTACTCCACGCGCGAGATTTCCGGCAGCTTCCAGCACAGCCTCTCGACCGTGCCGCTGTGGCGCACGGCCGCCTGGCGCGAGCCCGCGGCGCCGCAGGCGCAGGGCGGCCCGCAACAGGAGCGCTTCGCGCAGTTCTAGGCCCCTTTTGCGGGCGAGGCCGGCGTCCGGCGCAGGGGCGCGCGGCGAATTTTTCACGGCCCGGGGCCGGGGACGTTTTGTTTTTTGTTTTTTCTTCAAAGATTGACCCATGGGTTTCATACATTCTCAGCAGCCCTCGACGGTTGCGGGCAACATTGCTGCTGCGGTTGGTGATCTGGCCGCGACGTTTCGGCAGCTGCGCCTTGTGACGGTCTTCGGCTGGCAGGACATCAGGCAGCGCTACCGCCGCTCGGTGCTCGGACCGTTCTGGATCACTGTGAGCATGGCGGTGATGATCGCCGCGCTCGGCATCGTGTTCGGCGCGGTGCTCAAGTCGCCGATGGAAAGCTACCTGCCGTTTCTCACGATCGGCCTCATCCTGTGGACCTTCATGAGCACGGTCGTCACCGAGGGGTGCACGGCCTTCACCTCGGTCGAGGGCATGATCCGGCAGATGCCCATTCCGTTTTTCGTCTACGTGCTGCGCATGTACTGGCGCAACACGATCATCCTCGGGCACAACCTGCTGATCTTCCCGTTTGTCTGCCTCATTCTGGGCAAGGGGATCGGTCTCACGGCGCTGTGGGCGATTCCAGGGTTTGTCGTGGTTTCGCTCAACCTGCTCTGGATGGCGGCGTGCTGCGCGGTGTTCTGCACGCGCTTTCGCGACGTCACGCAGATCATCAACTCGCTCGTGCAGGTGGCCTTCTACGTCTCGCCCATCATCTGGATGCCCTCGGCGCTGCCCGCCCGCTCGGCGAGCATGATTCTTGAGCCCAATCCGATCTACCACATGCTTGCCGTCATCCGCGACCCGATTCTGGGCGCCACGCCCACGATGCTCAACTGGACAGTGACCATCGGCATGGCCTGCGCAGGGTGGCTCTTTGCGCTGTGGCTTCTCGGACGCGCGCGCCGCCGCGTGGCCTACTGGCTCTGATGCGCGGGAGGACGCAAACCCATGGCCTACATTGATTTTTCTCACGTTCGAGTGGATTTTCCGATCTTCGCCTCGCAAAACCGCTCCTTTAAAAAGTCGCTCATGAACATCGCCACGGGCGGGCGCATTGCGGCCGACGCAGCGAGCGCCCCGGTGGTGCGGGCTCTTGACGACATCAATCTGCGCGTCGACGACGGCGAGCGCGTGGGACTTCTGGGCTGCAACGGCTCGGGCAAGAGCACGCTGCTTCGGGTGCTCGGGGGCGTGTATGCGCCCACCTCGGGCCGCGCCGAGGTGAACGGCAGTATCGGCTCGCTTCTGGACATCAACCTTGGGACCGACGGCGAGTCGACGGGCATTGAGAACATCTACCTGCGCGGAACGCTGCTCGGGATGTCGCGCGAGGAGATCGACCGGGAGCTGCCCAAGATCATCGAGTACTCGGAGCTTGGAAACTTCATCAACCTGCCGATGAAGACCTACTCAAGCGGCATGCAGATGCGCGTGGCCTTCACCGTCTCGACGCAGTCCGCGCCCGAGGTGCTGCTGATGGACGAGTGGCTTGCCGTGGGCGACCAGAACTTCCAGCGCAAGGCCGAGCAGCGGCTCACGAAGCTTGTCGAGCAGACTAAGATTCTCGTCATTGCGAGCCACTCGCGCGCGCTCATCGAGCGCGTGTGCAACCGCGCCGTGTGGCTCGATCACGGCCGCATGATGATGGACGGCGACCCCCGGGAGGTCTGCAAGGCCTACTTCGGGTCGTGATTCGACCTTGATCGGAGTGCCGCCCGGCGGCGGCTCTGTCGGGGCCGCTCCTTGTCCGGGGCGGCCTGCATGCACTCCTCTGTGCGCCCGGCCTGCTGAAGGGCTTGCGGGCGCCGCTCTTTATGAAGACGATGTCCGAACAAGCACTTGAAGACGACGACGGCGAGGAGGTCCGGCTGCCGGGCCTGCCGCCCAACACGAAGAACTACATGACGCCGGCCTGCTACCGGCGGCTGCTCGACGAGCGCGAGAAGCTCGTCAACGTCGAGCGCCCGAGCGTGGTCAACGTGGTGAGCTGGGCCGCAAGCAACGGCGATCGATCCGAAAACGGCGACTATCAGTACGGCAAGCGCCGTCTGCGCGAGATTGACCGGCGCATCCGGTTTCTCAACAAGCGCATCGAGTCGGCCGAGGTGGTCGACCCCGAGAAGCGCCCGCCCACCGACCAGATTTTCTTCGGAGCCACCGTCACCTATGAAAACCTCACCACGGGCACCGAGCACACGATCCGCATCGTGGGCATCGACGAGGCCGACCCCGATCACGGGGACGTGAGCTGGGTGAGCCCCATTGCGCGCGTCTTTCTGCGCCAGCGCGAGGGCGATCAGGTGAAGCTGCCGACGCCGGCGACGATCGACCATCCTGCGCGCGTCGAGCTGCTCGAGGTGATCGAGGTGGTCTACACCAACGATCCGCCCAAGCGCTAGCCGCCCGCATCCCCGGGAGCTTGCCCAGGGCCCGCGCGCGAAGACAGGCCGGCGGCCGCGCCCTGCGCAGGCTGGGCTAGTCCTCGGCGGGCAGCATCTGGCGCTTGTCGCCGTCAAGGCGCCGCGCCACCGTGGTGACGGTCGACAGGTGCAGAAGCCCGCGCATCACGTGCAGCAGGTGCAGGCGGCTGCGCACCTGGATGGTGAGGTGCAGGGTGTCGGAGGCGCCCTTGTCGTCCTCAAGGTTTACGCCCACGATCGAGGAGCCTGCCTTGGCCAGTTCGGCGGCAATGGCGGCGATTGCCGCGCGCTCGTCGGTGACGGTGATCTCGAGCGGAACGCTGAAGTGCGCCTCGCCTCCGATGTCGTCCTTCCAGCCCACGGGCATCCAGCGCTGCGGGTCGCTTTGACGGCCGCGGCGCACGTGCTCGCAGTCGGCCCGATGCACCGACAGGCCGTGGCCCTTGCGCATGAAGCCCCAGATGGCGTCGCCCGGAACCGGATGGCAGCAGCTGGCAAGCTGGACGGCCATGCCCTCGGTGCCGCGGATGGTGACGGCCGTCTCCGGGGCGTGGTGGTCGGCGCGGTTGTTGTGCAGGATGTTGAGGATGCGGCCGACGACGCCGGCGGCAAAAAGCCGCGCCTGGCCGATGTCGGCGTAGAGCCTGGAGCGGTTCTCGGCGCCGGTGTCCATCAGAAGATCATGCCAGACGTGCTCGGGCACGGCCTCGATGTCGAGCTTGGCCTCCGAGGCGGCCTTTGCGAGCACGCGCCGGCCGAGCTCGACGGACTCCTCGGGCGAGAGCGAGCGCAGGTACTGGCGCACCTCGGCGCGGGCCTTGCCGCTGCGCGCGAAGTTGAGCCACTCCGGATCGGGCTCGGCGTCCGGCGCGGTGATGATCTCGACCATGTCGCCGTTCTTGAGCTGCGTGGAGAGCGGCTGCATCTCGCCGTTGATGCGGCAGCGCACGGTCTTGTTGCCGACGTCGGTGTGGATCTGGTAGGCGAAGTCCACCGGGCAGGACCCCTGCGGCAGACTGATGATCTTGCTCTTGGGCGTGAAGACGTAGACGCGGTCTGGAAAGAGATCGATCTTGATGTTTTCCAGAAATTCGCTGCTGTCGGCGCTCGTGCGCTGAATCTCCATCAGGCTCTGCAGCCAGGCCGTCACCATGTTCTGCAGTTCGCTCGTGTCGAGCCCGTCGTTGTAGAGCCAGTGCGAGAGGATGCCCATCTCGTCGATGCGGTGCATCTCCTCGGTGCGGATCTGATACTCGACCGGGGTGCCGAAGGGGCCGATGACGGTCGTATGCAGGCTCTGGTAGCCGTTGGCCTTGGGAATGGCGATGAAGTCCTTGAAGCGCGCATGCACGGGCTTGTAGAGCTCGTGCAGGGCGCCGAGGGTGAGATAGCATTCCTCGCGCGTGCGCACGATGACGCGAAAGCCGTAGATGTCGAGCACGTCGGAAAACGAGGCGTGCGTGTCGCGCATGCGGTTGTAGATGCCGTAGATCGTCTTGTCGCGGCCCTGCACCTGGGCGATGATGCCGTGGCGCGGCAGCGCCGCGCGCGTCTCGCGCAGAATCCGCTCGAGCACCGCACGGCGGTTGCCGCGGGCCATGATGACGTTTTCGCGCAGCACGGCGTAGCGGCGCGGGTAGAAATTTAGAAACGACAGCTCCTGCAGCTCCCGGTAGACCTGGTTGAGGCCCAGCCGGTGGGCGATCGGCACGTAGATTTCAAGCGTTTCCTTGGCGATGCGCCGGCGCTTTTCAGGGCGCATGACGCCGAGCGTTCTGAGATTGTGCAGACGATCGGCAAGCTTGACGAGAATCACGCGCACGTCGCGGCACATGGCCAGAAGCATCTTTCTGAAGCTTTCGGCCTGCGCGACCTCGCTTGAGGAGAAGCGCAGCTTGTCGAGCTTGCTCACGCCGTCGACGAGTTCGGTGACCTCGGCGCCGAAGCGCTCGGCCATCTCAATTTTCGCCACCTGCGTGTCCTCGAGCACGTCGTGCATGAGGCCCGCGCAGACGGTGGTGGCGTCAAGATGCCACTGCGCGAGGATGTTCGCCACGGCCAGCGGGTGGGTGATGTAGGGCTCGCCCGACTTGCGGTACTGCCCGAGGTGCGCCTCGTCGGCGTACTGAAAGGCGTGGCGGATGCGGTCGACGTCGGACTGCGAGAGGTACTGGCTGCAGCGGTCAAGCAGCTCGCTTGACGTGACGATGCTGCAGGTGGCCGTGACGGGGGAGAAGAGGGGAAGGTCGGCCTCCTGGCTCACCTTGGAGTCGGCGCGCGCGTCGAGATAGGCCGCGTCGTAGTCCTCCTCGTCGGAGACGGCCGCAGGCTCGCTCGGGCGGGGAGCGGAAGCCGCGGGGGGAAACGGCTGGTAGGGCTTGCTGCCTCGGGCGGCGGCTGGAGGGGCGTTGAACAGCATGAACTCTTCCCGATCAAACAAAACGCCGCCCGAAGCTTGTTCTTCTTGTCTTCCGGCGGCGTTTTTCTTTTTTTATGTTCTGCCCCGGACCGGGAGGAGCCGTCAGGCTCCCCGGCGCCCGCGGCAGGGGCGCTTTGCGGCGTCTCTAGGAGACGCGCTCGAGCATTTCCCGTCCGGTGAGACCCTGGGCGATTTCGCGCAGGGCGATCACGGTGGGCTTGTCCTTGGCGTCGATCTTCGGCGCATGGCCCTGCGTGATGAGGCGGGCGCGGTAGGCCGCGCACAGCACCATCTCAAAGCGGTTGGGAATCTTTCGGAGGCAATCTTCAACAGTAATGCGTGCCATTTTGCAATGCAGACAAAAAAAGAAGCTTGGGAAAACACTCAGAGGAACCGGGCGGCGGCCGGCGGCGCGCCGCGCACGGGTGAAAACGCCCCGGAGAGCGGACTTTCGCGGGGCGCTGCTCTGCCTTGGGCGGCGGTCCGTCGCTGCGCCGCATCCCGCGTGCGCAGGGCTGCGGCAGGGCATTCCGGACGGCAGGGGCCGGATCGCATCCATGGACAGGCGCGTCATCCGGCCGGCTTGCGGCGCAAGGCTCTTCAGGGACTGATTTTAGCCGACAATTTCCAAACGGGAAAAAACCCGGCGGGCAATCTCGTCCTAGACGGGGACGCCGAGGGCGATGAACTGCTCGCGCAGGCGCACCGCCTGGTGCCGGAAGGTCAGCCGCGAGGCGGTGACGATCGCCTGCAGCTGCGAGAGCGCCGTCTCGAAGTCGTCGTTGACGATCACGTACTCGAATTCGGGCGCGTGCGCAATTTCAGCTCCGGCGCCCATCAGGCGCCGCGCAATGGTCGCCTCGCTGTCGGTGCCGCGCTTGTGCAGGCGCGCCGAGAGCGTGTCGATCGAGGGCGGCAGAATGAAGATGCCCACGGTGTCGGGAAAGCGCGAGCGCACCTGGCGCGCGCCCTGCCAGTCGATCTCAAGCAGGACGTCGCGGCCGGCGAGCATCTGCTGCTCGATCCAGACGCGGCTCGTGCCGTAGTAGTTGCCGTGCACGAGGGCGGACTCGAGAAACTCGCCCTTTTGCTTGCGCTCCTCGAACTCGGGAACCGAAATGAAGTGGTACTCGCGCCCGTTGACCTCGCCCGGGCGCGGGGCGCGGGTGGTGTGCGAAATCGAGAGCATGAGCGCATGGTCAAGGTTGAGAAGCGCCCCGACAAGCGAGCTCTTGCCCGCGCCCGAGGGGGCGGTCACCATGAAGAGTCTGCCGTGGCAGCGCGGCAGGGGCGCGGAAGAAGTGCTGGTCATCATGCTTGCGGCTCTCGCAAAGGGGAAAAAAGGTGCATCCTGGGGCCGATCTCCCGGCGCGGGGAATCGACCGGCGGCTGAATTTTAGAGCATCAGCGCGCGGCGGCATCGGGCGGCGCGCCCGGCCCTTGAGCCGCCGCCCTTTGCGCGGCGGCAGTCCAAACCCGCCGCCAAACCCGCTACTATTGCCGCACGCAGAGGCAAAATCCCGGAATTTCGCGCGCGCCGGCGGGCGCGCCCGACGTCTTCGGCCGCCGCCGCTTTCCCTCATCACCTCCCAACGCAAGAGCACTCATGTTCAAGTATCACTTTCCGATCGTCATCATCGACGAGGACTATCACTCGGAGAATGTCTCCGGTCTCGGCATCCGCGACCTTGCGCAGGCCATCGAGGCGCAGGACGTCGAGGTGCGCGCCGTTACCGCGTTTTCGGATCTCACAAGCCTGGCGCGGCAGGCAAGCCGCGCCTCAGCCTTCATCGTGAGCATGCACGACGACGACTTCGCCCGTCCCGACGAGGAGAGCGCGGTGGTGCAGGAGCTGCGCGACTTCGTGCGCAAGGTGCGCTCAAGCAACCCCGACGTGCCGATCTTTCTGTACGGGGAGACGCAGACGGCGCCGAGCATTCCCAACGACGTCACCCGCGAGCTGCACGGCTTCATCAACATGTTTGAGGACACGCCCGACTTCGTGGCGCGCTACATCGTGCGCGAGGCGCGCGAGTACTTAAAGAGCCTGCCGCCGCCCTTTTTCCGGGCGCTGACGCACTACGCGGCCGACAGCTCCTACTCCTGGCACTGCCCCGGGCACTCGGGCGGCGTGGCCTTTCTCAAGAGCCCCCTCGGGCAGATGTTTCACCAGTTCTTCGGCGAGAACATGCTGCGCGCCGACGTCTGCAACGCCGTCGAGGAGCTCGGACAGCTTCTCGACCACACCGGTCCGGTGGCGAAGTCCGAGCAAAACGCCGCGCGCATCTTCGGCTGCGACAACCTGTTTTTCGTCACCAACGGCACCTCGACCTCCAACAAGATCGTCTGGAACTACACGGTTGCGCCGGGCGACATCGTGGTCGTCGACCGCAACTGCCACAAGTCGATTCTGCACGCCATCACGCTCACGGGCGCGATTCCCGTGTTCCTGATGCCCACGCGCAACCACTATGGCATCATCGGACCGATTCCGCTGTCGGAGTTTGACTGGGAAAACATTGAGCGCAAGATCGCCGCCAACCCCCTCATCAAGAACAAGAAGGCCAAGCCCCGGATTCTGACGCTCACGCAGTCGACCTACGACGGCATCGTCTACAACGACGAGGTGATCAAGGCGCGCCTGGACGGCAAGGTCGACATCCTGCACTTTGACGAGGCGTGGCTGCCGCATGCGGCGTTCTCGAGCTTTTATGAGAACATGCACGCCATCGACCGCAGCAAGGCGCGCACCAAGAAAAGCCTCGTCTTTGCGACGCACTCCACGCACAAGCTGCTTGCGGGCATCTCGCAGGCAAGCCAGATCTGCATCCAGGACTCGGAAACCGAGAAGCTCGACCGTGCAAGCTTCAACGAGGCCTTCATGATGCACACGTCCACGTCGCCGCAGTACGCCATCATCGCCAGCTGCGACGTGGCCGCGGCGATGATGGAGGGCCGCGCGGGCCGCGCGCTCGTGGAGGACTCGATCGCGGAGGCCGTGGACTTCCGGCGCGCCATGCGCGAGGTGGGCGTCAACTACCGCGACTGGTGGTTTACGGTCTGGGGGCCGGACAGGCTGCCCGAGGAGGGCCGCGGCGAGCAGCGCGACTGGATGCTCGCGGCCAACGACGAGTGGCACGGCTTCGGAGACGTGGCCGAGGGCTTCAACATGCTCGATCCGATCAAGGGCACGATCGTCACGCCCGGCCTTTCGGTGCAGGGCGACTTTGCCGAGACCGGCATTCCCGCGGCGGTGGTGACGAAGTACCTGGCCGAGCACGGCATCATCGTTGAAAAGACGGGGCTCTACTCGTTTTTCATCATGTTTACGATCGGCATCACCAAGGGCCGCTGGAACACGATGGTGACCGAGCTGCAGCAGTTCAAGGACGCCTACGACGTCAATGCGCCCCTGTGGCACGTGATGCCCAAGTTCATCGCCGCCTTCCCGCAGTACGAAAACCTCGGTCTGCGCGATCTCTGCCAGCAGATTCACGAGGTCTACCGCAGCTACGACGTGGCGCGGCTCACCACGCAGATGTACACCTCGGAGATGGTGCCTGCGATGCGTCCGACCGACGCCTATGCAAAATACGCCCACGGCGAGATCGACCGGCTGCCGATCGACGAGCTCGAGGGCCGCATCTCGGCCGTGCTTCTGACGCCCTATCCGCCGGGAATTCCGCTGCTGGTGCCCGGCGAGCGCGTCAACGCCAAGATCGTCGAGTATCTGCGCTTTGCGCGCGATTTCACGCGGCGCTTTGCGGGCTTTGAAAGCGACGTGCACGGTCTGGTGAAGGTGCCGCAGGCCGACGGAACGATTCGCTATATGCTCGACTGCGTGCGCGAGGATGCGCCGGCGCGGGACTGAGGGCCGGCGCCATCCCTTTTTTCTTCATCGGGCGCGCCGCGTGCGGCGCGCCCGGACTTCCCTGTTTTCTTCCGGTTGACCGAAGCAGAAAATGACCTCGAACATTGAGCTTGTCTTGTTTTCCCGCCGGCCCGTGACGGTGCTCACCGTCGAGGGCGGCGGCAAGTTTCTTGCGCGCCTTCTGGCGGGCGACGTGCGAAAGATCCCCGAGGGGGGCGTCGAGCGCAGCGTGATGATGAACGCCACGGGCGGCATTCTGGGGCTGCCCTGGGTCGCGCGCACGGGCGGCGCGTCCTACGAGCTCGTGCTTGCCTCGGAAAACGCCGACGCCCAGCAGGCCTGGGTGCGGCAGGTGAGCGTCGCCTTTGAGGCCGACGTGGGGTGCGAAAGCCTCAAGGGCTTTTATTTTGTGGGAAAGCTTCCGGTCAAGGAGGTTTGTCCCGCGCCGCACGCCATGCAGAAGGCCCTGGGGCTGCGCTTCATCAACATGGGCTGGATCTCGCTTGCCGCGGGACCTGCCGAGGCGATCGACGCGCTCTACGACAACCTTCTTGCCGCCGGAGCCCGCGAGGGCGAGCAGACCGGGTTTGATGCGCTGCGCATCTTTGCGCGCGAGCCTGCGCCGGGGCTTGAAATCGACGAGGGCTCAAGCCCCCTTGAGACGGGGCTTGAGGATGCGCTCGACTTTTCCGACCCGGAGCGCATCTTCATCGGCCGCGCCCTCACCGAGGCGCGCGCGGCCGCGGGCAAGCACCTGCGCATGCAGCTTGTCGCCTTTGACCTCGCCTACGATCCCTCGCTCTTGATCGAGGCGCCCACCATCGACATCGAGGGCGTCTCCTATCCGCTTACAAGCATTGCGCGCGTGCCCGAGGGCCCCTTTACGGTGGGCCTGGTGCGGCTGCCGCTGGGCGTGTCGGTGGGCGAGCGCGTGCCCTGCACCGTGCACACCGATCCGCGCGTGGTCTGCCGCTCGGCGCTGGTCATCGACCGGCAGATCTAGTGCGCCGCGCAGGGCGCTTCAGGAATCAGCACAAGGGGCGGAAATTTCATGGCAGGCAGCGTCTTTGATCTTTTCAAGATGGGGGTGGGGCCGAGCTCAAGCCACACCGTGGGTCCGATGCGCGCGGCGCTTTTGTTTGCGCGCGAACTGCAGCGCCGGGGGCTCATTGAGCGCACCGAGCGGGTGTTCTGCGAGCTCATGGGAAGCCTCGGCGCCACCGGGCGTGGGCACGCAACCGATCGTGCGGTGATGCTCGGCCTCATGGGCACGGCGCCCGATGCCGCCGATCCGGCTGAGAGCGCCGCGGCCGTCGCCCGGGTGCGCTCCTCGGGCAGGCTCGTTCTCGTCTCAAGCCGCCCGATTGCCTTTGACCCGGACCGCGACATCGTGTTTTCGCCGCAGAAGTCGGCGAAGTTTCACGCCAACGCCATGGAGCTCTCGGCTCTCGATGCCGACGGGTACGTGCTTTTCGACCGGCGCTACTACTCGGTGGGCGGGGGCTTCATCGTCGCTGCGCGCATCGAAAATCCCGAGGAGCCCGAGGTGCCCGGGCGCGTGCTCGCGCAGGCCGCGCGCACGATCGCCTATCCGTACGAAAACGCCGCGGGCCTCATTGCGCACGCCTGCGGCAGCGGCATGTCGATTGCCGGGATCGTGCGCGCCAACGAGCGCGCCGAACGCACCGACGAAGAGATCGATGCGGGGCTCGACCGCATCTGGCTGGTGATGCAGCAGGCCATCGACCGGGGGCTTGCCGCCGAAGGCCTCCTGCCCGGTCCGCTCAAGGTGGCGCGCCGCGCCGCGGGACTGGCGCGCCGCATCGCGGGCCGCACGCCGGCCGACGATCCGATGGTGGTGCTCGACTGGGTCAATGCCTGGGCCTTTGCGGTGAGCGAGGAAAATGCCGCCGGAGGGCGCCTTGTGACCGCCCCCACAAACGGGGCGGCGGGCGTCGTGCCTGCCGTGCTCAAGTACTTCACGACCTATTTTTCCCATGCGACGCCTGCGGCCGTGCGGGATTTTCTTCTGACGGCCGGCGCCATCGGCATGCTCTACAAGAAGAACGCCTCGATTTCGGGCGCCGAGGTTGGCTGCCAGGGCGAGGTGGGCGTGGCCTGCTCGATGGCCGCAGGCGCTCTGGCGGCGGTGCTCGGCGCCACGCCGCAGCAGGTGGAGAACGCCGCGGAAATCGGCATGGAGCACCACCTCGGAATGACCTGCGACCCGGTGGCCGGGCAGGTGCAGATTCCCTGCATCGAGCGCAATGCCGTGGCCGCGGTGAAGGCCGTCAACGCCGCGCGGCTTGCGCTCAACGGCACGGGCGAGCACGTGGTGAGCCTTGACGCCGTGATGCAGACCATGTTCGCCACGGGCCGCGACATGATGGAGAAGTATCGCGAGACAAGCCGCGGGGGGCTTGCCGTGAACTTCATTGAGTGCTGACGCGCAGGAAAATCAAGCCGCAGGCTTGTGCCGCGGATTCCCTGCCGCACAAGCCTTCAGAGCTGCGCGGCGTCGCGCCCGGAACGCAATTCCTTTAAAATTTCTCCCCTTACCCTGAGACGCCTCCGGCCCCGGGGCGCACCCGACGCCCCTGATGAACAACGGGGAAAGGGTCCGCAGGCCCTGCCGCCTCCGGCACTTTGACAGGCACGTCCGTCATATTGCCCCGGGCCGCGCGCTCCGAGCCTTCCCGGCGAACCCCGCGCGAAGGCGGCTGCCGCGGCACCGGACCCCGGCAGTCCCCGCGCCCGCGGCGACTCCTCGCTTCGGATCCTTCTGCACTGAACCTGCCAACGGACATAAACCGTGAACGCAAGAAAAATCTATCTGCGCAGCTTCGGCTGCCAAATGAACGACTACGACAGCGCGCGCCTTCTTGATCTGATGGCCGCGCAGGGCTATGCGCGCGTGAGCGCCCCCGAGCAGGCCGACCTCATCGTCGTCATTACCTGCTCGATTCGTGAAAAGGCGCAGGAAAAGACCTTCTCCGACCTTGGACGCATCCGCGAGATCAAGCGCGAAAACCCGGCCGTGCGCGTCGCCGTGGGCGGCTGCGTGGCGAGCCAGGAGGGCCGGCGCGTGCTCTCCCGCGCGCCCTGGGTCGACGTGGTCTTTGGGCCGCAGACGCTGCACCGGCTTCCCGAGCTTCTGGAAAAGCGCGAGCGCACCGGCCGCCCCCAGGTCGACATCGCCTTTCCCGAGATTGAAAAGTTCGACTGCCTGCCCGCGCCCTGCGCGCACGGGGCGAGCGCCTTCGTCTCGATCATGGAGGGCTGCAGCAAGTACTGCTCCTACTGCGTCGTGCCCTATACGCGCGGCACCGAGATCAGCCGTCCGATGATGGACGTGCTCGTTGAGTGCGCGCAGCTTGCCGCCCAGGGCGTCAAGGAAATCACGCTGCTCGGCCAGAACGTCAACGCCTACCAGGGGCGCGCGCCAGATGCAAGGTCCACGGCCGACTTTGCGCTGCTTCTTGAGTACGTCCACGACATTCCCGGCATCGAGCGCATCCGCTACACGACAAGCCATCCGAAGGAGTTTTCCGACCGGCTCATCGAGGCCTACGGCAGGCTGCCCAAGCTTGCCAACCATGTGCACCTGCCGGTGCAAAGCGGCTCGGACCGGATTCTGGCGGCCATGAAGCGCGGCTATACGCACGACTGGTACCTTGAGCGCATCGCACGGCTGCGCGAGGTGCGCCCGGACATTTCCGTTGCCACCGACTTCATCGTGGGCTTTCCCGGCGAGACCGAGGAGGACTTCGCCGAGACGATGCGCCTGATCGATGAGGTGGGGTTTGACGCGAGCTTTTCCTTTGTTTATTCCAAGCGGCCGGGAACGCCCGCGGCCTCCTATCCCGACGAGACGCCGCGCGAGGTCAAGCTCGAGCGTCTGCAGCAGCTTCAGGCTGTCATCGACGCCAACGCAGCGCAGATCTCCCGCGGCATGCTCGGGCGCGTGGAGCGCTGCCTGGTCTTCGGCCCGGCCAAAAAGGGCGGCGGCATGCTTGCCGCGCGCACCGACAACAACCGCGTGGTGAATTTTCCTGGCGATCCGGCCCTGATCGGCTCGATGGCCTCGATTCGCATCACGGAGGTCTTTCCGCACACGCTCGGAGGCGTTCCTGCCGGGGACGCCGGGGCGGCCGCCGCGGGGGAGGGCTAGGCGATGGCTGAGCAGGAAAACAGGGTCTTGCAGTTTGCGCTTGACGCCACGCACGGCGAGCTTGCCGCGCTCGTGGGGCCGCTTGATGAAAATCTGCGGCAGATCGAGCACGCCTTTGCCGTGCGCATCTCCCGGCGCGGGGCGCACTTCAGGCTAGAGGGCGCCGAGGCGCGCAAGGCCATGCACGTGCTCGAGATGCTCGCCGCGCGCGTGCAGTCCGGAGGCGAACTCACCATCAGCGACGTGCAGATGGCGGTGATCGGCGAGCAGACCGGCGCGGCGGCCTCCGACGAGTCCGTCTTTGCGCTCAAGACGCGCCGCAGCGGCCTGCAGCCGCGCACGCCCGGACAGCGGCGCTATCTGTCGGCGATCATGAGCACCGACGTCACCTTCGGCGTGGGGCCCGCGGGCACGGGCAAGACGTATCTTGCCGTTGCCGCCGCGGTCGACGCCTATGAGCGCGACGCCGTCGAGCGCATCATTCTCACGCGCCCGGCCATCGAGGCGGGCGAGCGGCTGGGGTTTCTTCCCGGCGACCTGGTGCAGAAGGTCGATCCCTATCTGCGGCCGCTTTACGACGCGCTCTTTGATCTCTTCGGCTTTGAAAAGACGCAGCGCCTCATTGAGCGTCAGGTGATTGAAATCGCGCCCCTGGCGTTCATGCGCGGCCGCACGCTCAACAACGCCTTCGTGATTCTCGACGAGGCGCAGAACACCACCATCGAGCAGATGAAGATGTTTCTCACCCGCATCGGCTTCGGCACGCGCGCGGTGATCACGGGCGACGCCACGCAGATCGACCTGCCCCGCGGGGTGGCAAGCGGCCTCAGGCACGCCTGTGCAGTGCTCGAGGGCGTGCGCGGCATCTCGATCGTGCGCTTTACGACCGAGGACGTGGTGCGCCACCCGCTTGTGGGCGCCATCGTGCGCGCCTACGAGGCCTGGGAGGCCGAAAACGGCGGCCGTGAGCGTCCTGTCCCGGAGCGGACGCGGCGCGGCCCCGGACAGGGCGGCGGCGCACCGGCGGCTTCGGCCCCGCAGGAGGCCGGAGCGGCTCTCAACGAAGAAAGCAATGGTGCGGCCTGATGACGGCCGGCCAAGGAGCAAGTCATGCAAGCGACGCAAAAAACCGTGAACACGCAGGCACCCCGGGGGCGGCAGAAGTCCCCCGCAGCGCGCCGCGGCGCCCGCAGGACGCCGCCCGAGCTTGAGGTTTTGTTTGAGCGCGGCGAGGGCGTGACGCAGCGCCTTCCGTCAAGGCGCGTGATGCGCTACTGGATGCAGGCCGCGCTTGCGCGCCCGGCCGAGATCAATGTGCGCTTTGCCAACCCCGAGGAGGCCCGCGAGCTCAACAAGACCTACCGCGGCAAGGACTACGCGACCAATGTGCTCACCTTCGACTATGCGCATGAGCCGGTGGTCAGCGCCGACATCGTGATCTGCCTTGACGTGGTCGAGCAGGAGGCCCGCGAGCAGTTCAAGCGCTTCCAGGCGCATCTCGCGCACCTGCTCATCCACGGCGTGCTGCACGCCCAGGGATGGGATCATGAGACCGATGAGGAGGCCGAGCGGATGGAGGCGCGCGAAACCGAGATCATGCTGGGGCTGGGCTTTGAGAGCCCCTATTACGATCCGGCGCAGTCCCACTAGCAGGCCGCTGCGCCGCGCCCGGTCCCTGCCTGAAGCGGCTTTGGGCGGATCTGCGCGCCTTGCGGGGGCGGGGCGCGCGCACGGGCGCGGTTTTTTGGTATTCTCAGGGGACTTGACACTTTCCACCGGCACGAAACCAATTGCTGCCGGCACCTATGCCAGAGCAACCACACCGATCAAACGACAATGCCGACGCCGGCAGGCCAATGGAAAAGGCCGGCTTCTTCAACAATCTTCTGCGCACGCTCCTTCACAAGGAGCCCTCCACGCGCGAGGAGTTCACCGAGGCCCTGCACCGCGCCTACGGGCACAAGCTCTTTGATGCCGAGGCGCTCAACATGATGGAGGGGGCGCTGGAGGTGAGCGAGCTCTCCGCGGCCGACCTGATGGTGCCGCGCGCCCAGATCGAGGCCGTCGACATCAACGAGCCGCGCAGCGTCTGGCTTCCCAAGGTGATTGCCCGCGGACACTCGCGCTTTCCCGTGATCGAGGGCGACATGGACGCCGTCAAGGGCGTGCTGCACGCCAAGGATCTGCTGCGGCTCTTCGTTGATCCGGCCTACGACGTGCGCGCGCACCTGCGTCCGGCGCGCTTCATCCCCGAGACCCAGCCCCTGAACGTGGTGCTTCGCGACTTTCGCGCCACGCGCAACCACATGGCGCTCGTGATCGATGAGTTCGGATCGATCTCGGGGCTCATCACGATTGAGGACGTCATCGAGCAGGTGGTGGGCGAGATTGACGATGAGTTCGACAGCGTCAATCCCGACAAGGACAACATCATCGTGGTCGACCCCGAGCACTGGCGCGTGAAGGCCGAGACCTATCTCGAGCAGTTCAACGAATTCTTCGGCGTCAACCTCCAGGACCAGTACTGCGAGACGGTGGGCGGCATGGTGACCGACCGCTTCGAGCACGTTCCGCACCGCGGCGAAACGATTGAAATCGACGGCTTTCGCTTCAAGGTGCTCACGGCCGACGAGCGGCAGGCGCACCTTTTTCTTGTTGAAAAGCTCGTCTCGGCCGCCGACAAGGGACTTCCCGCGGCCAACGACCCGGCCGAGGACATCAGCGCCTAGGCGCCGGCGCCCTCCGCAAGGCCTCAGCTCTCACCCGCACCCCTCAGGCGCGCGGGTCTTCAGGACGACATGAGTACGACAACGACGCAAAAAAGCCGCTGGCGCAGGGCGATGGAGCCCGCGGCGCGGCGCTTTCGCCAAAGCGCGGCTCTGCAGTGCGCAGCCGCCCTTTTGCTGGGGCTTCTCGGGGCGGCGGGCTTTGCGCCGGTTTCGCTGGCCGCGGCGCTGGCCGCCTCGACGGCCGGGCTCTTCTGGATGGTCTCTGCGGCCGGGCGCGTGCGCACGGCCGCCGCCCTCGGCTTTTTCTGGGGGCTTGCGTATTTTTCGGCGGGCCTGAGCTGGACCTACAGCTCGATGCACGTCTACGGCGGGATTGCTGCGCCGCTGGCCGCTGCCGGCGTCGTGCTGCTGGCCGCGCTGCTTGCGCTTGTTCCCGCGGCGGCGTGCGCGGCGGCCGCGGCCGTGCCGGCGCCCCGCGCCGTGAAGCTGGTGCTGGTTCTGCCCGCGGCGTGGGCGCTCGGGGAGCTGGTGCGCGGTCCGTGGGTCATGGGCTTTGGATGGCTGTCGTCGGGGTACGCCTGGGGGGAGAGCCTCTTCAAGTCCTGGGCGCCCGTGGCGGGCGTGATCGGCCTGGGCCTCGTCGTGCACGTGCTCATCGGCACGCTGCTCGTGCTGCTGGCGCCATGGGACCGGCGGCGCGTGGTGCTGCGCGCCGCGACGGCCTGCCTTGCGGGGGCGCTTGCGCTCACCACGGCGGGACTTGAGCACATCGTTTGGGCCAGGCCCGCGGCCAGCCTTGAGGTGCGCCTTGTGCAGCCGGACTTTCCGGTTGCCGCCGCCGCGATGACGGCCGGCGCGCAGCGCGAGCGCACGGCGCGCGTGGAGGCCATGAGCAGCCGCAGCGCCCTGGGCGGCCGGATCGACCTCACCGTCTGGCCCGAGGGGCTTTACGCGGCGGCCATGCAAAGGCTGCCGCCCGAACTCATTGCGCCCGCCCTGCGCACGGCGCAGCGCACGCACGGCGCCGTGCTTGTGAACGGCTTTTCCGAGCGCGCCGCGGACAGCGGCGCCCGTACGGTGCAGAACACCCTGTGGCTTGCAGAGCCCGCCGCAGAGGGCGGCGACGGCGCGCGGCTGCGCGAGGTCTACCAAAAGCACCACCTCGTGCCCTTCGGGGAGTTCGTTCCCGTGGGCTTTCGCTGGTTTGTCGACGCGCTCGGCATTCCGATGGCCGATCAAACGCCGGGACCGGCGGGCGGCGCCGGCCCCGTGACCATTGCGGGCGTTGAGAGCGCGCTCAGCATCTGCTACGAAAACATGTTCGGCGAGGAGCTGCGGCTCTGGTGGCGGCACGGCAATCCGCAGGTGATCTTCAACGTCGCCAACCTCGGATGGTTTGCGCCGCATGCCGTCGGGCAGTTTACGCAGATGAGCGTCATGCGCGCCCTGGAAACGGCGCGCCCCTTCGTGCAGGCGGTCAACAATGCGGGCTCGGCGCTCATTCTTCCAAACGGCCTCATCGAGCGCAGCGCTGCGCCCGGCGCCCAGAACCTTGACCTGCGGGTGACGACCTATGCGGGCGAGCCCACGTGGTTCGTGCGCCTGGGCAACGCCCCTGCGGCGGCAGCCGCCCTTTTGCTTCTTGCGGCGGGCGTTCTTGCCGGCCGCCTCGGGCGCGCACGCAGGGCCGGGACGAAGGTCTGAAAAAAATCGGGTTTTGGCGATCTGATAAAATTTCCCCCCTCTTTGTCCGGGTTTCCGGACGATGCCGGCGGCGCCCGGCGGACGCTGTCTGACGGTAGATCATTGGGTTCGTTTTTATGCTGACTTTTCAGGAAGTGATCCTGCGCTTGCAGGACTATTGGAACAAACAGGGCTGCGCGCTGCTGCAGCCCATCGACATTGAAGTGGGCGCCGGCACCTCGCACACGGCCACCTTCTTGCGCGCGCTCGGTCCCGAGCCCTGGCGCGCGGCCTACGTGCAGCCCTCGCGCCGCCCGAAGGACGCCCGCTACGGCGAAAATCCCAACCGTCTGCACCAGCACCACCAGTACCAGGTGGTGCTCAAGCCCAGCCCGGTCAACATCGTCGATCTGTATCTGGGCTCCCTGCGCCATCTGGGCATCGACACCGAGGTCAATGACGTGCGCTTTGTCGAGGACAACTGGGAGAACCCGACGCTCGGCGCCTGGGGCCTGGGCTGGGAGGTCTGGATGAACGGCATGGAGGTGACGCAGTTCACGTACTTCCAGCAGGTGGGCGGCCTTGAGTGCAAGCCCATCACCGGCGAGATCACCTACGGGCTTGAGCGCCTGACGATGTACCTGCAGAACTGCGACAACGTCTTTGATCTCGTCTACACCAACTGGACCGACGGCCTCGGACAGACGCACACGCTCACCTACGGCGACGTGTTTCACCAGAACGAGGTCGAGCAGAGCCACTACAACTTTGAGGCGAGCGACCCCGAGAAGCTCTTCAAGCAGTTCGACTACTTTGAGAGCGAGGCCAAGCGCCTCATGGAGCTTGAGCTTGCGCTTCCGGCCTATGAGATGGTGCTCAAGGCCGGCCACACGTTCAACCTGCTCGACGCCCGCGGCGCGATCTCGGTGACCGAGCGCGCCGCCTACATCGCGCGCATCCGCAGCTTCAGCCGCGCCGTGGCGCAGAGCTACTACGACGCGCGCGAGCGCCTGGGCTTCCCCATGCTCAAGCATGCCGCACAGCCCGCTGACAAGGTCCAGGGTTGATCAGAAAGGAATTCGAGGAAATGACCAGTCTTCTTGTTGAACTGCAAACCGAAGAGCTGCCGCCCAAGGCGCTCAAGAAGCTTTCAGCGGCGTTTGCCGAGGGCGTGATGAAGTCGCTTGCGGCAAGCCGCATTCTGGGCGCGCAAGCGCAGATGACCCCCTACGGATCGCCGCGCCGCATGGCGGTGCTCGTGACCGACGTGCTCGAGAAGTCCCCTGACGAAGCCTTCACGCAGCGGCTCGTGCCCGTGCGCGTGGGCCTTGACGCCGAGGGCCGGGCCACCCCGGCGCTTGTCAAGAAGATGAAGGCGCTCGGCATTGCGTGCGAGCCCTCTGAGCTCAAGCGCGTCAACGACGGCAAGAACGAGCAGCTCGTCTACGAGGGCGTGCGCCCGGGCGTGGGCGTCGCGCAGGCCGTGCAGAAGGCGCTTGAGGACTCCGTCAAGGCGCTGCCGATTCCCAAGGTGATGAACTATCAGCTCGCCGACGGCGTGACCACGGTGCAGTTCGTGCGCCCGGTCAAGCACCTCACGGCCCTTTACGGCAGCGAGGTTCTCAAGGGCGTGAAGATGTTCGGGCTTGAGGCCGGCCGCACGACGATGGGGCATCGCTTCCACACCCATGCGCCGATTGAAATCCGCTCGGCCGACGGGTACGCCGCGCAGCTCTACGAGGAGGGCCGCGTGATTGCCAGCTACCCCGAGCGCCGCGCCCGTCTCGTTGAGCTGCTCAAGGAAACCGCCGCCCGCGAGGGGGGCGAGCTCATCGCCCCCGAGGATCTGATCGACGAGACCAACTCGCTTACCGAGTGGCCCGTGGTCTACGTCTCGGAGTTTGAAAAGAAGTACCTTGCGGTTCCCGAGGAGTGCCTCATCCTCACGATGCAGACCAATCAGAAGTACTTCCCGATGCGCGATGCGCAGGGACGGCTCATGAACCGCTTCTGCCTTGTGAGCCACATCGAGGCCAGGGACGGGGGCGCGGCCATCATCTCGGGCAACGCCCGCGTGGTGCGCGCGCGTCTGGCCGACGCGGAGTTCTTCTACACGCAGGACTGCCAGACGAAGCTTGCCGACCGCGTCGAGGGCCTCAAGCACGTCGTCTACCACAACAAGCTCGGCACCCAGGCCGACCGCATGCTGCGCGTGCGCGCCATCGCCGCGGCCGCAGCGGAAATGATCGGCGCCGACCGCGAGATGGCCGAGCGCGCTGCCACGCTTGCCAAGGCTGACCTGCGCACCCTGATGGTGGGCGAGTTCCCGGAGCTTCAGGGCATTATGGGCGAGTACTATGCGCGCCATGACGGCGAGCCCGATGAGGTGGCGCTTGCCATTCGCGAGCACTACGAGCCGCGTTTTGCGGGCGATGCGCTGCCCTCGACTCCGGTGTCGATTGCCGTTGCCCTTGCCGACAAGCTCGAGACGCTTGCGGGCATGTTCGGCATCGGCCAGGTGCCCACGGGCGACAAGGATCCGTTTGCGCTGCGCCGCCACGCGCTCGGCGTGCTGCGCATGATCATCGAAAAGGATCTCGACGTCGAGCTCGACAAGCTCGTCGACGCCGCCTTTGCGGTGCTCGTGAAGGTGCCGGGCGTGCAGAACGCCCGCGAGGCGCTGCTGACGTTCTTCTTTGACCGTCTGCGCGTGATGATGCGCGATGCGGGCTACAGCGCGCAGGAGGTCGACGCGGTGCTTGCGCTTTCGGACATGCGCCTCGTGCAGACCCCGAAGCGCCTGAAGGCCGTGCATGAATTCATGCAGCTGCCCGAGGCCGAAAGCCTCACGGCGGCCAACAAGCGCATCAGCAACATTCTCAAGAAGGCCGGAGAGGGCGTGTCGGCCGACGTGGCCCCCGAGCTTCTGACCGAGAAGGCGGAAAAGGATCTTTTCGACGTGCTCGGCGACCATGAGCCGATTGCGCGGCTGCTCTTTGAAAAGGGTGAGTTTGAGGCGATGCTTGCCTCGCTCACGCCCCTGAAGGATGCGGTGGACGCCTTCTTTTCCGACGTGATGGTCAACTGCGAGGATGCCGCGCTTCGCGCCAACCGCCTGGCACTCTTAAAGCGCCTGTACGTGCTCATGAACCGCGTGGCCGAGCTCTCGAGGCTTGCGCGCTAGCAGCGCGGCGCACGACGCCCCCCGGCCTGCGCGGCGCAGCGCCGGGCGCGTGCGGCGATCTGTTTTTTTTGACGAGTCCCGGATGACGAGCGCCCTTGTTTCTGACGGCGCGCGCGTTTCCGGGACTTTTCCTTTTCCATTGGTCCAGCCTTCCCAAAAGGAGCTCTGAATGGCTGCCGTTCGAGGCTTTCTTTTTTATCTCGTCTTTGCCGTGACGGTGATTCCGGCCGCACTGACGATTCTCATCACCTGGCCCTTCACGAGCTCGGAGTGGCGCTACGACCACGTGGGCATCGTCTGGGCGCGGTTCATGATCCGGGCGCTTGAATGCATCTGCGGCGTGCGGCACCGGCTGCTCGGGGTGGAGAACATTCCCGGCGACGGGCGCCCGCTCGTGGTTCTGAGCAAGCACCAGTCGGCCTGGGAGACGCTCTTTCTGCCGGTCTGTCTGCCCAACCGCATGGGGTTCGTGTACAAGAAGAGCCTGCACTGGATTCCGTTCTTCGGCTGGGCGCTGAAGTCGATGCGCATGATCGCCATCGACCGCAGCGAGGGCCGCAGCGCCTACCAGATCTTTCGCGAGCGCGGAGAGCTGTTTCTCAAGCGCGGCTGGTGGGTGATTCTCTTTCCCGAGGGCACGCGAACCCGGCCGGGGGCTGCGACGACCTACAAGACGGGCGGCACGCGCTTTGCCTGTTCCCTGGGCGTCGACGTGCTGCCCGTGGCGCTCAACTCGGGCAGGCTCTGGCCGCGCAACAGCATCGCCAAGAAGCCCGGCACCATCACCGTGAGCTTCGGGCCGGTCATCTCGACCAGGGGGCGCGAGCCCCACGAGGTCAACGCCGAGGTCGCGCAGTGGATTGAAAATGAGATCCGCCGCTGGGATGTCCCTGAAGAAACCCCGAGGGATCCGGCGTCCTCCTCTTCTCCCACAGCTTCCGCTTCTTCATCGTCTCCCTCGTCTGGAAAGCAGGAGGCCTGATGGCGCAGCGCGTCCGCTCCGGAGGCTGGGTCGAGATCGATGCGGCCGTGGGCGACGCCGAGCTTACGGCGCGGCTTGTCGCGAATCGCAGCAACCGCGGCAGGCGCACGAGCCGCCTCGTGGTGCGCGACGCCTGCGCGCGGGTCTCGACCACGCCGCGGGTGTCAAACGCGGAGCTTGCGCGCTTTGTCGCCGCGAACCTGGCGTGGCTTCGCAAGACGGCTGAGCGGCAGCGTCTTGAGCGCGCGGCGCGCCCGGCTGTCTCGACCTATGCCCCCGATCTGCGCGCGGGCGGCGCGATCAGCCTGCTGGGGCGGCGCTATGCCCTGGCGCTTGACGAGCGCTCGGAGCGCTTTGTCCTTGATCTGTCCGCAGGGCGCCTGACAGTTCCGCACACTGCGCCCATCGAGGGGCTCACGCAGCAAAAGGTCCTTGAACTGCAGCTCATCGCCTGGATCGAGGAGTTTTTTGATGCGATGCTTCGAAGCGAATGCGCGGTCATGACGCCGCACTGGGGCGTGCAGCCCGCAAAAATCGAGGTTGCAGACGCCCTGTCGCGCTGGGGCTCGTGCTCGTCAAGGGGCGTGGTGCGCATCAACTGGCGTCTGGCGTTTCTGCCCGACATCTGCTGGCGGTACGTCTATGCCCATGAGCTTGCGCACCTCACCCACTTTGACCACTCGGCGGCGTTCTGGGCGCTCGTGCGCCGCTACTGCCCGGACGTGGACAAGGCAAGGGAAATCCTTGCCCGGGAGTCGCCCGGGCGCATCCATGCCGACAAGCCCGCCCGGGCGCTCTTGCGCCGCGCTGGGCTCGGAAGCGGTCTTTTTTCGCTCAAAACCGACATCGTGCGCACCTGATCGTCCAGGGATTTGCTTTCGTTATTCATTTAAGGTATAACGACAGTGCAATCGATTCTTTCTGTCCGCGGGCGCATCTTCCTGGCGCCAGGGGTTGCGGTTTGAAGATTCATTGCGGCATCTTCTGCTTGGGCGTTCGCAGCGGGCGGTTCTTGACTCACCCGCCTTCGGGGCGTCTGGCCGGGTGCACGGGCTCAAGGGCGGCTTTGCGGGCCGTCTCCAGGCTCTCCTGAACTTTCAAGCCTCGTCCCTTTCATGACGGCGCCGTTCGTCACGAAAGGGCGGGGCGATTTTTTTATTTCACAAAATATCCGGATCCCCGGGCCGGGGGTTTGTGCAGCCGCTGCGCGAGGCAGCCGCCGCACCTTCATCGAACACGGAAAGCCAGCGCTTCCAGCGGGCGCGTCCGGCCAGAGACTCCTTGCGCACGAACCACTGCGCGAAGGCCTTGAACTCAGGGACGCCGGCCGTCTCCGATCGAACGGCAAGCGTGTTGGTCCAGAGCGCAGGCCGCCAGGGCGGCAGCACCGCGACGAGGCGTCCGGCCTCGAGATCCGCGTTGACGAGCCGAAGCGAGAGATCAACGGCAATGCCTTCTGCGGCAAGCGCGCTCTGGTAGCAGGAGACGGCGTCGCCCGAGAGAATGCGCACGCCCGATTCAAACGGACCGAACCTCGCGCGCGGCAGAGATGCGGGCGTGCGGCAGTCGGTCCTTCCAAGGCGCGTGAGCCTTCCGGTCTCAATGTCGAAGGCGAGGTCATCCTTGAACAGAAATCTCGCGGCGGGATAGCCGCGGCCCGTGCGCCGCAGCAGACGGTGTCCGCAGAGCTCCTCAATGCGCTGCGGCGCTCCGCAGCGCTCTAGGTACGACGGGGCGGCCAGAAGAAAGGTGCCGGATCGAAACACCGGAATGGTTTCAATGCCCGGCAGCAGCTGCGGCCAGTAGGGCACATAGGCGGCGTCAAGGAGCCCCTCGGCGACGTCGAATTCGTCGCGATAGGAAAAAAGCTCGAAGGCGATTTCCGGATGAGCCTCTGCATAGGCATGGATGGCGCAGAGCTTTGCGCCGTCGGAAAAGTTCGAAGGAATGCTGAGGCGGACAAGCCTTGCAGGCTTCGGTCCGCGCAAGGCGGAAATGTCGCCGTCGATGCGCTCTGCCGCCTGAAGAAGCGCCTGAACCGACGCGCGCAGCCGCCCGGCCGCAGGCGTCGGAGAGGCCGGACGCCTGCGCCGGTTCAGAAGCGGTTCGCCTGCGTACTGTTCAAGCCGCTGCATGAGCCTTGAGGCTGCAGAAAGATCGACGTTGAGCCGCTCGGCTGCCGCCGCAAGGCTTCCCTGCGTGAACACGGCCTCCAGAAGGCGCCAGCAGCGCATGTCCGGAAAGGAATCAGGGGATTTCATGGACGCTGCCCCAGGTTGCGGATTTGACAAGCAATGATTGCTATCTTGTCATTTTCTTGCGGCATCGGCAACCATAAACTTTTCCTCATGTTCTGGCCGGGCGGACCGAAGCGAAGCGCTGTCCGCGACGCAGGCCGCAAACGAAGGAGAGGATTATGACCAAGCTCAATCGTCGTTCATTTCTCGGTGCGTCGATCGGCGGCGCGCTCGGCGCCTCCGGGCTCATTGCCGGCGAGGCCTGCGCAAGGTCGACGCCCGTGCCGGCGAAATGGGATCGCACGGTCGACGTGCTCGTTGTAGGATCAGGCTTCTCCGGCCTGTCTGCGGCCATTGAGGCGCGCACCAACGGCGCCGAGGTGCTCTGCATTGAGAAGATGGCCGTGATCGGCGGCAACTCGGTTTTGTCGGCGGGCGGCCTTGCCTCTCCGGGAAACGACCTGCAGGTCGCCGCGGGCATCAAGGACAGTCCCGAGCTGCTGCTTGCCGACATGCTCAAGTCGGGCGGACATCTCAACAATGTTGAGTGCGCGAAGGTCGTGGCCTACGGCGCGCTCGACGCTTACCGCTGGGCCAAGGACTTCCTCGGAGTGAAGTTTGACCGCCTGGGCTACCAGGGCGGGCATTCCGTGGCGCGCTCGGCCTGCTACATGAACGGCAACGGCGCCAACATGATCGGCCCGATGACGAAGAAGTGCCGGGAGATCGGCGTGCCCATTGAGACGCGCACGCGTCTGGCCAATCTCGTTGTCGACGACAAGGGGGCGGTCATCGGCGCCGAGGTTCAGAAGGGCTATGCATTCCCGAAGGAGAACTCGGGCAAAAAGGTGATGATTCGCGCCAGAAAGGCTGTGATCATCTGCAGCGGAGGCTTCTCACAGAACGTGAAGCTGCGCATGCTGCACGATCCGCGCCTCGGGCCGCAGCTTGACTCGACGAACCAGCCGGGCGCCACGGGCGACGCCATGCAGGCTGCGCAGCGCATCGGCGCGGCGGACGTGCAGATGGACTGGATTCAGCTCGGCCCCTGGACCTCGCCCGATGAAAAGGGCTTCGGGGTCTGCCCGAAGTTCGTCGAGTCCTCCGTGGGCTATGGCCTGATGGTCGACCCGAAGACCGGCAGGCGCTTCGTCAACGAAACCGGAAACCGCAAGGTTCGCTCCGACGCGATTCTGCTGACCGGGCACCCGGCCGTGCTTCTGGTTTCTGAGGCCAACATCAAGCACGTGCCGCCCTCGACCATCGAGGCCGGCCTCAAGAACGGCGCCATCAGGAAGTTTGCCGACCTGGGAAGCCTTGCTGCAGCCTATGGCATCGACGCCGGGGCGCTCGGCAAGTCCGTGGCGCGCTGGAACGAGGCCATTGCCGCAAGGAAGGATCCGGACTACGCGGCGAAGATCTTCGACGACACGGTTCCCAATGAGGGGACGTTCTATGCGTGCCGTCTGTGGCCGCGCGTGCACTACTGCATGGGCGGGCTTGCGATCAATACGAAGGCCGAGGTGATCTCCACCGATCTTGCGGTGATCCCGGGACTTTATGCCGCGGGCGAGGCCACGGGCGGCGTGCACGGCATGGTGCGCCTCGGCACGGTGTCGATTGCCGACTGCCTGGTGTTCGGGCGCGTGGCGGGCCGCAATGCCGCCAGGCGCGCTGCATAGGCGAATTGAAGGCGCGGCCCTTGTCTCTCTGCGCCGGTTGAAGCCGTCTCCGCAGGGGCATTGCGCCCTTGCGGGGACGGCGCGTTTTCAGGGGCGCCGTCATTTCCGACTCAAGCCGGCACGCATGGGTGCGCTTTTTTTTTGCGCCCTGCAGAAACGAAAAGATCTCCGCAGGGCGCGGCGCTCTGCGGGGATGACGAATGGGACGGCGAATGCCGTCAAGGTTTTGAGCTACGAGATTGCAGGCAGCGGGCACTCTTTTTTATCGGCCCTCTTGCCGCAGTAGACCTCAACATCAAGGCAGAGCACGTCGACCATGGCGGCGGCCTTTTCGTTGACGGTTTCGGGAACGCGTCCGGCCTGGTTGAAGAACACGAGCTGCAGGCCGTGCAGCTTTTCCTTGCCCTCAAGCTCGCGCATGCGGCCGACGCCCGTGAGGCTGCGGTAGGACCAGCCGCTTGAGCCGGGATCCTTTTCGTTGATGCTCGAGGCAAGGTCGCAGTGGATGTCGAAGGCGACCTTGTTGTTCTTCTTGAGAATCTCGCGTTTGCGGCCTTCCTTGCGCGCGCAGTGCATGTAGAGCCGCAGCTTGCCGTCCTTGAACTCATAGCCGTAGGTCCAGGGGATCACATAGGGTTCATCTCCGTCGACGAAGGCAAAGGACCCGACGCGGGCCTTGCGCAGCGTGTAGTCAATCTCTTTTGGATCGGTCATCGCGCGATCCTTGAAGCGAAGGGCGTGCGGGCGCATGCCCTCGGAGGCCGCGAGAATCGACGGGCTGGCGGCGGTGGCGGCAATGCCGGCAATGAGGGCGCGGCGGTTGAGCTTCATCATGGATGTTCTCCTTTTTTGGTTGGGATGAGCTCATGGTAGTGACGCCTCCGGGCCCGGTGCCCATACAATTTTGTTTTATTTGACCCCAACAGTTTTCCCATGCCCAAACGCAAAGGCCGGGCGACTCCTGAGGCCCCGGCGCTCTTTTTCAAGCTCGACCGCAAAAAGCCGCTGGCGCAGCAGATTTGCGGGCGCGTCCGTGCGGCGATCATGGAAAGGCGGCTGCTTGCCGGAGAGCGGCTTGCAAGCGTCCGGGGCTTTGCGCAGACGCTTGAGGTCTCGGTCGACACGGTGCTTGCAGCCTATCGCAGCCTTGCCGATGAGGGCTTCATCGCGACCAGGCGCGGCGCCGGGTTTTTCGTCTGCGATCTTGGTGCGGCGGAGGGCTTGATCCGCCCGCCAGGGCACGAGCGCCGAAGCGCGCCGCACTCGGCTTCAGAGCCCGGCGGCCCGCAGCCCTTGAATTCGGCTCGACAACCCTCGGAGGAGATTCTTCGAAGGACCGAGCATGCACGCCGCAGCGTTGTCGCCGAATACCGCAGCGCCGTGCGCTCGCCTCTGCAGACCTACGCCTCGGGCATGGAGTGCATTGCGGAAAAGCACTACCTGCGCTTTGCCGCGCAGCTTGCCCGCTCGCCCTGGCTGCACAGCAGCTACAGCGATCCGCAGGGGTATCTGCCGCTGCGCCACGCCGTCTGCCGGCGGTTGCGAAGATCCCAGGGGATTTCGATTGACCCGGCAAGAGTCGTCATCACCACCGGCCTTGTCCAGGGCCTCTCGCTTCTGGCCGAGGTCCTCTTTTCGCCCTCGGACGTCGTCTGGGTTGAGAATCCGGGCTACCCAACGGTCTGGGAGACGCTTGAGTATCGGGGATTGACCGCGGCCGTCGTTCCGACTGACGCCGAAGGAATCAACGTGCGCCAGGCTCTCGCGCAGGCGCCGAACGCCCGCGGCGTTTTTGTCTCGACGGCCTCGCAGTATCCGCTGGGCGCGGCGCTTTCCGAGGCGCGGGGCGCAGAGCTTCTTGACTGGGCGCAGCGCACGGGCGGCTGGATTGTCGAAGACGGCACCGACGGCGCGATCAGTTTGGGCGGCAGGCCGTACCGGTCGCTGTTTCAAGCCTCGGGCGCAGCCGAGTGCGTGGCGTATGTTGAAAGCTTCAGCTTGCTGATCGCGCCGGGGATCCGGGCGGGCTACATCGTGCTGCCCGAGGCGTTTGCCGAGGTGTGCGCGGCCGCAAAGTATCTGACGGACCGCACGACGAACGAGTCGACGCAGGCGCTTCTGGCGGAATTTCTCGACTCGGACGTCTATGAGAGCTTTTTGCGGCGGCTTAACCGCCGCTACCGGCAGCGTTATGACGCGCTTTGCGCGGCCGTGCATGAAAGGCTCGCGCCCTTCGGCGCGCTTCTGCCTGCTGAATACGGCTGTCATGCGGCGTTTGTTCTCAAAAGTCCCATCTCCGACGCGGCGCTCAGCGGCGCCCTTGCCGGGGAGGGCATTCGAGTGCGGCCGCTCAGCATGTGCTGTCGGGGCGAAGTGAATGTGCGCGGTCTTCTTCTGGGATTCGGAACGACAGGCGAGGAGCAGATCCACGAGGCTGTCGGCCGGATTGCCGCGCATTGCGAAAGACTGGCCCGAACGCACTCGTCCGGCCGCTGACGGCAGCGGGGCACAGGGCTTCGGAGGCCGGGCCCGGGGCGCCTCGACTGCATGAAACATCACAAACTTGTTGTGCATCAGCAGGCGCATCTGCTGTGCTGCAAAAGCCGTGCGCGGCCAATGGCCGCATCTCGCTCCAGAAGACAACAAAGGAGAACAGAGATGAGACGCGCATGGATGGCTTTTGCGCTGGCCGCGGCTGCGGCCGGCGCCGCGGCAGTCAGCCGCTCACGGCAGACAGCAGCACCTTCAAGGAGCGCTTTCCGCTGCAGTACGAGCGCTGGATTGCCTCGGCCGCGGACAATCAAACCGAGGACATGATCGCGCGCGAACCCTATCAGGTGATTCTTCGCGCCGGAACCGGCGGACCTGCGGGTCCGCGTCTGCTTGGGCTGCGCGGGCACTTCTACAGCTATCTGGACTTTGCGACGATTCCCGACGCGGGCATTCCATCGAAGGCCGATCCGTACGCGTCCAACGACTGCCTGCTGTGCCACAGTTCGGTGGCGGCCGACGCCATCCGAAAGGAGGGCGAAAAGGAGTTTGAGTCGAGTCACTGGGTGAAGTACGCCCATCTCGGACCGCAGGCCCGTCGGATGCGTCAACTGCCATGATCCCAAGACCATGAAGCTTGCGCTTGCGCCTACCTGGATTGACGCCGTGCGCAAGAGCCAGGGCAAGCCTCCCTTTGCCCAATCCTCAAGCGCCGAGCAGAAGTCGCTTGTCTGCGGACAGTGCCACTCGCGCCGCTGGGCAAGGCGCATTCCCTGGAAGGACGAGGCCGGCCGCGGCCAGAACCGTGTGCTGCAGTTGCATGTGTAGGCTCCGAAAGGTTTTTCCCGCCGTCTTCGCAAAACAGAAATTTTCCTGTTGGATCAAGGGCGGAGCTGTTGGAAAAAAGGAGGGTGCAAAGGACAATGTACCCCTCCCCCCCCCCCCCAGGCCGGTATTTCAAGTGCTCAGGCCCCGACAGCCGCCTCCCTGTTCTCTTCACACGGCTTGTTCCTTTTTCTTTTAAGCCCCTGTGCACGGGCATCGGCCCGGATGCTGCGCAGTTGTCTTGAACTGGAGACGTACGGGTAAATACCCATCCTGCATTTGCTGCCTTCATCGCATGTTCGTCTTCCGGGCGAAGTTTCGTGCGGAATGCGTGTGCTAGAGTTTGCGTGTGAAAAAGTGGGGGAAAGTGGGCCGCGGGGTGCATTGGGCCCGATATTTCCGCCGGGGCAGGTGCGCGCAGACGGGGGCGCGGCGCCGCCATGCCGAATCCATCTGTCGCTTTCCGTTCTTTGGACGTTGCACGTGTTCCAGGGCACATCTCTCTTATCGCTTGATGCCAAGGGGCGCATGACGATGCCGAGTCGTCATCGCGAGCTCCTCGCGCAGCAGTGCGCCCAGGAGGTGACGATCACGCGCCATCCCGACGGCTGCCTTCTGATCTACCCCCGGGACGTCTGGCAGCAGCGCCGTGAAGCGCTCTCGCAGCTGGGCTATGCTGCGCGCGCCCTGCAGCGCATCGTGCTTGGAAGCGCCGTGGACCTCACGGTCGACGCCGCCGGCCGCCTGCTTATCCCCGCGGACCTCCGGGTGCTGGCGGGCCTTCGAAAGGAGGTCGCGCTCGTGGGCCTGGGCACGCATTTTGAACTCTGGGACGCGCAGGAACTCGCCCGGCAGGAGGCCGAGGCGCTGGCTGCGGGTCTTGAGGCCGCCGCAGGCGGCTTTCAGTTCTAGGGACGGCGAAGACGATGACGGGCACGATGCAGTTTTCCGCCGGGGCGCACGACAAGGACGTCGACAAGAGGGCCGGCGCCTGTTCGTCAGCGCCCGCCGTCCGGCCCCTGGCGCACCGTCCGGTGCTTGCTGACGAGGCGCCCCGCGAGGTGCTCTCGCGCCCCGACGGGATCTATGTCGACGCCACCTTCGGGCGGGGCGGGCACAGCCGGCGGCTGCTCAAGCTTCTTGGAGCCGGTGCGCGGCTCTTTGCCTTTGACCGCGATGAGGAGGCCGTGGCCGCGGCCCGCGCCATTGACGACGCGCGCTTTTCAATCATTCACGCCCCTTTTTCAGAAATGGCCGCGCGTCTTGCCGAGCGCGGCGTTGCGCGCGTCGACGGCATTCTCATGGACATCGGGGTGTCAAGCCCGCAGATTGACGACCCGCAGCGCGGCTTTTCATTTCGCTTCGACGGCCCGCTTGACATGCGCATGGACACGAGCACGGGCATGACCGCTGCCGAGTGGATCGCCCGCGCCGACGCCGCCGAAATCGAGCGGGTGCTGCGCGACTACGGCGAGGAGCGCTGCGCGGGGAGAATCGCCCGCGCGATCTGCGCGGCGCGCGCAGACAAGCCCTTTGCGCGCACCGGGGAGCTTGCCGACTTCATCGCGCGCACGATCGGGCGCTCGCACAAGGATGCCGGGCAGCATCCGGCCACGCGCAGCTTTCAGGCCATTCGCATTCACATCAACGGCGAGCTCGATGAGCTTGCCCGCGCGCTTGACGAGGCGGGCATGCTTCTGGCGCCCGGCGGACGGCTTGCCGTCATCAGCTTTCACTCGCTTGAAGACCGCATGGTGAAGCGCTTTTTTGACGCCGGCGCCCATCCCGAGCGCGCCGTCGACGCGCGCATAGCCCTGCGGCAAAGCGACCTTCCCGAACCCTTGTGGCGCGACGTGCGCCGCGTCAAGCCCTCGCGCGCCGAGTGCGAGGAGAATCCCCGCGCGCGCAGCGCCGTGATGCGCAGCGCCTGCCGCACGGAGCGGTCTTGGGACGGGGCAGCCTCCGCAGGAGGTGCGCGATGAAGGGCGGGCTTGCCTTTTTCAGCGAGCGGGTGCTGTTTTTTGCGGCGATCGTCTCGGCTGCGGTGCTCATTCTGAGCGCCGGGGTGCTCATCACGACGCAGTACCGGGTGCGCATGCTCTTTGTGGAGATTGAGCGCGCCAATGACCTGACGCGGCGGCTGTCGGACGACTCAAGCCAGCTTGCGCTCGATCTCTCAAAGGCGGCGCTTCCCGCGGCGGTGAGCCGCCGTGCGCGCGCGATGGGCTTTGCGCCTGCGGGCGTCTCCAACACGGTGCTTCTTGAAGTGGCGCCCATGGCGCTCATCCAGGGACACATGGAGGTGCGCAAATGACGCTCTCCGAACTCCTTGAGGGTCTCTGGATCATTGTGCGCGACAAGGTGCGCGCCTTCTGGCGCGAGGACAGCACGCCGCGGCGCCACAACCGCAACGGCGAGGAGTCGCTGCTGCTCGTGCCGATTCCGGCGGGCCGCAGCAAGCTCGTGTTCTTTCTCTTTTTTGCCGGACTCACCTGCGTGGCGCTCAAGGCCTTCTGGCTGCAGTGCGGCATTTCAACCGACTTTCTGCAAAAGCAGGGCGAGGCGCGCTATGCGCGCACGCTGCCCGTGCCCGCGCAGCGCGGCCAGATTCTGGACCGCAACGGCGTGGTGCTCGCCTCGACCATTCCGGCGCGCAGCGTCTGGGCCGATCCCGAGGAGGCATTAAAGCTCAAGCGCTCGGACTTCGAGCGGCTCGGGGCGATTCTGGGCGACGATCCCCGGGAGATCTACGAGAAGATTCTCGCGCGCAAGGACAAGAGCTTCGTTTATATCGACCGCAAGCTTGAGGTTGCGCAGGGCGAGGCGGTGCGCGCGCTGCAGCTTGCGGGCATTCACGTGAGCAACGAGGTGCGCCGCAACTACCCCGACGGTCCCATCTCGGCGCACATCGTGGGCTTTACGGACGCCGACAACAACGGCCGCGAGGGCGTGGAGCTGTCCTACAACGAGGAGCTCTCGGGGCGGCAGGGCTCGCGGCGCGTGATCCGCGACCGGCTCGGGCGCATTGTCGAGGACATCTGGATCAAGGAGGGCGTGGTCGGCAGCGACGTGGTGCTCTCCATCGACTCGCGGCTGCAGTTCATTGCCTACAAGGCCTTGAAGAGCGCCATCGAGCGCCATGAGGCCAAGGCGGGCGCCGTGGTGGTGGCCGACGTGCGCACGGGCGAGATTCTCGCCCTGAGCAGCTTTCCCACGTACGACCCCAACTCGCGGCGCATGGTGAACTTTGAGAGCATCCGCAACCGCGTCATCACCGACACCTTTGAGCCCGGCTCGACCATGAAGCCCTTTGCGATCGCCAAGGCGCTCGATCTGGGCATCGTGCGCCCCGACACGCTCGTGCAGACCGCGCCCGGAAAGCTCACCATCGGCGACCGGACGATCGGCGACACGCACAACTACGGCATGATCACGGTGAGCCAGGTCGTGGCCAAGTCCTCCAACATCGGCACAAGCAAGATCGCCCTGGAGATGGACGCCGACTCGCTCTGGAACATGTACTCGGCCCTGGGCTTCGGGCGCGAGCCCGAGGTCGAGCTCATCGGCGCGGCAAGCGGCCGTCTGCGGCCGGCCAAGTCGTGGCGCCCGATCGAGCAGGCAACGATCTCTTACGGACACGGCATCTCGGTGTCGCTGCTGCAGCTTGTGCGCGCCTACACGGCCCTAGCGCGCAACGGCGACGTGATCGACCTCACCTTCATGCGCGCCTCGGCGCCCGCGAAGGGAACCCAGATCTTCCGTCCCGAGGTGGCCCGCCAGATGCGCGCGATGATGACCCAGACCGTGCAGGCCGGGGGCACCGCGCGGCGCGTCTCGGTCGAGGGCTACACAATTGCCGGCAAGACCGGCACGGCCAACAAGATTGAAAACGGCGAATACGTCGACAAATACGTGGCAAGCTTCGTGGGCATGGCGCCCGCCGGCCAGCCGCGCATCATCGTGGCGGTGATGATTGACGAGCCCACGCGCGGCAGCCACTACGGCGGCACCGTGGCCGCGCCCGTGTTCAACGAAGTCGCCACGGGCGCCCTGCAGCTGATCGGCGTGCATCCAGATGCACTCAACTTCGGCGCGGCGCCGGGCATTCTGGTCAGGGGTTTGAGCAATGAGTGAAGATCGCAGCGCGGCGGCAGGCCGCACAAGCCGGATTGCGGATGAAGCCCTTGAGTGGCTTTGCCGCGTCGCCCCGAAGGGCGCGCGCATTCGGATTGACTCGCGCACGATTGAGCAGGGCGACGTCTTTGCCGCGCTGCGCGGCCGGGCGGTTGACGGGCTGGCCTATGCGCCGGTGGCCGCCTCGCGGCATGCCTCGGGCATGCTCGTCGAGCAGCGCGACGACCTCCTGGGCCGCGGCGCGGGACTGCCCATGCATGCCGTGCCGGGACTAAGGGAGCGCCTGGGCGAGATTGCCTCGCGCTTTTACGGCGAGCCCTCCGCGCACATGCGCGGCATTGCCGTCACGGGCACCAACGGCAAGACGAGCGTCACCCGCTGGATCGCCGAGGCCCTCTCGCGCCTGCACCACCCCTGCGCGGTGATCGGAACGATCGGCGCGGAGCTTTGCGGCGAGCAGCTCGCCGTGGCCTCGCTCACCACGCCCGACGCGGCCAGCCTGCAGGGGATTCTTGCGCAGGCCTATGCGCGCGGCGCCCAGGCCTTTGCGCTTGAGGCAAGCTCGATCGGCCTTGAGCAGGGGCGGCTCAACGGCACGCACATTGAGACGGCGGTCTTTACCAACCTCACGCGCGACCATCTCGACTACCACAAGACGCCCGAGGCCTATGCCCGCGCCAAGGCGCTGCTTTTCTCCCGGCCCGGGGTGAAGTGCGCGGTGATCAACGCCGACGATCCGGCGGGCGCGCAGTATGCGCGCATCGCCCGCGAGCACGGCGCGCGCGTCATTGCGTATTCCATTGAGAACAAAACCCTTGAGGGGGCCGAGATGCTGACGGCCGATGCGCTGCAAAACCTCGCGCACGGCATCGCCTTTGCCGCGCACTGGCGGCGCGAGCAGCACCCCGTGCGCGCGCAGGTCATCGGCCGCTTCAACGTGAGCAATCTGCTCGCGACGGCGGCGGCGCTGCTCTCGATGGGGCTGCAGCCGCAGGCGGTGTTTGCGCAGCTCGAGAAGCTCGCGGCGCCGGCCGGGCGCCTTGAGGTGGTGCGCCGCACCGCGGCGGCCGCCGTCCCGGGCGGCCCTGATGCGGCGCAGGCCTCGGACGATCCGCTTGTGATCGTCGACTACGCCCATACGCCCGACGCCCTCGTCAAGGTGATCAGTGCTTTAAACGACGTGCTCGCCTCGCGTCCGGGCGGGGTGCTGCGCACGGTCTTCGGCGCCGGCGGCGACCGGGATCACGGCAAGAGGCCGCTCATGGGAGAGGCCGCGGCGCGGTTTTCGTCGGTTGTGCTGATCACAAGCGACAACCCCCGAAGCGAGGATCCCGAGGCGATTGCGCGCGATGTGGCCGCAGGCGTGCGGCCCGCGGATGCGGGCCGGGTGCGCGTGCAGCTTGACCGCAGGCGCGCCATCTTTGATGCGGTCTGCGAGGCCCGCGCCGAGGACATCGTGCTCATCGCGGGCAAGGGGCACGAGACCTATCAGGAGATTCGCGGCGTGCGCACGCACTTCAGCGATGCGCAGACCGCGCGCGAGGCGCTGCTTGAGCGCCATGCGCGGCGCTCAAGGATCAAGGGGCCGCAGGGCGCGCAGAAATAGGATTTGACGGCTTTCGGAGGCTGCGGCGGCTCAGGGCGCCGCACTCCGAGGGGCAGCAGACGTCGAGAACAGGAAAACCATCATCAAAAAAAGAGCATCAACCCCCCATGTCTCAAGTCACCGGCTGGAAAATTGCAACGCTTTTGAGCGCTCTGGGCGACGCCGTGCTCGAGGTGCGCGGAAACTCCGGAGTCGTGCTCGGCGAAATCACCACCGACAGCCGCCGCATCAGCAAGAACGCGATCTTCATCGCCATCCGCGGCGAGCGCTTTGACGGTCATGACTTTGCCGCAAGGGCCGCGCAGGCCGGCGCGGGCGTGGTCATCGTCGAGCGCTGGCAGGATACGGGCTGCACGCAGGTGCTCGTGCGCGACACGGTCGAGGCCTATGGACGGCTTGCCGCGGCCTGGCGCGCGCAGTTTGCCATTCCGCTCATCTGCGTGGCGGGCAGCAACGGCAAGACCACCACCACGCAGATGATCGCCTCGATTCTGCGCACGGCCTGCGGCGAGGAGAACATCGTCGCCACCCGCGGCAACTTCAACAACCACATCGGCGTGCCGCAGATGCTCATGGAGATCAGCCGCCGCACCAAGGCCGCCGTGATCGAGGCGGGCATGAACCATCCGGGCGAGATGGCCCGACTCGTCTCGTGGATCCGCCCGACCGTGGCGGTGATCACCAACGCGCAGCGCGAGCATCAGGAGTTTCTCAACGGCGTCGAGGAAAGCGCCCGCGAAAACGGACTGGCCCTCGTGGCGCTCTCGGCCAAGGGAACGGCCGTGCTGCCCGTGCGCGACCCGAGCTTTTCGATCTGGAGCGACCTGGTGCGCGCCCGCGGCTGCAGGCTGCTCACCTACGCCTGCGGCGCAGCCCCCGGGGAGGCCGGCGGCGAGGATGACGGACCGGCCGCGCAGCATCCTCTTGCCGACGTCGTTGTGCGCCCGCGCGGCGCGGCTGCGCTTGAGGAAATCCTCATTGAGCGGCAGGGGCCTGCGCTTGCCGAGGGGGCGGGAAAAAGGGCAGCCGGGAAGGCCGGAGAGGCCGCCCCTGCCCTGGCCTCGGTTTTGAAGCTTGTCGGGCGGCACGCGCGGCACGACGCGGCCGCCGCTGCCGCGGCGTGCCTTGCGATCGGCGTGCGGCCTGAGGCGATTTCCCGGGGTCTGGCCGACTTCAAGCCCGTCTCGGGCCGGGGCGTGCGCTATGTGCTGCGCAACGGAGCCATTCTCATTGACGACGCTTACAATGCCAACCCCGACAGCATGCGCGCGGCCATTGACGTGCTCGCAGGCATGCCCGGACCGCGCGTGCTCGTTGTCGGCGACATGGCCGAGACCGGTGCGCAGGCGGCGGCCTTTCACGCCGAGATCGGGGCCTACGCCAGAAAGCAGGGCATCGAGCGGCTTCTGGCAACGGGCCCGGAGATGCGTGCGGCCGTGGAGGCGTTCGGAGCGGGCGCGCGCCACTTTGAAACCCTAGAGGCGCTCTCGCAGGCGGCCGTGTCGGCCGCACAGACTCCGGGAACGCTTCTGATGAAGGCCTCGCACGCTTCGGAACTCTCGCGCGTGGTGGATGCGGTCAAGAGCGCAATGTCGGCCAAGCCGCTCTAGCCTGGGGCGGCGGTTCCTGCGGGCGCGCCCGCAGGGGCGGGGCAGGGCAATGAAATAAGAAGAGCGCGCCCCCTTTTCTTGAGGGTCCCGGCGCGCGATGTTTGAAACGAATGCGGCCCTTTGAGCGGGGCCGGACACAGGCTTTGCGCCACGGTTTTTGATTCATGCTGCTATCGCTTTTTCAATGGCTTTCTGAGGACATCCGTTTCTTCAGCGTCTTCAACTATCTCAGCCTGCGGGCGGTGATGGCCGCCCTCACGGCCATGGCCATCGGCTTTTGCGCGGGTCCGCGCGTGATTGCCGAGTTGAAGAAGCTCAGAATCGGACAGGCCGTGCGCACGTGCGGCCCCAAGACGCACCTCGTCAAGGACGGCACGCCCACAATGGGCGGCGTCCTGATTCTGGTGGCCATCGGCATTTCGTCGCTGCTGTGGATGGACCTCTCGAACCGCTTCGTCTGGGTGGTGCTCTTCGTCACCCTGGGCTACGGGTTCGTGGGCTGGAGCGACGACTACCGCAAGGTCGTGCACCACGACCCCAAGGGCATGAGCGCGCGCGAGAAGTTCGGCTGGCAGAGCCTCATCGGCTTTTTTGCCGCGGTCTACCTCGCCTTTGCGGTCTCCATGCCTGAGAACTCCCACATCGGCGCGATGGTGCTCTCCTGGGTTGAAAACGGCTTTGAGCTGCAGCAGCTCGACAAGCTGGCGCTCACCGTGCCGTTTTTCAAGCAGATTGCCTTTCCCTTCGGCGTGTGGGGCTTCATCGTGCTCACCTGGATCGTGATCGTGGGCACCTCGAACGCCGTCAACCTCACCGACGGACTTGACGGTCTGGCGATCATGCCCTGCGTGATGGTGGGCTCGGCGCTGGGGATCTTTGCCTACGTGATCGGCCGC
This sequence comes from uncultured Duodenibacillus sp., assembly GCA_944390745.1. Classification (GTDB taxonomy): domain Bacteria; phylum Pseudomonadota; class Gammaproteobacteria; order Burkholderiales; family Burkholderiaceae_F; genus Duodenibacillus. The sequence goes on along the minus strand of CALXQK010000015.1, from coordinate 26,729 downwards.
CCGGACTTCTCGCAGTATCTTTTGTTTGAATACATCCCGGGCGCGGGCGAGCTCGTGGTCGTCTGCGCGGCCATTGCCGGCGCAGGACTGGCCTTCCTGTGGTTCAACTGCTATCCGGCGCAGGTCTTCATGGGGGACGTGGGAGCGCTTGCCCTGGGCGGCGCGCTCGGCACGATCGCCGTCATCACGCGCCAGGAGATCGTGCTGGCCATCATGGGCGGCATCTTCGTGGTCGAAACCGTTTCGGTGATGATCCAGACCACGTACTTTCGGCTCACGCACGGCAAGCGGTTCTTCCTGATGGCTCCGATTCACCACCACTTCGAGCTCAAGGGCTGGAAGGAGACGCAGGTGGTGGTGCGCTTCTGGATCATCACCTTCATCCTCGTGCTGATCGGCCTGAGCACGCTCAAGATCCGATAGACGAAAACACACGGCCCGGCGCCCCCGGCGGCGGCAGGCGCAACTGAAGATTCCGAGGCTCACAACCATGACAGACACCCGTCAGACGACAGACAAGTCCGCAGCGGCCGGCGGCTGCGCAGGCGCCTCGAGATGCGCGGCAGCAGCGGCGTGCGAAATCGTGCGCGTGCCCTGCGGCAAGAGCGCGCTCGTACTCGGCTGCGGCGCCTCGGGCGCCGCGGCGGCCCGCTTTCTGTACCGTCGCGGCTGGACGGTGCGCGTTGCCGACACCCGCGAAAATCCCCCGCTTGCCGCGGCGCTCCAGTCTGAGGGCATCGCCTTTTCGGGCGGCGGGCTTGATGCGCAGATGCTTCGCCCCGACGACGATCTTCTCGTTCTGAGCCCGGGGCTGTCGCCTGAGCACTCGCAGGCCGCGGGTCTCGTTGCCCGTGCCCGGCAGCTCGGCATCGACACGGCGGGCGAAATTGAACTCTTTGCCCGGGAGCTCGCGCGCCTGGCGTCCTTCCGGGGCTACCGTCCGATTGTGATTGCCGTCACCGGCACCAACGGCAAGACCACCACCACCTCGATGACGGGCGCGATGGCCGCCGCCGGCGGCCGCTCGGTGTGCGTGGCCGGAAACATCGGTCCCAACGCGGTGGTCGAGCTTGACCGGCTGCTTGCGGCGGGCGACCTGCCCGAGGTCTGGGTGCTCGAGCTCTCAAGCTTTCAGCTGCAGACGACGCAAAGCCTTGAGTGCACGGCGGCCGCCTTTCTGAACCTCACCGAGGATCATGTCGACTGGCACGGATCCATTGAGGCGTATGCCGCGGCCAAGATGCGCATCTTCAAAAGCGGCACGCGGCGCGTGCTCAATGCCGAGGATCCGGTGGTGATGCGCTGCGCCGAAGGCGTCGACCCGGCGCTTGTGGAGGTTTTTGCCGACGCCGATCCCGCGCGCGAGGCGCCCTTCGGACAGTGGGGCATCGCCCGCGACGGGGGTCTGGAGTGGCTTGCGGCGATGCCGCACGCCCCGGCGGGCGCCACCAAGGCCGCGATGCTTGCGGCCGAGCCCGTGCAGAAGAACCTTCTCATGCCGGTTGAGGCGCTCAAGGTGCGCGGCCGGCACAACGCGATGAACGCGCTTGCGGCGCTGGCGCTCATCAAGAGCGCGGGGCTGCCGCTTGGGCCTGCGCTCGAGGCGCTCAAGAACTATGCGGGCGAGCCGCACCGCGTGCAGCCCGTGCTTGAGATCGAGGGCATTGAGTTCATAGACGACAGCAAGGGAACCAACGTGGGCGCGACCATCGCCGCGCTCGAGGGACTCGGAAAGAGCGGCCGCAAGAGCAGCATCATTCTGGGCGGCGACGGCAAGGGGCAGAACTTTGCGCCGCTTGCGCAGGCGCTTGCCCGCCATGCCGTTCACGCCGTGCTCATCGGACGCGATGCGCCGGCCATTCGCCCGGCGCTCGAGCAGGCCGGAGTGTCCTATGAGGAGGCGGGAGTTGATTTTGAGGCGGCCGTCGACGCCGCCTGGCGCGCGGCCCGGGCCGAGGCGCAGCGCTGCGCGCAGACGGGCGGCGCCCTTCCGGTGGTGCTGCTCTCGCCGGCGTGCGCGAGCTGGGACATGTTTCGCGACTATGCCGAAAGAAGCGCGCGGTTTGTCGCGCGCGCGCGTCAGATTGCCGGGGAGGCGCAATCCAGCCCCCGACAGGCTGACGGCAACGGGGGAGGGCGCTGAGGATGGCCTTCTGGAGCCGCGGCAGGGACAGGCCCGCGCAGGGCGCGGCCGGCGCCTGGAACGCCTGGAACGACGAGCCCGTTTTGTCCGGGCGCGGGACGGCCGTCAAGCCTGACGGAACCGACTGGGTGGTCGTGTGCATTGTGGCCGGGCTTCTTGCGCTCGGCGCCCTGATGGTCTACTCGGCCTCAATATCGCTTGCCGACAGTCCCAAGTACAACACCTCGCCCTACCACTTTCTTCTGCGGCACCTGATGTTCATCGGCATCAGTCTGGCCGCGGGCTGCGTCGTCTACCGCGTGCCGATGCGCGTCTGGAACAAGCTTGCACCCGCCCTGGTGCTCGTTGCCGTGCTGCTTCTCGGGGCGGTGCTCATTCCCGGCGTGGGCATGTCGGTCAACGGCTCGCGGCGCTGGATTTCGATTCCGGGCGTTCTCAACTTTCAGGTGACGGAGTTTGCAAAGTTCGCGGCCCTTGTGGGCGCGGCCTACTTCACCGTGCAGCGCCAGGAGTACATGCACTCCTTTACGAAGGGCCTGGGGCCCATGGCGGTGGTGATGTGCCTTGTTGCGGGCCTGATCAGCGTGCAGCCCGATCTGGGCGCCATCGTCGTCATCGTCTGCATCGCCATGGGCGTGCTTTTTCTCGGGGGCCTCAACATGCGCATCTTCATCGTGGTGCTCGTGGCGGTGGCCCTTGTGGTGGCGCTCATGATCTACGACTCGCCCTGGCGCGTGCAGCGCGTGATGGCCTATCTTGATCCCTGGAGCAGCGAATACGCCCTTGACAAGGGCTATCAGCTGAGCCACTCGCTCATTGCCTTCGGGCGCGGGGAGCTCTTCGGGGTCGGCCTCGGGGCGTCCGTGGAGAAGCTGCACTATCTGCCCGAGGCGCACACCGACTTCATCCTTGCCGTGGTGGGCGAGGAGCTGGGCTTTGCGGGCGTGATCTCGGTTCTGGCAGCGTACTACTGGCTTGTGCGCCGCGCCTTTGCGATCGGACGGCAGGCCATCAAGCTCGACCGTGTGTTTTCCGGCCTTGTGGCCGAGGGCGTGGGCATCTGGATCGGCGTGCAGGTGGTCATCAACGCGGGCGTGGCCACGGGGCTCTTTCCCACCAAGGGGCTCACGCTGCCCATCATGAGCTACGGCGGCTCCTCGCTGATGGCTACAATTGCTGCGATCGCCCTGCTGCTGCGCGCCGACCGGGAAAACCGCATTCTGATGCGCGGCGGAAAGGTTTAGGGCCTTTCGCCCGCTGTCTGCCGCCTGCCGCCCAGGGCAGGCGCCAACCTCTGCACGGGCCCCCGCGCACAAGGCCGGGGGCATTGGGACTTCATGAGTGAAAAGCATCTTTTGATCAGCGCCGCCGGCACGGGCGGACACGTCATGCCGGGACTTGCCGTCGCCCGGGAGCTCAAGCGCCGCGGCTGGCGCGTGAGCTGGATCGGCACGCGCACCGGCATGGAGGGCGGCCTCGTGGCGCGCGAGAACATCCCCTTTACCGGGCTGGATTTTCAGGGCGTGCGCGGCAAGGGGCTTTTCGGCATGCTGCGCGGCATGGTCAAGCTCGTGCTCGCCTCGCGCCGCGCCAGGACCCTCGTGGCGCAGATGAAGCCCGACGTGCTCTTTACGACCGGCGGCTACGTGGCCGTGCCCGTGTGCTCGGGCGCGCGCAAAAACGGCACGCCTGTGGTGCTCATGAACTGCGACGCGGAGCTGCTCCTGAGCTCCAAGCTCGTGATGGACCAGGCTGCGGCCGTCGCCTGCGGCTTTGCCGGCTCGGCGCGCTCCTATGCGCGCGGCAAGGGCAGCATCACGGGCAACCCCGTGCGCGCCGAGATTGAGGCGCTTGAGGCGCCCGAGGCGCGCCTTGCGGGCCGCACGGGGCCGCTTCGGCTTCTCGTCTTCGGCGGCAGCCTCGGCGCGCAGGTTTTAAATGAGACCGTTCCGAAGGCGCTGGCGCTCTTTGACAAGGAGCGCCGCCCGCAGGTCGTGCACCAGACGGGCGTCAAGAACGTCGAAAAGGTGCGCGCGCTCTACGACAGCCTCGGCATCGAGGCCGACGTGCGGGGCTTCATCGACGACATGGCCTCGGCCTATCGCGACAGCGACCTCGTGCTGTGCCGCTCGGGCGCGATGACCGTCAGCGAGCTGTGCGCGGCGGGCGCTGCGAGCATTCTCGTGCCCTTTGTGGTGAAGACCACGCAGCATCAGCTCGGCAACGCCCGCTACATGCAGGACAACGGCGCGGCGATTCTGCTTGAGCAGCCGCAGCTCACGCCCGAACACCTCTTCGGCATTCTGATGAGCACCAACCGCGACAAGATTCTTGCAATGGCGCAGAAGGCCCGGGCGCTGGCGCGTCCGCATGCCGCCCAGGCCGTGGCCGACATCATCGAGCGCGCGGCCGGCCAGGTCTGAATTCCGCGCGAACCGGGCTCAAGGCGGATTCTGGCAATCGAGCTCCGGCATCCGGTTGCCGGCGGCTGGCTGCAAAAGACGGCCGGCCGCCTTTTTTGCAAGTTTTCACCGCAGCCCCTCCCTGTCCCGAAGCTGCAGTCTTGTGAAAGAGCCCGTTGATTTGCATCAGGCAAAGAACGCGCCGCTCTTTCGTTCCTGAAGAAGCCAGGACAGAATTTTCCCCACAGAACCTCGCCAGGCTCGCCTGGCGGCGCAAGCCGCAGACGAAAGCCCGCACCGTGGGGTTCCCCATACGGCCCTCGAGAGTACGGGTGCCCAATTGATCATGGGCATCGGGAAATCCGGGCCTTTTTTTTCTTGTCAATATTTGAGCGGCTGGATTTTGCCGAGCGTTTTTTTGAAGGAAAGCAGCGAGCCTCCTGCGGTTTTGCTCCTCTTCCTGCATCTCACTGGCACCCCTTTCGGAGCGGCTCAAGGAAAAGACGTTTGGCGGCGCTCTGCTGCCGCGATCGGCATCCGTCACGAGCGCTGGCGTCCAGGACCCTGCATGGGGGTGATTTTTGAGTCGTCCCGAAGCACAGCGAGGCGGCTAAATCCATCGCGGATATTTGTAAAATTCGCGAGAGGACGTTCCTATTGGGTTATCAGGTCTGGACCCTAAAATTTCACCGATAGGCAACGTCTTTTTCCTTTCAAATCAATCGATTGCGCCGATTTTTGACTTCGCCGCTAGGCCTCGTTTCCGGGGCCTTATGCAAAATTGAGGCTGGCGCTCCGCGAAAAAGGCGGCGCCGGCGACTTTTTTCGACGGCTGCCGCAGCACAGGAAAGAACAAGTTATGAAATTCATGGTCAAGCACCTGCACTTTGTGGGCATCGGCGGCACGGGAATGTGCGGCATTGCCGAGGTGCTTCTCAATCTGGGCTACACGGTGAGCGGCTCGGATCTGGCGAGCACGCCCGTGACCGAGCGGCTGCGCGCGCTCGGCGCCGTGGTCTACCAGGGGCACGATGCGCGCAACATCGCCGGAGCCGATGCGCTTGTCATCTCAAGCGCCGTGCACGAGGACAACCCCGAGGTGATCGCTGCACGCGCCGCGCACATCCCGGTCGTTCCGCGCGCGGTGATGCTTGCTGAACTGATGCGCCTGCGCCGCGGCATCGCCATTGCGGGCACGCACGGAAAGACGACGACGACCTCGCTGACCACGGCGCTTCTGGCCGCAGGGGGACTGGACCCCACCTACGTGATCGGCGGCAGACTCAACAGCTCCGGGGCCAATGCGCGGCTTGGGCGCGGCGAATACATCGTGGCCGAGGCCGACGAGTCGGATGCGTCGTTTTTGAACCTCATGCCGGTGGTGGCGGCCGTCACCAACATCGACGCCGACCACATGGACACCTACGGGCACGACTTCGGGCGGCTCCTGATGGCCTTCAACGACTTCATCGCGCGGCTGCCGTTCTACGGCGTGGCGGTGCTGTGCACCGACGACGCCAACGTGCGCTCGATCATTCCGATGGTGAGCCGCAGGATCGTGGCCTACGGGCTCAATCGCGACGCCGACGTGCGCGCCGTCGACGTGCGCGCGCAGGGCACCCGCATGGCCTATACGGTGCTGCGTGAAAACCACCCGCCGCTGCCGGTGGTGCTCAACCTTCCCGGCGTGCACAATGTGGTCAACTCGCTTGCGGCCATCGCCATCGCCACTCTGGTGGGCGTGCCCGATGAGGCCGTCGTGCGGGCGCTTGCTGAATTCACCGGCGTGGGCCGGCGCTTTTCGCAGTACGGCGAGATTCCCTGTGCGGGCGGCACGTTTGCGCTCGTCGACGACTATGGACACCATCCCCATGAGATGGCCGCCACAATCGCCGCGGCGCGCGGCGCCTGGCCCGACCGGCGGCTTGTGCTGGCGTTCCAGCCGCACCGCTACACGCGCACGCGCGACTGCTTCGATGCGTTTGTCGAGGTGCTCTCGAGCGTGGACGAGCTGGTGCTTGCCGACATCTATCCGGCGGGCGAGGCGCCCATCGAGGGCGTGGACTCCGAGAGGCTTGCGCGCGGCGTCGAGCAGGCGAGCGGCCGCCCGGTGCGCTACTGCGGGGATGCGTCGCGCATCCCCGGGGCATTGAAGCAGCTCGTGGCGCCCGGCGACGTGGTGCTCACCATGGGCGCGGGCAGCATTGGACGCATTGCGCCCGTGCTTGCGCGCGGGCTTTGACGGGATGCTTGTTTGCAAAGCGCAGGACCGGCCCGGACGGGCTGCGCCTGCAGGTCAATGATTTTTGAAGCAGGGGTTTTCGATGCTTTCTGATCACGTTCTGTCTGCGGCTGAAGTCGACCGCATTGATCCGGGCAGCCTCGGGCGCGTGGCCGTGCTCATGGGCGGGATGAGTCCCGAGCGCGAGGTGTCGCTTTCAAGCGGCTCGGGCGTGCTAGAGGCGCTGCGCTCGCGCGGGGTTGATGCCGAGGGGTTTGATCCGGCCGAGCAGCCCGTCGAGGCGCTCAGAGGCCGCTTTGACCGGGCCTTCATCGCGCTGCACGGCCGCTACGGCGAGGACGGCACGATTCAGGGCGTGCTTGAATATCTGCGCATTCCCTACACGGGGCCGGGCGTGTGCGCGAGCGCCGTCGCCATGGACAAGGATCTCACCCGCAGGCTCTGGCGCGAGGCCGGACTTCCCGTGGCGCGCGGACGCTGCGCAAAAAGCGCTGATGAGGCCGCCGCAATCCTCGCCGAGCTCGGAGCCGACCTCGTGGTCAAGCCCGTGGCCGACGGCTCCTCAATCGGCGTCTCCAAGCTTTCGGGCGCCGACGAGGCCGTGCTCGGCAAGGCCGTCGAGGAGGTGCTCGCGCGCGGCGAGGGCGCGCTTGTCGAGGAGCGCATCTTCGGCAGGGAGCTCACGATTGCGATCGTCTCCGGACGGGCGCTTCCGGTCATTGAGATCCGCGCCCCCGAGGGCGACTACGATTATCACAACAAGTACTTCGGCAATGCCGTCGCCTACGACTGCCCGGCGCGGCTCACCGAGGCCCAAGACGCCGCCGTGCGCGCAGCCGCCGAGAAGGCCTTTGCGGCCATCGGCGCCCGCGGCTGGGCGCGCGCCGATCTGATGCTGCGCCCCGACGGCTCGTTCGTGCTTCTTGAAATCAACACAAGCCCTGGCATGACGCCGCATTCGCTCGTGCCCATGGCCGCCCGAGCCGTCGGCGTCGACTACGCGGGGCTGTGCCTGTATCTGGCCGCGCACGCCGCGCTCGACTATCCCGAGCCGCGCGCGGACAAGGCCCGCGCAGCGCAGGCCTAGGGACTTTTTTGCGGCGGAACCGACGCGCATGGCAGCAGCAAGAAACGCTTCAGGCGAGGCCTCCCGCAGCAAGGCGGCAGCCGCGGACCGATCCGCGGCGGGCTTTGTGAGCGCCGCCGCGGCCGGCCCTGCCGCTGACGAGACGGCTGGCGCCGCCTCCGGGAGCGGCCGCCGCAGGAGAAGACGGCTGCGCGCGGCTGCCGCTGCCGCGCTGGCGGCGGCCGCGGTCTTCCTGTGCTGGAAGGCTGCCGCGCCCGACTTTCTGGCCGTCTCCTCGGTTGAGGTGCGCGGCCCCGTCGAGACGCTCGGGCTGCAGGAGGTCGCCTCCGCCGTGCGCGCGAGCGTGCGCGGCAACATGATCACCGCCGACATCGCCGCGGTCAAGCGCGCCGTCGAGGAGATTTCATGGATCAAGAGCGCCTCGGTCCGGCGGCTGTGGCCGCACTCGCTTTATGTCGACGTGGTGCGCCGCCGCGCGGTGGCCATCTTTGAAGACGGGCGGCTGGTGAGCGACGAGGGCGTGCTCTTTGTGAGCAACGACGAGCCCATCGAGCGGCTCATGGCCATGCCCACGTTTTCCGGAGATCCGCAGTACGTGCAGGAGGCCGTGCGGCTGCTGCCCCTTTTTGAGGAGCAGGCGCGGCGCGTCTCGGCGCGCGTGAAGGCGGTGAACGCCACGTTTCGCGGCAGCTGGTCGGTGGTGATTGAGTCGGCGCGCTTTGACGCGATGAAAATCGAGCTCGGCCGGGCGCTCACCCGCAACGGCCCCGTGCAGCGTCTTGCGCAGGTGCTTGAAAACCTCGACCGGACGGCCGACATGATGCAGGGCTATCCCGAGTCGATCGACGCCCGATACCGCGACGCCTTTGCCGCACAGCTGCCGGGCGAGGACTCGCACCGCCGCTGGCTTGAGGCGCATCCCGGGGAGAAGGATCTCGCCGCCGCAGCCTCGTCGCCGGCCGAAAAAGCCAGGGGAAAGACCCCGGCAAAGCCGCGCTAGCCGGTTCGCAGGGCCGGGGCTGCCGTCCGGCGCCCTGCGGCGGGAATTTGCCCTAAGATAGGGAGTCTGCGCCCGGGCCGGACAACTGCGCTCGGGGCCCGGCTCATGTCTGCGGCAGGGAACATCTTTTTTCGAACACCAGGAATACGCATGGAAGGCGCTCAGCTCAATTCGACGATTGCTGCTCTGGACATCGGCACGAGCAAGATTTCAGTGGCCGTGGGCGAGGCGGGGCCGGGGGGCGAGCTTGCCGTGCTCGGCTTCGGCAAGGTGGGCGCCGAGGGCATTCATGCCGGCAGCGTCCAGGACGTCGAGCTTGCCGTCGAGTCGATCCGCGCGGCCGTCGCCGAGGCCGAGGCCACGAGCGAGCGCAAGATTACGACCGTGTCGGCCGCGCTCACCGGCAAGCATCTGCACAGCATCAACAAGGTCGGGCAGCTCGTGCTGCCCAGGGCCGAGGCCGACGCGGCCTCCGTCAAGCGCGCCGCGCGGCTAGCCATGGCCTTTGATCCCAAGACCGACGCCTGGGGGCCGGATGACCGCGTGGTTTCGCACGTCATCAAGGGCTTTACGCTCGACAACGACGACGCCATGATCCAGGATCCCATCGGCATGGCCGCAAGCGTGCTCAAGGCGCACGCGCACCTGGCCATCGGCTCGGACAGCGTCGTCGTCAATCTCGTCAAGTGCATCCGCCGCGCGAGTCTCGACATTGAGGGCCTCGTGCTGCAGCCCTGGGCAAGCGCCGCGGGCGCCGTGACGCAGACCGAGCGCGAGCTCGGCGTGATTGTTCTTGACATCGGCGCCGGAACCGTGGACGCGGCCTGCTACGAGAACGGGCATATCGCCTTTACGGGCGTGGCGCAGACCGGGGGCGAAATCATCACCCGGGACATTGCCGCGGGGCTGGGGTGCTCGCTTTCCGATGCCGAGGACATCAAGCTCGCCTACGGGCACGCGGGCATGCGGCCCGAGGACGCGCACGAGCGCATCCGCTACATTCGCGAGACGACCCAGACCGAGGAGATGGTGATGACGGCCGACCTCGTCAACATCATCGAGGCGCGCAGCGAGGAGATTCTGCGCATGACGGCGCGCTACTTTCTCAATCCCGACCACTGGCTGCAGAAGGCTGCCGCAGGCATTGTGATCACGGGCGGCGTCTCGCGCATGCCGGGCTTTGACAAGCTCGCGCAGCAGGTGCTGGGACTGCCGGTTCGCGTGGGCGTGCCGCCCATGCAAAAGGGCAGCGCCCTGGGACTGGTGAGCCCCGAGGACTCGACCGTCGTGGGCGTGCTGCTTGAAACCATGCGGCGGCGCCGCATGTCGGGCAGCGCCAAGCACAAGACCGGGCGCTTCGACGGGTTTTTCGGCGTCGTGCGCCGCATCCTCTTCGGCGACTTTTCAGGCTAGGGGCGCAAGAAAAAACGGGGAGGGGCGCCTGGGCAGGATGCAGGGAGGCGCTTCCGCGGCATTCGCGCCTGCGCGCAAGGCCCTCATGCGCACAGGCGATAGCGCTGCCTTGGGCTTCCCTTCGGTTCAGTCGGCTCCAGCTTTTTGTCTGCCGCCAGCTTTCTGACGTGATTTCCAATTGTCGAGCGAGAAAGCCCGGACATTTTCATCAAGTCCTTCACGGACAAGCTGCAGTGATCGATCAAGGCCTCGAGGATGGCTTCGTCAATGTTCTCCCATGCCTTGCCAACCGCTTCGTCGCTTGTGCGCCTGCGCTTGCTGAACGTCAAGATGAAATAGGAAACGGCATCCTTGACCACCGGCGGCGGCATCTGGGATTTCGCCAGCGCAGCTTCGATCGCCGTAAAGCCGGCTCCCCTGTTTTCGACGGTAAATCCTGATTCGAAGGGCGTATAAGAGAGCAGGCGTGAAAGATGCTCATTTCGCGTCGATGAGATTCCGTCCTTGCCGAGATTTTCTACAGCTGCGGAGCCGTACAGACCGCCTGGACTGATAATTTCCAGGCGATCCGCATACATGTTGACTTGAACTTGAGAGCCCCGTCCTTCAGGAGAATAGTCTCTGTGCTGGAGAGCATTGGCAACGGCCTCCCTGACTGCCTCAATCGGATAGTCCGGAATGTCTTTTCGCAAGCCGCCGTCAATGACCGCGCCGGCATTCATGCGCTGCTCGACAAGGGCAAGCGCTTCAAGGAGCATCTCCGGGATGGAGCCGATGATTTCCTTCGAATCCAAATACCGAGGCTGCCCTGCTGCTGATTCGACCTTGTCGATGCCTGGATATGCGGAAAAAACAATTTCGAGACGGGGAAAGTACTTTTGAGGAAACGTTCCGGCAGCGAGCAGCCCGGCTATCGTCGGACAAATTCGATTGTTGACGCGGGTCAGGACGCCGAGCTGAATCAAAATTGTTTCGTTGGAAAGCCTGCCGAAGACGCGCGGAAACAATTCTCTGGCTCGTGCGGCAATTCCTTCGACAGTGTCGGCATCTAGATCGTCGATTGAGGCCCTCTCAACCGGTTCGATGTCAAACTGCGGCTGGTTCTGGGATTCAGCAAGGCGATCTGTTTCGTAGGCTGTCAAATGGCGATTGCCATCGCCATAACGAACGAAGGCGCCGTCATACATTCCCCGCCTGGAGATGTAGCACGGCTTCATGCGCCTGGGCATCTCCGGGACTTGGGCCGCGACCAGCAGCCGCCCCTCAAAGCGCATCTTCTCGATCTCCATGCAGACAACCGGCGTCATGGATGTGCCGATTGCCTGCATTTGGGCGCATATCCTGTCCGCATTGAAGCCGTCAGCCGGCTTGAAGCCGTTTTTTTCCGACAAGCCCAGGATGATGGTGCCGCCGTGCATGTTGGAAAAGGCTGAGATCGTCTCCTGCAGATCCTTGGGAACTTCCTGCACAGCTTCCCTGACCTCCCATCGCTGGGCGTCGACGCCGAGACTGCGCATGCGGCGAATGGCCTTGACGACTGTTTTTTCATTGAATTCCGGCATGGAAACCTCGCAGCCTGCCAGCTGAATGTTTGGTTGTTGTCTGGCTGCCTGCTATTTTACTTGTAAATGCGCAGTCATCTAACACTTTCCTGCCATCTGGCCGGCAGGCAGCAGACAGCCGAAGACGCTCGCCTGCAGCCGCAGGGCCGCTGGAGGGCGCCGCGGCGTCTTGAAAAAGAATCGCCGGGCGCGGCCCTTGGGCGGCCCCGCGCTGTGATAGCATTCGCGCCTGCGCACCGGGAGAAGGGTTTTCCCTGTGCGCTTTTTTTCCGCGAGCTTACCAATGCGCACTCCGCAGCTGACCAAATTCGGGCCCCGCGCCTGGCTTCCCATCATCGGGCTGGCCTTTGCGGCCTTTGTGTTCAACACCTCGGAATTCCTTCCCGTCGGGCTTCTCCCCGACATCGCCCGAAGCCTCGATGAGAGCGTTCCCTTTACGGGGCTCATCATCACGGGCTATGCGTTCGTGGTGGCCGTGATGTCGCTGCCGCTCACCATTCTCACCGCAAGGCTTGAACGAAGAAAGCTCCTGCTGGTTCTTCTGGCTGTCTTTGCCCTGTGCCACGTGGTGGTGCTCTGGGTCGAGAGCTTCGAGACGCTTCTGGCTGCGCGCATCGGCGTGGCGCTCACGCACTCGATCTTCTGGTCGATCATGACGCCCCTGGCCGCGCGCGTGGCGCCCTACGGCAGACGCGCCCTGGGACTGGCAATCGTCATGGGCGGCACGATCGTGGCCACGGTTCTGGGCGTGCCGATCGGCACGCACCTCGGGCACCTCGTCGGCTGGCAGACGGCCTTTGCGGTCATCGGCCTGGCGGCGGCGGGCATTCTCGTTCTCATCTACTTCACGCTTCCGGCCATTGAGAGCACGCGCGCGGGGTCGCTTGCGAGCCTGCCGGTGATTCTGAGGCGCCCGGCGCTGCTCGAGCTCTATGCGCTCACGATGATCACGGTGCTCGGGCAGTTCACGATCTACTCCTACATCAGCCCGTTTCTCGCCTCGGTCGGCGGGCTTTCGGAGGAGAGCATCGTCGACATGCTCTTTGTCTTCGGCCTGGCGGGCATTGCCGGCGCGGTGATCGGCTCGCGGGTCGTGGACCGCAGCCGTTCGTTCGGCATGCTGGTTCCGATTGCCGTCATGGCGCTTTGCCACCTTGCCGTGGGCGCTGCGGCGGGCAGCATTCCCGTTCTTTCGGCGCTCGTCTTCGTCTGGGGCGCGGCGATGACGATCATGTGCCTGGCCTTTCAGACGCAGCTGCTGTCGGCCGCGCCCGATGCGGCCGACGTCGCCACGAGCCTCTACTCAGGGATCTTCAACATCGGCATCGGCGGCGGAGCCTTCATCGGCAGCCGCGTCTCGGAGTCCCTGGGGTTCGGCGCGCTTCACTACGTGAGCTCGGCGCTTGTGCTCACGAGTCTGGCAATCATGATCGTCGTGTGGATCAAGACCGGCTCGCCGCTCTTCAAGACCGGGTTTGAAGAAGCCCCGCGGCGAGAAAGCGGAGATCCGCTGTGACGGAGAGCTATCGCGTACCGGACCTCGCCGCAGGCGAGATGCACCGCCGCGAGGAGGTGATCCGCGGCTCGCGCTTCATCGTCTCGATGGCGCACTGCGACAGCCTGGAGGCGGCCTATGCCTTTCTGGAGAAAATCCGCGCCGAGCACGCCCACGCCACGCACAACTGCTGGGCGTTTCAGGCCGGCCGCCCGGGCACGACCGCGCACATCGGCGCAAGCGACGACGGCGAGCCCAAGGGGACGGCCGGACGCCCCATGCTCACCGTGCTGCTGCACTGCGGCGTGGGAGAGATTGCCGCAGTGGTGACGCGCTACTTCGGCGGCACGCTGCTCGGAACGGGCGGGCTGGTGCGGGCCTACCAGGGCCTGGTGAAGCTTGGTCTCGAGACGCTTCCCGTGCGGGAAAAGCGTCCCTCGGCGGTGATGGAGATCGTCTTTGAGCACCGCTTCACGCCCCATGTCCTGAGAATTCTCGAGCGCCTTGGCGGGCGAATTCTCGAGCGGCGCTTTGAGGGCGACGTCACGCTTCTGGTCGACACGGCCCTTGACGACTGGCAGGCGCAGGAGCGCGCCGTCACCGAGGTCTGCGCGGGCCGCGTGCGGGTGGCGCGGCTGCAGGCGAAGGCCTGAGGCGCTCTTCGTGCGGCGGCCGCCCTAGTAGGCGCCCACCCGGTAGCGCGTCTTTGAGCGCGGCCGGAAGGATTCAATGTCGACGGCGCTCGCGTCGGCGGCCGTCTCCTCATCGTCGACCGAGTATTTGTCAATGTAGAAGCGGCACACGGGGTTGGGCGTGTGGATGATCGTCAGCCCCGAGTGCCAGCTGATGGCGCTGCGCTCGGAAAGGTTGAGCTCGGTGCTCTGCAGACAGTCCGCGCCCGGGATGTAGTGCAGGGCGACGGCGGCGTTCTTCACCTCCTGGGCGATGTTTCGGTAGGTCCGGTTGCTGTCGATGGCGGGCTCCCAGAGCCCGATCATCGTGATCCACAGCACGGTGAGGCCGGCTGCGGACAGCCAGGGGCCGCTCCAGAACGCAGTCGATCTCCTGCAGATGCGCCGTCCGAGCATCACGCACCAGAGCACGAGCACGGCCAGCGCGGCAAGCACGCCGTACCACGAGGCGTGCGCCTGCTGTTCGTCGGCCACAAGCCGCAGGATCGAGTAGTGCATCTTGGGCGGCCAGCCGAGCGTCCAGGCCGCCCAGTAGACCCAGACCCCAACGAGCGCCAGGGTGAAGACCGCAAGGGCAAACCACTCGAGCATGCTGCGCGACTCGTCGCGCGTGGACATCAGGCCGAAGGCCGCAAGCGTCGACAGCGGCGCGATGATGACGCACAGAAGCGTCTCGGCGCTGATCTGATCCGACAGAATGAAGCCCAGCACCCAGGCCGCGCAAAACGACAGCGGCATGGCGATCTGCGTCACCGACAGCGAGCGGCGCCACACCCACACGGCCCAGAACGCAAAGGGCCAGGTCGGGCACAGGTACCAGATGAAGTGCTTGGCGAGCCATCCGAGCTCGCTGAAATTGATGAGACCGAAGATGTCGGCCTGGGTCTGCGCCCAGAGATTGAAGTAGTCGCCCGCAACCTCGGCGGCGAACACATAGCTTGCCAGCGGCCAGAGCGAGAACACCGCAAAGGCCGTCACGAGCATCGTGAGAATCTTTCGATCAAGCCGCCCGATGCCGTGCACGAGGATGCAGGTGAGAATGCTGCCCGTGAGCACCGCCACGCCCGAAAGAAGGTTTGAGGACAGAATCAGCGCGCCGCTTGCCGCCCCGGCCAGGGCCGAGCCCCAGTACGGACGCGTGAGCGCCCAGGTGCAGCCCAGATAGGCAAGCGCGCCGAAGGCAAGCTCAACCGTCTCGATCGTGGCCTCGTGGTTTTTGATCACCAGTCCGAAGATGGAGACGAAAAAAAGCGTGGCCGCATCGGCCACCAGCCGCCCGTACTCGCGGTAGGCCGCCTCGCGCCCGAAGGGTTCGGTAATGGGCTGCGCCTCGCGGCGGCGCGCCAGAAACCAGGTGGCGTACCAGATCGAGGTGGTGGTGATGACGAACCAGACGATAGCGGTCAGCCGCATTGCCCAGATCTGCGAGATGAAGTCCGGGGTGACGGCCACGAAGAAGGCGGCAAGCCAGGCCGCCAGAGGCCCGTGCTCGGTGATCACCTCGCCCGAGGCCATAGGAAAGAGCCACGTTGCCGGATCGCGCGAGAGCATCGCCAGAACCTCGGCGAGCATGCGCGACTCGTCGCCCGACCACAGGTCCCGGGTAAAGAGTCCTGTGAGAATGAAGACGGTGAGCAGCGCGAGCAGCACCTGTCGCGGCAGCTTGCGGGCGGCCTCGGTGGATACGCGCACGGGTGACGGGTTGAGATCGAGCATCGCGGGGATTGCCGGAAAAAAGAGACTGCAAGAGGGATTTTAGCCGCGCCGCCCCTCGGGCGACGGTGCAAAAAAAGGCAGTCGATGCGGCAATTTCCGTTGCAGCATGACTGCCTTTTTCTTCGGGGTCCGCAGCCCGGATCGAGTGCAGACGCTCCCGAGGACGCAGAAGTCGCAGACCGATTACTTCTTGGCCTTGGCGACGTGGGCGTACTTGGCGCGGAACTTCTCCACGCGGCCGGCTTCAACGATGCGGGTCTGGGCGCCGGTGTAGAAGGGGTGGCTCTCAGAGGACGTATCGAGCTTGAAGAGCGGGTAGGTCACGCCGTCGATCTCAACCGTTTCACGTGTCTGCACGGCAGACGGGATGATGAAGGTCTTGTTGATCGAGAGGTCGACGAAGGCGACGGGACGGTACTCGGGATGAATGTTGGGTTTCATTTTCTTTGAATTCCGGAAAAACGAGGTTTTTGTCGGTCGCCCTGCCTGCCTTACGAAGCCGCCTTCATGAGGGAGGTCCTACGCCAGGTATGCACGCCACGTGCCGAACGGAAAGGCGTGATTATCGATGAAAAAAGGCGAAAAATCAAGCCCTTTTTGCGGCTTTTGCGCTTGATTTCTCCAGATGCGGCCGCCTGCGGGCCGCGGCCCGCAAGGCGCTCCGCTCTCAGGACCGGGCCTTGCGCAGGCCGGCTGCGGCCGTCTTGCCGACGATGAGGCCGCTGGCGATGACGTCGCACAGGCGCGCGGAGATCGAGCCGCAGACGGCGCCTGCGGCGTAAAGCCCCGGAATCGGCGCGTCGTCGGCAGCCCGCAGCACGTTGAAGTCGGGATTGACCTCAAGGCCTCCCTCGGTCTTGAAGCGAACCTTTGAGCTCGGCGTGGAGACGTAGTAGGGGCCCTTGAGCGCCCTGAAAAGCGAGTCGCGCCGCCCGAACTGCGAGTCGCCGCGGCCGCTTGCGGCGTCGCGCGCGATCGTCTGCAGCGTCTTTTCAAGGCCCTCGGGCGAGACTCCCGCGCGCTGCGCGGCCTCGGCAATCGTCTCGCCCTTGAAGAGTCCGCCGTTTTTGAGGCGCGCCTCATAGCCCCAGCGGCTGCGGTTGGGGCCGCTGAAGACCGCCTCGTCAAAGACGACGAAGGCGCCGTCGATCTTCTGCCGGAAGCACTCAAGCGCGCAGCCCGCGTAGCGCGAGGCGTGCTCGTTGCAGAGGCGCCGGCCGTATCGGTCCACAAGATAGGCCGTGTCGGTGTCAAAGAGAATCCACGAGGGGCTCTTCTGCCCGGGCCTGGGGGCGGCAAAGAGCTTGGGCATGGACTCCATGTCCTCGAGCGCCGCGCCCGCGAGCCGTCCGATGCGGATGCCGTCGCCGTCGTGTCCCGGGGGGGGGGCACGCCCTCGCCCACGGCTGAAAAGCCCTTCGGAATGTCGGCCCAGAAGCGCTTGTAGCGGCGCAGCAGCGCCATGTTGTCGATAAAGCCTCCCGTGGCGAGAATGACGGCGCCGGCGCGCACCTCCAGACGCCTGCCGTCCCGCTCGAAGACGGCGCCCATCACGCGAACCGCGCCGCGGCACGCGGCGGGGTCCGGGTCGGGCTCGGTGATGAGATCGACAATCGCCGTGTTCGTCATGACGGGCGTCCTGAGGCGCTCAAGTTCCTTGAGCATGGCCTGCGCAAAGGCGGGCATGGCGCCCGGAACCGACGGCAGCAGGAAGGGCTGGCGCGGGTTGATCGGCTGAAAGCGCACGCCGAAGGACTTCAGGAAGGCGACCACCTCGGGCGAGGTCTGCGCCGAGCGGCGCAGCACGCGCGGATCGTGCTTGAAGATGCCCGAATAGATGGGTGACAGCGGCATGTTGTCGCGCACCTTGGAGAGCGGCTCGTCAAAGACGCCGCGCTCAAGAAGCGACCAGTAGGCCTCAGGATCGGCCTTGCCCTGGAACTTCTGCGCCTCGTGCTCGACGCTGTGCGCCGAGGCGATGATGCCCGCCGAGAGAATGCCGTCGCCTCCGGCGTAGGCGCGCTTTTCAACAACGATGACCCGCGCGCCGCTGCGCGCGGCCGTCACGGCGGCCGAAAGACCGCTGAAGCCCGCGCCGGCAATGAGAATGTCGGCTTGAAGCTGCGCTGCGGCGGCCGGCGTCCCGGGCTTTTCCTGCGCGCGGGCGAGCGTGGAGACGCCGACGGCGGCCGCCGCGGCGGATTGAAGAAATTGACGACGCTTCATGGTGAGCGCTGCCCTTCCAAATTGGCGGTTTCGCGTGCGCGCTCAGCCGGCAAGCTTGTCGGCGTGCGCGGCCGCGACGACGAATTCCGAGACGTTCCAGACGGCGCACGAGCCCGCCTTGAGCGGATCGAGCGCCAGCAGCGCCTCGAGCGCCCCGGCGCTTTCGGTCTGCGCAATCAAGGCGCCGCCCGAGCCGTCTCCGTAGGCGCCGAAAAGCACGAACTCGCCTGAGGCGAAGTGCGCGGCGAGATAGTCGCGATGCGCAGCCAGAAGCGGGGCCGCAGCCGCCGCATCCGTGATTCTGACGTCGACAAGATGCATCATTTCTGTTCCTCCCTTTCCCAGTCGCGCAGTTCTTTGGCGATGCGCTCGGCGTGGATGCGGGCGTCGGCAAGGATGCGCTCGCGGCCGGCCGCGTCGGTCACGCCGGGAATGCAGATCATCGAATACGACCACACGGGCTTGAGCGTCTTCATCCCGCAGTAATAGGCCGTCTGCAGCAGCGGCGGCAGAAAGGCCTCCAGAGGCCAGGTCATCGAGGCGCCCTGCTGATAGTCGTCGGCGCCGGCGCCCGTGGTGAGCGACAGCAGCAGCTGCTTGCCGTGCAGCGCCGTTGCGCTGCTGCCGTAGGCAAAGCCGTAGGCGAGCACGACGTCGATCCACTTTTTCATCAGGGCCGGAACCGAGTACCAATAAAACGGAAAGTGCCAGACGACGGCGTCGGCCTGCCGCAGCGCCGCCTGCTCGGCTGCAACGTCAAACGAACCTCCGGAGGTCAGATGCGCAAGATGGCGCACCTGCGCCTCGGGCAGCAGTTCGGAGAGCTTGCGGATGATTTCGCTTCCGGCCGTGGACTTTTCAGGAGCCGGATGACCGTTGATGATGAGAATGTTTTTCGACATGACGCTTTGTTCCTCCAAAGAACATCGGTTTCAGGCGAAATTTTCGGATGGCCCGCGATCCATGTCGCTTCTGATTGAGTCAACTTGTTGATGTTTTTTCTCAATGATTGCAATTTGATCAAGACTTATTCACAGCGTTCATGCGCATTCATGCGCTCGCGCAATGAATACGTGCGCGCTGCTTCGCATTGGGTCCAGCCGCGCGTCTGCTTGCCGGGAAGTTCCTTGATTTCCAGATGCCGTCACGGGGCTGCGCAGCATGAGGGGCGCGAGGCTTGCGCTGCGGCCTCTTTCTTGACTAGACCGTCCGCCGCGGTCCCGCGGCTTGATTTTCTATTTGAGCAGATTTCTCAAAATCCGGAAAATTCTCAAGAACGCATAAAATGAGGAGCGCAGATGAGAAGGGAGGCAGGCATGTCTGGCTGCAGCAGCAACAGGGAAGTGCAGGGATGTTCAACCGACGCCGGGCGCGTCTGCCGCGTGCTTGAGGAGCCGCAGCTGCTGCAGGCGGCCGCACGGCTTGTCTGCGCCTATGCTCCGGATCCGGGCGTGCACCCCTCGGCAGTTCCCGGCCTGACGCTCTATCGGCTCGAGCAGCCCGGGTACATTGCGCGCTCCGCTGGCGAAATCATGACCACCTTCATCATTGCCGGGCGCAAGTCGACGGCCATCGGCGGACGCATTCTCGAGTACGGCCCGGGCGAGAGCCTGGTGTGCGGCATCGCCTCGCCGTCGGAATTCCGCACCCTTGAGTGCAGCGCGGCGCATCCGTTTCTGGCCGTGAGCGTTGCGCTTGATTTGTCCATCCTGATGGAATACGCCGGGCAGATGACCGGCATGCCGGGGCCCGGCGCGGGCGTAAGCGAAGGCGTCTTCGTCATCCGTCCCGATGAGGATCTGGCGCTGGCGTTTCTGGCGCTGCTGCGCCTGCTTGATCGGCCTGAACTCATCGCCATCCGCGCGCCGCTGCTGCTGCGCGAACTGCACGCGCTGCTGCTCGACAGCGCCTGCGGCCCGCAGCTGCGCGCGCTCGCAAGCGCCGGCTCCGAGGGGCACGCTGTTCTGAACGCCGTCAACTGGCTGCGCACGCACTTTGCCTCCTCGGAGTCGATCGGCGAGCTTGCCCGCCGCGCCAACATGTCAAGCGCGACATTTCACAGGAAGTTTCGGCAGGTCACGGGCTTTTCGCCCGTGCAGTTTCGCAAGCGCGTGCGGCTTTTTGAGGCGCGCCGGCAGCTCATTGCCCGCGAGGCCAACGTCACCACCGCGGCCTATGCCGTGGGCTACGAGAGTCCCGCGCAGTTCGTGCGCGACTACAAGGGGCTTTTCGGGGCGCCGCCCCTGAAGGACGTGCGCCGGCTCTCGGAAGGCCGCCGGGAGCATGAGGCCTAGCTGCGCGGCATGCTTCGCGAGGCCGCAGGCGTTCAATTTTGGAGCGTGAAGTTCTCGTCGCGGATCGAAAAAAAACGGGTGCGCTTGTGTCACCCGTTTTCAAAATTTCCGCTCCCCGGGCCTGCCGGGGTCCTCCTACTTGGAAGTGCGCATCATGTCGAAGAATTCAGCGTTGGACTTGGTGTTGCGGATCTTGTCGAGCAGAAACTCCATCGCCTCGACCTCGTCCATGTCAAAAAGCAGCTTGCGCAGGATCCAGACCTTCTGCAGGATGTCGGGCTTGATGAGCAGGTCCTCGCGGCGGGTGCCCGAGCGGTTGATGTTGATGGCCGGATAGACGCGCTTTTCAGCCAGACGACGCTCGAGCACGATTTCCGAGTTGCCCGTGCCCTTGAATTCCTCAAAGATCACGTCGTCCATGCGGCTTCCGGTGTCGACGAGAGCCGTGCCGAGGATGGTGAGCGAGCCGCCTTCCTCGATGTTGCGGGCCGCGCCGAAGAAGCGCTTGGGGCGCTGCAGGGCGTTGGCGTCGACGCCGCCCGTAAGCACCTTGCCCGAGCTCGGGACGACGGTGTTGTAGGCGCGGGCCAGACGCGTGATGGAGTCAAGAAGAATCACCACGTCCTTCTTGCTTTCCACAAGGCGCTTGGCCTTTTCGATCACCATTTCCGCAACCTGCACGTGGCGCGTGGCGGGTTCATCGAAGGTCGAGGCGATCACCTCACCCTTGACCGAACGCTGCATCTCAGTGACTTCCTCGGGACGCTCGTCGATGAGCAGCACAATAAGTACGCAGTCGGGATGGTTGGCCGTGATGGCGTGCGCAATCGACTGCATCAGAACCGTCTTGCCCGACTTGGGGCTTGCGACGATCAGGCCGCGCTGGCCCTTTCCGATGGGGGCGATGATGTCGATCAGGCGGCCCGTGACGTTCTCCTCGCCGCGCATGTTGCGCTCGAGCTTGAGCGGCTCGGTCGGAAACAGCGGCGTGAGATTTTCGAACAGCATGCGGTGCTTGAGCGCCTCCGGAGGCTGCCCGTTGACGGTGTCGACCTTCACGAGGGCGAAGTAGCGCTCATTGTCCTTGGGCGTGCGCACCTCGCCTTCAATCGAGTCGCCCGTGTGCAGGTTGAAGCGGCGGATCTGCGAGGGCGAGATGTAGATGTCGTCGGTGCTTGCGAGGTAGCTCGTGTCGGGGCTGCGCAGAAAGCCGAAGCCGTCGGGCAGCACCTCGAGGGTGCCGTCGCCGAAGATCTGCTCGCCGCGGCGGGCGCGTTTCTTGAGAATGGCGAACATGAGCTCCTGCTTGCGCATGCGGTGCGCATTGTCGATCTCAAGTTCATTGGCCATTTCCAGCAGCTGGCTGATGTGCAGCGCTTTGAGCTCGGAGAGATGCATGGTGTTGAAAAAAGGGTGGTGGTGCGGTGAAAAAAGAAAGCGGGCGCAAGGCCGTACGGCACGGGCCTGCGGGCAGGCGCACTGCGCCTCGGGCGGAGTCGCGCGCATCGGCGCAATCCGAAGGTTTTTGTGATTCGTGAGAGGGACGCGAATGCGTCGAAAGCGCTCCCTGGACTTCAGCGTTCAGGCCTTGATTTCAGGGATCAGGCGGGCGGCGACGAACGTCGAGACGCCGGATGAATCCGGCGCCGCATCAGGGGCGCTGCCGGCCGCTCTCATTTGAAAGAGGGCCGGTGCGCGACCTGGGCGCACCGCACGATTCCGGGCGTCGATCCGGGGGCAAGGCGAAGAATCCTGCGGATGCTTCGCACGACTCCTGAGGAAGTCAGACGCCGGCTGCGGGTGCGAATTATATCGGCAAAACGAAGGCTAAATGAACTTCTCGATGAAGGCGTTGAGCTCGCTGCGGCCCATGGCGCCCACGTGCTGATCGACGAGCTGACCCGACTTGAAGACGAGAATCGTCGGAATGCCGCGAATGCCGTTGGCGCTCGCAACCGAGCTGTTCTCGTCGACGTTGTACTTGCAGATCACGGCGCGGCCGTCATAGGCGTCGGCAGCCGCGTCAAGCGACGGGGCAAGCATGCGGCAGGGGCCGCACCACGGAGCCCAGAAGTCGACGAAGACGGGCTTGTCGCCGGCGGTCTCAAGCGTGCTCTGGAAGTCGGCGTCGGTGATGTTGATGATCTTGTCGCTCATGACTTGCGTTTCCTTGAAATGCGTGAAGAAGAAAGAAAAAAGGAGACGAAGGCCGCCGCAGGCACCTTGTCGGGCGGAGGCTGAAGCCTGCGCCGCATCGGGCGGGTGCGCGGGGCTTGCCTTGAATGGGCAGGACGAGCGCCTCGCAGTTGCAGGCTTTCAGTCCGATTTCGTTCGAGTCAATATAACAAAATCGACCGCGGCGCGCTCATCCGGGCGGAGCGTTTTTCACGGCGTCAATGGGGGCGATTGACGGCGCCTATGCTGGGCTGGTGTCGGGAAGTGCTGGCGCAAGGGGCTGTTCGAAGATGCGCAGGCGTGGTCGTCTGCGACATCGGCGCCCAAATCATGAATTTAAGGCGAAGGCGCTTTTCAATCCTGAGACATAAGGAAGAACAATGCGCCCGGTGAACCTACTTGTCCGTCTCTTCTGGGTTGGCATTGTCAATTTGGAGCATTGCCTGGCGCAGCAGGACTGCGGCTCGAAGCTGCCAGTTGATGTAATCGCTCCACAACTCGGGCTTGCCTTTGATGTCGCATCCATTTCGATAGAAGCGGATTCCGCATGATTTGTCGGCGTCGTAGCGCTCACCCTTCACGCCGAGCAGCTGCTCGATCTGCGCCTGGTGCCGGCCAACGGGCTGTCGCTTTGCACCCTTTTGCACCGCGCCTACGACAGCGACCTGCTCGGCATCGACGCCGACGGTCTGGCGCACGTCTCCCGCCGCCTGCGCAGCGCTGCAAGGGGAACGTCCTTTGAGGCCTTTTTTGAGAGTCTCGACGAGCGCGCCCGCCTTTGCGAGCCGAGGCGCTTTGAGCCCAGCGCCGAGTTTCTCAGTCTGCGCTACAGCGAATATCTGGCCGCGCAGAAAAACGGCGCCTTTAATGAAAAGGCGGCGGCCTGCATTTGTGCGGTGCGCAGATGACCGACGTCTTCACTTCGGAAAAGCGCTCGCAAATCATGCGGGCCATCGTCTCCGAAGACACGAAGCCCGAGGTGGCCGTGCGGCGGCTTCTCTTTGCCGACGGCTTTCGCTTTCGCCTGCATGTCCGCAGTCTTCCGGGCAAGCCCGACATTGTTCTTCCCAAATGGAGGACCGTGATTTTCGTCAACGGCTGCTTCTGGCATCAGCACCGGGGCTGCCCGCGAGCCGTTCTTCCGCAATCCAATGCGGATTACTGGCGGCCGAAGCTTGCCCGAAACCAGAAGCGGGACCAGGAGGACTACGCGGCGCTTGCCGCCAGCGGCCGCCGCGTTCTCGTCGTCTGGGAATGCGCCTGCAAAAAGAAGACGCTGGCAAGCCTGCAGGCGCTCATGCGCCGGTTCATCCGCGATCCGCACGGACCTGCCTTCTGCGAAATCGGGCGCAGCGAGGTCCTGGCGCTCCTGCAGGCGCAGGATGGGGAGCGCGCACTGTAAAAAAGCCCCGGCGCCGGTCGGGATGAAAATCCGAAAACCTGGCGGCTGCCGAATGAGCCGGGAGCTCGGGCCGAGCGGTCGGCTGCGTGGCTTGGTTTTCCTGCTGCAGCAGTCCCGACTGAATTCCGTCAAAAAGATCAAGCAAATCAAGGGTCGCATGAATTGGCGGCCGGTGCAGGAAACATTCCCTTATCTTGAAGCGCTTGAATCCTGAAGCGCAGTTTTTGAAATCCTTCCCATCAAGTACAGATATAACCGATGCGCCGGGGAGAAAAGAACGGGCTGCCGGCTTTCTCATCGAATCGTCCAGGAGCGGCTCAAAAGCGGCATTTCTTGGGGGCGGCAGCAGATCGGTTGGATTAAGCGTTTGTTTTTAGATGGATTTTTTATGTTTCATTTTCGCAAAACGAAATGGCTGTTGATTTATAGGTTAATGCAAATTTAAAAAGTATAGAGGGGAATTGACAACCGCTCGGATGGGGGGCGGCATGCGGTCTTCTTTTATTCCTAAACTTCCGAATTTTTTGATATTCCAAACTTCCAAATCTGGAGATGACAATGAAGAAGACTCTGATTGCCAGTTCAATCCTTCTGGCTTTTTCTGCCGGCGTCAGCGCGGCAGAGTTTCAGTGGGAGAATCCCGCTCTTGAGTTTACGGGCAGCAACGAGAATCAAATGGAGGACGCTTATACGTACTTCTTGCACAACGTCACCGGTCTGCCTTCCGGCTCAAAATTGGAAGAGGGCGAGACAGGCTACGTGACGTCCGGCAATCTTCGTCAAGATGAAACGATTAATTACGGCGGCGCCCCTGTGTTTCTGCAGAGCAATGACAACCAAACTGCGGTTGTCAACAACGGCAAGATCTGGGTCGTCAGCCAGGAAGTCAAGAACAATGAGGCCTATGTGGCAGAAGCCATGGGCACTTCGGGAAAGACCAAGGATCAGTCCGTAACCAACAATGGGTCGATTTTCGTTGACGGCAAGAACAACAAGATGTCCTACAGCTGGATCAAGGGCATGTCGGCCATCAATGGCACCGCACTCAACAAGGGGCTGATCTACGTGAAGAACGGCGGCGCCGGCATGATTGACAACACGGACGGCAACCCTCATGTTGGAACTGTCCTGCAAAACGAAGCAACCATAGTTGTTGAGTCTTCGGAGGCTGCCGCAATCGGCATCTATTACCGCAAATGGGGTGACGGCAATACCAAAGCGAGCAACAACGGCACGATCATTGCCTCGGGTGCGGCAGCAGCCGGCGTGGCGATCGGCTGGGACAAGGATGGGGACAAGACCTTCGACAACAACGGCGTCATTGAGGCCGTCAATGGTGCGAAGGCCATTGTTGTTGAGCCCACTGGCGCCACTTCTGAGGCGATCATCAACTTCGGCGAAAAATCGAACGTCGATGGTCTGGTGGACGTCGATGAAAGGACGACCCTCAACTTCAACAAGAACACGGACGTGATCGAACTGGCCGATGATGCCGCAGCCGTCAACGCAGCCGACGGCAGCAGCATCACCATCGCGCAGGGCGGCGCTGACGGTCTTGAGATCGGCTCGGTTAAGAGCGACGCCGGCTCGCACCTTGAATTCTCTCTGTCGCGCATGGGGACGGAGGCCGACAAGGTTCTGATTGTCGGAGAGGTTGAAGGCGACGTTTCCGTCGGCTACACCGGCGCGGTGAGCGACGAGCTCGTTTCCGGCGGCGAGGTGGAAAACCTTTTCAAGGGCGTGTCGCTTGGCGACGCGCAGCCTGAAAGCGTGTCTGTTGCCGAAGGCGCCTGGGGCGACGCGGCGACCTACCGCCTCAATCCCGACGGCTCCGTTTCGACGACCGGAAGAAGCACCAACAGCCTGCTGTCCTCGGCAACGGACCTTGCCCTCATGAATGCGCTGGTCTGGCGCTCCCAGCTCACCAATCTGTCGGATCGCATGGGCACGCTGCGCACGATGCCCCAGGGCATGGGCCTTTGGGCGCGCTACAACAACGGCCGCCTTGACGGCCGCGGCATCGAGCACGACTACAACACGATTGAGCTCGGCTTTGATGCGCCCGTAAGCTCCAACTTCCTGTTCGGCGTCGCATTCGACTACACGATCGGCGACACGGACGTGAACGCGGGCACGGCTGACAACGACACCTACACGCTCGGCGTCTACGGCAGCTACTTCGGAGAGTCCGGCGCGTTCATCGACATGATGGCCAAGATCGGCCGCATCGATACGGAGTACGACCTCTCCAACGGCATCACGGAAAGCGGCGACTACATGATGACGGGCGCGATCGTCGGCATTGAGGCCGGACATCGCTTCGACATCAACAACTTCTACGTTGAGCCGCAGGTGCAGCTGACCTACAGCTGGCTGCGCGCGTCGGACTACTCGACGAGCGTGCGCACCGTGGAATTCGACAACATGAGAAGCCTCGTGGCGCGCGTGGGCGTCATGGGCGGCGTGAAGTTCGACGAAAACCGCGGTGCGGCCTACGTGAAGGCTTCCTACAATCATGACTTCCTGGGCGACGTGGACGCCTCCTTCGCCAGCTTCGACGGCCGCATGTCGCGCAGCATCGAAGACGAGCTTGACGACAACTGGGGCGAGGTTTCCGTCGGTGCGACCTACAACCTGACAGATGCCCTGCATGCGTTCCTCGACGTGGGCACGGGCTTTGGCGGCGACATCGACCAGAAGTGGCGCGTGAACTTCGGCGGACGCTACACGTTCTAAACGCCGCTGTCTGACGGCTTTTTCAAGCAGCCGTCAAACGCATGAAAACCGTCGCAGCTCCCGGTTTTTCCGGGACTGCGGCGGTTTTATTTTTTGTCGCGATCCTTGCAGTTTCGTCTCTTGAAGATTCAGAGGAAAAAAAGG
>CALXQK010000014.1 GCA_944390745.1 uncultured Duodenibacillus sp. | reverse complement strand
GACCCGTCAGGCCGGCATTACGAAGGAAATCACCGAAATCGTCGGTGGTGCCGCCGCCGTGTCTTAAATGGATTTGAATACCGAGGATTAACATGAGTATCGGACAAATCGTTCAGGTCATCGGCGCTGTGGTGGATATTGAATTCCCCCGCGACGAGATGCCGAAGATTTACGAAGCGCTCGTTCTGGAACAGAACGATGCGAACTCCCTGGCCGAGGACGGCCTGACCTTTGAAGTGCAGCAGCAGCTTGGCGACGGCATTGTGCGCACGATTACGATGGGCTCCTCCGACGGCCTGCGCCGCGGCATGAAGGTCCGTTCGACCGGTGCGGGCATTTCCGTTCCCGTCGGCCACAAGACCCTGGGCCGCATCATGGACGTGCTTGGCCGCCCCATCGACGACTGCGGCCCGATCGGCGAGGACGAGCGCCGCGAGATTCACCGCGAGGCTCCCAAGTTCGACGATCTGAGCCCGTCGGTTGATCTGCTCGAAACCGGCATCAAGGTGATCGACCTGATCTGCCCGTTCGCCAAGGGCGGCAAGATCGGCCTGTTCGGCGGCGCCGGCGTGGGCAAGACCGTCAACATGATGGAGCTCATCAACAACATCGCCAAGGCCTACGGCGGCTACTCCGTGTTCGCCGGCGTCGGCGAGCGCACCCGTGAGGGCAACGACTTCTACCACGAAATGGAGGAGTCCAAGGTGCTCGACAAGGTGGCTATGGTGTTCGGTCAGATGAACGAACCGCCGGGCAACCGTCTGCGCGTGGCCCTGACCGGTCTGACGATGGCCGAGGCCTTCCGTGATGAAGGCCGCGACATCCTGCTCTTCATCGACAACATCTACCGCTACACCCTTGCCGGTACGGAAGTGTCCGCTCTGCTCGGCCGCATGCCGTCGGCCGTGGGCTATCAGCCGACGCTGGCCGAGGAAATGGGCAAGCTGCAGGAGCGCATCGCCTCGACGAAGACGGGTTCCATTACCTCGATTCAGGCCGTGTACGTTCCTGCCGACGACTTGACCGACCCGTCGCCTGCGACGACGTTCAGTCACCTGGACGCCACCGTCGTTCTGAGCCGCGACATCGCCTCGCTGGGCATCTACCCGGCCGTGGATCCGCTTGACTCCACGAGCCGCCAGGTGGACCCCAACATCATCGGCGAGGAGCACTACACCGTTGCCCGCCGCGTGCAGGAGACGCTGCAGAAGTACAAGGAGCTGCGCGACATCATTGCCATTCTCGGCATGGATGAACTCTCGCCCGAGGACAAGCTCGCCGTGACGCGCGCCCGCAAGATCCAGCGCTTCCTGTCGCAGCCCTTCCACGTGGCCGAGGTCTTCACGGGTTCTCCCGGCAAGTACGTTCCGCTCAAGGAGACGATCCGCGGCTTCAAGATGATCGTCGACGGCGAATGCGATGAGCTGCCCGAACAGGCCTTCTACATGGTCGGTACGATCGACGAAGCCTTCGAAAAGGCCAAGACGATCAAGTAATCAGCACTTTTCCAGAGCCGCCCGCCCGTCCGCGACAGTCGGACGGGCCGCGCGGCGCCGGGGAGGTGTCGTACCGATTTAACGGAGCAACTTATGGCTAAGATTTTTGTTGACGTCGTCAGCGCAGAAGCGGCCATCTTCTCGGGAGAGGCGAAGTTCGTCGCGCTTCCCGGCCAGGAGGGTGAGCTCGGCATTCTGCCCGGACACGTCCCTCTGATCACCCGCATTCGTCCTGGTGCCGTGCGCATCAAGACCGAGGAGGGCAAGGAGGAGAATGTCTTTGTTGCCGGCGGCATCCTCGAGGTTCAGCCTGATCGCGTAACGGTTCTTGCCGATACGGCAATCCGAAGCAAGGATCTCGACGAGGCCAAGGCCAAGCAGGCGCTCGAAGAGGCCCGGCAGAGCCGCGCCCGTGCCCAGAACAACCGCGAGATCGCCAAGCTCGAGGCGACGATGGCTGCTCTGTCCGCACAGCTTGCCTACATCCGCCGCCTGCGCCACTGATCACACCGCACTTGCGGCGTGCCTCAGTCCGGGAACGACGCGCGCACCGAAAACCGCACCGCGGGGCTGTCTCCGCAGGGCGGGTGCAGAGGGTGCGGCGCGTCGTTTTTTTTTTGCACCTTTCGGGCTCCTGCGCCGCCCGACCTGAGCCAACCTGCGCTAGCATCAACCTGACGGCGGCCGGAGAGACCGGACCGGCAGCAGATCCGGAGAAGCGCCGCGTCGCCAACTTTCTCAAGACAAGGAACGAGCCATGGATGAAGTGAATCAGTTGACCGATGTCATTCAAGTCTGCACGGACGGAAGCCCGCTCTCGGAAAAGGGCGTGGATACGGCTGTTGAGCTTGCCAAGAGCCTTAATCTTCCGCTTCTGGGCATGACGAGCGTCTCTGGCGCCCCGGTCGAGGGAGGGCTCGAGAACGAGGACCCCAAGACGCGCGAGCGGCTGCACTACATTCGCGATGCCGCGCAGGCCGCGGGCATTCGCTATGAGCTTGTGGCCGAGCACAGCCAGGCGCCCTGGCAGGGAATTCTTGCCGTGGCGCGCCGCTATGATGCGCGGTTCATCGTCATGGCTAGCCGCGGTCTTGGCTCCCTGGGAAGCCTCATTCTGGGCTCGGAAACCCAGAAGGTGCTTGCCTCGGCTGACCGTCCCGTGCTGGTGATCCGCTGATTTTCTTGAGCGCGGGCCTGGCGGCGCCCTCACGGGCGCATCCCCTCAGATGAAGGCGCCTCAGTTTCCGGGATCGAGCGCGGCGCGAAGCTCCTCGAGCCCGGCGCCCCGCACCAGAAAGCGCTTGCTGCGCGAGGTCTGCCCGCTCAGCAGGCTGACGGCGGATTTTGCAACGCCTGCCTCGCGCGCGAGAAACTCCTGCAGCGCCGCATTGGCGCGCCCGTCCACGGGCGGTGCGGCAAGCGCAACCTTGAGCCTGCCGTCGTAGATCCCGGCCGATGCCGTGCGCCTGGCCCCCGGCTGTGCGTGAATGCTCACGACGACGCCCTCCGGGACGGCGGCAAGCCACGTGCAGGGGCTTAAGCCAGCCGCGGCTGCAGGCGTGCCACAATTGCCCCCGGCGCGAGCCCCCGCGGCCGCGCCGGCGACTTTTTCCCTATCCCTTTTTGTTTTACCCATGAAGCCAGTCAACGATACGTTTTTGCGTGCGCTCAAGCGCGAACAGACCGACTATACCCCGCTGTGGCTGATGCGGCAGGCCGGGCGCTATCTGCCCGAGTACAACGCCGTGAGAACGCGCAAGGGCAGCTTCATGGCGCTTGCCCAGGATCCCGAGGCCGCCTGCGAGGTGACGCTGCAGCCCGTCGAGCGCTTCGGGCTGGATGCGGCCATTCTCTTTTCCGACATCCTGACCGTGCCCGATGCCATGGGGCTCGGCCTGAGCTTTGTGCCCGGCAAGGGGCCTGTGTTTGAGCACCCTGTGCAGACCGAGGAGGCCGCCGCGAAGCTGTTCGTGCCCGATCCCGAGGAAAGACTGCGCTACGTCACCGACGCCGTGCGCACCATCCGCCGCGCGCTCGACAACCGCGTGCCGCTGATCGGCTTTTCCGGCTCGCCCTTTACGCTGGCCTGCTACATGGTCGAGGGCGGAAGTTCCAAGGACTTCGCGACCATCAAGAAGATGATGTATGCGCGCCCCGACCTTCTGCACCGCATTCTCGAGGTCAATGCCCGTGCGGTGACCGAGTATCTCAACGCGCAGGTTCGTGCAGGCGCGCAGGCGCTGCAGATCTTCGATACCTGGGGCGGAGCGCTTGCCGACGGGTGCTTTGAGGAGTTCTCGCTGCGCTACATGAAGCGCATTCTCGAGGGCCTCATCAAGGAAAACGAGGGCAAGCGCGTGCCGGTGATTCTCTTTACCAAGGGCGGCGGCGCCTGGCTTGAGGCCATCGCCGAAAGCGGCTGCGACTGCGTGGGCGTCGACTGGACGGTGAACCTTGCGCAGGCGCGTGCGCGCACCCGCGACGCCGTGAGCCTTCAGGGCAATCTTGATCCGATGGTTCTTTTTGCCGGGGAGGAGGCTATCCGGCGCGAGGCGCGCCGCGTGCTCGACAGTTTCGGCGAGACGGGCACAGGCGGCCATGTCTTTAATCTCGGCCACGGCATCAGCCAGCATACCGACCCCGAGGCTGTGGCGATCCTTGCCGACGAGGTGCACGCCTATTCCCGGCGTTATCACCAGAGGAAGGCTTGACGCCCTAGGGGGCTTCAGGAAGACGGCGGCAGCGGTTTCCCACAGGCTTTTCCACAGAAGGCTTCACGCCGGAGGACGCCGTCGGAGAACCTTCTGACGGTCTTTCGGGAGCCGCCCGCCCCGTTTTTTTCGCCGCCGGTTCCTGATGCGGCCGGTTCTGCGAAAACCCCTTGATTGCCGGGAGGTTTTGCACTTATCTGCAAAGTTATCCACAACCTTTGGGCACTCAATTTCGTGGGCGCCGCAGGCTGCAGGATGCCCCGCGGACCGGGAAAATAATTCCAATGTGTTGATATTAAACGGTTTTTATTGTTTTCCCTGACAGTATCAGCGCCGCGACCCATTCAGCCCGAAGACCTGCGCGCAAGGGCGCCGCGAAGTTTTCCGCAAAGTTATTCACAGGTCTGTGAACGCCCTTTCCCGCGCGCCGGGAAGGCCTGCGGGGAACTCTTCCCGGTGCGGCTCATGAGGCGCGGTCCTTCGCCTCTTTTGATGTACGATAGGACGCCCGGAGAAAATCCCCGGGGTCGGACGCGCCGTCCGGCATCCTCCCCCTGATCGTCTGCAATAGTCCGAATCCTTCTTTTTCCTGCTTTCATGTCCGGCCGCTACATTGAAGTCCTGCTTGACGTGCCGCTGCCGCCTCTGGACTACGCCCTGCCCGAGGGAGAGACGGCGTGCACGGGGGAGCGTGTCGTGGTGCCGCTCGGGCCCCGGCGCAGGGATGTGGGGATCGTGGTGGCCGTCAAGGACGCCAGCGACGTTGACAAGGCGCGCATCAAGCCAGCCGCGGCAGTGCTTCACGACGTGGTGCCCCTGCGGCGCGAGTGGCTTGACTTCACGCGGTTTGCCGCGGACTACTACATTCGCTGCTGGGGCGAGGCCTCGGTGGCCACGCTGCCGCTTTTTCTGCGCACCGTTCCGCGGGCGCGCTATGCGGGCAGTCTTGAGCGCATCCGCAGGCTTCCCGCAAGGACGGCAAAGGCAGCGCCTCGCATCGAGCTCAACGACGAGCAGCGCGCGGCGCTTGAGGCGGTGGTGCAGGGCGAGGGCTACGCCACGCATCTTCTCTTCGGCGTCACGGGCTCGGGCAAGACCGAGGTGTATCTGCACGTCATCGAGGAGATTCTTCGGCGGCACCCGCAGGGGCAGGTGCTGCTGCTTGTTCCGGAAATCAATCTCACCCCGCAGCTCGAGGCCCGGGTGCGGGGGCGCTTTGTCGACGAGACCGTCGTCACGATGCACTCGGGCCTGACGCCCAACGAGCGCGCCCGCAGCTGGCTTGCGGTGCACGAGGGACGCGCCCGGGTGCTCGTGGGAACCCGCATGGCGATCTTTGCGAGCTTTGCCGAGCTGCGGCTCATCATCGTCGACGAGGAGCACGACCAGAGCTACAAGGCCTCCGAGGGGCTGCGCTTCTCGGCGCGCGATCTGGCCGTCAAGCGCGCCCACGACAACGGCATCGCCTGCGTTCTGGGATCGGCCACGCCCTCGCTTGAAACCTGGGCCAAGGCGCTTTCAGGCGCCTACCGGCTGCTGCGGCTGACGCACCGCGCGGTGCAGGCGGCGAGCCTTCCCGCGATGGAGCTCATCGACATCAGCCGTCGCAAGCCCCGCGTCTTTGCCCCCGAGATCAAGACGGCGATCGACGAGACGCTCGCGCGCGGCGAGCAGGTCCTCGTCTTCATCAACCGGCGCGGCTATGCGCCCGTCATCACCTGCACAAGCTGCGGCTGGGTGAGCCGCTGCGTGCACTGCTCGGGCTTTACCGTCTACCACAAGGCCGCGCAGCGGCTGGTGTGCCACCACTGCGGCGCGAGCTACGACGTTCCGGCGCGCTGCCCGAGCTGCGGCAATCCGGAGATCGTGGCCGTCGGCACGGGTACGCAGCGCATCGAGGAGGGCATTGAGACCCTCTGGCCCGGGGCGCGGGTGCTGCGCATCGACCGCGACAGCGTGCGCACCAAGAATGCCGCGGAGGCGGCCTTTGAGAGCGTGCATGCGGGCGCCGTGGACATCATCGTCGGCACGCAGATGATTGCCAAGGGGCACGACTTCAAGCGCGTCAGTCTGGTGGTGGTGCTCAATGCCGATGCGCAGCTCGTCAACCCGAGCGTGCGCGCCGAGGAGCACCTCTTTGCCACGCTGCTGCAGGTTGCCGGCCGGGCGGGCCGCGACAGGCTTGCCGGACGCGTGATGATCCAGACGCGCTTTCCCTCGCATCCGATCTATGCCGACGTGCGGGCGCAGGACTACGAGCGGTTTGCGCAGCGGCTGCTCGAGGCGCGCCGCGAGGCCATGGCGCCGCCCTACAGCTTCCAGGCGCTGCTGACCGCGCAGTCGGCTGCGCTCGAGCGCACGCTCGGCTTTCTTCGTGCGGCCCGCACGCGCGCCGCGGCGCTTGCCGCGGGCGACGTGGCTGTCTACGACCCCGTGCCGATGCTCGTGATGCGTCTCAAGGACGCCGAGCGCGGACAGCTTTTGATTGAAACCATGCGGCGCCCCCGCCGGCAGGCCTTTCTGAAGGACCTTGCCGCGGCCCTGGCCTCGATCAAGGACTATCCGGACGTCTCCTGGAACATTGAGGTCGATCCGCAGGATGTTTAGCGCGCGGCTTCTGCACCCGGCCCGCGGACTGTATAATGACGCCCTTGATCGTGCTCTGTCGCCGTAGTTCAACTGGATAGAATATGGCCCTCCGAAGGCTGTGATGTGGGTTCGAGTCCCGCCGGCGGCACCACGCGCAACTTTTCCGATGACCAGGATCTTCAGGTGTCCTGCTTCGGTAATATCAGAAGCACGATGCGCCGCGGCACGCATTCCGAAAGAAGGGGGCGTGCCTTTTTTCATGCTTGCCGCCCGCGTCCATCTCCTTGACTCCCAGGAAGGTTTCATCATGCTGACGCCCGTGGACATGAGTCTGCATAACAAGAGCCGCCGCTTTGACATCACCTTTGACGACGGCCGCAGCTACTCCTTTACCTACGAATTTCTCCGCGTGTTCTCCCCCTCGGCCGACGTGCAGGGACACACCCCCGACCAGGCAAAGCTGCAGGTCGGCAAGCGTGACGTCTCCATTGTGAGCGCCGCCCCGGTCGGCGCCTATGCGCTTGCCTTCGTCTTTTCCGACGGGCACGACTCGGGCATCTACAGCTGGGAGTACCTGGCCGAGCTCGGCGAAAACCAGCAGACGCTCTGGGAGAACTACCTCGAGGAGCTCAAGCGCAACGGCGCCAGCCGCGATCCCGACGATCCGGCCAACGCACCCTTTGCCGAAAAGCCCAGACAGGGATGCCCCTCGCACCAGCACTAGGGGGCTTGTGCCGATTCACCGACCCGACCCATCCGTATGAACGAAGAAAAAAAGACCGAACTCAACGCAGACAGCGGGCAGCAGGCCCGGACAAGCTTCGGCTACCGCCAGGTTCCCGAGGATGAAAAGGCCGAGGATGTGCGCCATGTGTTCGATTCCGTGGCGCACCGCTACGATCTGATGAACGATCTTTTGAGCTTCGGGATGCACCGCCTCTGGAAGCGCGTCTGCGTGCGCGAGGCCCGGGTGCAGACCGGGCACCGGGTGCTGGACATTGCCTCGGGCACGTGCGACCTTGCCATTCGCTTCGGGCACCTTGCCGGCGCCGAGGGCGAGGTCTGGGCGACCGACATCAACCGCACGATGCTCACCGAGGGGCTGCGGCGCCTGCACGCCACCGGGACGCGGGCGCACGTGGCGCAGTGCGACTGCGAGGCGCTGCCCTTTGCCTCCGACACCTTTGATGCGGCGGTGGTCTCCTTCGGGCTGCGCAACATGACCCACAAGGACCGGGCGCTGCGCGAGATGACCCGCGTGGTGCGCCCGGGCGGACGCGTGCTGGTGCTCGAGTTCAGCCGCTGCCAGGCATGGCTGCGGCCCCTGTACGACTTCTACTCCTTTGTCATCATGCCCTGGCTCGGGGGGCTGATTGCCGGCGACCGGGAAAGCTACCGGTACCTGGCCGAGTCGATCCGCGTGCACCCCGATCAGCCGACGCTTGCCGGGATGATGCGCGAGGCCGGTCTCGGGGATGTGCGCTGGCGCAACCTCTCGTTCGGCATTTGCGCGCTGCACATCGGCGTCAAGCCCGCGCGGTGAAAAGTTTGCATACAAACTCGCCCGCGTCCGGGGCCTGCTGACGGACCTCTTGATGCGGCGCAGCCGATACAATGCAACGACCGCCCGCCGAACGAAGAGAGGCGGGAGTCCATTGTTCAAAACTGACCGCAGAGGAATTCTCCGCAAGGGGGATGACTTCTGCCGCTGGAGACCCATTCGCATGTTCAAGAACCTTCTGGCTATTTTTGCCGTCGGTCTGATTCTTGTTTCGACGGCCATGGATGCCGATGCCGCGCGTCGCTTCGGCGGCGGCTCCTCCTTCGGCCGCTCCGCCCCGACCCTGCGTCAGGCGACGCCGCCGCAGGCCGCGCCCTCGCTGCAGGGACAGCGCCAGCAGGCGCAGCGTCCCGCCGCCAGCAACCCGGCCGCCGGTGCAGCTGCCGCCGCCAAGCCCAGCCCCTGGCGCGGCATCCTGATGGGAGCCGCCGCGGCCCTGGGCATCACCGCGCTTCTGAGCGCGCTCGGCCTGTCGCCTGAGCTCGGCCAGTTCATCATGATTGCGCTGGCGCTGCTGGTGCTCTTTTTTGTGGTGCGCCTTGTGCTCGGCCGGGTCGCCGCACGGCGCTCGCCCGCGGCCGCCGGCGGCGCAGCCGCCGCCCACGGCTCGCCCTTTAAGAGCGCCGCCCGGCGTGAGGAGCCCGTGCGCTTTGAATCGGCGCAACAGCAGCCCGCCGCAGGCGGCCAGCAGGGATCCGCGGGCCAGATGATGGGCTCGACGGGCATGACCTCGGGCAGCGTCATGGATCTCTTTACCCGCGGCTCCGCTCCCGGTGCAGGGGCGGGGACCGAATTCGCCGGCCCGGCCATCCCCGAGGGATTTGACAAGGCGGGCTTTGAGGCCGTGGCAAAGGAAAACTTCGTCAAGCTGCAGAAGGCCTGGGATACGGGCAACGTGGTCGAGATCAGCGACTTCACGACCGACGACTTCTTCATTGCCGTCACCCACAAGCTGCGCGAGCGCGGCAGCGAGCCGCAGAGCTCCGAGGTGATCAACCTGACGGCAAACCTTCTCGGCATTCTTTCCGAGGGCGACGAAAATGTGGCGGTCGTGCAGTTTGACGGCGCCATGAAGGTGGCCGGCGAGTTCGAGGAGGTCCACGAGCGCTGGGTTCTTGTTCGAAAGGCCGACGAGTCCACCGGCTGGCTGCTGGCGGGCATCGAGCAGGTCGAGGAAAACGGCGCGCAGCAGGCCTGATCGCCCCGGACTGCTTTCATCGGACGCTGAGGCGCGTGCAGGGCGCCGCCTCAGGGAATCCGCGACGGCAGACTGTGCGGCTGCTGGTGAAGACTTCACCGGCTGCCGCAGGCAGTCTGCCTTTTTTTTGCCTGCGACGTTTTCCGGCAGGCATTCCGGTGAAGGCGCCCCTTCCTGCAGCGTGCGCCGGCCGGGCGGTTTTGTCCGGTCTTGAGCCCGAAAAAGGGGCGCCGTCCCCCTTGATTCCGCCGCCGGCGGACAGGTCGGCACCGCCGCCTCCGGCGGGGGCGGGAGAGTTCAAAAATTTCCTGTCAAGACAAGGGCTTGGGCCGTGTTTACGTACTTTGCTTTAGGGAAAGAATTGCAACAATCCGGGCGCTTTCCGAGGGTTTTCAACTAGCTTTGCACCCAAATATTTGACCATCTTTTGATATCGATGAAATCTTGGCCGATTTTTGGTCTGAAGAATCTTTGAAAACTCACACATTTTTTTGCGTGATCCATATACTGCGCGCACTGCAAAAAACGAAGCGGATCTGATCAAGCCGCGGCCAGTTGCAGCATATCCTACAAGTCCCTTTCGTCGTTACGCTTTTTTTTTTCAGGAGAGGTGCGATGACGCAGCTGATCGTACTGGTCTGCATTTACATGCTGGTGTCGATCGGAATCGGGTTGTGGGCGGCTCGCCGCGTACGCAATACCGCCGATTATGCTTTGGCAGGTCGCTCCCTGCCGCTGGCGATGGTCATTACGGCTACGTTTGCCACCTGGTTTGGCAGCGAGACCGTTCTGGGCCTGCCGGGCCGCTTTATTGAAGGCGGCATTGCCGGCGTCGTTGAGGAACCCTTCGGATCGGGCATGGCGCTCGTGCTTGTGGGCATGTTCTTCGCCCGCAAGCTCTACCGCATGGACCTGCTCACCATCGGCGACTTCTACCGCAAGCGCTACGGCAAGAAGATTGAGCTCGCCTGCGCGTTCTTCATCATTCTTTCGTATCTTGGCTGGGTGGGCGCCCAGATCGCCGCCCTCGGGCTGGTGCTCAACCTCGTGACCGAGGGCATGGTGAGCGTGTCGCTCGGCATGACCATCGGCACCTTCGTCGTGCTCTTCTACACGGTCTACGGCGGCATGTGGTCTGTGGCGGTCACGGACTTCTTCCAGATGATCATCATCGTCGCCGGCCTGGTGGCTGTTGCGGTGTGCGCAAGCGACATGGCCGGAGGCTTTGACCAGGTTGTGGCGTTTGCGAGCTCGCGCGAGCTCTTCAACCCCTGGCCTGAAATGACGCTCTCCGGGTGGCTCTTCTGGATTTCGGCGGCGATCACCATGATGATCGGCTCGATTCCGCAGCAGGACGTCTTCCAGCGCGTGATGAGCGCCCGCGATGAGAAGACCGCCATGCGCGGTCCGATCCTGGGCGGCATCTTCTACATCTTCTTTGCCTTCGTGCCGATGTTCATTGTCTGCGCGGCGGTTCTGGCGATGCCGGGCGTGGGCGAGACGCTTCTGAACACGGATCCGCAGCGCCTGCTGCCGACGCTCATCCGCGACTACATGCCCTGGTGGCTGCGCGTGCTGTTCTTCGGCGCCGTGCTGAGCGCGGTGATGTCCACGGCCTCGGCGACGATGCTCGCCCCTGCAACGACCTTTGTGGAGAATGTGCTGCGCAACTTCGTGCGCATCGAGGGGCGCGAGCTTTCCTGCATGCGCCTGACGCTGGTCGCCTTTGCCGTGGCGGTGCTCTCCTACAGCCTCTGGTTTGAAGGCACGGCCATCTACGACATGGTGGCCATGGCCTATCAGTTCCCGGTCGTGGGCGCCTTCTGGCCGCTCGTGATGGGGCTCTACTGGAAGCGCTCGACCACGCAGGGCGCCTGGGTGTCGATCATCGTGGGCGGCGCGACCTGGCTTGTGCTCACCTTTACAAGCGCGGGCGAGGTGTTTCCCTCGGTTCTCGGCGGCTTCCTTGCAGCCGGTCTGGGCATGGTGGCGGGCAGCCTGCTGCCGACCACGAGCAATGCGCGCTACCGCCGCTGGCAGGCGCTGCAGGTGCGCACGCCGGCGACTGCGACGGCTGCATCCTGACGCGTCTTCGGTCTGCGCTTTTCGCAGGAAGGCGGCTTCACTCCGACGGGAGGGAGGCCGCCTTTTGCCTTTGTCCGGGGCCGAAGGCTTTTCTTTCGGAGAGTTCGGCGCGGCGACTCAGGACCGATACACCTTGTCGCGGCCTTCCGCATGCTCGTCGGGCGGCAGGCCCACGATGGCCGAGACCTGGCTTTCGTAGGAGGCGAAGAGCTCCTGCATGGCATGCGCGTACCACTGCAGGAAGACGCGGACGCGCCGCATGTGCCAGGCCGCGCGGTTGGTGACGATGTAGCACTCGAGCGGCGGACGGAACCACCCCGGAAGAATGGGGATGAGCGTGCCCGCAAGCAGGTCCTCGCAGATCTGCACAAGCGGCATGTCCACGGCAACGCCCATGCTGCTCAGCACGGCCTGGCGAATGGCGAGAATGTCGGTGGAGCGCACGCTCGTGGCAAAGTGCACGGGCTCGACGCTTTGCGCGCGCTGCAGCGTGCGCGTCTCCGGCCGCACGGGGCCGCAGTAGACGTAGCCGGTGTGCGTGCGAAGGTTCGCAGGCGTGAGCGGCATGCCGTGGCGCAGAACATAGTCGGGGCTTGCGACCGGAAGGTAGACGTTGCGGCCGCGGCTCATGTAGACCAGATCCGGCAGCTGCGGCTCGCCGGTGAGCGTGGCGACCTCGCAGAGCCCCTTTTGCACGTCGCGCTCCTTGAATCCCGAGAGAATCTCGATGGTGATGTCCGGGTGCAGGTCGTGGAACTTCTGCAGAAGCGCCGTCAGGCGCCGCGCGGCAAAGCCCGGCGCCGAGGACAGCCGGATGCTGCCCGCAAGCGACCGGTGCCCGCTCGAGAGGGATTCCACAAGCGCGTCGTGCGCCCGCAGGATGTGCTGCATGCGCTTAAAGGCCGTTCGGCCGGCGTCGGTGAGCTGCAGCGGACGCGTGTTGTGGGCGATGAGCTCGCACCCGAGGGACTTCTCGAGTCCCGCAATGGCCCGCGAAAGGCTTGAGGGCTCGACCTGCAGCACGCGGGCGGCCTCGGAAAGCGAGCCGGAGCGGGCAAAGACGGTGAAGTAGCGCCACGCCGTCAGATCATCCGTTTTGTGCAGCATGCCGGCCCTCCTCCCTCCAGGAAGAATGAATCGTGCATTGATTTTGCTGAAAATTTTTCGCCTCCGCAAGAGCGGAAAAAGCGCTTTGTTTTGCGTCTTGCGCAAAGCAGCTTTGCCGGAAATGCTGTTGTCCCGGCTCCGCCGTCGTTTGATACTTTGCACAGCGCAATACAAATCAGGCGCGCCGGGCAAGCGAACGCTCGGCGCCCTGCGGCAGGAAGGAGGAGCCGGGCTGTGCAGCACGATGAATTTTTCTGGATTTCAACCATCAACAAGGCAACGGTGGTCATCAACCGCGCATCGGGGCTGATTGATGAGAAGACGGCCGCGCTTGCCGCGGGCGGCATTCGCGAGGTCGAGGCGCAGGCCGGGAGGGATCCCGCAAGGCGCGTCAAGCGCTACATCGACTACGAGCCGATGCTCATAGCGGCCACCAGTCCCGAGGTGACGCTCATTCACGCCGGACGCTCAAGCCAGGACATTCTCTCGACGATGCGCATGGCGATCGACCGCGAGGAGGCCTTTGCCTTGGCCGGGGCGCTCGATGCCGTCATCGGCAGGCTCCTTGAGCTGGCGCGCGCGCACCGCGACACGGTCGTGCCCAACTACACCAACGGCGTCGCCGCCCAGCCCAACAGCTACGCACACTATCTGCTCGGCTTTGTCGCGGCCTTTCTGCGCGATCGCGAGCGTCTGTCGCAGTGCATGGCGCGCTACGACATGTGCTCGATGGGCGCCACGGTTCTAAACGGCACGGGATGGCCCCTGGATCGCGACGCCATGGCGCGGCGGCTTGGGTTTGCGCGCCCTGTGCGCAATGCCTTTGACGCCACCTGCGAGGCGCCTGCGGACTATCCGCTCGAGATCGCCTCGATTGCCGCGGCCGCGGCAATTCACGTCGGATCGATGATCAACGACATCATGGTGCAGTACGCGCAGCCCCGGCCCTGGATCATTCTTCAGGAAGGCGGCGAGAACACCTACGTCTCCTCGGCCATGCCGCAGAAGCGCAATCCGGGCCTCATGAACAACTGCCGCGCCGACGCCTCCGACGTCGTGGGCGAGCTGTGCGCCGTGATGATGCGCATGCACAACGTCGTTCCGGGCATGGTTGACGGCAAGAGCGTGGCCAAGAACAGCCGCATGTGCCGCGCCGCGGTCAGCATGCTCGAGCGCTTTCTCAAGGTGCTCAACGCCCTGCGCATCAATCCCGAGCGCGCCCTCGAGGAGCTCAACAGCGACTGGACGGCCTCGCAGGAGATCGCCGACCGGCTCATGCGCGACTACGACCTGCCGTTTCGCATCGGGCACCACATGGCCAGCCGCATGGTGTCCTGGGCGCGCGCCAACAACGTGCTGCCGCTGGAGTTTCCCTATGCGCGCATGCAGCAGATCTACCGCGAGGAGATCGAGGAGGAGTTCCCGGGCGTTTCGCCCGAGCTGCCCATGAGCGAGGCGGAGTTTCACGACGCGCTCGATCCAAGAAAGATCCTCGCCGGGCGCCGCACCGCGGGCAGCGCCCGGCCCGAGGAGGTCGAGGCCATGCTGGCCGAGGATGAGGAGGCGCTTGCCGCAAACAGGAAGGCCCTTGCCGCCGCCCGCGCCGGCGTTGAGGCTGCCCTGGCCGCGCTTGAAGGCGACTTCAGCCGCATCTAGACAAACATCCATCAGAACGATTTCAGCCGTCCGGCAGGGGGCAACGACCTCCTGCGGGCGGCACGCTAAGGAGATACAACCATGACTGCACTGCTGCCCTGGATTGCCGTCATTGTCACGGGCCTGGCCGGATGGGCGCTCATCAAGCGCTACTCAACGCACATGGTGCTGCTGTTTGCCGGTCTGGCGATTCTGGTCTGCGTCGCGCTTGCCGGCGTCGGCTTTCTGCCCAAGGGCGTCAAGCCCTCGGGATTCTGGCTTTTTGACATCTTTGCCGCCCTCAAGAGCATTGCCACCAAGCAAAGCGCGGGCACGGGGTTTCTGATCATGACCGCCGGCGGCTTTGCGGCCTACATGGACCGCATCGGCGCGGCAAGGGCGCTTGTTGACGTTGCCATCAAGCCCCTGTCGATGCTCAAGGCGCCCTACGTCGTGCTCGTGGGCGGCTACATCGTCGGGCAGGTTCTGGTGGCGGTGATTCCGTCGGCCGCCGGTCTTGCCATGCTGCTGCTCGTGGCGCTTTTCCCGATCCTGCGCGCGGTGGGCGTCTCGCCCGCGGCCGCGGCCTCGGTGATCGGCACGTCGGCGGGCATGACCTTTGCGCCGACGGCAGGCACGGCTACGCTCGCGGCCAAGGTCGCGGGGCTTGACCCGATCATCTACCTTGTGCAGTACCAGCTGCCGCTGGCCGTCCCCACGCTGATCGTCGCGGGCGTCGCGCACTACTTTGTGCAGCGCTACTACGACAAGAAGGGCGACGACGTCTACAGCGAGGTCGTGGAGGTCAAGAAAAGCGATGCGCCGCAGGCTCCCCGCTGGTACGCCGTCTTTCCGGTGCTGCCGATCGTGCTGCTCATCATCTTCTCCAAGCTTGTCGTCACCTCGATCAAGCTCGATACGGTGGCCGCGCTCTTCATGGTGTGGGTGTTCGTCGTGATCGTTGAGATCGTGCGCAGCCGCGGCGACCTCAAGAAGATCTTCAAGGACGCCATGGCGATGTTCCAGAGCATGGGCAAGATGTTTACGAGCATCGTGGCGCTCATCATCTGCGCCGAGTTCTTCGCCACGGGCCTGAGGACCTCGGGTCTGATCGACATCCTCATCAACTCGGCCCAGGGCGTGGGCGCGGGCACGAACATGATGACTGCGCTGCTGGCGGCAATCGTGGGTCTGGTGACGTTTCTCACCGGCTCGGGCGTGGGCGCCTACTCCTCCTTTGCCGCTCTGGCTCCGGACGTGGCCGCAGGCCTGGGCGGCTCGGTCGAGGCGCTTGTCACCCCCATGCAGTTTGCCTCGGGCATGATGCGCGCCATGAGCCCGGTGGCGGGAGTGATCATCGCCGTCTCCGGCGCGGCCGGCGTGGCTCCGATGGCCATCGTGCGCCGCACCTGGATTCCGATGGTGCTGGGCATGGTCGCCACGCTCATCGTCAACGCCATCCTCTTTGCCTAGACGCTGACCGTGCGCGGCGGGCGCCCCGGGCAAGGGCGCCTGCCGCAGCCGCACGCGGACGCCGGACGCCCGTAAAAAAGGGGCTTCGGCGTCCATTTTTTTGCGTCATCAACCGGTCATTGATATGACATCGTCCCGTCAAGCGGCGCATCTAAAGTAGCGCCCGAGGATGAGCGGCAGAAGAGAGACCGAGTGAGAGTGCAGCGAGTCCGAGGAAGGGGCCGGG
This sequence comes from uncultured Duodenibacillus sp., assembly GCA_944390745.1. Classification (GTDB taxonomy): domain Bacteria; phylum Pseudomonadota; class Gammaproteobacteria; order Burkholderiales; family Burkholderiaceae_F; genus Duodenibacillus. The sequence goes on along the minus strand of CALXQK010000014.1, from coordinate 44,073 downwards.
CGGCGGTGAACAGCCGCGGACGGCTCTTTGCGGCGTCGAAGCCTTTTGCAGGTGGATGCTCCATGCACACTCTCTTTGCCAAACTCACACAACACCCGATCATTGCCGTCGTCCGCAAGGCCGAGGAGCTCGACGACACGCTCTACAGTCCCGTCTCCGCCATTGAGCTGCGCGGTGCGGCGCTGCATGAACTGCCCCTGATCATGCAGAAGGCCCGCCGGGCCGAAAAGACGGTTCTTCTCTACCCTGAACTCATTGACGGCCTAGCAGGCGACGCCTCGGGGCTGGACTTTCTCACGCGCTACGCCCTTCCCGACGGCATTGTCTCAACCAAGCGCCAGGTGCTGCAGCGCGCCCGCGCTCTGGGGCTTCTGACGGTCTATCAAATCTTCATGATCGACACGCAGGCATTCGGCACGGGCGTCAAGAGCGCCCGCCGGCTTGAGTGCGATGCCATCGAGGTCATGCCGGGCATCATTCCCGCGGTGGTCTCTGAAATCTGCCCGCTGGTCGACAAGCCCGTGCTGTGCGCGGGGCTTGTGAAGCGCCCCGAGGAGGTGCAGCAGCTGCTCGCTGCCGGCGCCGCGGGCGTGGCAAGCAGCAGCCGCAGACTCTGGTACGGTGCCTTTGCCGCCGGCACGGCGCCGCAGGCCGGTGCGTCCGGCAATGAGGAGGTCCAGCCATGACAAACGCTCTGGAACTTGACGCGATTTCCAAAAGCTATGGAAGTACGCCCGTGCTGCACGAGCTGCAGCTCACGGTCGAGGAGGGCGAGTTCATCTGCCTGCTCGGTCCCTCGGGCTGCGGCAAGACGACGCTGCTGCGCATCATCTCGGGGCTGCTGTTTCCGACCACGGGAACCGTTTCGATCGCCGGGCGAGACGTCACCGACATGAGCCCGTCGGAGCGCAACATCGCCATGGTGTTTCAAAGCTATGCGCTCTACCCGCACAAGACCGTGTGGGAAAACATCGCCTTTCCGCTGCGCATGCGCGCGCCGCGCGCCGCACGTCTGCCGATTGCGGGCCGCTGGACGGCCGCCGGCCGCGCCCTTGAGGCGGAGCTCGCGCGCAAGGTGCCTGCCGTGGCCGGCGCCCTGGGCCTGGAGGGGCTTTTGAACCGCAAGCCGCACGAGCTCTCGGGCGGCCAGAAGCAGCGCGTCGCGCTGGCGCGGGCGCTTGTGCGCGATCCGTCGCTTTTTCTGATGGACGAGCCGCTGTCGAACCTCGACGCCAAGCTGCGCACGGAGACGCGCCGCGAAATCGTGCAGCTGCACGAGCGGACGCAGAAAACCTTCGTCTACGTCACGCACGACCAGGTTGAGGCCATGACCATGGCGCACCGCATCGTGCTGCTCAACGGCGGCCGGGTGCAGCAGGTCGGCTCGCCCCTGGAGCTGTACGACGATCCGGCCAATCTTTTCACCGCCTCGTTCATCGGCACGCCCGCCATCAACACGCTCTCGCTTGAGGTGCGCATGTCGGGCTTCACGCCGCTGCCGCTTCTTGAGGGCGGCCTCTGGAGCGCGCCGAGCGCCGAGATGCTTGCCAATGCGCTCGGGCCCGGGCGCTTCACAATCGCCCTGCGCCCTGAGGCGGCCTCGCCCGCCGCACTTGAGCCCGGGGCCGACGTCATCCCCGTCGAGGCCGAGTACTGCGAGGAGATGGGCAGCGAAACGCTGCTCTGGAGCCATGCGGCGCAAAGCGGCCGGACATTCTGCCTGCGGCTGCCGCGCATCACGTCGGCCGATGCCATGGCGGTGCAGGCGGTGCGTCCCGACTGGAGCCGGCTGCTTGTCTTTGACGAGCACGGACGGCGCGTGCGGCTTGAGGGCGCTCCGGTGGGCGAGGGGCGGTTTTTCTTTGAGCGCTGCGGCGCCCGCCGCCTGGTGCTCGCCAGCGGGGCCTGCGCCTAGGACCGTGGGGAGGATGCATCGATGACGACGGCTTTGAGCAGCGCTGCGCCGTCGGGCGCGCCTGCGCGTCCGCACAAGGCGGCGGGCTTCTTTGAAAAGACGCTCTGGATTGCCAACCCCTTCATGCTTTCGCCCGCCGTGGGCTGCCTGCTGCTGTTTTTCATCATTCCGATGTTTGCCACGGCGGCCGTGAGCTTTACCGACTGGCGCATGGGCAGCACCGAGGCGGTGCACTTCGTGGGGCTTTCAAACTACATCGCGCTCTGGCACAGCGAGGAATTCCGAAAGAGCGTTGCAAACACGCTGCTGATGACCGTGATGGTGGTGCCCGTCTCGTTTTTTCTGTCGCTTGCCCTTGCGCTGGCGGTGCGTGCGAGCGGGCGGCTGTCGCAGTTCTGGCAGACGATCTACTTTCTGCCCGTGACGGCCTCGCTTGTGGCGATGGCCGTGGTCTGGCAGTGGATCCTGCACCCGGAGGTGGGCTTCGTGGCCGTGATCCTCGAGCACCTGGGATATACGGGCAACGTCAATCTGCTCAACGACCCCGATCTGGTGCTGCCGACGCTTGCCTTCATCAGCGTCTGGCAGATGACGGGCTACTTCATGGTCATCTTCCTGACGGGGCTCGTGCAGATTCCGCGGGAAATCTACGATGCGGCGCGCGTTGACGGCGCGGCCGGGGCGCTGACGCTCTTTACCCACATCACCTGGCCGCTTCTGGGCCCCACCTCGTTTTTCGTGATGATCCTCACGACGATCAAGACCTTTCAAATCTTCGACATCGTCAAGGTTCTCACTCGCGGCGGCCCGGAGCACGCCAGCGAGATTCTTCTGTACACGATGTACCAGGAGGGGTTCTCATTTTTCCGCATGGGCACGGCGGCGGCCGTGGGCACGATCTATCTTGCGGTGATGCTGCTGCTCACCTGGCTGCAGAACCGCTATGTCGGCGGGAGGATTCACTATGGCTTTGACTAGGACAAGCGCCGCGCTGCGCCGGGAGCGCCTGCGCACGGCGGCCGTCAACATCATTCTCGCCCTGGGTGCGGTGATCATTCTTCTGCCGTTTGTCTGGATGCTGAGCCTGTCGGTCAAGCCCGAAGACGAGATCTATCAGGCGGCCATCCATTTTCTGCCTGAGCAGTGGGACCTTGAGAACTATGTCGAGGCCTTCGAGTTCGGGGAGGTGGGCACCTTCGTGCGAAACGGCCTGTGCGTGACGCTGACGATTCTCGCCATCCAGCTTCTGACCGTGATTCCGTCGGCCTATGTGCTCGCCCGCAAGCGCTTTCGCCTTGAGGGGGTCGTCTTCGGCCTGGTGCTCACCGGACTCATCGTGCCGCAGCAGGCGGTGGTGATTCCGCTCGTGCTCGGCATGTCCCGGGCGGGACTTTTGAATACGTTCCCCGTGCTCGTGCTGCCCTTCATGACGAGCGCGCTCGGCATCTTCTTGCTGCGGCAGAGCTTCAAGGCCATCCCGCAGGACCTGATCGACGCCGCGCGCGTTGACGGCGCCTCCGAGCCCTACATCCTGTGGCGCATTCTGGTGCCGCTGGTCAAGCCCGCCCTGGCCGCCTTTGCGGTCTTCTCCCTGGTGAGCCACTGGAACGACTTCTTCTGGCCGCTGCTGGTGGTCAACGACCTGCAGCTTGCCACGCCCCCGCTTGGAATCTCGATCTTTGCCTCCGACGAGGGCGGCAACGACGTCGGGCCGATGATGGCCTCGGCAACGGTAATCGTGGCCCCGCTCATGATCTTCTTTCTGCTCGCCCGGCGGTGGTTCATCCAGGGCGTGACGCTCTCGGGACTGAAATGATGCAGTTTGTTCACATCACCGATCCGCACCTCGATCTGCAGCCCCTCTACGGGGTTGACCTCCGGGGGCGGCTTGAGCGGCTTGTCGAGCACATTGCCCGGCATGAGAAGAACGCAGCCTTTGTCGTGGTCACCGGGGACCTGGTCAACACAGCCTCGCCGCAGGCCTATCGCGCGGCCGCTGAAATCCTCGGGCGGCTTCCAATGCCGGTCTTTGCGCTTGCGGGCAATCACGACGACCCGCAGCTGATGTACGGCGCCTTTCCCGAGGTTGAGCGAGTCGATCTCGCCCCGGGCAGGGCCGCGCCCTGCGCGCCGCACGTTGTGCACGCGCCGCTTTTTGATGCGGTCCTGCTGCAGACGCGAAAAAAGGGCGCTGCCTCGGGGCTGGTGCGGCAGGAGGATCTCGATCGCCTGCGCGGGGTCTGCAGCGCATTTCCCGGGCGCAGTGCGCAGGGCGATCCCCGGGCGCTTCTTGTCTTCATGCACCATCCTCCCTTTTTGAGCGGCATTGAGGCCATGGATGCGGCGGGGCTTGAGAATCCCCGCAGCCTCAGGACGGCGCTCGAAGAGGCGCGCGCTGCCGGACGCACGGCCGCGGGCATCTTCTGCGGGCATCTGCACCGCACGATGACGGGGCTCTGGGAGGGAGTCGCGGTGTGGTGCCTGCGCGCCGCGGCGCATGCCGTGGCGCCCGACGCCATCGGCAGGCAGATGGCGGGGCTTCATGAGGCGCCCGAGTATGCCCGCATTGTCATGCAGCCGCAGGCCGACGGCTCCTGGAACATTCTTTCGCAGACGATGCGCTTTACCGAGGATGAGGAGGCTTTTCCCCTGTAGGCGCTGCGGCGCTGCAGCCCGCAGCGGGCGAACAGAAATTCTTGCAAGCACAGGGCAGTCAGTTTGATCGCCTGAAAATTTTTTCCAGTGGCCGTGCACTCCTGGGTAAGAGATTGAAGAGAAAGCGCATGGGAGCGGCCAGCCGGCAGGACGACTGCAGAGGGTTCAGACGCGGCCGGTTTTCTCAACAATGGAGACACAGTGAACATGTCCAACACGATCTCGCGCCGCAAGGCGCTCCAGCTCTTTGGCGGCGCCGCGCTCGCCGCCGGTCTTCCCGCGCTTTCGGCCTCCCGCGCCTGGGCTGCCGACGAGGAGGTTGAATTCACGATTGCGCACACCTATGGAAAGATCTTCCGGCCGATTCACACGAAGATCATCAAGGAGTTCAACAAGATCCACCCCAACGTCCACATTCGGCTCGAGGCGCCGATGTCGGACTACGAGGAGCTCACGCAGCGCACGCTTGCGGGCATCTCGCAGGGCAATGCGCCGGTGCTCTCGTTTCAGGGCGTCAACCAGTTCCGCCAGTACATCGAGCTTGGGGCGGCCTATGACATCACGCCCTTTACCAAGGATGATCCGCGCTGGGGCGCCGCGAGCGACTACTATCCCGAGATGATGCGGCTGTGCAACTTCAACGGGGTGCAGTACGGCGTCCCGTTTGCCATCTCCACGCCCATCATGTACGCCAACCACACGCTGCTTGAAAAGGCCGGCGTCGACCTGAGCAAGCCCTTCCGCAACTGGAAGGACGTCATTGAGGCCGCCAAGAAGGTGCGCGCCTACGACCCCAAGTGCATGGGCATCTACGTCGACTACCAGGCCACGGGAAACTGGATCTGGCAGGCGTTCCTGTACTGCGAGGGCGGCACGATGATGGACGCCGAGGAAAAGCGCGTGACGTTTGCCGACGAGCCGGGCATCCGCGCCGCGCAGCAGCTGCGCGAGTTCGTCGACCTGGGCCTGATGGCCGATGCGACCGCGCTTCAGGGTCAGCAGTCGTTCATCTCCGGGCGCGTGGGCTTTTACGTTGCCTCGACCTCGTGGCTCAAGGGCGTGCAGGACAAGATCAAGGGCTTTGACGTGCGCACGCACCTCTTCCCCGAGGGCTCGGGCGGCCTGCGCCGCCTGCCCTGCGGCGGCAACGGCGCCATGATCATCACGAAGGACCCGAAGGTGGCGCGCGCCGCCTACGAGTACGCCATGTTCGCCTCCGGCCCCGTGGGCACGGCCATCCAGGTGGCGGGATCGGGCTACATGCCGATGAACAGCAAGGGCACCGAGCGCCTGAAGCCCTTCTACGACGAGAACCCGAACTTCAAGACGTCGCTGGCGCAGATTCCGACGATCTTCCGCTGGTACGCCTTCCCCGGGACGAACACGCTCAAGATCATCGACGTCATCAAGAACGACCTGCAGGCCATCGTCAGCAAGCGCGTGACGGCCGAGGAAGGCATCAAGGCCGCCGCGGCCCAGGTGCAAAAGCTCGTGAAGGCCTAGAGCCGCCCCGGGGCGCGCGCGGCGAAGGCTGGATGGGGCGGATCGCTTTTCGTCCCGCCGGCCTGCGCCGCGGCGCGCTTGTTTGATAACGTCAAGCCCGGGGACGTCCTGCAGGGACGCCTTTCAAGGCGCGGGCGCGCCGCCCGCAAGAATCCGGATTTCCGCCGCGCTGCGGGGGAGTCCCGGGCGGCGTGCGCCTGCGCCTTTTGCGGTTGAAGGAAAGGAGTCCGTGCGCCCCGGGCAGGGATTGCCATGAAAACCTCCCCCATTCAGATTCTTGCCGCCGACGGGATTGACCGCGCGCGGCAGGTTTTCGGCGCCGCCCGCGCCGTCATCAGCGACATCGACGGCGTGCTGCTCGTCAGCGGCCGCGCGGTTCCAGGCGCCGGGGCGCTGCTGCGCAGGCGGCGCTGCGCCCTTGTCTCCAACAACTCCACCCACACGGCGCGAACGCTTCGCGACGTGTTTGCCGGCGCGGGACTAGCCGCGCGCGAGCAGGATTTCTTTCTGGCCGGCGAGGCGGCCGTGCGGGCTGTGCACGAGCGCTTCCCCGGAAAAAGCGTGCTCGCGCTTGCCTCGGGCGAGGTTCTGGCATGCGCCCGCAGGACGCTTCCCCTGGCGGGCGCGGACGAAACGCCCGGCGTGGTGCTCGTGTGCCGGGACGAGACGCTCACCTTTGAGAAGCTGCAGCGCGCGGTCAACGCCCTGCGCGCAGGGGCGGCGGCGGTGCTTGCCAACCCCGACCTGACGCATCCGGCCGCAGGCGGCCGCGTGCATCTGGAGACCGGGGCAATCTGGGCGCTGCTGGCAGCCGCCTGCCGCAGGACTCAGGAGGCAGCGCTGGTTGTCGGCAAGCCCTGTCCCGATCTGGTGCGGCAGGCGCTCGAACACCTGGCCGTTGCCGCACATGAGGCTGTTTTTCTCGGCGACACGCTTCAGACCGATGCCCGCGCGGCCGCCGCCGCGGGCGTGCCCTTCATTCACGTGGGAGGCGAGGGCTTTGCGCTCTCGGAGCTTGTTGAAGGCGGCTCAATGGCCGGCGGCCTGCCCGGGCCTGGGGATGATGGTCCCCTTGATGAGGCCCCGGACGGTTCCGAGCGCGGCGGCAAGCCACACGATCATTAGAAGGCCGAAGAGCGCCTGCGCGACCGCCGAAAGCAGCTGCAGCTGCGCAAGGTCGCTCAGGCGGACGGCCAGCACCGTCATGGCGCCCACCGGGAAGACGAAGGCCCACCAGGAAAGTGCAAAGGGAAGCGTTCCGCGGCCCGCGTTGCGCACCGTCATGGCCAGGCACAGCAGCAGCCACCAGATCGAGGCGCCCATGAAGCCCGTGGAGACCAGAATGCCGTAGCTGAAGGCCGCCTCGTTGCCCACGGCGTGCAGCAGCGACAGCAGGCTCAGGGGAATGACGCCGAGCGGCGCGAGGTGCACCCAGAGCGTGGGCGTCATCTTGCCCTCAATGCCCGGGCGCAGGAAGTGGCGCAGCATGGTGATTGCCAGCAGCGCGACGTACATGAACGAGCCCGCGCCCATGCCGAGCATGTTGACGCCGAAGTAGACCTCGCGCATCAGCCCCTGGGCGTGCCCGGCAAGACCGGCGCCCGCCACCGGGATCACCACCAGGCCGACGGCCGGGATGAAGTGCGCCGGGGTCACCATCTCCAGCTTGAGCCTGTCGAGCGTAAAGATCCGGAAAAGGATGATGTAGCTTGCCAGAAACGTGCCCGCGGCTCCCGTCCACCAGAGCGCGGCCACCCAGGCCGGGTCGATGCCGCGCATGCTCCACTGGCCGGCCATGACCAGCATGGCGATGGGAAAGGTCGCGTAGAAGCTTCCCTCAACGGGGTGCGACATCGTCTCAAGCACGCGCGGGGCAAAGAAGATGATGCGCGCCAGGGCCGCAAGCCCCAGCACGACCATCATGACGATGGCGATGACGTGCAGGGCGTCGGCAAGGATCTGCCACGGGGTCCCGGCAAAGAGCAGCCAGGCCGCAAGGCTTGCAACGGATGTGCCCATGACGGAGGCAAACCAGCCCGGGGCCATGGTTTCAATAAAGTGCTTCATGGTGTCGAGGTCTCATAAAAAAGTGTTGCGTCCGGCGGGATTGACGGCTGCGGCCTGAGGGGCTGCGCCGTCCGTCTCCCTTTGCAAAAGTGCGCCTCGTCCCGTCCCCATCCAGTCCATGACGCCCGCGTCAATCACCAGAAGCTCCCTGCCCTGGCGGGCGAAAACCTCTGCGGCGCGCTGCGCCAGAAAGCAGCAGCTGCCCCGGCAGTAGGCGGCGCACGGCGTGTCCTGCGGCAGTCCGGCCATCGTCTGCCCAAGGGTTTCCAGCGGCAGGTTCACCGCATGGGGCAGGTGTCCCGCGGCATATTCCTCGGGCGGGCGGACGTCAAGCAGCAGGAGCTCCCCGGACTTGGCAAGCCGCAGGGCCGTCTCCAGATCCAGACCGCTGCCGGAGCCGGGGACTGCTTTGTCAAGGCCGCTGCTGCGGTACTCCCGCGCTGCGCCGGCCGCGGCCCGCGCCGTCTGCTGCAGCATCACGGCAAGCTCAATTACCTCGGGCGAGGAGACCGCGTACTGCCGAAAGCGCCCGTGGCGGCGCACCGAGACAAGGCCCGAGCGCAACAAGACCTTCAGATGCGCGCTCACGCTCTTGAGCTCGACGTCAAGCAGCGCCGAGAGCGTCTCCACCGTGCGCGGGCACTGCGCGAGGATTTCCAGGATCTCCAGCCGCGTGGGCTGCCCGAGCGCCCGGCCCACGCAGGCAATCTGCGCGTAGAGCGCGCGCTTGCGCGCCCGTGGAGCTTGGTCGGCGGCGCTGCCGCAGGGGCGTTCAGTGTTCGGCATGGCGGATGGAGCCTGTGGAAAGGGAAGGTGAGGTTCACAACATTCTACTAAATATTAGAATGTTGTCGAGACCCATAAAAAAGGCCCCTTCGCAAGACGGTCCCGTTTTCGGGGCGTCCTGCGAGGGGGCCTTTCCGGGGTCCGCGTGAGGCTAGACGATGAAGCGCATGATCAGCATGCCGATGCCGGCCATCAGCAGCGAATTGAACATCAGCCACGGCCAGTACTTCTTCGGGCAGTCGGCCACGCCGAGCAGGCGGCCCATGTACTGGATCTGGGAGGCCATCAGCAGCAGGGCGGGCGCCAGGATGGTGATGTCATGCGGGGTGAGGTTGCCCGAGGCAAGCAGCGAGGCGGCCACGCCCACGCCGGCCCCGCAGCTGAGCCAGGTGGCGCACAGCACCGTCAGGGCTTCGCCGGGCAGGTCCCAGATGCCCATCAGCACGCCGCAGTGATCGCCCAGGAACTGCAGCACGCCCCAGAGCTGGAGAATGTAGGCGAGCACGAAGGCCATGATGACGTTGGGCATGAGGTTGTTGATGGCAACCCCGAAGCCCTTGCGCAGGCCGGCGACAAAGATGTCGAACGGGTTCTTGGAGGCGGTGGCGTTACTCATTTGCGAAATCCTTCCTATAAACGGTCATCAGGACGAAGCGGGTCAGGGCGCCGCCGACGAACTTCAGGGCGAACATGATGATCAGCGGCAGCCACACCGGCACGAGAAACGCCGGAAACAGCGCCGAGGCAATCGAGAAGTAGTTGTTCACCAGACCGGCGCCGGCGTACTGCCAGGAGCACATCACCACGAGATTCTGCTTGGTGATCGAGCCGTCGTCGACAAGGCCCTTGGTGAGCGCAGCACCCGCGTCGGTGCTCTGCAGGTCGGTGATGAGGGCAAGACCCGTGGAACCCGGCACGCCCAGGATGGGCTTGAGCAGGGGAGTCATCAGCTGCTGGGCCGCGCGCAGGGCGCCGTAGTGCGAAAGCACCTCGAGCAGCCCCAGGGCGAGCATCACGCCGGGCACGAGCGACAGGGCGAAGGCAAAGCCCTGGCGGGCGCTGATGCCGCCCTTGCCGACGAAGTTTGCGCTCTCAAAGATGGTGCCGAACTTGCCGATCAGGGTCGTGAAGTCAAAGGCGCCGAGCCAGGCGTAGTCGGCGGGCATCTTGTAGAACACGCCCGAGAAAAAGCAGATGGCAAGAAAGAGCGAGATGTACGCTCCGACGCCCACCTTCTCCTTTTGCATCTGGGGCAGGTTTTGCGGAGACTTGTCCGCGGGGGTTTCAGTGGTCATAAAACACTCCTGTTGCTGCCCGCGCGCAGGCGGGCTGGAACTGCAGTCGGCGCAGGGGCGCCGGAGACGGCTTGCAGCATGGACCGGACTCGGAAGGAATGAGGCCCCGGGCGGTGCGCCCGCCCGGTCCGGCAAACTTCACGCAGGCAAGGCTGGAGTTTGCGTCGGATGATTCCTGCGCCGGCATGGTGCGGTCGGCTGCGGGTGCGTGTTTCCCCACTCAAAATTGCGTGGCTTGTCCCGTGACAGGAGAAAGGGACGCGCCTTTGTTGTTTTCTTGGGAAGATGCAGAGCATGACTGCCGGAAAAACAAGATCGTGCATCCTAGGTGGGGAAGCTCGCACACGCACAGTGTCCGATTTTAGGGGAGTTTTTACAATTCGTAACTGCCGGAACTGCCTAGGCGGGTTGACGCTCGGCAGGGGGCGGAAAATTTTTTTCCCGCCTCCGTGCGCATTCGCGGCGGGCCGGAAGGCGCCGGCGCAGGGCCTCCCCGCGCCCGGGGCTTTTTCTCTTTGCAGTCCGGGCGCGCCGCTGAAATTGCGTGCCGATGGCAAAATTCTGCTGATTCTTTCGAAAGAGCCGGCGCCCGGACAGCAAAGGGCGTCAAATACTTCAAGGAAAAGACATCGCAAATGATGAATGTCGTCATTCTTGCCGCAGGTCAGGGCAAGCGCATGCACTCTGATCTTCCTAAGGTTCTCCAGCCCCTTGCGGGCAAGCCGATGATCGAGTGCGTGCTCGATACGGTGGCACGCCTTCCCGACGTGAGCCGCACCGTGGTGGTGATCGGCCACCGCGCCGAGGTCGTGCGCGAGGCGCTCGGGTCGCGCTCCGGGCTTGAGTTCGCCCTGCAAAGCCCGCAGCTCGGCACCGGGCATGCGCTGCAGTGCGCGCTGCCGCAGCTCGATCCTGAGGCCGGGCAGACGCTCGTGCTGCTCGGCGACGTGCCCCTGGTGCAGCCCGAGACCATTGACCGGCTCACGCGCGTGGCCGGCGACGGCATGGCCATTCTCACCACCGTGCTGCGCAACCCGACGGGGTACGGCCGCATCCTGCGCCAGCGGGGCCGCATCGTGGCCATCGTTGAGCAGAAGGACGCCACCGAGGGGCAAAAGCAGATTCGCGAGGTCAACACCGGCATCATGCTGCTGCCCACGGCGCGGCTTGCCGGCTGGCTCTCGGAGCTGAAGTCGGCCAACGCCCAGGGCGAGTACTACCTCACCGACGTCATCGGCCTGGCCGTGCGCGACGGCGTGCGCATCAACTCGGCCCGTCCGAGGAGAAGCTTTGAGGTCGAGGGCGTCAACTCCAAGACGCAGCTCGCGCGGCTTGAGGGCATCTGGCAGGATCACCAGGCCGAGCTGCTCACCGAGGCGGGCGTGACGGTGCTCGATCCGTCGCGGCTCGACGTCCGCGGCCGCCTGAGCTGCGGACGCGACGTGACGATCGACGTGGGCTGCATCTTTGAGGGCGAGGTCGAGCTTGGCGACGGCGTCTCGGTGGGGCCGTACTGCGTCATTCGCAACGCGCGCATCGCCCGCGGGGCGCGCATCGAGGCCTTCTGCCACATTGACGGCGCTGAGGTGGGCGACAACGCGCGCGTGGGTCCCTATGCGCGGCTGCGCCCGCAGGCGGTGCTCGCCGAGGACGTGCACGCCGGCAATTTTGTGGAGATCAAGAAGTCGAACATCGGACGCGGCTCCAAGATCAACCATCTCTCCTACATCGGGGACACCGACATGGGCAGCGGCGTCAACATCGGCGCGGGCACCATCACCTGCAACTACGACGGCGTGCACAAGTTCCGCACGACCATCGGCGACAACGCCTTCATTGGATCGGATACGCAGCTCATCGCGCCCGTCACGGTGGGCGCGGGGGCGACGCTTGGCGCCGGAACGACGCTTGCCAAGGACGCCCCCGCCGGAGAGCTCACGCTCTCGCGGGCCCCGCAGCGCACGATCCAGGGCTGGAGGCGGCCCGTGCGCGAGGACGCCGGCCAGAAGCCTGCGCCCGGGGCGCAGGCGGCGGGCAAGGACGGCGCCCGGTAAGGCTGCGGGCGACTGCGTCCCAGCGTGCGGCAGGGCCGCCCGGGGACGGCGTCCGCCCGCCCCAATTCTTTTTTCCAGAGGGAAGAGACACTATGTGTGGAATCGTTGCCGGTGCAAGCCGCAGGGACATCGTGCCCGTCATGCTCGAGGGGCTGCGAAGGCTGGAGTACCGGGGCTACGACAGCTGCGGCGTGGCCGTGATCCGCGACGGGGTCATCGACCGCGCGCGCAGCGTGGCGCGCGTCAAGGACCTCGCCCAGCAGGTCCGCGAGGACGGCATGCAGGGGACGACGGCCATTGCGCACACGCGCTGGGCCACGCACGGCGGCCCCGTCGTCGTCAACGCCCACCCGCATGTGGCGGGAAACCGCATTGCGCTCGTGCACAACGGCATCATCGAAAACTATGCCGAGCTCAAGGCCGAGCTTCTGGCGCAGGGCGTGCGGATGACCAGCCAGACCGACACCGAGGTGCTTGCGCATCTGGTGAACCGCTATTACGAGGGCGATCTTCTGGCCGCCGTGGAAAAGGCGCTTGAGCGCGTGCGCGGCGCCTATGCGATCGCCGTCTTCAGCGTCGAGGAGCCCGACCGCATCGTGGGGGCCCGCCAGGGCTCGCCCATGGTGGCCGGCCTCGGCGAGGGCGAAAACTTTGTGGCAAGCGACGCCATGGCGCTTGCGGGCGTCACGGACCGCTTCATCTATCTCGAGGAGGGCGACGTCGTGGACGTCCGGCCGGCATCCGTGCAGGTCTATTCGCGCACCGCGTCGGGACTTGCGCCCGTCGTGCGCGGAACGGTCTGCATCGAGGCCTATGCGGGCGCGGCCGACCTCGGGCCCTACCGCCACTACATGCAAAAGGAGATCTTCGAGCAGCCCCGCGCGATTGCCGACACGCTCGAGGGCGTGGCGGGCATCTCGCCGACGCTCTTTGGAAAGGATGCCGAGAAAATCTTCGACGGCGTGCACCGCATCCTGATGCTTGCCTGCGGCACGAGCTACTACGCCGCGCTGACCGCCAAGTACTGGATCGAGGCGATCGCGGGCATTTCCTGCGAGGTGGAGATTGCCAGCGAATACCGCTACCGCATCTCGATTTCCGATCCGGCCACGCTGGTGGTGACGATCTCGCAGTCCGGCGAGACGGCCGACACCATCGCCGCCCTCAAGCACGCGGTCTCCTGCGGGATGACAAGGACGCTGGCCATCTGCAACGTCGCCCAGAGCGCCCTGGTTCGTGAAAGCCGCATTGCCTACATCACCCGTGCCGGAGTCGAGATCGGCGTGGCGAGCACCAAGGCGTTCACCACGCAGCTCGCGGCGCTTTATCTTCTTGCGCTCACCCTGGCCAAGCGCGCCGGACGGCTTGACGCCGAGCACGAGCGCGAGGCGCTCCAGCGGCTGCGGCACGTCCCCTCGGCGCTGCAAAGCGTGCTTGCGCTCGAGCCGCAGATCATCGCCTGGGCCGAGCGGTTCGCCGGCAAGGACGACGCGCTCTTTCTCGGGCGCGGCATGCACTACCCGATTGCCCTTGAGGGCGCCCTCAAGCTCAAGGAGATCAGCTACATCCACGCCGAGGGCTATCCGGCGGGCGAGCTCAAGCACGGGCCGCTTGCGCTGGTCGACGCCAACATGCCGGTGGTGACGATCGCCCCCAACGACGAGCTTCTCGAAAAGCTCAAGAGCAACATGCAGGAGGTGCGCGCCCGCGGCGGCAAGCTTTACGTGTTTGCCGACGGCGACAGCGCCATTGACGCCAGCGGCGAGGAGATGCACGTCATCCGGCTGCCGGAAAACTACGGCGACCTCTCGCCCATCCTGCATGTGGTTCCGCTGCAGCTGCTTGCCTACCACACGGCGCTCGCGCGCGGAACGGACGTCGACAAGCCGCGAAACCTCGCCAAGAGCGTGACGGTGGAGTAGCAAAGGACGGGATGCTTGCTCAACGCAAGGCGACCGCCCCCTGAGGGCGCACTCCTCCGGGGCGGCCCCCAGGACTGGATCATGCAGGATTTTGACAAAGGCCGCGGCGCCCTGGCGCTCGGTCATGCGCTGGCGCTCGTGACGGTCATCATCTGGGGCGTCACCTTCGTTTCGACAAAGGTGCTCCTTGAGGTGTTCACGCCCGTGGAGATTCTCTGCACGCGCTTTGTGCTGGGGTATCTCTTTTTGTGGGTGCTCTGGCCCAGGCGGCTGCCGCGGCGGCTGACGGCGCGCGAGGAGGCGCTCTTTTTCCTTGCCGGGCTCTCGGGCATCTGCCTGTACTACCTTGCGGAAAACGTGGCGCTCGTCTACACCCGCGCCTCCAACGTGGGCGTCATCGTGTGCCTGTCGCCGTTCTTCACCGCGCTGCTGGGGCGGTTTTCGAGCTCGCGCGAACCGCTTGGCGGATGGTTTTTTGCCGGGCTGGCGCTGTCGCTTGCCGGCGTCGGGCTCATCTGCTGGGGCGGGGAGAAGGAGGTGTCGTTCAACTGGAGGGGCGACCTGCTTGCGGCCTCTGCGGGACTCATCTGGGCGGCGTACTCGCTGCTTGTCAAGCGCATCACGACGCTTTCGCTGCCGGCGCTGCCCGTGACGCGGCGCATCTTCATGTGGGGCATTGTCTGCATGATTCCCGCGGCGGCCCTCGACGGGTTCTCCGTGTCGGCCGCAGAACTCCTGGATCCCGTCATGGGCGGCAACCTGCTGTTTCTGGGGCTGGTGGCCTCGGGGCTGTGCTTTGTCTTCTGGAGCGTGACGGTGCGGGCCCTGGGCGCTGTTGCAAGCACCGTCTACATCTATCTCATTCCGGTCGTGACGGTGGCCACGGCCATTGTGGTGCTCGGCGACCCCTTCACCGCTCCGGTGGTCTGCGGCATGGTGCTCGTGATTGCCGGACTGGCATGCGCGCAGGGCGCGGACGCCCTGATCCGGCGGGTACTGTCGCGGGCTGCGCACTGAGCGAGGAAAAACCTTTGATCTGAGGCACAGAAGTCCCAATCTTTGTCCGCGGGATCCTCCTTTGGACGGATGCAATATTGATAAATTTCCGTACAATTCTGAACGCTCGTTCAGAGAGTGAATAACAATTCAGTCCGGGCGCAATGGGGGTTTTGCACCCTCTTTTTGCGCTTGAGGGTCGTCTTTTGGACGTTTTTCAGAAGCACCAGCGTTCCAAACAAACGAAAAAGAAGCAGAAATCTTTCGTTTCGGAGTTTTAATAATGATGTGGAAGAACTCGCCGCGACTTGCGGTTTTTGCCCTGGCTGCCTGTGCAACCGCCGCAGCCCTGACGGGCTGTCAAGGCAAAAATGAGCAGGCCGCCTCGACGGCGAACGCGGCTCCGAAGGCTGTGCTCGTCTCAGTGCAGGAAATCAAGCTTCAGGACGCGATCATGCGCACCGAGCTTTCGGGTCGGACGTCGGCCTATCGCGTGGCCGAGGTGCGTCCCCAGGTTTCGGGCATCATCCAGAAGCGCCTTTTTGAAGAAGGCAGCGAGGTCAAGGAGGGCCAGTCGCTCTACCAGATCGATCCGGCGGTGTACGAGGCCAATGTGGCAAGCGCCCGCGCGACGCTGCTGCAGGCCGAGGCCACGCTCGTCTCGGCCAGGGCCGACGCCAAGCGCTCGGCCGAGCTCGTCAAGGTCAATGCCGTGAGCCGCTCGTCAAACGACACGGCCCAGGCCAACTACAAGGTGGCCCAGGCCAACGTCGAGGCTGCCAAGGCCGCGCTTGAGTCCGCCCGCATTGATCTGCGCTACACCAAGGTGACCAGCCCGATTACGGGCAAGGTGTCGCTTTCGGAGGTGACCCCCGGCGCCCTTGTGACCGCCAACCAGGCCCAGCGCCTGACGGTCGTGCAGCAGCTCGATCCGATCTACGTCGACGTCACGCAGTCCTACGACGTGCTCGCCGACCTGCGCCAGCAGGCCAAGGAGGGCATCATCAAGACCGGCACCGAGGGAAGCGCCGACGTGCAGCTTGTTCTTGACGGGGACCGCATTTATGGAGAAATCGGCAAGCTCACCTTCCAGGATGCGCTCGTCGACGAATCCACCGGCACGGTGCGCATCCGCGCCGTCTTCCCCAATCCCGAGCGCGAGCTCATGCCCGGCATGTACGTGCGCGCCCGCCTCATTGACGGCGTGCGTGAAAAGGCCGTCAAGCTCGATCAGCGCGCCACGATGCGCCGCAACACGGGCGCGCCCTACGTCTACGTCGTCACCAAGGACAACAAGGTCGAGAGCCGCGACATCGTCATCGCCGGATCCGACGGCCCCTACTGGGTTGTCGACAGCGGTCTGAGCGAGGGCGAGCGCGTGATCATCGACGGCATCCAGCACGTGCGCCCGGGCTCGCTCGTGCGCTGCGAGCCCGCGCTTGCACCGGGTGAGGAGAAGCCTGCGGCCGCGCCCGCCGCCGCAGCCGCCTCCGCCGCCGGCGCTTCCAAGTAAGGGGAGAGGTCCAGAGCTATGCTGAGTCGTTTCTTTGTCGACCGTCCGATTTTCGCGTGGGTGATCGCCATCGTGATCATGCTCGCGGGGGCGCTGTCGATCTTCAACCTCCCGGTGGCGCAGTATCCCAACATCGCGCCGCCCCAGGTGCGCATCAACGCGACCTATCCCGGCGCCAATGCCGAAACCATGTCGCGCACCGTCACGCAGATCATCGAGCAGAACATGACCGGCCTTGACGGCCTGATGTACATGAGCTCGACCTCGGACTCGACGGGCCGCATGGCAATCACGCTCACCTTCGTGGCGGGAACCAATCCTGACATCGCGCAGGTGCAGGTGCAGAACAAGCTCTCCGCGGCCGAGCCCAATCTTCCCGAGACGGTGCGCCAGCTCGGCGTGACCGTCGACAAGAGCTCGGCCTCGTTCCTGATGGTGGTGGGCTTCATTGACAAGACCGGCCGCCTCGGCGTGGGCGACCTGGGCGACTTCCTTTCCAACAACATCGAGGAGCCGCTTGCGCGTCTGGAGGGCGTGGGCGAAACCGAGGTGTTCGGCTCGTCGTACGCCATGCGCATCTGGATGGATCCGGGCCTGCTGATGAAGTACGGCCTTGAGCCCTCGGACGTCATGTCTGCGATTGAAACGCAGAACGTGCAGGTGGCCGCAGGCGACATCGCCGGCCAGCCCACCAACGGCAAGCGCATGATCACGGCCACGATCCGCGCGAGCTCCATGCTCAACACGCCCGAGCAGTTCGAGAACATCGTTCTCAAGAGCATGCCCGACGGCTCGACCGTGCGCATCCGCGACATCGGCACCGCCGAGCTCGGCCGCGAGATCTATACCTTTGAGGGCCGCTACGACGGCAAGCCCGCCTCGGGCATCGCCATCTATTTGAGCGCGGGCGCCAACGCCCTCGACACCGCCAAGCGCGTGCAGGAGAAGGTGGCCGAGCTCTCGCCCTTCTTCCCCGAGGGCGTCGAGACGGTGATTCCGTTTGATACGACGCCCTTTGTGCGCGCGGCCATTCACGAGGTGGTGAAGACCCTCATCGAGGCCATCATCCTCGTGATCTGCGTGATGTATCTCTTCCTGCAGAACTGGCGCGCGACCATCATTCCGACGATTGCCGTGCCGGTGGTGCTGCTCGGCACCTTCGCCGTGCTCAGCGTGCTCGGCTTCTCCATCAACGTGCTCACGATGTTTGCCATGGTGCTTGCCATCGGCCTGCTCGTCGACGATGCCATTGTGGTGGTCGAGAACGTCGAGCGCGTGATGAAGGAGGATCGATGTGATCCGCGAACGGCCACCATCAAGTCGATGAACCAGATCACGGGCGCACTGATCGGCATTGCCATGGTGCTGTCGGCCGTGTTCATCCCGATGGCCTTCTTCGGCGGCTCCACGGGCATCATCTATCGCCAGTTCTCGGTGACGATCGTCTCGGCCATGGTGCTGTCGGTGATCATCGCCCTGACGCTGACGCCTGCGCTGTGCGCCTCGGTCCTCAGGCTCTCCGACGAGACCGGGGAGCCCCGCAAGGGATTCTTCGGCCGCTTCAACTCGGGCTTTACCGCGCTCACCCACGGCGTGTGCTCGACCGTGCAGATCTTCGTGCACCGCATCCTGCGCCTGATGGTGATCTACGCCGTGCTCTGCGCGGGCGTGGTGCTCGGCTTCATGAAGATCCCGGGCGCCTTCATGCCGCCCGAGGACCAGGGCACGCTGCTCATGATGATGCAGCTGCCGGCCGGCGCGACGGCCGAGCGCACCGACAAGGTGCTCGAGCGCCTCACCAACGTGGTGAGCGAGGCCGAGAAGGACACGCTTGAGTCGATCTTTACGGTGCGCGGCTTCTCCTTTGCCGGTACGGGCCAGAACAACTCCATGGGCTTCTTCAAGTTCAAGGACTGGAGCGAGCGCACCGAGGAGTCGCAGTCCGTTGATGCGGTGATGATGCGCACGATGGGCAAGCTCATGTCGCCGCAGTTCCGCGATGCGCAGGGCTTCGTGTTTCCGCTGCCTGCCGTGCCCGAGCTTGGTACGGCCGAGGGCTTTGACTTCTACCTGCAGGACCGCGGCGGACAGGGACATGACCGTCTGATGGAGGTGATGGACATGTTCCTTGCCAAGGCCAATGCCGATCCCCGTCTGGTGCAGGTGCGCCACAACGGCATGGCCGACGCGCCGATGCTGCAGGTCAACGTCGACTACGACAAGGCCCGCGCGCTGGGCGTGTCCGAGGCGCAGATCAACACCACGCTCAACGCCGCCTTCGGCTCGGCCTACGTCAACGACTTCATGGACCAGGGCCGCCTCAAGAAGGTCTACATCCAGGGCAATGCCGACTCCCGCGGGTCGGTTGAGGACATCGCGCGCTGGTATGCAAAGAGCTCCAGCGGCGAGATGGTGCCCTTCTCCTCGTTCACCACGAGCGAGTGGACCTTCGGCTCGCCGCGTCTGGAGCGCTTCAATGCGCTTGACGCCGTGAACATCCAGGGCAGTCCCGCCCCGGGCGTCTCCTCGGGCGAGGCCATGAAGATCATTGAGGACATCCTTGCGGAAATGCCGCACGGCTACTCGATAGAATGGAACGGCGTCTCCTACCAGGAGCGCGTTGCCGGCAGAAACGCCGCGCCTCTGTACGCACTCTCGGTGCTCGTGGTGTTCCTGGCGCTTGCCGCACTGTATGAGTCCTGGTCGATTCCCGTGGCTGTGATTCTGGTGGTGCCGCTCGGCGTGCTCGGCGCCCTGGGCCTGACCTGGGTGACCGGAAAGGAAAACGACGTGTACTTCCAGGTGGGTCTGCTGACAACCGTGGGTCTGGTGGCAAAGAACGCCATCTTGATCGTGGAGTTTGCCCGCGACCTTGTCGATGAGGGCAAGGAGGTGCTCGACGCCGTGGTCGAGGCCGTGCGTCTGCGCCTGCGCCCGATTCTGATGACGTCGCTCGCCTTCGGTCTGGGCGTGCTGCCGCTGGCCACCGCCTCCGGCGCCGGCGCCGGAGCCCAGTCGGCCATCGGCGTGGCTGTGCTCGGCGGCATGCTTGCCGGCACGTTCCTTTGCGTTTTCTTTGTTCCCGCCTTCTACGTGCTGATCGTGCGCATCTTCGGCAGCAAGAAGAGCCCCGCTCATGCGCAGGACAACCAAGAGGTGAAATAAGCATATGCGTAAGAGTTTTTGTCTTTTGCCGCTGGCAGCCGCCCTGCTGTTGTCGGGCTGCGTGAATCTGGCGCCTGAGTACACCAGGCCCGAGGCGCCCGTTCCCGCGGCCTGGCCCCAGGACGAGGCGACCAGGAGCGCCGTTGTGCTCACCGATGGTCTGGCGCAATGGGGGGACTTCTTCACCGATCCCCGGCTGCGCGAGCTGATCCGTCTGGGGCTGATCAACAACCGCGACCTGCGCTCGGCGACCTATGCCGTCGAGCAGGCCCGTGCGCAGTATCGCGTCAGCCGCGCCGACCTCTTCCCGACGATTGCCGCGGCGGCTGATGAAACCGCCAGCCGCACGCCGCAGTCGGTGAGCACCACGGGCAGGGAGTCGACCAGCCAGGTCTATACCGCGCAGCTCGGCATGACCGCCTATGAGCTCGACCTCTTCGGGCGCGTGCGCAATCTCAACGAGCAGGCTCTGCAGGCCTACATGCAGACCGAAGCCGCCCAGCGCTCGATGCAGATGACGGTGATTACTGAAATTGCGCAGACGTGGCTGTCGCTCGGCGCCGCCAAGGATCTGCTCAAGCTCGCCGACATGACCTACGAGAGCCAGGTGCAGAGCCTCAGGCTCATTGAAAAGAGCTACGAGCTCGGCGCCTCGAGCCAGCTCGAGGTGCAGCAGGCCATCACGACCGTGGCCTCGGCCCAGAGCGCGCAGGCCCAGGCCCGCCGCTCGGTGTCGCAGTACCGCAATGCCCTCAATACGCTTGTGGGCAGCCCGGTCGACCCGAGCATGGAGCCCGACCGGCTCGTCGAGTCGGCCACCAGTCCGGTGTCGGCCATCTCGAACGTTCCGAGCGAGGTGCTGCTGCAGCGCCCCGACATCGCCGCCGCGGAGGCGGCGCTGCGCTCGGCCAACGCCAACATCGGCGTGGCTCGCGCGGCCTTCTTCCCGAGCATCAGCCTCACCGGCGCCTTCGGCACCACCTCGGGCGAGCTTGAGGATCTCTTCAGCAGCGGCACGGGCTTCTGGAACTTCGTGCCGCAGATCAGCCTGCCGATCTTCTCGGGCGGCCGCAACATCGCCAACCTTGAGGCGGCCGAGGCCGCGCAGAAGGCTGCGGTGGCCGACTACGAGTCCGCCATCCAGAAGGCCTTCCAGGAGGTGTCTGACGCCCTGGCCATGGAGGGTACGGTGGGCGACGAGCTCAAGGCGCAGCAGCGGCTTGCCGATGCCACGGCCGAGTCGCTGCGGCTCTCCGAGGAGCGCTACAAGAACGGCGCCGAGAGCTATCTCACGGTGCTCGACAGCCAGCGCGCGAACTTCTCCGCGCAGCAGACGCTCATCAGCACCAAGCTCTCGCGCGCGACGAGCTTCGTGACGCTCTACAAGGCCATGGGCGGCGGCTCGCAGCTGCAGCCTCAGGACGTATCCGAGCAGGGTGCGCCGGCTCAGGGCGGCTCCGTCGGGACCACCGGCTCGATCCCTGCGGAGAGCGGCCATGAGCGTTCATGACTACAACCTTTATGAGGCGCGCCGCGAGGAGATTCTCAATGTCGCCCGCGAGTGCTTTGCCGAGAAGGGGTTCAATGCCACGACGATGGTGGAGGTTGCCCGGCGCTCGGGCATGAGCGTGGGCAACCTGTACAACTACTTCCACGGCAAGGGGGCGATCATCGAGAGCCTCGCCGAGCGCGAGGTGAAGCGAATCGCCGAGGAGGTCGCCCGGCCCATGAGCCCGCGCCCCACCAATGAGGAGCGCCTCGAGCGGATTCGCAAGATCGTGATCACGTCGCTTGACATGAAGCGCGCCCGCGTGACGCTCGAGATCTTCAGCGAGGCCGTGCACAACGAGCAGCTGCGGCAGATCATCGCGCGCATCGATGAAAAGATGCGCGAGCTGCTCGCCCGGATGCACCGCAACTACGGCTTCAAGGGCAGCGACAGGGATCTGGATCTGTTCATCGTGGCCGACATGGCCTTGATCGACGGTCTTTCCATCAGAACGGTGGCGCAAAACCGCATCGATCGTCTCGCCCTGGCCGAGGAAATCGCCCAGCGTCTTGTCGGGCGATGGGACTCGGTCGGCGAGATGAAGGATTGACCCCTTCCGGTT
The DNA here is from genome assembly GCA_944390745.1 of uncultured Duodenibacillus sp. GTDB lineage: Bacteria > Pseudomonadota > Gammaproteobacteria > Burkholderiales > Burkholderiaceae_F > Duodenibacillus. The sequence goes on along the minus strand of CALXQK010000014.1, from coordinate 22,091 downwards.
TACAGCGACAGACGAAAGCGCCGGTGCAAGTCATTTTCACCGGCGTTTTTTTCGCGCGGCCTTTGGCATAATCCCTGCCGAATTCTCAGCGGCGCTGGTTCTCCCCAGCCCGTTGCCGCTTCATCCATAAGAAAAACAATCCGTACTCAGTGCGCGGTCTGATCCGTCGACGACGACGCAGATGCCACCAAGGAAAAGAAGAACGCAGACCGGGCATTTTTCTCGGACGCTTGTCCGCAAGAGGGAATTAAGAAAATGTCGACAAAGAGAACACCGATCTACAAGGTTCTGTACTTTCAGGTGATCTGCGCGATCATCTGCGGCGTGCTGCTCGGGAACTTCTTCCCCGAGATCGGCGCGCAGATGAAGCCCCTGGGAGACGGCTTCATCAAGCTCATCAAGATGATCATCGCCCCGGTGATCTTCTGCACCGTCGTCACCGGCATCGCCGGCATGGAGGACATGAAGAAGGTGGGCAAGACGGGCGGCCTTGCGCTCGTGTACTTCGAGGTCGTCTCGACCATCGCCCTTGTCGTGGGGCTCTTCATGGTGAACGTGCTTGAGCCGGGCGTGGGCATGCACGTCGACCCCAAGACGCTGGATGCGGCCTCGGTGGCGGCCTACACGGGGCCGGGGAAGATGCAGAGCACCACGCAGTTCATCATGAACATCATCCCCTCGACCGTGGTCGGCGCCTTTGCCGAGGGCGAGATCCTGCAGGTGCTCTTCTTCTCGCTGCTGTTCGGCTTTGCGCTGCACAAGTTCGGCGGCCGCGGCACGCTCATCTTTGATGTGATCGACAAGTCCTCGCAGGTGCTCTTCCAGATCGTGGGCATGATCATGCGCGTGGCTCCGGTGGGCGCCTTCGGCGCCATGGCCTTCACGATCGGCAAGTACGGCGTTGCGTCGCTCATTCCGCTGGCCGAGCTTATGGGGACGTTCTACCTCACCTGCTTTCTCTTCATCTTCGTGGTGCTCGGCGCGATCTGCCGCTGGCACGGCTTCTCCATCTTCCGCTACATCGGCTACATCAAGGAGGAGCTGCTGATCGTGCTCGGCACCTCCTCCTCGGAGTCGGTGCTGCCGCGCATGATGGCCAAGATGGAGCACGCGGGCGTCAACAAGTCCGTGGTGGGCCTGGTGATTCCGACGGGCTACTCCTTCAATCTGGACGGCACGGCGATTTATCTGACGATGGCCGCGCTCTTCATCGCGCAGGCCTGCGACGTGCAGATGACGATCATGCAGCAGGTCACGCTGCTGGCCGTGCTGCTTCTGACGAGCAAGGGCGCGGCGGGCGTGACGGGCTCGGGGTTCATTGTGCTTGCCGCCACGCTTTCGGCCGTGGGACACGTGCCGGTGGCAGGCCTTGCGCTCATTCTGGGAATTGACCGGTTCATGAGCGAGGCGCGCGCGCTCACCAACATGATCGGCAACGGCATCGCCTGCATCGTGGTCGGCCACTGGATGAAGGAGGTCGACAACGAGCGGCTCAACTTCGTCATGCACCCCGACAACCGGCATGAGGCAAACCAGGTGGCCTCGGCGCTTGAAAGCGAGCATGCCGTCGTGGTCGTCAAAAGCGACGACGCAAAATAATCCGTCCCGGCCGCGGCGCGCCGCCGGCCAGGCATGAAAAAAGCCGCTCTCGCACGGGGAGCGGCTTTTTTCGGATCAGGAAGGCGCTTCAGGGGCCTACTTGATTCTCACCGGGATGAAGATGCGGCCGTCACGGCGCTGCACGAGCACGCGCAGGGTCTTTCCGGAATTCTTCTCGATCACCTTGCCCAGGTCGTTGACGGTCTTGATGGCCGTGCCGTTGACGTTGACGATGATGTCGCCCTCAACGATGCCGGCCTTGCGCGCCGCTCCCTGGCTCTTGACGACGAGAAGGCCCTCGGTGCCCGCCTTCTCCTGCTCGTCGGAGTTGAGCGTGCGCACCGTGACCCCGAGCTTGGAGGCGTTCGAGGCGCTGGCCTTGCCGGTTGCGGCAGGCGTCGAGGAGTCGGCCTCCTCGACCTTGACGTCGATGGTCATCTTCTTGCCGTCGCGGATCACGTCGAGCTTGGCGGTCGAGCCCGGCGCCATGCTGCCGATCAGAACAGGCATGTCGACGCTGTCGTCAATGTTCTTTCCATTGACCGCAACAACCACGTCGCCCACGCGCAGGTCGCTCTTGGCCGCGGGGCCGTCCTTGTCAATCTGGCTGACGATGGCGCCCTTGGGCGTCTTCATGCCGAAGCTCTCGGCGAGATCCTGCGTGACGGTCTGGATCACGACGCCGATGCGGCCGCGCGTGACCTTTCCGTTCTTCACGAGCTGGTCCTTGATCTGCATGGCAAGGTTGCTCGGAATGGCGAAGGACAGGCCCATGAAGCCGCCCGAGGTCGAGAAGATCTGCGAGTTGATGCCCACAACCTCACCCTTCATGTTGAAGAGCGGGCCGCCCGAGTTGCCCGGGTTCACCGCCACGTCGGTCTGGATGAAGGGCACGTACTGGTCGCTCGGCAGCTTGCGGCTCTTGGCCGAGACGATGCCGGCGGTGACCGTGTTGTCAAGCCCGAAGGGGCTGCCGATGGCGGCAACCCATTCGCCCACCTTGAGCTCATCGCTGTTGCCCATCTTGAGCACCGGCAGGTCGTTGGCCTCAATCTTGACGACGGCGATGTCGGTCTTGGCATCGCTGCCGAGCACCTTGCCCTTGAACTCGCGGTTGTCGGTAAGGCGCACGGTGATCTCGTCGGCGCCGTCGACCACGTGGTGGTTGGTGAGAATCAGGCCGTCGGCGCTGATGATGAAGCCCGATCCCGTGCCGCGGCGCTCAGGCTCCTCGCGCGGTCCCATGAAGGGGAGCATCGGGAAGCCGAAGCGGCGGAAGATCTCGGCATGCCGTTCGTCGAGGCCGTCGAAGGGACTGGCTCCCTCGATGATGCGCGCCTCGCGCACGGTGGAGATGTTCACCACGCCCTTGCCGTACTTTTCCACAAGATGCACGAAGTCAGGCAGCTGCTGGGTCTGCGCGGCGGCCATCGGGGTGATTTCCTGCGCCTGGGCGGCGCCGAGGCTGAACATGAAGCCGGTCATCACCACAGCGGCGCTCACGGCGAGCGCAACCGGCTTGAGCGTATTTTTCAAAACCAAGGTTAAAACTCCTGAATGTGCATGAGGTCGAGGGCCCGGCGCCGACGACCTCTGTTTCATATCGCCGCAGACAATAACGCAAAAACCTGAATGCAGGCGTTGAGATCTGTGGCGCGGGCGTTAAATTTGTAACAAACCCCGCGGCGCCTAGAGCAGGGACAGCAGGCGCGAGGCCATGCGCACGCGCGGCTCGATCGAGTCGACCATGAGGCATTCGCGATCGCTGTGGGCATGGTTGCCGATGGGACCGAGTCCGTCGGCAACCGTAATGCCCGAGGGCGCCATGTGGTTGGCGTCGGAGGCGCCGCCGGCGTCGACCCAGTCGATGCTGACGCCTGAGAGCTCTGCGGCCCGGTTGATCTTTTCGACCAGCGAGGCGCTTGCCTCGGTGCGGGGCATGGCCGGGGTGGCTCCCAGAACCTCAACGCAAATCGTGACTCCGTCGATGCAGGGGTGCGCGGCGCGCGCGGTGATTTTCTCAAGCGTCGCCTGCATGTCGGCGTCAGTCCACCCCCGGATGTCCACGCCGAAGGCGCAGTCGGCAGCCACCACGTTGATGGCCGAGCCGCCCGAGATGGTGCCGACGTTGACGGTCACGCCCGTGCCGTCAAAGTCCGAGAGCGCGGAAATCTCGGCAATCATGTGTGCGGCCTCGAGAATCGCCGAGCGGCCCGCCTTGGGGTTGTTGCCGGAGTGCGCGGCCACGCCCTTGAGCGTGACGCGAAGCTGGTAGGCGCCCTTGCGGGAGCGGACCAGCGCTCCGCTGGCGCGCGCCGCCTCAAAGACAAGCCCCGTCTTCGTGCGCGCGGCCACCGAGCGCATCCACTCGGCGGAATATTTCGAGCCCGTCTCCTCGTCTGGATCCATGCACACGGCAATGGCAAGACGATCAAGGTCGGCAGGGTCGGCGCCCTGCAGGGCGTAGAGAATGGCCAGGACGCCGGCCTTGCAGTCCGAGCAGCCCGGGCCCGTGACAAGATTTCCCTCACGCCGGAAGGGTTGGGCGCTGGCCGTGCCGTCGGCAAAGACGGTGTCAAGGTGCGCGTTCATCAGCACGTCGTAGCGCTGCGCCCCGGGCTTGTTGGTGGCAAAAAGACCGCGTCCGACGGACTCGCCGAGGTCAACGAGCTCGGCCGTCCAGCCCATGGCCTCGAAGTGCCGCTTCATGATTTGCGCCGCGCGCGTGACGCCCGCGGTGTTGTGCGTGCCGCAGTCCAGGTTGACGAGCTCCTCAAGGTCGCGAAGAAAATTTTCCAGCATGGCGATGCCCTCTGTTTCAGGGTGAAAACAACTGTTCATGATAAACCTGCGCTTTCTATGACAGCGCCGGCAGCGCCCGGCGCGGGGTCAGGGGCAGGCGCACGACGAACCGGGCGCCGAACCCCTCCTCGAGGCCGTCGCGCGCGGGCCTTGCAAAGCCGTCAGTCACGCAGATCGTGCCGCCGTGCATGGCGACGATGCGGCTTACGATGGCCAGCCCCAGACCCGTTCCGGAAACCTTGGTTCCCAGGGCGCGGTAAAAGCGCTCGAAGACGCGCTCGCGCTCCTCGGGAGCAATGCCCGGGCCGTCGTCGGTGACGGTGATGACCGCCTCGTCGCCCTCGCGGGCGACGCCGATCTCGATGCGGCCGTTTTCGGGCGTATAGCGAATGGCGTTGTCGGTGAGGTTGACCACCATCAGGTGGATGGCGTCGGGCATGCCGATCATCGTAAGCGGCTCGGCGCGGGCCGTGAGCGTGATGGCCTTGTCGCGCGCGGACTGCGAGAGCTCCTCAACCGTACTCTCGGCCACCGCCGCAAGGCGCACCTCGCTCATGGGCTTGTCGGCGTTTTCCGGATCCAGGCGCGCAATGGTCAGAAGCTGCTCGACAAGGCGCGTGGCGCGCGCCACGCCCTGCTGCAGGCGCGCGGCGTACTTGGCGCGGTCCTCCGGGCGGCAGCGCGCCAGAAGCTGCGCCTGCAGCTTGATGGCCGCCAGGGGCGTTCTCAGTTCGTGGGCTGCGTCCGAGGCAAAGCGCTGCTGCGCCGAGAGGCTCTCCGAGAGACGCTTGAGCAGGTTGTTGATGGCGTCGACAAGGCTCTTGAGCTCAAAGGGCAGGTGCTCGGTTTCCAGGGGCTCAAGCGAGGAGGGCGAGCGGCGCGCCACGGCCCGGGCGGTGCGGTTCAGGGGCTGCAGCGACTGAACGATCACAAACCAGATGGCAATTGCAAGAAACGGAATGAGCACCAGCATCGGCTGCACGATTCGCATGGCGGCCGACACGGCAAGCTGGTCGCGCACGGCCGTGGGCTGGGCGACCTGGATGATGCGCGTGCCCACGGTGCCGGTGAACTGGCGCCACTCCTCGCCTGATGCAAGCGTGACGTCCGAAAAGCCCGTCGTCTCGGCCACGGGAAGCGGGGCGCGGTGCTGCGACATGTAGATGCGGTTTTCGTGTGCGTCGTAGATTTGCACGAAAAGTTTGAGTTGCGGAGACTGCCCGACGAGCGTGATGTGACTGATGTCGACGCTGCCCGTCTCGACGATCTCCATGGCGGTGCGCCGAAGCTGGCTGTCAAAGATTGCCGAGAATTCCGAGCGCGTGGCGTGGTACGTTGCCCAGGAGGCCACGAGCCCGGCGACGATCAGCGCCGAGACGAGCGTAAAGACGATCTTGCTGCGGATGCTGGCCATGAAGCCGGGTCCTTTTGTTTTTTTCAGGGGAGGCTGGGCAAGGGGCGGCGCCCTGCACAAGAGCAGAAAGCCGGCCCGCGGGCCGGCTTTTTCAAGGCGCTAGGTTTCAAGGAGATAGCCGACGCCGCGCACCGTCTTGATGGCGTCGTCCGAGAGCTTTTTCCTGAGATGGTGGATGTGCACCTCGATGGCGTTGCTGCCCACGGAGGTGTCCCAGTTGTAGAGCTTCTCCTCGAGCTGCCCGCGTGAGAGCACGATGCCCGGGCGGTCGGCCAGGGCGACGAGCAGGGCGTATTCCTTGATCGACAAGAGCACGGGCTTGCCGTTGAAGAACACTTCGCGCGTCTCGGGCTTGATGAGCAGCCGTCCGCGCTCGATGGTGGGCTCGCTGCGGCCCACCGAGCGGCGCAGCAGGGCGCGGATGCGCGCTGAGAGCTCGTCGAGATCGAAGGGCTTGATGAGGTAGTCGTCGGCGCCGGCGTCAAGGCCGGCGACGCGGTCGGCCACCGTGTCGCGCGCCGTGGTCACCAGCACCGGCGTATGAATTTTTTGCGAGCGCACCTCGTGCAGCACGCTGATGCCGTCCCGTCCGGGAAGGCCCAGATCGAGGATCACCAGGGAAAACGGCGTGGTGCGCAGCGCGATGAGTGCGGAGTTGCCGTCCTGCACCCAGTCGACGGCGTAGCCTTCGGCACTCAGTCCGTCCACGACGCCCTCACCGATCATCGGGTCGTCTTCAACCAAGAGAATTCGCATGGCTCTACTCGTGTTCACAAACGCTTGGGCATGTCACAAGGGCGCGCGATCTGCGCGCGGATCCCGCGCGCTGCATGCCTTTGCGGATAATGATACCTTCACTAAGGAGGTGGCAAGCTTAAGAAAGTGCAACAAATGGGACGGGGCAGGGCCCCTGCGCAACGCCTGCAGGGGGACGCTTTTTGCCGGGAGCTGATTCTTGTCATGGAATTGAAGTACACGGGTGCTACATTAACCGATCAGGCTTGGGTCCGTCCCGGAACAGACCGGGATCCGGGGCCTGAAGCAAAGAACAACAGCCACGGCGAAGCCCCTTGATTGAGGCGCTCCGCCAGCGACGCCCGCCGCCGGGCCCGGCGCCCTTGTCCACTATCGGAGATCAGCAAAGTGACAGATTCCAACCCGACCGATGTCAAGACCGTCCCTTCGGAAAAAGTCGTGCAGTCCGAGGCTGCCGGTCAGACGGCAGACGCGCCGTCCTCCGGGCAGAAGGCCCCGGCGGCGCCGCGCGCCCGCCGCGCCTCGGCAAAAGCGCAGAAGGCTTCGGCGGCCGTCCCGTCCGGGGAGTCCGCCCAGGCGGACAAGCCCGCCGCGGCCGCGAAGACGGCAAAAAAGGCCGCAGGCCCGGCCCGGGGGGCGAAGGCCCAGAAGACCGCGGCTGCCAAGAAGCCCGCTGTCCGCCGTCGTGCGCGCGCCTCAGGCCTTGAGGCGGAGCTCGGCGAGCATACCGATCTGGACGCGCCCGTGCTCTACACCAACCGCGAGATCAGCTGGATTGAGTTTGACCGCAAGGTGCTTGAGACGGCGATGGACGCCGGCGTTCCGCTGCTTGAGCGCGTGAAGTTCCTGTCGATCTTCTTCAACAATCTCGACGAGTTCTACATGGTGCGCGTCATGAACCTGCAGCGCCAGGCGCGTAGCGGCGCAGCCTCCACGGGCGCCGACAGAATGCCGCCTGCCAAGCAGCTCTCGGAGATTCGCCGCCGCGTCTGCGAGATGCTCGACGTCGCCGAGACGCTCTGGCTCAAGGAACTGCGCCCGGCGCTCGACAAGAAGAACGTGCGCTTTGTCGCCTACGAGTCGCTCACGCCCAAGAAGCGTGCGATTCTCGACAAGTATTTTGAAACGGAAATCTTCCCCGTTCTCACGCCGCAGGCGGTGGATGCCGGCCGTCCGTTCCCGATGATCTCAAGCCGCAGCATCAACTTCGTCATTGAGCTGCGCAGCCTCAACCCGGCCGACGAGCGTCCGCACTTTGCCCGACTCAAGAGCCCCAACAACGTGCCGCGCTTCCTGTTTATTCCCGACGAGCTTCGCGGGGACGAGCCCGCGAACCTGACTTCGGGCGAGGGCCGCATTCTGCTCATGGAGGATTTGATCGCGCACCGCATGGGAACGCTCTTTCCGGGCTATCAGGTGAAGAACTACGGCATGTTCCGCGTGACGCGCAACACCGACGGAGAAATCGAGGAGGACGAGGCCGACGATCTGCTCTCGGCCGTGCGCGACTACGTCGAGCAGCGCCGCTTCGGCTCCATCGTGCGCCTTGAACTCGAGCGCGGCATGCCGATGGCCCTGCAGGAGTTTCTCATCAGCCACCTTGATCTGCACCCGACGCAGATCTACAAGTCGCGCATGCCGCTGGCGTTCAACGAATTCATCCGTCTCATGGGGGTTGACCGTCCGGGGCTCAAGTATCCGCCCTTCAAGTCGAAGCTTCCGCAGCCGTTTGAGCCCGATGAGGATCTCTTCGGGGAGCTGCGCCAGCGCGATCTGATGGTCTACCACCCCTACGACAGCTTCAACAGCGTGCTGCGGTTCCTGCGGCTTGCGGCCGTCGACCCCAAGGTCGTCGCCATCAAGCAGACGCTTTACCGCTGCGGCAGCGATTCGCCCGTGGTGAAGAGCCTTCTGGAGGCTCGTCGCCGCGGCAAGCAGGTGACGGCGGTCGTTGAGCTCAAGGCGCGCTTTGACGAGGAGCAGAACATCAACTGGGCCGAGGAGCTCGAGCGCGCGGGCGTCAATGTCGTCTACGGCTTTGCGGGCCTCAAGATCCACGCCAAGCTCTGCCTGGTGGTTCGCCGCGAGGAGTCGGGACTGCGCCGCTACGCACACATCGGAACGGGCAACTACAACGCCTCCTCGGCCAAGATCTACACCGATCTGGGACTTTTCACCTCCAATGCCGAGATCTGCAACGACGTGCAGGATCTCTTCAATGTGATGACCGGCTTCGGTGTCATCAATGACTATCGCCGCATCTTCGTCTCGCCGAACCATCTGCGCGCCAACATCACCCGCCTGATCCGTGAGGAGGCGCAGATTCATCGCAAGGAGGGCAACGGCCACATCATCCTCAAGTGCAACCAGCTCGTTGACCCCGAGATCATCCGCGAGCTCTACGAGGCAAGCCGCGCGGGCGTGAAGATTGAGTGCATCGTGCGCGGCATCTGCTCGCTGCGCCCGGGCATCAAGGGCGTCTCCGAGACGATCACCGTGCGCTCGATCGTGGGCGAGCTTCTCGAGCACGCCCGCATCTACTGGTTCCACCGCAACGGCAAGCCGCAGATGTATGTGGGCAGCGCCGACATGATGACCCGCAACCTCAACGGGCGCATCGAGGTGCTTGCCCCCGTGCTTGACGAGTCGCTGCGCAACAACATCCTCGAGCAGATCGTGGAGCCGCAGCTTGCGGACAACACCCACGCCTGGGTGCTTGCCTCCGACGGCAGCTACACGCGTCTGTCGCCCGGTGCGGGCGAGAAGCCCGTGGATTCGCAAAGCGAAATTCGCCGCGTGCTTGACCTGCTCAAGCGCTAGAGCCGAAGGGCGCTGAAGACCGCAGAGCCGCGAACGCAGCAAGAGGCGTTCGCGGCTTTGTCTTTGTTTATGCGCCCTTCATTGGCAGGGGGCATGCCTGCGAGACGGCCGAATGAGAAGATGCCGCAGGTTGTGTTGCCGTCCGGGAGCTTCTTGGCCCTCGGCCTTTCGTTGTCTGCGCAGACTGTTCGCTGTTTCGAAAATTTGCACAAATTTGTCGAGGCGTTCGTTTTGCGCGGGCTCAATGACCATACAATCAAAGAGACAGGCCGTGCGGCCTCTGCAAAAGGTCCGCAGGGCTCGAGCGCCGCGTGCGGCGCGCCAGAATTCAAGGAGTCCCCTGCCGTGCCCAGCAATCTTCCCGATCGCATTTCCGAGACTGAACTTCGCACGCCGCAGCCCTCGATCGTGACGGTTGCGCGCGTTGTCTACATCCTTCACGGCGTCTCCATCTTGATCGGCGTTGCCACGGGAGCCTCGATCATCGGCGCCTTTCTCTTCGGCTGGCCCTCGATTGCGGCCGTGGTGCTCAACTATGTGATGCGTTCGGATGCGCGCGGCACCTATGTGGAGAGCCACTTTTCATGGCAGATCCGCACCTTCTGGTACGCGATGTTCTTTGCGCTCATCGTGGCCGGCATCGGCCTTGTGCTCTCCTGGCTGCTCGTGGGCATCGCCGTATGGATGGTCGGCTTTGTGGTGATGGGCATCTGGGTGGGCTACCGCATCATTCGCGGCTGGATCCGGCTCTCCAACGGGCAGACCATGCCTGTCTAGAATTTCACGAAGAGGGAAGTGAGCTACAAAACATAGGGATAACGACTAATTCACCCCCTCTCCCTATAGTCACAAAAATCCGAATAATTCGGTTCGGAGTCGTTTGACGCCCGCTTGATGACCCCGTCTCCGGGCGCCGCAGAGGGTTCCGCCCCCTGGCTTGACTCCCTTGATTCCTCCTTTCGCAACGCCGGTCCGCTCGCTGGATGGACAGCAGGGCGGCGCCTCGGCATGTCTGCGAAGGGCTTTTGTTGTTTGACATGCGCTGCGGGCTGCGCCCGCGACAGGCGCATTGCCGGCTTGAGGCCGGAGCTTCCCCTCCTCGGAGAATTTGTTGTGAAAAATTGCATCAAGATCGCCGCGCTCGCGGCGGCGACGCTGGCATCGGTCTCTTCGGTCCATGCCGCGGGCTTCATGCTGTCTGAGCAGTCTGTTTCCGGCCTGGGCCGCGCCTACGCCGGTGCGGGCATCGTGGGCGACGATCTTTCGGCCGTCTGGTACAACCCCGCCGGCATGGTTCTGCTTCCCGGCACGCAGTTTCAGATGGGCGGCGTGTACGTGGACCTTGATCTGTCCTACCAGGGCGATGACGGAGAGACCGAAAACGGCAGCAAGTACGGCGTGCCGATTCCCAACCTCTTCCTGACCCGCCAGATGAACGACTCGATCTGGTTTGGTCTTGGTCTGACGGTGCCCTATGGTCTGGCAACGGAATACAGCCGCACCTGGGGACACATTGACCGCGGCATGAACGCCGAGATCAAGGTCTTTGACCTCAATCCGAACGTCGCCTGGAAGATCTCCGACAAGCTCTCGATCGGTGCAGGCATCTCCATTCAGTACGCCGACGCGCAGTACGAAACGGGCGTACTGGGCGGCATGGGCTACGGGCGTCTTGACGCCGACAGCCTCGCCTGGGGCGCCAACTTCGGCATCATGTGGTCTCCGACGGAAACCCTGCGCTTTGGTCTGTCATACCGCTCCCAGGTCAATCATCATGCCGATGGAGATCTGCGTGTGGGGCTCTCCAAGGATACTTTGTACCCCAATTTCAACCCCAACAACAAGAGCTACATCGCAGGCTTTGGAAGCGCGACGGCCTCGCTGTCGGCTCCGCAGACCGTGCTGCTTACCGGAACCTGGGAGGCCACGCCGCAGCTGAGGATCTCCGCGCTGATCCGCTGGGCCGACTGGTCGAGCTTTGACACGCTCAAGGTTCGCGGTAATCTGGGCAGTCTCGAGGTTTACAACCCGGCTTATGCTGGTTTGATTCAGGGCATCCTGGCAGGTTTGGGCGGCAATCAGGATTCGCTCGAAGTTGATGTGCAGAACAAGTGGCAGGACACCTGGCTCTTTACGCTCGGCGCCGACTACAAGATCAACAGCTCCTGGACGGTGCGCGCCGGCGTGGGCTATGAGACCTCGCCCATTGATGAGGATCGCTACCGTACGGCCCTCATCCCGGATGCCGATCGTCTGTGGCTTGCCCTCGGCGCCACGTGGCACGTGACCGAAAACCTGCAGGGCGACTTCGGCTTTGCCTGGCTGCACGGCGTGGGCGATGCGCCGCTTTACGGTGACGAAAATGGAACGCGCGTGGGCGAGTTCGATACGCTCGACGCCTATCTCTTCGGCGCCCAGATGGTCTATCGCTTCTAGGGGCGTCTTCCCTTGAACGCTCCCGGCGGGTGCGCGGTCTGCTCTGCGCCCGCCTCAGAAATTGTTTCCGCGCCTGCGGCCGAAAAGCGCCGCGGCGCGGAAATTTTTTTGCGCTTCAAGCCGCCGCAGTTCGATAATTCACACCCTCAGCGCCCGGCGCTCCGGGGCTTGTGATGTTTTCAAGGATTGCGCGGTGATCGAGCTATTCATCTTGCAGCTGCAGCTCTCGACGCCCCTTTTTCTGATGGTCTTCATCGGATGGGGGCTCGTGAAGACGGGCTTTTTCGACGAGCAGGTCGCAAAGGCGCTCTCGCGCTTTGTCTTCAAGCTGCTGATGCCCGTCATGCTCTTTGACCTCATGAGCCGCTCGGGCGACATGCCGCCTGTCAATCTTGGGGTGCTCGCCGCCTTCTTCGGCTCGTGCGTGGCGGTCTACCTGCTGGGAAGCTTCCTCGGGGCGAGGCTTTTTCACCAGGATTCAACCGGACGCGTCATTACAGGCATGGGCGGCATCTTCGGCAACAACGTGCAGCTCGGCGTGCCGATCGTGCAGGCCGGGCTGGGCGCGGCGGCCATGCCCACGATCTCGCTCATCATCGTCTTCAACGTGCTGCTGCTGTGGACGACGGCCACGGCCTGCGTGGAGTTCGGCCGCACCAACGGCCGCATCGACCTGCGCCGGTTTGCCGGGGCTCTTGGCAACGTCGTCCGCAATCCCATTGTTGTAGGTATCATTGCCGGCACGCTGTGGATGTTCACGGGGCTGCGGCTGCCCGAGGTGCTCGGCCGCAGCGTCTCGCTCATTTCCTCGGCCACGACCCCCTGCGCGCTCATGGCCGTGGGCATGGGGCTTGCGGCGCACTCGATTTCGCGGGCGCTTCCGAAGGCGCTTGTCGTGACGTTGCTCAAGCTTGCCGTGCAGCCCCTGTGCGTGTACCTTCTGTGCCGCCTGATCGGGCTCGACGACATTCAGACCCAGGCGGCAACGCTTCTGGCGTGTCTGCCCGTGGCGGTCAACCTCTACATCATGGCCGCGCAGTTTGACAGCGAGGAGGATCTCGCAAGCAGCGCGCTCTTCATCTCCACCCTGGTGTCGGCCTTCACCGTGCCGCTCACCATGACCTTGCTGAGACTCTAGAAATCATGGCTTTAGGCGCAACTATCTACAAGGCATCCATTGACGTAAGCGACATCGACCGCGGCTACTACGGCGAGCGGACGCTGACGATCGCGCGGCATCCCTCGGAGACCGAGTCGCGCATGATGGTGCGCATTCTTGCCTATGCGCTCTACGCGGGGGAACGGGTGGAGTTCGGGCGGGGACTGTCGGCCGAGGGCGAGGCCGCGCTCTGGGAGATGGATGAGGCCGGCGACATCGGCCGCTGGATCGAGGTGGGCGTGCCGGACGTCAAGACCCTGCGGCGCGCCGCGGGGCGCAGCGCCGACGTGGTGGTGCTTGCCTATGACGAGGCGCGCTACGAGCCCTGGTGGCAGTCGCACAAGGGGGATTTCTCCAAGATTGACAAGCTCACCGTGCGCGCGGTGTCAGATGCCTCGGTTGAGGCGCTCACGGAGATGGCCGCCCGCAGCATGCGGCTTGCGGCCACGATTCAGGACGGCATTGTCTGGCTAGCCGATGACCGGCGCAATCTGGAAATAGAAATCCGAACGCTGATGCGCCGCGGCGAGCCGGTGTTCTAGACGGACCTTACAAGCCGCTCAGCAGTTGCGCAGGCTGTCGGCCATCTGCCAGAAGGCGGCCTCGAGTTCTCCGCGCAGCGCCGGATCGGCGACCTCGCAGCCGATGGCCTTGAGCATGCAGCCGTACCAGAGGTCGCGCATCTGCGCGGAGATCGGAATGCTCTGGTGGTTTTCGCGCAGCGCAGGAAGGCCGTGGCGCTCAATGTAAAGCGCCGGCCCGCCGAAAAATCCCGACAGGTACTCAACCATGCGCCGGCGGTAGCGCTCGAAACCCTGCGTGTACCGCGCGCGCAGCGGCGCGCACTGCGGATCGCTCTGCAGGATGTCGAGATATCGGCTGACCAGCCGCTCGATGCCCTCGGCGGCGCCGATTCGCTCATACAGCGTCTGGGGAGGCGTCATGGGCGGCTTCTCATCAACGCAGGAAGACGCCCCACAGACCGAGGGCGATGAGCGGCCAGGCCACAAGCGGTGAGAAGACGACGCGCAGCACGCGCCGCTCGGGCACGAAGCCGAAGCCGTGCACCCAGGCCGCGCTCATGCCCATGAGCAGCAGCGCCAGAAACCCGTGCGGGACGCTGGCGGCGTCCGCCGCGATCAGGCGCGGGTAGAGCACGATGACGGCCACGATTGCGCAGGCCGCAGCCAGACTTGCGACGCGGGCAAGCCGGGCTGCAAGGCCCCCCGTTTTCTCCTTACTCATCGGCTTCGCGGTTGTCGAGCATGGTGGAGATCACAACCGAGAGCGTGATGGCAAAGCCCAGGCCCGTGAGCCAGTAGAAGTAGATCATCTTTGGTGCCTCTGCAGTAAAGGCGGAAGCCCTCGCCGCGGACGGCCCGCAGGGGCGTCCGCAGACAGGGATTCCGGATTAGTAGAGATGGTGGTCGTTCTTGCGGATGTACTCGGCATTGAGCTTGCCCGACATCGTCCGATAGGCCCAGCCCGTGTAGATGAGCACGATGGGCAGGAAGATGAGGGTCACGAAGAACATCACCTCAAGCGTGAGCTGCGAGCTCGTGCAGTCCCAGATCGTGAGGCTTGAGCGCGGATCGCTCGAGCTCGGCATGATGAACGGGAACATGGCCAGCAGCGGGGTGAGGATGACGCCGAGCATCACCACCGAAGAGCACAGGATCGCGGCCATGCCCTTGAACTGCTTCACGAAGAAGACGCCGAGCAGGGCGCAGACCACGGCAAGCGCAGGCACCAGCCACAGCACCGGGTAGTCCGAGAAGTTCGCAAACCAGGCGCCGGCGTAGACGTCCACCGTCTTGAGCAGGGGGTTGGAGGGACCGGCCGGATCCAGGCCGGCGGTCGCCACCATGCCGTCCAGGCCGAAGTAGGCCCAGATGCCGCCCGCAACGAAGAGCGCGGCCGTGCCGATGCCTGCAAGCGAGGCGATCGACATGGCGCGGCGCTGCAGCTCGCCCTCGGTGCGCAGCACGAGGTAGTTGGCGCCGTGGAAGACGAACATCAGCAGCGAGACCACGCCGCACAGCAGGCCGAACGGGTTGAGCAGACCGAAGAAGCTGCCCGTGTAGATCGGACGCAGCGACTCGTCGAAGTGAAACGGCACGCCCTGCAGGAGGTTGCCGATGGCCACGCCGAAGATCACCGGGGGAACGGCCGAGCCGATGAACAGCAGCCAGTCCCAGGTGCTGCGCCACTTCGTGGACTCGAACTTGCCGCGGTAGTCAAAGCCCACCGGGCGGAAGATGAGCGCCATCAGCACGATGAGCATCGCCCAGTAAAAGCCCGAGAAGGCTGCGGCGTACATCAGCGGCCAGGCCGCGAAGATGGCGCCGCCGCCGGTGATGAGCCAGACCTGGTTGCCGTCCCAGTGCGGGGCGACGGAGTTGATCATGCAGCGCCGCTCGGTGTCGTCCTTCGACAGGAAGGGCAGCAGCGTGCCGACGCCCATGTCCTGCCCGTCCATGATGGCAAAGCCCACGAGCAGAACGCCGATGAAGAGCCACCAGATGGCACGGAGAATTTCATAGTCAATCATGATTCGCGTCTCCTTGCGGGATTAAGCCTTGCGTTCAAAGAAGTAGCGGCCGGTACCGAGCGAGCTCGGCCCGAGTTTCGCAAAGCGAACCATCAGCCAGACTTCGACAATCAAAAGGGCGGTGTAGAGCACCACAAAGCCGATCAGGGAGCCGAGCACGTCGCCCGTGGAGAGCGCCGACACCGACAGATCCACCGGAAGGACTTCGTAGATGGTCCAGGGCTGGCGGCCGTACTCGGCCACGAACCAGCCCACCTCGCAGGCGATCCAGGGCAGCGGCAGGGCGGCCACGCACAGCCACAGGAAGCGGGTCTTGCGCGCGATGGTGCCCTTGAGCGAGTAGACGGCGCCGAGCAGGAACACCAGCAGCGAGGCAATGCCGCAGCCGATCATGATGCGGAAGCTCCAGTACATCGGCACGACGGCGGGAACGGTCGAGAGGGCCGCCTCGCGGATCTGCTCGGGCGTGGCCTGTGCGACGTCGGCCGTGTACTTCTTGAGCAGCAGGCCGTAGCCGAGGTCGCCCTTGACCTCCTCAAACTGCTGGCGCAGCGCGGTGTTGTCCTTGTCCTTGCGCAGCGCCTCGAGCAGCGTCACGGCTCTCTGGCCGTTGATGATGCGCGCCT
This sequence comes from uncultured Duodenibacillus sp., assembly GCA_944390745.1. Lineage (GTDB taxonomy): Bacteria > Pseudomonadota > Gammaproteobacteria > Burkholderiales > Burkholderiaceae_F > Duodenibacillus. Next base: position 5,928 of record CALXQK010000014.1, on the reverse strand, counting down.
GGGCCTTCTCCACGAGCGGGTTGATGCCCTCGATCTCCTCGGAGAGGCTGCGCGTGCCCATCAGGCCCATGAGCCAGGGAACGCTGATTTCAAAGGTGTTCTTGCGGGCCTCCTCATCGGTGATGGCGAAGACCGACAGCGGGGCGGGCGCCTCATGCGTCTCCCAGACCGCCTCCATCGAGGCGATCTTCTGCGGCTGGTTCTGCGTGACGAGGTAGCCCGACTCGTCGCCCATGTGCATCGTCAGCAGCGAGGCCACGAGACCGAAGATCGCCGCCAGACGCAGGCTGCGCTTGGCAAAGCCGATGTCGCGGCCGCGGATGAGGTACCAGGCCGAGACGGCGAGCACGAACATGGCGCCCGTCATGTAGCCGGCGTTGATGGTGTGCATGAACTTGGCCTGCGCCCAGGGGCTTGTGACCACCTCCCAGAAGTTGGTCATTTCCATGCGCATCGTTTCGTAGTTGAACTCGCTGCCGGCCGGATACTGCATCCAGGCGTTGGCCACCAGAATCCACAGCGCCGAGAGGTTCGAGCCGAGCGCCATGAGGAAGGTGACGGCGAGGTGGCCGCCCTTGGACAGGCGGTTCCAGCCGAAGAAGAACAGGCCGATGAAGGTCGACTCCAGGAAGAACGCCATCAGGCCCTCAATGGCCAGGGGCGCGCCGAAGATGTCGCCCACGTAGTGCGAGTAGTAGGCCCAGTTCGTGCCGAACTGAAACTCCATGGTGATGCCGGTGGCAACGCCCAGGGCAAAGTTGATGCCGAAGAGCTTGCCCCAGAACCGGGTCATGTCTTTGTAGACCTGGCGGCCGGTCACCACGTAGCAGGACTCCATGATGACGAGCATGAACGAGAGTCCCAGCGTCAGGGGCACGAAAAGGAAGTGATACATGGCCGTCAGCGCAAACTGCAGGCGCGACAGGTCAACAAGTTCTTGAGAAAACATAAATGAGCTCCGTTGAACCCGAAGAGGGCGGCCGGCCTGTACCGTCAGGCGTCAGTCGGCCGCGTCATCGGCGGGGTTTCCGTCCTTGGCTCCAGGCCTCGGGCAGGAATGAGAACTTTCCTTTGGTTTGCAGAGTCGTCACTGATCGTTCTTGACGATGTCAGCGGAAGGTGCGCGATCAAGCACGCCCGCGGCGATGTTCTCCGGGGTCTGGTCGATGCGCTTGTCAGGACCGAAAAAAAAGAACCACAGGGCAAAGATGACGGCAAGCTTGCACAGGAGAACGACGGCGATCTCCAGAATCAGGCGCGGACTTCTGGCGGCCTTGATTGCGGCCTGGGAGCCGGACGCTTCGGGGCCAGCTTGATTCATGCTCATGGGATCCTTGTTTGCGGAAGAAAAAAACTGCAGACAACTCAACAGCGTGATCTTAGGCGCCGCATTCGGCTTCAGACGGAAACAATTCGAAAAAAATCAGAAAATTCTGTCGTGTTTCCAGCAGGCACTGTCAGTTTTGACAGTAAAATTTAAAAACTTATGTATTGCTAGGCGTTTTCGCCTAGACAAGAAGAAGCATCGGGATGGAGTTTTTCTCCTCCTTTTTCAGGGCGATCCGAGGATCCTTCAACAAGCTGTTTCTCAACGGACACCATGGCAGTATCAAGTGAGCTGGGCAGCCTTCTGGCAGCCTTCGAGGAGCCTGCAATGCTGGTGCGCCCGGAGGATATGTCCGTGGCGGCGGTCAATGCCGCCTTTCAGCAGGTCTTCGGCGCCTTTCGCTTCGAGGGACGGCGCTGCTGGGAGGCGCTGCACCGCAGCGACGACTGCGCGCGCTGCGCGCTGGGCTGTCCGGCGCGGGAGATGCTGCGCACCCGCACGCAGGCCAGCCTCGAGCAGACGCTCTTTGCCGGGGCGGGGCTGACGCGCTTTCGCATTCTGGTGCGCCCCGTGTTTGCCGCCGACGGGCGCATGGTCTACTGGCTCGAGCGCATCCGTCTGGAGCGCGGACTGAGCACCGGTGAGTTCCTTCGCGGACAGGTTGGGGTGTCGGCCGCGCACCAGGCGCTGATGCTGGCGGTGTCGCGTGCGGCGGCATCAAGCCATCCGGTGCTCATTGTCGGCGAGCGGGGGCTCGGCAAGGAGCTTTATGCGCGCACGGTGCATGAAAACAGCGTGCGCGCCTCGCGACCCTTTGTCGCCGTGCCTGCGCGTGCGGTGCGCGAAAAAAATGCCGTGCAGCTTCTGGAGGGGTGCGAGAGGATCCGCGGCCGCGCCGCGCGCCCCGGGCTGATGGAGCGCGCCGGCGGCGGAACGCTTTTCATCAAGGATCTTGAGGCGCTGGCGCTGCCCGTGCAGGCGCGCCTGGCGCGCGTGCTGCAGACGGGGTTTTATGAACCCGAGGGCGCGGCCGTGCCGGCGGCGGCCGCCTTTCGCTTCATGGCGAGCGCATCAAAGGCGCCGGGCGAGCTTGCCGCGGAGGGACGGCTTGATGCGGGGCTGGCCGAACTGCTCGCGCACCGCGTGATCGAGGTCGCGCCGCTGCGTGCGCGCCGCGAGGATATAGCGCCGCTGGCGCGGCGCTTTGTGCAGATGCTGCCGCCGGCCAACACCTGCACCATCACCGAGCAGGCGCTCGAGGCGCTCGCGCGCCGGGCCTGGCCGGGCAACGCAAGGGAGCTGCGCGAAACCATTGAGGAGGCGGCGCTGCACGCACAGGCAACGACCATCACCGCCGAGGACCTTCCGCCGGAGAGAAGGGAGCCCGCCCAGCTGTTCACCGCTGCCGCGCGGCTGGTGCCGCTGCAGCGGCTGCAGGACATGTACCTGCTCTGGGCGCAGCGCAGCTTCAGCGGCTCGCGCGGCGAGCTCGCCCGGGTGCTCGGCATGTCCGAGCGCACGCTCTACCGGCAGCTGTCGGCGGCGCAGGAGCGCTGCGGCGCTGACCGGGCAGGCGGGGGAAATGATGAGGAGGCGCGTCATGCGGAGTCTGTATGACCCTGAGGAGCGCACAAGGCTTGCTCCCCGGCTGCTGCCCGGGGAAACGGCGCACTGGCTTGAGCGCGACGGGGCGATGATTCACTGGATGCGGCGCCGCGCCCCGGCCGGCGCAGAAGACGTGCGCGGCACGCTTGTGCTCGTTCACGGCGCGGCAAGCAATGCAAGCCGCTGGGAGGAGTTTGTGGAGACCGCGCCCCTGTGCCGGAGCCGGGAGACGATCCGCCTCAATCTGCGCGGACATGCCTCGAGCTCCTGCAGCAAAAGGGCCTCGCTCGAGATCTGGAGCGATGATCTCGAGGGGATGCTTGCCGCGGCGGACGTCGAGCATCCTGTGCTTGTCGGCCACAGCCTTGGAGCCCATGTGGTGATGCACCTTGCGGCCCGTCGTCCCGGGCTTGCCTCGGGGCTTGTGCTCCTGGATCCGCTCGTCTCCGAGGCGCTTTCGCAAAGGGCGCTCGACATGCAGAGGCGGCGCCCCTGGGTGCGGCTGCTCGAGGCTCTGGCAAGGGCGGTCAACGCCTGCGGCGTGCACCGCAGGCTGCAGCCGCAGGATCTGCGGGCAATGGATGCGCGCGCCCGGGAGAAAATCGCGCGCGGCGGCCGTGAGCTTGAGGACTTTGTGCGGGAGTACTCCTCGCCCTGGGCGGATCTTCGCTACATCCATGCGGCCTGCTATCTGCGCGACATGCTGGAGGCCGCACGCAGATCGCCCGCGCCCGGGCGGCTGACTGCGCCGACGCTGGTGATTGCCGCCTCAAGCGGCGTTTATACCGATCCGGCGCTGCTGGCGCAGTGGGCGGACCGCCTGCCGCAGGGGGAGGTGCGGACGGTGCAGTGCCTGCACTGGCCGCTGACGGAGTGCCCGCACCAGGTAAGCCGCGTGATTGAGGAGTGGCTGCAAAAAAATGCCGTCGGCCCGGAAAGGCCGGCGGCGGGCGCGTGAAGAACGCGCGCAAGGCGTCAGACGTCAGCTGCGTGCAGGGCTGCAGGAGCCTCCGGACTCAGGGAGCGGGCAGCGCCTTCCAGCCCGTGGGGCAGCTGCGCACCTGCGGATAGAAGCCTTGTTCGCCCTCACACCAGTAGATGGTGCGGTTCTGCGCCCGGTTGGCCGCGTCCTGGGCGATGGCGGCGCTTTGCGCGGCGCTTGCCGCCGATGCGGCAGCCGAGGCGGCGGCGTCCGAGCGCGTTGAGTCAAGCAGCGCGCCGATGCCGTAGGCCGTGGCGCCGAAGGCAAGGGGCGCCACCACCCAGTCCCAGTCCCAGCCGCGATGATGGTGCCAGCGATAGTGCGGGCGCGGCGGCGGAGGCACCGGCCGTACGATGGGCGGGCGCGGATGAAAGCCAGGACCGCCGGGACGAAAGCCCGGGCGTGGTCCGTGACCGGGCCGCGCCAGGACGACGGGGGCGGCGACGGCGGCGGCAACAAGAAGCACTGTTGCGGCTATTGCAAGGCGTTTGAGGTCAAGGCGCAGAGCTGACATATGAAAGACTCCGAAAGAGTGCGGTTCAGACTGGATTGGTGAACTGCCATTCAGTCCATGGGACTACTTTACTGCGCGCCGCGGCATTCGGCCAGGGTTGGAAAAGTTTTGAAAAGTCTGTTGCACCGGCTTTGCGGTTTGATGAAGATTGCTTGCGAAAAATGCGCATGGCGCCGCAGGCGTGCCACAATCCGGCTCATGTCCGCGGCGCGAGCCCGGCGAGCCAGGTTTTCGAGGAGGAAGAATCACCCGTGAACGAACAGCAGCTGCAGCAATTTCGCAAGCCCTACATGAAGGAAATCCGGTTTGTTCAGACCCTGATGTATGTGGGCACCGCGGCCTTTTTCGCGGCGGCTGCGAGCGACTTCGTCTCGCAGGCGCCGGCAAGCGCCCTGGGCAATCTCGGTCTGGTGCTCATCCTGGTGCGCCTCTATGTTCTCTCCGGGCTGATTGTGGCCAAGGCCAAGAACGGAGACGCCCGCTGGATTGAGGCGGAGGTCGACTACGCCGAGCAGCGCTATCCCTGGGCCGACCAGACGGGGCGCGCGGGCTGGTGGATTCTGCTTGTGGCCGTGGTGCTGCAGCTGATGGGGGCCATGGGCTGAATTCGGGCGTGCCGGCAGAAAAGATTAAAAAAATTTGTAATTTCCCGGTCGTTGTGTAAAATGGCAAACCTCGCTCGGAGTGCATGGCAGACTCCGGCGCGGCAACCGGGCCGGTTCTTAGAAAACATCAAAGAAAAAGAATCGAGACTCGGGGTGGACGGCTGACAACGCCTGACACGCAAAACCCAGGATGTACTTGACAAAGTGCATTTCTATCCGCATAATCTGCCATTCGCTACGGAGGGGTGCCCGAGTGGCTAAAGGGGGCAGACTGTAAATCTGTTGGCTTACGCCTACGATGGTTCGAATCCATCCCCCTCCACCAGCTGCCTGGTTGACAGGCGGAAGCGAAACAAAGATTGCAGTGCGGTCGAAGCCGAATTGCAGTTGTACGCCGAGGCGGGTGTAGCTCAATGGTAGAGCAGAAGCCTTCCAAGCTTACGACGAGGGTTCGATTCCCTTCACCCGCTCCAGTTTCTCAAGCGTGCCCGTGTGGCTCAGTGGTAGAGCACTCCCTTGGTAAGGGAGAGGTCATGCGTTCGATCCGCATCACGGGCACCAGATATTCCTTCGAATCTCTCATTTTTGCTGCTCCGGGGTTTGTTCCCGGCCTTTGTTCAGGAGTTAACCATGGCAAAAGGTAAGTTTGAACGCACTAAGCCCCATGTGAATGTGGGCACGATCGGTCACGTTGACCATGGCAAGACCACGCTGACGGCCGCCATCTGCACGGTTCTCGCCCAGAAGTTCGGCGGCGAAGCCAAGGCTTACGACCAGATTGACGCGGCGCCTGAAGAAAAGGCTCGCGGCATCACCATCAACACGGCGCACGTTGAGTACGAGACGGCCAAGCGCCACTACGCGCACGTCGACTGCCCGGGGCACGCCGACTACG
>CALXQK010000013.1 GCA_944390745.1 uncultured Duodenibacillus sp. | reverse complement strand
GCGCCGAGCTTCAAGATTGCCTATGTGCCGACCTTCGGCGACAAGGACATCGAGGTTCTGAGCCGCACCCAGGACGTGATCGACACCTCTCCCGTGCAGGCCGACTTCGGACTGCGCGTGGGCAAGGGCAACATGCTCTTCAACGTGAACATGCTCCTTGGCGCGGGTGAGTACGGCTCGTCGGCCGTCGGCGGCAAGGTGGGCTTCAAGTACGCCTTCTAGTCGAAAGCCTGGCGCAATCCCCGGGGCTGCGGCGTGAAACGCAGCAGCCGCGCCGCGGCCCCGGATCCTGAACGTGAAAAAGGCGAACTGTCCCTCGGGAAAAGGAGGATTTTTTGACGGATTGATTGATTTTCCCTAGGTGTTTCAACGAAGTTTGTTGCGTCTGCTTACAAAGTCGGCTTCAAATGTTGCAATTCCTAGCAAAACAGAAGGCGAACTTCCCGTAGTATTCAATCCGTCATCTCAATCTTCTTTTTGGAAGGGATTTTCCCGCCCGGGGACACAGAGCCCCGCGGCGGATTTTTTTTGCCGTGCGCCCGTGAAAAAAAAGGCCGGGGCAGCATCGGCTGCACCGGCCCTTGAGCTGGGCGCCTGCGGCGCACGGGCGGCCTAGGACTTTCCGAAGACCTCGTTGAGCTGCTGCGTGACGCGCACGAACGTCGTGCGCATGGTGAGCTCCTTGAGTCTGCGGGCGCCCACGTAGGTGCAGGCGCTGCGCACGCCGCCGAGAATGTCGCGGCAGGTCTGGTCGACCGGGCCGCGGTCCTCGATGTAGACGATCTTGCCCTCGGCCGCGCGGTACTCGGCAACGCCTCCGGAGTACTTGTCCATGGCCGCCTTGGAGCTCATGCCGTAGAAGGCGCGCAGCTTTCTGCCGTCCTTTTCAACGACCTCGCCGCCGCACTCGTCGTGGCCGGCGAACATGCCGCCGAGCATCACGAAGTCCGCGCCGCCGCCGAAGGCCTTGGCGACGTCGCCCGGCCGCGTGCAGCCGCCGTCGGCGCAGATGCGCCCGCCCAGGCCGTGCGCGGCGTCGGCGCACTCAATGATCGCCGACAGCTGCGGGTAGCCCACGCCCGTCATCTTGCGCGTGGTGCACACCGACCCCGGGCCGATGCCCACCTTCACGATGTCGGCGCCGGCCAGCACGAGCTCCTCGGTCATGTCGCCCGTGACGACGTTTCCAGCCATGATCACGATGTCGGGGAAGGCTTCGCGCATGCGCTTGAGAAAGCTCACGAAGGCCTCGGTGTAGCCGTTGGCCACGTCGATGCAGACGTAGCGCACGGCCCCGGGCGCGGCCGCCATGACGCGCCGGAACTTTTCAAACTCGTGCTCGCCGATGCCGAGCGAGTAGAACGCGTCGGACTTCACCTCGAGCGACTTGAAGAAGTCGACGTACTCGTTCTCCGCGTAGTGCTTGTGCAGCGCCGTCATCATCTTGTGCCGGCCGAGGGCGCGGGCCATCTCAAAGGTGCCCGTGGTGTCCATGTTGGCGGCGATGATGGGAATGTTTCGAAAGATCTCGCCGGACCAGCGGAACTTGATCTCGCGGGTGATGTCCACCTCGCTGCGGCTGGTGAGCGTGGAGCGCTTGGGACGGATGAGCACGTCCTTGAAGTCGAGCTTGATGTCGTTGTCAAGATGCATGGCGAAAACTCCTCTATGCGCCGCCAGAGCGTTCCAGGCCGCGGCGCGGGAGTCCTCCCGCGGGCCGGCCGCCGTCCTTGAAGACGCGAAAAACGCCGGACTTCGACACTGAAGTCCGGCGTTGACCAAGTCTACCTGACGGGGCCTCAAAAAGGGAAGGTTCCGCTAGAGAACCTCAAGCGGCAGGCGGCTTTCAAGCGCCATCTGGTCCTCGATGGTCTCTCGGCGGCGGATGAGCCAGGCCGAGTCCTTGTCGACGAGGACCTCGGCGGCGCGGCCGCGGGCGTTGTAGTTGCTTGCCATCGACATGCCGTAGGCGCCCGCGCCCGTCATGGCGAGCACGTCGCCCTCGCGCACGTCAAGCAGGCGGTTCTTGGCAAGGAAGTCTCCGCTCTCGCAAACCGGCCCCACCACGTCGTAGACGGCCGGGGCGGCGTCGGCATGCTCGCTGCAGTTGACCATCGCCATCTCGGCCTGGTAGAGCGTCGGGCGGATCATGTCGGTCATCGCGGCGTCGACGATGCAGAAGTTTCTGGCCGCCGTGGGCTTGACGTACTCCACCGTCGTCAGCAGCAGCCCCGTCTGCGCCACCAGCGAGCGGCCGGGCTCAAAGAATAGCGGCAGATCCCCGAAGCCGCGCTCGCGCACGCACTGCGACAGCGCCGAGACCAGCTCGCGCGCCGCGGGCGGGTTCTCCGCGCCGTAGCGCACGCCCAGGCCGCCGCCGAAGTCGATGTGCTCGAGCGCAATGCCCGCGCCGCTGATCTCCTCGACCAGGTCGAGCACCTTGTGCGCGGCGTGCACGAAGGGCTCAAGCTCGGTGATCTGGCTGCCGATGTGGCAGTCAATGCCCGAGATCTTCAGCCCCGGGAGGCGGGCGGCGCGCCGGTAGCCCTCGAGCGCCGAGTCAAAGGCAATGCCGAACTTGTTGTTCTTCAGGCCCGTCGAGATGTAGGGATGGGTGCGCGCGTCGACGTCGGGGTTGACGCGAAGCGACACCCGCGCCGTCGTGCCCATCTCAAGGGCCGCGGCGTTGAGGCGCTCAAGCTCCGGCAGGCTCTCGACATTAAAGCAGAGCACGTCGGCGGCAAGCGCGGCGCGCATGTCCTCAAGGCTCTTTCCCACGCCCGAGTAGACGATGTCGCAGCCCTTCGCGCCGACGGCAAGCGCCCGGGCAAGCTCGCCGCGGCTGACAATGTCAAAGCCCAGTCCCGCGCGCGCGAACAGCTCGAGAAGGGCGAGGCTGCCGTTGGCCTTCATGGCGTAGAAGACGCGGTGCGGCGTTCCCGCCACGCCCGCGCGCCAGTCGGCGATGTTGTGCTCGAGCGCCTGGCGCGAGTACGCGTAGAGCGGCGTTTGAAAGCGCCGGGCGAGTTCACGCGCGGAGATCTCCTCGCAAAAGAGCTCGCCCGAGCGGCGCGAGAAGCCGGCGAGGTCTTCAATGCTGTCGGTGCGCGGTGCGGCGCCGTCAGCGGTCGTGGTGGTGTCAGACATGGATGAAAAAAGCGCTGAGAGAAGTTGTCCGAAACGCGGCGTGCGGGGCCTCAGCGGTCGCCCTGCCGCTGCGGCGCAAGCGAGGTGCTCGACTGCAGTCCGGTCCGGCTGCCCGGGGCTTGCTGCGCCTGCGGCGCGGGATCGTCGCCAAAGGGCGAGGTCGCCTGCGGCGCATCCGACCCGGGCGTGAGCACGGGCTCGGGTCTGGCGTCGGAGGCGGGCGCCGGCACGGGCGTGGCCAGGGGCGTGCGCTGCGGCGTCTCTCCGGGCGAGCGCTCGGGCAGGTACAGCGGCCCCTTGAGGCCGCAGGCCGTCAGGGACGCAAGGCATACAATGGCAAGGACTGTGCGAGGCAGGGCTGTGCGCAGCGACATGGGTGTGCAGATCTCCGCAAAAATCGTACGGTGCCTGGACAGGCAAACGGCGGATGTCCCGCAGGGGAGAATCCGGAGCAGACAGCAGGGGCGGGGGCGCAGGCGCCGCCTCCCCCGGGGCGGCGGGGCTTCCGCCGCAGTCAAGAGCGAATTATGAACGAAACGCAATTCATTGAGGCAACAGAGGCGCTGATGGACCAGGTCGAGGCGGCGCTTGAGGACAGCGGCGTTGATGCCGACATCGACCGTGCGGGCAACGTGCTCACCATCGAGCTTGACAACGGCGAGCAGGTCGTCATCAACCGGCACGGCCCCACGCAGCAGATGTGGCTCGCCAGCCGTCGCGGCGGGCTGCACTTTGCCGCATCGGACGACGGCAGCTGGCGCTGCACGCGCACGGGCGCCGACTTCTGGCAGGCGCTTTCCGAGACGCTCGGGGCCGCGGCGGGCGAGCCGGTGCAGCTCAGGCGCCGCTAAAAAAGACTCAGAAGGGGCGGCGCACGATGGCCTGACGCAGGCGCGGGATCAGAAGATCTGGTCGCGCAGGATGTCGCGGTCGATGTTCTGCTCCTTGATCTTTCCGTCAAGGGGCACGTCCTTGACCGTCTGGTCGACGCTGTCGGCGTAGTAGTACGTGCCGTTGATCAGCACGACGCTTGCGGGCTGCTTTCTGCGGTAGATCGGCTCGTCCTTGAGCACCGCCTTCATGTAGTCGATCCAGATGGGCAGCACCAGGCCGCCGCCGTACTCGTTGTTGCCGAGCGTGCGCATCTGGTCGTAGCCCACCCAGCCCACGGCGGTGATGCGTCCGGAGTAGCCCGCAAACCAGGCGTCGCAGAAGTTGTTCGACGTGCCGGTCTTGCCGCCCATGTCCGTGCGCTTGAGCTCGCGGTAGGCGCGCCGCGCGGTGCCCTCGCGCGTGACGCCGTTCAAGAGCGTGTGCATGATGAAGGCGTTGCGCTCGTCGATGGCGCGGATCGTCTCGTCGCCGGCGCGCGGGTTGTGCGCGCGCATGATCACCTTGCCGTCGGCGTCGGTGACGCGGTCGATCAGGTAGGGCTTGACGCGAAAGCCTCCGTTGGCAAACACCGAGAAGGCGCCGGCCATCTCCCAGGGCGTGGTCGAGCCCGCGCCGAGGGCGGTGGTGAGCTGCGCGGGCGTGCGCTCGGGCGGAAAGCCGAACTTTGAGACGTACTCCTGCGCGTAGCGCGCGCCGATGGCCTGCATCACGCGAATCGAGACGAGGTTCTTGGACTTCTTGAGCGCCGTGGCAAGCGTCATCGGGCCGTCGAAGCGGCCGTCGTCGTTGCGCGGCTCCCAGAGTTCGCCTCCGGTCAGGCGCGGGTCGATGAAGATGGGCGCGTCGTTGATGATCGTGCCCGGGTTGAAGCCCTTGTCAAGCGCCGCCGAGTAGATGAAGGGCTTGAACGAGGAGCCCGGCTGGCGCAGCGCCTGCGTGACGTGGTTGAACATGTTGAGGTAGAAGTCAAAGCCGCCCACCAGAGAGCGGACGGCGCCCGTCTCAAAGTCCACGCCGATGAAGCCGGCCTGCACCTCGGGAATCTGCGCCAGCGTCCAGCCGTCCTTGACGCGCGAGACGCGGATGATCGAGCCGGGCTGCAGCTTCTTGTCCTTGACCTTGTCGGTGAGGTAGCGGCCGGCAAACTTGCGGCTTTGCTTGTCGAGCGTGATCTCCACGAGGTTGTTGCCGTCGAGCAGCTTTGCCTTGAAGACCTTGTCGTTGAGCTCGGTCACCACCGCGGGCTCGAAGTTGGGCGAGTCGGTGGCCTTGCGGATGGCGAGCTTGATGTGCTCCTCGGCGCTCTGGGGGTCGGAGATGTCGATGCGCCCGCTCGGACCGCGGTAGCGGTACTTGCGGTCGTAGGCGACGAGGTGGCTGCGCACGCTCTCCCAGGCCGCGCGCTGGTCGGCGTCGTGGATCGTCGTGTAGACATTGAGGCCGCGCGTGTAGGTCTCCTCCTTGAAGATGTCGTACATCAGGCGGCGCACCATTTCGGTGGCGTACTCGGCGTGCACGCTGCGCGAGGGCTGCGCCCCGTCGCCGGTGAGCGCCAGCGACCGGCGCCCCGTCACCAGCGGCGCATTGAGCTCGGTCTGGTAGGTCTCCTCATCGATGTAGCCGAGCTCGCGCATGCGGCGCAGCACGTAGTTCTTGCGCATGGTCGCGCGCTGCGGGTTGACGATCGGGTTGTAGGCCGAGGGCGCCACGGGCAGTCCCGCGATCGTTGCCGCCTCGCCGATCGTGAGCTCGTTCATCGACTTGCCGAAGTAGGTGAGCGCCGCGGCCGCAAAGCCGTAGGAGCGCTGGCCCAGATAGATCTGGTTGAGGTACACCTCGAGAATCTCATCCTTGCTGAGGTGGCGCTCGATCTTGTAGGCCATTGCAATCTCATAGAGCTTGCGGGTGTAGGTGCGCTCGGACGACAGGAAGAAGTTTCGCGCCACCTGCATCGTGATGGTCGATCCGCCCTGGCCGCGGCGGCCCGTGATGAGGTTGGCGATGGCCGCGCGGGCGATGCCGGCAAACTCAATGCCGGAGTGCTCGTAAAAGCCGTTGTCCTCCGCGGCGAGGATGGCGTACTTGACAAAGCTCGGGATTTCGTTCAGATGCACGAAGGCGCGCCGCTCCTCGCCGAACTCGCCCAGCAGCGTCCCCTCGGCCGAGTACACGCGCAGGGGCACCTTCGGGCGGTAGTCGGTGAGCGAGTCGATCGGCGGCAGGCGCGAGTACATCACCGCGAAGATGATGAGAAAGATGCTGACGGCGGCCGCGCCCGCGGCAAGGCCCAGGCCGGCCGTCCAGCCGAGGATTCTGAGCCAGAGCGGGGAGCGTTGGGAGGTTTTTCTTCTGGTGGTCACGATGCGCTGCAAAGGGCCGCGCGCGGCGCTCTCGGCGCCGGGCGGCAAAAGGTCAAAACGTGAGGAAAATCAAGACAAATGCACGCAGCGCTCTGCGTGCAGGACTGCGCCCGATTATAAAAGTCGGACTGCGTGCATTGCGCACGACCGACACAAAGCTTTGCAAAACGCGCCGGGCCCCCGGGGAAATGAGGCCCGGCGCCGGGGCGGGCGGTCCGGACGGCGGGCTAGAGCACGCGCTTGAGGAAGGCGCGCGTGCGCTCCTCGCGGGGGCTGACAAGGACGTCCTCGGGGCAGCCCTGTTCAACGATGACGCCCCCGTCCATGAAGATCACGCGGTCGGCCACCTCGCGGGCAAAGCCGATTTCGTGGGTCACCACGACCATCGTCATGCCCTCGTCGGCGAGGCTCTTCATCACGGAGAGCACCTCGCCGACCAGCTCGGGATCGAGGGCCGAGGTGGGCTCGTCAAAGAGAATCGCCTTGGGGTCCATGGCGAGCGCCCGCGCAATCCCCACGCGCTGCTGCTGGCCGCCCGAGAGGCGCACGGGATAGTCGTGCGCCTTGGAGGCGAGCCCCACGCGCTCGAGCGTCTTCATGGCCTTTGCCTCGGCCTCGGCGCGCGAGCGGCCGCTCACCACCATCTGGCCGAGCATGACGTTTTCAAGCACCGTCTTGTGCGGCCACAGGTTGAAGCGCTGAAACACCATGCCCAGGTGCTCGCGCAGGTGGTTGAGATTGGTGCGGCGGTTCGTGACCTCGACGCCGTCGACGAGAATCGTGCCGCTGTCGGGCACCTCGAGCGCGTTGATGCAGCGCAGCATCGTGGACTTGCCCGAACCCGAGGGGCCCAGGACCACAACCTTCTCGCCGCGGTGCACGTCAAGATCGATGCCCTTGAGCACCTCGAGGCTGCCGAAGCTTTTCTTGAGGCTCGATATGCGGATCATGACCTCGCTGGTGTTGCTGCGTGCGTCTGTCATCTGTCGTCTCCCCTGCCGAGGTGCTTTTCAAGAACTCGGATGAGATAGGCAAGTCCGAGCGTCATGACCCAGTACATGACCGAGATGGTGAGATAGGGCTCCCAGTAGCGGGCCGAGGCGCCCGCGACCGTGCGCGCGGCGTAGGCGAGCTCCGTGAGGCCGATGGCCGACACGAGAGAGGAGTCCTTCAGAATCGCGATGGCGTTGTTGCCGAGCGCGGGCAGCATCCGGCGGAAGGCCTGCGGCATCACGATGTGGCGCATGCACTGCCACCAGGACATGCCCACCGAGCGGGCCGCCTCGCTCTGACCCTTGTCAAGCGACTGGATGCCGGCGCGGAACACTTCGCTCATGTAGGCGCCGGCGTTGAGGCTGATGGCCACGAAGCCCGCGAGAAACGCGCCGTAGCTGCTGCGGATGTCGCGCGCGAGCTGGCCGTCGATCAGCAGGCCGTCGACGGGGTGCACGAAGATGGGCAGCACCGCAAAGTACATCAGGAAGATCTGCACGAAGAGCGGCGTGCCGCGAAAGAAGCTCACCCAGATCGTGACGGGCCAGCGCACGCCGTAGTAGAGGATGTTTTTCCAGGGGTTGTAGCGAGCCTCGGACATGCGCGCCATGCCGAGGAGCATGCCGAGGATGATGCCGCAGACGACGCTCGAGATGGTGAGCGTCACGGTCATCCTCAGGCCTTCGGCAAAGAGCGGCATGTACTCGCCCAGGACGTCGAAGCGAAAGGCAGACATCGTTAGGAGGTTCCGGTCGGAAAGGAGGTGGTCGGGATGCAGTTGCAGAGGCGCCGGCGCGCTCCTGCAGGATCCGGCCTGCAGAGGAAAAGGGCGACCAGCCGGCGGACCTGCCGTCAGCCTGCCGCCCGTTCATGCCGGCAGGGGGAGTGCGCGCCTGGGCGCCGCCGGGCTTATTCAGGGATCGGAAGCTTGGGTGCCGGGGTCTTGTCGCCGAACCACTTCACGTAGACCTTGTTGTAGGTGCCGTTCTTGATGATCTTCTTGAGACCCTCGTTGATGTCGTTGAGGACCTTGGTGTTGCCCTTGCGCACGGCAATGCCGAAGTACTGGTCCTCGAACTTGGGATCGCGCGTCTGGTTGAACTGCTTTTCGGGATTTTGCAGCGCGTAGTAGGCGAACACGCCCACGTCGCCCACGGCGGCGTCCACGCCGCCCGCGGAGAGCTCCTCGAGCGCCAGGGGCGTGTTGTCAAAGCGCTTGATGTTCTTGCTCGCCTTGCCGAAGGCCTTGCTGCAGACGATGTCGCCGGCGGAGTTGGCCACGACGGCCACGTTCTTGCCCTTGAGATCCTCAATGGACTTCACGGTGAGGTTCTTCTGCGTGAGGATGAGCTGGTGGGCCGCAAAGTACGGATAGCTGAAGTCGACCGACTCCTGGCGCTGCGGGGTGATGGTAATGCCGCTCATGATGATGTCCCGGTCGCCGTTGCGCACGGACTCGAAGATCACGCCCCAGAGGGTGTTGATGAACTTCACCTTGAAGCCCTGGGCCTCGGCGATCGCCTTCATGATGTCGATGTCAAAGCCGACGATCTCCTTGTTCGGCGTCTGGAATTCGAAGGGACGGTAGGTTGCGCCCGTGCCGACCGTATATTCAACCGGTTCAGCCGCGGCGGCGGCGCCCGAGACCAGGGTTGCGGCACAGGCCGCAGCCATCAGAAGCTGCTTGATGGACATGAGAATTCTCCGCGTTTAATTTTTTTTGGCGTTGTTTTTTTGCCGCGCTGCGGCTTCAGGCCCGGCGCGCGGCGGCCGGCCGCACGAACCGCTTTCCGACACAGAAAGACGCGCTGGCCGGTCCGAAAAAGACCAACACCGCAATTTTGACGCAAATCGCCCGTGCCCGCTACCGAAAAAATGTAAGCGGGGGGTCCGGGGTCCGTCAGAAAACAAGCTTTCGGGTGGGCGGCTGGCGCCCCTTTGGGGCGCTGCGGCCGGCCCTTCGGGGCTTGCGCGCCTACGCCTCGTCATCGGGCCCGGGGCTCGTCTGCGGGGCCGCGGCAAGGCGTCTGAAGCTGACGAAGTCAAAGAGCGCCTTGTCAGCAAGCTGCGAGCTCGCCACGCGCGTGGTGCTTCTGAAGATGTTGAAGATGCGGCTGTCGTATTTTTTGTCCCACTCGGCCATGAGCTTCTTGATCTCCTTGCGCTGCAGGTTTTCGCCTGCGCCGCACAGGTCCTTTGGAAAGAGCGGGTAGCCGCAGGCTGCGGCCCATTTCGCGAGTTCATGCTCGCGCAGGTAGATGAGCGGGCGGATGACGATGTTGCGGCCGTCGTTGCTGCGCAGCACCGGAGGCATCGCCTTGATGCCGCCGCCGTAAAAGAGGTTGAGCAGCAGCGTCGAGACGACGTCGTCCATCTGGTGGCCGAGCGCAATCTTGGTGCAGCCGAGCTGCGGCGCAATCCGGTAGAGAATGCCGCGCCGCAGCCTCGCGCACAGCGAGCAGACGTTTTTCCCCGAGGGAATGAGCCGCTTGATCACGGAGTGCGTGTCCTGGTACTCGATGTGGTAGGGCACGCCGCGGGGCTTGAGCCACTCGATGAGCTTTTCCGTGGGGCTGCCCGGAATGCCCTGCGCCACGTGCACGGCGAGGATGTCGAAGTGAATCGGCGCGCGGGCGCGCAGCTTGATGAGCGCATCAAGCAGCGCGTAGCTGTCCTTGCCGCCGCTCATGGCCACCATCACCCTGTCGCCCTCGCTGATCATGTTGTAGTCCGTGATCGCCTGCGCGGTGAGGCGCACGATGCGCTTTTCAAGCTTGCGGATCGCGGTCGAGGCCGGGATGTGCCGGCCCGGCGCGACCTCAATGAACTTGACGGCCTGCTCGCGGGGCGCGCTGCGGCGCGGGGACTGGGGCGAGCCTTCTGCCGCGGGGATCGCGGCCTCGGCGGTGGTGACGGTGTCCTGCATGGGATGATGGGCAAGAGGGGGCTTGTGCGGCATGCGTCCCTGCGAGAGGGGAAGCGCGCCGCACAGGCGCGGTTTAGTCAAGGGGACGGGCGCGGAAGGTTTCCACCGAAACCGATTCGGCGGCGTCGCAGGCCTGCGGCTTGGCGGTGCGCACCCGTACGGCGCGCACGCGCGCGTCGGAAAAAAGCGCCGTGATCACCTGATCGACCAGATCCTCCTGAAGGTCGATGTGTCCCCGGGCGGCCACCGTCTCGATGGTTTCGACGATGCGCGTGTAGTCGTAGACGTCGTTGAGGCGCTTTTGCGCGCCGAAGGCGTACGACACCCAGAGTTCGACCGTCACCGCCACGGGCTGCGCCGCGCGCCGCTCGTGGTCGTAGGCGCCGATGCGGATGCGGGTGCGGTAGTCGTTGAGGATGATCTTGCGGCAGTTGAGCGAGAGAATATCAAAGACGGATGCAGTCATGAGCGTGTAAAAAACCTCTTTTTTTCTGGGAATTTCCTTGTCCGGAGGACGGTGCGGGGGCGGGCGGCGCGCCGACAGCGGCTACAATGCCCCGATGCGCTGGATTCTTACGATTCTCATCTCCCTGATGGTGCTGATGACTCTGGTGCCGTGGCTCTCGAGGTTCGGCCTCGGCAGACTTCCCGGAGACATCAACTTCACCATCCTCGGCCGACGCATCTGTCTGCCCTTTGCGAGCACGGTGCTCATTGTGCTCGCCTCCTTTCTGATCGGGCGCCTGTTCTAGCCCGGCTTCTGTTCCAAAGGCAGCCTTGCGATCGCCGCAAGCCTTGCCGCGTCCACGGCCGCCGCAATGCCGCGGGGGTCGGGGCAGGCGCGCGCCGCGGCGCCGGCGTCAACGGCGCTCCACGCGGCGGCAAGCGACCGGGCGCGGGCGGCGTCAAACGAGGGCTCAAGGAGCCGCACGGCATCGAGCACCTGTGCAAAGCGCCCGGGCCTGCGCAGGACGTCGCAGCCCTTGAGGACCTGCGCCCAGTGCTGCGGCGTGCGCGCCTCGAGCAGCGCCTGGCGCTCGCGCGCGAAGAGATCGGCCGTGGAGATGGTCTGGGCCGGGGCGCGAAGTCCCTCAAGCGCCCGTCTTGCCGACGGACGGGCCTCGGCAAAGACAAGCGCGGCGCGCACCTCAAGCGGGGCGTTTTCAAGGGCGGCGCGCCGCAGGGCTTCGCGCGCGCGCTCGCCGACGGCAACGTCCGCAAGCACCCGGCTCCAGCAGCCGCACGCCTCGAGCACCTCGATCATGCGCACGGGCGCCTTCTCGCACAGTCCGCGCGAGAGCTCCTTCCAGACCCGCTCGGGCACCAGCGCATCGGCCTCGCCCGAGGCGACCATGCCGCGGGCAAGCGCCATGGTTTCGTCGGCAATGGAAAACTCCGGGAGACGGGCGGCAAAGCGCGCCAGCCGCAGAATGCGCACCGGATCCTCGGCAAAGGCGCCGCTCACGTGCCGCAGCACGCGCGCCTTGATGTCGGCCGCTCCCCCGCAGGGGTCGATCAGCCGCCCGTCGGCGTCCCTGGCCATGGCATTGATCGTGAGGTCGCGCCGGCGCAGGTCCTCCTCGAGCGTCACCTCGGGGCTGGCGTAGAACCGAAAGCCGTGGTAGCCCCGGGCGGTCTTGCGCTCGGTGCGCGCAAGCGCGTACTCCTCGTGCGTCACGGGGTGCAGAAAGACCGGAAAGTCTGCCCCCACCGAGACAAAGCCGTGCGCAAACATCCACTCGGGCGTGGCGCCCGTGACGACCCAGTCGCGGTCGCCCCGGGGAATGTCGAATCCCTCGCGGCGCAGAAGATCGTCGCGCACGGCGCCGCCCACTTCAAAAAACCTTACCTTGTGCTGCACGCTGCGGCTCCTTTGTCCGTTCTGCGCCTGCTGCGGGGCGCCGGGGTCCCGTGTTCGTCGAGAAACTCGCGCAGCGCGCGCCCGGTCGGGGTGTCCTCGCGGGCGACCGCGGCGGGTTCTCCGGCAAACATCACGCGGCCGCCCTCCGGGCCGCCCTCGGGACCGAGGTCGATGATCCAGTCGGCCTCGGCCATGACATCGAGATTGTGCTCGACGACGAGCACGGTGTTGCCCGCATCCACGAGCCGGTGCAGCACGGCGATGAGCTTTTCGACGTCGGCCATGTGCAGCCCCACGGTGGGCTCGTCGAGAATGTAGAAGGTCGCGCTCTGGCGGCCGCGGCGCGCGGGCGAGCCCGCCTTGGCAAGCTCGGTGACGAGCTTGATGCGCTGCGCCTCGCCTCCGGACAGGGTCGAGGAGGGCTGCCCCAGGCGCAGGTAGCCCAGGCCCACGTCCTGCAGCAGCGCCAGGGGCTGGGCGATGCGCGGCGTCGCGCTGAAGATCTCGAGGGCGTCGTCGACGGGCATGTTGAGGATCTCTCCGATGCTGCGTCCGTGCCACTCAACGGCAAGCGTCTCCTCGTCAAAGCGCATGCCGCGGCAGGCCTCGCAGAGCACCTTCACATCGGGCAGAAAGCTCATTTCCACGGTCACCTCGCCCTGGCCCTCGCAGACCGGACAGCGGCCCTCGGGGGTGTTGAAGGAAAAGCGCGTGGCGCCGTAGCCTCGCGCCTGCGCCTCGCTGGTGGCGGCAAAGAGGTCGCGGATGTGGTTGAAAAAGCCCACGTAGGTCGCCGGGCACGAGCGCGGCGTCTTTCCGATCGGACTCTGGTCGACCTCGAGAACGCGGCCGATGCCGCGGGCGCCGAGCACGCGCTTGCAGTAAAGGCCGGCGACGGTTCCCGCAATGTCGTTTTTCAAAAGCCCCTCGTCGAGAATGCGGCGCAGTTCGGCAAGCAGCACGTCGCGCGCAAGCGTCGACTTGCCCGAGCCCGAGACGCCCGTGAGCACAATGAGCCGTCCGAGCGGAAACTCGGCCGTGATGTGCTGCAGGTTGTGCAGCGCCGCGTCCTCAAGGACAAGTCGGGGCGCGTCCGCGGCGACGGGACGCCGGGCGCGGCCGGTGTGCTTGAGCGGCTCGCGAAGCATCCGGCCCGTGACGCTGCGCTCGGATGCCTGCACCTCGGCGAGGCTGCCCTCGACGATGAGCTCCCCGCCGCGGCTGCCTGCGCCGGGGCCGATGTCGACGATGTGGTCGGCGCGGCGGATCATCTCCTCGTCGTGCTCGACCACGACCACGGTGTTGCCCTTGTCGCGCAGGCTCGTGAGGGTGTCGATGAGCCGCGCGTTGTCGCGCGGATGCAGGCCGATCGTGGGCTCGTCGAGCACGTAGCACACGCCCTGCAGGCTGCTGCCGAGCTGCGAGGCGAGACGAATGCGCTGCGCCTCGCCGCCGGAAAGGCTCGGAGCATCCCGGTCAAGCGCAAGATACCCGAGCCCCACCCGCTGCAGGAACTCAAGCCTGCTGATGATCTCCTTGAGAGCGTCGGCGCCGATGGCCGCGCGTCTGCCCGCAAGGCGCACGCTGCGCATGGCCGACAGGCACTCGTCGACAGACAGCGCCGTCGTCTCGCAGATCGAGCGGCCCTCAAACCGCACGGCCCTGGCCACGGGGTTGAGGCGCGCGCCGCCGCAGTCCGGACAGACGGCGCCGCGCACGTCGCGCCAGGCGCTTTCCTCGCCCGTCTGCTCGGCGTCAAAGCCCTCGATGATGCGTCCGGTGCCGAAGCACGTCGGGCACCAGCCGATCTTGCTGTTGAACGAAAACAGGCGCGGGTCGGGCTCGGGAAAGCTCGTCATGCAGTGCGGGCAGGCGCGCCTGGTCGAGAGGATGACGGCCTCGGGCGCCGCAGGCGAGGGCGTCCCGGTGCGGGCGAAGGCGCCCGCAAGAAGCGTCATCACGCCGTGGCCGTGAAAGAGCGCCTTTTCAACGGCGCGGGCGAGCTCGTGCTCCTGTCTTGGGTCCACGGTGAGGGTGGCCGTCGGCAGCTCGATGGTGTGCTCCTTGTAGCGGGCAAGCTTGGGGAAGCTGTGCGTGCTCTCCCAGCGGCCGTCGACGCGCAGCTCGTCGACGCCGAGCGTGTCGCGGGCCCACTGCGCGAGATCGGTGTAGATGCCCTTGCGGGCGACGACCACCGGAGCGGCGATGGTGACGGTCTGGCCGCGGTGCGTGCGCATGATGTCGGCGACGATCGTCTCCTCGGAGCGGCTTGTGACCTCGGCGCCGCACGCCGGGCAGTGCTGCACGCCGAGCTTGACGTACAGCAGCCTCAGGAAGTGCTGGATCTCGGTGAGCGTCGAGACGGTGGACTTGCGGCCGCCGCGGCTGGTGCGCTGCTCGATGGCCACGGTGGGGGCGATGCCCGTGACCTGCTCGACGTCGGCGCGCGCCTCGGGCTGCGCGATGCTGCGCGCGTAGGCATTGAGACTTTCAAGGTAGCGGCGCTGGCCCTCGGAAAAGATGATCCCGAAGGCAAGCGTCGACTTGCCCGAGCCCGAGACGCCCGTGACCACCGTGAGCTCCTTCTTGGGAATGACGACGTCGATGTTCTTGAGGTTGTGCTCGCGCGCGCCGAAGATGCCCATGTCGCCTGCGCGCGCCGCGCGCCAGACGCTCTGCAGCGAGCGCCCGGCGGGTTTCTTGACGGCCTTCGGGGCGGGCTTTTCGTCGGCAAGAAAGCCCGCCATGTCGCCGCCCCCGGGACCGAGCACGCCGCGGTAGGCCGCAAGCGCCCGACCCGTGTAGGAGGCGCTGTTTTTCTCGAGCATTTCGGGTGTTCCGCTGGCCACGATCTCCCCGCCCGCGTCGCCGCCCTCGGGGCCGAGGTCGACGATCCAGTCGCTTGCGGAGATGACGTCGAGGTTGTGCTCGACGACAAGCACCGTATGACCGCGTGCGACAAGCCGGCGCAGCGCGCGCAGCAGCTTTTCAATGTCGTCGAAGTGCAGTCCCGTCGTGGGCTCGTCAAGGACATAGAGCCTGCCCGCGGAGGTCCGCCGGCCCTTGCGCTCGGCAAGGATTTCGGCAAGCTTCAGGCGCTGCGCCTCGCCCCCGGACAGGGTGGAGACGCTCTGCCCGAGCAGCACGTAGTCAAGGCCCACGTCGGCCAGGGGCGCAAGCGCCGAGCAGATCGCGGCATCGCCCTTGAAGTAGGCGAGCGCCTCGGCCACGGTCATGTCGAGCACGTCGGCGATGCTTCTTTTCCCGCGGCCGGCAAAGTCGATCGTCACCTCGAGCGTCTCGGAGCGGTAGCGGCGGCCGTTGCAGTCCGGACACTTGAGCAGCACGTCGCTCAAAAACTGCATCTCCACGCGCTCAAAGCCCGCGCCCTGGCAGGTCGGGCAGCGCCCGGTGCCCGAGTTGAAGCTGAAGGTGCCCGCCGTATACCCGCGCTCGCGCGCCTCGGGCACGGCGGCAAAGAGCTCCCGGATGCGCGTGAATGCCCCGACGTAGACGGCCGGATTCGAGCGCGAGCTCTTGGCAATGGGCGACTGGTCGACGTAGACCACGTCATCGAGCCGCTGCCAGCCCTCGATCGAGTCATAAGCCCCGGGCGAGGCCGCCCGCCCGAACTTGCGCTCAAGCGCAGGCACGAGCACGTCGCCGACGAGCGTGGACTTGCCCGAGCCCGAGACGCCTGTGACGGCGGTGAGTGCCCTGAGGGGAATGCGCAGGTCGATGTTCTTGAGATTGTGCTCGGCGGCCCCCTTGAGGACGAGCCAGCTGCGAAACTGATCGGGATGGACGTGCCCGGCGGGACTGTCGACGTGCATGCGGCCGCTCAGGTAGCTGCCCGTGAGCGAACAGGCGCTGCGCACGCCCGCGGCCGGGCCGTCGTAGACGATGCTGCCGCCGGCCGCGCCCGATCCCGGCCCCATGTCGATGATGCGGTCGGCCGCGAGCATCACCTGCGGGTCGTGCTCGACGACGACCAGGGTGTTGCCCGCGTCCCTGAGCCTGCGCATGACGCCGTTGACGCGGTCCATGTCGCGCGGATGCAGCCCCACCGAGGGCTCGTCGAGCACAAAGAGGGTGTCGACCAGATTGGTGCCCAGGGCCGTGGTAAGGTTGACGCGCTGCACCTCGCCGCCGGAGAGCGTGCGGCTCTGCCGGCCGAGCGTGAGGTAGCCCAGGCCGACGTCCATGAGGTAGGTGAGCCGCGCGAGGATTTCCTGCAGCACCAGGGCCGAGGCCTCGTCGCGTGGCTTGCGGGCGAGCGCTTCAAAAAAGCCCTTGAGACGCACCACGGGCAGCTGCATGAGGTCGGGCACCGTGAGTCCGGGTAGCTCGTCGATGCGGCCGGCCGCCCTCGCCCCCATGCCGCAGGGGACAAAGCGCCGGTAGCGGCCGCGGCCGTCTGCGCGCGGCTCTGCGCCCGAGAGGGCGGCGTCGGCCTCGGCCTTGTCGCCCAGGCGCCAGAAGAGACTCTCGGGCTTGAGGCGCGCGCCGCGGCAGGCCGGGCAGAGGTTGTAGCTGCGAAAGCGCGAGAGCATCACGCGCACATGCATCTTGTAGGACTTGGTCTCGAGGAAGGCAAAGAACGCCCGGATGCCGTACCACTTGTGGTGCCAGTCGCCGTTCCAGCCGGGCTCGCCGTTGATCACCCAGTCCCTTTCGGCGGCGGTGAGATCCTTCCAGGGAACATTCAGGCGAATGCCGTCGCGGCGCGCAAAGCGCACCAGGTCCTTCTGGCACTCGCTCGAGACGCCGCTGCCCTGCCAGGGCTTGACCGCGCCGCCGGCAAGCGAGAGATTCTCGTCGGGAATCACGAGCCCGAGGTCAAGGCCGATGACGCGTCCAAAGCCGCGGCAGGTCTCGCAGGCTCCCACGGGAGAGTTGAAGCTGAAGCGCGCCGGCACGGGCTTGGCGTAGGAGCGCAGGCACTGCGGGCAGGTCAGGCCTGCGGCAAAGGGCCGCGCGTGCTCGCCGCCCTCGTCGTCGACGGCGAAAGCCGTGACGACGCCCGTGCGCGTCTGCGCCAGGGCCTTTTCAAAGGCCTCGACCCCGCGCTGGCGGCTGCAGCGCGACAGGCGAAAGCGGTCGCAGGCAACGACCAGGCGCGTGCCGGTCTCGGAAGGCTCCTCGCGCAGAATGTGCGCAAAGCCCTGGGCGCTCAGGCCGGATCGCGCCACCTCCAGGTCAAGCGCGGCGGGCACCGTGAGGGTGAAGCACACGCTGATGCGCGGATCGCCCCAGGCGCGGGCCCACTGTCCGAGCGCCTCGAACATGTCGGCGGCCGACATCTCGCGCACGGGCTCGCCGCAGTCGCCGCAAAAGAGCGCCGCGTCGCGGGCGAAGACGAGCTTGATGTAGTCGTTGAGCTCGGTCATCGTGCCCACGGTCGAGCGCGAGGTGCGCACCGTGTTGCTCTGGTTGATGGCGATGGCCGGCGGCACGCCGTCGATGCGCTCGACCCTGGGGCGGTCGCATCGCTCGAGGAACTGCCGCGCGTACGGGCTGAAGGTCTCCACATAGCGGCGCTGTCCCTCGGCGTAGAGCGTATCAAACGCAAGGGAGCTCTTGCCCGAGCCCGAGGGACCTGTGATGACGGTCATCGTGCCCGGGGTGATGTCGACGTCGAGGTTCTTGAGATTGTTCTGCGACGCACCGCGGATTTCGATGACGGTGCTCTGCGCCCTGCGCGCGGCGGCGGTGGTGATCTCGGTCATGGATCTGTCAGGATGGGCGGCGCAAGGCGCGCGCCGCATGGATGAAAACGACGGGCTAGCAGCCCGGCGGGGCCCACTGCGGGCACTGCTCCGTGTAGATGCGTCCGTCCGAGAGACGGATGGCGGTGAGCGACCCGCCCCACAGGCAGCCCGTGTCGACGGCCACGACGTCGGGCCGCACCAGAAGGCCCAGCGTGGACCAGTGTCCGAAGCAGATGCGTTTGTGAATCCGCCGCGGGCAGTCAAACCAGGGCTTGAAGCCTGCTGGGGCGTCGATCGGATTCATCTTGGGGTTGAAGTCAAGCCGTCCCTCGGCATCCACAAAGCGCATGCGGGTCAGGCCGTTGAGAATGCTGCGCATGCGCGCCGCGCTGCGCGGGCGCCCGACCTTGTCCTCGTTGCCGTACATGTCCTGGAGGTAGGCGCGCCAGTTCGGCGAGCGCAGCCCGGCCTCGGCCTCGGCGGCGTAGGCGCGCGCCTGCTCGAGCGTCCACTCGGGCGGAATGCCGGCATGAACGAAGATGGTCGACTCGGTTTCAATGAGCAGCGGCTGGCTGCGCAGCCAGTCGATCAGCTCGTCGCAGTCGGGCGCCTCGAGAATCTCGCGAATCGTGTCCTTGCGGTGTATGCGTCCCGAGCCTGCAGCCACGGCCAGAAGGTGAAGGTCGTGGTTGCCGAGCACGGTGCCCGCGGCGCGCCCCGAGCGCGTCAGCTCGCGCACAAGGCGCAGCGTCGCAAGCGACTGCGGGCCGCGGTTGACGATGTCGCCCGCAAAGATGATGCGGGCGTCCGCAGGGAGCTGCTCGAGCAGTCCCTCGAGACTTTCCAGACAGCCCTGGATGTCTCCGATGGCGTAGAGGTTTTCTTGCATGCGAAGCGTTGGGAAGGACGTGCGCGCCGCCGGGTCGGCGCCGCGCAGGCGAGCCATTTTAGAACGCCCTTCGGCGCGGCTGGACCCGGAAGGCGGCCTGATGCGCCCGGAACTTCGGCCTTGAGCGCGCCGATTGCCCCGGGCGCGGCGGGTGCAGGGAGACGAATTCGTTTAGCATTGACCCCGCAGACAGGCGCGCCGGGGGGAGATGCAGAGGCCTTCGCCGCGGCCCTGCCGCCTGCACAGTAGAAAGGACAGATCCGCCGGCGCAGGAGCACCTGCGCCGTGCTTTGCGCTCACTTGAGAGTTTTTCCATGAAGCCCGTACGCAAGGTTGTTTTCCCCGTTGCCGGTCTCGGCACCCGTTTTCTTCCCGCCACCAAGGCCATGCCCAAGGAGATGCTGCCTGTGGTGGACAAGCCCCTCATCCAGTACGCCGTTGAGGAGGCCGCGGCCGCCGGCGTCACCGACATGATCTTCATTACCGGCCGCTACAAGCGCTCGATCGAGGATCACTTCGACAAGAGCCCTGAGCTTGAGAGCGATCTCGCCGCCAAGGGCAAGACGGCGCTTCTTGACCTTGTGCACTCAATCACGCCCGCCGGCGTGAACTTCATCTACATCCGCCAGCCCGAGCCGCTCGGCCTTGGCCACGCCGTTCTCTGCGCGCGCCCGGTGGTGGGCGACGAGCCCTTCGGCGTGATTCTTGCCGACGACCTGATCTACACGACGGGCCGCCCGGCGCTCGGGCAGCTCATCGACGCCCGCGCGGGCCAGGGCGGCGGCAGCGTGCTTGCCGTGCAGGACGTCCCGCACGAGGAAACCAACAAGTACGGCATTGTGGACGTGCAGGATCCGATGCAGTCCACGAGCTGCGTGCGCGCCATTGTGGAAAAGCCCGATCCCGCGCAGGCGCCCTCGGATCTGGCGGTGATCGGCCGCTATGTGCTCGAGCCCGAGATCTTTGATGCGCTGCAAAGCGTCGAGCGCGGCGTCGGCGGCGAAATCCAGCTCACCGACGCCATTGCGGCGTTGCTGCCGCAGGGCAGGACCTGGGCGCACCGCTTTGAAGGCCGGCGCTTTGACTGCGGCAGCAAGCAGGGCTTTCTGACGGCGACCGCGCACTACGCAAGACTGGCGGGCTACGAGATCTGATTCTCCCTGCGCCCGTGCGCGCAAAAGACGCAAAGGCCGCGGGGGTGACTCCGCGGCCTTTTCTTCACAGGCAGGCTGCTGTCCGGGGCGCCTTGCGCCCGACCCCGGGCCTCAGGCGTCCTTTTTTCCTGTCCCGGGCGCCGAGCCGCGCACCTTCGCCAGAAGCGCCGTGGTCGAGCGCTGGTGCTCAAAGGCCACGGTGATGGTCCTGGCGCCCCAGCCGGCGACAAGCCGCGCCTCGGGCAGATCCTCCACGCGGTAGTCGCCGCCCTTGACGTAGATGTCGGGGTGCGCGGCCTCGATTGCCCGCAGGGGCACCTTGTCGCTGAAGATCACCACAAGGTCCACGGACTCGAGCGCGGCAAGCACCGCCGCGCGGTCGGCCTCGGTGTTCACCGGACGGTCGTCGCCCTTGCCGAGGAGCTTCACCGAGGCGTCGGAGTTGACCGCGACGATCAGGCTGCCGCCCAGGGCGCGGGCCTGCGCGAGGTACGTGACGTGACCGCGGTGCAGGATGTCGAAGACGCCGTTGGTCATCACCACGGGGGGCTTGAGGGCGGCGCGCCGCCCGGGCAGCGCGTCAATCGAAACAATCTTGTCTTCAAAGTCGGGACGGGGCAGGTGCAGGCTCATGGCTTGAAAAAACTTCAGGGATGCGAAAGAGCGGCGGAATCGCCGTGGCAAACGATAGCAGTGCGCGGAGCAAAGAGGGGGACGTTTCGGCAGGCAAAAAACTTTTTGTTTAAAATCAGTAGTTTGAGTTTTTTCACTGAAAAAATCTTAGAAAAAGGGTTGGAAGAACTTGCAAAAGGGGTTGGCCCCGTGTATAGTTCTGTCTCCTTCGGGGGTATAGCTCAGCTGGGAGAGCGCTTGCATGGCATGCAAGAGGTCAGCGGTTCGATCCCGCTTACCTCCACCAAGAATTCTTAAGGTCCCTATCGTCTAGAGGCCTAGGACACAACCCTTTCACGGTTGGTACAGCGGTTCGAATCCGCTTAGGGACGCCACCGATTACAGCCCGCTGAGTCGAGAAGTACCGGCGGGCTTTTTCGTGCCCGCTTTTTTCATGGCCGCAGAAAATGTTTTGTAGAATCGGACAGGTTCCGGCGGCCGAAAAAAAAGCCGCCGGATGCGTCTGCCTCCGGCGGCCTTCGTCAGGAGATGACCGCAGGCGCGGGCCTGCGGGTTTGGGAAACCTAGTGCTGGTGGCGCTTGTCGTTTTCGTCCTTGACCATGCGGCGCACGGTGTCAAACACCTTGTTGATGGCGCACATGGCGTCCGGGTCGTTTTCCGAGGCGACGATGGTACGGCCGCCGCCCACCACAATGTCGAGCTTGACGCTGAATTCACCCAGACCCTGACGGCCGACCTTGGTGATGGTCGCCTTGCATTCGGTCATGGAGTTGTCGAAACGTTTGAGGGCTTCAAAGCGGTCCGTGATGTCGGCCTCGGCGGCCGGTGAGCGATCCACGCCATGAAAGATGACCTGCAGCATATGAAAACCTCTCTTTTTGTTGTTGTCAGGAATCAAGGAAATTTTTTCTTTCCTTGATTGGAGTTTAGCCGCAACGGCTTGAAAAATCGCACGGGGAAACCGCAGAATTTATGCGTGCTTGTCCGCAGATGTATAAATTGTTCCGCGGGTTGGGGTAAGCCCCGCAGAGATGGCTTTTTGTTTCGTGATTTGGGAGCGTGAAGAGGCGCAGGGGCGCCGCAAGAGTGGATCCTTGAGAGAATTTTGAGAATAGGGGCGCAGAAGCCGCCCGGTGAAGAAAGACAGAAAATGGCCGTCCGGGCTGCCCAGTGCAGGACTTTTGAGATGACGGCGGCCGCAGATGAATTTTTCATGCAGCAAATGCGTGCCGCCCCCGGGGCGCACGAAAAAATAAACAGCAAGAGACATACAACAAGAGATAGAGGTAGACCATGGCATTTGACCGTTTCAATGACAAGCCCCCGCGCCGCAGCTTCAGCGACCGTTCCCCTGATCGTTTCAGCGACCGCTTCGGCGATCGCTCCGGCGATCGCTCCGGTGATCGCTCCGGCGATCGCTTCAGCTCCCGCGGCGAGCGCTCCTTCGGACGTCCCTACAACAACCGCTATGAAGACGGCGACGGCAGCCGCGGCGAGCGCGGTTTTTCCCGCGAGCGCTTCCAGGACCGTCCGGCGCGCTTTGAGCGCGACGGCGAGCGGCGCGACTTCGGCGACCGCCCCCGCTTCGGCGGCAAGCCCGGCTTCAAGCGCTTCGGCGGCGGCAGCCGCTTTGAGGGCGCCACCCGCTCCGGCCCCCGCGCCCGGGCGGTGGAAACGCGCCGCTATGCCGACCGCACGGCCTTCGTTCAGACGGCCTCGGTGCGGCTCGATGCGGATGTGGCGCGCTTTTTCAAGACGCCCGAGGACGTCAACAGCGCGCTGCGGCAGGTGATTGCGCTCTCGCGTCTGGTTCGGGAGCGCCAGGCCGAGGAGGCGCCCGAGGCGCTGCCTGAGGAGGCCTCCGCCGGCACTCCCGGGGAGAACGAGGCTGGCCAGGCGTCCGGGGCCGAGACCGCCGAGGACGACGCCGGGGCGATTGAGGAGCAGGCCGGCGACGAGCCCGGCAAGCCTCTTGCCGAGCACGGCGCCTGAGGCCGGCGCCTTTTTTCCTGTGCGCCGCAGGGGCCGGAGGCGCCCTTGCGGGCCTTCCGGGCCTTTGGCCGACGTTGAGCAACCAAACCCAGCATTCACGAGGATTCCCCAGATGGACACAAAGATCGTCGAGTGGCGCCGCGAGGACATGTGCGCAAGGCTCAGGTCCGCTTCGTCCTTTGATGTCGTCGTCATCGGCGGCGGCGCCACGGGGCTTGGCGCGGCCGTGGACGCGGCCAGCCGCGGCCTGTCGGTGGCGCTCGTGGATTCGCAGGACTTTTGCGCCGGAACCTCGTCGCGCTCAACCAAGCTCATTCACGGCGGCGTGCGGCACCTTTCCAATCCCCTGCAGTGGCCGTGCATCCGCGAGGCGCTCTTTGAGCGCCGGCTGCTGCTGCAGAACGCCCCGCAGCTTGTGCGCGCACAGACCTTCGTCGTGCCCTGCTACAGCTACCTCAAGGCGGCCGGATGGGGCCTCGGGCTGGGGGTCTACAACCTGCTGTCCTCGGGCGGCCGCGGCCTGCACGGCGTGGCCGCCGTCGGCCGCGTCAACGCCATGGCGCAGCTGCCCGGCATCGTGCGCAAGGGGCTCAAGGCGGCCTTTGCGTATTCGGACGCGCAGTTTGACGATGCTGGACTGGGGATGGCGCTGCTTCGCACGGCCGTGCACTACGGTGCGGTCGTGCTCAACCATGCGGCGGTCACGGGATTTCGCAGCGACGGACGGCGCCTGACCGCAGTTGTGGTTGAGGACCGGCTCGGGGGCGAGACCCTTGAGATCTCGGGCCGGGTGATTCTCAACTGCACGGGCGTCTGGGTGGACGGTCTGCGCCGGATGGTCGACGTCGACGTTTCGCCCCTGGTGCGCGTGGCCCGGGGCACCCACATCGTGGTTGACCGCTCGTTTCTGCCCACGGGCAACGCCATGGTGGTGCCCGCCGGCCGCGGAGGCCGGGCGCTGTACTGCATCCCCTGGCAGGGGCGGCTGGTGATCGGCACCACCGAGGTCGACCAGGGACAGGCGCCCTTTGATCCGCAGCCCACGCAGGATGAGGTCGAATTCTTGATGCAGCGCGCGAGCCGGTTCTTTACGCGGCGCGTGCTGCGCGAGGACGTCAAGGCGAGCTTTGCCGGTCTGCGCCCCGTGCTCGAGGCGCGCCGCGCCGGGCTTCGGGCGGGCAGCACCGCCAACATGACCCGCACCTATGCCGTGGTGCCCGAGTTCGGCAACATGATCACGGTGGCCGGCGGCAGCTGGACGGTGTATCGCGCGATGGCCGAAATGGCCATGCGCACCGCGCAGCAGATGCGCCTGGTGCCGCGCCGCGGCTGCATGACGCGCTCGCTGCCCTTGCTCGAGCCCGGACGGCTTGAGCTCGAGGAGCTGCAGCGCGACCTGCTCGAGGGCGGGGCCGGCGTGGGCGGCGCCCTGTCCGACCGGCTGCGCCGGGTGGTGGGAATGTCGGTTCTCACCACGGGCGCCTGCACGGCGCAGGACGTGCTCTACCGGCGGCTGCGCATCGGACAGCTCGACGCGCAGCTCGCGCGCGAGCTCACGCCCGCGGTCGAGGCGATGGTGCGCGACTGCCGCGGCCGTACCGCCGCGCAGGTGCGCCGCCGCATGAAGCTCACGGCCGGGGACTTTCTCGTCGAGTCCTGACGCGGGGCGCGGCTTGAAGTTTGTTTTTTCTAGGAAAATTCGTGCCGCGGCGTTGACACCCACCTGAGGTCGTGACATAATCGCGGTCTTTCCTACGCAGGGAAAGGGGTGCGCGCGTGCCGATGTTGCCTTCCGGAGGCGGATCGCCTGCAGAGGCAAAGCACAGTGCGCATGGACTTTTGAAAACAAAAAGGTTTCGTCAACCGGTTCGGTCCGGGAGCGAAACGGCGAGGTTATTCATGTACGCAATCATCAAGACCGGCGGCAAGCAGTATCGCGTTGCCGAAGGCGAATTCATCAAGGTTGAATCGATCGACGCCGCCGAGGGCGCCGAGGTCGTTCTCAACGACGTGCTCCTCGTGAGCACCGAGGAAGGTCTCAAGGTCGGCACGCCGCTCGTCGAGGGCGCGAGCGTGACGGCCAGCGTCACCCACCACGGCCGCCATGACAAGGTGCGCATCTTCAAGTTCCGTCGCCGCAAGCACTCCATGAAGAGCGCCGGTCATCGCCAGAACTACACCGAGCTCAAGATCGTCAAGATTCAGGCTTAATTGAGAAACGTCAGCTATTAGGAAGATCAGAAATGGCACACAAGAAAGGCGGCGGTTCCACCCGCAACGGTCGTGATTCTCAGGCCAAGCGTCTGGGCGTCAAGGTTTTCGGCAATGCAATGATCAGCGCCGGCGGCATCATCGTTCGCCAGCGCGGCACGCAGTTCCACGCCGGCGACAATGTCGGCATGGGGCGCGACCACACCCTCTTTGCGAAGGTTGACGGTCTCGTGACCTTCGAGGTCAAGGGCCCGAGGAACCACCAGTTCGTGAAGGTGGTTCCGGTCGCCGGCTAGTTCGGCGCACCGCTTGGCCTGGAAGGGGCGCGGGCGGGATCCCCGGATCCGGCGCGGCGCCCTCTCGACAGGCACCCTTGAGCATTGCAAAGCCCTGCACGGGAGAGCTTCTCCGGCGCAGGGTTTTCTTTTTTTTGCGGGCGCCCCGCATGCCGGCGGGGCGCTTGCGGCATAATTTTTTTGATGTTTGCGCAGCGGCGCCCGGCGGGCGCGCGCGGCCGCAGACGTTCTTCAGACTCTAGGAGCGCACGACGTGAAATTCGTGGACGAGGCCCGCATTGAGGTCCAGGGCGGCAAGGGCGGCAATGGAGCGGCGAGTTTTCGCCGTGAGAAGTTCATTCCCAAGGGCGGCCCCGACGGCGGGGACGGCGGCCGCGGCGGCAGCGTCTATGCCGTGGCCGACCGCAACATCAATACATTGATGGACTATCGCTACACGCGCAAGTTCTTCGCCCCCAACGGAGAAAACGGGCGCGGGGCCGACTGCTTCGGCGCCGGCGGCTCGGACATCGAGCTGCGCATGCCCGTGGGCACGCTCATTGTTGACGAGACGACGGGCGAGACCGTGGCCGACCTGACGCACCACGGCGACCGGCAGCTGCTTGCCGCCGGCGGCAAGGGCGGTCTCGGGAACCTGCACTTCAAGACGAGCGTCAACCGCGCGCCCCGGCAGTTCACGCCGGGCGAGCCCGGGCAGTACCGCGCGCTCAAGCTCGAGCTCAAGGTGCTCGCCGACGTCGGTCTGCTCGGCATGCCCAACGCGGGCAAGTCCACCTTCATCACCGCCGTGTCCAACGCGCGGCCCAAGATCGCCGACTATCCCTTCACGACCCTGCATCCGCATCTCGGAGTGGTGCGCGTGGGTCCCGAGCAGAGCTTCGTCGTGGCCGACATCCCGGGCCTGATTGAGGGCGCAAGCGAAGGCGCCGGGCTCGGGCATCTCTTCCTGCGGCACCTGGCGCGCACCAGCCTGCTGCTGCACATCATTGACTGCGCGCCGCTCGATGACGCCGTCGATCCGATCGCGCAGGCCCGGGCCCTGGTCGAGGAGCTCGGCAAGTACGACGAGCAGCTCGAGAGCAAGCCGCGCTGGATCGTGCTCAACAAAATCGACCTCGTGCCCGAGAACGAGCGCGCGGCGCTGCTGGCGCGCTACCGCGAGGCCTTCGGCAGCGAGCGGCCCATCTTCATGATGAGCGCCGCGGCGCGCGAGGGAACCGCCGAGCTTGTCAAGGCGATCGCGCAGGCCCTGGGCGAGATG
This sequence comes from uncultured Duodenibacillus sp., assembly GCA_944390745.1. Lineage (GTDB taxonomy): Bacteria > Pseudomonadota > Gammaproteobacteria > Burkholderiales > Burkholderiaceae_F > Duodenibacillus. Next base: position 408,366 of record CALXQK010000013.1, on the reverse strand, counting down.
CGCGCAGCAGAGCGCGCCGCGCAGGAGGCCGGCGAGGACGTGCGCTTTGACGAGGCGCGCGCCAATGTCGAGGACCGGGAGCGCGTCGACTGACCGGGATTCTGCAGAGGCCGGATGCGCGGAAGGGCAGCCCCCGGAGCGCCTTTTCCTCCGACCTTTTTCCCATGTGAGGAGAGAAGACAATGTCGCAAAGAGCAGTGGCCGACGCCCGCCGCGTCGTGGTGAAGGTGGGCAGCGCCCTGGTGACCAACGACGGCCGCGGGCTTGACCAGCAGGCCATTGAAACGCTTGCCGCCCAGATTGCCGCGCTGCAGCACTCGGGCCGGGAGGTGATTCTTGTGAGCTCCGGCGCCGTGGCCGAGGGCGTGCTGCGGCTGGGCTGGGAGAAGCGCCCCGAGCGCATCTGCGAGGTGCAGGCCGCGGCGGCTGTCGGGCAGATGGGGCTTGCGCAGGCCTATGAGGCGCACTTTGCGCAGCACGGCGTCAAGACCGCGCAGATTCTTCTCACCCACGCCGATCTCTCCAACCGCGAGCGCTATCTCAACGCGCGCGACACGCTGCGCACGCTGCTTGCGCTGGGCGTTGTTCCCATCATCAACGAAAACGACACGGTCGTGACCGATGAGATCAAGGTGGGGGACAACGACACGCTCGGCGCCCTGGTGACCAACCTCGTCGAGGCCGACGTCCTGGTCATCCTGACCGACCAGAGGGGCATGTATTCAGCCGACCCCCGGCGCGATCCCAACGCGCGCTTCATTGCCCTGGCCACCGCGGGCGACCCGGCGCTTGAGCAGATGGCCGGCGGCGCGGCAAGCTCTCTTTCCAGGGGCGGCATGATCACCAAGGTGCTTGCGGCCAAGCGCGCCGCACGCAGCGGCGCGTCCACCGTGGTCGCCTCCGGACGCGAGAAGGACGTGCTCGTGCGGCTGGCCGCGGGCGAGCCCCTGGGCACCCAGTTCAACGCCGTTCATGCGCCGCTGCACGCGCGGCAGATGTGGCTTGCCGACCAGCTGCGCAGCCAGGGGTCGCTGCTTCTTGACGCGGGGGCCGCACATGCGCTGCTTGACAGGAAGACAAGCCTGCTGCCCGTGGGCGTGCGCGCCGTCATCGGCGAATTCATGCGCGGCGACGTGGTGACGTGCCTTGGGCCCGACGGCGAGGAGCTTGCCCGGGGACTGGTGAACTACTCATCGGCCGAGATGCGCAGCATTGCCGGGCGCCATACCGAGGAGCTCGATGCGATCCTGGGCTACTCGGCGCAGCCCGAGGCCGTGCACCGCGACAACCTCGTGATGCTTGTGAAAAACGAGCGGGTGCGCGTGTAGGCGGCAGTCCTCAGCAGCCGCCCTGGTAGCCGTTCTGCCGCCAGGCCTCGAAGACCGTGACGGCCACGGCGTTGCTGAGATTGAGCGACCGGTTGCCCGGCATCATCGGCAGCCGGATGCGCTGCTGCGGCGGAAAGCTCTCGCGCAGCGCCTCGGGCAGTCCGCGCGTTTCACAGCCGAAGACAAGCCAGTCGCCCGGCTGAAAGCGCGCCGTCGAGAAGATCGAGGAGCCCTTCGTCGTCATGGCGAACATGCGCGCGGCGTCAGGCTGCTCCCGAAGGAGAAACGTCTCCCAGTCCGGGTAGGTCTTCATCGTCGTGAACTCGTGATAGTCGAGCCCGGCGCGGATCAGGTGCTTGTCGTCGATGCAGAATCCCAGGGGCTCGATCAGGTGCAGCGTGCAGCCCGTGTTGGCGCACAGACGGATGACGTTGCCCGTATTGGGCGGAATCTCGGGGTGAACAAGAACAACGTGAAACATCTCTAGGTTCGGGAAAAAGGGGCCGGGGCGCTACTCAATGTCGTCGCGGCTTGCGGCAAGCTCCTCGCGCATCCTTGCCAGCGCCTTCTTTTCAATCTGGCGCACGCGCTCGGCCGAGACGCCCAGCTCGACGGCGAGCTCCTGCAGCGTCTTGGGCGCGACGTTGCCGCTTGGATCCTCGTTGAGCCAGCGCGCGCGGATGACGCGCTGGCTGCGCGCATCGAGCGAGGCGATGGCCTTCTTGAGCTGCTCGCGGGCCATCGACTCGCGGTTCTTCTCCTCAAGAATCACCTCGGGCTCGTCGTTCTCGCGCGAGAGCCAGTCGATCGGAGCCATGGCGCCGCCGTCCTGGTCGTCGCCGGAGCGTCCGTCGATCGAGGTGTCGCCGCCGGACATGCGCGCCTCCATTTCACGCACCTCCTCGGGCTTGACGTCGAGCGTCTCGGCGATGCTTCTGGTCTGCTCGGGGGTGAGCGTCTTGTCGCTGTCCTTCATCTGGCGCAGGTTGAAGAAGAGCTTGCGCTGGTTCTTGGTGGTCGCAAGCTTCACCAGGCGCCAGTTGCGCACCACGTACTCCTGGATCTCCGAGCGAATCCAGTGGATGGAGAACGTCATGAGCCGCACGCCGCGGTCCGGATCAAAGTGCTTGATGGCCTTCATGAGGCCGATGTTGCCCTCCTGGATGAGGTCGGCGTAGGGCAGGCCGTAGCCGAGGTAGCCGCGCGCCACCGACACCACCAGGCGCAGATGGCTCAGGATGAGCTGCTGGGCGGCGTTGAGATCGCCCTTGTCGCGCAGCCGCACGGCAAGGTCGTGCTCCTGCTGCGCGCTCAGGATGGGCGCGGCGTTGGCCGCCTGGATGAATGCCTCAAGGTCGCCGAGCTTCGGAATGACCGCCGGCAGGTGCGAGGGTTTGCTGTAGGGCACGACGGCGCCCGCCGAAGGCCTGCGCATGCCGAGCGCGCGGCACTGCGAGCCGGCGCGCCCGCGCGGCGCCTCCCCGTCGGGGGCGTCGTCGTCAATGTCCTCAATGTCGGCGTATTGATCGGCCTGGTCGAACACGGCCTGGGCGGCATCGTCGTCGGCCGGATCGTAGACGTCGGAGATGTCCGCATCGTCGTCGTGCTTGCGCATTCGCTGACCTATGTCGAAGTGGTGGTGAAAGGGCGGGGAACTGACTGGAGGCTGCACAAAAAAGGCCGCCCGCATAATGGGCGGCGGATCCCATTGTATCGCCGCAGAACGCCCGCTTCGGACGCCTGAAGGGGAAGAACGGGGTGCCGCGGCACCCCCTTTTTCTGATGTGCGGCTAGTGCGGGCTGCGCATGCGCGTGATGGCGTCCGAGGCTGCTACCGACCCGACCAGCCCGCCGAGGATGGAGGCGGCGGCGATGTAGAGCGCGCACCAGTCCTTGGCGGGCATGCGCAGCTCGATTTTTACGCCGTAAAGCGAGGCGAAGTCGGCGATGGGCTGCGCGAGCATGTGAATGCCGAGCGCCGTGATGCCAAGCGAGAGCAGGGCCGCGAGCAGCAGCGTGAGCACGCCGCGCCAGCAGTACGGGCGCTTGATGAAGGACTTCGTGGCGCCGAACAGATACAGGGCGCGGATTTCATCCCTCTGCGCATTGGTCGTCAGCCGCACTGAGGCGAAGATGACGAGCAGCACCAGCAGAAACACCACCGTGCCCAGAATCATGAGCACGAGGCTCAGCGCCTGGTAGAGCGTCGTCAGGTGCCGCGTCCAGCGGTCGTCGTAGGCAACCGAGTCGACGTTGTCCATCTTGCGGATCGCCTCGGCGCACTGCGCAAGCTCCTCGCTCGTGGCGCCGTTGACGGCCGTGGCGATCACGATGTCAGGGAGGGGATTGCTCTTTGACACCTCGCCCTTGAGGCCGAGCGTGTCGTTGACAAGCGCCAGGGCGTCCTTTTTGCTGATCACGCGCACCTCGTCGATCAGGGAGAGGCTCTTCACCTGCTCGGAGAGCTTTTCCACGGACGCCTGTCCGGCGCTGCGCTCGGCAAAGATGGTGATCTCGGTGCGCGTGGGCACGTCAAAGATCGGGTTTGACAGCGACAGCGCCAGGGTGCCCAGGAAAAACGGGATCGTGAGCGCAAGACCGGCCAGACAAAGCGCCATCAGAAAGAGGCCCTTGTACTGGAAGATGGCCCGGGCGGTCTGCCGGCAGGCCCAGATGCGGCTGCTGATGAAGCTCATGGCGCAGCTCCCCTAGCCCGTGAGCATGATGTGCCGGCAGGCGGCGGTGTTGGGAATGAGCTCGATGTGCGAGGCGACGATGACCGAGACCCCGGTGAGCGAGACGTTGCCGAGCAGATCCATGAGGTGCTGGGCATTGTCGATGTCGAGGTGCGCGCACGGTTCGTCGGCAAGCACCACGACCGGGCGGTTGACGATCGAGCGCGCCAGGCAGGCGATCTGCTTTTGCCCGGCCGAGAGCGCCGCGGGGTACTTGTCGGCGAGATCAAGGATGCCGCACTGGTTCATGGCGCGCTCTGCCCTGGCGCGGGCCTCGCTGTAGGACTCCTCGGCGGCGAGCGCAGGCAGCATGATGTTTTCCTCGATCGAGCGGTCCTCAAGCAGCAGGCACTCCTGGATCATGATGCCCATCGAGCGGCGCACGAAGAGCATCTGCCGCTCGGTGAAGTCGTTGATGCACTCGCCGGCGACGAAGACCTGCCCGAAGTCCGGGCGCATGAGGCCGGCGATCATGTTGAGCGCAAGGGATTTTCCCGAGCCCGTCGGTCCCTGCAGGCACACGAACTCCCCGCGGGTCACGTTGAAGGTGATCCCGTTGATCTGCCGCACGCCGTTTCGGTCCTCGATGCCGGCGTTGATGAGTTCGATGAGCGGAAGATTGACGCCCTGGGTCATCATGTTCAAGGAGTTCCTGCGCAGTTTCTTTCAGTGGTGCGGCCGCGGGCCGCGTCAGGCCGGCGCGCCCTGCAGGTTGAAGCGGAAGCCCACGCGCGACCAGACTAGGCACTCCTGCTCAAGCAGGTAGCCCGTCAGGGGATGGCGCTGCAGCCACTGCGGATCCACCGCGAGCGTAAAGACCGTCTGGCCGTTGTCCCGCGACTCGGAGAGCCTGAACTGCGGCAGGTGCACCGTGCGGCGTGCGTGGGCAAAGATCACCGCCAGCCGCATGGCGAGAATCATGCGCGCAAGGGCGGGGTTGGACAATGCCTCCTCGACCTTGCGCAGGTTGCCGCGCTGGGCAAGCACGATGGTGCCCATCGTGCTCTGATCGAGCTTGGAAAAGCCCGGCAGGTCGGAGTTCATCAGAATGTACTGGCTGTGGCGGTGATAGCCGCTCGGGCTGATGAGGCGGCCGGTCTCGTGCAGCATCGCCGCCCACTGCAACAGCTTGCGCGCTGCGTGCGAGGCGTCAGAGGGATCGAGCTCGGTGAAGAACTTGTCGGCAAGCGCCGCCACGCGCGCCGCCTGCTGCTTGTCCACGCCCGAGCGCTTGGTGAGCGAGGCGACGGTCGTGTCGCGGGCGTCGCGCTGCTCCTGGCGGCCGAGCATGTCGTAGAGCAGGCCCACCCGCAGGGCGCCCGAGGCCGGACGCATCTCCTTGATGTTGAAGGAGTCGAAGACCGCGCTCAGGACGGCCAGCCCGCCGGCGATCACCTCGCGGCGGTCCTCCTTGAGTCCGGGGAAGCGCAGCTTTCGAACGTCGCCCGCGGCGATCATCTCGCGGCGCAGCTCCTTGAGGAGCGCCGGCGTGACCACGCCGTTGGTCAGCCCCGAGGCCAGTCCGATGTCGGCCACCGCGCCGATCGTGCCCGCACTGCCGTAGGCGGCGTCCCAGTTGCGCTGCGAGAAGATCTGGTGGGCCTCCTCAAACTCGGCCTGGGCCGAGAGCTGGGCGTTCTTGAGCGCCCGCGCGGTGATCTTTCCGTCCGGAAAGAAGGCTAGCGACGTGTTGACGCAGCCGACGTGAAACGACTCGCACTCCTTGGCAATGAAGCCGCACCCCACGATGAGCTCGGTTGAGGCGCCGCCGATGTCGACCACCAGGCGCTTTTCCGAGGAGGGCGGCAGCGTGTGCGCGCAGCCTGAAAACACCAGGCGCGCCTCCTCGCGGCCGGCGATGATCTCGATGGGGTGGCCGAGGGCCTCCTCGGCCCTGGGGAGAAATTCGGCGGAATTCTTCGCCACGCGCAGCGCCTGCGTGCCCACGGCGCGGATGTTGCTCTCAGGGATGCCCTCAAGCTTTTCGCGGAAGCGCCGCAGCGCGCCCAGGGCGCGCTCCTGGCACTCGGGCGTAAAGGCGCCGTTCTCGTCAAGTCCGCCGGCCAGCCGGACCGTTTCTTTCCAGTAGCTTTCGGTGACGATCCGCTCGCCGTCGATGCGGCCGACCTCCACGCGAAAGCTGTTGCTGCCGAGGTCAACGGCGCCGAGAAGCTGGCCGTTGCTGAAAGTGTGTTCCGTCGTCATGATGAAAAAGCCGTGTCAGTCAAATACCGTCTGAAAAAGCCGTCGCAGGCGGGGGCATCAGGCCTCCCGCTCGTCGAGCCCCACGAGGGCGCTTGCAAAGGCATGCGCGTCAAAGGGCTGCAGGTCGTCAATCTGTTCGCCCACGCCCACAAAGTAGATGGGCAGGGGGCTTGCCGCGCGCTCGGCGGTGATCGCCACCAGCACGCCGCCCTTGGCGGTGCCGTCAAGCTTGGTGACGATCAGTCCCGTCAGCGAGGCGTAGGCGTCGAAGGTCTTGACCTGCGCCAGGGCATTCTGCCCGTTGGTTCCGTCGACCACGAGAATCACCTCGTGCGGGGCGCCTTCCATCGCCTTTGCCTGCGAGCGGCGGATGCGCCCGAGCTCCTCCATGAGGTTAGTCTGCGTGGGCAGGCGGCCGGCGGTGTCGGCGATGACCACGTCCATGCCGCGGGCCCTGCCTGCGCTCACCGCGTCGAAAACAACGGCGGCCGGGTCGCCGCCGTTTTGCGCAATGACCTCAATCTTGTTGCGCTCGCCCCAGACGGCGAGCTGCTCGCGGGCGGCGGCGCGAAACGTGTCGGCCGCGGCCAGAAGCACCTTCTTGTCGCGGGCGGCAAGCCACTTGGCAAGCTTGCCGATGGTGGTGGTCTTGCCCGCGCCGTTGACGCCGGCCATCATGATGACGAGAGGCTTTGCGGCGTCAAGCTTCAGGGGCTGTGCGGCGGGCGCAAGCATGCGCTCGATTTCGTCGCGCAGGGCCAGCCGCACCTCGTCGCGGGTCTTCAATCCCTTGAGCTTCACCGTGTCGCGCAGACGCTGTAGGATAACGGTGGTCGGCCGAAAGCCGATGTCGGCGGCAATGAGCGACTCCTCGAGCTCCTCAAAGAAATCCTCGTCAATGACTCCGCCGGAAAAAAGCCCGACGAGATTCACGCGCGTGCGCGCCAGGCCTTCCTTTAACCGCGAAAAAAATCCCATGGCTGATCACAAGAAAAAGCGAAGGACGGGCGCAGCAGGGCGCGCGGACTCCTTCAGCAGTCAGAACCCAATCAACAATCCCAATAGTTTACCAACCCGCTCCCCGGCAAGAAACACCCGCACGCGCACGTCCGGGGCCGCGCGGGGCGCCTCGGGCGTGGTGCGCATCGTGGGAGGCCGCTACAAGCGCACGCCCCTGTCCGTGGCCGACCGCGAGGGCCTGCGGCCGACGCCCGAGCGGGTGCGCGAGACAGTCTTTGACTGGCTTGCGCACCTTCTCGGCGGACTTGAGGGCATCAGCTGTTGCGACATGTTCGCGGGCTCGGGCGCGCTGGGGCTGGAGGCGGCAAGCCGCGGCGCCTCGCGCGTCGTCAGCATCGAGCTCGACCGGCGCGGGGCGGCGGCAATCAGGGCGACGGTGCAGAAGCTCTCGGCGGCGGACGTGGTTGAGGTCGTGCAGGCCGACGCCCTTGCCTGGCTTGCCCGCAGCGACGAGCGCTTTGACGTGATCTTCATCGATCCGCCCTTTGCGGCCGGCCTGCACGCGCAGGCGCTTGCGGCCGCCCGCGCGCGTCTCAGGCCGGGCGGACTGGTCTACTGGGAGAGCGACTGCGAGGCCGGCGAGGCGCTTCTTGCCGCACAGGGCTGGGGCGTTGTCAGGGCCGGCCGCGCCGGAGCGGTCTTCTACCGCCTGCTTGAGTCCGTCGAGCCCCGGGAAAACGGGGATCAGGGGGTGCGGCCGTCTTCCTGACCGTGCGCCCGCGCCTGCAGACGCATGACGCGCACGCTTTGCAGGAGCACCGAGAGGGCGATGAGCGCCAGTCCCGCCCAGAACGACCAGTTGAGCTCCCGGGCCTCGCCAAAGAGCGCCATGGCCAGCAGAATCGAGTACACGGGCTCGAGGTTGTAGCTCAGGTTGACGGTAAAGGCGGAGATCTTTTCAAGCGCCTGCACCTGCAGGTAGTACATGCCCACCGTGCAGACGCTCGCAAAGACAAGCAGCAGCGCGAAGTTTTCAGCAGAGGGAATGATGGGCTCGGGCGGCATGAGGGCGCGGTAGGGCGCCAGCAGTACGAGCGCACACAGAAGCGCTCCCACAAGCTCCCAGGAAAGGATGGTCATCGTGCCGCAGCGCGCCCGAAAGCCGCGAAAGGAGATCGACAGCAGCGCCGACGTCAGGCCCGTTGCAAGTCCGAAGAGAATGCCCAGCCGGTAGCGCGTGTCGAAGTGAAAGATCAGCGCAATCCCCGCCACGGTCACCAGGGAGAAGAACACCTCCTGCGCGTTGATGCGCCGGTGCGTGAGCAGCGGCTCCAGCAGCGCCGTGAAGAACCCCACGGAGGAAAAGGCGACCACGCCCACGGAGACGTTGGAGGCCTTGATCGCGGCGTAAAAGAAGACCCAGGAGAGCATCAGGAGGGCGCCGGCGGCGCACATGCCGGCGACCGAGCGCAGCGGCGTGGGCTGCAGCAGCCCACGCCAGAGCACCACCGCCCAGAGAATCAGGGCGGCAAGCAGCACGCGCCAGAAGACGAGAACGCCCGCCGAGAGATCGATGAGGCGGCCGAAGATGCCCGTCCAGCCCGCGATGAGAATGGAGAGGTGAAGCGTCAGAAAGGCTTTCAGCATGATGCAGAGCCGCCCGGCCCAGAAAGGGAGAGCAGCTTTTCGAGCTCCCTGGTCGGCAGGTCGCCGATCCAGGCTTCGCCTGCGGCCACCGTGAGGCTTGCAAGCGTCCGTTTTTTCTCAAGCATCTCGTTGATGCGCTCTTCAAACGTGCCCGCTGTGATGAAGCGGTAGACGACAACGTCACGGCGCTGTCCAATGCGGTAGGCGCGGTCGGTGGCCTGCGCCTCCACGGCCGGGTTCCACCAAAGATCATAGTGGATGACGGCCGAGGCGGCGGTGAGATTGAGCCCCGTGCCGCCCGCCTTGAGCGAAAGAATCATCGCGTGCACGGCGCGGTCGCCTTGAAAGCGGTCGATCATCTCCTGGCGGCGCGCGGCGGACAGGCCGCCGTGCAGAAAGTCGATGCTCTCGCCTGCGGCGTCGCGAATCCAGCGCTGCAGCCGCTCGCCCATCTCCCGGTACTGCGTAAAGATGAGCGTCCTGCGGCCGGCTTCGCGGCAGCGCTCGAGCGTCTCAAGAAGCGCCGCGCCCTTGCCTGAGTCGGGAACGGGGGCATCGGTGCCGAGGTACTGTGAGGGAGAGTTGCAGATCTGCTTGAGGCTTGTGATGAGCTGCAGCACGGCGCCGCTGCGCGAGGCGCGCAGATCCCCGCGCGCCTCGGGAGCGCTGTCGCGGATTTTCTCGTCAAGCGTGCGGATGCGCCGCAGGATCGTCTGCAGCGTCTTCTGATAAAGCGCGGCCTGCTCAGGGGTGAGCGTCGTGAAGAGATCCGTGCTGATTTTCCCGGGCAGGTCGGCGATGATCGACTTGTCGCTCTTGAGCCGCCGCAGCATGAAGGGAGCAGTCAGGCGCCGGAACGCCTCGGACGACTGCGGGTCGTGGTCGACCTCGATGGCCTTGGCGAAGGTGCGCTGAAAGTCCGCGGCCGACCCCAGAAGGTGCGGCTGCACGATGTCGAGAATCGACCAGTACTCCATGAGCCGGTTTTCCACGGGCGTGCCCGTCATGGCAATGGTCTGGGGCGCGCGGATCGCGCGCACGGCCATGCTCTGCGAAGAGGTGCTGTTCTTGACGGCCTGCGCCTCGTCGAGCACGAGCAGCCGCCAGCGGCGCGCCGCCAGAAGCGCGCAGTCGCGGCGCAACGTGCCGTAGGTGGTGAGGGTGACGTCAGGGGCGCAGCCCTCCGGCGCAAGCCTTCGCCGGGGACCGTGGTAGAGCTCCACGGTGAGCGCGGGCGAAAACCTTGCCGTCTCGCGCAGCCAGTTGGTTGCAAGCGTGGTCGGCACGACGACGAGCGCCTTTTCGTGCGCGAGCGCGCCCTCCTCCTTGAGGGCCGTGAGGGCGGCGATGACCTGAAGCGTCTTGCCCAGCCCCATGTCGTCGGCAATGAGCGCGCCGATGCCCAGATGCAGGTTTTTCATGAGCCACGCATAGCCGCGCTGCTGATAGGGACGCAGCTGCGCGCGCAGTCCCGCCGGGGGCGGGACGTCGGAGACGGCCGTGAGCGCCTCAATGCGCGCGCGAAGCGACGCATCGGGCCGCACCTCGGCCCCAAGGAAGGACCCGGTGAGCGCGGCGCGCATCCTTTCAAGGGGCGAGGGCTGGGGCTGCTCGCGCAGCGTGCGCGCAATTGCGGCAAGCGCCTCGGGATCGAGGTAGACGAAGTCCTCGCCCATGCGCACGACCTCGCCGGCGTGCCTGACGAGCTCCTCAAACTCCCCGGCGCTGAGCGTTCGCCCGCCCACGGCCGCCTGCCATGAAAATTCCGAGAGCTGCTCCAGCGCAAGAGCCGACGGCTGGCGCGCCGCGCCTTCGGACACCGAGGCGACCAGCCGCGGCCGCAGAATGCGCCGCAGCGACTGCGGCAGCATCAGCGTCACGCCGAGCACCATCAGCACGGGGGCGGCCTGCAGCACGAACGTCTTCAGCTCGGAGGCCGAGAGCGTGGCGGGCCTGCCGCCCGTCTCGGCAATGCGCCCGAGCACCGCAAAGGCCCTCGCGAGCGTCTTGAGAACGTTCATCGCGGCAAGGCGCTCCGAGGCGAGCGACTTGTTCTCAAGAAGCTGCCGCAGCAGCACGGGCCTGCGCGCGGCGCCGGCCGCCCTCGGGAGAATGCCGAAGTTGATCTTGACGCCGTCGGGGTGGGTGCGCGCGGTGAGCACGGGCCTCCAGGGGTAGCCCCCTGCAAGGAGAAAGGCGCGGTAGTAGTGCGAAAACGCCTGCACAAACGCCTCGGGCACGCGGCCGTCCAGCGGCTGCAGGGGTTCGGCTGCGGCAACGGGCATCTGCGCGGAGGCGGCCGGATCCTGCGGCGCCTGCTCATAGGCTCCCGCCACGAGACTGTTGATGACGGCCGTGAGAATGAAGAACACCGCCTTGTACGCGGCGGCGGGATCGTCGTCGCGAAGTTCAAGCTCGCGGCGCGCCTCGGGCGACAGAAGCGAGAGCGCCCACGGCGCACAGCCCCGGCAGAGCATCTGCACAAGCGAGGCTGTCTGCGGCTCGCGCAGCATCGGCGTCCACCACAGGCGCGGGCAGGGGCCGGCGTCCGTGCCGGCAGGCCGCACGGGGACCGGCGCGACGGCGCGCGCGCCCAGAAGCGCCCGGGCGGCGAAGACGAGCGCCTGCAGGCACTCAAGCTCAGGGGGCAGCTCGCGCACGTCCTGCGGCGAAATCTGCAAAAGCGCCTGCGCCAGGGCGCCGGGCCGGGCCTCCTCGAGGACCGCCTGGCGCTGCCTCAGCGCGCGCGGCGGCTTGAAGCTCGCGCCGAGGGCGAGGACGGGCTCTGCGTGCGAGCGCAGCTGCGCCGAGACAAAAAGCCGCGTGCCGGCGGCAGCGATCGCCTTGAGATGCGCGCTCGGGGCCAGAGCCTTTGTCAGAACGTCGCGGGCCCGGGCGGGATCCGGATTTTCGGTGGATTGCGGTGCGGCAAGGCTTCGGATGCTGCGCCAGGCGCGCGCGCAGAGTGCGGCAATCCGATGGTTTTCTCCATCGGATCCCGTCGGGGTGAATCGCTCGGGAAGGAGTTTTTCAAGAACGCCCGACATGTCGGGCAGTCCCGTGTAGGCGACGCCTCGAAGAACCTCAAGCGCGGCCTCCCCGTCGGTGCGGGAGGCCCTCGGGTCGGCCTCGGGCGCGGCAAGCGCCGCGAGAACGCCCGCAGGCGTCGGCAGCCGCTCCTGCTCGACGCCCTCGAGATCAAGCCCCGACTCCCGGAGCTCCCTGCGCAGATCCACGCCGCGGGTGAGAAAGACCTTGAAGGGATCGGCGTCGATCTGGTCAAGAAGCAGGTGAAAGACCGCCGCGAGGTGCTTGCAAAAGGGTGAGGCGTCCGGGCAGGAGCAGTGCGGGTGCAGGTCGCGCCAGCTTGTCGGGAAAAGCTCGACGTCAAGCCTGCGGCACAAGTCAAGAAGCCGCTCGGGCAGGGCGCCGTCGAGAATCTCGGCCGTGAGCGCGGCATCCTCGCGGATGGCCGCAATGAGCCGGCGGTGCTGCGCGGCGGGCAGCGGCGAAAACCTCAGGCGCACTTCGTAGGGAAAGTACGCGCTGCCGTCGACCAGGGCGCTGAGCGTGAGCTTTTCCGTGTCGAGGCCGGCCTCGATGATGCGGCCTGTCTGATAGCAGCTTCGTCCGCGCGCCAGACGGTTTGCATCGGGTACGTCGTTGAGAGCCGCAAGCCAGGCCGCGCCCCACCAGGTTTTTCCGTATTTTCGACGAGCCGCCATGAGTCGTGTTCCGTGTCTGCGCAAGGAGCGTGCAGGCGCGTGTGAAGCGCCCGCAGCGCAGGGGCGGGAATTGTCCTGCCCTGCAAAAGCCCCGCAGATTGTATCGGCGGTGCGGATGATCGGGCGGGTTGGGGTTCGAACGGAAAGAGGTCTGCGGCTTTCAGCTGATGCAGCTGCGCCCGTGCAAAAATTCCCGTCCCTGTGATTTAACTTTTGACGAACCCGAAAAGCCTCGATCAGGGCCGGGTTTTATCAGGAGACAATGAAAAAATGGAAATAAAGCTCAAACTGGCTGCCGCGGCGGCGCTTGCCGCGGCCGGCATTGCCGCGGCCGTGCCGGCCGCGGCCGCCGACTATGCGCTCGGCGCCGGCGTGCACTTTGACCGCCGCGAATACAAGGGCGTTGACGTGGAGGTTCTGCCCGCGCCCATCATGAACGTGGAGACCAGGTACTTTTATCTGCACGGACTTGAGGCGGGCGGCTATCTTCTGAAGAACGACCGCCATGCGGTGATGCTCGGCATCTCCTACATGCCGCTTGAGTTTGACGCCAGCGACAGCGACGATGCGCGGATGAAGCGGCTCGACGACCGCGACGCGAGCGCCTTTGCCAATTTGAGCTACCGCTATCTGCACCCGTGGTTCAGCCTCGGAGCCAAGATCTCGGGCGACATCTCCGGCGAGAGCAACGGCTTTCTTGCCGACGTCAACGTGCTCAAGCGCTTTCAGGTCGCACGCCTCGGCATCACTCCGGAGGTCGGCCTGACCTGGTCGAGCTCCAACTTCAACGACTACTACTACGGCATCTCCGCGGCTGAGTCGCGGCGCAGCGGCCTGAAGGCCTACAGCGCCGACAGCTCCGTGTCGGGGTATGCGCGCCTGTTTCTGGACTACAGCTTCAGCGAGCATCTCTCCGTGTGGCTCGAGGGCTCGGTGCGCTCTCTCGGCAGTGAGGTCAAGGACAGCCCGATGGTCGACGACACCACCCGCATCGGCTTTGGCGGCGGCGTGAACTGGCGGTTCTAGTCGGGGGAACGTCCCGGCAGCGGGACGCGGGGCCGGGTGCGAGGGCATCCGGCCTTTTCTTTTTTTTTGGCGGGCGTGCGCGGGGTCATTCCATGCGCAGAAGACTGCGGCTGCCGCCTGATTGCTAAAATAAGCAATCTTTCCCGTTATTTTCCCTTCAGTCATGGTTCTGGCCGTCTATCCGGGCACCTTTGACCCGATGACGCTCGGGCACGAGGATGTGCTTGACCGGGCGCTCTCGCTTTTTGGAAACGTGGTGCTTGCCGTGGCGGCGAGCACGCGCAAGAAGCCTCTCTTTACGCTTCAAGAGCGGCTGGAGCTTGCGCGGGAGCTCACGGCCGGAAAGCCGGGCGTGAAGGTGGTGGGCTACGAGGGGCTTCTGGTCGATCTCGTGCGCGAGCTCGGCGCGAAGGTCATCGTGCGCGGCGTGCGCGCGGTGAGCGACTTTGAGTACGAGTTTCAGCTTGCGGGCATGAACCGCACGCTCGCCGCGGGCGTTGAGACGGTCTTTCTGATGCCCGCGCTCGAGCATCAGTTCGTCAGCGGCAGCTTCGTGCGCGAGATCGCCTCGATGGGCGGCGACGTCTCAAGGTTCGTCGCTGCGCGCACCCAGGAGCTGCTGCGCCGGAAGTTTTCATCCTAGACCCCCCCCCTTGGAGGGGCCGGGGAAGGCAAGGAAGGTTTTTTCGCATGTCTCTCATCATCACCGACGAGTGCATCAACTGCGACGTCTGCGAGCCTGAGTGTCCCAACGAGGCGATCGTGATGGGCGAGGAGCACTACGTCATCCGCCAGGGGCGCTGCACGGAGTGCGTGGGCGTCCACGACGAGCCGCAGTGCCGCAGGCTCTGCCCCATCGAGGGCTGCATCGTGGTCAACGCCGCGCGCGGCGAGACGCGCGCGCAGCTCGAGCGCAAGGCCGCGCGCCTCAAGCTCGGCCGGGGGCTTGATGAGCTCATCGCCCGGCGCGGGGAAAACCTTTAGAAAACCGGGCGCAGACAACACGCAACACAGCAAACCAGGGGCCCGGGGCGGAAAGCCGCTGCCCCGGACGCTTCAGCCAAAGGAAACATCGTCATGCAACCTTACGCTGCCGAATGGCTCTCCATCCTTCCTCCAATCGTCGCCATCGGGCTTGCGCTGGTGACCAAGGAGGTCTTCTCGTCGCTTCTGGTGGGCATCTTCACCGGAACGCTCATCTACGCATGCGGCACCGGCGGCAACATGCTCATGGGAACGCTTGAGACGGCCTTCACGCTCATGGCCAAGAAGGTGGACTTCAACATCCTCATCTTCTGCTCGCTTCTGGGCGCGCTCGTCTACCTCATCAGCCTCTCGGGCGGCACGGTGGCCTACGGCAAGGCCTCGACGCGGGTGATCCGCGGCCGCCGCTCCTCGCTTGGAGCCACCGCGGGGCTGGGCATTGCGATCTTCATCGACGACTACTTCAACTGCCTGACGGTGGGCACCGTGATGCGCCCGATCACGGACATCTACAAGGTGAGCCGCGCCAAGCTGGCCTACATCATCGACAGCACGGCCGCGCCGGTGTGCATCATCGCCCCCATCTCATCGTGGGCGGCGGCCGTGGGATCAAGCCTCAAGGACACGGGCGCCTTCGACAGCGAGATCAGCGCCTTCGTGGCGACCATTCCGTGGAACTTCTACGCGCTGCTGTCGCTTTTCATGGTGTTCTTCATCTGCATGACGAACCTTGACTTCGGCCCCATGCGCCGCAGCGAGGTGCGGGCCGCCCGCGGGACGGTCGCGGGCGGGGACGCCCAGAAGGCCGATGAGCTGCGCTACAACCCGCGCGGCACGCTCTGGGACATGATCGTGCCGCTGCTGGCGCTCATGCTTTTTGCGGTGCTCGCCCTGATGTATACGGGCGGCTATTGGGGCGAGGACGCGAAGTTTCATACCTTCCAGGCGGCGATCGGCAACTCCTCGGCCTCGATCTCGCTTGTCTTTGCCTCGTTCGGCGCCCTGATCGTCGCGCTGCTGATGTACGTGCCCCGCAAGCTCATGAGCTTTGCCGACTTTGCCTCGGGCTCGGTCGAGGGCATGAAGCTGATGCTGCCGGCCAACATCATCCTCATCCTGGCCTGGACGCTCTCGGGCGTGTGCCGCGATCTGCTGCAGACGCCGGTCTTCATGGAGCACATCGTGGTCAGCTCGGGCATGAGCGCGATGTTCCTGCCCTTCCTCATCTTCTGCCTTGCGGCCTTCCTGTCGTTCTCGATGGGCACGGCCTGGGGAACGTTCGGCATCCTGATTCCGATCGTGGTGCCGATCATCCAGGCGCTTGATCCGTCGCTTACCGTCGTCGTGCTCTCGGCCACGCTCGCGGGCTCCGTGTTCGGCGACCACTGCTCGCCCATTTCGGATACGACCATCCTGTCGTCGGCGGGCGCCCAGTGCAACCACATCGAGCACGTCGCCACGCAGATTCCCTACGCGCTGCTCGTGGCCTGCTGCGCGGCGCTGGGCTATCTGGTCGCGGGCCTGTCGGGCGGCAGTCTTCTGCTGTCGCTGGCGGTCTCCTTCTGTGCGCTTGCCGCCCTGACGGTGCTGCTGCACGCCATCGGCAACAGAAATCCCGCCTATCGGGAGGACGCGGCCTAGCGCCGGGGTTTCAGCAGCGGGCCGGGGCGGCCGCCGCGGCTTGCTGCTGATTCAGTCACCAATTTCTACAAAATGCCTGAATTCAGAAGCCGGGTGCGGGCAGGCGCGCCCGCCCGGCGCGGCTAGAATGAGCGGATGCAGGTCTTGATTCCTTTGCCCACAGGTTTTGCCCGTTTCACGTCGCCATGATCTTCAGACGATTGCTTGTCAATGAGTTCGCCAGCAGTGCGGGCGGCGTCTTCACGGTGCTCTTTTCGATCGTGCTCACCGTGGGCCTCGTCACGATTCTCGGCGAGGCCGCCGGCGGCGACGTCGACTCGCGCTCGGTCTTTGAGCTGATGGTGTACTCGTCGCTGACCAATCTGCCGGCGCTGCTGGCGCTGTCGATCTTCATCGCCATCCTGATGGTGATGATCCGCAGCTGGCAGGACAGCGAGATGGTGGTGTGGTTCAGCTCCGGCGGCCTGAGCCTGCTGCGCTGGGTGGGTCCGGTGCTGCGGTTTGCGCTTCCCATGGTGGCGCTCGTGGGCGTGATCTCCCTGGTGATCACGCCCTGGGCGAAGGCGCAGATCGAGCGCACCTCGCAGCAGTTCGAGCAGCGCGACGACGTCAACCGCATCTCTCCGGGGCGCTTCATTGAGACCGAGGGCGGCGCGCGCGTCTTCTTCATTGAGGAGGTGAGCGAGGACGGCACGCAGATCCGCAACATCTTCATGAGCGAGCGCAACGGCCGCGGCGAGACGATCGTCAAGGCCGACTCGGGCGAGATTCGCGTCACCGACTCGGGCATCCGCTATGCGGTGCTCAAAAACGGGCGCCGCTACGACACGAGCAGCGGCGAGGACGCGGCCTGGCGCGTGGTGGACTTCGACACCTACGAGCTGCGGCTCGAGAGCAAGGCCGACCAGGCCTACGCAAGCCGCGACGTCGAGGAGCTGCCGCTTGACCGGCTGCTCGCCCTGGACACGCCCGTGGCCAAGGCCGAGTTCGTCTGGCGCCTGTGCTGGCCCCTGGCGGCGTTCAACCTGGCGCTTCTGGCCATTCCGCTTTCCTACACCAACCCGCGCGCGGGCAAGAGCCTCAGCCTGGTGCTCGCGGTGCTGATCTTCATTTTGTATCTCAACGGCATTTCAGTGGCCGAGACCTGGGTGAAGACCGAGCGTGCGCCGTGGCTTGCAGCCCTCGTGGCGCTCAACGGCTCCGTTCTTCTGGTCACGGTGCTTCTGTTCGTGCGGCGCGTCTGGCTGCAGCGCTGGCTGCCGCTCGCGCTCGTTGAGCTGCCCTACCGGATTTTCTCGAGGCACAGGAAATGAGAGTCGTCACCCGTCATCTCGCCAAGGAAATCCTGATCTCGACGGGATTCATCCTCATTTCGCTCGTGCTGCTCATTGCGTTCTTCGACCTCGTGGGCCAGGCCAAGAACATTGGCAGCCGCTACGACTTCGGCACGGCGCTCTTTCTGACGGCCCTGAAGCTGCCCTCACGCCTGTACGAGGTCATGCCCATTGCGGCGCTGCTGGGCGGGGTCTACACCCTGAGCCGCTGGGCGGCCAACTCTGAATTCACGATCCTTCGCGTTGCCGGGCTCTCGCCCATGAGGCTTGCGGGCATGCTCCTTGTGCCCGCGCTCGTGCTCATCGCCATGACCTACGCGCTCGGCGAGTGGGTGACGCCAGCGGCCGACAAGATGCGCGGCGAGATGCGCACGATTCTTCTAAAGAGCACGCTCACCGCGCGCGGCTATGCCTCGGGCGTGTGGGTCAAGGACACGGTGCGCGACGGCCGGGCGGGCGATGTGACGATGCGCTTTGTCAACGTGCACAACCTCATCGCCGGCGAGGACAGCCGCACGGGCGCCTGGCGCGTCTTTGAGTTCAACGACAAGGGGGATCTGGTGCGCATCCTGCATGCGCCGGAGGCCAACTACATCCCGCGCTCGGGGTGGCATCTGAAGGATGCGACCGTCGAGGGACTGCCGCGGGTGACGCGCGACGAAAATCCAATGGTTGAGGCAAGCACCTTCCGCAAGGGCGTCGACCTGATGCTGCCAAGCGACATGCGCCCCGACATCCTGGGCGTTCTGACGATCAAGCCCGAGCGCATGGGCATCGCCGAGCTCTGGAGCTACATCGGGCACCTCAGGGAGACGCGGCAGACGACCGAGCGCTACGAGGTGGCGCTCTGGACGAAGATCTTCTACCCGATAGCCATCTTCGTGATGCTTGCCGTTGCGATGCCCTTTGCGTATCTGAACGTGCGCAGCGGCGGCGTGTCGATTCGAATCTTCATCGGGCTGATGATCGGCATCTCGTTCTACGCGCTCAACAACATCTTCGCCTTCATGGGCATTCTCAACACATGGCCCGCGATGGTGGTGGCGCCGCTGCCATCGCTCATCATGCTCGTTCTTGCCTCGGCGGCCATGTGGATCGTCGAGCGAAGATAGGGGACCCGAAAGAGGGGGTCCGGAAACGAAAAACGCCGCGCAAGCGGCGTTTTTCGCATCTGCGCGGCAAGGCGTCCGCACGCGGGCGCCCTGCCTGAAGAAGGCGTTCTAATGCGACAGGATCTTGGAGAGGAACTGCCGGGCGCGCTCGGAGCGCGGCGCGCTGAAGAAGTCCTCCTTTTTGGCGTCCTCAAGGATCTCGCCCGCCTCCATGAAGACGACGCGGTCGGCCACCTTGCGGGCAAAGCCCATTTCGTGCGTGACCACCATCATGGTCATGCCCTCGTGCGCAAGCTCGACCATCACGTCAAGCACCTCGTTGATCATCTCGGGGTCAAGCGCCGAGGTGGGCTCGTCAAAGAGCATGCACACCGGATCCATGGCGAGGGCGCGCGCAATGGCCACGCGCTGCTGCTGGCCGCCCGAGAGCTGTCCCGGATACTTGGGGGCGTGCTTGAGAAGCCCCACGCGGTCAAGAAGCTTCAGGCCGCGCTCGGTGGCCTCCTCGCGGCTGCGGCCGAGCACCTTCATCTGCGCGAGCGTCAGATTGTCCGTGATCGTCAGGTGCGGGAAGAGCTCAAAGTGCTGGAACACCATGCCCACGTGCGAGCGCAGCTTGGGCAGATCAGTCTTGGGGTCGCCCACGTTGATGCCGTTGATGAGAATTTCGCCCTGCTGGAAGGGTTCCAGCGCATTGACCGTCTTGATCAGCGTGGACTTGCCCGAGCCCGAGGGGCCGCAAACCACCACCACCTCGCCTTTTTCCACGGAGGTGCTGCAGTTTTTCAGAACTTGAAACGAGCCGTACCACTTGCTGACGTTCTTGATTTCAATCATCGGCATCGGAGAAGATCCTTTCACTTCAGGGGTCAGATAACGCAAAGGGCGCCGCTCGCCCGGCAAGCGGCCCGCTGAATCATTTATTTTAGAGCATGCGCCGCGGCGCCGCGGCGCGCGCGGCCCGCGCGGCGTCTGCCGACAAGGGCCCGCGGAGCGTTTTGCCGGCCGCAAAGCGGCTAAACTCACCCGAAAGACCACTCCAATCCCCTTGAAAACACCGCGAAAGTCTTCCGCCATGACGACCCGGCGCCTTCTTGCCACCCTGGTTGTTTCGCTTGCGCTGGTCCTTGCGCCGGCCGCAGGCGCATGCGCGCAGGATGCGGCGCACGCCGAGCGCCCGAGGCTCGGGCTGGTGCTCTCCGGGGGCGGCGCCCGGGGCTTTGCGCACATCGGCGTTCTCAAGGCCCTCGAGGAGCTGCGCATTCCCTTTGACGTCGTGGCCGGCACGAGCATGGGCTCGATGGTGGGCGGGGGCTTTGCCGCGGGCTACAGCGCCGACGAGATCCGTGAGATTACGCTTTCGGTGAACTGGCCGAGAATGTTTGCGCCGCGCCCGGACCGCGAGAAGCTCACCTGGACGCGCAAGGCCGAGGACCGCCAGGGGCTCGGAGACGGCGAAATCGGGCTCACCCGCGACGGGCTCAAGTTCCCCGCGCAGGTCGTGCCCTCGCAGGAGCTCGATATCTTCCTGCAGCGCGTCACCGAACCGGTCAACTCGGTCAATGACCTCTCGACGCTTTCCATTCCATTTGCGGCCGTGGCCACCGATCTTGAGCAGGGTGCGCGCGTGGTGCTTCAAAAGGACGTCACGCTTGCGCAGGCCATGCGCGCCTCGATGTCGGTGCCCGGAGCCTATGCGCCGGTGGAGTTTCACGGAAAGCTGCTCGTCGACGGCGGCCTTGTGGACAACCTTCCGGTCGGACAGGCGCGCAGCATGGGCGCCGAGCGGCTTGTGGTGGTCAACGTCGGCACGCCTCTGGGCACCCGCAAGGACCTCGGCAGCATCGTGGGCATCATGGGGCAGGTGGTGAACCTGCTCACCGAGCAGAACGTCCGCGACTCCAAGAAGCTCATCGAGACGGGCGACGTCTACATCGAGCCCGACCTGACGGGCTTTACCTCGGGCGACTTCATGCGCGCCTCGGAGATCATTGAGCGCGGCTACAAGGCGACCATGGCCAAGAGCGAAAGCCTTCGCGCCTACTCGGTTTCCGAGGCGCAGTACCGCGCCTGGGCTGGGGCGCGCAGCCGGCTGATGCACCAGGAGAACGTCCATACCCTTTCGGACGTGCGCATCGAGGGGCTCAAGACGGTCAACGCCGAGCGCGTGCGCTCGGAAGTCGACATCGACACAAGCCGCCCGGTGAGCAACGAAGAGGTGGCCGACGCCGCCCGCGAGCTGTGGGCGACCGGGGACTTCCAGAGCGTGCCGTTTCGCTTTGAGCCGGGGCCCAACAACACCGAGGTTCTTGTCTACGAGCCCACCGAGAAGGACTACGGCTACTCGGTGCTGCGCTTCGGCGGCAATCTGCAGAGCAACTTCGCGCAGTCCAACACATTCAACGTCATGCTCTCGCACACCTGGGCCTGGCTCAATGCCTGGGGCGGGCGCTGGACCAATCAGGTGCAGCTCGGCGAGATCAAGCGGCTCTCCTCGGAGTGGCACCAGCCGCTCGGCGCTGCGAGCAGCTTCTTCCTGCAGCCCGTCATCTCCTACGAGTGGGAGCCCTTTGACGTCTACAACGAGGGCGGCTCGGCGATTGCGCGCTACCACAACGAGCGCCTCGACATGGGGCTTTATCTGGGCTACGACATGGGCCGCTTCGGGCGCATCAGCTTTGGAGGCGGCTGGATCGACAACCGCACCAAGGCCGAGATCGGCACGCTCGATCTCAACGCGCGGGCGCAGTCGGCCTACTCGCGCCTGAACTTCGGCATCGACACGCTCGACGACGCGGGCTTCCCCAGGAAGGGGCTGCTGCTTGAGGCGATGGCCTGGAAGGCCATCGCGCCTGACTCCACGGGCATGGAGACCATCAACGACATCGCCTACGACATCAGTCTCTGGAAGCCGCTGAGCATCAACAGGCGCACCACGCTGCTGCTGTCCGGGCGCTACGCCCGCGGGCCGCAGGCGGGCAACTTCAACCTCGGGGGCGTGTTCAATCTCTCAGGCTCGCCCTACGGGCGCTGGGCCGGCAACCGTCTGCATCTGGCGCGCGCCATGCTCTATCACGACATCAGCCGGCACATCAACGTGCTGCGCATGCCCGTGTACCTCGGGGCCAGCGCCGAGATCGGCCGCGCCTACGACGAGAGCGGCAGCGACTCGCAGGCCTGGCAGCTCGACCGTGAGTGGAAGCGCGCGGCAAGCGTGTATGTCGCCTTCGACACCTGGTTCGGGCCCATTTATCTGGTGGCGGGCCGCACCTTTGGGGAGTCCTCGTCGATCACGCTCTACTGGGGGCAGCTGCACTAGAGGGGGCGGCGCACCCGGGGGCGGGGCAGAAGGTCCCTGCCCTTCTAGCGGCGGCCGCAGACCGGACAGGCGGGGTCTCTTGCCAGCGCAAGGCGCTGCATCTGCCAGGAGAGGGTGTCGAGCAGCAGCATCGAGCCCGCCAGCGAGGGCATGCCCGCAGCCCACTTGAGCACCTCCCCGGCGGCAATCATGCCGGCAATGCCGGTCACGGGCGCGAGAACGCCGACCTGGCTTGCCTTGACGTCGGCCTCGTCGTCCTCGGGGAATGTGCAGGCGTAGCAGGCCGCGTCCGGGCGGCTGAAGTCAAAGAAGGCCACCTGAAGGCTCATGCGGATGGCCGAGACCGTCACCAGGGGCCTTCCGAGCGCAAGCGCGGCGCGGTTGGCCGCGTGGCGGGTGGCGAAGTTGTCCGAGCAGTCAAGGATGATGTCGGCGCCCTGCGCATGCCGAGCGATGGCCTCGGCGTCGGCCCAGGTCTCGACGGCCTCAAGCTCTGTGTCGGGGTTGACGGCCTGCAGCGCCAGGCAGGCGCTGCGGGCCTTGTTCATGCCGAGCCGTGCCGGGGTGTGAAGAATCTGGCGCGCAAGGTTGCTTTCCTCGACGACGTCGGCGTCGATGAGGGTGATTTTCCTCACGCCCGCCTCGGCCAGACACAGCGCCGCGGGGCAGCCCACGCCGCCGGCGCCGATCACCAGCGCCGAAAGGCGCGCCATGCGCAGTGCGCCCTCTGCGCCCACCTCCTTTAAAAGAACGTGGCGGCTGGCGCGCGCGGGAAGGCTGTCTTCTGGCCTCATGAGGGGCTCCTGGTTCGTCTGCTTCGTCTACTTCTTCTGCGCGGCGGTCCCGTCAGCCTTTTCGCCGGCGGCGGCCTTGGTCTTCTTCTGCGCCTCGCGCTCGGCCTTGAGCTTGGCCTGCGTCTCCTCGTGCGTGATCACGTCACGGCCGAGCAGATAGGCCTGGGCCTGCTGCAGCGGGAAGTCCTTCTCGTCGCCGAACATGTAGCGCAGGGTGGGAACCTTGGCGTCCTCCTCAAGCTCGAGCGTCTCCTCGTCGTCCGTCTGTTCGGGCTGCTTCGCCTTGCCCTTGTCCGCATCCTTTCCGTCGCTGTTTTCGATGTGGTGCGCAAGATCCGACTCGCGGATGGTGAAGGAGGGATAGTTGCCCTCGGGCGTATCGTCGACGGCAATGTCAGGGGTGATGCCGCGGGCCTGGATCGTGCGGCCCGAGGGGGTGTAGTAGCGGGCCGTGGTGAGCTTGACGCCCGTGGTTTCATCGCGTTTCATGCGCAGCGGCAGGATGGTCTGCACGCTGCCCTTTCCGAAGGAGCGCGTGCCCATGATGGTGGCGCGCTTGTGGTCCTGCAGCGCTCCGGCGACGATTTCCGAGGCCGAGGCCGAGGCCGGGTTGATGAGCACCACGACGGGCACGGTCTTGGCGGCCTTGGGCAGGGAGGCGATGTAGTCGCGTCCGGAGTTCGAGGTGGCGTAGTCGCTGTAGGAGGCGGTGAACTTGCGCTCCTCCTGCGGGTTGCGTCCGCGGGTGGACACGACCAGGCTGTCGGCGGGCAGGAAGGCCGCCGACACGCCGATGGCCGCGTTCAGAAGGCCGCCCGGGTTGTTGCGCAGGTCAAGCACCAGACCCTTGAGGTGGTTCTTTTGATTGAGCTTGACGATGGCCTGCGCCATGTCCTCGGCGGTGTGCTCCTGGAACTGCGAGATGCGGATGTAGCCGAGCCCCTCGGGGAGCTCCTTCATCTTCACCGACTTCACCTTGATGATGGCGCGCGTGAGCGTGACGACGATGGGCTTGACCTCGCCCTTGCGGGCGATGGTGAGCACGATCTTCGTGCCGGGCTTGCCGCGCATGAGCTTGACGTTCTCGTTGAGCGAGAGGTCGGCCGTAGCCTTGGCGTCGATCTTGATGATCAGGTCGCCGGCCATGACGCCGGCGCGCGCCGCGGGCGTGTCGTCGATGGGCGAGACGACGCGCACGCCCGAGGGATCCTTGGTCACCTCAAGGCCGAGTCCGCCGAACTCGCCCGTGGTGCTCTCCTCCATGTCCTTGAACTCCTTGAAGTCAAGGTAGGAGCTGTGCGGATCGAGCCCCTCGACCATGCCCTTGATGGCGTTTTCCATCAGTTCCGAATCGGGCACGTCGTCAACGTAGAAGTTCTTGATGGAGCCGTAGACGTCGGCAAAAAGCTCGATGTCCTCAAGCGGCAGCGCGGCGGCCTTCTCGTCGTCGGCGGCAAAGGCCTGCAGGCCGGTCGTGAGCACGACGCCGGCGCACAGTCCGGCGGCGGCGATCGAAAGGGAGCGGGAGAAAAAGCGCATGGAAGTCAGAAATGGGGAAAAAAGGGTTGCGGCGCCGCGGGCGCCGTGCCGCTCGGCTGCGGCGTCAAGCCCCTGCCGTCCTGCAAAACAGGTGCTCGAGAAGAACGGCTACTTGGCGATCCAGCGCGCCGGGTCAAAGGGCTTGCCCTTGTAGCGGAGCTCAAAGTATAAGCCCGGGGAGTCCTCGCCACCGGAGCGTCCGACGCTGGCAATGGTCTCGCCCTGCTTGACGGTGTCGCCCACGGACTTGAAGAGCGACTCGTTGTTGGCGTACACCGACAGATAGTTTGAGCCGTGGTCAAGAATCATGAGGTTGCCGAAGCCGCGCATCCAGTCGGCAAAGACGACCGTGCCGCCGGCGGTGGCGACGACGTCCTGACCCATCTTCCCGCTGATGAGAAGACCGCGCCAGGAGAGGTCCGAGGCCGCGCCCTCGCGCTTTTGCCCGAAGCGCGCGACGATCTTTCCCTGGGTCGGCATGGTGAGCTTGCCGCGAAGCTTGCCGAAGCTGCCCGTGGCCGGTGCGGCGACGGTGCGGCTTGAGGAGGACTTGCCGCTTTTTGCGGTCTGTCTTGACTTCGAGGTCTGCGACTTTTTCTGCGCCTCGCGCCTAGCCTTCTCCTGCTCGGCCTTGGCAAGCGCCGCCTTGCGGGCGCGCTCCCTGGCGGCTGCCTCGGCGATCTTCTTGTCAATGCTCGCAATGAGGTTGGTGAGCTGCCGGTCGTTCTTGACGAGCTGCTCGTAGCGCTCGCGCTGCGTGTTGAGCTCCTTCTTGAGCTCGTTGATCGCGCTTTCGCGGCGCGACTTCTCCTTTTCGAGGTTCTCGCGGTTTTTCTGCTCGTCGGACTCGATGCGCGCGAGCTCCTTTTGCGTGGCGTTGGTCTTGACCGTCACGACCTCGATGTTCTTACGCCGGTTGGCGAGCCGGTCGATCGTGCGGTCCTGCTCGCGGGCCATGTACTGCAGGATTGCCGACATGCGGCTGATGTCGTTGGGGTTGTCTCCGGTGAGCGCCGCCTGCCAGGGGTGGCGGCGGGAGTTGAGAAACTGCGCGCGGGTGATTTCAGCGACCAGGTCCTCGGCCTCGGTGACGTGCATGCCGACGATGTCGGCCTCGCGCTTGAGGTCGGCGAGCTGGTTTTCAACGGCGCTTTTCTTCTCGCTCAGCTCCTTGAGGGTGCGGTTGCTGTCGGAGATGGCCTTTTCGGAGGCGCGAAGCTCCTTGTTGGCGCTGTCAACGCGCGCCTCCTTCTGCTCGATGTCCTTCTTGATGGTGGAGATCTGCCCCTTGATCGTGCGCTGCTCCTTCTGCAGGCTTGAGCGCTGCTTGGTCGAGCTTGAGTCCGCGGCCGCGGCATGCACTTCGGGCGGCGCAGGCGCAAGCAGCGCCGCAAGGGCGGCGCTCAGGCAGCAGAGCCGGGCTAGGCGACCAGAAAGGCGGTTCATGAATCGAGAGTGCAGAGGAGATCCGGGGCTCGGGTGGACAGGCGCGCCAAAACGCCGGGGCCGCGCCGCAGCGGCGCCCGGCGCCCGGGAGGCGCAAGGTGCAACCAATTCCAACATTCTATAATGCCGCAATTGTCTTCATCACTCGAGTGAAGACCCCTGCGGCCGCCCTCCCGGTGCGGGCGCAAAGGCCCCGGGGCGTGCGCCTGCCTCCGGCGGGCGCCTGAACACAACCGCATTTCCCAACGGACGTAACAGACGTGAACCAGTTTCTGATTGACAACATCCTGCTGCTTGCGATCATCTTCGTGTGCATATGTACGCTTGCGGCGCCCTACTTCACGAAGCGCCGCTACGGCCCCCAGGTCGACCATGCGCAGGCGACCGAGCTGATCAATCATCAGGGCGCGCAGATCGTGGACCTGCGCGATCCCAAGGATTTTCGCAAGGAGGCCATCGCGCGGTCGATCAATATTCCGGCCGACCGCATTCAAAACGAGTTCGGGCGCCTGAAGAAGGACAAGCCCGTGCTGCTTGTCGACGAGGACAACCGCCGCACGCGCCTGGCCTCGCCCCTGCTGCGCGGTCTGGGCTTTCAGGTCTACATCCTGCAGGGCGGACTGCAGGGCTGGCGCAGCGCCGGCATGCCGTTCTCGCGCTGATTTTTTTTGAACGGCGCCCGGGTCCGTTGAGGGCAGGGGCGCCGGCACAAGAGTTTTTCATCACCGCCGGCCGGCATCATGACGGCGTCGGGCACCTTTTTTTACGGATTGAACACCAAAATGGCAGAAGAAAACCAGAACGCTCAGAATCCCGAGCAGCCCCAGCAGCCCCAGCAGCAGAGCCAGGAGCCGTCCTTCCAGATGGTGCGCTGCTACCTCAAGGACGCCTCGCTTGAGATGCCGCACGCCCCGCAGGTCTTCCTGCAGGCGCCCGACGAGCAGCCCAACGTCGACATCCAGTTCGAGGTCTCCCAGCACCTGATCGAGGGCGTTTCCAACGGCTACGAGGTCATCGTGCGTGGCACCATCACGGTGGGCACCAAGAAGAGCACGATGTTCCTTGTCGAGGGCAAGCAGGCCGGTCTCTTTGACATCCGCAACATTCCCGAGGACGGCGTGCGCCATCTGCTGAACGTGCTTTGCCCGAGCATCGTCTATCCCTACCTGCGCGCCAACCTTGCCGACCTCATCAACCGCACGGGCCTGCCCACGGTGAACCTGCCCGAGGTGAACTTTGAGGCGCTCTACCAGCAGCGTCTGGCCCAGCAGCAGGCCCAGCAGCAAAACGGCGCCGCTGCGCCCGCTCCGGCCGCCGAAGGCGAGGGTCACGCCTAAAAACGCCCCTCACAAGGGAACCTGACGCCCTGGTGCGGCGGCCGCGCCCGTTCATGCGCGCCGCCGCGGGACGACGGCGAAGGGTCCCCCGGCGCCTTGCACTCTGGGAGGCGGACTGCCTCCCTTTTTTTGCCCGCCGCAAGGGCCCTCGTGCCGTGTTTCGGACGAGGAAAATGCGCTAAGCTCTAGCGTTAAACGGCCGGGATGCGCGCTTGCGTTCCGGTGGAAGTGAACTCTGTTTGGAATTGGAAGTATGCAGCAGACAGAAAACGAAGCCGATGCCGGCGGCAAGAAGATTCGCATTGCCCTGGTGGACGATCACACGCTTTTTCGCAGCGGTCTGAAGGCCCTGCTCACCCGCCAGGAGGACTTTGAGGTGGTGGGCGAGGCCGCCGACGGCCTTGAGGGCGTGAAGCTTGTCGAACAGATCAAGCCCGACATCGTTCTGCTCGATCTGGACATGCCGACGATGAACGGCCGTGAGGCGCTTGCGCAGATTCTCGCCTTTGATCCGCAGATGGCCGTGCTGATGCTCACCGTGAGCGAGGACGGCGACGATCTGACCGAGTGCATGCGGCTCGGCGCCCGCGGCTACCTGCTCAAGAAGATCGATGCGGTGTTTCTGCTCCAGAGCATTCGTCACGCGGTGGCCGGCGACTCGGTCATTTCTCCGGAAATGACCAACAAGCTCGTCATGAAGCTGCGCCGCGACAGCTATCACAGCACGGCGGCCGCGCCCGACATCGAGTCGCTCACCCCGCGCGAGCGCCAGACGCTTGCCTGGCTTGCCCGCGGCGTGAGCAACAAGGAGATCGCCCGCGCGCTTGATCTCGCGGAGTCCACCGTCAAGGTTCATGTTCAGAGCGTCCTGCGCAAGCTCAACATCAAGAGCCGCGTGCAGGCCGCGGTGTTTGCGGTCGAGCATCACCTCGACCGTCTCTAGGAGGCGCAGGGCAGGGGCGCAGCGCTCCGCCCGGCGCCGGGAAAAAGCTGCCGAGGGCATTTTCGGCGGCAGCGTCCGGCTTGAAGAGGAAAAAAGCAATGAAGATCATGCAGACTCTGAAGGCGGCGGCGTTGGTTGGAGTCGCCGTGATTCTTGCGGGCTGCGCCCATCCGCAGCTTGTCGACCCGGGTGAAACGACGCAGCAGGTGGAGGCCTATCTCGGCGCCCCGGACGCCAAGACGGACATGCCTGACGGGCGCCAGCGCTGGACCTACTCCATGCAGCCCTTCGGGCAGGAGGTCTGGTGGCTCTTTTTTGACGCCGACGGCAAGTTTGTCGAACGCGTGCAGGGGCTGCAGCGCCAGTACTTCAACCTGCCGCAGATCGGCAAGTGGACCGAGGACGACATCTGGCACTTCTGGGGCAGGTGCGCCCAGAAGTATGAGTTCCCGCTCGTGAACCAGCATGCCTGGATGTACCGGTTCCGCGACGTCGGAGGCTTTTACATGGCCGTCTGGCCGCAGTTTGACACGAGCGGCGTGCTGCGCTCGATGGACGTGACGCTCGATCCGTGGGTGCTCCAGGACGGGGAGTCCATGGATTTCTGACATCAAGGGACTTATCGGCCGCGCCCCCGCGCCAGAGCGGGGGCCGGCGTCACGATAAAAAATCCCGATGCAGGCCGACCGCTGCCGGGCCGGCCTTTTTTTGTGTTTTTTTCAAGGCCCCCGCAGCGGGGCCGGATGCAGCAAGGGGCTTGATATCTTGCTCTCAACCCACAGCGCCCGCCAGGGCGCCTCGTACCACCAGGAGCGCCGGGACCAGGCCGTGCGGGCTGCCGCAGGCCGATGGCGCGAAATCTTCATTTCCATCGGCATTGACCGCGGACTTGTGGACGGCCGGGCGCGGCCGTGTCCGGTCTGCGGCGGGCGCGACCGGTTTGTCTTTGACGACAAGCGAGGGCGCGGCAACTACTTTTGCCGCGGCTGCGGCGCTGGCGACGGCTTTTCCCTCATTTCCAAATACTTGCAGTGCGGCTATCCCGAGGCGCTGCGCACGGTCGAGCGCTTCTGCGGCCTGACGCCGCCCGCGCGCGGGTCCGCGGCGATCGACGAGGAGGACGCCCGCGAGCAGACGCCCGCCGAGCGCGTCCGCGGGGAGATGCTGCGCATCTGGAGCGAGGCGCATCCGGTGCGCGAGGGCGATGCGGTGTGGACCTATCTGAAAAACCGCGGACTTGACCCGGGACGGGCGCATCTGGAGATCCGGACCCACGAGGGACTTGTCTACGCGCCGGGGGCCGACGAGCCCGGGCTGGGCGTGCGCACGCTGCCGGCGATGCTCTCGCGGGTGACCGACGCGCACGGCGTGGTGGTGAACCTGCACCGCACCTATCTTGAGCCCGGGGGCGTCAAGGCGCGCGTGGCCCACCCCAGAAAACTCATGCCCGGACTGCCCTGCGAGGGGGCGGTGCGGCTTGGCGGCATTGCCGCTGGCGGCGCCATCGGCATTGCCGAGGGTGTGGAGACGGCGCTTGCCGCAGGAGAGATGTTCGGACTCCCTGTCTGGGCGACGATCGGCTGCGGCAACATGGCCGAGCTCTCGGAGCTGCCGGAGGGCGTGCGCGCCGTCACGGTCTTTGCCGACAACGACGCGAAGTTTGCCGGACAGGCCGCGGCCTATGCCTTTGCGCACCGCTGGGCCTGCCGCGGCATGAAGGTGGAGGTGGTCTTGCCCGGGACGGCCGGAGAGGACTGGCTCGACGTCTGGAACCGATCGAAGGATCCGGCAGCGCCCTCGGCTGAATGTGTTGCAGTCCGAACACGCCCCTGAGGGCGGACTCCTGCGGTTTTCGCGCATCCCGGGCGGGCGCGGCGCAGTTGAAGATTGGGGCGGTGTACACTGCCTGAGTTCCCGGCCTGCGAAGGCTGGTGAAGAGTATGCGTGAAGCAAGCGCTCTTGCGTATTGAAAGCGCGACACCTCTCGGGGCGCAGGCAACAGCATCTTCCGAATCCTGATCGACCGCACTGCCGATGCGAGCGCGGCCCCGTTGCGGTGCGGGCCGCGACGGCCGTGTCCTGTCTCTGTGGAGTGAACGCCGATGTTTTTTCAGAAAATCAAGGCCATTTTCGAGTGGGTTTCCGCCAGGCGCATGAAGCAAAGCCGCAAGGTGCTCGACTATCCCTGGACGACGCACCAGTCGATTCGCACCGGGGCGCCGGCTGCCGGCGAAAAGACCGGGGCCGGCCAGCAGGCGCCGCAGGCCGCCCGGGCCCCTGAAGCGCCCGTCTCGGGCAGCGTCCGCAAGCCCGAGGCAGGGGCGGTCGAAAAGTCCGCCGGGAAATCCGCCGGAAAGCCTGCCGCAAGGGCGCCCGAAAGGGAGGCTGCCGGGACCGCACCGTCCGGATCCTCTGCAAAGGCGGGGTCCGCGGCCCGGACAAGAAAAAAGGCCCGGTCCGCCGCCTCCTCTGACGCGGCTGCGGGCCTTGCACCGGCGCCGGCTTCAGACGCTCCGGGGGAGAAGCCCGTGGAGACTTCGCGCGCGCGCCGCGATCTGCGAGCGCCCAAGCGCGCCGTCAAGGTGCAGATTCCCAAGCCGCCCGCCGGGGCCCTGCCCTGGGGCGAGAGCAGCAAGGTGCCTGAAAAGAAGGGCTCGAAGCTTTCGGCTGCGTCGCCTGCCGCGGCCTTTCTTGCCGGGCGGCGGCTCAAGGACGTGCGCGAGCCGCTTCTTGAGCGCTATCCGGAGGTGGCCAGGCTGTCGCGCAGCGTGATGATGGTCGACTGGCTCTCCAGCCACGAGGAGGCCCGCGGGATGCTCGCCGAGATCTTCAACGAGCAGGCCGCGCTCGAGCGCAAGAAGGCCGCCGCCGAGCGCAGAAAGAGCAGCGCCGCGCGCAGGAAGGCCGCGGGCGCCGGGAAGACGGCCCGCCGCAGCAAGCCGGCAGGGGACGCTGACGCGAAGGCGGCCTCTGAAGACAGCGGCGGCAGTCCGCAGAGTCCGGCGCAGACCGCTCAAAAGCCCGCGGCCTGACGGCCCCGGTTTCTTGAGGCTGCGGCTTCAGATCCCCGTTTTCCTACTTGGAGCGGGGATCTTTTTCGTCCTCGGGCGGCAGCGTCAGCTCAAGCGCCTTGAGCGAGATGTTGACCTCAAGGGCGAAGTAGAAGGTTGAAAAGACGATCATGCCCACGGCGCACAGCAGGAAGAACTGCTTGAGGGTCTCGAGCGGCGTGCCGAACATCGCCTCAACGGTGCAGGTGAGAACGAGCAGGCCCGACGAGGCTGCCGAAAGCACCACGAGCAGAATGGCCTTGCGAAGCAGCGTGGCGCGCTTGAAGAGCAGGTGCACCGAGGCGCGCAGCTTGCGGCAGGGATCGGCGGTCATTTCAAGCGTCTTCATCAGCTGCCGCACGCGGTCGGTGGTGTGCGAGTAGCGCGCCGACATGGTCATCAGCAGAAGGCCGACGCCCGAGATCAGCGTAATCGGGGTGAGCGTGGTGCTCAGAACATAGGCGAAGTCAAGTTCCATGATTTGTCAGAAAATGAGCTGCCGGCGCAGGGAGCCCTGCGGGCGCGCGGCCGGCGGGTTGGAGACCGAAAAAAGTCAGGGGATAAAAATAGGATCCGCGTGCTCGGACGGGATCCTTTTGAAACAGGGGGCTGCACCCGAAGGGCCTCAGGCGGCGTCCTCCGAGGGCTGCCGCAGGAAGTCGATCTCCCGCGGCGCCGCGATGCGGTGAAAGTCCTCGGTGTTGATGATGATCGAGACGTCGCGTGCGCCCGCGTTGAAGGCGATCTCCTCGTAGCGGGTAAAGAGCGTGGGGTCGGCCACGGCGAGCAGCCGCTCGTCAAAGGACACCGGAGGAACGGCGCCGAGGATGCACCCCGTGAGGTCCATCACCTCCTCGGGGCTGCACAGACCGGCGCGGTTGGCGCCGAGCGCGCGGGCAAGCTTCTTGAGGTCGGCCTGCTGGTCGGCGGGCAGCACGGCAAGCACGTACTGCTTGACGCCGCCGCCCTTGGCCATGCACACAAGCGCCTTGGCGCCCTGGCCGAGCTCGGTGCCGCGCACCTCGCAGACCGAGGCGCTTGAGCGGTCGCCCGCGGGGTGGTGCACCACGCGGTAGCGCGCCTTGCCCGCGTCAAATTTTTCACAAAGCTTTTCCAGAACGTGTTCAACCATGGCTTGTCCCAATGCCTGCAATGCGCTGCGCCCTGTCCGGGCGGGAGGATGAAAGTCTTGTCCGGGCCGCCGCAGGGAAAAAGGCAGGATGGGTGAAGCGGGCGGTTCGGGCCGTGCGAGCGCACACTGTAGCGCGAAACCATGACGGCTGCACCATAAAAACGGCTGGCGGACCGAAAAAAATCATGATTCGGTCCGCACGCGGCGGCTCTTGAAATCTTGCAGTGCCGCCTTCACATCTAAAATCGTGTAAACAGAAGGAGTCGGCCGGCGCGCATGAGGCGCGCTGCGCGCGAGCCTTGAATCTTGACCATGGTGTGGTGCGCTCCGCGCGTCCCGGCGGACGCCGGCGGACTGCACGAGAATGCGATGAGAAATCTTTTTTCCACGAGAAACGAGCCTCCCGGCCGCTATGCCGGCAAGTTTTTGATTGCCTCGCCCTCGATGGACGATCCGAGCTTCAGAAAGACGGTGATCTTCATTGCCAGGCACAACCCCAGCCTCGGCGCCATGGGCATCGTCGTCAACCGCGTGGGCGGAATCACGATGAGCGACGTCTGCGAGCAGCTCAAGATGCCGGTCACTGAACAGACGAGCGCCACGCCCATCGGCTGGGGCGGCCCGGTCAACATCACGCACGGCTACGTGCTTCACGAGCCCGCCGATGACCGGCACTGGGACGTGTCGATCTATCGGGATGCGCAGATTGAGGTCTCCATTTCGCAGGACATCGTCTCGGCGATTGCCGAGGGGACGGGCCCCGAGCGCTTCTACATGACCATTGGGTGCGCGAGCTGGGCTCCGGGGCAGCTTGAAAGGGAGATCGAGGACGGGGCATGGATCACGAGCGATCCGATGCCGCGGGTGATCTTCAGCGAGCCCATGGAGAGCCGCTACAACACGGCGCTGACCCTCTCCGGGCTGGACGTCTCGAAGCTGCCCGGCGATGCGAGTCCCTTTTCCTTCAACCAGGCCGGGCACGCCTAGCGCCCGTCAGACAGGAGAAAGGCCGTGCAGACGTCTGCGCTCGACATTGGCGAGGGCGTGGTTCTTGGGTTTGACTTTGGAGCCGTGCGCATCGGCGTGAGCGTCGGCAACGGGCTCACGCGCGCCGCGCGTGCGCTTGAGATCATCGACAGCCGCACGGTCCGGGCGCGCTGGCAGGGTGTCGGCCGGCTCATCGAGCAGTGGCGGCCCGCCGCCTGCGTGGTGGGCCTGCCGCGGCATCCGGACGGAACCCCGCATGAGATGACCGCGCGGGCGCTGCGCTTTGCCCGGCAGCTCGAGGGGCGCCATGCGGGCGTGCCGGTCTTCATGACCGACGAGCGCTACTCCTCGGCGGTGCTCGGAGACGAGGCCCTCAAAGAGGATTACATTGATGACGCCGCTGCGGCCGTGATCCTGCAGCAATGGTTTGACGAGGGCGGCTGGCCCGTCGGCGCGCTTGCGCTTGTCGAGCAGCCGCAGCCGTCCGGGGACGGGGTCCGGCGCGTTCTTGTCTGCGGCGGAAGGGAGATCTGATGCAAAAGCTTGGAGCGCTCGGGCGCTTTCTCTTGATTTTTCTCTACGTACTCGGATGCCTGTGGGTGATCAGCGTGGTGCTTCCGGCCGCGGGCACGCCCGAGCGCCGGGGGCGCGTCATCAAGCGCTGGGCGGGCAGGTTTCTGCGCTGGCTCGGCATCCGCGTCAAGGTCCACGGCGCCATTTCCGATGCGCGCGCCCACGAGTGCGGCATCACTCCGGGCGCCATGGGGCGGCTGCTGCTTGCCAACCACTGCTCGGTTCTGGACATCTTCATTCTGAACGCCCTGGCGCCCTCGTCCTTCGTGGCCAAGGCTGAAATCTCGCGCTGGCCCGTGTTCGGACGCATCGCCGCGGCGGTGGGGACGATCTTCATCGAGCGCGGGAAAAAGCGCGCGCTTTTGTCGATCTCCGAGCGCATGCAGGAGGCGCTTCGTGAGGGCCGCAACCTGCTGCTCTTTCCCGAGGGAACGACCTCCGACGGCAGGGGGCTGCTGCCGCTGCACGCCAACCTGATGGAGGCGGCGGCGCGCACCGGGGCGGCGGTCATTCCCATCGTCATCCGCTACAAGGCGGGCGACGAGGTGACCACGCGCGCAGCCTATACGGGCAGCGTGGGGCTTTTTGAGTGCATCTGGAAGATTCTCAATACGCCCGGCTTTCACGTCGACGTGCTGGTGCTCGATCCGATCCACGGCGACAACCGCCATGTGATCTGCCGCCAGGCCTCCGCGGCAATGTGCGCGGCAATCGGCGTTCCCGATCCGCTTGCGGCCGCCGCCGCGGTGCACGCAACCAGCGCCGCGGACTCCTCCCGGCTTGAGCCTGCGAAGGCCGCGGGCGCAGACCCTGCAGACGCAGGATTCAGCAAGGAGCAGGCCAGTCCATGATCTCGACCATTGTCAGCCGCCAGTTTGTCGTCGGGCCCGACGACATCGATGAACTTGAACACGTCAACAACCGCGTCTATCTGCGCTGGATGGAGGAGATCGCCCGCGAGGCCTCGGCGCAGGGCGGCTGGGACAGCGCGCGCTACTTCAAGGACGGCGACGGCGTCTGGGTCTCCCGCGAGCACTGGGTGGAGTATCTGCGGCCCTGCCGGCTGGGCGAGACCGTCACGGTCTACACCTGGGTGCAGGGGTTCTCGGGGCACGCCAGCCTGCGCCGCTACGCCATGAAAAACGGTGCGGGCAAGCTCTGCTGCACGGCGGCCACCGAGTGGAACTACGTCAACCTTCGCACGCGCCGCTCCGAGGACATCCCCGCCGAGCTTGCCGCCTGCTTTGAGGTCATTGCCCCTGACGACGCCAGGCTCAAGGCGCTGGGCATTGCGCGCGGCCTGCGCTATGCGCCTGATGCGGCGCTGCTTGGAGGCGGCGCGGACAAGGCGGCCGGCTGAGCGGCCTGCTTCAGCCGAAAGGCCTAGGGATCCGGCGGGGGTTGCTCCCTCTTTGGTCGCAGGTGACCGCAGTTGTGCGCCGGCGGCTATCTCGAGGCTGCGCACGCGTGCGATAATGACCGGTGCTTTTTGCTGAACACTCGTTCAGTGTTCGGATGAACTGTTTGATGCCTTATGTCGCTAACGGAAGCTTTTCTCGAGATTCGCGATCTCACCTTCGGCTACAGCCGGCGGGTGATCCTCGACGATGTGACGCTCAGGTTCGGGCGCGGCCAGGTCGTTGCGATCATGGGCGGCTCGGGCATGGGCAAGACGACGCTGCTCAAGCTCATCGGCGGATTGCTCACGCCCCAGAAGGGCCGGATCATCTTTGACGGCGAGGAGGTCCATACGGCCGATCATGCGCGGCTTTATGCCATCCGCCGCCGCATGGGGATGCTCTTTCAGTTCGGCGCGCTCTTTACCGACCTGTCGGTTTTCGACAATGTCGCCTTCCCGCTGCGCGAGCAGACCGATCTCGACGAGGAGATGATCCGCGACATGGTGCTCATGAAGCTCGATGCGGTGGGTCTGCGCGGCGCGGCCTCTCTGATGCCCTCGGACATCTCGGGCGGCATGGCCCGGCGCGTGGCCCTGGCCCGCGCCATTGCGCTTGATCCGGATCTCATCATGTATGACGAGCCCTTTGCCGGGCTTGATCCGATCTCGATGGGCGTCACCGCACAGCTCATCCGCAGCCTCAACGATGCGCTCGGAGCCACGGCCATCATCGTCACGCACGACGTGGCCGAGACCTTTGCCATCGCCGACTACGTCTACATGGTCAACGCCGGACGGATTTCCGCCGAGGGGACTCCTGAGGAGCTTTCGGCCTCGAGCGACCCCTATGTGCGGCAGTTTCTTGACGCCCAGCCCGATGGTCCGGTGCGCTTTCACTATCCGGCCGATCCCATTGAGAAGGCCTTTGGAGTGCGCACGAAATGATCCAGCTTCTCTACAACATGGTGGCCTCGCTCGGGGCGTGGTTTGTGCGCGAAATGCGCGGCATCGGGCGCATGACGCTTTTTTCGCTCGCGGTGCTGCGGCAGATTCCCGCCTCGTTCGGACGATTCTTCCTCATCGTGCAGCAGGTGCACTTCATCGGCAACTACTCGCTGGTGATCATCTCGGTCTCGGGGCTTTTCGTGGGCTTCGTGCTGGGGCTGCAGGGGTACTACATTCTTGTGCGCTACGGCAGCGAGCAGGCGCTCGGCGTGCTGGTGGCGCTCGCGCTCATGCGCGAGCTCGGGCCCGTCGTGACGGCGCTGCTTTTTGCCGGCCGCGCGGGCACGTCGCTGACGGCCGAGATCGGTCTGATGCGCGCGGGCGAGCAGCTTGCGGCCATGGAGATGATGGGCGTTGATCCCCTGCGCCGCATCATGGCGCCGCGCTTTGCGGGCGTGATGATCTCCATGCCGATTCTGGCGCTCATCTTCTCGGCCATGGGCATCTTCGGGGCCTGGGTCGTGGGCGTGGGCCTCATTGGAACGGACAACGGCGCCTTCTGGTCGCAGATGCAAAGCAGCGTGGACATCTTCACCGACGTGCTCAACGGCGTCATCAAGTCGATCGTCTTCGGCGCGGCCGTGGGGCTGGTGGCGCTCTTTCAGGGCTACAGCTCGCGCCCGACGCCCGACGGCGTCTCGCGGGCCACGACGCGCACGGTGGTGGTGAGCTCGCTCCTTGTTCTGGGGCTTGACTTCATCATGACGGCAAACATGTTCTCCGGGCTTTAGCCGGCGGCGGAGTTCGGAAATCCATCAGTCAACAAGACAAACACGAAAAGAGCTTCATCATGGAACGCAAGAGTCTGGAATTTCTCGTCGGTCTGTTCGTGCTGCTCGGCTTTGCCGCGCTGCTCTTTGTTTCCCTCAAGGCGGCCAATCTCGGCAACTTCAACTGGGGGGCGCAGACCTATGAGGTGTCGGCAAACTTTGATGATGTGGGCGGACTCAAGGCGCGCGCGCCCGTCAAGAGTGCGGGCGTGGTGGTCGGCCGGGTGCGCTCGATTGCCTTTGACCCCCAGACCTTCCAGGCCCGGGTGGTGATGGACCTTGACAGCGCCTATCAGTTCCCGGTGGACAGCTCGGCCAAGATCCTGACCTCGGGTCTTCTCGGCGAGCAGTACATCGGCATTGCCCCGGGCGGCGAGGACGGCAACCTCAAGGCCGGCAGCCGCATTGAAATGACGCAGTCGGCGCTTGTGCTTGAAAATCTCATCAGCCAGCTGCTCTACTCCTTTGCCGAGAAGGGCGGCTCGAGCGAGTGATCTTCGCCCAACCCCGACACAACAATAAAAATCATTGAGCAACAGGTAGAAAAATGATTCAGTTACGCCGGACGGCGGCGCTTGCGGCGGCCGCAGCGGTTCTTCTTGTCTCGGGCTGCGCCCAGGTTCCCGAGGGGGCCGGCAGCGACCCGAAGGATCCCTGGGAGAGCTTCAACCGCCAGAGCTTTGCCTTCAACCAGAAGTTTGATTCGATCGTGCTGCGCCCGATTGCCAAGGGCTATGCATGGGCCGTGCCGCAGGTGGTGCGCGACAGCATCGGCAACGTATTCGTCAACCTGGGCGAGCCGGCCAACATCCTCAACAACAGCCTGCAGGGCAAGGGGGAGGGGGCGCTTGTCTCGCTCTTTCGCCTGATGATCAACACCACGCTCGGCGTGGGCGGACTCTTTGACGTGGCCGGAACGGCGGCCAACCAGCCCGAGCGCAGCGAGGACTTCGGCCAGACCCTGGCCGTCTGGGGCGTGGGCAGCGGTCCGTACTTCGTCATTCCGTTCGTGGGACCCTCGAGCGTGCGCGACTCCGTTGGACTGGCGGCGGGCTACTTCAGCGAGCCCATGACCTATGCCGAGAACGACTGGATCGAGTGGGGACTCTGGGGGCTGAAGGTGGTGAGCCTGCGCGACCAGATGATGCCGGCCACCGACCTGCTCAAGGGTGCGGTTGACCCGTACCTCATGGCGCGCGAGGCCTATCTGGCCAATCGCAACAATGCCGTCTAC
Organism: uncultured Duodenibacillus sp.; assembly: GCA_944390745.1. Lineage (GTDB taxonomy): Bacteria > Pseudomonadota > Gammaproteobacteria > Burkholderiales > Burkholderiaceae_F > Duodenibacillus. The sequence continues at coordinate 370,141 of CALXQK010000013.1, read as the reverse complement.
GACGGCAATCCGCCGCTTGAACTGCTCGAGGACGCCTTCCCCGAGGACCCGATGGAGGGCGAGGAGGAGGTGCCTGCAGAGCCCGCCTCCGCCGCCGCGCCCGCCTCCTAGGAGCGGGCGCCGGCCCCCCCCCCTGGGAACGTTTTGGATTCGATTTTTTTGTAGGGAGAAGCAACCATGATTTCCCGCCGTGATTTGCTTGCCGCAGCAGGCGCCGCCCTTGCCGGGGCGCTTTTTGTCTCCAACCCGGTGCTTGCCGCGACGGCGGGCGACGATACGGGTGATCCCGAGGCCTGGGTGCTGGCCATCACCAACGACATTCTCAACACCATTCGCGCCGACAGCGGGCTTGCCTCGGCCGACCTGCAGCGCGTGCAGAAGTTTGTCGACGAGAAGGTGATGCCGGTTGTGGACTTCGTGCGCATGACCCGCACCGCCGTGGGTCCGAAGTGGCGCCAGGCCACGGCCGAGCAGCGCACCGAGCTGCAGAAGCTGTTTCGCGAGCAGCTCATCCGCGTCTATTCCGGAGCCCTCGCCACGGTCAAGGACCAGACCGTGAAGCTCGCGCCCAACCGCGTCAAGCCCACGGCAACGGACGCCATCGTGCGCACGCTGCTCGTCTCGCCGGGCAAGCCCGACACCCGCATCAACTACCGCCTCAAGAAGACGGACGGACACTGGCGCATCATCGACGTCGACGTCGAGGGCATCTGGCTGGTGAACAACTACCGCACGCAGTTCACGAGCGTGGCCAATCAGTCGGGCATCGACGGCCTCATCGAGTCGCTGCGCCAGAAGAACGCCGAGGCGGCCGCTTCCGGCGGACAGGCCGCGGCACCTGCGGCCAAGTAGCCGGACCGTCTGACGAACCGAAGGAGGCAGGCCGATGCGCGTAAAGGAAGAAAAAATCACCTGCAGCAATGCCGCAGCCGTCAAGGCCGGGGTTGCGCAGGCCGCCCGTGCGGGCGACGCCGTGCTCGATCTTTCGGCCGTGAAGTCGCTTGACTCCTCGGCCGTGGCGATCGTGCTCGCCTGGATCCGCATTCTGCAGCAGGCGGGCCGGCAGCCCGTGTTGCGCGGTGCGCCTGAAAAGATGATGACGCTTGCCCGGCTCTACGGAGTGCGCGGGCTGATCGAGCCGTTTCTCGACGGGAAGGCTCCTGCCTGAGCAAAGGCCGCCGTCTCCTGCCGGAAGCCGGGCGGCCGTCGCCGCAGCGCCCTCAATTCTTGACAAGAGGGAAAATTGGTGACATAATGCTGAACTCGATTCGGCGCATTAGCTCAGTCGGTTAGAGCAGAGGAATCATAATCCTTGTGTCCGCGGTTCGAGTCCGTGATGCGCCACCAATTTCGCTTTCTGCACCTTGCTGCAGGAGGCAGCAGACAACCGCGAATCCCATGAACGAGGGCTTCGCGGTTTTTTGCATTCCGCCGCCCGCGGGACGCGCGGCTCCTTTCGCCGCCGCCGCGGGGAAAAGTCCGGACGGCGCTCGGCTACAATGCGGGGACTGACCAAAAGGAGTTCTTCGCATCATGTCTGAACACGAGCAGGTTTCGCTGTCCATGCCCGAGCACGACGTCAGCCGCGTGCTCAGCGATGTGGCCGACGTGATTGAAAGCCGCCGCGGAGCCGATCCCTCGACGAGTTACGTGGCCCGGCTCTTTTCCAGGGCGCCCGACGGCGTTCTCAAGAAGATCGGCGAGGAGGCCGCCGAGTGCATCATGGCCGCCAAGGACAACTCGCCGCGCGACATTCTCTACGAGACGGCCGACCTGTGGTTTCATACGCTCGTGATGCTCGCGCACTACAATCTTCGTCCGGAGCAGGTGCTCGCCGAGCTGCAAAGGCGCGAGGGCACCAGCGGGATTGCCGAGAAGCTCTCCCGCGGACAGGGACTCCGATCCGATTCCACCCAACACAAGGACTGAAGCACCATGCAGCTTGATGATTGCATTTTCTGCAAGATTGCGCGCGGGGAGATTCCCAGCAGCAAGGTTTACGAGGACGACGACGTTCTCGCGTTTCGCGACATCAATCCCAAGGCGCCGGTGCACTTTCTGATCATCCCCAAGCAGCACATCGAGTCGCTTGCGGCCGTCCGTCCCGAGGACGCCGCGCTCTTGGGTAAAATGATCGGCCTCGTGCCGCAGCTCGCCAGACAGGAAGGCTGCGTGAACGGCTTCAGAACCGTCATCAACACCGGCCGCGACGGCGGACAGGAGGTGCCGCATCTGCACATTCACGTGCTCGGCGGCCCGCAGCCCTGGAAGCACTGAGACGCGCCACATCCGCCGGGAGGTTGAAAACTTTTGCGCGAGGACGCAGAATTTTCGGGCGATCCGGCATCCGCAGATTCGCATACTCAAACCCGAAGTCACCTAGGAGTTAGCAATGGGTTCTCTTTCTATCTGGCACTGGCTGATCGTTCTTGCCATCGTCGTTCTGGTCTTCGGCACCGGAAAGCTCAAGAACATGGGCAAGGATCTCGGCGGAGCCATCAAGGGCTTCAAGGAAGGCATGAAGGACGGAGACGACCAGGCTGCCAAGAAGGCCGAGGCTCCCAAGCAGGTTGCCGCTGATGCGGCCGCCAAGACCGCTGACGCCGACGCCGTCGTCGACGTCAAGGCCAAGGAAAAGACCGAGGCCTGATGCAACGGTGCGCGCCGCCGGTGCGGCGCGCCTCCCTTCCTCTTTCAAAAGGGCGCCAGCTCCGCGAGCCCGGCGCCTCTTTTGAATTGCCAAGGCAGTCGGCGGCAATCGGCGGCGCAGTCCGCCCAGCCGGCGGTTTTTCCTGCGCTCCTTGTCAGGGGGCGGCGGGCGCAGCCCGCGCGCATTGCCTGATGAGCGGCGCTCTGACAGCGATTCACCAGAGCCTGCGGCTCTGACGGGACATGTTTGATTTTGGTTTCTCCGAACTGGTCATGATCGGCATCGTGGCGCTCGTGGTTCTCGGCCCCGAGCGCCTGCCGACGGTGGCGCGCACGGCCGGACAGTGGCTCGGCAAGGCGCAGCGCATGGTTCAGCAGGTCAAGAGCGACATCGAGCGCGAGGCCGAGCTCTCGGAGCTCAAGAAGATCCAGGACGAGGCCAAGGGCGTTGCCGACGATCTCACCAAGACCATCAAGGGCGAGGCCTCTGAGATCGAAAAAAGCGTGCAGGATCTGCAAAAGGACGTCAATGCAGCCGCCGGCGAGATGACCCGCGAGTTCAACGAGGTCGCGGGCGACGCCGCAAAGGCCGCTGACGGCGCCGACAAGCCGGCTGTCTCGAGCACCGAGATTTCCACCGAGGGCGCACTCGATGCCGGCGGCGGCGACGCCACGGCCGGCTCGCCCGTGGACGACTTCTACGGCTGGTACGGCAGCGAGGAGCCCTACCGGGACGAGGACGAGGGCACGAAGACCACCTTCGAGCGCCGCTACAAGTGCGGTCCCTCCATTGATGAACTCGCCGAGCAGATTGAACGGCTCAAGGCCGAGCTGGGCGACCGCTCGCCGCAGCTGGGCGGCAGCAACCGCAGGCTTGCGGCGCGCGCCCGCAGCAACCGCGTGCGCATTTACCGCTGAGCGCCCCGCACCGGAACTTTTCTTCGAACAGATTTTCCACGCACAGCAAGATGGCAGACGACAACCCTAACAAGCTCGAGGGGCCGGACGATCCCGCCAACGAGCAGCCGCTCGTATCGCATTTGATTGAACTGCGCAACCGCACCGTGCGTGCGGCGCTTGCGGTTCTCATCATCTTTGCCTGCCTGTCGCCCTTCATGAAGCAGATCTTCGACTACCTGTCGAGGCCGCTCATGGTGGCCCTGCCCCAGGGCGTGAAGCTTCTGGCCACCGGCGTGGTGGCGCCCTTCATGGTGCCGCTGAAGGTGACGCTCTTTGTGGCGTTCGTCATCGCGCTGCCCTTCGTGCTCTACCAGCTCTGGGCCTACGTTGCGCCCGCCCTGTACCGTCGCGAGAAGCGCCTGGCCCTGCCGGTGATCATCTCGGGCGTGGTGATGTTTGCCGTGGGCATGGCCTACTGCTACTTCATCGTCTTCGGCATGGTCTTCAAGTTCATCGCGGGCTTCTCGCCCGAGTCGGTGAACTTTGCCCCCGACATCGACAGCTACTTCAGCTTCGTGCTGACGATGTTCTTTGCCTTCGGCATCACCTTCGAGGTTCCCATCCTGGTGATGGTGCTCAACTATGTGGGGCTTGCCACGAAGGAAAAGCTCGTGAAGGCGCGCCCCTTCGTGATCGTGGGCGCATTCGTTCTGGCGGCCATCTTCACGCCGCCCGACGTGCTGAGCCAGCTGCTGCTGGCCGTGCCCCTGGTGGTGCTCTATGAGGCCGGCATCATCTGCGTGAAGCTCTTCGGCCGCAAGAAGCCGCCCGAGGATGACGACGAGGACGAGCAGCAATAGCCTGCAGCCCCCGACCCTTTGATCCTGCCGCCCGCCCCGGATGAAGCAAGCCGCGGCGGGCGCGTTGTTTTCCCGGCGGCCTCATGCCTGCCGCGAAGCGGGGCGAAGCAGGATCGTGAGGATGAGAACGCTCAGAAGCGCCAGGGCCAGCGCCAGCCCGAAGATGCGCAGTGCGGGCGTGGCCGAAAAGGCCAGAAGCCCGAAGGCCAGAAGCGTGCTTGAGGCCGCCAGAAAGACGGATCGCGAGGCCGTCTCGGTGCGCTCGCCGGCTAGAAGTATGGCGTAGTCCGCCCCAAGGCCGAGCACCAGAATCATCGGGAGCACGGAGAAAAGCGACAGTGCGATCCCCAGCCACCCCATGAGGGCCAGGGCCGCAAGAATGCCTGCCGCGCCCGGCAGCCACAGCCGCAGAAACGCGCGCCGGAAAAAGACGAGCAGCACGAGCGCTATGGCGCCCGAGGCCATGGCCAGGGCCTGCAGCACGCTGTCGCGCAGGCCGGCAAGGCTTGCGGCGATGTTTTCCGTGACATCCACAAACTGCACCCCGTCAAGTCCGCGGGCGGCGCGGGCGAGCGCCTTGACGTTGCCGGCGGTGACATTGCTGATGAGCACCACGGCCCGTCCGGGGCCGACCCAGGTGCGTGAAAGAGTCTCGGGCACGATCTGCCGCCAGTCGGCATAGCGCAGGGGCAGGGGATTGGAGGGCGCGGGAGTCAGGCGCTCGCCGAGCAGCTCCTCAAGCGCCGTCCGGGCTCGTGCGTTGGCCGCCTGGATGCCTGCAAAGGCCTCCTGCTGCCGGCTGCAGGGGGCGAGAAACCGCTCGGGAGCGACGATCGCCGCGCCGCCGGCGGCGGCCGGGTCGGCAAGGCGCTTTCTGAGCGCCTCGATGCGCTCGAGCACGGCGCAGTCGTCGGCGCCCTGAACCACGAAGAACTGCGAGGGACTCGTGGGGTTGAGAATCGACGAGACCAGAGCCTGGCGCGCCAGAAGCACCGGATCGGCGCCGCTGATGAGGCGCAGCTCATTGGTGGTCTTGAGCTGCGGCAGGCCCGTGGCGCACAGCACGGCCAGCAAAAGGGCAAGCAGCACCCGCCCCCGGCGCGAGGCGACGCGCGGCAGTCCGGCAAACCAGCAGCTGAAGCTCCTGGCAAAGCGCGGCGTCTTTTCCACTGCAACGGCCGCCGTCAGGGGCGCCATCCAGAGCATGACCGAGGCAAAGGTTGCCAGCAGTCCGGCAATGCAGAAGACGCCGGCCTGCCGCAGCCCCGGCATCGGGGTGAGCATCATGATGCCGTAGCCAGCCAGGGTGGAGATGAGCGAGGCTGCAAGCGGCCGCAGCAGGAGTCTTCGGGCCTCAAGTCCCGTATGGTTTTGCGCGGCCGCACAGAGAAGGTGAAAGACGTAGTCGACGCAGATGCCCAGCAGCGTTGCGCCGAACACGATCGTGATCACGTGGATTTCGCCGAAGACGACAAGCGTGGCGGCAGCCGCAAAGGCAACCGAGACGAGCAGCACGGCCGCGGTCTGCAGCAGGGGCGCAAGGCGCGCAAAAAACAAAAGCACCAGCGCCGCGATGCCCGCCATGGAGAGCGCCCCGATGAAGGATGCCTCACGGCTGGCGCGCTGTGCGGCCGCCTCGCTGATGAGGGGAATGCCCGCGGCGAGCACCTCGACGCCCGGCCCCGCCGCGGCCTCGGCGGCCTCGCGCGCCGCGTCGATCGCCGCGGCCGTGCGCGACGAGTCGACGGCGGCCAGGGCCTCGGACGAGCGCGCCTGCAGCACGAACCACTCCACCCCCAGGGGCGTGCGCACGATGCTGTGTCCCGCCCGCCGGGAGAAGTGCGAGCTCTCGGTCTGCGACAGCAGCCAGTTTTCAAAGAAACCCAGGGGATCGTCAGCAGCGCTCCAGCCTGAGGGCGCAATCGGGCGGTATAAAAGGCGCGCGGCGCGCGTGGAGATCATCCTGTCGGCGTCGGCCTTCTTAAGCGTTTCAAGCCGCTGCAGCCAGGCCCGGTCGGCCTCGGTGAGAAAGTGCTCCCGCCAGGGCAGTAGCGCGTGGGCGATGGCCGAAGGGTTGACGCCCTCGGCGGGATCGGCCGCCTCCAGCCCCGACTGGCGCAGGCTTTCGAGCGCCGCCCTGCGCGCGGCAAGCGCCTTGCTCTGATCGGGATGAAAGACAAGAACCCAGACGTCGCGCGCCGAGGCGGCCGCCATGTGCGAGAGCAGAAGGCCCGCCTCGGTGTCCCGCGACTGCTCTGGCAGCAGATCGGTGATGTCGGTGCGCACGACCGAAGGCGAGAAGCGCGCCAGTCCCGCGGCAAGAACCGCAAGAAAGACCAGGGCCCAGGCAAGGGCGGCGGCGCGCGTGCCGAAGTTGGATAAGGAGCGCGGCATGGTGTTCGGCGGACTGCTACTGCACCCCTTCGATCAGGGCGCCGTCGCGCCCGGCCGGGTGCGCAGTCCTTTTCTGGTCGCTGAATGTGATGTGGGAAACGGCGCCCGAGGGCTGCGTGAGGGAGAGCCGGGTGATGACGCCGGCCTTGAGGTCGGCCTCGACGACAGCCTCGGTGAGAAAGGCTGCGTAGGTCGATCTGCGCGGGGAGATGACTGCCCGCAGGTGCGCAGCCTGCCGCCGGCAGTCCACGAAGAAGTCGCGCGCAAGCGCGTCGGCCTCGGTTTTTGAGACCGCCTCAAGAACGTGCGCGGCCTGCGGCGCATCGTGAACGGCATACTCGCCCGCCTCGTCGGTTCGTCCGATGCGGCCTGGGCCGAAGACCGAGAGCGCGGCGAAGGGCTCGGTCACCTCCCAGATCAGGCCGCGGCCGGGAACCACCACGACGCGGCCGCGGCTTTCAAGCATCCGGCGAATGCCGGGCGCCTTCTTTTGCAGCACGAAGCGCGCCTGAACCGTATCTTGCGTGCGCAGCACCTGCTCGAGAGCCGCAAGGCAGGCCTGCGGGGCGTCGTCGACGGGTTCGGCGGGCGCGGCAAGCACGGCGGATGCGCCGAAAGCGGCGAATAGAGACGGCAGGACGGTCGTGCGGCGCATGGCAGTGTGCAGATGATCAGGGGGTCGACGAAAAGGCTGCGGAAATTGTAGCCAGCGGGCGGGCCGCGGGGCGCTGCCTGCGGGCCTTGAGGTCTTCGAGGCTTGATTTTCGGGAAAGCCTCCGGAAATCATCGCAATGCCCGGGGGATCTGGAGCCTGTGCAGGCGGGGCAGGGGGAGGGGACGCGCCCGGGCGTGAGCCGCCGCGGAAGGCAAAAAGAAATAGCCCGCAGCAGAATGTTCCGCTACGGGCTGGAATGTGGTGGGAGCGCAGAGACTCGAACTCTGGACCGACGGATTAAGAGTCCGCTGCTCTACCAACTGAGCTACGCTCCCGATTCGGTGTGATTGTATGCCGTTCTGGTGGGTCGTGCGAGATTCGAACTCACGACCAACGGATTAAAAGTCCGCTGCTCTACCGACTGAGCTAACGACCCCCCGGTAAGGCGGTCTGCCCTAGTTCTCAGAGGAACGACGATCAACCGAGATCCGCATTATGAGGCATTCAAAAGAGCATGTCAAGCGGGTGCAGACGGAAATTTGCATCTTTCGGGGGGTGCGTTCTTTCAGCATAGATAAAAAGAAAAATGGAGAAACGCGGGGTTGTCTCATTGTTTAGGGTTTCCTCTAACAAGAAAGACAAGCCAAAAGCTCGCAATTTTCATTTTTTTCGTGCATGATGCACTCTGTAAGGCAGTTTGCTGATGTGCTGAAAAGTGCTTTTACACTGGGCTTGTAGATCAACCATGTTTTCAAAGTATCAAAGATTGATCCACATGGCGACACCAGAAGCTGCGAGTTTGTGTGAAATTCTTGTTTAATAGATAAAAACTATTAAACAATTCCTCCTGAATTTTTAAACCAGGAGTGAATCTTTAGAGGAAACCTTTCCCATGGCTGCTGACAAGAAGAAGTCCGGCGTTCAGGATGTGCATGTTGAACGCGTCAATGACGCCGCCGAGCGAAAGAAGGCGCTCGCCGCCGCACTGAGCTACATCGAGAAGGAGTTCGGCAAGGGCTCGATCATGCGCATGAGCGACTCCAACCGCTCCGAGGATGTCGAGGTGGTGAGCACGGGATCGCTCGGGCTTGACCTGGCGCTCGGCGTCGGGGGCCTGCCGCGCGGCCGCGTGGTGGAGATCTTCGGACCGGAAAGCTCGGGCAAGACGACGCTCACGCTGCACGTCATTGCCGAAATGCAGAAGATGGGCGGCACCTGCGCCTTCATCGATGCCGAGCATGCCCTCGACGTGGGCTATGCGCAAAAGCTCGGCGTCAAGCTCGACGAGTTGCTGCTCTCGCAGCCCGACACCGGCGAGCAGGCGCTTGAAATCACCGACGCCCTCGTGCGCTCGGGCTCGGTCGACCTGATCGTGATCGACTCGGTGGCCGCCCTCACGCCCAAGAGCGAAATCGAGGGCGACATGGGCGAGGCGCTTCCCGGCCTGCAGGCGCGCCTGATGAGCCAGGCGCTGCGCAAGCTCACCGCCTCCATCACCAAGACGAAGACCCTGGTGATCTTCATCAACCAGATCCGCATGAAGATCGGCGTTGTCTACGGCAGCCCCGAGGTCACCACGGGCGGCAACGCGCTCAAGTTCTACAGCTCGGTGCGCATTGACATCCGCCGCAAGGGCAACATCAAGAAGGGCGACGAGATCCTCGGCGCCGAGACCCGCGTGAAGGTGGTCAAGAACAAGGTGGCCCCGCCCTTCAAGGAGGCGACCTTCGACATCCTTTACGGCGAGGGCATCTCGCGCGAGGGTGAGCTTCTTGATCTGGGGTCGGAGCTCAACATCGTCGACAAGAGCGGCGCGTGGTACTCCTACGAGGGCACCCGCATTGGCCAGGGCAAGGACAACGCCCGCGAGTATCTCAAGCAGCACGAGGACGCGGCGCTTGAAATCGAAAACCGCATTCGCGCGCTCAAGGGCATGAAGAATCGCCCGACCTCGCTCACCCCGGGCGAGCCTGCGCCCGAGCCGGTCAAGGACGAGGAGGCCGTGGAGGCGAAGAAGCCTGCGCGTAGCGCCAGGGGCGCCCGTGCGGCCGAGCCCGACATGATCGATGAGAGCGTGATCGAGCCCGACGAGCTCTTTGAATAGGAAAGGACGGGCCGCAGGCAACTGGCGGCTCTCCGGGGCGGACCGTCAGGGCCGCCCCGGTGTTTTTTCAGGAAGGATGCGATGCCATTTTCCCTCTCGCAGGACGCGCCGCAGGCGTCCTGCGCCGGTCCCGGGGACCTGTCTGAGTCCGGGGAGCAGCCGCGCGCCGGGCGCCGCGGGCGGCAGGCAAGGCCGCGCACGATCATGATGCGCGCGGTGGACTATCTGTCGCGCCGCGAGCATAGCCGCCTTGAGCTGCGCCGCAAGCTTCTGGGCGGACTCTCCGAGGGGGAGACGCCCGACGACGTCGATGCCGTGCTCGATGATCTGCAGCGGCGCGGATACCTGGACAACGCGCGCTACGCGCAAAGCCGCGTGCGCAGCCGCGCCGCACGCTACGGCAACCGGCGCCTGGCCGGCGAGCTCGCGATGATGGGCGTGGAGCGCGAGACGATTGCCGAAAGCCTTGGGGAGGCGGGCGACGAATACGAGCGGGCGCGGGCGCTGTGGCTGCGCAGGTTCGGCCGCCGGCCTGCCGACAGACGCGAGCGCGACCGGCAGGTTCGGTTTCTTGCCGCCCGGGGCTTTGGGTTCGATGTCATCGGACGGCTTGTCTCGGGCGAGGGGCTTGAGGACCTGTCGGAGTCTTTCGACGAGTGAGACTCAAAAAAACAGAGGCCGGTTCTGCCTTCGGCTTTGAGCCTGCCCGGCCGCTCTTGCTAAGATGAGCCGAGTCCCGGGGCCCCGGCGGGGTCCCGGGGGCAGGTTCATTTGTTTGTTTTTGCCGTTCACCCGCGCATCCATCGCAGCGACGCCTCGGGAGGACGGTGCAACCTTGGGCGGTTTTGATGTCGGAAAAACAAGGCGGCTGGGGGTCTCGCCTCGGCTTTATTCTTGCCTCGGCAGGCTCTGCCGTGGGCCTGGGCGCCATTTGGAAGTTCCCCTACATGGCGGGCAACTATGGGGGAGCAATCTTCATGCTGCCCTACATTCTTTTTACGCTCACCGTGGGTGTGGCGCTGCTGATGGCCGAGTTCTCGATGGGCCGCGCGGGCCGGCGCGGCGCCGTGGGGTCGCTCAACAACGTCTGCGGCAGGCCCTGGGGCGTGTTCGGCGGCATCGGCGTCTTCACCGTCTTCCTGATCCTGTCCTTTTACTCGGTTGTCGGCGGCTGGTGCCTGAAGTACATCTGGAACTCGGTGACCGGCTTCGGGCTTGTATCCGACGCCGCGCAGCTCAACGCCAACTTCGGGGCCTTCGTCTCTGACGGCGTGCAGTCCTACGGGCTGCTTCTGGCGTTTCTGCTGTTGACGGGAATCGTGGTGCTGCGCGGCATCGACAAGGGCATTGAGCGCGTGGCCAAGGTGCTCATGCCCGGACTCTTCGTGCTGATGATCGTGCTCATCATCCGCGGCGTGACGCTTCCCGGCGGCTGGGAGGGCGTGAAGTTTCTCTTTGCGCCGAAGCTAGAGGACTTCAACGGCGAGGCGTTCTTCAACGCCATGGGCTTTTGCTTCTTCTCGCTGTCGCTTGGCGCGGGGACCATGATCACCTACGGCAGCTACCTCTCGGAAAAGGCCAACCTTTCAGGCGCCGTGGGCTGGGTGGCGGTGCTTGCCATCGTGAGCTCGATTCTGGGCGGCCTGATGGTGATGCCCGCGGTGTTCGCCTTCGGCCTTGATCCGGCCGCAGGCCCGGGACTTACCTTTGTGACGATGCCGGCCATCTTCTCGAAGATGCCCCTGGGGCAGCTCTTTGCATTCTTCTTCTACGTCTGCCTGCTTGTGGCCGCGCTGACCTCCTCGGTCTCAATGCTCGAGGCCTGCACGGCGCTTCTGAATCAGGAGACGAAGCTCAGCCGTCGACAGGCGATCTGGACGTCGCTTGTCGGCGCGGCCGTCGTGGGCTTTTGCGCCAACCAGTCCTTCGGCGGATGGTCCGACGTGAAGTTCTTCGGAAAGACGATCTTTGACCTTCTGGACTTCCTCACCTCGAACGTGGGCATGCCGCTGTCGACGTTCGGCATCGCGCTGGCGGCGGCCTGGGTTGCCTGGCCCGTGACCCGCCGGGAGTTGCAGACCGGCAACAGCATCACCCCGCGGCAGCTCGGCTGGGTGCGCCTGCTGATCGGCGTCATCTCGCCGCTTTTTGTGGTTGTCGTGGCCGCCGGCGGTCTCTTTGGATAGGACGAAAAAGATCACACAGCGCCGCGCGCAGTTGCAACTCGCCGCGTGAACGGGCGACAATTGCACGCGCCAAGGTAAACGCCCGGCTGAACAATGATTTAGAACAAATCCCGGGCGCGGCTCCATTTCGTCAAAAACAAAAGAGGCAGGACTGGGGCGGCCCTGCGCCGCCCCTGAGGCAGTAAAAAATGAAGATCCATGAATATCAGGCCAAGGAGCTTCTGAAGAAGTCGGGCGTTCCGGTTCCCCGGGGCGTTCCCGTGGAGAGCGTGGAGGGCGCTCTGGAGGCCGCCCGCAGTCTGGGCGGCTCGGTGTGGTGCGTCAAGGCGCAGATTCACGCGGGCGGCCGCGGCAAGGCGGGCGGCGTCAAGGTGGCCGCCGGACTTGATGCGGTGCGCGAGGCAGCCGATGCGCTGCTCGGAAAGGTGCTCGTCACCAGTCAGACGGGGCCCGCGGGCAAGAAGGTCGAGCGTCTGCTCGTTGAGGAGGGGCTTGACATCGCGCGCGAGTTCTACGCCGCCGTTGTCGTGGATCGCGTCACGCAGACGGTCTGTCTCATGGCGAGCGCCATGGGCGGGATGGACATCGAGGCGGTCGCCGCCGAGCACCCCGAGGCGCTTTTGAAGCTCTGCATCGATCCCCTCAAGGGCCTCACGCACGAGGCGGCGCTGGCCCTTGCAAAGACGCTCGGGCTTGAGGGCGAGACCGCCGGCCGCGGCGCGGCGTTCTTTGAGGGGCTCTACCAGGCCTTCATTACCAACGACGCAAGCCTTGTGGAGACCAATCCCATGGCGATCCTGTCCTCGGGCGAAATCGTCGCCCTCGACGCCAAGGTGACGCTCGACGACAACGCGCTCTTCCGGCATCCGGAGTTTGAGGCGCTGCGCGACTTCTCCGAGGAGGATCCGCTTGAGACCAAGGCCAAGAGCGCGGGGCTGAGCTACATTGCGCTCGACGGCGACATCGCCTGCATGGTCAACGGCGCGGGGCTTGCCATGGCAACCATGGATGCGATCAAGCTCTACGGCGCGGAGCCGGCCAACTTTCTTGACGTCGGCGGCGGCGCATCGGTGCAGAAGGTGACGGCCGCCTTTGAGATCATGCTCTCCAACCCGGGCGTGAAGGCCGTGCTCATCAACATCTTCGGGGGCATCATGCGCTGCGACACCATTGCCGAGGGCGTGGTCGAGGCCTGCCGGGCCGTCAGGCTCAATGTCCCCCTGGTGGTGCGCATGAACGGCACCAACGAGGAGATCGGCCGGGAGATTCTCAAAAAGAGCGGGCTGCCGATCATTCCGGCGGCGAGCATGTCGCAGGCTGCCAAGGAAGTGATTGCCGCAAGCCGCGCCCCGGCCGGCGACGCGCGCAGGGCATAGGATCAGGGAGACAGTTCAATGAGCATTCTGGTGAATTCCTCCACCCGCGTGATCACCCAGGGCATGACCGGAAAAACGGGCGCGTTTCACACGCGCGCCTGCCGCGCCTACGCCAATGCGGAAAACTTTGTTGCCGGCGTCAACCCCCGCAAGGCGGGCCAGGAAATGGACGGCATTCCCATCTACGCCACCGTGGCCGAGGCCCGGGAGGCCACCGGCGCCAACGCCTCGGTGATCTACGTGCCGCCTGCGGGCGCGGCCGACGCCATTCTTGAGGCGGTGCGCGCCGAGCTTGACCTCGTGGTGTGCATCACCGAGGGCATTCCGGTTCTCGACATGCTGCGCGTGCGCAATACCATGCGCGACATGAACAGCCGCACGCTGCTGCTCGGTCCCAACTGCCCGGGACTCATCACGCCCGGCGAGATGAAGATCGGCATCATGCCCGGACACATCTGCCGGCGCGGACGCATCGGCGTGGTGAGCCGCTCGGGCACGCTCACCTATGAGGCCGTGGCGCAGCTCACCGAGCTCGGGCTCGGGCAGTCGACGGCCGTGGGCATCGGCGGCGATCCGATCAACGGCCTCAAGCACCTTGACGTGCTGCGCATGTTCAACGACGATCCCGAAACCGACGCGGTGGTGATGATCGGCGAGATCGGCGGCAGCGACGAGGAGACCGCCGCACGGTGGGCCCGCGACAACATGACCAAGCCCGTGGTGGGCTTCATTGCCGGGGTGAGCGCTCCCGCCGGCCGCCGCATGGGGCACGCCGGCGCCATCATCGAGGGCAGCCGCGGCACGGCCGAGGCCAAGCTGCGCGTGCTTGAGGACTGCGGCATCCGCACGACGAGAAATCCCGCCGAAATCGGCGCGCTGCTCGCCTCGGTGCTCTGATTGCGCCGCGGCGTGCAGTCTACGGGAAATGCCTGACATGGCGTGAAAATTTTTAGTTAAAATCAAAAAACTGTGCGCCGGCGGGAGGTCGTGACCCGGCTCCCGCAGCGTCGAAATTCAACAAAATTTCTGAGCTTGAAAGAAAAAGAAGGGAGAACGATCCGTGGAATGGCTTTGGGATCTTCTGGTCAACCTGCACTGGGGAGCGGTCGGCCAAATCATCATGATTGACATCCTGCTCGGCGGCGACAACGCCGTCGTGATTGCGCTTGCCTGCCGCAATCTTCCCCATGAGCAGCGCAACAAGGGCATCTTCTGGGGTACGGTCGGCGCCATCATCCTGCGCGTGGTGCTCATTACGTTTGCCGTGATGCTGCTCGACCTGCCGTTCCTCAAGATGGTCGGCGCCGCACTGCTCATCTGGATCGGCGTCAAGCTTCTGGTGCCCGAACCCGAGGAGGATCACCACAACATCCAGGGCTCGGCCAAGCTTCTGGGCGCCATCAAGACCATCATCGTGGCCGACTTCGTGATGAGCCTGGACAACGTGATCGCCATTGCCGGCGCCGCCCAGCAGGCCCACGACGACCATCAGACGATGCTGGTGATCTTCGGTCTGCTCGTTTCCGTGCCCTTCATCGTCTTCGGCAGCCAGGTCGTGCTGCGGCTCATCGACCGCTTCCCGGTCATCGTCTGGATCGGCGGCGGCCTGCTCGGCTGGATTGCGGGCGGCCTGGTGACGACCGACGGCTTCATGGTCAAGCAGTTCCCGGGCATCGGGGCCTACCACTATCCCCTGGCCATTGCGGGCGCGGTCGTCGTGATTGCCATCGGCTGGGTGCTTGCGCAGCGCGCCAAGAAGGCGCAGGTGGGCAAGCCCGCCGTGGTCATCCACAAGCAGAACGAGCAGAAGTAGGACCTGCCTGAAGCGGGTGCAGAAATACGAACCCGGGGAGTCGTCTTTGGCGGCGGCTCCCCGGGTTTGTTTTGCGCCGATGAGGGGCGGCGGCGGAGCCGCAGCGCCTAGGGTGGCGGCAGAAGGCTTGCAACGGGGCCGGTGACAGCCGCAAGAAGATCCCTGGCGTGATGCGTGGCGAGCTCTGAAGGCTGCCCGGGATCGCAGATGCCGTCGGTGCCGAGCTGCACGCGGGTGCCCACGCCTGCGGCGGCCGCGGCCTGCATGTCGCTCGGCTTGTCGCCGAACATGATGGAGTGCGCAAGATCGATGTCGTGCTCGCGGGCCGCCCGCAGGATCATGCCCGGAGCCGGCTTGCGGCAGTCGCAGACGCACCGCCAGGGGTCGAGCGCCTTGCTCGGGTGGTGCGGGCAGAAGTAGACGTCCGTGATGGGAGCGCCGTGCTCGGCAAAGAGGGCGCGCACGGCCGCGTCGAGCCGCCGGAAGTCCTCCACGGTGTAGTAGCCGCGGCCGATTCCGGACTGGTTGGTGACGATGATGAGATCAAGGCCCGCGTCGTGAAGCATGCGCGCGGCCTCGAGCACGCCCGGTATGAAGTCGAAGTCCTCGATGCGGCAGACGTAGGCGTGATCGATGTTGATCACGCCGTCGCGGTCAAGAAAGGCGGCGCGGCGCATCAAACGAGCTCGCCGTCGGGGTAGGTGCGCGAGAGGTACTTCATGTACTCGGTCGTGCCTTCCTCGACGCTGCGGAAGGCGACCTCGCAGCCGGCCGCACGCAGCCTCTCAAGGTTGGCCTCGGTAAAGGCCTGGTACTTGCCCTTGAGCGCCTCTGGGAAGTCGATGTACTCGATGAGCCCCTCGGAGACGGCCTCCTCAAGCGTGCGGCGCCTGCCCGAAAGGGCGTTCACCACGCTCAGGGCCACGTCGTTGAAGGGCTGGGCGCGGCCCGTGCCGCAGTTGAAGATGCCCGAGACGCCGGCCGTCATGAAGTGCATGGCGACGCTCACCACGTCCTCGACGTAGACGAAGTCGCGCATCTGCGCGCCGTCGGCATAGCCCTGGCAGCCCTCAAAGAGCTTGACGGCGCCGTTCTTGCGGAACTGGAAGTACTGATGAAAGGCCACCGAGGCCATGCGGCCCTTGTGCTGCTCGTGCGGTCCGTAGACGTTGAAGTAGCGCAGCCCCACGACCGGCGCCTTGAGCGAGTCGAAGCGGCGGCGCAGCACCTGGTCGAAGAGCAGCTTGGAGTAGCCGTAGACGTTGAGCGGACCCTCGCACTCGGGCTTTTCCTCGAAAACGGAGCTGCCGCCGTAGGTGGCCGCCGAGCTCGCATAGATGAAGGGGACGTGAAGCTTCTGCGCCCACTCAAAGAGCTCAAGCGTGTAGCGGTAGTTGTTCTGCATCATGTAGCGGCCGTCGGTCTGCATCGTGTCCGAGCAGGCGCCCTGATGAAAGATCGCCTCGGGGATCGGGGCCGTGCCCCTGCGCACGCGCTCGATGAAGTCCTCCTTGTCGAAGTAGTCGCTGATGCGGCACTGCTCGAGGTTGCGGAACTTGTCGGCCTTGGTGAGGTTGTCGACGGCGACGACATCATCAAAGCCTGCGCGGTTGAGGGCAATTACGTTGTTGCAGCCGATGAAGCCGGCCGCGCCGGTGACGAGAATGGTCATAGGTCTAGGCTGTCCTGTCCAAAAAGTTCTTCATAGCTCACGGAGGCCGTGCCGAGCTTGCCGACGACGATGCCGCCGGCGCGGTTGGCGACGTAGACGGCCTGCTCCATGGGCATGCCCGCCGCAAGCATTGAGGCGAGCACGGCGATGACGGTGTCGCCCGCGCCCGAGACGTCGAAGACTTCGCGGGCCTGTGCGGGAACGGTGAGCGCGCCCTCGCGGGTAAAGAGCGTCATGCCCTCCTCGCTGCGGGTGAGCAAAAGCGCCTCGAGCGCAAGGTGCTCGCGCAGGTTCTGCGCCTTTTCCTCGAGCTCGGTCTCGGTTTTCCAGCTGCCCGTGACGAGCGCGAGCTCGGCGCGGTTCGGAGTGATGACGGTGGCGCCGCGATAGCGCTCGTAGTCATTGCCCTTGGGATCGATCAGGACGGGCTTGCCGCGGCGGCGCGCCTCGCTGATCATCTGCCGGATGTGGTCAAGGCCGCCCTTGCCGTAGTCCGAGAGCACCACGGCGTCCATGCCCGCAACGGTGGTCTCGTAGTCGCCGAGAAGCGCCGCGAGCACCTCGTTGGTGGGGTGGTTTTCAAAGTCGGCGCGCAGCATCTGCTGCTGGCGCGCGACGATGCGCAGCTTCACCGTGGTCGAGAGCTTGCCGTCGATGTGCAGCATCGAGCGGATGCCGGCGCGCTTGAGAAGCTCCGTGACGATGCGGCCGGGCTCGTCATTGCCGATGACGGTCATGAGGTTTGCGTCAAGCCCGATGCTGCGGATGTTGAGCGCGACATTGGCTGCGCCTCCGAGGCGTTCGTCGCAGCGCTGGATGCGCACGACCGGCACGGGCGCCTCGGGAGAGATGCGGTTGGCGTCGCCGAACCAGTAGCGGTCGAGCATGGTGTCGCCCACCACCAGGATGTGCTTGCGCGCCAGTGTGTCTTGATGCATGAAAAAAGCAGTCCTTTCAAAAGGCCGGAATGCGGCCGCCGGCGGGGCCTGCACAGGCTTTCGGCGGCCTTCGGGCCGAACCCCTTCGGATTTTAGACGCCGCTTGTTGGGGCCGCAATCAAGGCAAAAGATGAAATTGCAAACACTTGTGCCCGGATTGCGGGATTTTGAAGTGGTTTGACCGTTCAAAGACGCTCCAGGCAAAGAGGGGAGCCCCCGCGCCTGATGAAAAAAAGGCGGGGACTCCCCTTGTCGAGCCCGGGGGGCCGGATTACTCGGTGACGTAGGTCGCGGTGATCTTTGCCTTGTCAAGCGCCAGGGCGTTGAGCATGAAGCCCACGGAGGCGGCGCCGGCGTTGTCGGCAACGTCGAGCCGCTCCACGGGCAGCGCCCAGACCGTGAAGATGTAGCGGTGCATGCCGTGGCCCTTGGACGGACGGGCGCCGCCGTACTCCTTGAAGCCGAAGTCGTTGGTGATGGCGCGTGCGCCCGCGGGCAGCGCGGCCGCCTCGGGGAGGCTGCGCAGGTCGCCCGCAAGGTCGATCACCAGCCAGTGCCACCAGCCCGAGCCCGTGGGGGCGTCCGGGTCGTAGCACGTGATTGCAAAGGACTTCGTGCCCTCGGGGACGTCGTCCCAGCTCAGGGCCGGGGAGCGGTTTGCGCCGTCAAGCGTGTGCGTCTCGGGCATGCGGGAGCCTTCGACAAGGGTCGGGGCGGTGAGCTTCATGGATTCCTCCGAATGGTTGGATCAGGACAGGGCGCGCTGTGCGGGCCGTGTCCAGATTTTAAGGGCGCCCCGCCCGTCAGGAGCGTCTGTCGGAGCGTTTTTGCTCATGCCGCCTGCCGCGGGGGGCGGCAGGCGACCAGAAGTCAAAGAAGTTGAACCAGTCCAGGGGCGAGGCAAGCAGCGCGCGCTCGAGCGTCTGCACCCAGCGCCGGGCAGCGGCCTCGACGGCCGTCCGGCGTTCGCGCCGCGAGCCCGTGACGGGTTCGGAGACCTTTTCAAACCGCACGCAGTACCGTGCGCTTGACCCGGGAAGCGTTTCCCGCGTGCAGATCATGCTCCAGACCGGGGCCGAGAGCAGCCCCGCCAGGATGAAGGGACCGGCGGCAAAGGGAGCGGGGCGCCCCAGAAAGGGGATGCAGAAGGTGCTTTCCGAGCCGATGGGCGTGCGGTCGGCCACAATCACGACCCAGTCGCCGCGCGCGAGCGCCTCGGAGAGCTCCACGGCCGTCTGCGGCCCGATGCTCGAGACCTCGATGTGCTCGAGCGCAAAGCGCGGGTTGAGCTTTTGCAAAAGGGCGTTGAAGCGCGCGGCGTGGGCGGTGTGCACGAGAATGCGCAGCCCCCGCTGCTCGCGCCGGGTGCTGGAAATCTCCTGGCAGAGCTCGACGCAGCCCGTGTGCGCGGTGACGATAACGGCTCCGCGCGGGTCGGCCAGAAGCGCCTCGGTTCCCTCGGTGCGCAGATCGCGCGCGCCCAGGGCGCCTGAGACCGCGAGAATCTTGTCGAGGATCGTGTCTGAAAAGCGCAGGATGTGCGCAAGGCTTCCAAGCCTCGGCGGCCTTGGGCCGCCGCAGGCCGCGACCTGCGCAAGCCAGGCGCGGCTTGCGCGGCGCGCCCGGGGGCTGAACGCCCAGAAAAAGAGCGCCACGGGCCAGAGCGTGAGGTGAAACAGGGGGCGCCCGCCGAGCCGGAAGGCCGCCAGCAGCAGCCGGATGCCGAGCGTGCTCGTGCTCTCGCCGATTTCAGACCAGTGCCGCTCGCGGGGTTCGTGACCCGTGCGGGGCCTTTGCGGGGCGTCAGGACTGGGCATGGGTCGGGGTGCGGCGCTGCAGCCGGTGGTGGCGCAGGATGTGCAGCGCGTCAAGGATCATGAGCGTGCAGTGCCTGGCGTGGGTGAGACTGATGACGGCGTTGTCGCGCAGTCCCTTGAAGTGCGAAACGCCGCCGGGCGGATAGGTGACGCGCACCGGACGGTTGACGACCGCAACGCCCGCCCATGCAAGCCGCACGGCGATGTCAAGGTCAAAGTCCATGCGCAGGCCGATGCGGCAGTGTGCGAGCACCTCGAGCGTTTCTGCAAGAGGATAGACGCGAAAGCCGCAGAGGCTGTCGGCCGGGCCCTTTCCGAGGGTATTGATGCAGACCCAGAAGTTGGTGACCTTGTGCCCCCAGCGCCGCGCGGCCGGAGCCGAGTCGTCGTACCGGGGACAGCCGCAGATGAGCGCCCCGGGCTGCGCGCGGGCGGCCTCCAGGAACCCGGGGGCGGCGTTGATGTCGTGCTGCGCGTCGGCGTCGACCTGCAGCGCGTGCGTATAGCCGCGCGCGTGCGCCTCGGCAAACCCGGAAAGGCAGGCCGCGCCCTTGCCGCCGTTGACGGGGCGGCGTACGAGCACGACCTTGTCTCCGAAGCCGCGGGCAATCTCCTGCAGCATTCGGGCGTCGTCGGGGCGGCTGCCGTCGTCGACGAGCACCACGGGAAGATTGAGCGAAATCAGGCGCTTGACAACGACGTGCGCGGCCTGCGCGTGGTTGTAGGAGGGCACCAGCGCGCAGGGACGAAACTCAAGGGGCTTCATGCGGCCTCCCTGCGGCGGCGGACCCGGCAAACAAAAGCGTTCCCTTGGCGTGGACGGGACGGCGCCCGGCGCGGTCCTTTTCCTCGCCCAGTGATTCATAGACAAAGCTGACGCCCGCCGCGGTCCGCGACAGTCTGAGCAGAACCGTGTCGCCCGGGAGAATGGGCGCCATGAACTTGAGGCTGCGAATGCCCGCAAGCGGCGCATCAACGCCAAGGAGGCGCCGCGCCAGGCTGCAGGCCCAGTCAACCTGAACCAGTCCCGGCAGCAGCTTGAATTCAGGGAAGTGCCCTTCAAAGAAGGGGGCGTCGGAGGCCACTGACACCAGCAGCTCGGCGCTCTCGCCGGTGCGCGACTCAAGCACGGCCTGGGGCCTGGCGGGGTCAAGCAGCGCCTCAAGCTCCCGTGCGGTGTGCTTGCCCATGGCGTTTTCAGGCAGCTCCCAGACAAAGCGCCAGTGCCTCGGCAGACAGACGCGCTCAAGGCCTTGCGCGAGCGCCGTGCGCAGCCTCGAGACGAGCGCGCGCTTGCCCTCTCGGCGGATCAGCGCGACGGCCTGCGGGGCCGGAATGGCCGCGACGGCGAGCTTTCCGGTGCAGGGGGCGACAAAGGCCCGGGCCTCGGTCACCAGACGCGTTGCCGTGAGCGCCTTTTCGACGGCCGCAAGCGAGACGCGCTTTTCCTCGATCTTCACAATGCGGTCGGCGCGTCCGAGCAGCATGAAGCTGCCGTCGCTCAGAAGGCGCACGCGATCGGCCGTGCACTCCCAGCCGGGCGAGGAGAGCTGTGCGCCCTTGAGCGCGAGCAGCCCGTTTTCAGACTTCACCTGCATGCCCGGCAGGGCGCGGAAGGCCTCGCCCGTGATGCGCCCGTCGGGCGCGATGCCGCGGCTGCGCCAGGCGATGCCGCCCGACTCGGAGCTGCCGAGAATCTCCACCGGGGAGATTCCCGTGCAGTCCAGGCACCGCTGAAGTCCCTCGGGCGGAAGCGGTCCGCCGCTTGAGTAGACCACGCGCAGGATGTCCCTGATCGAGCGCCAGTCCAGATCCCGGGGCAGGCGCTTGAGCTGCGCGGGGCTCGTCACCCAGAGCGCCGCCCCGCCTGCGGCGGCGCGGCGCGTGCGAGAAAGCAGCTCCTCGGGGTAGAGGATGCGCCTGTGCCAGAAGGGGCGCACGGCGGCCGCGGGCCACAGGACGGTGAAGAGAAGTCCGTAGATGTGCTGCGCGGGGACGGTGGAGAAAATCACCGCGTCCTGCGCAAGGTTCCGCTCGGAGGCGTCCGGGCGGCGCGTCTCAATGGCTGCGACCTCGCAGAAGAGCTGTGAGAGCCGCTTGGTGATAAGGGCGGGCTCGCCCGTGGAGCCCGAGGTAAAGAGGCTCACGAGCCGGGCCTCGGGATCGATCTCCCCGCGAAAGGGCATCCCCGTGTCTGCGGGCGTGATCAGGGGAAGGTCCGGGGCGTCGGCCGCGGCGAGGCGCGCATCAAACTCTCCGGCAAGGGCCTGGGCGAGTCCGGCAAGGCGCGCGCATGTCGCACGCGTCGCGTCAGCGGGCAGGATGGCGCGCACGCCGGCGCACCAGGCGCCGAAAAGCGCCGAGGAGAAGTCAAAGAGATCCTCAAGGTAGAGCGCCGCGCTTGAGACGCCCGCCCTGACAAATGCCGTGCGCCAGTTGTTGACCGCAATGGCGAACTCGCCCCAGCTGCGCGCGCCCGCCTCGGACAGGGCGAGGGGCAGGTCATCGGCGTCGGTGCGCGTGAGGGTGCGCGAGACATCCATCAGGCGTGGAGAAAGAATCGGCTGGGTCATGACGTAACTCGTGGCGGGACCGGGTGGGCAGGGGCGATCATAGCGGCAGATCATGACGCCTGGCGTAGAGGCGCCGCGCAGCGTATTCGAGCACGAACATCAGGCCGATCAGGCCGTAGGCGAGGGCGCCGTTGTAGAGCGCCCACCAGGCGTCGCTGCGAAAAAGGGCCGAGTCGAGGGCGACAAGCGCGTTGGCGACGAAAAACAGGCACCAGGCCCGGGTGGCGAGGCGGCAGTAGCGCCGCGCGCCCTCGGGCAGGTCGGGGTGCCGCAGGCGGGCAAAGAGCTCGATGGCGGGGGTGCTGCGAAGCGATGCGGCAAAAAAGATGAGCCAGCACAGGCTCACCACCACCGGGTAGAGCTTGAGCGCAAGCGCCTCGCGCGAGACGGTTGTGATGAGCGCAAGCACAAGGGCGGCGGCAAGCGCCGCAAGGGAAACCTTCGTGCGGCGCATCCGCCAGAGCACGGCAGCGGCGGCGGCAATGACGGCGGCGCCGGCCCAGTAGAGCTCCCTTTTGAGCAGAACGTAGACAAGCAGGGGGTAGAGAGCCGCCAGCGCCAGCCCCGCAATGGCGGCGGCCGGGCAAAGAAAACCGCCCGGCTTTCGGGCGGCGGGCGGCGCTTGTCCGGGCATGGCGCCTACTCGTTCAAAAGCCTTGAGAGGACGGCGACGAGATCGGACACCGTGCGCACCTGCTTGAAGTCCGCGGGCGAGATCTTCTTGGAGCCGATCATCGGCTGCAGGTTCACGATGAGATCGACGGCGTCGATCGAGTCGATGTCGAGGTCCTCATAAAAGCGCGCCTCGGGCTTGACGAGCGCGGGGTCGATTTCAAAGGACTCGACGAGAACGGATTTGATCTGGTCAAGAATTTGCTGTTCGGTCACCATGGCGATGTGCTTTCTCAAGAATGATGTCGGGTCAGTCAGGCGCGCGGGGCGCTGGCAAGGATGAAGTCCGCAAGGCTGCTGACGCTTGCGAAGTGCCGCTTGTTTTCCTCGCCCTCGGAGGACATCGTGATGCCGTACTTCTTCTTGATGGCCAGACCCAGCTCAAGGGCGTCGATGGAGTCGAGCCCGAGCCCCTCGACGAAAAGGGGCGCATTGCTGTCGATATCCCCGGGCGTGATGTCCTCAAGCCCGAGGCTTGTGATGATGAGCACCTTGAGTTCCTGTTCAAGGCTGGTCTTGTCCATGGTCTGCTTCCGAATGGGTGAAAAGGGTGTTCTTGATGCGCTCGTTGAGCCTGCGGACGGCTGCGGGGCGTCCGACGCTGCGCTCGGCCTCAAGGTAGGGCGCGATGTCGATGTCGGGAAGAATCTCGACGGAGAACGACATTTTACGTGAAGGGATGTGGTGCCATGGCATGCCCTTCATGAGGCTCGGCGGCGTGCAGCGGATGCGCACCGGCGTGATGCTGCGCCGGGCCTCGAGCGCGGCGGCCGCCGCCCCGTGCTTGAGGCGCGGCTCGCGGCCGGGCTGCGTGCGCGTGCCCTCGGGAAAGATGATGAGGGTGTCGCCCGCCTCGAGCGCGCGTGCGCAGTCGTGCACAAGCTCCGGCCCCGAGTCGTTGCTCACGTAGCCCGAGGTGAGAACGGGCGCCTTGAGGGCGAAGGAGCGCGTCAGCGAGCTCTTGACGATGCAGGTTGCGTTTGGAATCCGGGACATCAGCAGCACGACGTCGATGAGCGTGGGGTGGTTGGCGCAGATGAGAAGGGACTTCCGCGACAGACGTTCGGTCTCGCCCGTGAAGCGGTATTCAAGGCAGCCGAGCCGGCGCATGAGCTCCACAAACCAGGCAAAGCTTTTCTGCACCACGCCGCGCGCGGCAAGCATGCGCCGCCGGGGATCGCGCTGCGTGAGGTCTAGCACCGGGCACACCGCAAGGCGAAAGGCAAGCCCCATGAGGGCAAACGTCAGAAAGCAAAAGCCCGTGGCCGCAAGCCGCCAGGCGTAGTTGAGGCGCGACCCGGGGCCGCTGTCTTCCGTGCGCTGCGGATCAGCTACAAACGGCGCCACTGCCACCCCCGCTCAAAGACGCCGCAGGCGCTGTACTGCCGCTGCTCGAGGTGCGTGCGCTCGCCCGACAGAAAGGCTGCCTCCTCGCAGATGACGCCCGCCTGCGGCCTTGTCCAGGGCGCGTTGTCGGCGAGCAGCGGCGAAACTTCAAAGGCCAGAAGCGTCTGCGCGCCCGGCTCGCGCGCAAGCCGCAGCGCCCAGGCCGCGGGCGCGCCCGCGCATTCGACGACGTCCGGGCCCTGCCAGAGCGCGGGCATGGCGGGCTCGTAGCGAAGCAGCAGCACCGAGGGCGACCCGGTGAGGGCAAGGGCGCACTCAAGAAGCCCCGCCGAGGCGCTGAGCGCTCCGGCGCAGACCGCAGGGGAGGGGGCGTGGTTCTTCAGCCAGATGGCGGCGTTGGCGCCGATGGCGTTGTGAACGCTCAGCGCAAAGTCAGCCGGACTCATCTCGCCGGTTTCCGAGAGCGACTCCAGAAGCGCAAGCGAGCGCGACAGATCCCCCCAGCTTGAGGCGCACACAACCTGCTCCTGCGCACACGGCTTGAGATCGGAAAGCGCCGCCAGGGCGGTCCTTCCCAGGGGCGAGAGACGGCGCCGCAGCATGGCTGGAATCGTTCCGGCGCTTGTCTGCGCAGCGGCGCCGGGAAGTCCCTCGCCGTGAATTGAGAGGTTTTCCACAAAAAAACGCATGGCTGTCCTATGTCGGCTGCGCGGTCTGCGGCTTGCAGACAAAGAGCGTGTGGCTCACGCCAAGGCCGGTCTCCTCGTGCACGACGACAAGTCCGGCCGCCTTGAAGATCTCAAGCAGGTCCAGGCGGCGGTAAAAGCGCGAGTTTCCGTTGGCCATCGCCGTGAAGTAAAGCGAGCTTGCCGCAAGGCTCAGGCTCGAGGCGGGCCACTTCTGCCCGTCGACGAGCGACTCGAGCACGGCAAAGGAGCCCGAGGGGGCAAGCATCCTGCGGCAGCGCCGCAGGATGCTGACGGCCGTCTCCGCGGGAAAGCACTCCAGAAACTGGCTCATCCAGATGACGTCGGCTCCCGAGGGGGTCTCCCCGGCCGAATCCGCGTCCTCAAGCCGGGGCATGGCCTCGGGCTCAAGCCAGTTGACCGACGCCGTCTGAAGCCGCGTGCGGACTTCGGAGAGCGCCGGATTGCTGCGCGCAAGCCGGCACTGCTGCGGCAGGTCGACGATCGTCACCTGCACCCCGGGGGCGGCCGAGAGCATGGCGCGGGCGAACTTTCCGGTGTTGCCGCCGACGTCGAAAAGCCGCCGCGGCTTGAGCACGGCGGCAATTCTTGCGGCAAGCGCGTCGAAATAGCGGTCCGAGTAGTAGTGGTCAAAGGCAAACCAGCTCGTGCGCGCCGGCTCCGGCAGGCTTGAAAGGGCCGGATAGATCGTCTCCCAGTGCGCCTGCGGGGTGAGCTCCCCGAGTCCCTCGGGGCGGCCTGAGACAAGCGACTGCTGCAGGCGCGCAAGTCCCGCGTAGCAGACGTCGGCCGTGAAGTCGAGATTGACGCCCGTCATGGCGTCGTAGGCCAGGCACTCGCCCGTCTTGGTGAGCCGCACCAGGCCCTGCGCGCTGCGCTCGCAGACGCCGGCGGCGGCAAGCGCATCGACCAGAGCGCCCACGGCATAGGACGTCAGCCCCGTCTCGCGGACAAGCTGCGCCTCGTCGGCGCCCTGCGGCGAGGCGCGGCCCATGGCGGCAAGAAGCCCCAGGCGCCGGGCCGCGACGCAGGCCTGGAAGATGAAGGGCGCAAAGGCGATTTTCTGCGCCTCGCAGAGCGCCTCAAGAATTGAGCAGCCGGCCGGATGGGTTCGACGCTTCATTTTTTTATCTCCCCCTCCATCGTCCGAAGATAAGCGAGGTGTTGATGCCGCCGAAGGCGAAGTTGTTGGTCATGACGAAGTCGGTGGTCACGCGCCTGGGCTCGCCCATGATGTAGTCAAGCCGCGCGCAGTCATCGGCCGGCGTCTCAAGGTTGACGTTGGGGGCAAACCAGCCCTCCTTCATCATTTCAATGGTCATCCAGGCCTCAAGCGAGCCGCAGGCTCCGAGCGTGTGCCCCATGTAGCTCTTGAGGGTGGAGACGGGGGTTTTCTCTCCGAAGACCTCGTGCGTGGCGAGGCTCTCGGCGGCGTCGCCCCGGTCGGTGGCCGTGCCGTGGGCGTTGACGTAGCCGATGTCGCCGGGCCTGAGGCCGGCGTCGTCCAGGGCCATCGCCATGGCGCGGGCCATCTGGGCCGACTGCGGGCTTGTGATGTGCGCGCCGTCGGAGTTGGTGCCGAAGCCCAGCACCTCGGCATAAATCCTTGCGCCGCGCACAAGGGCATGTCCGAGCTCCTCGAGCACGAGCGTGCAGCCGCCCTCGCCGATCACCAGACCGTCGCGGCGCGCGTCAAAGGGGCGCGGCGTGAGTCCGGGGGCGTCATTGAACTCCGTGCTTGTGGCAAAGAGCGTATCGAAGATGGCCGCATCCGACGCGTCGAGCTCCTCGCTGCCGCCGGCGATCATCACGCGCGCGCGGTTCAGAAGAATCGACTCGTAGGCGTAGCCGATCGCCTGCGAGGACGAGGTGCACGCCGAGCTTGTCGTGATGATGCGGCCCTTGATGCCGAAGAAGATGCCGATGTTGACTGCGGCCGTGTGCGCCATCATGCGGATGTAGGTGTTGGCGTTCATGCCGCGCGTGGTGCCGTGCAGCACCAGCTCGGCGATGTCGGCGATCGCCCCGGGCGTGCCCGAGCACGAGCCGTAGGCGATGCCGGCCTCGCCCGAGGCGAGAAACTCAGGATCGTCAAGGCCGGCGTCGGCCAGGGCGATTTCCGTGGCGCGCACGCCGAGCACCGCCACGCGGCCCATGCTTCGCAGACTCTTGCGGTTGTAGCGGGTCTTGTCGAGCTCAAAGGGCGCGGCCGGGCAGCCGACCTGCGTGCGCAGTCCCTCGATGGCCCCCCAGGGCTCGATTCTCTGCACGGCATTGGTGCACGACAGAAGCTTGGCGCGCACGCTCGGCCAGTCGTTTCCAAGCGGGCTGACGGCGCCGAAGCCTGTGACCACGACGCGCGGCCTGCCCCCGGGCGTGCGGATGCTGATGTCGCTCATGCGAGTCCTCCGTTGACCTGGATGACCTGGCGGGTGATGTAGCCCGCCTCGGGCTTCATGAGAAAGACGATGAGCGCGGCCACCTCCCCGGGCGTGCCCGTGCGGCGCATCGGAATGGCGGGCAGGGCGCGGGCCTTCACCTCCTCGGTCACCATGCCGGTGTCGATGAGTCCGGGGGCGACGGCGTTGACCGTGATGCCGCGGCTGGCAAGCTCCACGGCAAGCGCCTTGGCCGCGCCGATGAGGCCCGCCTTGGCCGCCGAGTAGTTGACCTGTCCGCGGTTTCCCATGACGCCCGAGACCGAGCTCACCACCACGATGCGTCCCGGCTTGCGGCGGCGCACCATGGGCATCACCATGGGCTGCACGACGTTGAAAAAGCCGTTGAGGTCCGTGTTGATCACCCGGTCCCAGTCGTCGCCGGGCATGGCCGCGAAGGTGCCGTCAAGGGCGATGCCGGCGTTGCAGACGATGCCGTAGTAGGCGCCGAAGCGCCCGACGTCGTCCTCAAGGGCGCGGCGCGCAGCCTCGCGGTCGGCGACGTCAAAGGCAAGCCGGCGGTGGCGCGCGGCGGGGCTGCCGCCGGCGGCGCGCACGGCCTCAAGCGTCTCGCGCAGGGCCGGACTGTCGCAGGAGCCGTGCACCACGACCTCATAGCCCTCGCGGGCAAGCGCGACGGCCGTCGCGCGGCCGATGCCGCGCGAGGCGCCGGTGACGAGGACGCTGGCGGCGGGAAGTGAAGATTGGCTGGCGGTCATTGTTTGTCTCCCGGTGTGCTCCCGGCCTGGGGGGCCCCGGACCCGCTGCCGCTGCGGCCGGTGAAGCGCGACAGGTCCCGCGGCATGTAGGCCGTGAGCGTCGTGCGGGCGAGCTCGCGGCCCCCGGCATCGTACGCGAAGCACTCAAACTGGGTTGGAAGGTCGTCCTGCGCATAAAACGTGCAGGTGCTCTCAAGCACGATCACCATGCCCGCGGGCAGGGGCTCGGGCCGGCAGTCAAAGCGCCGGGTTCCGAGCAGAAAGCCGATGCGCGGCTTCTGACCCTCGCGGCGCTCCGCAAGCCCCGCCCAGCAGCCCACGGTCTGGGCCATCAGCTCCAGCAGCAGCGGGGGCGAGGCGCAGCCCTTCTCATCGAGAAAAAGCGCATGCGCCGGGCCAATCTGCACGAAGGTGCGAACGCTCTTGTCCTGCGCATCAAGTACGCCGCTGATGAGCATCATGGGCGGGCGGTGCGGCAGCAGCTCTGAGGGAGTCGGAAGATCCGGATTGTGTTGAAAACGGCAGGTCGTCATGGAGCGGTCTCCCCGGCCGGGCAGCGTGAATAGATCACGCAGGCGTTGGAGCCTCCGAAGGCGAAGGCGTTGGTGAGGATGTGTCTGACGGGGCGGCCGAGACGCAGGACGGATTTTTCATCTTGTGATCGGTTGATCACGTTGATGTTGAGCCCGGGGTCGGCCGCGACGTCCGAGGCGTTGGGGGCGAGGGCGCCCCCGGGGTTGTCGAGAAAATGCGCTGCGGCAAGCGCCGCCTGCAGGGCGCCCGCGCCGGCAAGCGTGTGTCCCGTGATGCGCTTGTAGGAGGCCACCGGCACGGCGCTGCCGAACACGGCCCTAAGGGCCCGCGCCTCGGCCGCGTCGTTTTGCACCGTGCCCGTGCCGTGGGCGCTGACAAGGTCAATGTCATCGGGCGCAAGGTGCGCGGACTCAAGCGCAAGCTGCATGGCGCGGCGCACGCCCGCGCCCTCAGGCTCGGGCGCCGAGATGTGGTGCGCGTCGCACGTGGCGCCAAAGCCCGTGACGGCCGCAAGCGACCCGGGCAGCGGCTCGCGCGTCAGAACGAGCAGGGCGCCGCCTTCACCGAGATTGATGCCGCGGCGCGATGCGGCAAAGGGGCGCGCCGGGTCCTTGCCCAGCACGCCGAGCGCGTCAAATCCCGTGACGGTGAAGGCCGACAGGCTGTCGACGCCCCCGGCGAGGACCAGGTCCGCAAGGCCGGCCGCCAGAAGCCGCACGCCCGAGATGACTGCCATGGCGCCCGAGGCGCAGGCATTGCTGATGGTATAGACCGGGCCGGTGATGCCCAGCCGGGCGGCCGCGTGCCGCGCGGGCTCGTTGAGATTGAGCGCGCGAATGCTGAAGTCCTTCGCAAGCGCGCCTGTCTGCGCGCGCACGCGCATGGCCGCCGATGGACGTGGTGCAGGACTGGATCGACGAATGGTCTGCGCGCGCACGCGCATGGCCGCCTCGACCTCGGGCATGCCCGAGGTCGTTGCTCCGAGCACGACGGCCGAGCGTGCGGGGCCGGTGCGCGCAACGAGTTCGGGGAGTTCCGGCATCTGGGCAAGGCAGGCGTCGATGAGCCGAGCCGTGCGCGGGGCGGCGCCGGGGGCAAGCAGCGCCTCGTCGACCACGCCGGCGGCAAGGGCGTGCGCGCACAGGCCGTCCGTGGTGCTCAGAAACTCTCTTTTTGTATCAAAAAGTGCCGCGCGAAGCGCCGCAAGTCCGGCGCCGGCCGCCGAGATGGTGCCGAGAGCCGCGACCCAGGCAAGGGGGCGCGCCGCGCCGGGCGGCGTCGCGGGCAAGGGGGCGGCTGCAGGTGTTGTCAGGAAGTCCATGGTAGGTGCAATTTTGTCACGATGCGGTGCCCGCGCCCTGCGCCGCGCGAAGGCAGCTGTTGCCTTGCGGGAACGCAGGCGCCCCTGCGGGAGGTTTTCTGATACCTCTGCTTACCAGCGCGTCGCGCGCCGGATGCCGCCTTGCGGCGATGCATGGGCTAGACTAGCCTCGAAAATGTGCAGGCGCGAGGTTCATGCGCGCCCCTGCCGGGGGCGGCGCAGGGACTCTTGCGCGCAGTTCGACAACTTTTTAGGCAGTTTTCTTTATGACGCAGTCCAGCACGAAGGCAGACGCGCCGGCGCCGGCGCCCTTTTTGCGTGATTACACCTCCGAGACGAAGCGCTCGGTCTGCGGTCTGACGATCGATGTCGGCCGCCAGCGCATGACCTCAGACGATCTGGCCGGGCTCTACGACCTGGCCCGCGACAAGGGCGTTCTTGAGGCCAACGCCGCCATGCGGCGCGGCGAAATCGTCAACGCAAGCGAATCGCGTGCGGCGCTGCACACGGCCTTGCGCGACCCGCGGGTCAATGCGCCGTTTCACGCCGAGGTCCAGCGCGCGCTTGAGCGCATCTGCCTGTTTGCCGACATGGTCCGCAGCGGCCGCTACTGCGGCTGCCGCGGCGACAAGATCACCGACGTGATCAATGTCGGCATCGGCGGCTCGGAGATGGGGCCGCGCACGGTCTACCACGCCCTGCGCGGTATCCAGCCCCCGGTGCGGCTGCACTTTCTGTCGGCCGCCGACGGCGTGGCGTTTGACCGCATCGTGGGCCGGCTCAACCCCTTCAAGACCCTCATCATCGTCTCCTCAAAGAGCTTCAAGACGCGTGAGACGGCGGTCAACGCCGCCGCCCTTGACCAGTGGCTGCTCGAGGCGGGCATTGCCGGCGCCGACCGCGCCCGCCACCTGCTCGTCGTCTCGGCCAATCCCTCGGCGGCCGACGAGATGAACCTGCCGCCCGAGAATCTCTTTCCCATCTGGGACTGGGTGGGCGGACGCTTCTCGGTGTGGTCGGCCATCGGCCTGTGCGATGCGATTGCCCTGGGGTCGGATGCGTTTCTTGCGCTGCTTTCGGGCGCCCACGCCATGGACATGCACGTCGAGTCGAGCAGCGCGCAGGAGAACCTGCCGCTGCTGATGGCGCTGGTGAGCTACTGGAATTCGGTCGAGCTCGGCATTGCGCTGCACTGCTGCCTGCCCTACGACGAGCGGCTGCGGGTGATGGTCGCCTGGCAGCAGCAGCTCGAGATGGAAAGCCTTGGCAAGTGCACGGGAATCGACGGCGCGCCAGTCTCTGCGCGCACCGGCCAGGGCATCTGGGGCGGCCACGGCAACGAGTCACAGCACTCCTTCTACCAGTGGCTTCGCGAGGGAACGGCCAACAGCTCGATTGACCTTCTGTGGTGCGAGAAGCCCGGCCACCGGCATGCCGATCTGCACCGCGTGCTGATTGCCAATGCCAAGGCGCAGGCCGAGGCGCTCGTGACCCGCGAAAACAGCGCCTGGTTCAACGCCGTCACCACGGTGAGCATCGACGAGCTCGATGCGGCCAGGCTCGGGGCGCTTCTGGCGCTCTACGAGCACAAGACGACGATGCTCGGCACCCTCTACGGCATCAATCCCTTTGACCAGCCGGGCGTCGAGTTCGGCAAGAAGCTCTCGCGCAAGGCCGAAAGCGCCGTGGAGTTTCAGGCGCCCCGGGGCGCCCTGCCATGAGCCGCCGCATCCTTGTGATCAAGTCCTCCTCGATGGGGGATGTGATTCACGCGCTGCCTGCGGCCCATGACATTCGGCAGGCTTTTCCCGACTGCACGCTTGACTGGGTGGTCGAGGAGAGCTTTGCCGATGTGCCGGCTCTCTCGGGCGCGATTGACCATCGCATCATCACGGCCTTCCGGCGCTGGCGCAAGAGCCCGCTGTCGCGCCGCACGCGCGAGGAGTTTTCAGAGCTGCGCCGGCAGCTGCGCGCCGGCAGCTATGACTGCGTCATCGACATTCAGGGCCTGCTGCGCACGGGCCTGGTGGCAAGGCTTTCGGGCGCCGAGAGCTGGGGCTACTCGAGGGACACGATTCGCGAGCCCCTTGCCAGCCGCTTTTACACGCATACGCTTGCCGTGCCTGAAAGCCTTGGGCCCGTGCGGCGCTACCGCACCATGGCCGCCCGCGTGCTGGGCTACGAAATCGACCCTGATGCGCCGCGCTACGGACTTCGGGTGAAGGCCGTGCCGCCGGCGGGCGTCACCGGCCCCTATGCGGCGCTCGCGGTCAACACCAGCCGCGCCGAGAAGCTCTGGCCGCAGCAGCGCTGGATCGAGGTTGCCTCGGAGCTTGCGCGCGACGGTCTGCAAAGCGTCCTCTTCTGGGGAAGCGAGACCGAGCGCCGGCGCGTCGAGGAGATTGCCTCGGCCGTCGACGGCGCCGTCGTGATGCCGCGCTCGAGTCTTTCGGCGCTTGCGCAGGCCATTGCCGGGGCGCGCTGTCTGGCGGGCGTCGACACGGGGCTCACGCACCTTGGGGCGGCGCTCGGCGTTCCCTCGGTGGGCATCATCGTGGGCACGAGCGCGGCGCTTTTTTCGCTTGTCTCGGAAAAGGCTTGCGCCACGGTGGGAGACAAGGGGATCGTGCCCGGCACGATTGAAGTTTTAAGCGCGCTGCAGGCCGTGATGCACGCGCACGTCGAAGAGGCCTGAGAGCGCCCTTCGGCAGGGAGAACGAGCAAGCAACATGTCCACGCCCGTTTTATATCGGCTTCTGACGCAGGCGGCGCTGCCGCTCACGCGCCTTTATCTCAGAAAGCGCGCCCGCAAACAGCCCGCCTATCTCGAACACTGGGACGAGCGCTACGGCGCCTGCACCTATCCCGCCCCCGTGCGGCCGCGCCTGTGGCTGCACGCGGTGAGCGTGGGTGAGACCAACGCTGCGCGCGCGCTCATCGATGCGTTCTTTGCGGCCTACGCCGACAGCGAGGTGCTGCTCACCTGCATGACCCCCACCGGGCGCGAGGCCGGCGAAAGGATTGCCCGCGCCTATCCCGGGCGGATCACGCAGTGCTACCTGCCCTACGACACGGCTCCGCTCATGGGGAAGTTTCTCGATGAGACCCGCCCGGTCATGGGCGTGGTGATGGAGACCGAGGTCTGGCCCAACATGGTTTCCGAGGCCAATGCCCGGGGCATTCCCCTGGTGCTTGCCAACGCGCGCGAGTCTGAAAAAAGCGCGCGGCAGGCCGGGCGCTTTGCCGGCGTGATGCGGCCCGCGTTTGCGGGCTTTGCGGCGGTGCTCGCGCAAAGCCGCGAGGATGCCGCAAGGCTCACGGCGCTCGGCGCGCGCGTGGTGCACGTGTGCGGCTCGGTGAAGTTTGACGTCAAGCCCGATCCCGGTCAGACGGCGCGGGCCGAGGAGCTTAAAAAGCGAATCGGCCGGCCGGTGATTCTGCTTGCAAGCACCCGCGAGGGCGAGGAAAAGCTCTTTGTGGACGTGCTCTCGCGCACCTCTGAAAAGGTGGCCGCGCTTCTGGTGCCGCGTCATCCGCAGCGCTTCGACGAGGTCTTTGAAACCGTGCAGGCCACGGGCCTGCCGATTCTGAGGCGCAGCAACAACGAGGATTTTGCGCGCGCCGCGCCCATCGACGGGCCGGTGATTCTCTTTGGCGACACGATGGGCGAGATGAGCTTTTACTGCGCCCTGGCCGACGTCACCATCATGGGCGGCAGCTTCGGGCCCTACGGGTCGCAGAACCTGATTGAGCCTGCGGCCGCAGGCTCGCCCGTGCTTGTGGGTCCCTCGAGCTTCAACTTTGCCAAGGCCGTGGCCGATGCCGTGGAAACGGGCGCGGCTGAGCGCGTGCGCGATGCGCGCGACGCGTGGAACACGGCCATCGGCTGGCTCAACGACGGCTGTCTGCCCGAACGGCGCCGCAGGGCGCTTGAATTTGCGCACGGCTACACCGGCTCGAGCCTGCGGCAGATGCGCTACATCGGCGAGATCTGGGAAAACGCCCTTCGGCAGCGCAGCCAGGGGGATGCATCGCATGATTAAAAATGTCCTGACGATTGCCGGAGTCGACCCCTCGGGCGGCGCCGGCGTGCTTGCCGACGTCAAGGTGATGTCGGCGCTCGGCACCTACGCCTGCGCGGTGATAGCCGCCCTCACGGCCCAGAACACCCGCGCGGTGACGGGGGTTCTCCCTGTTCCCGCGGACTTTGTGACGCGCCAGATCGACACCTTGTTTGACGACGTGCGCATCGATGCCGTCAAGATCGGCATGCTCGGCGCAACCGACGTGATGGAGGCCGTGGCCGCGGCCCTCGAACGGCATCGTCCGCGCTGGGTGGTGCTCGATACGGTGATGGTGGCCAAGAGCGGCGACCGGCTCATGCCCGACGCCTCGGTGCAGTACTTTCGAAGCCGCCTGCTGCCGCTTGCGCATGTGATCACGCCCAACCTGCCGGAGGCGGCCGTGCTCTTAAACCGCGAGGCGATTGCCCCTGACGAGATGCCTGCGGCCGCCGAGGAACTTTTTGTCCTGTGCGGCGGGAGCAGCGCGGTCTATCTCAAGGGCGGACATGTCGAGGACGGCGCCGTGTCGGAGGACCTCTTTTTCGACGGGCGCGAGATGCTGCGGCTTTCGGCGCCGCGCACCAGAACAAAAAATACGCACGGCACGGGCTGTTCGCTTTCCTCGGCTCTGGCGGCCTATCTTGCGCGCACGGGCGACCTGCAGCTGTCGGCGCGCCTTGCCAAGGACTACATCAGCGAGGCCATTGCCGCCTCCGGGGCGCTTGAGGTGGGTTCCGGCCACGGACCGGTGCACCACTTCGTGCGGCTCTGGGAGTCGGGCAGGAATGTTTGAGGCGCCTGAATCAACAGGCGCGCCAAAGACAAGGGCGGTCTGCTTGCTGCGTGCAGGCAGGCCGCCTTTGTCTTGTGTATGGCCGGGAGGCAGCGGACGAGATGCAATCGTTGACCTGGAACGAGGCTGATTTCTCAGGAGAAGGTCTCTCTGGTTGAACCGGAGGCGGTCAGGTTGCATCGCACGATGCGGGCGTGACTGGTCTGGAGCCAGCAGCGGGGGTCACGTTGATTGTGAGGAAGTTTCGTGAAATCAGGGTGGAATGGAGTGGTTTTTCTGGCCTTGCGGCTGTCAAGACTGTCATTGGCCCGTGGAAGATACACCAGGAAGCCGGCGAAACATCAAAGCCTACCGAAGTAGCAACTGGACAACTAAAATTCAGCTTTTACCGGTCCCTGAGAAGAACAGGGAAGAGTCTGGGAATTGCTTTGCATTCTCTTTTTCAGAATGATCTTAAAACTTGCATTGCGCCTGGACAAATCTTCATCTAACAATAAAGAGAAAAATGACTGGTGGATTTGAAAGCATTGGGGAAGGGAATGTTCCGGAGGGACGCGATGCGAGGCCGGATGGCTCATTGCAAGGCAGAAGACTGACGGTGGCAGAGATGTTCTGCGGTCCGGGAGGAATCGGCGTTGCCGTCAACAAGGCTCGAATAAAAGGGCTTTCCTTTCAGCATACCTGGGCTACTGATTATGACCCCTGTGCATGTGAAACATACAGAAGAAATGTCCTGAAGAGATGCCCGGGAGCTGTCTGCATTTGCAAGGATGTGCGGGAGCTTGACATCAAGGGACTGGAGCCGGCAGACGGACTTTTGTTTGGCTTCCCTTGCAATGACTTTTCCCGGGTTGGAGAGGCAAAGGGGCTCGACGGAAAGTTTGGG
Organism: uncultured Duodenibacillus sp.; assembly: GCA_944390745.1. Classification (GTDB taxonomy): domain Bacteria; phylum Pseudomonadota; class Gammaproteobacteria; order Burkholderiales; family Burkholderiaceae_F; genus Duodenibacillus. The sequence continues at coordinate 334,723 of CALXQK010000013.1, read as the reverse complement.
GGTTTGTACAAATACGGGGTTGAGTATATTTCTCATGCAAACCCGCTGTTTTTTGTCGCTGAAAATGTGACGGGCCTGAGATCTGCAAACGATGGGAGGGCGTTTAAACAAATCCTTAATGAACTGTGCAATGCAGGCGAGCACGGTTATACCATCACGACCCATCTGTACAGGTTTGAGGAGTATGGGATTCCTCAGATAAGGCACAGATATATATTGGTTGGGATACGCGGGGATTTGCAGAGGGAATTCAGGGTTCCCGCTCCCTCTTACAGGATGAAGACTTGCTCGGAGGCGCTTGCCGATATTCCTGTTTATGCAAAAAACCAGGAGAGGGTAAACATCAGGCCGATTGTGGCTGAGCGTCTGTGCTATATCAGACCGGGAATGAATATTTGGCAGGCGGAAAGCATGGGGTTGTTGCCCAAGCGTTTGCAACTGAACGTCAAGGGAACCAGAATGTCCCAGATATATCGACGCCTGGATCCGAAGAGGCCTGCATATACCGTGACAGGATCAGGCGGGGGCGGAACATATATGTATCACTGGGATGAGCCCCGAGCCTTGACCAATAGGGAAAAAGCCCGCCTCCAGACATTTCCTGATGATTTTGTTTTTTATGGGAGCGTACAAAGCGTTCGAAGGCAGATTGGGATGGCGGTTCCCTGTGAGGGAGCCAGAATCATATTGGTTGCCTTGTTGAAGACGATGGCTGGAGAAGCTTATAAAAGCATCTCCCCGAGCATAGGGATTGTCAGGGCAAAAACCAACCTTCTTGATGGGTCATATGATTTCCTGTAGGCGTTTCTATTGATTTTCTTCTGCTGGAAGAGAGGGTTGGTTTCTTGCCTTTTTGAGCAATACCAGTGCTCTGGGAGGGATGTGCTGGTTCTGGCTTCAATGGCGACAAGATCGTACGAACCCGCAGATTTCCAAGAACAGGAAAGTGAGGCCAGTTAAAGTGGTGGACTATGGCGACGTATTGAGGCAGTTTGTGACGGCCGCGACTGAAGGCGATTTTCAGACGGTGGTCGCGGCCTATATCTGCCTCGACGAAGATACGGTCAAGAAGATTTCAAGAGATTTTGTGGAGACGCTGAGAAGGCTTCCAAATAATCCTAACAAGGAGATGATCACATCCTGGCTGCTTGTCAATGCCGCGGGACAGGGCAAGCATCTCTTGGAGTATCCATACAGGTCCGGGATGAGTGCGAATGAATTGGCAGCAATGTCGATTCCGGAGGTTTTTCTGCGCTACATAAAGGATGGAAACAGTCTTAGTGCAGGAAATGCTCCTCTGGATGCAGCTGTTCACCGCAATGACCGCACGCTGTTCCGGTGGCTGCTGCGTCATGGGGCCTCTGTGTTTTCTTTTCATGAGGCGAGGGAGCCCTTCAGACGACTGGCGCAGGACAGGGAGGACAAAAGAGGAACAGAGATCGGGAAGGATCCGGAGCGGATTAGTGATGAGCTTCTCTTTGCCTTGACGACCCATAACTTCGAGCTGTTGCTGGAGTATGTGCACCTTGGTCTGAACTGGCGCACTGCAACAAGCAGGCACGGGTTGCGACTTCAGGATTTTGCAAGGATGGACGAGACCCGGCTTCTGGAGTCCGTTCTTTCTCGACTACAGGATGAGGAGGCCCCGGAGAGAATTCTGGAAACAATGTATTCCGGCTCAGGGGCCCTTCCGGAGCGCCAGGATGAAGAAACCACGACTCCCAGGGACCGGGAGACGGAATTGGCGAGGGAGGATGCGTCCGTTCCCCGTGATCCGCCCTCGTCGCCGCAGGAGGGCTGGACGCCAGCTCAAGAAGATTCCCCGGGCGCATCTGATGATGAAATCAGCGAGGTTGACAGCGTTGCTCTGGAGGGGGCAGGTCTTGACTGGGGGCTTGGTGACGACGAAGAAGAGATGGAGGAGGGAGGTGTTGAGGAGAGTCTGGACGACACCGCAAATGACAGCGCCGGGCCTCTGACTGTCTCAGGATCAGGAAAGGCGGAGCGTGAGGATCTCGTGCAAATTCGAATGACAACGATGTCTGCCGAGCAACTGGTGCGTGTCAAGGGGTATCTATACGATCTTCCGCTTCCGGGAATTCTTATTGATCATTTCCTCTTGATGCAGGGGGTCGAGGCGGAGAATTATCAGAAGCTGACAGACAGAAGGACTCTTGAACTCTACAGGGCGCTCAAGTTATACGCTGATGACAAACTGGCCCGTCTGGGACGGAAAAATGTGTAGGTGATCTATGACTGCAGATCTTGAACATGATGTAATTCTTCCTCCGGACCCGGAGTCCCTGACTCAGTCATTGAGAGGCATGGGATATACGGTGGAGACGGCCATAGCAGACATTATCGACAACAGCATATCTGCCGGCGCAAGAAGCATCCGGGTAATAATGAACCGGGAGACGGAGCAGAGCGGAGCGTCGATCCTGATCAAGGATGACGGGGTGGGCATGAGTGAATCATGCTTGATTACGGCCATGAAGCTGGGGTCAATTTCGCCCCTGAAGAAAAGAAGAGAAAATGATCTTGGCCGGTTTGGGCTGGGGCTGAAGTCAGCCAGCTTTTCCCAGTGCCGGAATTTGACCGTTGTTTCAAAGAAGGATCAGCAGACATCCTCTTTCTCGTGGGATCTGGATGAGATTGTCAGAACAGGGGAATGGAAGCTTCAGAAAAGCAGGGAGATACCACCATGTGCCCAGATTGAGGGGGAGCATGGAACAGTGGTGCTCTGGAGAAAGATTGACAGAATTCCCTTCATGTCTAAAGACGCCCAGGATTATGACTGGTCTTCTTTGCGAAAAAAGGTTTGCATGAGTCTTGGATTGATCTTTCACCGCTTCATTGCTGATGGGCTGGAAATCTACTTTGGAGATGACAAGATCAAGCCGATAGATCCATTTTTTAGTCAGGATCCGGGCAAGCCCTGTGACTTTCCCCGGGTCTTCTGGCCCGAGTCGGGATCTACTGTCAAGGCGTGGCTTCAGTGTTACGTGGTTCCGATGACGTCAGCAATGTCCCAGGATGAGGATGGATGTCTGCAGGGGTTCTATGTTTATCGGGGGAAGCGACTCCTGCAGGCCGGCGGATGGCTTGGCCTGAAAGATCTCCGGGTTGAGGAACAGTATCGACTCGCACGGATTTGTCTGGACTTCGAGAATGATGGTGACGAGGAGTGGCAGGTTGATATAAAGAAGTCGAGGGCGCGTCCGCCGGCCGAAATGCGGCAGTGGCTGAGAAAATATGCTCTGCAGGCAAGAACGTTGTCGGACCAGACAATCAACAGACAAAATGCAAAGGAGGGGCGCCGGAAGAGGATAAGCAAGCTCTGGCGGAAGTCGAGAGGCAGTGCGCCCCTGCTGGACTACACAAGCCCGGTCATGGAGGCATTGTTTTCCCGTCTGGAGAGCGGGGGCCTTGATGCGCAGGTTATGCGCGGATTTCTTGAGATACTTGCTGTTTCTCATCCATCCTGGAAAGGATGCCAGATATTGTCTGGGGAGGATTTCAGAAAGGCGATTGCCGCAATCTATGAAACCATGTCCCGGGAATATGGAGGTGAAAGAGCTGGGGAAATTCTGAGAGACACGGATCCATTCTGCAACTGGCCCGGAGTCCTTGGAGAAATTTGTGGAGGCAGTTATGAGCAGTCTTGACTTTGATGCCGGAAATGTTGGGCCGCTTGCCCGCGGACTCCTTCAGTCAATCTTTGATCGTTCCTGCGGGGAGATTCAGGACAGGAAGGTCAATCCGGGGAAAGGCGAGCTTAACTACGTTGCCGCCAGTCAGATCCTTGACAAGAACTGGGAAAGTGCATGGGAGTCACCTGAGGGAAAAATTCTCAGGGGCGCGATGATGCAGGGGCATCTTCCACCGGAGCAGTGCCAGTGCATCCAGGATGCCAAGGCCAGGCTTCTTGCTGGGCTGGTTCCATACATTCGGAGTGAAAAGGCTGAGGAAAAGCCCGGCGATGCAAAGGATGATGATCTTTCCATTCGTGACGGTTATTACTGGAATCTCATGAAGGAGCAGTTGAAGCGCAAGTTTTCCAGAGCCGTTGTTGACAGCATTGACATGCAGAGCAACCGTGTCATGAAGAGGATTCTTTTCTCCGGAGAGGAGAATGAATTCAGAAAGATGGGGCTTGTTCTGGGGCAGGTTCAGAGCGGGAAGACCGCCAATTATTCCGCCTTGATTGCAAAGGCTTGTGACTGCGGGTACAGGATGATCATTGTGCTGTCAGGAGTCCACAACGATCTTAGGAGGCAGACCCAGGAGCGTCTTGACGAGGAGTTTCTGGGATACCACGAGTATCTGTATAGGAATGAAAATGGAAGATTGGTGAAGCTGAGTCATTCAGAACCGTGCGGAGTCGGGTTGCTTCCTGGGTATGACAGGCAGAAGGCTCCGCGCTGTGCGACCTTCACCGATGACGATTTCAAAGGAAGCTTTCAAACAGGGGTCGGAAAAGATGCGCCGCTGCTTTTTGTTGTCAAGAAGAACTGGTCAGTTTTTGACAAGCTGATCAAGTATTTCGAGAACGGCAGGTACAAGGACTGGCCGCTTCTTTTGATTGATGATGAGGCCGATCAGGCTTCAATCAATACAGGACGTCCCTCCCGCACCGGTGTTTTCCATGAGGACATTGTTTCAACGACCAATGGGTGTATTCGGCGCCTTCTGGAGCTGTTTCCAAAGGCATCATTTGTTGGATACACGGCAACGCCGTTTGCCAATGTTCTGATTGACGCCAGAGTGGATTCTCCGAAGTTTGGGGTTGACTTGTTTCCTCGAGACTTTATTTTGGCGCTTCCGGCTCCTCCAAACTATTTTGGTCCTGCCAGTTTCTTCGGAGACAATCGATCTGACGAGGGGTTGGATTTGTTTATTCCCGTGAGCGACAAGTCAAGCGATATTCTGACAGGCGAAGGAAAGAAGAGAGTCTCCCAGGTTTCCCGCGGGGGTGGAGGCCAGAAGCTGCCCGACGAATGCAGGGTTGCCTTGCTTCAGTTCATCCTTTCAACAGCCATCAGGGTATGGAGGGATCGTAGAAACCATCCTGAAAACTGGAGAAGGGAAAACCCGGATGAGGATGTTCCTGAGCGGCAGCCTGTTCTCAAGTCGAGCATGCTGGTGCATTTCAGCTCGCGGATCAAGGCCCATAAATCAATCTCAGCCCAATTCAGGGATTTGGTTCTGGGCGCAGCCAGAGATGTCGTTAAATTTGGGGATGAGCAGAGCCGGGCGAAGCTTTGGAATGATCTTGAAAGGATGTTCGAAGATCAGCGTCAGACGACTGCCAGAATTCGCAAGGATGCAGAGGACTGGGACTACCATCCGCTTTATCCAGAGTGGGGGCTTCCCGAGACCTTCGAGGATTTGAGACCGCTGCTTCATGAGGTCATTGAGGATCTTTCAATCGTCGTTGTCAATGGGGAGCTTCAGGCAAAAGAAATCCTGTGCAGGTCGCCAGGCTCGCCAGGAAGAAAATTTGTGCAAGCCCGGATTTTTATTGGAGGAAACAAACTTTCCCGAGGCCTGACCCTTCCAGGGCTTTGCGTCAGTTTTTTCCTTCGTTCATCAACGATGTACGATACTCTTCTGCAGATGGGGCGATGGTTCGGCTATCGGGAGGGGTATATCGACCTGTGCAGGATTTGCACGACCACCAAGATCTTTGACCGGTTCAGGGCGATCAGCGAGGCATGCCTGGATCTTGCGTACCAGATAGACCGGATGGCCTATCTGAATCAGGATCCGGACAAGGTCAGGTTGAAGATCCTGCAGCACCCGGGGCTTCTTGTAACGGCCCGAAACAAGCTGGGCGCCTCAAGCGAAGGATTCATCAGCTTCAACGGAGAGACACTTGAGTGCAGAAATCTGGATTTGACGACTGAGGGCTTGGTTGAGAACTGGTCTCTGGCAAGTGACCTGTATTCTGACTTGACAGCCCACGGTTGTGGTCGCCTGGCCTATGCCTCTGCTGACTATCCGGATCAGGGGGAGGAAAAGGAGGCGAGCACGCGAGAGGATGTACGAAACGCCTCCGGAAGAGTCTGGCGTGATGTGCCTGCTGAGACAGTCTTGAACTTTGTCCGGGGGTACAGGAGTCATGACAATGAGGGTGACCAATATAAGAAGGGGGTCATTTCCTATATTGAGAACGAACTGAAGGATGGTGATCTGACAAGATGGAATGTCTTCATTCCTGGAAGATATTCCTCTGAAGAGAAAGTTTTCAATGTCAGATTTGTACAGCGTGCAATGGGCATACCAAAAACCGACCCAAGCTCCGGTGTGCTTCGGGTGTTGAAGACGGGGTCGCACGAGTTTGTGGGGGTGCCGGCTGACGTCATGAAGGTTGCAGTTGAGAATGCGGGCACGGGAAGGGGAGAACTTTTCAAGGCGGTGCGCAAGGCGGCAGGGCAGCTTCGTCCGGAGGAGGGGTATCTGATCTTGTACCTGATGGAAATCCCTGCGAAAGATTTGAGCAATGATCAATATTTTCGCAGTGCCCGCAAGGAAATAAACGCCGCGGTTCCTGTGGTTTCTTATTACCTCTGGCTGCCCAGAAGCAGAAGAAACTCCCAAACAAACATGGCCAGATTCAACACCAGCATCAGGAATGAAGATCCTGATGATGACTACGTTGAGCCGGTGATGGAGGATGACGAATGATTGAGTTGAATGATAAGTCTGCAGCGGCCGTATGGAATGCAATAACCCCGGGAAGCGAGGTGGACATGTGCAGTTCTCCCTGCAGGATTGTTTTCCTAAGGGATTCTCATGGGGCCTCATCGATCGTCTTCGTGTTTCATGACCAGCTGAACATCAAGTTGTCGGAGAGCACAGGCTTTGAGGTGGATTTGGCCATTCAGGACGGATCCACCACCTTGACAATTAAGTACTTGTTGCAAAAGGAAGACGAAGGACTTTTTTACACTTTCTCCGGGGATCTGTTCCAGCTTGCCCAGAGTTGCGAAGGCCTCTCTCAGATGGACTGCGCGCAGGCCGTGGTTGAGCGCATTTCGGCCTGGCAGGCGTTCATGAAGACAACCAGCAGGGGGCTGAGCAGCCAGTCCGAGCTTGGGTTGTATGGCGAGCTTCTGGTGTTGCGGAGGATTTTGGAGTCGGCGGGGCCGCTTGAGACTCTCAGGGGGATCTGGAACGGGCCTCTCCATGGAGCTCATGATTTTTCGCTCAGCAATGGACGCGCCATTGAGGTGAAGACCACTCTTGGCGACAATCCGCTGAGAGTGAAGATTGATTCGATTGTGCAGCTCGATACGTCCGATTGCGACCGGCTGCTCCTTGTCGTGGTCAAGCTACGCGAGGAGGAGTCGGGGATGAACCTCGAGGAGCTACGGCTGAGCGTGAGGGAGCTTTTGAAGAGCAGAACCCTGCAGCTTGACTTTGACTCCCTGGTGCTCTCTCTGGGCTATAGAAGCGAAAATCCCGGCAGAGAGCTTAGAAGATTTTCTGAAGAATATATGACATCCTACTTTGCAGAATCGCTTCCCAGAATTGTTCCGGGGTCAATCCGGGGTGTCGTCTCGGCCCGCTATGAGATTCAGATTACTGATGAGCAGGGAGGCTCTGACGAGAATTACAAACAGGCGGATCTTGAACAGTACCTGAAGGAATAAATTTCAGATCCACGAGGAATTGGCGACATGTCTGAGAAATTTGATGAACTTCTGCACACGAAGATGGGGGCCCTTGCCGAGGCTCGAAAAAAGATTGACGATGCGATCGGTGATGCCCATGACAGCGAGCAGGAGGATGAGTGCCTCTATGATGACAGCATTTTTGCTCAAACGGTCGCCGGCTGGCTTTCTGACCAATCCATAGTGCAGCTTCCGCTGGTGCCGAAGCCAGATGAGTATTTTTGTGAGCACCGCTACAGCGGGAAGATTGGAAATGCGCAGATCAGTTGCTGGGGATCTGCAATTCTGCGCACTCCGGGAGGGGAGGGGTGCTTTGACCTGCATCTTTTTCTTTCAGATTATGAAAAGACCAACGGGTTCAGAGAGATTACCCAGGAGGACTTTTCCAGGATGCACAGGCAGTTGCTGCATTTTTATGTCTATGCATGTTCTGGAAAACTGCAGGCCAGAATGAATGTTTCTCATCCTGCCTACAAGTACGCCCAGCAGATCAAGAGACTGCACGATGATGGAAAGATCTCCAGCGTGCGTCTGTGGCTTCTGACAAACGGAGTTTTCCCCGGAGGCGAAAGAAATGACAGGAGAGCCCAGGGAGACGAAGAGTGGAGCGCCCAGCTTGTGGACCTGGTTTACATATCCGACCTCTTTTCAAGCGGGGTGGACGCGGACCAGTCCTTTGAAAACATTGGGGGGCTGCAGGGAATCAAGCTCGGTTCAAATGCAGAGCAGGACTATGACTGCATTTTGTCTGTGATTCCCGGGGAAACGCTTTCTACACTCTATTCACTGCATGGGCCGGCTCTGGTTCGAGCAAATGTGCGTGCCTATCTTGGAGAAAAGGTTAACGTTAACAAGGGTATTTACGAAACGATTGTCAATGAGCCCTCCCGGTTTCTTGCATATAACAACGGACTCGTCCTCTCCTGTCGAGCCGCTGACTTCCATGACGGGAGGCTGTGGAAGCTGTATGGCATTCAAATTATCAATGGAGGGCAGACAACGGCCTCCATATATCATGCGTGGCTGAGGGCCAGAAGAAATCGAAAGGATCCCGAGGCCCGCAATAGACTTGAGGCAAATCTCAAGAAAATGTACGTTCCGATGAAGGTTGTCATTTCTCGTGAGGGTGCAACCGAGAAGGAGCGTGCCGAGTTCAGAGTGCGCATTTCTGAGGCCGCCAACTCACAGAACGCAGTGAGACGCTCTGATCTGGAGGCAAACAGTCCGTTTCAGGTGGAGTTCTCCTCAAAGGTCAACTCCATGCGGACGCCTGACGGGATCAGCGGCTGGTTCTATGAGAATGCCAGGGGACTGTACGAGGCTGAAAAGAGCAAGTGCAAGAATAGAAGGGAGCTTGCCGACTTCAAGGCCAGATATCCGGAGAGCAAGAAGTTTGATAAAACGCAGTTCGCCATGGCGTACCTTGCCTGTGAAGGCAGGGCACAGGACTGCGCAAAGGGCAGGGAGGTTGCCTTCGGGATCTTCTGCGGGGTAATTGATGAGCTTTATGAGCAGCACAAGATGACGCTTGACCCGAAGACGGTGCAGGAGCTTGTTGCCCGCTGGATCTTGTTTGATGCGCTTGAAAAGAGTCTGAAGAAGAAAGGGCTGAAGAATCCGAGAATTACGATGCTCTATACCCTGGCCATGCTTCATGAGAAGATGGGCACGCGGGTTCAATGGGGGAAAATCTGGCAGATGCAGAAGCCCACCGAAGCATTCCTGCGCCTGCTCGTGAGCATGGCCGGGCATGTGGACAGGATCATCCGCGACAACATGGGCGGAGCCATGATTCACATGTACGGCCGTCAGGCCGAGTGTCTGAGGGTCGTCCAGAACGGCTTCAGCAACGGCATTCTGGAATCCAAAAGCGCCGGCATCGCCGAGCTCCCGGCTGAAGGAACGGATGAGGAAGCCTCAGGCTCCCCTGGTGCAGCAGAGGCTGTCCTGTAGCTGGAGCGTGGTGCAAGGAGAGAGTGACAGAGTGGACGTCTTTACCCCTGCCAAGCGCTCGGTTGTGATGTCGCACATCAGAAGCGGCGACACACGGCCCGAGCTCTTCGTGCGCAAGCTGATCTTTGCCGCTGGATTTCGCTACCGGCTGCATGATGGAAGGCTTCCGGGAAAGCCCGATATTGTTCTTCCGAAATACCACGCTGTCATCTTTGTCAACGGGTGCTTCTGGCACCACCATGAAGGCTGTCGCCTGGCAGCTCGTCCCGCAACCAGACCGGACTTCTGGGAGAGAAAGCTCGCAGGAAACAAGAGGCGTGACGAGGACAACATCAGGGCGCTTCTTTCGGCGGGATGGCGCGTTCTTGTCATCTGGGAGTGCGCCTGCCTGAAACGGTTTTCCGCAGATCTTTCCTCCCGGGTCTGCCGTTTTCTCAGGGAGCAGGACGTTCCGCGCGCCGAGATCGGTCGCAACGATCTTGAGAGCGGCGCCCATGGCCATCACTTGACGTGATTCTTGGACCTGATGAAGTCGATGAACTTTTTGACCGTCCAGATGTCGGCCCTGAAGGCGGCGGGATATTCCTTGATGTAGGGCTTGGGCACGACGAGGACGACGCCCTCCCTCGTCATTTCCCCGAGCTGCTCCGATGAGATCCCGCGCTGAAGCGTGCACAGATATTTCTTGCCGTCCCGCAGTCTGTCAGCCTCATTGAGAATCTGACGCCAGCGATCCTTGCAGGTTGTCTTCGCGGCAAGCGACACAAGATGAGCGGAGCTGTAGTCTTCATCATGATAGGCGGCGGCCGAGGGAAAGAGGAAGTCGACCGTCTTTCGCCCCTCTGTCCGCACCTGCGTCTCAAAGAGCAGACGATTGCGGGTAAAGAGCTCAGTCAAGTGGTGCTCAAGGCTTTTTCCCGCCCGTGACTTGCGGCTGTTGAGAATCTTGAGCGCCTTCGCCAGAAACTCGTCAATGTCCCTGAAGCCCTCCTCGATCATGGGCTGGTAGCGGAAAATCTCGATTGCCTTGAAAAGCGCGTACTCAACGCGAATCCACTCTACAAGCTTTTTGTCGGGGCGCAGGATGGCATCGTCGGCATGATCCCACACCCTTTCCTCAATGTCCCTTGCCGTTGCCGACATTGTGCGGGAATCCGGAAAGTTCACCTTGAGCGTAGTGATGAATCTTTGGATTTCCTCAATCTCTCTGAAATTTCCCGCCGGCTGGGCTCCAATAAGAACATTGGTGTCGGCTGGGCTCAGGCCGAAGTTGTCAAGGAAGCCGTTGATCTCATCTTCCGTGTTGAAGATGAACGCCTTGTAGTCTTCGGCGTCCATCCGGCACAGAACGAAAAGGGCCCCGGTGTACCTGGGGCGCAAATATTCAAAGCCCCTGCCAAAGCACGTGATGCGGTATTCATCGCGCGTTCCCTTTCCGTAGTAGGTGAAAGACGACTCCGTGCAGGTGCCGTCCGGCCAGTGGATTCTTGCCCTTCCCTTCTTGTTCTCGCCCTTGACGCCAGGCTCGTGAAAGAGAATCGAGCTTGCGCTCTTGGGAATGTAGATGCCGGCCTGATGGGCTCCCGTCTCGCCGGTATCGTTGGACGAAAGAAATTTGCAGAAGGACAGCTCCCCAGCCTGGACAGTGCGCGTCGCCTCAGCCGCAGAGGATGCCTCGTCGCTTGCCGGGGCGGAGGGCGCAGGTGCATCGGACGTCTTGATTGCTGTCATCTTGTCGCTCCGAGGGAGATCCCTTGCTCCGGGGCGCCCGCTTGAACTTCAAAGCCGTCAAATAGATCCTGCATGGAGCCGGGTCTGGTACGACGGGGCTTGCCGGCGGCGACACCGGCATCCAGCTCCCTGAGCTTTTCGACAATCAGGCGTGCGACATCGGCCATAAGCGGCACCACCACAGAATTGCCGAACTGCTTGTAAGCTTGGGTGTTTGACACTGGAATCAGGAAGCTGTCTGGGAAGCCCTGAAGACGCGCGCACTCCCTCGGTGTGAGCCTGCGGGGGTTCCTGCCTCTCTGCGGAATCAGGATTTCCGAGCCGTCCTTGTAGTAGCGGGCACTGAGGGTGCGGGTGACGCCGTCTCTCTGGGCCAGCCCAAAGCCAAACCCGTTCCCGGCGTTGCGATGCTTTTCAGCGTACCCCTGCAGGTAGGTCCAGAGTCCGTCTGTAAGCGTGTACTTGGGATCAACTCTTTTTTCAAGGATCGAACCCAGAAGAGGCTTTTCCTTGGGAGGCCTGAGCGCAAAGTCAAAGTCGACATCGCCGTACCGGGCCTTGTCGAAGCCAACAATGAGGATGCGCTCGCGGTGCTGCGGCACATACAGCTGGCCATCGATTACCTTCCAGGAAACGGCATACCCGAGTTCCTCGAGCGATTCCATGATCACCCTGAACGTACGGCCCTTGTCGTGGCTCTGGAGATTCTTGACGTTTTCCAGCATGAACGCCTTGGGCCGTTTTCCCTTGATGATCCGGCAGACATCAAAAAAGAGCGTTCCCTGCGTCTTGTCCCCGAAGCCGGTGGCCCGTCCGAGGCTTCTTTTCTTGGAGACGCCTGCGATGGAGAAGGGCTGGCACGGGAAGCCCGCGACCAGAATGTCGTGGTCAGGGATGTTTGAGACGTCAACCTTGGTGATGTCGCCGTCGGGAAGGTCGCCGAAGTTGGTGAAATAGGTCTGTTGGCAAAACTTGTTCCACTCGTTGGTGTAGACGCAATGTGAACCGGTTGAGTCAAAGGCGAGCCTCATGCCGCCGATGCCGGCAAAGAGGTCAATGAACGAGTAGGCATGTTGCTCAGGGGAGCGCTCCGCCTTGTTTTTTCCAACCATGCGCGCGACCGCAGAGTTCACACATTCAGAAATGGACAGGGAGTGCTCGTTGGCGTATTCCTGAAGTTCGCAGAAGAGAAGATCGTTGATGCGGCAATGGATCTGTTTGACCATGATGTGTCTTGCGGGAACAAAGATGTACCAAAGTTGTCCCCATTATAAGATCGGGCTCCCAGCTTGGGGAGCCCTCACAAGTCATGGACGCATCAAACGAGGAGCGTGACCCTTTTCCCCGCCCGGTTGGACTGGTGCCTTTCCCCGGGGATGGCGCGAATCAGATGCGGTCTGCGGGGAGGATCAGCCTGTTCTCCGGATCGGCGCCGGAACTGTCGTTGCAGTCAGAGAACGCAGCTGAAGTTCGCCGGCGACGGCACGGTGCAGGGGGCATGCAAATTGGCACAAGGCCCTCTCGGGGAAGGGGGGCGGGCTCCCCCGTAGGATGACCCCGTCCCCTGGACGTCGCTGTCCGGATGCAGACGCGTCTGCGCCTCCGGCTTCAGGAAAAGGGATTCAGCCGGGTCCTGACCGGCCTGTCATGCACCAGGGGGCTGGCGTGCAGGGCCTGGCTACGGGGCATCGTCATCAAAGCTGCCGAACTTCTCCTGCCAGGCGTCGACGAAGCTCTTGACGGTCTTGCCGCGAAAGCCCGTGAGCGTTTCGGCTGAGTAGATGGCCTTGAGGATGGCCTGTTCGGTGGCATCGGCCGTGGCTTCGAAAAACTCCGGATCGAGCGCCGTGTCGTTGAGAAACGCCACAGGCTCGCGCAGCGCGCTCTGCGGCTGCCAGTCGATGCCGTAGGCGGTTGAAAAGGCGATCACCTCATCGCCGCTGCCGTGGCCGTAGACCGAGCCGGTGCGCGAGATGCCCGCGGTGGCACGCACGGCAATCCGGTGCAGCTGCCGGTACTCGAGCGGCGCGTCGGTTGCCACGATCATGATGCAGGAGCCGCTCTCGGGCTTTTCGTCCGGCGCGGGCTGCGGCGGATTGAGCCGCGCGCCCACGCGCTCGCCGTCAATGATGAGCTGATGGGGCTTGCCGAAGTTTGAGAGCACCAGCACGCCCACGGTGTAGGTCTTGCCGCCGGCGCGCGCCAGCCGCGAGGCCGAGCCGATGCCGCCCTTGAGTCCGAAGTTCATCATGCCGCGTCCAGCGCCCACGGCGCCGCAGGCGAACTCGCGCCGGCAGTCGGCCAGGGCCGCGCGATAGTGCTCGTCGGTGATGGTGAGCTGCTGGATGTCCGAGAGCTGCGCGTCGGAACACTCGCACACGACGGGATTGACGGAACTCGTGATGCGGCAGATGCCCGGATTGGTGCGGATGGCCTCGCGCACCTGCGCCATCATCACCGCGCCCACGCACAGCGTGTTGGTCAGGGCAATGGGGGTTTCGAGCACGCCGAGCTCCTGCAGCTGGATGTAGCCGCTTGACTTCGTGTGGCCGTTGATGACGTGGGCGCAGGCGGGAACCTTGTGCTTGTAGACGTCGCCCTCGATCGGGCGCACGACGGTCACGCCCGTGTGCACGTCCTGTCCGATGTCGATCGTGCAGTGTCCGACGGTGACGCCGGGGACGTCGCTGATGAGATCAAGCGCCCCGCTCGGACGGGTGCCGATGCGGGGCATGAAGCGCTTTGCCATGATTTTTTTTCAAAGTCCGTGAAGACGTCCGCCTTTTTTTCAGAAGAGTCCGCGGCCCCGGGCGCGGGCGGAAAAGCGCCCGGAGCGTGAAGGGATTGTGCAGCCGGTCAGGCGTCTGCGTCGAGCTTGGGATCGAGCGCGTCGCGCAGACCGTCGCCGAGAAGGTTGAAGGCGAGCACGGTCAGAAAGATCGCCAGCACGGGCATGATCACGGTGTGCGGCGCGGTGACCATGTCGGCGCGCGCCTCGTTGAGCATGGCGCCCCACTCGGGCATCGGAGGCTGCGCGCCGAGTCCGAGGAAGGACAGCGACGCGGCGGTGATGATCGAGGTGCCGATGCGCATCGACATGTAGATGACGATCACCGAGATGGTGCCCGGGAGGATGTGCTTGACGAGAATCGTGAAGTCCGAGGCGCCGAGGCTGCGGGTGGCCTCGACGTAGGTCTGCTGCTTGAGGCTCAGAACGTTGCCGCGCACCAGACGCGCAAAGGCCGGGATTGAGAAGATCGCCACGGCCATCACCACGTTGATCATGCCGCCGCCCAGAATGGCGACGATGCCGATGGCAAGCAGAATGCCCGGGAAGGCAAAGAGGACGTCGGCCACGCGCATCGTGACGCGGTCGATCCAGCCGCCGTAGTAGCCCGCGAGCAGCCCGAAGGCCGTTCCCACGAGCGCGCCGATGCCCACGGCGCCGAAGCCCGACACAAGCGAGATGCGGGTGCCGGCGACGATGCGGCTGAAGATGTCGCGCCCGAGGGCGTCGACGCCGAACCAGTGCGTCGCGCTCGGGCCGGCGTTGATGAGATCGTAGTCAAAGTAGTTTTCCGGATCGTAGGGCACGATGAACGGCCCGAAGATGCCCAGAAAGATCAGAAAGAGCACGAAGGCTCCAGCCGCCATTGACAGGGGCTGGCGGCGGAACTTTCTCCAGAACTCCGACCAGGGTGTGCGGATGCGTTCATTGACGCCCGCCAGGCGCGGATCACTCGAGGCAGTGCTGGCCATGGTTGACACCTCGCGTTATTTGTATCGAATCGACGGATTGACCCAGCCGTAGAGCAGGTCGACGATCAGGTTGATGACGATGAATTCGGCCGAGAACAGCAGGACGCAGGCCTGGATCACCGGGTAGTCGCGCATGTCGACGGCGTCGACCAGAAGCCGCCCCATGCCCGGCCAGTTGAAGACCTTCTCGACCACGATCGAACCGCCGAGCAGAAAGCCGAACTGCAGACCCATCATGGTGATCACAGGAATGAGCGCGTTGCGAAAGGCGTGCTTGAGCACGACCGAGCGCTCGTGCACGCCCTTGGCGCGGGCGGTGCGGATGTAGTCGTCGCCGAGCACCTCGACGAAGGCCGAGCGGGTGAAGCGCGCCATGACGGCGGCCACCGCCGCGCCGAGCGTGATCGAGGGCAGGATGTAGTGCTGCCAGCTCGAGGCGCCCACCGTGGGCAGCCAGCCGAGCTTGACCGAAAAGATCTCCATGAGCACCATGCCCAGCGCAAAGGCCGGAAATGAAATGCCCGAGACGGCAAGCGTCATGCAGACCCGGTCGGGCCAGCGGTTGCGCCAGACCGCGGCGATGATGCCTGCGGCCAGGCCGAAGACGACCGACCAGAGCATGCTCGTGAGCGTGAGCCACATCGTGGGGCCGAAGCGCTCGCCGATTTCCACGGCCACGGGGCGCTTGGTTGAAAGCGACGTTCCCAGATCGCCCGTGAAGACGCCCTGGACGTAGCGCACGAACTGCTCGTGCAGAGGCTTGTCAAGGCCGAGCTCCTTGCGCACGAGCTCGACGGTCTGTTCGTCGGCCTCGGGGCCCGCGGTCAGGCGCGCCGGGTCGCCAGGCAGCAGATGCACGAAGAAGAACACGCACACCATCACCAGAAAGAGGGTGGGCAGCATGCCGAGGGTTCGTTTGACGAAATAACGCAGCATAGTTGTGAAGCTTTGCGGGTGGGGGCGCCCGGGGCGGGGAGACTCTCCCCGCCCCGGAGCTGGCGCGCAGCAGGCGGCGCGCAGAGGACTACTTCAGTTCAAGATCATCAAAGTCGTAGCCGCCGTCGGGCATCACGTAAAAGCCCGAGAGGTTCTTGCGTGCGGCGGCCACATTGATCTCGGTGACGAGGAACGCCCACGGGGCGTCCTTCCAGATCTGCTCCTGCGCGGTCTTGTAGTAGGCCTGCTTCTTGGCCGGATCGGTGGTGTTGAGGGCGTCGCGAAGCGCCTTGTCGACCACCGGGCTGCTGTAGTAGGCGGTGTTGGTCATGCGCGGGGGCTGCGCCTCGGTGGCCAGCAGCGGACGGATGGCCCAGTCGGCCTCGCCCGTCGAGGAGGACCAGCCGATGTAGTAGAGCCGCACGCCGGCCTTCTTGGGATCCTGGACGCTTTCAACCTGCGCCACGCGCTGGCCGGCCTCAAGCGCCTGCACGCGGGCCTTGATGCCGACCTGGGCGAGCTGCTGCTGCAGGAACTGGATCACCTTCTGCGCGGTGGTGTGGTTGTAGGCCGACCACAGCGTGGTGGAGAAGCCGTTGGGGTATCCCGCCTCCTTCAGAAGGGCGCGGGCCTTGGCCGGGTCATAGGGCCAGGGTCCGAGCTTGACGGCGTACTCCACGCCCTTGGGCACCGAGCCCTCGCTCGGGAAGGCGTAGCCGTTGAAGGCCACCTTGCAGAGCGCCTCCTTGTTGATGGCGTAGTTGATCGCCTGACGCACCTTGATGTTGTCAAAGGGCTTGACGTTCATGTTCATCGACATGTAGCGGTTGACGATCGAGGGCGTCTTGATGATCTTCACGTCGGGATTGCTCTCGAGCTGCTTGACCTGCTCAAAGGGCATCGGATAGGCAAAGTGCGCCTCGCCCGTCTGGATCATGGCCGCGCGCGTGCCGTTTTCCACAACCGGGATCCAGGTGATGGAGTCCACCTTCGGGTAGCCCTTGCGCCAGTAGTTGGGGTTCTTCTTGACCTTCATGTAGTCGGTGGCCTTCCACTCCTCGAAGATGAACGGGCCCGTGCCGACGGGATGGAAGGCCACGGCCTGCTTGCCCTGCGCGAGGGTCTTGGGCGAGATCATCGCCGCCGACGGGTGGGCGAGCTGGTTGATGAACGCCGAGAAGGGCTCGTGCAGCGTGAACTTCACGGTGAGATCGTCAATCACCTCGGTCTTGGCGATGTTCTTGTAGAGGATGTAGCGCTTGAGGTGGTTGTCGGGATTGGTGACGCGGTCGAAGTTGGCCTTGACCGCGGCGGCGTTGAAGGGCGTGCCGTCGTGGAACTTCACCCCGGCGCGCAGCTTCATGGTGTAGGTGAGGCCGTCGTCGCTCACCGTGTAGGACTCGGCGAGCAGCGGCACGAGCTTCATGTTGCGGTCAAGCCGAAAGAGCCCCTCGTAAAACGAGCGCACGGCGTTTTGCGAGAGCGTGTCGTTGGCGTCGTACGGGTCCATCGTCGTGAACGTCGAGGCGACGGCAACCTTCACGTCGCCCGCGGCGCCAGCGGCCAGAGGAGCGGCCAGAAGGGCCAGCAGTGAAAGCGTCAGGGCGCTTTTCTGAAACGATCTCATCTTGATTCTCCCTAGTTTTAAAAAAATTCGTGCGCAGCGCCTTTTAGGCGCACTCCCTGTGCACGAGGTGGGTGAAGGTTCGCTGACGCAGCCGGCAGCGGACGAAAAAAGGGTTTCTAGTAGTGTCCTCCGATGTCGTGCTCGGCCACAAAGTGTCCGGGGCGCTTCTGCACCAGGGGACGGACCTCGGGGACGTCGCTCACGCTGCGCACGGGGCTGGGCAGCTCGGTGAGCGCAAGCGAGGCCTGCGGCCGGCGGGCGAGCGGGTCGGGGATCGGCACAGCCGAAAGCAGCTTCTGCGTATAGGGGTGCAGCGGATGCTCGAAGATCTCCTCGCGCGGGCCGATCTCCACGATCTGCCCGAGGTACATCACCGCCACGCGGTGGCTGATGCGCTCGACCACGCCCATGTCGTGCGAGATGAACAGAAACGACAGGCCGAGCTGCTGCTGCAGGTCGAGCATGAGGTTGATCACCTGCGCGCGGATGGAGACGTCGAGGGCCGCCACCGACTCGTCGGCCACGATCACCTCGGGGTTGAGCGCCAGGGCGCGGGCGATGCACACCCTCTGGCGCTGGCCGCCCGAGAACTCGTGCGGGTAGCGCGCCGCCATTGAGGGCGACAGCCCCACGCGCTCGAGCAGCTCGCGCACGCGCGCGGCGGCGCCCGTGCGGTCCGTCAGACCGTGGATGAGCATCGGCTCGGCGATGAGGTAGCCCACCGTCATGCGCGGGTCAAGCGAGGCGTAGGGGTCCTGAAAGATCATCTGCATGTTGCGGCGCTGGTTCTTGAGCTCGGCGGCGCTGATGCGGGTGATGTCGCGGTTGTTGAAGACGATGCTGCCGCTGTCGACGTCCAGAAGGCGCAGAACCGCGCGGCCCGTGGTGGACTTGCCGCAGCCGCTTTCGCCCACGAGGGCGAGCGTCTCGCCCTTTCTGAGGTCAAAGGAGACGTGCTCGCAGGCGTGCACGCGGTGCGTGGGGCGTCCCAGCCAGTTGGTGCGCACCGTGAAGCGCTTGCAGATGTCGCGCACCGACAGGATGGTCTCGGCGGGGGTGCTCACGGTCTCGCTTTCGTTTTTGAGCGCCTCCCCGGTGTCGGCGTCAATCAGCGAGAAGCGCTTCGGGGCGCTCGTGCCCTTCATCGCGCCCAGGCGCGGGACGGCTGACAGCAGCGCCCGGGTGTAGGGGTGCCTGGGGTGGGCGAAGATCTCGGCCACGGGGCCGGCCTCGACGATCTTTCCGTAGCGCATGACGGCGACGTCGTCGGCGATCTCGGCCACCACGCCCATGTCGTGCGTGATGAAGAGCACCCCCATGTCGACCTTGTTCTGCAGCGAGCGGATGAGGGCAAGGATCTGCGCCTGAATGGTGACGTCGAGCGCCGTGGTGGGCTCGTCGGCGATGAGCAGCGCCGGCTTGCAGGCGAGCGCCATGGCGATCATCACGCGCTGGCGCATGCCGCCCGAGAGCTGGTGCGGGTAGCTTGCCGCGATGCGCGGCGCATCCGGAATGCGCACGAGCTTCAGAAGCTTCACGGCCTCCTTGGCGGCGCTGTGTTCGGAGAGGCGGCGGTGCAGCCGCAGGCTTTCGGCGATCTGTTCGCCCACGGTGAACACGGGGTTGAGCGAGGTCATCGGCTCCTGAAAGATCATCGCCGCGTCGCCGCCGCGCACCTCGCGCAGCTCGGCGGCCGACAGCCGGCAGAGGTCGCGCACGCGGCCGGTGCGGTCGCGCAGCAGGATTTCGCCGCGGGTGATCGTGCCGCCGCCGTGCTCGATGAGCCGCATGATCGACAGCGACGTGACCGACTTGCCCGATCCCGATTCGCCCACAAGCGCGAGCGTGCGGCCGCGGTGCACCTTGAGCGAGATGCCGTCGACGGCCGTCAGCGTCGAGCCTTCGGTGTGAAACTGCACCTGCAGGTCGCGCACCTCGACGACGCAGTCGTCGTCGGAAAGCGGCCCGGGCGAGGTCGGGGCCTTGTCCTCAGCCATTGCGAATACTCCCTTGAGAACCGGTTTGACGTTGTTTTTTTTCTGCGCGCCGCTTTTTTTTGTTGTCCCTTGACCGCGGGGGCTTGTGCGTTGCGGTGAATCAGCGCGCCGTACTGTTTTTCAAGCAATTTTCATGCCAGCCCTGCACCGGGTCCGGGAAATGGAGGACAGCGGGGGCGGGCGCGCCGAGGGCGATTTCGAGCGGATTGCCGGCGCCGCAAGGGGAGGGGAGAAGTCGTGGTGGAAAATCGCGGCCTCTTCCGCGAGGCTGCACCGAATTGGCGCCGAAAGCTATTGATGCACTCAACTGGTGCGCTCTAGGTAGAAGAAATGAGCGCAAATGGTGCATTTTCTGCACCTTTTCGGGGATTTTCTTGAGCCCGGGCGGCGATCCGGATGAAAAGGACCCGGTCTTGCCGCCGGGCGCCCTGCCGCGAAGGCGCTCCGGCCCCGGGGAGTCCCCGGCCGCGGCGGCGTATGATGCCCGCGAGTGCCCGCAGGGGAAGCCCCGCGGCGGGCGAAGCACACCCAGAAGGAGACGCGGAACATGAAGCCAGTGATCGCCATTCACGCCGGAGCGGGCAATCTGCTGCGGGAAAATTTCACCCCCGGGGATGCTGCGCAGTACCGCGCCGGGCTTGCGCGGGCCGTGAAGGCCGGCTTTTCCGCGCTCGAGGCGGCCGGAACCGCGCTTGAGGCGGCCTGCGCGGCGGTCGCCGAGCTTGAGGACAACCCCATTTTCAACGCCGGGCGCGGCTCTGTCTTCACCCACGAGGGCACCCATGAGATGGACGCCTGCGTGATGCGCGGCACGGATCGTGCGGCCGGGGCCGTGACAGGGGTCTCGCACATCGTGCACCCGGTGCTTGCCGCGCGCGCGGTGATGCTCGAGGGGCGCCACGTGCTGCTGTCGGGCGCCGGCGCCGAGGCCTTTGCAAGGGAGGCGGGGCTCGAGATGACCGCCGATCCCGCGTACTTTGACACCGAGCGGCGTCGGCGTGAGCTTGAGCTCGCCCTGGAGCTTGAGCGCCGCACGGGGCCTGCTGCGGTGCTCTCCGAGGACGACCCCTGCGCGGCCGCCGCCGGGCCTGACCGCAAGTTCGGCACGGTGGGCGCCGTCGCCCTCGACTTCAACGGACACCTTGCGGCCGCCACAAGCACCGGGGGCATGACCAACAAGCGCTGCGGGCGCATCGGCGACAGTCCGATCCCGGGGGCGGGAACCTTCGCCGACGACCAGACCTGCGCGGTGAGCTGCACCGGCCACGGGGAGTTCTTCATCCGCTACCAGGCCGCAGGCGACGTCGCAGCCCGCATGCGCTATCTCGGCGAGTCGCTCGAGGAGGCGGCCTCGGCCGTGATCGGCATGCTCGCCGGCGTCGGCGGCCGCGGCGGACTTGTCGCGGTCGACAGGCTCGGGCGCGTATCCTTTGCGCTCAACTCCCCGGGCATGTACCGCGCGATGATGTCCGAGGACGAGGGGCCGCTTGCGGCCATCTTCGCCGACGAGGCGCTCACGCCCGTGCTCTGACGGGCGGCCGGGGCGCCGTCCTTCCGGGACCGGGGGCCGCGGGAGCGCGTCCTGCGGACGGGGAGAATTCTTCGGACAAAACCCGGGGCCTCAAGCGATACAATAATTAGTCCCGGCCTTGCCGGGCCCGCGGGGGAGAGCCTCTGCGGCCCGTCCGGAAAGGCTTCAAACCGTTTCACCCACAGCTTCAAGAAAGGTATTTCCCGCAGAGCCGGTCCGCCGGGCCGGTCTGCCGGCAGCCATCATGCAAAAACTCAGGATCAACGGCGGCCGCCGTCTGGTGGGCGAGGTGCGGGCCTCGGGCGCCAAGAACGCTGCCCTGCCCATCATCGCCGCCGCACTCTTGACGACCGACGAGGTCGTCCTGCACAACGTCCCCGATCTTGCCGACGTGCGCACCATGGGACGGCTGCTCGAGGGCATGGGGGTTGCATTTGAGCGCCTTGACGCGGGCACCGTGCGCATCAGCGCCTCGGCCGTGACGAGCACCGAGGCGCCCTATGAGCTTGTCAAGACGATGCGCGCCTCCGTGCTGACGCTCGGTCCCCTGGTGGCGCGCTTCGGATCGGCGCGGGTGTCGCTGCCGGGCGGCTGCTCGATCGGCGCCAGACCCGTCGACCAGCACATCAAGGCGCTCAAGAGCATGGGCGCCTCCGTGGAGATCGACCACGGCTACATGAACGCGCACTCGCGGCGGCTTTCGGGCTGCCGCATCGTCACCGACATGGTGACCGTCACGGGAACGGAAAACATCATGATGGCCGCCGCGCTCGCCGAGGGCGAGACCATCATTGAAAACGCCGCGCGCGAGCCCGAGGTCGTGGATCTTGCCGAGTGCCTCGTCGCCATGGGCGCGCGCATCTCCGGGGCCGGCACGCCGCAGATCGTGATCGAGGGCGTCGAGCGGCTGCACGGGTGCGAGCACACCGTCATCGCCGATCGAATCGAGACGGGGACGTTCTTGTGCGCGGCTCTGGCCACCCGCGGCGACATTCTCGTCACCCACGCCGATCCCTCGAGCCTTGAGGCCGTGATCGGAAAGCTGCGCGAGGCCGGAGGCACGATCGAAACGGGCGAGGACTGGATTCGCGCCAGAATCGACGGCCGCCCGAAGGCGGTTGACGTGCGCACCGTTCCGCATCCGGGCTTTCCCACCGACATGCAGGCGCAGTTCATGGCGCTTGACGCCGTCTCCGAGGGCGCCGGCCGCATCGTGGAGACCATCTTTGAAAACCGCTTCATGCACGTGCCCGAGCTGCAGCGCATGGGCGCCGACATCCGCGTCGACGGCCACACGGCGCTTGTGTGCGGCGTTGAGCGGCTCGAGGGCGCCAGCGTCATGGCCACCGACCTGAGGGCCTCGGCCTCGCTTGTCATCGCCGGACTTGCCGCCCAGGGAGAAACCGTGATCGATCGCATCTATCATTTGGATCGAGGCTACGAACACATCGAGGACAAGCTCTCGCTGCTCGGAGCCGACATCCGCCGCACGGACTAGGGGCAAGGGAAAACAGACGCCCCGAAGACGCAATGCAAGACAAGGATCCCGGGCCCCGCGGAACGCACGAGAACTGACAAAAATGAAAAAGACCGGCGCGCAGATGCGCCGGGACCGTGGGCGAAGGGAACAGACTAGGGAGACAACATGATTACGCTCGCACTCTCCAAGGGGAGAATCTTCACCGAGCTGCTGCCCTTTCTGGCGGCGGCTGGCATCGTGCCCCTGGAGGATCCGGAGCACTCGCGCAAGCTCATGATCGGCACCAACCGCGAGGATCTGCGCATCGTGGTGCTACGCGCCACCGACGTGCCCACCTACGTGCAGTACGGCGCGGCGGACATGGGCGTGTGCGGCTGGGACACGCTCTATGAGCACGGCGGCAACGGCCTTTACGTGCCGGTCGACCTGCAGATTGCGCGCTGCCGCATGTGCGTGGCCGCGCCGCGCGGGTTTGACTGGGAGGCCAACGTGCGCCGCGGCTCGCGCCTGCGAATCGCCACGAAGTACCTGAAGTGGTCGCGCGACTACTTCGGCCGCGAGGGCGTGCATGTGGACCTCATCAAGCTCTACGGCTCGATGGAGCTTGCGCCCATTGCCGGCCTTGCCGACGCCATCGTCGATCTGGTTTCAACCGGCGCTACGCTGCGCGCCAACAATATGGTCGAGCTCAGGACGATTGCTCCCATCTCCTCGCGCCTCATCGTCAACCAGGCCTCGATGAAGCTCAAGCGGCGCGAGCTTTCCCCCATCATTGAGAAGATCCGCGAGGCCGTCGAGCAGAAGGCCCGTGAGCGGCAAGCTGCGGCGTGCGCCGCAGCAGCAGCCTGAGAAGCAGAGTTTTGAGAACGCACGATTTTTATTGAATTCACAGAGGACAAATTCGTCATGCAGATTCGTCGCTTGTCGTCTGCCGATGCAGACTTTCAGCAGAAGTTCAGGGAACTCGTCGCCGTCGACGCCAGCGTCAACCCGGAGATCACGCGCCGCGCCGAGGCCATTGTCGAGGACGTCCGTGCGCGCGGCGACGCCGCGGTGCTTGAGTACACGGCGCGCTTTGACAGGCTTGAGGCCGCGTCGCTTTCCGATCTGATGATCTCGGCCGAGGAGATGCACAAGGCGCTCGTCACGCTGCCCGACGAGCAGCGCCGGGCGCTTGAGGAGGCCGCCGAGCGCATCCGCGTCTTTCATGAAAAGGAGCTCGAGAAGAGCTTCTCGATGACCGACGCGATGGGCAGCGTGCTCGGGCAGCGCGTCACGCCCGTCGACTCGGTTGGTCTGTACGTGCCCGGCGGCAAGGCCGCCTATCCGAGCTCGGTGCTGATGAACGCCATGCCCGCGCGCGTGGCAGGCGTGAGCCGCATCGAAATGGTGGTTCCCACCCCGGGCGGGGAGAAGAACCAGCTCGTGCTCGCCGCGGCAAGCCTTGCGGGCGTCTCGCGGGCCTTCACGATCGGCGGCGCGCAGGCCGTGGCGGCCCTTGCCTACGGCACCGAGACGATTGAGTCGGTCGACAAGATCGTGGGCCCGGGCAACGCCTACGTGGCCGCGGCCAAGCGCTACGTCTTCGGGCGCGTGGGCATCGACATGATCGCCGGACCATCGGAAATTCTCGTGATCTGCGACGGCAAGACCAATCCCGACTGGATTGCCATGGACCTCTTCAGCCAGGCCGAGCACGACGAGCTCGCGCAGGCCGTGCTGCTGACGCCGGACGCGGCCTTCGCCGACGCGGTCGAGGCCTCGATGGACCGCCAGATCGAGGCGATGCCGCGCCGCGATATCATCCGCAAGTCGCTTGCCAACCGCGGCGCCATCATCGTGACGCGCGACCTGCTTGAGGCGTGCCGCATCGCCGACACGATCGCCCCCGAGCACCTTGAGATGAGCACCGACGAGCCCGAGAAGTGGGCCGAGCACATTCACCACGCCGGGGCGATCTTCCTCGGGCGCTTCTCCTCGGAGGCGCTCGGCGACTACTGCGCCGGCCCCAACCACGTGCTGCCCACGAGCCGCACCGCGCGGTTCTCCTCGCCGCTCGGGGTGTACGACTTCCAGAAGCGCACGAGCATGATTCACGTCTCCGAGCAGGGCGTGCAGCACCTCGGGCGCATCGCCTCGGTTCTGGCCATGGGCGAGCACCTGCAGGCGCACGCCCAGAGCGCCCGCTACCGTCTGAAGGAAGAAAAGTAGGCCCCGGGCTTCGGGGTGACCGGCACATCAAACAAGATTGGAGCACAGACAGACCATGCGCACGGCCCAGATTCACCGCGTCACGGCAGAGACCGACATCCGGGTGGAACTCAATCTTGACGGCTCCGGCCGCAGGGAGATTCACACCGGAATCGGATTTTTTGACCACATGCTCGAGCAGATCGCGCGCCACGGCCTGATTGATCTGACGATTGAGGCCCGAGGCGACCTCGAGGTTGACGGCCACCACACGGTTGAGGACACGGGCATCGCCCTTGGGACGGCGCTGCGCGAGGCGCTCGGCGACAAGTCGGGCGTGACGCGCTACGGCATGAGCTGCGTGCCGCTTGACGAGGCGCTCTCCCGCGTGGTGCTCGATCTCTCGGGCCGTCCGGGACTTGTGTTTTCCTGCAGCTTCACGGCGCCCATGATCGGCGCGCTTGACGCGCAGCTCGTGCGGGAGTTCTTTCAGGCGCTTGTCAATCACGCCTCCATGACGGCGCACATCGACAACCTGCGCGGCGAGAATGCGCACCATCAGGCCGAGACGATCTTCAAGGCCTTCGGGCGCGCGCTGCGCATGGCCGTTGAGCCCGATGCGCGCATGGCGGGCGTGATCCCCAGCACCAAGGGCGTTCTCTAACACTCTCTTTCGCCGGCTCCTGCGTCCGCAGCAGCCGGACGCACCGGCCGCCGGCGGGACTTTCAAAGGAAGACAGATGAGCACGATTGCCATCGTGGACTACGGAACAGGCAACCTCCGAAGCGTGAGCCAGGCCGTGCATGCCGCGGCGGGCGGGGCCAATGTGCTGGTCACGGGCGAGCCCGCCCGGATTGCCGCAGCCGACCGCGTGATCTTTCCCGGACAGGGCGCCATGGGCGACTGCATGCGCCACCTTGAGCAAAGCGGCCTGCGCCGCGTCGTGGAGCAGGCTCTGGCGAGCAAGCCCGTGCTTGCGATCTGCATCGGCATGCAGATGCTCTTTGAGCGCAGCGACGAAAACGACTGCCCGGGACTCGGGATCTACCGCGGCAAGGTGCTGCGCTTTCCCGAGGCGGCGCTTCAAACGGCTGACGGCACCCGGCTCAAGGTGCCCCAGATGGGCTGGAACACCATCATCCGCCGCCAGAGCCATCCCCTCTGGGAGGGCATCGGGGACGGCGCCTGGTTTTACTTCGTGCACAGCTACTTCGTTGCGCCCGTTGACGACGCGCTCACCGCGGCGACCACGAGCTACGGGCTGCCCTTTGTCTGCGCCGTGGCCCGCGACAACGTGTTCGCCACGCAGTTTCATCCGGAAAAGAGCGCCGCAGACGGTCTGCGGCTTTTCTCAAACTTTGTGAACTGGGATCCGGCATAGGGCCTTTTCCCCCGGGACGATGCGCCCTGCCGACACCAACCTCAACCCCAACCCCAACTTTTTTTCTTCAAGCAAAGGTTTCAAGACATCATGCTGTTGATTCCGGCAATTGACCTGCAGCAGGGCCGCTGCGTGCGCCTGCGCCAGGGAGACCTTCAGAACAACGTCACCGTCTACAACGAGGACGCCGTCGATCAGGCCGCGCAGTGGGCCGACATGGGCGCCGAGCGCATCCATATCGTCGACCTTGACGGCGCGCGCACCGGCAAGCCCGCCAACGCCCGCCTGATCGGCGAGATGATCGAGGAGATCGGCGAGGATGCCGACATCGAGCTCGGGGGCGGCATCCGCAGCCTTGAGCAGATTGAAAAATACATCGACGCGGGCGTGGACTACATCGTGATCGGCACGGCCGCCGTCAAGCAGCCGGGCTTTCTGCGCGATGCCTGCTCGGCCTTTCCGGGGCAGATCATCGCCGCGCTCGACGCCAGGGACGGCATCGTCGCCACCGACGGCTGGGTCAAGAGCACCGGGCACGACGTCGTCGACCTGGCGCGGCGCTTCGAGGACTACGGCGTCGAGGCGTTTCTCTACACCGACATCAGCCGCGACGGCATGCTCTCGGGGGTCAACGCCGAGGCAACCGCGGCGCTTGCGCGGGCGGTCTCGGTGCCGGTGATCGCCTCGGGCGGCATGCACACGATCGATGACGTGCGCGCGCTGCTTGCCGTGGAAAACGACGGCGTCTTCGGCGCCGTTCTCGGCCGCAGCCTCTACGAGGGGACGATCGACTTTGCCGAGGCGCTCGAGCTCGTCAACCGCACCGAGGCCGAGCAGACGCGCAGCTTCTGAAACCCGCATCCCGGAGTCATACCGAACCATGCTTGCCAAACGCATCATTCCCTGTCTGGACGTCACCGCGGGCCGCGTGGTGAAGGGCGTCAACTTCGTCGAGCTGCGCGACGCCGGCGATCCGGTCGAGATCGCCCGCCGCTACAACGAGCAGGGCGCCGATGAGCTCACCTTTCTGGACATCACCGCCAGCAGCGATCAGCGCGACATCATCCTGTCGGTGATCGAGGCGGTGGCCGGACAGGTCTTCATCCCGCTCACGGTGGGCGGGGGCGTGCGCAAGGTTTCCGACATCCGCCGCCTGCTCAATGCCGGCGCCGACAAGGTCTCGATCAACACCGCCGGCGTCAGCAATCCGGATCTCATCGGTGAGTCGGCCGCGCTGCACGGCTCGCAGTGCATCGTGTGCGCCATCGACGCCCGGCGCCGCGTCAGGGACGACCCCTCGCAGGGCTGGGAGGTCTACACCCACGGCGGACGCACGCCCACGGGGCTTGACGCCGTCGAGTGGGCGCAGCGCGTGGCGGCTCTCGGCGCGGGCGAAATCCTTCTGACGAGCATGGACTGCGACGGATGCAAAAACGGGTTTGACCTGCAGCTCACCCGCGCCGTGAGCGACGCGGTGCCCGTTCCCGTGATCGCCTCGGGCGGCGTGGGCAGCCTGCAGCACCTCGTCGACGGCGTGACCGTCGGCGGAGCCGATGCGGTGCTTGCCGCCTCGATCTTTCACTTCGGCGAATACACGATCCGCGAGGCCAAGGAGTACATGGCCCGTCACGGCATCGTCGTGCGGCTCTAGATAGAGAGGGAGATGCCATGCAGTGGCTTGAACAGGTGAAGTTTGACGCAGCGGGACTTGTTCCCGTCATCGCCCAGGACGTTCGCAGCGGCCGCGTGCTGATGCTCGCCTGGGCCAATGCCGAGGCGCTTGAGGAGACCGTGCGCACCGGCCGGGGCGTTTACTTCTCGCGCTCGCGGGGCAGGCTCTGGCGCAAGGGCGAGGAGTCGGGCAACGTGCAGCAGGTGCAGGAGGTGCGGCTTGACTGCGACGGCGATGCGGTGCTCTACAAGGTGGTTCAGGTCGGCGGCATGGCCTGCCACACCGGCCGCGAGAGCTGCTTTTTCCGCAGGCTTGGCAAGGACGGCTGGGAGACGGTCGATCCGGTGATCACGCCCCCGGAAGAGCTCTATGGACATTGAGTCCGCCGCGAAAGCTGCGGATCATGCATCCCCGTGCGGACCGCGCAGGCGGACCCGGACGGGGATTGTTTTTTTTCCTGAGGAAAAGGGAAAAAAGAGGGGGAGGGGGCGACGAACGGGTGAGCTAAGGGTTTGATCCTATAACGGTGCGGGAAGGCTGCCTCCATATAGCCCTGTAGAAGGGGATGTGAAGAGAATTCCCAACAGAGATCTTTTGGAAAATGTTTGGGCAGCGCCCCGCCAAGGTTCTTTAAATCATTGATTCGTCAATGGTTTTAAGAATCCTGGGGCGCGGCATGGAGAAATAAAATGGCAATGCTTCCGCGTCTTTTTGATGATGACGACATGTTTGGCGTGTGGGATCCGTTCGTGCAGTTCCAGCAGCGTCGCGATCCGCTCTTCGGCAAGCATGGCGACCGCATCATGCGCACTGATATTCATGAAACCGACAAGGCCTATAAGTTCCAGATCGACCTGCCCGGCTTCAAGAAGGAGAATGTGAGCGCCGAGCTCAAGGACGGCTATCTGACGATCACCGCCCAGAAGGATGTTGAGGATGAGAAGAAGACCGAGGAAGGCAAGCTGCTGCGTCGCGAACGCTACACCGGCAGCTGCCAGCGCAGCTTCTACGTGGGCGATGCCGTTCGCGAGGACGACTGCAAGGCGAGCTTTGCCGACGGCATCCTGACGGTGGAGGTTCCGAAGGCCTCGGCCATCCAGCGTGAGGAACGCAAGCTCATCACCATCGCCTGATGATCTTCCCCGGCAGGGCCGGGGGTGCCGCGCTCCGGCAGCGGAGCGCGGGAAAAAAAGCGCGGACCCGTTCGTGGGCGCCGCGCTTTTTTGTGTCTACTGCCCGGGGGCGACGCGCGTGTAGACCAGATCCCAGACGCCGTGGCCGAGCCGCTCGCCGCGGGCCTGGAACTTCGTGCAGGGGCGCTCGCACAGGGGGTTGGCCATGACCGGGGAGAAGCCGCTGCCGTGGAGGTTTTCAAGCTGCGGCTCGGCCTGCAGCACCTCGAGCATCTGCTCGGCGTAGTTCTCCCAGTCGGTGGCGCAGTGCAGGTATCCGCCCGGCGCGATGCGCGAGGCCAGAAGCGCCGTGAAGTCCGGCCGGATCAGGCGGCGCTTGTGATGACGGGCCTTGCGCCAGGGGTCGGGAAAGAAGATGTGCACGCCCGCGAGGCTGTTTTCAGGGATCATGTCGCGCACCACCTCAATGGCGTCGTGGCGGCAGATGCGGATGTTGGCAAGTCCCATCTCCTCGATGCGCTTGCTCAGGGCGCCCACGCCCGCGCCGAAGACCTCGCAGCCCAGAAAGTTGATCTCGGGGTGCGCCGCGGCGATGGCCGCGGTCGTCTCGCCCATGCCGCAGCCGATTTCAAGCACCAGGGGCGCCTCGCGCCCGAAGAGCGCGGCCGCATCAAGAGGCTCGGTCTTGTAGACGAGTTCGTAGCGCGGAAAGATTTCCTCAAGGGCATGCTGCTGGGCATGCGAAATATGGCCGCGGCGCAGCACGTAGCTGCGGATGTGGCGCTTCTTGAGCTCTTCGAGTTGTTCGGGCGTCAGGTCGGAGGCGGACATTTTCGGCGGGCGTGAAGGCAAAAAAACGGGAAAAGGGGCGGGACGGCGCCCCTTCGCAGGGCGCCCCGGAGAGCCGTCCGCGGACGGCGGGCGCGGCGCACGGCCGCCAGATATGCAAAACGGATCGCGGTGCAGGCGATCCGTTCATGCTGGAAACTGGAGCGGGCGAAGGGAATCGAACCCTCGTATAAAGCTTGGGAAGCTTTCGTTCTGCCATTGAACTACGCCCGCATCGAAAGGGGCATTATAACGGCTTTGACTGCGCCTGCAAAAACACCCGGACAAGGTGATGTCCGGGTGCCGGAGGACGTGCGCGGGCGCCGGGCGAGCCGCCCGGACGGCCGCGCGCAGCGCGCCTACTTGAGCGTCTTGATGTACTCGGCGGCCGAGTCCACCGCGATGCGTGCGGAGTTCACCGCAAAGCCCACGGTCGAGCCGGCCATCAGCAGATCGTAGCTGTCGCCGTACATGCCGCCCACGTCATTGCCGGCGGCGTACAGACCCGGGATCGGATCCTCGTTCTGGGTGACGACCTCAAAGCGCTCGTTGGCCTTGATGCCGCCCAGGGTGCCGAGCGTGCTCGCCACGGACTTGATGGCGTAGAAGGGACCGGTCTTGACTTCACGCAGATACTTCGGATCCTTGGCGAATTCGGCGTCATGACGCACGGCGCAGAAGCCGTTGTAGGCCTCGACCGTCTTCTTGAGCTTGGCGGGATCCATGCCGGTGGCCTTGGCAAGGCCGTCGAGCGTGTCGGCCTTGAAGGCCCAGCCGGCCTTGACCGCCTCGTCCCACTCCTTGGAGAAGTTCGACAGCTTGGTGCCGACCGGAACCATCACGCCAACGCCGAGGTCGATGCCCTGGTCCTTGACCATGTGGTCGAGCGTGGCCTGGTCATAGACGACGTACATCGTGCCGCCGATGCGCTCCAGGGCGTTGCCCGCGAACGGCCACTCGAGCATGATGATCTCGTTGCAGAAGCGCTCTCCCTTCGGGGTGAGCCACAGATGGGGCTGCTTGGCGGTGGCGCTCACGTGGTTGGTCGTGCCCACGCCGCGGGGACCCGGACGGTAGGAGGCCTGCACCTCGGTGCCCTCCTTGCCGGCGCCCACATCCCAGGCCATGCGGATGCCGTCGCCGGTCTTGCCCGTCTGGGCCAGTCCGTCGGCGTTCGGGAAGCGCAGATACTTCTCGCGCATCTCCTTGTTGTCAAAGAAGCCGCCCGTGGCGATGATGGTTGCCTTGGCGCGGATGGTGATCTTGTCGCCGGCCTTGTTGGTGGCCTCAACGCCCACGATGCGGCCGTTTTCCTTGATGAGCTTCTGGCCCCAGGTCTCGGTGAGCAGCGTCTGGCCGGCCTTCTTGTACTTGTCCTGGAAGAGGTTGATCCAGCCGGCGCCGCGGCCCTCATAGATGTGCCAGGTGTACAGGCCGTTGGGATAGTTCGAGAAGAGCTTCTCGAACTTCACGCCGTTTTTCATCATCCAGTCGATCGTGTCGGCCGAGCGGTCCACGAAGGCGCGCACCATGCGGGCGTTGCCGCGCCAGTGGCCGTAGTTCATGATCATCGTGAAGGCCTGGTCCTTGGTAAGGCCGTAGTTCCAGTCGCGCTGCATCTTGGACTCGACGGCGAAGATGCCCTCGCTGAAGGCGCCCGTGCCGCCGGGGATGGCCTTCTTCTCAAGCGTGATCACCTTGTAGCCCTTTTCGGCGGCGGCCCACGCGGCGGCGGTGCCCGAGGCGCCCGCGCCGATGACGACGATGTCGGCGGTCATGGTCTTGTCGGCGCCGAAGGCGGGCATCATGGCCGCGGCAAGGGCTGCTCCGGCCAGCGTGAACTTGAAGCTCTGCTGCATAAGCTGTATCTCCTCGATTCTTGGTTGCGGCGCGCGGCGACGGGCCGCGCGTCGCGGTTCTTTTCTGACGGATAATGTGCACAAAATTTCCTTTTGTTGTAATAGCGCGCCAAAAGGTTCCGTTCAGGGTTTGATCGATTGATGCATTGTCGAGTTTTACAGTATGCAAAAGGCGCCCTGCCCGTGTCCGGGGAAGGCGCCTTTCTGGCGGCGGGCGTGCTGCATCGCCCCCCCCCCTAGCAGAAGAACTCGTTTTCCCTTGTGACCGCGGCCAGCGGCGAGAGCTTCTGCGTGACGAGCGCGAGCATTTTTTCAGGCAGCGACCTGGCGCCCTCGGGGCAGCAGTTGACGCAGCGCATGCAGTCAATGCAAAGCGCGATGTCGGTTTCGTGGGGGTTCTTTGGGTTGATGGCGCCCGTGGGGCAGTTGAAGGCGCAAAGGCCGCACTTCTGGCAGCTTGAGGCGTCGACGACGGGGACGGCTGCGGCGGGAGGCGCGGCGCGGTAGGGACGGTTGCCCGGAACGGTCACGGCGGCGACGTCGCCGGCTTCAAGCTTCTGGCGCGTGCGTTCGCCGAGCGCCTTGAGTTGCGCCAGGTCGGCCGCATTGGGACGGTCCTTGGCGACCTCGGGCACAAAGACGTGCCGCGCGATGAAGGCGCCTGCCGCAATGCTCGGAGCGCCTGCCGCGGCCAGAAGGTCGGTGAGCTCGATGAGGGCGTCCTCATAGGCGCGGTTGCCGTAGACCACGAGCGCCAGGGAGACGGCGCCGTCGAGCCGGGCGCGCTGCAGCTTCTGCGCCAGCGGCGAGGGGATGCGGCCCGAGTAGACGGGCGCGGCGACGACGAGAATGTCGCCCTTGCCTGCGGCGGGAAATTCCTCGGTGCGGTTGGTGAGATTGACTTCAACGAAGTCGCGGGAGACGCCGCCGGCGGCGGCCTGCGCGCAGGCGCGCGAGCTGCCGCACGGGCTGAAGTAAAGGCAATAGACGGTCATTTCTCTTCTTCTTTTTTTTTGGGCAGTGGCTCGGGAAGGATCGCCGCCCGGCTCTGCCTGTTTTTGGAAAGGGGCTTTGGGGGTCGCCCTGCCGCGGGACGGCAGGGGGCTTCAACGATTATAGGAGGGCGCAGACAGGGGCCTTTGAGCGGCGGCGGGACGGGTAAACCCGCCCTGCGCGGTGCGCCCGGACGCTGGCGCTACACTCATCGGGAGGGTTCGCCGGGGGCGCGCAGAGATCGCGCCTGTTTGCCCGGTGCGTTTTATTAGTTCACGCTGCGGCCTGCCTGACGGCAGCGCATGCCGCAGCAGGTCAGAAAGACCGGGAGGCAGCATGACGGGTACGAATCGCCGGACATTTCTCAAGACGCTTGCCGCAGGTACAGCGCTTGGCGCCGGTGCGGCGCAGGTGCCGGCCGCGCCCCGCCCAGCGGCGCGGGGCTTCGATGAGCAGGCCGACGTCGTCGTGGTCGGCCTCGGGGCGGCGGGTGCGGCCGCGGCCATTACGGCCGCCGACCGCAAGGCGAGCGTCATCATCGTCGAGCGCCAGCCGCTGGAAACCCTGCGCTCGAATACGCGCCTTTCGGGCGGCTACGTGCACTGTCCCGACAAAAACGGCGACAAGAAGGCGCTGCAGGGCTACTTCGAGGCGCTCTTTTCAGCCGCCTACGACGGGCTGCCCTCTGTTGGGGAGCAGGATGAGATCTCCGTGGAGATGGCGCGCTGCTGGACCGAGATCACGCCGCAACTTGTGGACTGGCTTCAGGGGCTTGACCCTGAGCTCAAGATGCTCAAGACCATGGGCGGCGCGCAGTACGTGAACTTTCCCGGCGCAAGGTCCTGCGGCTATGCCGTCTACCGGGCGTCCTACAGGGACGTGGTCGACAACAAGACGCCGACCTACCAGGGACCGAAGTCCGCGGCAACCGAGGGAGAGGCGCTGCACCGCGCCCTGCTCAACGGCATCGGCGCGCGCCGCGGCATCCGGATTCTGGACAACACCCGCGTGCAGGAGCTTGTGCGCGACGAAACCGGCCGCGTGACGGGGGTGCGCGCCCTGCGCAGCGGCCGGGAGGTTTTGATCGGCGCCGCGCGCGGCGTGGCGCTTTGCTGCGGCGGCTACGAGTACAGCGCGTCGATGCGCAGGGCCTTTCTTGCCGGCCGCGGGGTTGACGGATGGGCTTTTTACGGCACGCCCTACAACGAGGGCGACGGCATCCGCATGGGGCTGGAGGTCGGAGCGGCGCTCACCAAGGCCGGCTCCTGCGCCGCGCGAATGATCTGGGCTCCGCCCGTTTATGCCGGCGGCATGCGCATCGGCGTGACGACCAACGGCATTGGAGCACCGGGCTCGATCGTCGTCAATTCGCTCGGCCGCCGCTTTGCCAATGAGCTGCAGATCACGGGCGGCATCACCAACAACTGCTTCTACGAGAAGGCCGCCGAGCAAAGTCTTGCCACGCTCACCTACGACAACCTGCCGTCATGGCTTGTGCTTGACGATGAGGCGTTTCACGCGCGCGAGCTTGCCAACACCACGCGCTCGACCGTGGGCTACGGCTTCGTCGACTTCAAGAGCAATCAGGATGCGCTTGCCAGAGGGTGGATTCTCAAGGCCGACAGCATCGAGGAGCTTGCCCGCGAGATTGGGCGCCTCGGGGAGCACTCCGCCCGCATGAAGCCTGAGGTGCTGGCCCGGACCGTGGCGCAGTTCAACGACGACTGCGCTGCCGGAAGCGACCAGCTCTTTGGCCGCGCCCGCTCGACGCTGCGCCCCGTTGCCAGGGCGCCCTTTTATGCTGTTCCGCTGTTTGCGGGCGGCTCCAACACCAAGGGCGGCCTGTCCACGACGGCCGCCCGCGAGGTGACCGACTGGTCGGGGCGTCCCATTGCCGGGCTGTACGCCGCCGGAGAGATTTCCTGCGGACTCAACCGCGGCGGAGCGATGCTCACCGACTGCCTCGTCTTCGGAATTGTCTGCGGGCGCGAGATGACCCGGTCATAGGCGCGCAGGCTACGAAAAATCCCGGAAATACATCGGTATTCCGGGATTTTTTTGTCGCTGGCCGGGACGTTCGGCGCAGACCGCGGCGCCTCAGCTGCCCTGCGTCTGCTTTCTGGGCTTGCGAGCGGCGGCCTTTCTGGCTTCGGTGATGCGCTGATAGTCGCTCCAGGTCATCAGAACGAACGCCTCGCTTCCCCGGTTGGTGATGACCACCGGTCCGGACGCCGCCGCGCGCTTGGCCCGGCAGACATTGCGGTTGAATTCACGGTTCGTAATGGTGGTCATCAAGGGTGTCTCCGCTTTTTGCTGTTGTTTTATGGATACGCGCAACATAGCATATTATCGACGATTGATCCATGTTGAGACATCCGGAATTAGGCTTAACCCATTGAAAACACAGAGGATGATACTACTTGACAGGAAAATTTTGATGTTGTTTCTGCGCAACCACCCTTGAAATGGTTGTCATTTGTTTCATGTTGATTCCACTATAAAAACAAGAGGGTGGTTCGCACGAGCCGCTGGAAAAGAGCGGGCGGCTGCGGGGGGCTTCGCGCGCAGTTCGAGCCAAACCCGGGGCGCGCCTTGCGGCGCGGCGCGTGTTGCGCAAATGCACAATCCCCTGCGTGCGGAGCGGTTTTTGGAGCTTCCGGCCATGGGCAAAGGCAATACCGCAAGATGCGGGCGAAAATTGAGGCGCCCTTGCTGCTATCCGGGCCTGTGCGGCGGGGCTTGACGCTACAATCAGCATCCGTGCGCGCAAAAGGACGGCGGCCTCAAGCCCAGGGCCCCGTCCGGGGATCTGCGCAGCGGCAGTCCCCTTGGGCGCAGCCCTGCTTGGCGCCCCAGGGCCTCACTTCCTGTTGTTTTTTGGCGTGACATGATCGAACTGCAACATATCACGCAGCGCTACCGCACCCCGGAAGGGGGTGAATTCCTTGCCCTCGACGACGTGTCGCTCACCATCGAAGCCGGTGAAATCTTCGGCATCATCGGCCGCTCCGGGGCGGGCAAGTCCACGCTTGTGCGCTGCATCAACTTTCTGAACCGTCCCACCGAGGGGACGGTGGTGATCGACGGCAAGTGTCTCAACACCATGAGCGAGGCGCAGCTGCGTGCGGCGCGCCGCAAGATCGGCATGATCTTTCAGCACTTCAATCTGCTGTCGTCGCGCACCGTGTTTGAAAACGCGGTCTTTCCGCTCGAGCTTGCCGGCGTGGACGCGGGTGCGGCCAGGGCCAAGGTCGACGCGCTGCTCGACCTCGTGGGCCTTTCCGAGCACCGCAACAAGTACCCCTCGCAGCTTTCCGGAGGACAGAAGCAGCGCGTGGGCATCGCCCGTGCGCTTGCCAACGATCCCGAGGTGCTCCTGAGCGACGAGGCCACCAGCGCGCTCGATCCGGAGACGACCGTCGCCACGCTCGAGCTTTTGAAGCGCATCAACCGCGAGCTCAAGCTCACCATCGTGATGATCACCCACCAGATGGACGTGGTCAAGCAGGTCTGCGACCGGGTCGCCGTGATGAACAAGGGCCGCGTGGTCGAGCAGGGAAGCGTGATTGAAGTCTTCAGGCACCCGCAGAGCGAAACCACGAAGGCGCTCATCGGCAACATCATGGCCCAGAGGCTGCCGCCCTTCATGATCGAGCAGGTGCGCGCGCAGCTGCGCGCCGGCGGCTCGGGCGAGCCCGCCCACGTGCTGCGCCTGTCCTTTGTGGGCGACGAGGCCACGCGGCCGGTGATCTCCGAGGCAAGCCGCATCTACAACATCAATTTCAACATCCTGCTCGGCCAGATCGACGAGGTCCAGGGCAGGGGGTTCGGCACGCTGACCGTGCTCACCGCCTGCTCAAACGACGTCTTCTCGGGACTTCTCGACTATCTGCGCCGGCACAACGTCACCGTCGAGGAGATTACCGATCATGTCCTCTGAACTCATCCGCCTGCTCTGGGAGTCGTTTCTCGAGACGGTCGTCATGGTGGGGCTCTCGGGCGCCATCGGCGCGTTCTTCGGCATTCCGCTCGGCATTCTGCTCAACGTCACAGATGCGGGCGGCGTGCATCCCATGCCCGTGTTCAACAAGATCCTGGGCTGGATCATCAACGCGGTGCGCTCGACGCCCTTCATCATCCTGCTGGTGGCGATCATTCCCCTGACGCGCCTGATTGCAGGCACGTCGATCGGCACGGCCGCGGCGGTGGTGCCGCTCACCATTTCGGTTGCGCCCTTCATCGCGCGGCTGGTGGAGACGAGCCTGCGGGAGGTTGACCGGGGACTTGTGGAGGCCGCGCAGGCCATGGGCGCCACCAATCTGCAGATCGTCTGCAAGGTGCTGCTGCCCGAGGCGCGTCCGGGCATCGTCGCCGGCCTTACCATCAGCCTGGTGAGCCTGGTGGGCTACTCGGCCATGGCGGGCGCCATCGGCGGCGGCGGTCTGGGCGACATGGGCATTCGCTACGGCTATCAGCGCTTCATGCCCGACGTGATGCTCGCCGTCGTGGTGATTCTCATCGTGTTCGTGCAGGTCATGCAGAGCCTGGGCGACTGGGTCGTGCGGCGCCTGAGCCACAAGTGACCGGCTGCCGCTCCTTGAACGAAAAGCCCCGCTGCGCATGAAGAGCGGGGCTTTTCATTTCGGGGCGCTCCTGCAGTCTCAGGCGCCGGGCTCCCGGGGCGCGTCGCCGCCGCAGGACTTTTCCGCGGCCTGCGTCCAGAGCACGCCCTTCTTGCTCTTTTTGGCCATCATGGCCAGAAACTGCTCGTGCGCTGCAAGCTCCCCGGCAGGGATGGAGGCCGCGATGAAGCGCTCGGGCGCGGGCAGCTTTTCAAGCGCCTCGGCCGCGTCGTAGACGTCGCCCAGAAGCGACCCCTGCTTGCGGGTCATGTCGAGATAGACCTCGGCAAGCAGCCGCGCGTCAAGAAGCGCGCCGTGCAGCACGCGGGCGCTTTTGTCGATGTCAAAGCGCGAGCACAGGGCGTCGAGCGAGTTTCTCAGCCCCGGGAACATCTGCCGCGCCAGTTCATAGGTATCGGTGATCTGCGGGCAGTAGTCCTCGATGCGCCCGAGCTTGAGGCGCCCGAGCTCCATGTTGAGAAACCCGACGTCAAAGGGCGCGTTGTGAATGAGCAGCTCGGCGCCCTTGACGAAATTGAGGAATTCCTCGGCAATCTCGGAAAAAAGCGGCTTGTCCGAGAGAAATTCCGTGGACAGGCCGTGCACCGCAAAGGCGTCCTCGGGGACGTCGCGCTCGGGGTTGATGTAGACGTGATAGTGGTGCGCGGGATCGTCCGAGAGCGTGCGCCCGACGATCTCCACGCAGCCGATGTCGACGATGCGGTCGCCCTTGTCGGGGTCCCGGCCCGTGGTTTCGGTATCAAGACAAATCTGGCGCATGGTTTTCTTCAGTCAGTAAGGTTGGGCGGGCCGCCGCGCTTCAGCTGCCGGCGCCGCCCTCGGCGAGCGCCTTGCGGACGCCCTCGTTGGCAAGCGCATCGGCGCGCTCGTTGCCGGGATCCCCGGCGTGCCCCTTGACCCAGAGCCACGTGATGTCTCGGCCGCAGGCAAGGCGGTCAAGCTCGCGCCAGAGATCGGCATTCTTCACCGGCTTGCCGGCGGCCGTCTTCCAGCCCTTTTTCTTCCATCCCTGGATCCAGCTCGTGATGCCGTCCTTGACGTAGACGCTGTCCAGATGCATCACGATCGGGCAGGGGCGGCGGATGGCGCGCAGCGCCTCGATCACGGCCGTGAGCTCCATCTGGTTGTTGGTGGTGAGAACGGAGCCGCCGCACATCTCCTTGACGTGCTCGCCCCAGCGCATCAGCACGCCCCAGCCGCCGGGGCCGGGATTGCGCTTGCAGGCGCCGTCCGTCCAGATGTGAAGTTGGGTGGGTTCGGTCATGTGAAAAATATCAGGGGACAGGACCCGGATCGGGTCTGCTGTTTTTTTGGGGGGAGGGCTCAGAGGCCTTCCTTGCGGTTGGAGACCGCCGCAGGCGCGCGGGCGGCGGGCTTTGCCGTCGAGAAGTTCACCTTGCCCACGAGGGTCATGCCGCCGGCAAGCTTTCGGGCCGACAAGAGCACGACATTGCTCAGGGTGGGCCACCAGCGGTCTCCGGCCTTGTCAATCCAGGACGGCAGCCGTGAGACGGCCTCGGCGCCTCCCCGGGCGGGGTGCGGCGAGCGATCGACGGCATAGACGCCGAAGTTGCCGCCCTCAAGCTTGAACCCGGCGTGAAGGATGGCGCCCTTGACGGCCGACATGGGAATGGTCGCGGAGCGCTCGGGCAGGATGTGCGAGGAGCGCAGCAGAACCTCGCGCAGCTTCCAGGAGCCGATTGAATTGAAGAAGGTCGTCACGAGCAGTCCGTTGGGGGCGAGCACACGGTAGGTCTCCGCGAGCACGGCGTCGATTCTGTCCGGATGCATGTCGAAGGCGTGGGGCAGGGCAACGATGTCGCAGCAGTCGTCGGCCAGCGGAATCTGCCAGGGCAGTCCGAGCACCTGCAGCCGGAGGTCGTCGGCGGGCACGGCCTCAACCTCCTCGGTGAGCACGATGCGGTGCGCCACGGGACTTTTTTCAAACGGGTTGAGGTGGGCGGCCAGACCGATCTGCAGCGCCCGGTCGCCGGTCTTGGCGGCTGCAAAGCGAGCGTAGGCGCCGTGCTCCCAGCGGGCTGCGGTCTGGCCCGCGGCCGAGGCGAAAAAGGTTTCCCAGTCGACGATGCGGGCCATGGTTGCGCGTGTTGAGCGCCGAAATGTCGGCGTTGTGGTCAAGAGGACGAAGGGTGAAGGGGCGGAATGCCGGAGACGGATCCGTCAAACGGCAAGGATAGCCGATTTAGCGCCGCCCGAAGCCTCCCATGCCCCCGAAGCGGCCGGCCAGGCGGCTCATGCCGCCCAGACCGCCCAGGGCGCGCATCATCTTGGCAAGGCCGCCCTTTTGCATTTTCTTCATCATCTCGCGCGTCTGCTCGAACTGCTTGAGCAGACGGTTGACCTCCTGCACCGAGACGCCCGCGCCGGCGGCGATGCGCCGCTTGCGGCTGGCCTTGATGATGCCGGGGTTGCGCCGCTCAAGCGGCGTCATCGAGTTGATGATGCCCTCGGTGCGCCGCAGGGTCCTCTCGGCCTGCTTGTCGTCGACCTTGCCCGCGGCCTCCTGGAACTGCGCGGGGAGCTTGTCGACGAGTCCCGAGAGTCCGCCCATGTTCTTCATCTGCGAGATCTGCGCCTTGAAGTCCTCAAGGTCGAACTTTTCGCCCGACTTGATCTTCTTGGCGAGCTTCTCTGCCTCCTTGAGGTCGACGGCCTTGCGCACGTCCTTGACGAGGGCGACGATGTCGCCCATGCCGAGGATGCGGCCGGCCATCTGCTCGGGGCTGAAGGGCTCGAAGCCGTCGAGCTTCTCGCCCACGCCGACGAACTTGATGGGCTTGCCGGTGACCATGCGCACCGAGAGAGCCGCGCCGCCGCGGCTGTCGCCGTCGAGCTTGGTGAGAATCACGCCCGTGAGGTCAAGCCGCTCGTTGAAGGCGCGGGCGGTGTTGACCGCATCCTGGCCGAGCATGGCGTCGATCACAAAGAGCGTCTCGGCGGGCTTGAGGAAGGCCGCAAGGTCGCTCACCTCCTGCATCATCGCCTCGTCGACGGCAAGGCGGCCGGCCGTGTCGACGATGAGCACGTCGTAGAAGCGGCGCCGCGCGTGGTCAAGCGCATCGCGCGCAATGTCAAGGGGCTTCTGTCCGGTCTGGCTCGGGAAGAAGTCGGCCCCCGCCTGGGCGGTGACGGTCTTGAGCTGCTCGATGGCCGCCGGGCGGTAGACGTCGGCCGAGACCGTGAGGACCTTCTTCTTGGAGGACTCGATGAGCCACTTGGCAAGCTTGCCCGCGGTGGTCGTCTTGCCCGCGCCCTGCAGGCCGGCCAGAAGAATCACGGCCGGGGGCTGCACCGAGAGGTTGATGCGGCGCGCCTCAGGCGGCAGGTCGCCGCCGATCACCTGCGTGAGCTCGCGCTCAACGACGCCCACGAGCGCCTGCCCGGGGTTGAGGTTGGCGATGACCTCCTCGCCCATTGCCTTTTCCTTGATGCGGGCGACGAGCTCGCGCACCACCGGCAGCGCGACGTCGGCATCGAGCAGCGCCAGGCGCACCTCGCGCAGCATCGAGCGGGTGTTTTCTTCGGTCAGACGGGCCTGTCCGCGCATGGTCTTGATGACGCGCGAAAGACGGGAGCTAAGGTTTTCAAGCATGAGAAGACGGCTCTGAAAGGATGGTGGGACGAGGACCTGCGCCGCGGGCGGCGGCGCCGCGCAAAAGGCGCCCTTTCCGCGATGGGGAAGGGGGCGGCTGCGTATTAAGATACGTCTCAAGCATGGCAGTCTAAAATCGGCCCTTGCTTGCGTGCGCAGAAAAAAAGGCCTCCGCGCACGGGGCGTACTGCGCCGCGGGCGCAGGCTCGGGAAGTTCGCTGATTTTAGTCGAACTTGAGGCGCACCTTCCGCTGAAGGGACGCCGCCCCGGCCGGATTCTGCACCGCCAGGATTTGTTGAGCAATGCAATCGAGCCCGTGCCGCCGGCATCGGCAGGAACGAAGAGACAGCTCCTTGATATGAATCAGATGACGTTGAGCGCCGTTTTTCTTTTGATCGGCGCGGCTGCTTATCTAGCAAGCGGCATTTTCATCCTCCGCGCCCTGCGCGCGCCTGGCGCGCGTGCGCCCTCGGGACTGCGCCTGCTTGCGCTTGCGGGCCTGGTGATGCACTTTGCGGGCGTGGCCGCCGAGCTGTTTCTGGGCGACCTGATTCACTTCGGCTTCGGGATGGCCGCCTCGGCGATGCTGCTCATCGCGGTGGGCATCACGCTCGTCGAGAGCTTCGTGCACCGCGTCAATGCGCTTACGGGCACGGTGCTCATCGTGGCCGCCGCCGGAAGCGTGCTTCCCGTTCTTTTCCCCGGCGTCACCTATCCGACCGATGCCTGGTCGGTGCTCTTTCGCGTGCATCTTCTGGCGGCCCTTGCGGCCTACAGCTTCATGACGATTGCCGTCGTGCAGGCCATTTTCCTGATGCGCATGGACCGGGCGCTGAAAAATCCGATGCAGGCGCTCGAGTCGGGCTCGCGGGGCGGAATTCTGACGAACATGCCCGACCTGATGGCGATGGAGCGCATTCTCTTTCGCATCGTCGCCTGCGGGTTTGCGTGCCT
Organism: uncultured Duodenibacillus sp.; assembly: GCA_944390745.1. GTDB lineage: Bacteria > Pseudomonadota > Gammaproteobacteria > Burkholderiales > Burkholderiaceae_F > Duodenibacillus. Next base: position 292,762 of record CALXQK010000013.1, on the reverse strand, counting down.
GACGCTGGTGCTCATCCTGGGCGGGTTCGCCACGATGCAGAGCCACGGCGTTCCCTTTGTGTGGGACCACAAGACGATCCTGACCTGGATGAGCTGGGTCGTCTTTGCGGTGCTGCTCATCGGCCGCTACGGCTTCGGCTGGCGCAAGAAGAAGGCGCTTTCCTGGTTCTGGGCGGGCATTTTCGTTCTTGCGGCCGCCTACCTCATCTACCGGTTCGTCATCGAGGTCTTCATCCTCTAGTCGCCTCGCCGCGGGTTTTTCTGGGCAAAGAGACATGTCGAAAATTCTTTTCTGGGTGGTCATTGCGGTGGTGGTCTATCTGGCCGTCGTGTTTGCACGCAGCCGCCGCTCGCGCGAGGAGCGCCGCCCGGCGGTGCGCCGCCGCAGGGATCCCCGCGCGCCCGTGGCCATGATCGAGTGTCCGCAGTGCGGCACGCACTTTCCCGAGGACGAGGCGGTTCTGGGCGACGGGGTGGCGTACTGCTCCGAGCGCTGCCGCAAGGCGGCCCGCCGCAGCCAGAAGCGCCCGCAGCAATGAGCGCCCTGCGCGGTGGGGGCGCGGGCGCGCCCGCAGTCGTGATCGGCCCGGACGGGTGGGCGCCGGAGGGCGGCGCCGTGTCGCTGCACCCGAGCCCGCACTTTGATGCGCGCCCGGGCGACCCGCAGGACGTGCACCTGGCGGTGCTGCACAACATTTCGCTGCCGCCCTACATGTTTCACACGGGCGTGGTGCGCGCGTTCTTCTGCGGGACGCTTGACTTTGACCGCGAGCCCGATGCGCGGGTCCGCTCCCTGAGGGATCTGCGGGTTTCGAGCCACTTTCTGATCACGCGCCGCGGCGGCATCGAGCAGTTCGTGAGCTGCTGCGCGCGCGCCTGGCACGCGGGGGCGAGTTCGTTTCAGGGGCGCACCCGCGTCAACGACTTTTCGATCGGCATTGAGCTCGAGGGCAGCGACTTCGTTCCCTTTGAGCCCGTGCAGTACGCGCGGCTTGAGTCGCTTCTTGCGGCCATTGATGCTCGCTTTTCACTTCAGTATATTGTGGGACACAGCGACATCGCGCCCGGGCGCAAGACCGACCCGGGGCCGTATTTTGACTGGGCGCTTTTAAAGGCGCATGCCGCGCGCTTCGGGACCCCGGCATTCCCCGGGGCCGCGGCCGAAGCGTTCGTTTCCTCATCCGCCTGCCGCAGCCCTTCGGTCTGATCCCCCTGAAAACCGAAGGCGCCGCCCGGGCGCATTGTCATCTCAACCATGGGACTGCTGTTTGATCTCTTTACGTTTGCAACGGGCCTGCTCGGGGCCGTTTTGCTGCTGCGCGCCTGGCTCTGGACGCTTGCCATCAGCCCCCGGGATCCGCTTGTGGCCGTGCTCTGGAAGCTCTCGGACTGGCTTGTGAATCCCGTGGCCTACGTCGTCAAGCCCCGCGGCAACTGGGAGTGGTCGTGCCTGCTCGCGGCGCTTCTCGTGGCGCTCGTGCAGGTGCTCGTCAGCCGCGAGGCGATCGGCTTTCCGGCGACGCCGCTCGGCTTTGCCGTGGCTCCCTTTGCGCTGGTGCTGCGCTGGGCGATCAATCTCCTGATCTGGGGATTGATCCTGTATGTGATCGCGGGCTTTCTCGGCGCGCGGCACTACGGGTATCGCGCCATGATCTCCACGCTCGTGGATCCGTTTCTGAGGCCTGTGCGCCGCATCCTGCCGCGCATTGCCGGGTGGGACTTCTCGCCCGGACTGCTCTTTGTCCTGCTTTGCATCGTGCTGCGGCTTCTGACGCCGGCAAGCATGGGACTGCTGATGCTCTAGCACGAAGGTGCGCCGCTTCGCGCAGTCCTGGCGGCCGGCGCGTTCTCCAAAACTTTTGACGGATTTTTTCCATGCCCGATATCAAGCCGATTCAAGAGGCGGCCGCGGCGGCCGAGGAGGCCGCGAAGGCTGCCCAGGACGCCGCGCAGGCCGTTGGTGCGGCGCAAGGCTCGCCGGGAGGCGCCGAAGGCTTTCAGGAGATGGTTCGATCGCTCTTTTCCGCCGAGGCCGAATGGATTTCCGAGCTCTTCTCGCTCTACATGCTCTACCAGCTGCTCGCGGTGGCAGCCGCCGCGGCCGTGGCGTTTTTCCTCGCAAGGGGCTTTGACGGACGCCTTGAGGCGATCTCCGATCGCTGCGCCTCGCACCGGGAGAGCTGGCGCTGGCAGCTCGGCTCCTTTGTCGCGGACATGGTCCGGGCGGTGTTCTTCTCCTTCACGGCGGCCGTCATTTTGTCGGTGTGCGTGGCGATTCTCAAGAAGCTGGGGCTGGTGGCCGCAAACTCCGACCTGCTTCTTGTAAGCATCGTCAACCAGATTTTTTATGCCTGGGCGCTGCTGCTGGTGATTCTGCGCGTTGCCGAGCTGCTTCTCGGGAAAAAGCGGCTCGGTCCCGGAATCCGCAAGGTGATCTACGGCGCCTTCTGGTCGCTGGCCGCGCTGGAGATCATGGGCATTCTCCCCGAGGTCGTGCTCATGATGCGCACCTACACGCTTCCCGTGGGAGGCGACAGCCTGACGCTTTGGACGCTCTTTGTGGGCGTGACGACGGTGCTGGTGTGCCTGGGAATCGCCAACAAGATTGCCGACGTGGCCGAGCGCGCCATCCTCAAGATGGCCGACCTTGAGATGAACCTGCGGGTGGTGTTCGCCCGCCTGAGCCGCGTGACGCTGCTGGTTCTGGCCCTGCTGGTGTCGCTCTCGAGCGTGGGCATCGACCTGACGGTTCTGTCGGTCTTCGGCGGCGCCCTGGGCGTGGGCATCGGCTTCGGCATGCAGAAGATCGCCTCGAACTACATCTCGGGCTTCATCATTCTCTTTGACCGCTCGGTGAAGCTCGGCGACTACGTGCAGGTGGCCAACTTTGCCGGCGTCATCACGCAGATCAACACGCGCTACTCGGTGATCAGCAACATTTCCGGCCAGGAGCTGATCGTGCCCAATGAAAACTTCGTCACCGGCACCGTGATGAACTATTCGCGCACCGAGCGCGAGAGCGCCACCACGCTTGAGATCTCCTGCGCCTATGAAAGCGACGTGGACCGCGCGCTTGCGATCTTTTCCGAGTGCATCAAGGCGCAGCCGCGCGTGCTCAAGACCCGCGAGCCCTGGGTGGTCGTCTCCGAGCTTGCCGCAAGCGGCATCACCCTCAAGTCGGGCTTCTGGGTGACGAACCCTGAAAACGGCACGGCCGTGCTCAAGAGCAACATTCTGCGCGAGGTGCTCAGGCGCTTTGCCGAGGAAAAGATCGAGATCCCCTACAACAAGCTCGATCTGACGGTGAAGAACGCCGCGGACTTCGTCAGACCCGCTGGCGACGGAAAATAAATTCGCCGGGGCGCCGGGGGCGCCCCGGGAAAAAGCCGGATGAAAAAAAAAGGGCGGCGTACCGGTGTGGTCCGGTGCGCCGCCCTTTCGTGTCCGGTTCTCCCCAGGGGGGAATCTAGCCGAAGTTGCCGTTGACGTAGTCGCGGGTGCGCTGCTCGTGGGCGTGGTTGAAGATCGTGTCGGTCGTGTCGAACTCGATGAGCTTGCCCATGAAGAAGAAGGCGGTCTTGTCCGAGATGCGCGCGGCCTGCTGCATGTTGTGCGTGACGATGATGATGCAGAGGTTGTCGCGCAGCTCAAGGATGCTCTCCTCAAGGCGCTGCGTGGCGATCGGGTCAAGCGCCGAGGCCGGTTCGTCCATCAGCAGAACCTCGGGTTCGACGGCAAGCGCGCGGGCAATGCACAGGCGCTGCTGCTGGCCGCCCGAAAGACCGAGGGCGCTGTCGTTGAGACGGTCCTTGACCTCCTCCCAGAGCGCGGCGCGCCGCAGGCTTTCCTCAACCTTGTCGGAGATGATCGAGCGGCTCTTGATGCCGGCCACGCGCAGGCCGTAGGCCACGTTTTCAAAAATGGACTTCGGAAAGGGCGTCGGGCGCTGGAAGACCATGCCCACGCGCTGGCGCAGCTGCACGACGTCGAAGTCGCGGGCGTAGACGTCCTCGCCGTCGAGGGTGATCTTTCCCGTCAGCGTGGTGTCGCCGATCAGTTCATTCATGCGCGAGAGCGTGCGCAGGAAGGTGGACTTGCCGCATCCCGAGGGGCCGATCAGGGCCGTCACCTCGCGGTCGCGGAACTCCAGGTTGACGTCAAAGAGCGTCTGGTGCTTGCCGTAGTAGAAGTCCACATGTTCGGCGCGGATCTTGATCTCGTGATCTGCGTCGCCGGCCGACTGCGCAGCCTGTTGATTCAAAGTTTGAGTCATCGTTCTTTTTTAGGAGTCGTCCGCCGTTGTTGTTGAATGCGCCCGGTGCTGACCGGGGAGCTGCTGCGTTCTGCGGCGGCTTGAGACGGGGTGAAACAGAAAAATTCTGCGCGAATGCTACGGATGGATCATGTCATTTCGATGGACGAATCATGACGAAATGATGACAGCCCGGGGAGGGGACGACATGTTCGGCGCTGTCACAAATTTGTCATGAATTCTTCGCAGGAACGTCACAAACAGGGCTCAACATTGCGCCCTGAAAAAAGCGCAGAACCCGTAGAACGAATTTTTTCCGCAGGCGCTTTTTCATTGCAAGATGAAGTTTGAAAAACCTAAGAGTGCGGAAGAAATTTTTGAATTTTTGATAGAAGGAATTCATCCCATGTTCAAGAAACTTTGTGTTGCCGCCGCCATGATGACCGTTGCGGCATCGAGCTTTGCCGGCGAACTCGTGATCAACGGTTCGACCACGGTGCTGCCGATCGTGCAGAAGGCGACCGAAGCGTTTTCCAAGGAAAATCCCCAGGTGAGCATCTCCCTGTCGGGCGGCGGCTCCGGCAACGGCATCAAGGCTCTCGTTGACGGCCTGACCACGATCGCTATGAGCTCGCGCGACATCAAGGCCTCCGAGACCGAGCTCGCCAAGAAGAACAACGTTGCTCCGTACCGCATCGCGGTTGCCGTGGACGCCATCGTCCCCGTGGTGAACAACGCCAACCCTGTCAAGAACCTCACGATGGCCCAGCTCAAGGGCATCTATGAGGGCAAGATCAAGAACTGGAAGGAAGTCGGCGGCGCTGACGCCTCGATCGTCGTGGTGAGCCGCGACTCGAGCTCGGGCACGTTCGAGACCTGGGAGGAGCTGGTGATGAAGAAGGCCCGCGTGACCCCGCGCGCCCTGCTGCAGACCTCCAACGGCACCGTCGTCCAGACCGTCTCCAAGAACAAGAACTCGATCGGCTACATCGGCATCGGCTACCTCGACAAGCAGACCAAGGCTCTGACGGTTGACGGCAAGGTTGCCACGGCCGCCACGGCCAAGAGCAAGGAGTGGCCGCTTGCCCGCGAGCTGTTCTTCTTCACCAACGGCCAGCCCCAGGGCGATGCCAAGGCCTTCGTGGACTTCATGCTTGATCCGGCCAAGGGCCAGAAGTGCGTCTCCGAGACCGGCTTCGTTCCCCTGAAGTAATCGCCGCCGGGCTTGCGCAGGGGGCCGCAGCGCCCCTTGCGGCCCGAGGCCGCGCCTTCTGCATCCGCCGGACGGCCCCTGAGAGATGACTTTTGAGGGCCCCCGGCGGAAGTTTGCATCAAGAGCTTTGCTGGCGCCGCAGCGCGCATAGAGAAGATGCGCCGCAGGCGCTCCCCGTGCAAAAGCGTAGAGAACCCAGAGAACAAGAAGAGAAATGTCCAAGGATCTCAAGGAAAAAACAGTCGAGATCTCGCTTGCCGTGCTCGCACTGCTGTCGCTCGCCGTTCTGGCGGGCATCGTCTTTTATCTGTTCAAGGAGGGGCTGCCGATCTTCAAGTTCCTCACCCCCCTGAACTTCATCTTCGGCACCGACTGGTATCCGGTGGGAGACCAGCCTGACTTTGAAATCGGCTCGCTCATCGCCGGCTCGCTTGCTGTGACCGCGCTCTCGAGCCTCATCGCCGTCCCCCTGGGACTGATGACCGCGGCCTACCTCTCGGAGGTGGCCTCCAACACCACGCGCCGCATCGTCAAGCCCTTCATCGAGCTGCTTGCGGCGCTTCCCTCGGTGGTGATCGGCTTCATCGGCATGGTGCTCATCGCCCCCTGGCTGCAGAATTCGCTCGGCATTGCCACGGGCCTGAACCTCTTTAATGCGGCCCTGATGCTTGCCTTCATGGCCGTGCCCACCATCTGCTCAATCTCCGAGGACGCCCTGCACGCCGTGCCGCGCGCACTCAAGGACGCCTCGCTTGCCCTGGGCGCCACGCCCTGGGAGACGCTCAAGAACGTCACCTTCCCCTATGCCCTCTCGGGCGTCGGCACGGCCGTCATGCTCGGCATGTCCCGCGCCCTGGGCGAGACGATGGTCGTGCTCATGGTTGCCGGCGGCGCGGCCATCGTGCCCGAGTCGGTCTTCGATCCGATCCGCCCGATGCCCGCCTCGATTGCCGCCGAAATGGCCGAGGCGCCCTTCGGCAGCCCGCACTACCACGCGCTCTTTGCCACCGGCATTGCGCTGTTCATCATGACCTTCATCTTCAACGCCGTCGCCTTCCGGCTCGCGCAGCGCTACAAGACGCCCGCCATCTAGCGGAACTGCGGCTGACTGAATCATGAATGAAAGGAAAGTAAGGAAATGACGACCAAAAGTATTTGCGCACGCGCCCAGGAAAAGTCCCGTCCCCGCCGCTGGGCGACGCAGGTGGCCTCGTATGCGGCCCTGCGCATCGCAGCCTATGTGAACTGCGCGGCCCTCGTGACGGCCTGCGTGTTTCTGCTTGTCAACGGCGTGGATGCCCTGAGCTGGGACTTCGTGTTTGACTCGCCGCGAAAGATGATGACCGAGGGCGGCGTCTTCCCGTGCCTGATCGGCACGTTCCTGCTCGCGGCCGGCGCCATCGTGCTGGCCCTGCCCTTCGGCGTGGCCTGCGCCGTGTGGCTCAACGAGTACGGCAAGCAGGGCACGATCACCAACATCGTCCGCCTGTCGGTGGCCAACCTCGCCGGCGTTCCCTCGATCGTGTTCGGCCTCTTCGGCCTGGCGTTCTTCGTGACTGCCCTGGGCTTCAACGTCAGCCTGCTCTCGGGCATCCTGACCCTTGCCGTTCTGACGCTTCCCGTGATCATCAACACCACCGAGGAGGCTCTCAAGCAGGTGCCCGGCGCCTGGCGCGAGGCAAGCCTTGCCCTCGGCGCGACGAAGAGCCAGACGATCGGCCGCATCGTGCTGCCCGCGGCCCTGCCCGGCATTCTCACGGGCGCCATTCTCGCCGTGGCGCGCGCCGCCGGCGAAACCTCGGCCGTGATGTTCACCGCAGCCGTGTTCTACACGCCCAAGCTCCCCGAGAGCGTCTTCAGCTCGGTCATGGCGCTGCCCTACCACATGTACGTGCTTGCCACGGCGGGCACCGAGATTGAAAAGACCCGTCCGATGCAGTACGGCACGGGCCTGCTCCTGGTGCTGCTTGTTTTTGCCATGAACTTCGTGGCCATTCTCATCCGCGACCGCATGCAGAAGAACCGCACGGCCTGATGCGCGCGCCGCAGCGCCGGCGGCGGGGCGCCCCCTGATGCGCCGCGCCGGCGCCTCCACAACCCATTGCCGTTGCGAACCTTCATCAAAGAAAGTCCGCGGCGGCGGTTACAGAACCTGTTTGAGCACGGGTGTTTTGCCGGGGCTGGTCCGAGAACCTCCCCGGCGTTTTTTTTCTTCTTTTTTTGCCCGGCCCCCGGGGCGCAAAAAAACCGCAGGGGCGCCGGTGCGCACCCCCTGCGGGTTTGTTTGCGTGCCGTTTCCTGCCGGGCGTCCGGCAGTTTTTTTTTGAGGCTGACGCCGGCCTACTTTCCTGCCGGGGCGGCCTCGTTGACCATCGTCAGGGCGTTGAGCGACTTCGGAAAGCCGATGAAGGGCAGCATCACGATGATGGCGTCGATGAGCTCCCTGCGGGTGTGTCCAACGGCGATGTTTCCAGCAGCGTGGGCCTTCACCTGCGGCTCGCAGCCGCCCAGGGAGGTGATGACGACGAAGGTCAGAAGCTCGCGCTCCTTCAACGTAAGGCCCGTGCGGGTGTAGGTGTCGCCGAAGCAGTATCCGGTGAGCAGATCGACGGTGAGGGCGCGCTCATCGGGCTTTGCCGCCTTGTGTCCGTTGATGATGGCCTGCCCGAAGATGCCGACCTGAAGCTTGAGTCCGTCGTCAAAGCGGGTGGTGTCGGTCACCGTCGCCGACTTCTCGGCGGGGAACTCCAGACCCTCCCGCTTGAGAACGTCGGCCAGGACGTCCTGGGCCCGGATCGTGCTCGGCAGTCCCGAGTAGGCCATCGCCTGCACCATTGCCTCGCGCATTTCAAGCGGCTTGACGCCGGTCTTGAGGCCGGAGGCGATGACGCCTTCAAGAACGCGGGCGTCGCCCAGGGCGGTGAGGCTCGCAATGGAAATCAGCGTGCGCATGCGCGCATCAAAGGCGACCATCTTCGGAATGTCCCTGTCGGTCAGGAGGGAGAGAATGGCCTCGGCCTCCGTGTTCGGAGCCGTCGTTGTCTGGTTTGCTGCCATGGCTTGTCCTTGTACGAGAGAAAGCATTGCGGCGCCGGCCGCTGTCTGAAGAACGTGTCTGCGCTTCATTGCCAGTTTCCTCAAGAAAAGATCTTCCAAATTCCGGCTCGGACGCGCCGGCAGGGGAGCCGGGCGTCGTTGGGCTTGCGTCTTGCATCCTATGCGTGCGGCGCCCCGGCGTCCAATGATTTATTTCGATGCGCGGGGATCGAAAAAACGAATGAATTGCGCAGACCCATAGGGAAACCGCACGAACTGAGCCCGCCGCGCCATGGCTTCGGGCATGTGCCGGCGCATGAAAAACGGCGCCCGCCCCGAGAAGGGGACGGGCGCCGGGCGTCAGGTGCCGGAGCAAGTCCTGGGAAAGGATCAGAACTCAAGCTTTTCGCCGTAGGCCTCCTCGTAGCGGCGGGCGATGTCTTCGCGCGAGGGCTTGTAGTTCTGGCCGCCGCGGCACTGCACCTTGAAGGAGGCCACGGTCGAGGCAAGCCGCAGGGTCTTCGTCCAGTCCCAGCCCTCGGACAGGCCGTAGAGCATGCCGCCGCGGAAGGCGTCGCCCGCGCCGACCGGATCGCTGTCGTCGGAGACGCGCACGGCGGGAACCGTGATCGTGGTGCCCTCGGTGTAGACGGTCGAGCCGCCCGCCCCGTGGGTGATCACCAGGCCCGTGAGGCGCGAGGCGATTTCGTCGCGCGTCAAGCCCGTGGCGCGCTCAATGAGCTCCATCTCATAGGCGCTTGCGGCCAGGAAGTCGGCCTTTTCGATGAAGCTGCGGATTTCCTCGCCGTTAAAGAGCGACACGCCCTGGCCGATGTCAAACACAAAGGGAATGCGGCGGGAGACGCACTCCTCGACGCGCTGCAGCATCGCCTCGCGTCCGTCGGGGGCGATGAGCGCGAAGGTGACGCCCTCCTTGTCGGGGAAGGGCTGCTTGTGCGCGAGGTTCATGGCGCCGGGGTTGAAGGTCGCCAGCTGCGAGCCCGTCGTGTCCGTGGTGATGAAGCACTGCGCCGTGAAGGTGTCGTTGAACTTCGAGACGGCCGTCTTGATGCCGAGCTCCTCGAAGCGGTACAGATAGTCGTTGCCGTCGGTGCCCACGGCGCCCACGACGATCGGGTCGCCTCCGAGCAGCTTGAGGGCATAGGCGATGTTGGCCGCGCACCCGCCGTAGTTGCGGGTCATGCTCTCGGTGACGAAGGTGAGGTTGATGTGATCGAGACTGTCGGCGATCAGATGGTCGCTGAAGCGGCCGTTGTAGGAAAGAATGTTGTCATAAGCGATCGAGCCGCTGATCATGACGGTCATGATGAAACTCCTCGGGTGAAGCGGATATTTTTCTGGATGGTGAAGATTTTATCGGTCCCGCTCAGGAGGCGTCCTTTTTCGGGAAGGTCGGCGTCACCACGCAGCGCGCGGGCGTGACGTTGGTCTGCAGGCTGAAGCGCACGCTCATCGAGCGGCCCGGGGCGATGCTCTCGGTCCCCTCGGGATCGGCCAGGAAGTCGCGCGGCTCAAGCGTGCGCCGCATGAGCGGGGAGTCGGCGTCGTCGACAAGCACGATGTCAAGCGAGGGAACGGCCTGCGCAAAGTTCGACTTGTTGATGACGGTGATCTCAAGCAGATAGTTGCCCGACTCGTCCACGGCCCGAAGGTTGGTGCGCGAGACCTCGAAGGCCGAGGCGTCGGCCAGATAAAACCCCGGGCAGGGCACCTTGCCGCAGACCTGCACGAAGAGCTGCTCGGTCTGGGGAAAAACGGCAAGGATGCGCTGGTTGAAGATGACCGCAAGCACCCCGGCCAGGATGACAAGCAGCACGAGGACCGTGACGATGCTCGCAGCGCCCGCGCCGCGGCTCTCGCCTGAGCGGCGTCCGGCGTCCTCGGAGGCCGGCGCGGGCGCGGCCATGAAGACCTTCACCTCCTGGGCCGTGTGCGCGCTCTGCGCCGGGATGATGGCGCCGGGCGCCCTGGGGCCGGAGCGGCGCTTGAGCGCCTCTTCGGCGGTTTCAAGTCCCTCGACGCTCAGATGCGGCTCGTCCCTGGACAGGCCGCTTGAGGGAAGCGCCCCAAGGCGCGGCTCGGTCTTGAGTCCCGCGGCGGCCAGAGGCTTCAGCTCTCCTGACGCGGGAACCTTGAGCCCGGCGATGCCGCCAGCGTGATGGTGCAGCGGCACGCCCTGCGGATGCGCGGGCGCGGAGTGCGCGCCGTCCTCCGGAAGGGCGGGATGGTGGTCTGCCGTGCGCACTGCCGCAGGAATCGCCGGGAGCACGGGCTGCTCCTCAGGCTCGCGGGACGACTGCCGGACCTCGCCGGAAAGGGTGTCGTTCTCCGGACCGGGCGCGGCCGGCGCCTCGGCGGGATTCTTCGCGCCGTCCTGGGAGGCGGCCTGTGCGGGGACGTCGGGGGAGCTCTCCCGGGGCGCCGCCTCGCCGCTCACCCTGCCTTCGCCTGCGGGCGCCTGCATCCGGGGTGCCGGATCATCAGCGGGCGCCCCGGGGGCGGCTTCGGGTGCGGCTGCCTGTGCGCGTGCGGCGGGCTCGGCCTGCGGCTCGGGAGCGGGCACGGGCGCGGGGTCGGGGCGGGGCGGACGCGGCATGTCCGGGAAGAGATCTTCAGAGACCTGTAGCATGTCGCTTGTGGCGTCAAAGCTGTGCAGGCAGGCCGAGCACTTCACGGGGCCGCGCTCAGCGGTTTCACGATCGGGAAGAAGCCAGACGGTGCCGCAGTAGGGGCAGCGCGTAACGAAGACCATAGTTTCGGATGTGTGAGCACGGGCAGGCCGTGGAAAACGTGGAGGCCTCCGGGGGGAGGACCGCCCCGGCGCATCACGCACCGGGACAGCCGGATCTGAAGGGGCCGGTCACCGATTGTAGCGGCTTGCCGGCAGCTTGTGAGGCGCCCCCGGGACCGCTCGGAATGCCGGGGCTGCGGGCGCAAAAAAGGCGCCGCCCTGCAGCTTCAGGAACGGCGCCTCCGGGGCGGCGCAAGCCAGCGCGAGCTACCGGGCGGGGCCGCGGCTGCCGGCGATGCACACCCAGCCCTCCTCGGTCTGCCAGACCTCGAGCGCCACGGCGGGATCGGCCTTGCGGTAGACCGCAATCACCTCCTCGGCCTGGCGCGCGAGCACGCCCGAGAGCACGAGGCTGCCGCCGGGGGCGACGCGCGCAAGCAGCGCGGGCGCAAGCAGCTTCAGGGGGTTGGAGAGAATGTTGGCGACAACCACGTCGTAGGTTTTGTCGCCGAGCTCGCCGGGCAGCACGAAGCGCGCGCTCACGCCGTTGGCCGCGGCATTGGCCCCGGCCGACTCCACGGCCTGCGGGTCGATGTCGGTGCCCTCGACGGGCTGTGCGCCGAGCTTGGCGGCGGCGATGGCGAGAATGCCCGTGCCGCAGCCGTAGTCAAGCACGTGCATGCCGGGCTTGATGTGGGCGTCGAGCCACTTCAGGCACAGGTGCGTGGTCGGGTGCGAGCCCGTTCCGAAGGCCACGCCCGGATCGAGCCGGATGTTGATGGCCTCGGGCGAGGGCGGCTCGTGCCAGGTGGGAACGATCCAGAGCCGGTCGCTGACGCGCGTGGGTGAAAACTGCGCCTGCGTGAGCTTCACCCAGTTCTCATCGGGAACGGCGCTGTCGGACTCAAGCTGCGGCGTTTCAATGCCGAGCGCCCGGGCGGCAATCGCCGCGTGCGTGACGGCGTCGAAGTCCTCGGGCACCAGGACGCTCAGGCGCGAGCGGCGCCAGGCGAGCGTCTCGGGCTCCATGCCCGGCTCGCCGTAAAGTGGCGCCTCGTCGGGCTGGTCGCGGTCGGCATCCTCAATGGTGACGCTCATCGCGCCCCCGTCAAGGAGCAGGTCGCCGAAGTCCTCGGCGCTTTTTTCATCGCACAGAAAGCGGACCTCACGCAACACGTTCGATCTCCTTGCGCATCGACAGCCACTCGCCGAGGCGCTTTTCCAGATAGTGAATGCTCGTGCCGCCCTTGTTGAACTCGCTGTCCGACAGAATCTGCTTGTGCAGCGTGATGTTGGTCGAGATGCCCTCGATGAGCACCTCGGAGAGGGCCACCCGCATGCGCGCGAGCGCCTCCTCGCGGGTCTTGCCGTGCACGATGAGCTTGCCGATCATGCTGTCGTAGTAGGGCGGAACGGTGTAGCCCGCATAGACATGGCTGTCAAGGCGCACGCCGGGACCTCCCGGCATGTGCCAGCGGGTGACGCGCCCGGGCGAGGGACGAAACGTGAAGCTGTCCTCGGCGTTGATGCGGCACTCCACGGCCGCGCCGTTCATGACGATGTCGCGCTGGCGCAGCGTCAGACGCTCGCCGGCGGCGATGCGGATCTGCTCGGCGATGATGTCCACACCCGTGACAAGTTCGGTCACCGGGTGCTCGACCTGCACGCGGGTGTTCATCTCAATGAAGTAGAACTCGCCGTTTTCATAGAGGAACTCGAAGGTGCCGGCGCCGCGGTAGCCGATGCGCCGGCAGGCCTCCACGCAGCGGGCGCCGAGCTTTTCGATGAGCTTTCTCGGGATGCCGGGCGCGGGAGACTCCTCGAGCACCTTCTGGTTGCGGCGCTGCATCGAGCAGTCGCGCTCGCCGAGATAGATGGCGTTCTGGAAGTTGTCCGACAGAACCTGGATTTCAATGTGCCGGGGGTTCTCGAGGAACTTCTCAAGGTAAACCTTGTCGGAGCCGAAGGCCGCCTTGGCCTCGGTCCTGGTCATGTTGACCGAGTTGATGAGCGCGGCCTCGGTGCGCACCACGCGCATGCCGCGGCCGCCGCCGCCCGCACTTGCCTTGATGAGCACGGGGTATCCCACGCGGCGGGCAATGGCGAGAATCTCCTGGGGATCCTCGGGCAGCGCGCCGTCGCTGCCGGGCACGCAGGGGACGCCGGCGTCGATCATTGCCTTCTTGGCATTGACCTTGTCGCCCATGAGGCGGATGGTGTCGCCGCGCGGACCGATGAAGGCAAAGCCGCTTTTCTCCACGCGGTCGGCAAAGTCCGCGTTCTCCGACAAAAAGCCGTAGCCCGGGTGGATGGCCTCGGCGTCAGTGACCTCGGCCGCCGAAATGATGGCCGGGATGTTGAGGTAGCTCTCGGAGGACGATGCGGGGCCGATGCACACGCTCTCATCGGCAAGGCGCACGTACATGGCGTCGGCGTCAGCCGTCGAGTGCACGGCCACCGTCTTGATGCCCATCGTGCGGCAGGCGCGCTGGACGCGCAGCGCGATCTCGCCGCGGTTGGCGATCAGAATCTTTCCAAACATAGACTTCAATGCAATGCTGAAAAAACGAAAGAGGAAGGGGCGCCCCTCCGGATGGACCGGGGCGCCCGGGCGTGCCTCACCAGGGATCAGGCAATGACAAAGAGCGGCTGGCCGAACTCAACGGGCGCGCCGTTCTCGACGAGAATCTCCTGAATGACGCCGTCGGACTCGGCCTCGATTTCGTTGAGCAGCTTCATGGCTTCGATGATGCAGACCGTGTCGCCGGCCTTCACGCGCTGGCCGACGTCGCAGTAGGGCTTGGCGCCGGGGCTCGGGGCGCGATAGAACGTGCCCACCATCGGCGAGTTGATGGTCTTGCGGTTTTCGCTCGGCGCCGGGGCGGGAGCGGGGGCTTCAGCGGCGGGCGCCGCGGCTGCGGCCGCGGGCGCGGCAGCGGCAGCCGGCGGCTGCACGACGGGGGCGACGGCTGCGGCCGGCGCCGCGGGATCCTTGCGATTGACGATGCGGACGTGGTCCTCGCCTTCGGTGATTTCGAGTTCGGCAACGCCGCTTTCGCTGACGAGGTCAATGAGCGTCTTGAGTTTGCGAAGGTCCATTTTTGTATGTCTCTTGAGATGAAGAATGCGGTGCGTCGTGACGCGGCCGGGGCGGCGGCGTCAGAAAAACGCCGCGGCAGACAGTCAGCCCGGGAGGCGCCGCCGCCGGGCGGGATTTTGCTAGTGTCTTGAAAATCCTCTGGAAAAATTCGCGCGAAATGGCCCCGGAGGCGGCTTTCGTCACGAACTTGCTGTTATCTGTTCCTAATTTCGAAACTTTTCCCCGCTATTGTCATAACTTTGTCATTTCTTGGCAAGTCAAATGACCTAGGGAAAAGCATCCATTCGATCGAAATCATCCTGACGGATGAAGCGCCCGGAAGTCCGGGGCGGCGTCCCGGGAGATTCAGGCGCGCCCGGCGCGCCCTTTTCTTTCGGTATTGCATCCGAGATCAGGGGCTGCGACGGAGATTTCACGACGCCTTTTTACAATGGCGGCACGCCTGCCGGGCGGCAGACGGTTCCGCGCCGCGGCCGGGGCGTTCTGCCGTCCGCACTTGATGCCGGGGGCGGGGCCCCTGGTTTTTTCCGGAGGTGCTCGATGAACATGCGCGAAGGTGAAAATGGCGCCGCGGGAGCGGCGTGCCGGCCGATGCGGCTCTTGATCTGGGTGGTGCTTCTGTTCGGCCTGGTGAGCTGCTTTGGCGACGTGGTCTACGAGGGCGCGCGCAGCGCCAACGGGCAGTACTTCAGTCTTCTCGGGGCGAGCGCCACGCTCATGGGCGTGCTCTACGGGATCGGGGAGTTCCTGGGCTACGCGCTGCGTCTGGTCTCGGGGCGCATCTGCGACGCGACGGGCAGGCCCTGGCCGCTCATCATTGCGGGCTACGCCTCGCTTGTCGTCGTGCCCTTCATGGGGCTCACCGACAACCTTCTTGTGCTCTGCGCGCTTTTTCTCACCGAGCGCATAGGCAAGGCGCTCAGAAATCCGCCCAAGGACGCGGTGCTCTCGCAGCTGTCGGAAAAAAGAATCGGCACGGGGCTCGTGTTCGGCATTCAGGAGGCGCTCGATCAGCTCGGAGCCTTTGCCGGGCCCCTTGTCTTTACCTTCGTGTTTCTCAAGAGCGGCGCGGCTGATCTGGCGGCCTATCAGCACGGCTACCGGCTTCTCTTTGCGGGCGCTGCGCTGGTCATCGTCGCCGTCGTCGCCGCCTGGCGCATCGTGACGCGCTTCAATCTGCTCGAGCAGGCCCGGGCGGGCGCGCGGGCCGAGGAGAGCCCCTCGAGGATTTTTCCGCCCTACATGGCGTTTACCTTCTTTGCCTCGGCAGGGCTGGTGGCCTTTTCGATCATCGGCTTTCACCTGAAGCAGAAGGCGGTGGTCTCCGACAGCGCGATTACGACGCTTTATGCGGCGGCAATGATCATTGATGCCGCGGCGGCGCTCGTGATCGGGCGGCTCTACGACGTCTTCAAGGAGCGCCGGGGACAGAAGACGGCCGGCCTGCGCACGCTTCTTGTGATTCCGGTCTGCTCGCTCGGGGTGCCCTTTCTGGCGCTCTCGGAGAGCGCCTGGGGCGTCGTTGCGGGGATGGCGCTCTACGGCGTCGTGCTCGGCACCCATGAGACGATCATGCGCTCGGCCATTGCCGATCTGACGGTCTTTCACAAGCGCGGCACGGCCTACGGCATTTTCAACGTCGTCTACGGCCTGGGCTGCCTGCTCGGGGCGGGGGTCATGGGCGCGTGCTACGACCTCGCGGGCGCTGCGGGCGTTTCCCTTTGCGTCATCGCCCTGGAGCTTGCGGCGGTGATCTGCTTCATGCGGCTCAACGCCCTGGCACGGGTGCTGTGACCGCGAGGGCCTGCCGCAGCGGCCGGCGGCTAGTCGCCTTCGGACATTTCCTCCAGCGCCGCGCGAAGCTCCTGCGCGCTGATGCGGCCCTGCGCCTCCCAGGGCCTTTGACGGGCGTCCGGCCTGCGGCGAAAGGGGTTGCGGCCGCGGTCGGTTGTCGGGCGCACGTCAAAGCGCACGCCCTCGGCGGCGCGGCTGCGCCGCGGGTAGATGAGCGCGCCGAGCGACTCAAGCGGCTCGCCCATCGCCGAGCGCGGCGCGTCCACCGGCTCAAACGCGATGCCCCGGTCCATCAGCGCGGCCTCAAAGCGCTTGACGTCGTCGCAGAACACGTCGAGCACGATGTTGGAGTCGGCGTGTGCGCAGCCGTTGAGCACGGCTCCGGTGAGATAGACGTCGAAGTCGCCCAGCGCATCGAGCAGCTCGAGCGCAAGCAGACGCTTGCCGCGCAGCTGCTCGGCGTGCTCCTCGGGGCAGAAGATGGCATAGTGCTCGCGCACGGCCGACTCGATCTCAGCCGAGGAGGGCACGGCGTTGGCTGGGACGGCTCCGAGGGTTCTTCGGATGTCGTCGAGGGCGCGGGACCGGGCGAAGGCCCAGTCCGAGGCGTTTTCGGCAATGTCGGCGGCGATGCGCTGGGCCGTTTCCAGACGCAGACGTGCGAAATCAGGCATGAACAGTCGGCTCGCGTACAATCGGTTGCGGCAAAATCTACACCAATTCGCGCCGCGCCCGGGGTGCGGCTGGGATCAGGTTTCCGAACTCTGCCTTCTCCAGCCTCCGGGCGGGGCGTTTTTCTGTGTTGGCCGCGGCCGGAGGCTGCGGCATTTTCGGCATCGGTCTATGCATATACATATTCTGGGCATCTGCGGCACCTTCATGGGCGGCATCGCGCAGCTTGCGCTTGCCGCCGGGCACCACGTGACGGGAAGCGACGCGCACGTCTATCCGCCGATGAGCGAGCAGCTGCGCGCCTCCGGCATCGAGCTCATCGAGGGCTACCGCGAGGAGACGCTTTCGCTTGCGCCCGACGTCTGGGTGATCGGCAACGCCATCTCGCGCGGCAATCCGCTTCTGGAGGCCATTCTGAACGCCCGCGCCCCCTACACCTCGGGCCCGCAGTGGCTCTCTGAGAACGTCCTCGGGGGGCGGCGCGTGATTGCCGTGGCCGGAACCCACGGAAAGACCACGACGACGGCGATGATCGTGCATATTCTGAGGGCCTGCGGCCAGGATCCGGGCTATCTTGTGGGCGGCGTGCCCCAAGATCTGAAGGTCTCGGCGCAGCTCGGCACGGGCGAGGCGTTCGTGGTCGAGGCCGATGAGTACGACACGGCCTTTTTCGACAAGCGCAGCAAGTTCGTGCACTACCGCCCCTGGACGGCCGTGCTCAACAACCTGGAATACGACCACGCCGACATCTTCGAGAACCTTGCGGCCATTGAAAAGCAGTTTCATCACCTGGTGCGCACCATTGCCTCGCACGGGCTGGTCATTTCCAACGCGCGCAGCGAGGCGCTCGAGCGCGTGCTCGGGCGCGGCTGCTTCAGCCGGCTTGAGCGCTTCAATGATCCGGCGGGCTGGAGCATCGATGAGCAGCGCGTGGTGCGTCTGGCGGGCGTGGAGCTCGGCGTGCTTCGCATGCAGGCGCCCGGCGCGCACAACGCAAGCAACGCCCTGGCGGCGGTGGCCGCCGCGCGCGACGCGGGCATTGAGCCCGCGCAGGCCATCGCGGCCATGGAAAGCTTTGCCGGCGTCAAGCGCCGCCTTGAGCTCAAGGGTACCGTCGCGGGCATCGACGTGATCGATGACTTTGCGCACCACCCGACCGCCATCCATGAGACGATCGCCGCACTGCGCTCGAAAACGGGCGGCAGGCGGCGCATCATTGCGGTCTTTGAGCCGCGCAGCAACACGATGAAGCTGGGCACGATGAAGGCGCGCCTGCCCGAGGCGCTTGCCGCAGCCGACCGCGTGTACTGCTACCGCGGCCCGGGCGTGGACTGGGATCCGGCCACCGCGCTGCTGCCGCTCGGACTGAAGGCGCACACCTTTGCCGGGGCCATCGACGATCTTGCGAAGATGGTTGCGGGCGACGCCCGCCCGGGCGACGTGATTCTGTGCATGAGCAACGGCAGCTTCGGGGGCATCCACGGCAAGATTCTTGAGGCGCTGCGCGCGCTGCACGGCGGCAGGAAGGCCTGAGAGGGACCGGATCATGCGCCAGGCGCTTTTATATCTGCACGGCTTTCGCTCCAGCCCGGCCTCGGTGAAGGCGCAGATCATGCGCGGGCACTGCGCGCGGCGCGGCATTGCCTTCGAGGCGCCCGATCTGTCGGCTGCGCCGCTCGAGGCCGCCGGCCGCATTGAGAGAGCCTACGTGCGGCTTGCCGCGCAGCACGACGCGGTGGCGATTGCGGGGTCAAGTCTCGGCGGCTTTTACGGCGCGTGGCTTGCGCAGCGCACCGGCGCGCGCGCCGCGCTCATCAACCCGGCCGTGCGGCCCTGGACGGTGGTGAAGAACTACCTGGGCGAGCAGACGATCTACGGCAGCACGCGCACCATCCTGGTGACGCCCGACTACGAGGCCGAGCTGGTCGCCCTGCGAACGCCGGCCTTCGACGCCCCCTCGCGGGTGCTTCTGGTTCTGGCCACGGGCGACGAGCTTCTTGACTGGCACGAGGCGGCCGCGCTCTACGCCGGCTCGCCCTCGATTGTCATTGACGGCAGCGACCACGGCGTGAGCGACTTTGAGGAGCACGCGCCGGCGGTGATGCATTTTCTATTTGATGATGCCGCCGGGGCCGTGGGCCCCGGGGCAGCCCAAGCGGGTTGAAAGCGGACGGGGCCCGCCGAAGGAAGTGTTCAGACGCCCCGACTGTTGAGTTTTTTCATGAATTTGTTTTTTGAAGAAGACGGCGCCTTCAAGGCCGGGGTCATCCTCAAGCAGGACGGCAACAGCTACCAGGTCGAGCTTCCCACGGGAAAGCGCGTCAAGGTCAAGGGCGGCCATGTGTTTTTTGAGTTTTCGTCTCCGGCTCCCGCCGAGTTTCTGGCGCAGGCCGGCGCCGGGGCCGCTGAGATCGATCCGGCCTTTCTCTGGGAGGTTGCGCCTGAGGAGGAGTTTGCCTACGGCGACGTCGCCGACGAGTACTTCTCAAACCCGACGCCGGTGGACCGCGCGGCGGCGCTCATTGCGCTGCACGGCAACCCGGTGTACTTCTACCGCAAGGGCCGCGGGCGCTACCGCCGGGCGCCCGAGGACATTCTCAAGCGCGCCCTGCAGGCCGTCGAGCGGCGCAAGGCGCTCGAGGAGCGCCGCAGGCAGATGACCGCGGAGATGGTCGCGGGCAAGCTTCCCGCCGAGATTGCCGCAAAGACCTACGAGCTGCTGCTGCATCCGGACAAGAACAGCATCGAGTGGAAGGCGCTCAACGATGCGGCGGCCGAGGCGCGCCGCTCGCCCCTGCGGCTGATGCTCGACCTCGGGGCCGTGCGCAGCCCCTGGTACTGGCACGTGGAGTCGTTTTACATCGAGAACTTCCCGCGCGGACGCGGCTTTCCGGCGGGACTGCCCGAGCCCGCGGACATCGGAGGGGATCTGCCGCTGGCCGACGTGCGGGCGTTTTCGATCGACGACTCGTCGACCACGGAGATCGACGACGCCACAAGCGTCGAGCACCTCGGCGATGGGCGCACCCGCATCGGCATTCACATCGCGGCCCCGGCATTCTTCATTGATCGCGACAGCCCCGTGGACAAGGTTGCGCGCTCGCGCATGTCGACCGTCTACGCGCCGGGCCTGAAGACCACGATGCTGCCGCAGAACTGGATTCACGCCGCAAGCCTCGACGAGGGCCGCGCGGTGCCGTGCCTGTCGCTTTATGCGGTGGTCGATGACGAGACCTTCGGGGTGCTCTCGACCGAGACGCGCCTTGAGCGCGTGGCGGTGACGGAAAACCTGCGCATCGACGCGCTGCAGGACGTGATCACCGAGCAGCGGCTGCTCGCGGCAGAAAACGACTTCCCCTGGGCCGATGAGATCGGCTACCTGTGGCGCTTTGCAAAGGCGCGGCGCGCGCTGCGCGAGCAGCGCCGCGGCCGGCCTGAAATGAAGCGCCGCGTCGACTGGTACATCGAGCTTGACGGCGAGGGCGAGAACGCCGCCATCACCATCAAGGGCCGCATTCGCGGCGAGCCGCTCGATCTGCTCGTCGAGGAGGCCATGGTCTTTGCCAACGAGACCTGGGGCCTGTGGATGGAGGAGCACAAGGTGGCGGGCATCTACCGCAGCCAGCGCATGGGGCGCGTGCGCATGAGCACGATCCCGGGACCGCACGACGGGCTCGGGGTGCTGCGCTACGCCTGGTCGACCTCGCCGCTGCGCCGCTACGTCGACCTCGTCAACCAGCGCCAGATGATCGCCGCGCTCGAGGGAAGGGCGCCGGCGTTTCAGGGCAACGACGCCGACCTCTTCACCATCGTCAGTCAGTTTGAGACAGTCTACGAAACTTATAATGAATTCCAGAGGCGCATGGAGCGCTACTGGTCGCTGCGCTGGATTGAGCAGGAGGGGTTGCGCGAGATCACGGCCGTTGTTGTCAAGGCCGAACTCGTGCGCATCGACGGACTGCCCTTCATGCAGCGCATCCCGGGGCTGCCCGAGCTCGAGCGCGGGCAGAAGATTCGCCTGGCGATCCTCGGCGTGGACTACATCGAGCTGCTGATCGACACAAGGCTGCTTGAGGTGCTCGACGAAACCGACGAGGTCGACGAGGGCGA
Organism: uncultured Duodenibacillus sp.; assembly: GCA_944390745.1. GTDB lineage: Bacteria > Pseudomonadota > Gammaproteobacteria > Burkholderiales > Burkholderiaceae_F > Duodenibacillus. The sequence goes on along the minus strand of CALXQK010000013.1, from coordinate 271,833 downwards.
GGGAGAGCCCGAGACCGCGGAGGTCGCGGCACCGCAGGACGCCGGCACCGAGCAGGCCGCCGGAGACGCCGCCTCCGGGCCGGCCTGCGGCGGCGCTCCCGATGCCGTGCGGCAGGAGACTGTTTGACATCTCTGATTTTTGTTGCTTGAAGTTCTTTGGCGGCAACCGAAGGAAATTTGAAAAAACGAAAAAAGGAAGCGGTATGAAGAAGTTTTTCTTGCTCGGTCACCCTGTCTCGCACTCTCTGTCGCCGCGCATCCACGGCATGTTTGCAGAGCAGTGCCATATGCAGATCGATTACCGGACCTACGACATCGAGCCCGGCGGCTTCATTGACTACGTCGGCCGCCTGCGTCTTGAGGAGAATCCCGCGGGCGCCAACGTGACGCTGCCCTTCAAGCGGGATGCGGCCGACTACTGCACCGAGATCACCGAGCGCGCCCGCTCGGCGGGGGCCGTCAACACCATGACCTTCTCGGGCAATCATGTCTACGGCGACAACACCGACGGCGCGGGCTTCGTCAACGACCTCACGGGCCGCTGCGGCGTCTCGCTGCTCGGCAAGCGCGTGCTCGTGATCGGTGCGGGCGGCGCGGCCCGCGGCGTGCTCGCGGCGATCTGCTCGCAGGGCTGCGCGCGCATCACCGTGAGCAACCGCACGATTGGCGCGGCCATCGCCCTTGCCGATGAAATGGGCGTGCACTATGCGGCCTTCACCGATCTCACGACGGGCTACGACATCGTGATCAATGCCACGAGCGCGGGACTCTCCAACGCCTCGCCCGCCGTTCCGGGAACGATCTTCAAGGACTGCGAGATCGCCTGCGATCTCTTCTACGCGAAGACCCCGACGCCCTTCATGCGGTTTGCCTCCGAATCGGGCTGCCGGCGCGTGGAGGACGGTCTGGGCATGCTCATTGAGCAGGCCGCCGAGAGCTTTCACATCTGGCTTGGCGCCCGTCCTGATACGAAGCCCGTCTATGCGGCGCTGCGCGGGTAGAGGCTGCGGCCGGTGACGGCCTGGTGCGCCTGTCTGCACAAAGGCCCCTTTTTCGGACGCTGCGCCTGCAGGCCTGAGGCAGGCCCAGGCGGCGCTCGCCCGGACGGGGGCCTTGTCTTTTGGAAAAAATTCTTGATTTTTCGCACGAATCTTCAACGCTCAGGATGACAGCCATGCGCCAGGATGATCGCGGGCAGCCCGCGCAGCGAAGAATCACGCGCTGCGTTCAGTCGGGGGCCTGCGTCGAGGTCTACGGGATTGACCCCGCTGCGGGAGCGGGGCAGGGCGAGGCGCTCTTTTTCCGCAGGCCGGGGCTTCTGCGGCGGTTTGATGCCCAGCACGTGGTGCTTCAGGGCACAAGCGGAGACGACGAGACCTACGACGCATTCGGCAATTCCGACGAGTACGGGGAGGATCTGGTCGAGCAGCTGCTCAAGGGCGACCGAAAGAGCATCGGGCAGTTTTTCTTCGTGGCGCTCGTGCTTCTGGTTGCCTATCTCACCGGAGCGCTTGAGTTCTGATCCGCCCCAGGGGACGCGACCCCTGCATCAGGAGGCCGGACGACGGTTTCGCGGTACAATCGGCCGCGGTGTGCGCCCGGCGCGAGTTTGATCGTCCGGCGCGCCATCAAAGGGCTGTCAGGGGCTGTCATTTACGGCGCGTACACTTCGGGCGCCGGCGCCTCGACGACGGCACGCCGACACGGCAGAAATTCAACCGGCAGCCGGCGGCCCCCGCAGGCAGGGGCCGCCTTTTCCCATCCTCCACGCAAGGAAAGCGCATCGTGAGCGACATCGATCCTCGTGAAAAAGACGACTTCGAGCACGAAGATGCAGACGATCTGCTTTCTCGTGATCCCGAAGAGGCCAGCCGCGCGCTCGAGCGCATCACGCAGATCTTCGGCGAGGCCGATGAGCGCGGAGATAAGCCCGAGCTCGATCCGGACAACCCGGATGCGGCGGCTCTCGATGCGCGCGGGCTTTCCGAGTTAAGGGAGGTCATCGCCGAGCTGCACCCGGCCGACATTGCCTACGTCCTTGAGGCGCTGCCGCAGGATGAGCGACTGACGGTCTGGAGCGTGGTGCGTCCCGAGCAGGAGGGCGACGTTCTCGTCGAGGTCGGCGACGGCGTGCGAGAGACCCTGATCGAGACCATGAACCACGACGACCTCGTCGACGCGGTTGAGGGACTCGACACCGACGAGATCGCCGACCTTGTCGACGATCTGCCGCCCGACGTGGTGGCCGAGGTTCAGGAAGGCCTGTCGCACGAGGAGCGCGCGCAGCTGCGCGCGGCCATGAGCTATCCGGAGGACAGCGTGGGCGCGCGCATGGACTTCGAGATGATCTCCATTCGCCAGGACGTAACGCTTGAGATCGTGCTTCGCTTCCTGCGGCGCTTTGAGACGCTGCCCGACCATACCGACCAGGTGTTCGTGGTCGACCGGCAGGGCCGGTTCCAGGGATCGCTTCCGGTGAGCCAGATTCTCGTGCACGATCCCTCGACCTCGATTGAGAGTCTGATTGTGAGCGACATCCTCACGCTCAACCCCCTTGACGACGCCTCGGATGCGGCCCAGGCCTTCGAGCGCTACGACCTGGTGAGCGCCCCGGTGGTCGATGAGGCCGGCCGGCTTGTCGGCCGCCTGACGGTCAACGAGGTGGTCGACGTCATCCGCGAGGAAAGCGAGGAGGATGCCTACGCGGCCGTGGGTCTGGACGAGGACCAGGACATCTTCGGCAGCGTCTGGGATACGGCCAAGAGCCGCTGGGTGTGGCTGGGCGTGAACCTCTGCACGGCCTTCTTCGCCTCGCGCGTGATCAGCGCCTTTGACGGCACGATCGCCCGCGTGGTCGCCCTGGCCGCGCTCATGCCCGTGGTGGCCGGCATGGCTGGAAACTCCGGCAACCAGACCCTCACGCTGCTGGTGCGCTCCATGGCGATCGGCCAGGTGACCGAGTCCAACACCATGCGGCTCATCCGCAAGGAGCTGCTGGTGGCGCTGCTCAACGGCCTCATCTGGGGGGCGATCGCAGGGCTGTGCGCCTGGGCGCTCTACTATGACAGCCCGCAGGGCATGCTGCTCGGGGGCGTGATGGCCCTGGCGATGCTTCTAAACATCGTGCTCGGAGCTGCCATGGGACTGGCGGTTCCCCTGGCGCTCAAGTATTTCGGCAAGGACCCGGCCATGGGCGGGTCGGTGCTTCTCACCTTCATGACCGACTCGGGCGGCTTTCTGATCTTCCTGGGTCTGGCCACCATCTTTTTCAAGTAGCCGCCTGCGGCGGCCGCGGGGCTCGTGCGCCGCCTTTCTGTCTGAAGGCGGCGCCTTTCATTTACGGCTCCCACTCCACGCCGTGCAGGCCGGCAATGCGCCCGCCCTCGGGAGGCGGCAGAAGGCCTGCGTGCGCGGCGGCCTCGCTGCGAACCCAGGCCGCCACGGCGGCGATGTCGGTGACGCCGGACTCGCCCGCGGCGGCCGCCCCGCTGCGGGAGCCTGCGCGCATCGTGCGCTCGCACGCCTCCCGAAGCATGCTGAACCTGTCGCCGCCCTGCGCGAGATAGTCGTTCATCACCACCCGGTAGAGGGCCTCGTCGCGAAGCGGCTCCCAGCGGCCGGCTTCGGAGCGCACCTCGGCCGCGGCAAGGCGCGCGCCCACGGGGGCGCTGCGGGGGTTGTCGACGACGCGGTACCGGATGCCCGCAACCTGAAGCAGACGCGGGCCGTAGACGTCCTCGTCCGAGAGGCCGTGCTCGAGGGCGGCCCTGAGCTCGGAGCCCCTGACGTCGGCCACGACGAGCCTGTTGCCGAAGGGATGAATGTTGAGCAGGTCGGCGTAGCTGATGCTGCCCGCAGGCAGCGCCGCGCGAATCGAGCCGCTGTTGAGGATGGCGGCCACGGCGCCGAACCGTTTTCCAAATGCCAGGTAGGCGTCGGCCGAGAGCATGCCGGCCGGGCACTGCGCCTCGCGGCAGTAGTCAAGACCGTCAGCCCCCATGTCCCGGGCCCGGGCCAGGGGCTCCCTCAGCATGGCCTCAACGGCGTGCGCCTGCTCTTGCACAAGCGCCTCGACGGCCGGATCGCGGGGCATGTCCGGGGTGAGCTCGCGCAGCTCGCCCGTGTGGGCGCGCACGCGTCCCTCGCGGTCAAAGACCATCGTGACCGACCCTGCAAAGCGGGCGGCAAGCCCCGCCTGGACAACGAGCGTGCGGCTGCCGCCGGGGCCGGCGACCACGGTCGGGTAGGGGCCCTCGGAGGCGGGATGCGCGCCGAGCACGCTGTGCGTGTGGCCGCCGACGATCAGGTCCACGCCCGGGACCTCGCGCGCGAGTCTCTGATCGACGTCGTAGCCCAGGTGCGTGAGCGCAATGATGTGCCGCACGCCCCGGGCCGTGAGCGCGTCCACCGCCGATTGCAGCGCCCGGCGGCGCTCGATGAAGCGCGTCTCGGGGCAGGCTCTGGAGATTTCGGTCACCTCGTCGTTTGAAAGCCCGATGATGCCCACGGGCACTCCCGCAACCGGCCGGATGACCCAGGGCGCGAGGGCCGAGCGCGCCAGCGGGCAGGCCTCGTCGCGCACGAGATTGGCCGAGAGCACGGGGCGCCCCGCCCGCGCGAGCGCGTCGACGTAGCCGCGGGCGGTCTCGCAGCCGAGGTCGAGCTCATGGTTGCCGAGCGTGAGCGCGTCATAGGGCATGGCCGAGGCGATTGCCTTGGCAAAGGCCTCGTGGCCGGTGCTGAAAAAAAGAGTCCCCTGCCAGAGGTCTCCGGCGTCGAGCACGAGCACGTTTGCGGCGCGCCTTTTTTCGGCCAGGGCATAGGCGGCAATCCGCGCGTAGCCGCCGAAGCACTTTTGCGCATCGATGCAGGGAGCGCCGCGCGCGGTGCTGCCGGCCGCGTAGCTGTGGGTGTCGTTGGTATGAACGACGGTGAGCTCAAAGGGGGCGCCGCCGTTGCCGGCGGCGGCCTGCGCGGCGAGCAGGGCGCCCGCAAGAAGAAGCGGTGCGGCGAGGATGCGCAGGCGCCTTTCTCGGCGGGCTCGTCCGGGGCGGACTGCGGCGCGCAGGCGCGGGAAGTGCAGGAAGGAAGGCATGTCGGTCAGGGACGCGCAACAAGGGCCAGGAAATCGTGCAGCACGGGAAACAGCCGGTTGCAAATCATTGCGCGAATTTTCTGCGCCTGCGCTGCAACAGGTGCAAAAAGGGTGAGACAAAGCGCCCCGGTCGTTGTAGAGTTTCCTTAAGAACATCGAAATCATAGTGCCGAAGTGTTTTCTCCCGGCACGCAAAAGGAAAGGCAACAATGAAAAAGCTCATGCTCTGCACGCTTTCAGCCCTTGTTCTCGCGGGCTGCGCCAACGACGGATCGGTGTACCGCTCCGACGTCTACGGCACCTCCCAGGTCAACCAGGCCCAGGAGGTGAAGGTGGTGCAAATCATTTCCGTGATGCCTGCGCGCGTTGCGGTGGGCAACTCCTCGAACAGAACGGAAGGCATGCAGGTCGGCGCCATTCTGGGCGCGCTTGCCGGCGCGGCGGTCGGTGCAGCCGTGAGCGACTCGTCCGACGCCGTGGTGGCGGGCACGATTGCCGGCGGCGCCCTGGGCGGCCTTGGAGGCCGCGCGGCAAGCGGCCGTGCGCAGAATCTTGTCGACGGCGTGCAGATCACCTTCCGCGACGGCGACAGAATCTACAACTCGGCCCAGGTCGGCCGCGTGTGCGAGTACCGGGTCGGCGACGCCGTCATGGTTTCGCCCGCGCCCAATGAAACGCGCATCCAGCCCAACAACCCCTACGGTTGCGGCAAGTAGTGCTTTGAATGGTGGGTGAGACAGATGAAGAAGCTTCTCCTGGTGGCCGCCGTCCTTGCGGCGGCCGGCTGCTCGACGGCGGCGCAGCAGACGCAGCCGCCCTATCAGGGCCAGGTGCCGCCTGACTATCCTGCGCAGCAGGCTGCGGGCACAGGCTCCTACGCGCTTGATCCGATGCAGGCGCAGATTGAGAACGTGCGCCGCAACTACGAGGAGGTGCGCATCAAGGCCCAGCACGAGCTTGATGTGCGCAAGGCTGCCGAGGCGCGCAAGGCGCAGGCCGAAAGCGAGGCCCGCGCCCGCGCCGAGGCGAGCAAGGCCGCCGAGCGGCGCGCCGCGGCCAGGGAGCGCGCCCGCAAGCAACAGCGCGACGAAAAGTATGAGGACGAGCAGCGGGCGCTTGACCTTGAGCTCAAGCGGCTCGAGGTGCGCAAGGCGCAAAGCGCCGTGAAGGTGCAGGAGGCGGTGGACAACCGCAAGGCTGAGCGCGCCAACGAGCTCGTCGACGTCTATATCGAGAACCAGCGCGGCGCGGGACCCTCTGCGCGATAGCAGCCGCGCCCGCGGAGGCGCAAAAAGGCGCACAAGGCCGCAGGCCCCTTTCCTGCAAGGGCGGGGGTGCCTGCGGCTTTTTTATGTGCGTGCGGGGAAAAAACGGGTCAGGCGTCTCCAAAGAGGCGCTTGAGTTCGTCGGGAATGCCCTTTCTGACGGGGCGCTCAACCGGTTCCTTGAGCGCCGAGGCCGACAGCTCGGTGGCGGTGTATTCCTCGGCAATGACGTCGTGGTAGTACGCAGCGGGCTCGGCGGAGGTGAGAAACCGCTCGGCGGCCGCCTGGCCCACGTCTTCATAGCGCAGCACCCGCTTGGTGTCGAACTCGATGTCGAGGTACCCGTTGACAGGGTCGTAGCCCGCGGAGACGATGCCGCCGCGGTGGATGGGTCTGCGTTTCATTTGAAGAACTCCCGGGCCGGCGCTGATCTTTGTCCGAAGCCGACCCTGTTGCCTGAGTCGATTGTATCCCAACGCCGCAGCCGCGCGTGCGCGCCGTGCGGGAATTCTTGGGGCGGGCAAACAGTGGGAGCAGGAAAAAAGGGCTTCGGCGCTGCGGCGCGAAGCCCTGTGCAATTTCGCGGTCCCGGCGGACGGGATCCTGCGCAAGAAGCGGCTAGCGAACGATCGTCAGGCGGTGCACGTCGATGCTGTTGGGCTCGACGAGATCCTTTTCATATTCGCCCTCAATGCGGACCTTGGTCTTGGGATCAACGCGCTGGCCGGCAAAGACGCGGTCGTCGATCTCGACCAGAATCTGGCCCGTGGCGTCCTTGAAGGTGTAGTCCTCATGGCGAACCTGGTCGACGATGTAGCCCTCGAGCACCACGAGCTGGTCGTCGTGGCCGCTGGCAAGCAGGCTCTTGACCGTGGTGGCCTTGCTCGGGCCGCCCACGAACTGGGCGCTGGCGCCGGTGGCGGTAAAGAGGGCGACGCCCGCGCAGAGGGCGGCGGCAAGAATCGTGGTCTTGGAAGTACGCATGGGTTTCTCCGTTGAAAAAAAGTGTGCCCGACAACTGGCGAGGCATCCCGGGCTCCCCTTGATTCGGTTCAGAAGCCTGTTTCGGGAAATCAGGCCCGGGGGATGTCCTCTTCTTGATGTGCATTGTGAAGGAGCACTCTTAGCGCTCCCATAGCGTCCCCCCTAAGTCTGCGCAAAGTTTCCGGCGGCGTGCGCAAAGGGTGCGGGAGGGCCCGTGCGGCCGGACGCCCGCTCGGCGTCTCAGGACTTGATGCCGGCGGCGCGCACCACGCAGTTCTTGCAGTGCGCAAACTCCTGCTCGCTCATCTCGCCGGGGCGGTAGTAGTTCCCGGCCCAGCGGCAGATCTGCCGAAGAAACGGCACGAGCTCGCGGCCCTTGACGTCGAGCTCGTACTCCACGCGCGGCGGGATTTCCGCAAACTGCTCGCGCCGGATGAGCTCGTCGTTGATCATCTCCTTGAGCGTGGCCGTCAGCATCGTGTCGGTGATTCCCTCGAGGTTTTTCTTGATCTCGCCGTAGCGCAGCGCCCCGGCGCTGAAGAGCAGGCACAGGATGCGCGACTTCCAGCGGCCGCTGACATAGTCGAGGGCGTGTTCAAGCGGACAGCGGAGATCCTTTGGTAGCTTGGGCTGATACATCGTAAAGAGGCGATCCGCGGTAAACCATGGTGTCGGGAGCTTAACACCGGAAAATTGCAGGGAATACGCTGTTTTCTCTGGGTTTACCCTTGAGTTGACTGCGCCGTTTTGCGGTATGGATATCCATTTCCTACTTTCGGGGGAATGTCCTAGTTCCTCACAACCCCTTGTATCAATTGATCCTCAGAAGTTGCTGAGTAAATCATTCTTTTCTGAAGGTCTTCTTTCTAGTCCTTTCGGCCAATAGAATCGATCGTGAGTCAAATGAGGATACGAATTCCCCCGGTGACGGGAAAGACCGCAAAACCCCGGTTTTCACGTCCCGCCGACGGGCGCCTGCGCAGAGGAAAAGAAAAAACACGCATCTGCAGGGCGCGCCTTCTCACGAGGAAGGTTCACGCCGGAAGGATTCGCACCAAGGAGAGCACGGCCCCGGTTCCGGGGCCGGACAACAACACCGGACGGCGCGCCGATGGCGGCGCGGAGAATCCGGGAGCGGCTCCCGGAGGGTTCTTTCCCTTCCCCTGCCGGAGAGCCGGACCAGCGCGGTCAGCGACCGGCCTTGAGTGACATGCATCCGCCCGCCGCCCGGGCTTCGTACTTCTTCTCTGACAGACAACACCAACGAAAGTAGGAGAAGACAACGATGTCAGACCTCAACGTTCCCCGAATCTCCCGACGCACGCTGCTTGGTGCGGCCGGCGCCGGAGCGGCGACGGCCTCGATGGGCTGGGCGGCGGTCAAGCAGGAAGTCGAGACGCTGAAGAAAAAGGGCTGGACGGCCCATCCCGTGGCCTGCTGCGTGTGCGGCGCCCGCTGCGGACTTCTGGCGATGCACAGGGAGGGAGAAAAGCCGAGCCGCGCCACGCTGCGCATCCTTCCCAATCCGGACCATCCGCAGCGCGGCTACTGCGGCCGCGGCGCGCAGTCGCTCTACGCCTGGGATCATCCGATGCGCATCAAGAAGCCCCTCAAGCGCAAGGGCGAGCGGGGTTCCGGCGAATTTGAGGAAATCTCCTGGGATCAGGCGCTCAACGAAATCGCCGCCAAGCTCAAGGCGATCGTGGAAAAGCACGGCGAGCGCTCCGTGCTGCTCACAAGCCACAACTTCACGGCCTATCAGAACTGGTTTGCCCATCCGCTGGGAACCCCCAACGTGGTCAACCACTCCGCGACCTGCAACTCAGCCTCCACGCTTGGCCGCCGCATGATTTTCGGACCCACCTTCTCGGGTCTGGGCAAGGTTGAGCCCGACTACAGCCATGTGCGCTACCTGCTGCTCGTGGGCCGCACGCTCAACTGCGCCATGGGCGTGTTCTCCACCGCGGCCTATGCCCGCGAGCACGGCGCGCGGCTCGTGTTCGTTGATCCGCGCATGCCCGAGGGCGCGCTCGGCGAGTCCGAGTGGATCCCGATTCGCCCGGGCACCGACGCAGCCTTCCTGCACGCCCTCATTCACGTGGGCCTCAAGGAAAACCTCTGCGACCTTGAGTGGGTGCGCAAGTGGACCAACGGTCCCTGCCTTGTGAAGGACGATCTCACCCCCATTGTTGAGGAGATGGTGCATTCCGGCGGCCGCAAGCGCATGTTTGCCGTCATTGATGAAAAGACGGGCGCGATGCGCTTCCAGGGACCCAAGCTCAATGAAAAGGGCGCCCCGGTCGGCTTTGATGAGGATCCCGAGGTGCGTCCCGCGCTGCTCTGGCAGGGCGAGGTGATCCTTGCCGACGGCAGCCGCGTGCATGCAAGGACCGTGCTGTCGGCCTTCTCGGAGGTCAACGCCAAGTACACGCCCGAGGCGGTGAGCAAGCTCACGGGCATTCCCGCCTGGCGCATCATCGAGACCGCGCGCGACTTCTTCAGTCTGGGCGGCGTGTGCGACGACGGCTGGTACTCCTCGAGAAACGGCAACGACGTCGAGTGCTATGCGCTCATGAACATCATCAATCTCTTCACCGGCTGCTTTGACCACAAGGGCGGCTGCATCATCACCCAGGGCGCGGGCTACGGCGGCCCGGGCGTCAAGAAGGCGGGCACCAAGTGCACCGGCCCCACGGGCGAGACCTGGGAGGTTGCCCCGGGCAAGCCCATGGACAAGCTCTTCTTCCCGGAGGGCATCGGCACGCTCTCGTCGACGTTTGATGCCATCAAGAACGGCAAGCCCTATCCGATCCGCGCCATGTTCATGACGGGCTGCTCGATGTTCCATCGCGAGGCCAACTCCGAGCGCCTGATCGAGGCCTTCAAGGGACTTGACCTCATCGTGAGCCAGGACATCCTGCCGCAGGAGTCCAACGACTGGGCCGACTACGTGCTGCCGAGCACCTTCTTCATCGAGAACCACGAGTACCTGGGCGTGAACTACGCGCTTGAGGGCTGGGTGCAGAAGTCCGATGCGCTCATCGACCCGCCCGAGGGCGTCGAGGCGCGCCACGACATCTGGCAGTTCCTGGAGATTCTGCGCCGCATGTATCCCGAGCGCGCCGCGCGCATGGGCTACACCGAGGAGATCAAGGACCGCGCCGGGTGGAAGAAGTGGTTCAACGAAGGGCTTGTCGACCGCGCCTGGGCCGGGTTCATCGCCAAGAAGAACGCCGCCAAGCCGGGCGAGGGCGACCGGATCAACGCCGAGGTCCAGAAGCAGGGCTTCTCGAAGGTCGCCTCCAAGAAGTACGACATGACCCCCTACAAGACGCCCTTCACGAGTCCGACGGGCAAGGGCGAGATCATCAGCTTCTACACGATCTACAACGCCTCGGCCAAGGGCATCATGCCCCTGCCCGAGTACTACCAGACCAAGAGCTACACGCAGCCCAAGCCCAACAGCAATGAGTTCATCATCGCCTCGGGCAAGAACGCCTCATCCTGCGCGGGCGTCACGCTCTTTACCTATCCGACGCGCTACGTCGGCGACAGGACGCTCTGGATCAACCCGGTCGACGCCGCGCGCCTCGGCATTGCCGACGGCGACACCGTCGAGGTCGAGGGTCTTGACCTGCCGGTCAAGGGCCGCACCAAGGTGACCGTCACCAACCGCGTGATGCCCGGGGTGCTCTTCTCCTTCGGCTTCTCCTCGGGCGTGCGCACCAAGAAGCTGTTGCCCGAGTACGAGTGGGTGCGCGAGGGCATCAACACGCACTGGTACGCCACCGGCATCAACCAGGTCTCGTGCGGAAACATGGCCAACAACGTTTCGGTTCGCATCAAGCGCGTCTAGGGAGTAGGAAAAGATGACCAAAAAGCAACTTGCGCATCTTTTTGATGCGACCAAATGCATCGGCTGCCAGGCCTGCGTCGTGGCCTGCAACGAAACCAACTATCCGGAGATGATCGGCCGCGAGGTACCGGGCAAGAACTGGCTGGCGAGCAACATCCGCCGCATCACGCTCGAGAAGGCGCGCCGCCCGATCCAGATTCTCGTGCAGTGCCAGCAGTGCGCGGACGCCCCGTGCGTGAAGACCTGCCCCTTCGGAGCCAACTACTACGACGAGAACGGTCTCGTGCGCAACGACCCCAAGCGCTGCATCGGCTGCAACTACTGCATCGCCTCGTGCCCGTATGATGCGCGCTGGTCGCACCCGATCACGGGACTGCCCTCCAAGTGCATGGGCGAGGGGTGCCTTGAGCGCGTCCATGACGGACTGCTGCCGGCGTGCGTGTCGGCCTGCCCGGTCTCGGCGCGCATGTTCGGCGACGTCAACGACCCGAACAGCCCCATCTCGGTCAAGCTGAGCGTGGCCAAGTCTCAGAAGCTTCTTGAGAGCCACGGAACCAAGCCTAACTTCTTCGTAGTGGTGCAGAAATGATGGAATTCACGAATCTTATGCCGCAGATCCAGTCGGCAAACTGGGGCTGGAGTATCGCGTTCTTCCTGTGGTTCGTCGGCTTGTCGGGCATGGGAATGTTCCTCAACAACTGGGTGCGTGAGAAGGCGCTCGTGTACGTCTGCACGGCGGCGAGCTTTCTCGGAACGCTGCTTGTGGTGAGCCACCTGGCGCGCCTGACGAACCTTCCGATGGCGGCCATCAACAGTCTGCTGGCCGGGTCGCTCAACTTCGGCAGCTGGATGCTGATCGGCATGTGCCTGCTCTCGATCCAGTGCATCGGAACGCTCTTCTACTCGCTGGCCCTGGCGGGCGTCTTCCCGGGCTTCAAGAAGCTCGTGCTCGGCAGCAGCTACAACCACATGATGGCGGTTGCGGGCGTGGCCGTGACGATCTACTCGGGCTTCCTGCTCACCCAGGCCGTGGGCGTGACGCTCTGGAACACGGCGCTCATTCCGCTGCTGTGGATCATGTCGGGCATGGCGAGCTCGATCAGCTCGATCGAAATCCTCATGGTCTCGGGCAAGCTGCCCAAGGAGAAGGTCTTCTGGAGCCGCCGCACGGCGCTCTGGGTTGAGGTGGCCGAGCTCTTTACGATCTTTGCCTTCGTGCACGTGGCGCTGAGCTCCACGTCGGCCGCGGCCCGCGTCGGCGCCGAGGCCCTCATCGGCGGCCCGTGGTCTACGATGTTCTGGGCGGGCGTCGTGGTCTTCGGCTCGATCGTTCCGCTGTCGATCAACCTCGTGACGCGCAACCACGCCGCGCTTGTCGTGAGCGCCGTGCTCGGTCTTGCCGGCGCCCTGATGCTGCGCGCCTCGGTGCTCTTTGCCGGCTACTACGAGCCGATCATCTTCTAAAACCATCGTTGACAAATCCGGACCCCGGGCGGAGTGAGGAAGTTCTCCCTTCGAGCTCCGCCCTCCGGAATCCGCTGACAGGCGGCCTTGGTCGAGGCAGCTCTCCGAAAGCGACTCACGCCTGTCTTCGGCCCGGAACGCTCTGCGAGCCGGGGGTCCCCTTGGGCTGCCGAACCGCACCTGCCTCGGCGGCTCCTTTTTTTTGTCCGCCAGGGGCCGATGCCGCCCGCGGGAGCTCTAAAATCAAGCCGCCGGGGAACCCTTCGGCCCCCGTTCTGCCTTGACACCCGCACTGCCCCCATGTCTGCCGTTGACGAAAACATTCACCGCCTCGAGGAGCTTTTTGCCGGCCTGCCCGGACTCGGGCCGCGGTCGGCCTCGCGCATTGTTTCCGAGCTGCTCACCACGCGCCGCGACGAGGCCCGCAGCCTTTGCGAGGCGCTCTCCGAGACCCTGCGCCGCGTGCACCACTGCCCGCGCTGCCATGCGCTGACGACCGAGCCCGTGTGCGGCATCTGCCGTGACAAGACGCGCGAGGAGGGCGTGGTGTGCGTGGTGGAGACTCCGGCCGACCTCGAGGCCATCGAGAACTCGGTGGCCTACAAGGGTGGATATTTCGTACTCATGGGGCGCGTCAATCCGATGAGCGGGGTGGGGCCCGAGGCCCTGGGCGTTCCTGCGCTGCTTGAGCGGCTTGCAAGGGAGCCCGTGCGCGAGGTCGTGCTTGCCACAAGCTACACGGCCGAGGGTGAGACCACCGCGCATCTGCTTGCGGCGGTCATCAAGAAGCACCACCCGCAGGTGCGCGTCACGCGCCTGGCGCGCGGACTTCCGTCCGGCGTTGAAATTGAGTACACCGATGCGGCCACCCTGGCTGCAGCGGTGGCGCAGCGCCGGTAAGGCCCGCCTGCGCCTGATCGCAGGCGTCAAACTAGGGCGTGCATCGTATTGACAACACATCGGCGGCGCGCTATCTTGCACGAAACGGCGTTCGAGGAACGCCCGAACAATCAGGAAGAATCCAAATGACGCACTGCAGACCTGTTTATTCCGGAAGTGCCGGAAGAGGTCTCCTTCGGGAGGCCTGCGGTCTGTTGCGCATGCTAACCCTAGCTCTAGCTCTAGGAGCCGGGAGGAGCATGCGCGGGTGCGTCGGTGCATGAGTCCTCCCGAAAAGGAGGGGCTCAGGCCTTCCGAGGCGCCTCAGGCAGAGGCGCTCCAGCAAAAGATCCTGACTCCTCGAAGGTGCGCGCTGCGCGGCCGAACACCACGCCCGGCGGAACCTTCAAAAGAATCACCAACAGACGCACTTCCCCATGCGGGGCGGTGCGTTTTTTTTGATCCGGAGATATTGAAAATGCTGTTGACCCGTCGCCATTTCATCGCTGCAGCCGCCGCGGCCGCCGCCGTCGGCACCGCCCCCTCGGTGCTCGCCGCCCCCAAGAGCGTGAAGATCGCCGTGGGCGGCAAGGCGCTTTACTACTACCTGCCGATCTCGATTGCCGAGAGACTCGGCTACTTCAAGGACGAGGGGCTTGACGTGGAGATCATCGACTTTCAGGGCGGCTCGCGCTCCCTGCAGGCCGTGGTGGGCGGGTCGGCCGACGTCGTCTCGGGCGCCTTTGAGCACACCATCGCCATGCAGGCGCGCCGCCAGTCGCTGCAGGCCTTCGTGCTGCAGGGCCGTGCGCCGCAGTGCGTCTTTGCTGTGAGCAACAAGACGATGCCCGGCTTCAAGTCGATTGCCGAACTGAAGGGCAAGAAGATCGGCGTCACCGCCCCGGGCTCGAGCTCGCACGCCATCGCGCTCTACATCCTCTCGACGGCCGGCCTCAAGGCCGCCGACGTTTCCTTCATCGGCGTGGGCTCCTCGTCGGCGGCCGTGGCCGCCATGCGCTCGGGCCAGATCGACGCCTTCGTGAATCTTGATCCGGTGATCGCCACGCTGCAAAAGGACAACATCATCAAGATCGTGGCCGACACCCGCGTCGTCGAGGAAAGCGACAAGCTCTTCGGCGGCCCGCTCGTGGCGGGGTGCCTGTACGCCCCCACGCGCTACATCAAGGACAACCCCGACATTGTCCAGGGCCTTGCCAACGCCGTCGTGCGCGCCGACCGCTGGCTTGCGAAGGCCACGGCCGATGACATCGTCAAGACCGTGCCCGAGAGCTACTTCCTCGGCAACAAGGAGATCTACGTCGAGGGCTTCCTCAAGAACCGTCCGGCCCTCTCCAAGGACGGCGCCATTCCCGAGCATGCCCCCGAGATCTCCTTCAAGATGCTCACCATCGTCAACGACAAGCTCAGGAACTTCAAGCCCGACTTCAAGGCGACCTTCACCAATGCGTTTGTGGAGCAGGCCTGGAAGAAGTATCCGGCCTGACCGCCGCCCAAGGGAGCCTCCCGCGGGTCGGCATGACCCGCGAGGCCGTCCGGGCGCATCCGGACGGCCTCCCGTTCAAGCAGTGTTGCCCATACAACTTTGATCAACCTTCAACCCCGACAAGAAGAACACGAAGAAAATGTCCAAACCGGCAATTGAACTCAGCAATCTCGCCTGCACGTTCGTCAGCAGCGACTCGGGCGTGACGAGCATCTACACGGCCGTCAAGGGAGTCAACCTCACGGTGGCTGACGGCGAATTCGTCAGCGTCGTCGGCCCCACGGGCTGCGGCAAGTCCACGCTGCTCAACATGAGCGCAGGCCTGCTCGAACCGAGCGAAGGCAGCGTGAAGATCTTCGGCGAGCCGCTCAGCGGCCTGAACCGGCGTGCGGGCTACATGTTCCAGGCCGACAGCCTCATGCCCTGGAAGAGCGCCCTTGACAATGTCGCCGCGGGCCTGGTCTTTGAGGGCGTGCCGATTGAGCAGGCGCGCGAACGCGCCCGCGAGTGGCTCGCGCGCGTGGGACTCACCGGATTCGAGGACCGCTACCCGCACCACCTTTCGGGCGGCATGAGAAAGCGCGTGGCGATGGCCCAGACCCTCATCAAGGATCCGGACATCATTTTGATGGACGAGTCGTTCTCGGCGCTTGACATCCAGACGCGGCAGCTCATGGAAAACGAGCTCCTGAACCTCTGGCAGGCCAAGAGAAAGGCGGTGCTCTTCATCACGCACGACCTTGACGAGGCCATCTCGATGAGCGACCGGGTGGTGGTTCTGAGCGCCGGGCCCGAAAGTCATCCGATCGGGGAGTTCATCATCGACCTTCCGAGACCGCGCGATGTGAGCGAAGTGCGCGTCACGCCGCGCTTCATTGAGCTGCACACCGCCATCTGGTCGGTGTTGCGCGACGAGGTGCTCAAGGGCTACGCGCAGATGCAGTCCAAGGTCAAGCCCTAGAAGAAAGAAAAGCCATTGCTCTCGGGAGAGTTTTCAAAATGTCGATGAACAACGTGACGAAATACCGCTTCAAGCTTCGCGTCTGGCAGTTCGGACTGCTCGCGGGGCTCTTCATTGTCTGGTGGGCGCTCACCAAGCCCGGGCTCATTCCGGCCTTCGTCTTTGACGATGACAACCAGGCGGCCTTCTTCTTCGGCGAGCCGCTCGTGATCTTCTCGCGCATCTGGGACTGGTTCATCGGCAACGCCGACATCTATGCGCATCTGTGGACGACGCTCGTTGAGACGATTCTCGCCTTTGTGGTGGGCACCATCACGGGCGGGGCCACGGGCATGTGGCTTGCCCTGTCGCCGTTTGCCGCCGCGGTGGCCGATCCCTTCATCAAGGGCCTGAACTCGATGCCGCGCGTGATTCTCGCGCCGATCTTCGCCGTGTGGTTCGGGCTGGGAATCGCGAGCAAGGTGGCCCTGGGCGTGACGCTTGTCTTTTTCATCGTCTTCTTTAACGTCTACCAGGGCGTGCGGGAGGTCAACCCCAACGTGCTCGCCTCGGCGCGAATGCTTGGCGCGAGCCGCAACCAGCTGCTCAAGAACGTCTACCTGCCCTCGGCCATGAGCTGGGTGTTCTCCTCGCTGCACACCTCGGTGGGCATGGCCTTCGTCGGCGCGGTCGTGGGCGAGTACCTCGGCTCGAGCCATGGCGTGGGCTACCTGATTCTGCAGGCCGAGGGCGTCTTTGACATCAACACCGTCATGGCGGGCATCCTGGTGCTCACCGCCTTTGCCCTGGTGCTCGACTGGCTGGTGGGCATCGTCGAGCGGCGCGCCATGCGCTGGCAGCCGCAGGCAAGCTCCTCGAGGACGCTCAAGGGGTCGGGAATGTAGCCGCAGGCACAAGATGAACAGGCCGGGCCGCAGGAAAAAGGGGCCCGCCTGGAGATTTTTGAGGTCGACATCCTTATGGGAGGATGCCGGCCTTTTTTTTGCCCGGCCGCGGGCAGTGCGCGGGGGACGAAAAAAATCCGGCGGGAAGCTTGCGTGCGCCGCCGGAATTCAAGAGGATGGGAGATCGATGAGAAACAGGGTGGTCCACGGACGGTGCGCCCTTGCGGGAGTCGGCAAGGCCTGAAAAAGACTCAGGAAAAGGGCGTTGAAGGCTCAGGGGGACGCACCGTCGCGTCTGGCGTCAATCAGCGCCACGGGCAGTCGCCCGGGCCGTAGCCGCAGCCGTGACCCCAGCCGTGACCCCAGCCCGGACCGTAGCCGCAGCCGGGACCATAGCCGTAGCCCTGGCCGTCCCAGCCGCGGTGATGACGGGGACCGCGCCAGCCGTAGCCGTAGCCGCGGCCGTCGGCTCTCGGGCAGGGAGCAAAGCGATAGCCGCTTTCCATGTCGTCGAGCAGCGCGACCTGGTCGGCGTTGAGCGTCTTGACGAGGGCGGCGCGGGCGCCGGCGATGGCGTCAAGCTGGCCGGCACGGAACTTCTGGTGCTCGGCGCGGTACTCAAAGCGGGCCTGGCGGTCGCGGCGCGGCGCATAGCCCTTGTCCTCGTGCCACTTCATGTGGTCCTGGGCGGCCTTGCCCACGGTCTGGGCGTAGCGGTCAAAGGCGGCCTGCTGATCGCCCTTGAGACCGAGCTCGGCGCCCATGTCCTTGTAGTCCTCCTGGACCTCGGCGGAAAGGGCGGCGGCGTCGGGAGCCGGTCCCCTGTTGGGCGCCTTCTGGGCGGAGGCGGGCATGGAAGCGGTAAACGACAGGACGGCCAGTGCCGCGGCGGATGTCAGAAAAGTCTTCGCGAACATGGTGTTGCTCCTTATGCTGCTTGAGCAGCGGTGACTTGATGCGGCTGCCAGGGAGGCTGTTTTTCAAAAGCGGTTTCCTTGCAGGTCGGAATAGAGGAATTTTCTTGAAAATCAAATGACTGGCTTTGTTTTCAATGAAATTTCCTTCTGTTGATGCCACTGTATGCCCCGGCCGGTTTTGCCGATAGGGAAAGCGCAAACGACCATTTCAAAATGTTTCAAAATGAGCTTTCTGGAAATATCTTGTTACTGAGGTTGACCAATCCTTCCGTTGCGGCGGGCGCTTTTTTTTTGGGGGGGCCCGGGGCGGCTCTAGTTGAGGTCGAAGATCAGGCGCGCGCTCTCGGCGCGGGACCGGTAGATGCGGTACTCGACCGGTTCGGAGGCAAAGGCGTAGGAGATGCGGTCAAGCCGAAGAACGCGCATGGGCTCGGGCACCTGAAGGCGCCGGGCAAGGTCGCCGGCGAGGTCCTCGCAGCTGACGGCGCACTTCTGGCGCGTGACCACCACGCCGAACTCCCGGTCGTAGAACTTGTAGAGCGAGTCCGAGGGCAGAAAGCGCGTCAGCAGCATGGCCTCGTTGAGGCCGCGGAAGACATCCGGGCGCAGATAGAGCTCGTCGACGCTCATGATGGTCTCGCCGCCTTCGGGCGCCAGGCGGATCATGTGCCGCACGATGTGAATCATGACGGCCTCGGGGGGCAGTCCGAGGGCGCCCGTCGCCTCCAGGGGCGCGGGGACCTCGTCGAGGCTGATGAAGCGGCGGATGTCGTAGCGCTCGCTTGCCTCGACCGTGTCGAAGGGCTGGAAGCGGTTCCAGTAGCCGCCCGTGCGGAAGGTGCTCACGAAGGTGCCCACGCCCTCTCGGCGCACGAGCACGTTCTCGGCCGCAAGCAGCTCCATGGCGCGGCGCAGGGTGCCGAGCGAGACGCCCGTTTGCTGCGCAAGCGCGGTCTCGGACGGAAGCCGCTCGCCGGGCTTCCACTCGCCGGCGAGGATGCGCTCAAGAAGAATCTTGTGCACCTGGGCGTAAAGGGGGTTTTTGCTTGCGGTACTCGGCATGGCGTTTGATCGGTCAGGGGCGGGCGTCCGCAAGCCGGGTCATGTTCTCGCGGTTGTTCTGCAGAAGCGGAACGATCTCCGCGGCATACAGCCCGGGGTCGTACGTCAGGCCGCTTGCGCCGCTCTTTTTCCAGAGCGGCTCGGCGTGTCCGCCGGCGAGCCTGTAGAGCGCGAGCGCCATGTCGGCCACCTCAAGCGCCCCGGCAGGCGCCGTGTCCCTTGAGAGCTCAAGGAGCTCGCGGCCCTGGTCGCTGTTGCGCCGCACCCAGTGCTCGACATGCTGCAGGTCGGCAAGCCAGTTGGACTTGCTGCAGTTGCAGCGCGGGCAGGCCAGCACGAAGTTGAAGATGCGCGTGTGCGCGTAGCGGGAAAATGGCAGGAAGTGGTCGACGTGCTGGGGCTTGTTTCTGAGGCTTGCGCCGCAGTAAAAGCAGCGCTCGTCGCCTGCGGCCTCAATGAGCGCGGTGCGGATGCCCTCGAGCAGGGCGTCGCGCTCGGGCGCAAAGAGAAAGCTGCGCAGCTGCAGCTCGGCCGTCTCGCCCAGAAGCTCGCGGTTCTTCTCCAGGGAAAAGAGGTGCGAAATCCAGCGCGTCTGCGCCAGTTCGCTGATGATGGGGCGAAATCGCACCAAAAGCCGCAGGCTTGACGCGGCCATCACGATCTGACTGCCGTCGGATTCAAACAGAAACGCCGCGTCGCGCGCGATGTAGCGCAGGGGATTCTTGCGAATGAGCGTCGCGCACCGGGAGGCGAGCTGATCGCCCGCGCGCTTGTCGGCGGCGGCAAACTGATCGTAGGTCTCAAGCCGCGCGGCGGGGCGCTTGACGCGCAGCGCCTTGACGGCCTTGTCGATGAGATTGAAGACGGCGTCGCGCGAATCCCTGCCGCCGCGGCGGTTGAAGCTCTGGCTCAGGACCGTGGGCTTGACTCCGGGTCGGGAGCCGGGATAGGCCAGCCGCTGCGGCCAGTAGATGCGCAGAAATTCCCTGGCGACATCGGCAAGGGCAATGCGGCAGAGTCCGTCGGCGCCGACGGCGCCGGGATCGGCGCACTTGAGAACAGCCGCATCGGTGATCGAGAGCACGAGCGCCAGCTTGTAGGTGCTGTTCATCGCCGAATTGAGGATGAGCTGCTGCATGCGGTCAAGAAAGTCTTCTGCCGAAAGCTGCTGCATGGGCTGTCCGTCTGTCGTGGTCGTCTGTGATCGTCCGGTGCGCCGCGGGGCGCCTTCGGGGATTGTATCCAAGTGACGGGGGAGGGGCGGCGCCGGCGGCGACGGACGCCGGGAAAAAGGGAGGGGAAGGGCCGCAGGCGGCGCGCACGGCGCCGTCCGGGAAAGGGGATGCCGGGGCGCGGCGCCAGGGGCGGCAGGCGGCGGGCGCGGCTTCGCAGCTAGGGAACGTTGAAGTTGTAGTAGTGGCAGTTGCCGCAGTAGTTGACGCCCTTTTTGTGGCCCTTGTGGCAGGTCGAGCAGGGGAGGTTGCCGTCGTGCTGGCTGTGCGGGTTCATTTCCTCAGGATCGGCGGGCTTGGTCTTTTCGGCGACGGCGTCGTACCAGCCGTGGCACTGCACGCAGGCCTCGTGGCGGTCCTTGTCAAGCTTCATCGTGCCCTTGGCGACGTCCGAGTGGCAGGTCTCGCACTTCACGCCGCGGTCGGCGTGCCGGTCGGCAAGAAACTTGCCCTGGGCCTGGGCGGCCGACAGCGACAGCGCGGCAAGCGCGCCCAGGGTGCAGACAAGAAGTTTTCCGGGGGTCATCTTTTTCTCCTGATGAACATGCGGTTGTCGGGAAAAAGACAGACGGCCGCAGGGGCTGCTCGGCGGCCGTCTGCGCGCGCGGCTCATTGTCGGCCGCGCGCAGTCTTTGCAGCATCAGAGTTTCGGTCAGGCGCGGTTGGGCAGCTTGGCGACGATCTTGCCGCAGACCTGGCCGAACACCAGGCACTCGGTCAGGTTGCCGCCGCCCTGATAGACGAACTTCAGCGCCGAGGCGATCTCGCCCACGGCATACAGACCCTTGATGGGCTTGAGATCCCAGTCAAGAACCTCGCGCCTGGCGTTGCAGGCAAGGCCGCCCTTGGTGTTGGGGCCGCCCGCAACAAGCGGAGCCGCGTAGAAGGGTCCCTCGGAGACGGGCTGCAGCGTGGACTTCAGGCGTCCGAGCTCATCCTTTCCCCTGGCGCAGGCCTCGTTGTACTTCTTGACCGTCTCGGCAAGGGTCTTGGGATCCATGCGTCCGGAGTTGTCCTTCGTGGCGGCGATCTTCTTGGCGAGCTCCTCGATCGTGTCGGCCTTCAGGATCCACCCCTTGCGCACGGCGTCGCTGTTGTCAGCCTTGCCGTAGTCGACAAACCCGTAGCCCGGCGTCGAGATGCCCAGGCCGACGAGCGGCTTGGTGGTGCGCAGCTTCTCATCAAAGATGAACCAGCTCGGGGAGTTCGGATAGTCGAGCGTGTCGATGTCGAACTTCACGGCCTCCTTGTAGAAGAAGTAGCGGCTCGGATCCTTGGTGACCTTGTGCTCGGCGGCGTAGCGCTTGCCGTAGTTGTTGACGACGATGGCGTGGCCCGAGCCCACGGCGGGCGTGATCATGCCGAGCCTCATGCCGTTGTGGCGGATCGGGGCGGGCATGATGATGCGCGAGGCGGCCTTGCCGGCCTTCATGATGCCGGCGCCGACCTTCTGGCCCATGACGATGCCGTCGCCCTCGTTGTAGATCGTGCCGTAGAAGGCCCAGCCTTCAACGCCCGGGCCCTCAAGGAAGGCCTGGCGCATCGGCTTGTGGTACTCGTAGCCGCCCGAGCAGAGCACGACGGCCTTGCGCGCCTTGTAGGCAACCTTGCGGCCCTTCTGCTCGGCAATGACGCCGATCACCTCGCCCTTGTCATTGGTGACGAGCTCGCGGCCGCGGGTTTCGTAGATCACCTTGATCTTGCCCGAGCGCGTCTTGACGCCGTTGGCAAGGCACTGCCAGAAGGCCTCGCCCGAGATGGCCTGCTCCTTGGGCTTGCCGTAGCACGGTTCGTTGAATCCCGGCGGAATGCGGTCCGGGTACGAGGAGCGGTAGACCTGGTAGCCGCAGTCCTTGGCGCCCGGGAAGTTGGGGAAGGCCGCGCCCTTGAAGCCCGGCGTCGAGAACGCCTGAAACTTCGGGTCGAGGCTCTTCATCCAGTCGAGCAGCCCCGGCGTGTAGTCGGCCCAGGCCTGCGCCAGACCGTCGCTCACCTCGGGCTGTTCGCCCTCGAGCTTGCCCGGGATGTTTTCGCCCGAGAACATGGCCTTGGCGTATTCCTTGAGCGCGGCCTTGTTGCCCGTCTTGCTCGGGCAGTGGAAGATGCCGCCCGACATGCGAGTGTTCGAGCGCAGCGTCGCCTCGGGCTGGCGCTCGATGACGATGACGCTCGCGCCGTTGTCGGCGGCCGTGATGGCCGTGGCCGCGCCTGCACCGCCAAAGCCCACGATGACGACGTCGGCGGTCTCGTCAAACCTGGGGGCGCCGGCGGCAAGCGCCAGCGGAGCGGCCGAGGCGGCAACGCCGCCGGCGGCAACAGTCTTCAGAAGGTTGCGTCGGGAAAGATCGTTCATGGTGTTCCTCTCCTCTGTGGTATTTCGGTATGCCTGCCATTCTTAAGGAAAGCTTAAGAGCGGCCGAGACAATTGTACCCAGCGGAAAAGAGGAGATTGCTGTGGTTGATCCCATACGAGATGAGGGGCTTTTTTGCGCTGGAAAAGATTCTTTTTCGCGACTGGGGAAAATGCGGATTTCGTCTGCAAGGGTCGTCGATTCAGGACTTCTGCCGCATGCCCGGACATGTGCGCGGGCGGCCTTCTTGCGGCGCCGGGAAAAAAGTGCGACCCTTTCGAGGGAAATCTTCGCAGGCCCGCCGCACGCTGCGGCGGCAGAACGCACAAAGAGGAAATCATGGCGCGCATATTGCAAAGGTCGCCGGCAGCGGCGGGACGAACGGCCGGCAGCCTGGCCGAGGCCTATGTGGAGGAGCTTCTCAGCGCACTTCCGGACGACTACACCATCATCGGCGGGGTGACCGTGCTCGACCGCAGCGGCGAAAGGGCGCTCACCGAGCTTGACTTTGTCGTCATCACGCCGCTTGGCGCGGCGTGCGTGCTCGAGGTGAAGTCCGGCAGTCCCGAGGAATCCGCCTCGGGCGAGCTGCTGCGGCACTACGAGGCGCAAAACGGCGTCAAGAGCATCTCCGAGCAGCTCGCGCGCCAAGGCGCCATTCTTGCCTCGCGCATGAAGAGCTTCGGCGAGCGGGTGATCTTCTCGCACTTTCTTGTGCTGCCCAACGGCACGCTCTCGGCGCATGCCGAGGTTCTCAACCACCTTGAGGGCCGGGTGTTTGACAGCACGCGGCTGGAGTCGCTTTGCGAGGCGATCCTCGCACTCAATGAAAGGGCCCGCGCCGAGGGCGTCATTGTCGACGCGCGGGCGCTCGAGCGCTTCTTCGTCTCGCACTACACGTATCGGCCGGACGCCGGTGCGATCTGCGATGCGCTTGCCGCGGCGCGCCGCCGCAAGGCCGCGGGCATCGCCTCCTGGGTGCCCTGCATCCACACGAGTCTGCCGCTTGTTGTGGTTGAGGCGCCCGCCGGTGCGGGCAAGACGCTGCTTGCGCAGCGGCTGCTGCGCGAGGCGGGCGAGCGTCGTGAAAAGGCCGTTTATCTCAACTTTTCGCGCAATCCGGCCGAGGCGATGCTCAAAAGCGGTGCGGGCGTGCGCGCAAGCTTTGTGGGCACCTGGCACGAGCTTGCCTGCGAGTGCGAGGGAAGAACGCGCGATGTCGCAGCCCTCTCGCCCGAGCAGGCCCGGGACTATTTTTCCTACTGCTCGGAGCTGCTCATGCGCGCTCTTGCCGCGAAGCGCTACTGCTGGGACTGCATCATCGTCGACAACGCCGAGGGCTTCATGCCGGAGTGGCTGCAGGCGCTTGCGCAGGCGCTCTCCGGGCGCGGCCGGCTCTACGTGCTGGGCGACCCCTACGCCCGGATCTTTGACGGGCGCGAGAGCGCGGAGTTCGATCCCGACCAGACGCTGCTGATCCGAACCGACGAGACGCTGCGGGTGCCGCAGCGCCAGGCCGAGGAGCTGCGCGCCTTCAGGCTGGTGGGGGAGAGCTTCACGAGCGCCAGCCCCCTTGAGGGGGACAGCACCTTCATTGCCGAGCGCTACAGCGGTCCGGACAGCCTCTTCAAGGCGACCCGGCGCACGCTGGAGCAGTTTCTCAGCCGCGGCTTTCGTCCCGAGCAGATCGCCCTGCTGTCCTGGCACGGCTGGAGGGGGTCGGATACGCTCTCGCGCGAGGTGATTGGCGGCTGCCGTCTGCGCCGGCCGCTTGATGCGTTTGACGCCAACAACATGCGCGTGTTCACCGAGGGCGAGATCTACTGCGACACGCTGCGGCGCTGCTGCGGCTTCTCGGCGCCCTGCGTGATCATCACCGAGATGGACTTTGAGGCGGTGACCGAGCGCGAGAAGGCGCTTTTGTACCTTGCCATGACGCGCGCCGAGGCGGCGCTTGCCTTTGTGATGAGCGAGCGCGCCTACGGCGCCCTCTCGCGGTATCTCGCAGGCCTCTAGCGCGCACGCAATGGGGGCCCGCCGCCCCTGCGGCCGGCGGGCGGCATGCCTCCAAGGTGGTAGAGGTCATCTAAATGACAGATGACCTTGTGCGTCCGCGTCCGGGCGCCTCGCTAAACTCGTTCTCAATCCGGAAAAGGCTTGCAGGGCCCTGGGCAGACGGGGTGCCTGCATCCGGTTCCCGCGGCCTGGCTGCGGTTTCCCGGGTCCGGCTGTTCAAGCCGCCTTCCGGATTTTGATTTCAAGACAAAAGAAAAATAAAAGAGGGCGCGTTCATGTTTGAAGCCATCACACATTCCCTGACGGCGGTGCTCGTACTGGTGTTTGTCGCAGGCATCGGCTGGGTGACGGCGCGCAGGGGCTGGTACGACGAGAAGGGCCGCACGCTGATCTCAAGGCTCGTCAACTGCGCCATCCCGTTCTTTCTCTTTTACTCGGTCACCTCGAAGTTCACGCACGACCAGCTGATGGAGCTCATCAACATGGCCTTCCTGCCGTTTCTGGTCGTCGGCATCAACTTCGCCATCTCGATTGTCCTGGTCAAGCTCGGGGTGGTGCGCGAGGAGATCCACGGGGCCTTCATCGCGTGCTTCACCTCCTCGACCGTGCTCTTTGTGGGCGTGCCGGTGACGATTGCGCTCTTTGGCGAGACGGGGCTGCCCTACCTGCTCGTGTACTTCTTTGCCAACGTGATCTTCATCTGGACGATCGGGCTCTACAACATCCGCCTCGACGGCGTGCGCCGCCACGGAAAGCCCCAGCCGAAGATGTTCTCCCTGCAGAGCCTCAAGCTCTTCACCTCGCCGCCGCTGCTGGGCTTTCTGATCGGCATGCTCTGCATTCTTCTCTCGATTCAGGTGCCGCGGTTTCTGCTGCTGTCGACGCACATGATCGGACAGCTTGCCACGCCGCTGGCGCTCATCTTCATCGGCACCACGGTCGCCAAGGTGGGCTTCAGAAAGCTGCTGCACATGCCGCGCGAGGTGTGGCTCATTCTTCTGGCGTGCTTTGTGATCCGTCCCTGTCTCATGATCGCCCTGATGACGCCCTTTGATGTTCCCGAGGTCATGCGCCAGGTCTTCGTGATTTCGACGATTCTGCCGGTGTCCTCGATGATTGCCGTGCTCTCGCGGCACTACGGCGCCGACGAGGAGTACGCCTCGGAGGCGGTGAGCATGTCGACGATCGGCCTGATCTTTGCTGCGCCGGTCTGGTTTACGCTTGTGACCTTTCTCTAGCCGTCGACCGGCGGGAGGATGAATGACCGGGACGCCCCGGTCCGACTGGAAATTGAAAGATTGCCCTCGGAAGCTGCCGCACCGTCTGTTTTTCCTTCTGCACAGAGCAATGGGCGGCGGCCTCCCTTTCAGGCTGCCGACGCAGGCTGGACGTCCCTCGGGACGTCGGCCGGGCAGCCTCTTTTTGTCTGCCATGAGGCGTCCCTGAACTAGGATTGTGCTCCTTTCCGGCGCGCCCTGCGCTGTTTTTCGCGCCGACAAGACAAGGGCGGGCGAGAGTCCTCAGACTCCCGCCCGCCCGGCGGCAGGCGCCGCCCCGGCCGTCCTGGACAGCAGGGGGCGGGGCGTGCGCAGATTCGCAGATGCGCAGACTAGGCGTGCATGATCTTGGGAATCACGTGCGTCCAGACCTCAAGCGCCTTCACCATGTCGGACTCGCAGATGTCGAACGTGGCCGTGTGGTGGCCGCTCGGACGGTTGGAGCCCCACAGGAAGAAGGCGGCCTTGCCGCCGTGCGACTGCACGCGGCGGGCAAGAATCGTGGCGTCCTCGGAGCCGCCGAAGTTGAGCGGCGTGTCGATGACCTTGATGCCCTCGACCTCGCGGCCCGCGGCGTTGAGCACGTCCACAAGCTCCTGGTCGGCCTTGAGGTCGACGGCCTCGCCCATCTTCTGCGCCTCATAGGTGACGCCGAAGGACTTCGCCACGCCCTCGCAGATGTTGTGCACCTGCTCGACCATGTAGTCGTTGATTTCGCCGGTTTCGCCGCGCACCTCAAGCTTCATCACCGCCTTGGAGGGGATGACGTTGCGGCCTTCGCCAGCGATGAGCTGCCCGACGTTGATGCGCGTCATCCCGCCGGCGTGGCGGGGAATGCCGAGCATCTGTACGACGGCATTGGCCGCGGCGGCCAGGGCGTTGCGGCCGTCCTGCGGAGCGGCGCCCGCGTGCGAGGGACGGCCGTGGATCGTCACGTCAAGCTTCGTGGTGCACAGGTACCCGTAGAGGTTCGTGGCGAGCTCGCCCGACTTGGCCGACATGGCGCAGTGCGCGCCGAGGAAGTAGTCGGCGTCGTCGACGATGCCGCTGGCGGCCATGCCCGCGGCGCCGCGCACGCCCTCCTCAGCGGGCTGGAACAGAATCTTGATGCGGCCGCTCAGCTGGTCCTTGTTGTCCATCACCCAGTGCGCCACGGCCAGGCCGAGCGAGGTGTGCGCATCGTGGCCGCAGGCGTGCATGAAGCCCGGGTTCTTCGAGATGAAGCCGAGCTTGGCGGGCAGGTGCGAGGGATCGGTGCTTTCGGTCACCGGCACGCAGTCGATGTCGAAGCGAAGCGCGAGCGTCGGGCCGGGACGGCCGGTGTCGAGCACGGCGACGCAGCCGGTGAGCTCCTGCATCTCGGCGAGCAGCTCCTCGGAGACGCCGTTCTTGCGGGCGCGCTCGATGCCGGCCTGCACGACCTTCGGGGCGCGGCCCAGGCAGGCGTCGGGATTGACGACGCGGCGGCCGCAGAGAACCTCGTAGCCGTAGCCGCGCAGCGTGGTGATGATGAACGCCGTGGTGGTGAATTCCGACCAGCCCTCCTCGGGGTTCTGGTGCAGACGACGACGAATTTCAATCAGCTGGTCCTGATAGTTGGAGGCTGTGGTCATTTTCTTAACCTCATCAGACGGGCGGCGCCGCCGCGGACCGTCAGCAGGCTGTCCGCGGGCAGGGCCGTCGAAGCCATCAAACAAGTGGGAGACGCTCTGCGGCAGCACCGGCCGGCGAGCCGGCGCTAGACCAAAGGAGGTACCCTGACAGGGCGACCCCGCAGGCAGACGCTCCCCCGCATAAAACTACAGGACAATCATAGGCGGCTTTCATAAAGGGAGCGTGACGAAGAGTCCTGAAAAACCAGCGTACGGGCGGGACTTTCTGCATCTTTATCCGATTCGGTCAAATCCCCGGCGGGGATTTGCAGTCAGCCGAAGGATCACGGCGGCAAATCGAGGCATAATCCTTTGTGGGTAGTGTTTTCTGGCAATTAGTATTTTCCCATGGTATGCCACCCACGATTTCGGCTTGCGGGAGGCTTCTTTCGCAATCAGCCGGCCACCCGGTTTGAATTTCAAATAAGAGGAAGGTCAGGAGATGTCAGGTGATCTGCAGCGAGACGGCGTGAAGTTCTGTCGAACGATTTTTGACACGGTGCGCAAGATGAGCGCAGACGGACTCGGCGTCACGCGACAGGGATACTCCCAGACCGAAACCGACGTCATCAACTATCTGACGAGCATCGGCGCCGAGCTCGGCATGGAGATTCACACCGACCCGGCCGGCAATGTCTGGATGACCTATCCGGGCAGAAACCGCGAGCTCAACTCCTTTGTGACCGGCAGCCACGCCGACAGCGTGCCGCAGGGCGGCAACTACGACGGCCTTGCGGGCGTGACGGCGGCGCTGTGCGTGGCCTGGTGGATGCGGCGCAACAACTTCACGCCCGAGCGCGACTACGTGGTGCTCGTCATGCGCTGCGAGGAGTCGAGCTTCTTCGGAAAGGCCTACGTGGGGTCGCTTGCCATCACGGGGCGGCTCACCGATGCCGACATGATGCTCAAGCACCGCACGGAGAACACGACGCTCGGCGAGTGCGTGGCCGCCTGCGGCTTTCGCGCGGCCGACCTCACCAGCGGCAAGCCGCTTCTGGATCTTTCCAAGATCGAGGCCTTCGTGGAGCTGCACATCGAGCAGGGACCGACGCTCGACAGCTCGAGCACCGAGCGCGTGGGCATCGTCACCGGCATTCGCGGCAATGTGCGCCACCGCTGCGTGCGCTGCATCGGGCAGACCGCGCACTCGGGCGCCGTGGACAAGCAGTATCGGCATGACGCGCTGCTTGCGACCGTCGAGCTGCTGCACCGCATGGACCGGCACTGGGATGAATGGCTCGGAAAGGGCGCCGACCTCGTCTTTACGGTGGGCGTGATGCACACCGGGCGCACCGCGGCCATCTCAGTCATTCCCGGCGAGGTGGAGTTCACCGTGGACATGAGAAGCCTCAGCATGGACACCGTCGAGCAGTTCCACGATCTGATGGTCCGGGAGTCCGAGGTCGTGGCCCGCGAGCGCGGCGTGAAGTTTGAATTTGACAAGAAGCTCGTGACGGCGGCTTCCACCGTGAGCGAGCCGCTGAGCGCCAAGCTTGTGAAGGCCGCCGGCCTTTGCGGCGTGCCGGTGCGCCGCCTCGCAAGCGGCGCCGGGCACGACACGGCCGTGCTCAGCAATGCGGGCGTGCCCGCCACCATGATCTTCGTTGCCAACCAGAACGGTTCGCACAATCCCTACGAGGACATGAAGATCGAGGACTTCATGAAGGGCGCGGCCATCCTCTGGAGCACGGTCGAACACTACGAGGAACTCTAAAAGAAGTCGGGGCGCGCCCCTGCGCCGCCGGTTCCCGCCGGGGCGGCGGCGCGCCGCAGTCCATCCAGAACAAGAACAAAGATGACAACCACCGATCCCATCAGACACCCTCCCATGCGGGTGCTGGTCTTTGACCTTTGCCCGCTTTTTGCAGACGGTCTCGTGCATGTGCTCAAGCAGCTTGAGGGCTTTGAGGTCGCCGCCGTCACTGACAAGGTTGAGAGCATTCCTGCACTGGTCGCAGACCACGGCGTCAATCTGGTGATTCTCGATCTTGATGCCGGCCAGCCCGCCGTGCGGGCCCTGGAGCTCGTCAAGAGCGCCTCGCCCGGTGTGCGCTGTCTGATGACGATTACCGACGGCTCGCAGCCGTCCCTGATGGCCGCCATCCGCATGCAGGGCGACGGCTTTTTGTCCAAGCGCCTGAAGGCCTCGGACTTTGCAAACCAGCTGCCGCGCGTGGCCGCGGGCGAAATGGTGATCAGCGATGCGCTCACAAGCGCGCTCGCCGAAACCCTCCGAAATGTCTCGTACGTCGACGAGGGGCGCGACATTTCCGTGCTGAGTCCCCGCGAGATGCAGGTGCTGCAGTGCATCTCCAACGGCATGAGCAACCGCCTCATCTCCGAGCGGCTCAAGATTTCCGACGGCACGGTCAAGGTGCACGTCAAGCACCTCCTCAAGAAGCTCGGCTTTTCAACCCGCGTCGAGGCCGCGCTCTGGGCGAGCGAAAACGGGCACCGCACGCCCCTGCCCAAGCCCTAGGGCAAAACAGGGAGCGGCCGGCGGGCACGCTCCTTCAGAATCCGGATCCCGCCATCTCGCCGCGCCGTTTCATTTTCAGGAAGCGGCGCGGCGATTTTGTCTGCAGATGCTCCGCAGGGGCGGATCTCCTGCCGGGGCGTTGATGAAGGAATCCTTAAAGGCGGCCAGAACTTAACGCAGATGTTGTCTAAAGCATCGTCGATTTGTTGACCAGCAGGATGAGCAGCCCTTGATAATGGTCTCGCCCTGTCAACGCAAGAAGAAAAAGCCGCCCGGGAGGCGGCTGTGCGGCGTTGACCCCAGAAGGAGAACAATCATGACAAGGACAGCCCTGGCCGTCGCGGCGATTGCATCGGTTGCCGCGATGAACGCCGCCTACGCGCTCGGCACCGGCAAGGCGGCCGGCACCAAGATCGTCGAGCCTGAAAAACCCGCTGACGTCAAGACGTGTCTGGCCTGCCACAACACGGCCATCAAGACGCTCACCCTGCGCGGCGCGCACAAGGACGTCAACTGCGCCTCGTGCCACGACATCAAGGATGAGCACATGAAGAAGCCCTCGGCGCAGAACCGCCCGACCACGCACTTTGAGTACGCGGCCTGCGCCCAGTGCCACCCGGCGCAGCCGCATGACCTGATGGATCCGAAGTACCACTATGAGTGGGCGCTCAAGTATGCGCCGCCCGCCTACAGCGGCTTTCGCGACATCTACGGCGACAACCAGTTCCGCAGCAACCAGTACCGTCTGCCGAGGTTTCATGCCAACATCGTCACCGACCTGATCACGATCCGCTCCGACGGCCGCTATGCCTACAAGGACTACAAGGATCTGTCGCATCCCGTCGGCCCGCGCACCGAGGCGACCGTCGACACCCGCCCCGAGGAGGGCGACCGGATCGGCACCAGGGACGACGTGCTGTCGCTGACCTGGCGTTCGCACAAGGGCCGCGAGGTGATGGGCCGCTCGGACTGCCTCAAGTGCAAGACCGCCGACCATCTGATGGAGTACGCCTATCTGGGCAAGGACAAGCCCGGCGTGGGACTTGTCTTCGACGATCCTGACGCCAAGGCCGTCAAGAAGGTCAACAACAGCTTCAACTGCATCCTGTGCCACGACCCGCACTCGGCCGAGCCGCGCGTGACGTTCGATCATCTGATCGAGTCGATGACGCATCCGGACTTCAAGGACTACCGCTATCAGAAGAATGCCGGCTCGATGGCCTATCCCAAGGCTGAGATCATCACCATGGGCGTGCGCGGCTACGAGCGCAAGATCGCCATTCTCGAGCGCTACAACTCGAACTTCATGTGCGGCCAGTGCCATCTCGGCCACAACCGCTCGAACGCGTTCTATGACGCCAAGACGGGCAAGCTCCTGCACAAGGCCAACGTGACCGAAGGCGACGGCTGGTGGGTCGGCACCACCTTTGCGGCCAATCCCCTGGAGTGGTGGAACATCGTCTACGGCAAGGGCATGTACAACGGCATTGACGCCGCCACGGGCGTCAAGACCATCGGCACCGACCACTACCACATGGAGACGGTCGCAGCCTCCAAGCACGGCCAGATGGGCGTGGGATGCGCGGACTGCCACTTCGCCAAGAAGGCCGACGGCACGCTTGAGCACCAGCCGAGTCTGCCGCGCCTGAAGTACAAGAACACCTGCGCGCGCAGCGAGTGCCATGGCAATCCCAAGGGCGACAACTGGTCCGAGGGTCAGGCCGCCTACATGGTGCAGGTCATCCAGCAGCGCTACCGCATCCACCAGGACCGCATGGAGCGCTACGGCAAGGAGGCGCGCGATCTACTGATCGAGGCCAAGAAGGGGAATGTGAAGATTCCGACGGCTGAGTACGACGCCCTGAAGATCGCCTACAGCCAGTACCTCACCTGCCGCGGCTGGTACGCCAACGACTACTCCAACGGCGTGCACAATCCGACGGGCTTTGAGAAGACCTCCTCGATCGTGATCAAGCGCCTGCGCTCGGCCACGGCCGCGGCCAAGAAGGCCGTTGCAAAGAAGTAGTCTGGACAGAGGAGCCCGGACGACCCTTCTCGTTTCCTGACTGACCAGGACAGTCCCGCCCCTGCGCCCGCCCGGCTTCACGCCGGGCGTGCGCATCGGAACAATAGGGGACTGCCTTCTTTTTTGTTCAGGATTTCTTTGTCTGATGAAGACGACGTCACTTGATCTTTCCGGCGAATCGAGCGCATGAAGATGCTCAAGACCATTCTTCGACGCCTGCCGCTGGCCATCGGTCTTGCAAGCGGGCTGAGCCTGATGCTGCTGATGGGGTGGGCGAGCTTTTCAAACGACATCGAGGCGCAGGCGCAAAGTCCCGCCGTCGCCGCCTCCTGCGCTGGGCTGGTCGTCTCGCTTGCGCTCTACCTTGCCGGGCTGCTGCGGCGTGCGCAGCGCGACCGCCGCTTCTGGGGGCTTCTGCTGCTGCACGTGGGGCTTCTTGCCGTCTTCTCGGGACTGATGGGCAACGAGATGCTTGGCAGCCGCGGCTTTGTCTTTCTGCCGGAGAAGGGGCAGACGCACTACTTTGTGGGCTATGACGAGCGCGACCACCGGCTGCCCTTTGAAATCCGGCTTGATGACTTCACCGTGCGCGCCTATGACGATTCGCTGCGCGTGCGCGACTATCTGTCGGCCGTCACGATCAACGGCAGGCGCCATGAGATTGCGGTGAACGCGCCGGTGACGGTCGATGGCTTTTCCCTGTATCAGCACGACTGCGGCTTTGAGGCGTCGGCCGCGAAGCCCATGAAAATCGTCGTGCGCGCCGGCGGCAGCGAGCGCACCGTTGAGGCCCGCATCAACGAAGCCTTTCCGGCGGGCGTCAGCACGACGGCCGTGGTGCGCGACTTTCTGCCGTCGGCCTCACGCGCGCCCAACGGCGGCATCATGACCACCGGGCGCGACCTGGTTCTCAACCCGGCATTCCTGGTGGAGCTCGAGGATGACTGCGGAGAAAAGATCTCGCACTGGGTGTTTGCCGATGATCCCTCGGGCGGGCGCTTTGAGACCACCGGCGCCTGCGGCCCGGCCCAGACCGTGCAGATCCTGCCGCGCAGCTGGCCCGGCGTGGAGTACTCCGTCTTCTCGGTCGTGCACTCGCCCTTCAACCCCCTGGTCCTTGCCGGCGTTATTGGCGCCTCGATCGGCATGCTGATCTTCTATCTGCCCGGCAGGAGGCGCTCATGAGCATGGGAGAACTTCTGAACATCGCCGCGGTCGTTCTGATTCTGGCCGCGGTGGTCTCGCTTTGCCGGGCCGCCTTCGGGACGAGCCAGGCCGCCCTTGCGATTCCCGCGGCCAATGCCGCGGCGATGCTGCTGATGGCCGCAGGCTTCGGGGTGCGCTGGAAGTACTACATCGAGACGATGAACGCCGGGTGGCTGCTTGCCTTTCCGGTCTCGACCTTCTACGAGTCGGCCTCCTTCTTTCTTCTTGCGCTTTTGGCGGCGTTCTTCTTTACGACCTGCCTGAAGCGTCGCCCGGGCGGGCCGGGCCGCCTGACCCCGGGGACGGCGCGCGGCGAGGCGCTCGCCTGGTGCGCCGTGGACTTTCTGGCGGGCATCGGGATTCTGGCCCTGAGCCTGACGGGAATCTCATCGGACCCGGTGCTCTTTTTGCCGTCGCTTCGCAGCTACTGGCTGATGGCGCACGTCTGCCTGAGCTTTGTGGCCTACGGCATGTTTGCCCTGGCGGCGATTCTTGCCGTGCTCGTGCTGTGCCGAGCAGAAAACCGAGAGGAGAACGCCGCGCGCATCCGCGCGCTGGTGCGCGCCGCGACGGTGGTCTTTACGATCGGCGGAATCTTTTTCGGCGCGCTCTGGGCGCAGACCTCCTGGGGGCGGTTCTGGGCCTGGGACCCCAAGGAGACGTGGGCCTTCATCACGTGGTGCTGCTACCTCGCCCTCATCCACTTTGACCGCAATGAGCAGCTCTCGCAAAGGGGGCTTGCCGTGTTTGCGATCGTCAACTTCCTTGTGGTGATCTTTACCTTCGTGGGCGTCAACATTCTGTTTGCAGGACTGCACAGCTATGCGCTGATTCGTCCGCAGCCGTAGGCGGGCTCCCCCAGGGCGCGCGCGGGAGGCGCCCGCCTTTGGGGTGCCGCGGCAGCAAGCGGGGAGGAGGCTTTGCCTTGATAATCATATATTTTGCATATATGATTTAAGGGACAGGCTGCTGCATGCTGCGCCTTGCAGTGTCCCTTTTCTCAATACGACAGGAAACAACACATGCTGACACCCCGCCAGATTGAACTCATCAAAGCCTCCGTCCCCGTCCTTCGCGAACACGGCGTTGCCCTGATCACGCACTTCTACAAGCGCATGCTCACGGGCAACCCTGAACTGCAGAATGTGTTCAACGCGGCGCATCAGGCGCGCGGGCACCAGCAGCAGGCCCTTGCCTCGGCGGTGCTTGCGTATGCCGAAAACATTGAAAATCCGTCGGTTCTGATTGATGCGGTCAGGCACATCGCGACCAAGCACTGCACGGTCGGCATCCGCGCCGAGCAGTACGGCATCGTCGGCAGACATCTTCTTGCCTCGATCAAGGAGGTGCTCGGCGAGGCGGCCACCGATGAGCTTCTCGAGGCCTGGGCGGCCGCCTACGGCCAGCTTGCCGGCCTGCTGACCAGCGTCGAAAGCGGCATCTACAAGGAGCAGACGCTCGCCGAGGGCGGCTGGTCGGGCTGGCGTCCGTTTGTGGTGCAGCGCAAGCAAAGGGAAACGGAAAACGTCACGAGCTTCTACCTCAGGCCCGCCGACAAGGGGACCGTTTCAAGCTACAAGCCCGGGCAGTTTGTCTCGGTGCGCGTCTATCTGTCTGAGGCCGGCGTCATGCAGCCGCGCCAGTACTCGCTTTCTCGTGCGTCGCTGCAAAACGATTCGCTGCGCATTTCCGTCAAGCGCATCGATGCCGCCGATGGCAGGCCCGCAGGCCTTGTCTCGAACCACCTGCACAACGCCGTGAAGGAGGGCGATGTGATTGATGTCTCCGCTCCCGGGGGCGTCTTCTTCCTCAACGAGGCCGCTGCTCCTGTGGTCCTTGTGAGCGCCGGCATCGGCATCACGCCCATCCTCGCGATGCTGCAGAGCATTGCGCAGACGACTCCGGAGCGTCCGGTGAAGTTCCTGCACGCCGCCCGCACGGCGGACGACTTCGCCCTGAAGGATGAGGTGCGGGAGGCTTTTGGGAAGCTGCGCAACGCCCAGTGCACGGTGCACCTCACGCGGCAGATGCCGCAGGGGCAGACCTGCCCGTGCTTCAAGCCCGGCCGTCCTGACGCGGCAACCGTGGCCGCCCTTGGGTCAACCCCCGACAGCGACGTCTACATCTGCGGACCGACGGACTTTATGAGCGACATGCGCGAGGCGTTCCTTGCGGCAGGCATCCCCGCCGCGAACATCCACATGGAGGCCTTCGGCACGGGGAATCAAAGCTAGGAGCCTTCCTGAGGCCGACCCCGCAAGCGAAGGGCCGGCCGGTGAAACCGCCGGCGGGCGGCGCAGACCCAGGCCTGCGCCGCCTGTTGTCATTTCAGGCGGCGCCGATCGCCTGCGACGGGGAGGACGATGTCGGCGAGCGTTGCCGCATCCAGTTCACGGTAGAAGGCCTCACGGGCCCGGGAAAGCATGCCGCGAAGCCGGCAGCCGCCCGCAAGCAGAGGACAGCGCGGATCGTCGCAGTTGATGAACTCCTCGTCGGCCTCCATCAGACGCACGATCTCACCGATGCGATACTCCTGCGCGGGCCTGGAGAGAGCCAGGCCGCCGAGGCGGCCGCGAACGGCGGTGAGCAGTCCCTGCTGCACGGCAAAATGCGCCACCTTCACGATGAGATTCTTGTTCCAGTTGAGTGCGCCGCTCAGTTCCTGAATTGAGACGGGCTTGTCCTGCGGATGCGCGGCAAGATGAATCAGGATGCGAAGAAGGATGTCAGTGGAGCGTTTGAGCTGCATGAGCGCTTGTGCTGATGAAGAAATGGCCAGTGCCGATGATAGCCTGAGAGACAGGGCGGATCTCGAGCGCGCGCTGCGCGAAAAAACGGGCGGCCCCCGGACGAGGGGGAAATTTTTCACGCCCCAAAAAAGAAGACCCCACTTGTTGCAGGATAATCCCGAAGGATCAGAGCTGTGTGGGGTACGCTTGCCCGTGATGATAAATGAAATCAACCTTGCACGAGCCATCATCGGGGCTTCTTTACCCAACACAAGGAGTTCTGATGAAGAAACTACCAGCCCTTCAACCTCGAAGGGTCATTACCGCTCCTGGCCAGGGATCGTCCTTCCGGCAGATCTCGCAGGAGGCCTCAATCTCCAAGTCCACAAGCGGCCCCAGCGGAAGAACGTTACGACGCGCCTGCTGTATGAGCGATACGCAGCCGAGGCTGCCGGCGAGACGTACAACTACTCGTCCTTCTGCCGGCGCTGGCGCCGGCTCCGGGTGCGCCGCGCCGCGTCCGGGGCCTCACGGAAAGCCCATGTCTAATTTCCCTTGTTCAAAAACTTACGGATCGTCCCGGCATTAAGCCGGGCAGTCGTTTCTCCAGGCGTCTCGCCGGAAGGCACATGGGTGGAGCTGCCGAGCTTGGAGACGTTGGGCGGGTAGGACGATCGAGGTGCAGACGGTGCCGGGGTGCCCGTTGAAGCACCCGCCGCAGCCGCGTGCCCGGACGCAAGGTGCTCGACCGTGCGCGAGGGGCCTGACGGAACCGGCGAAGAGCCTTCAATCATCGAGCGTGCGGCACCCGCAGGGGGTGCCGAGTCCGGCGCTTGAGCTTCTTCGAGCCGTGTGGTGCTTGTCTGCGCCTGACTTGGCGCGGGGCCGGGACTCATCACGTCGTTCGTGTCTAAGGCGGAGTTCAGGCGGTGGGCGACGGCGGCAAGGGGCAACAAAAAACCGCGGAACCCTCGATTTCATTGGGTTTCGCGGTCATTGGCGACAGCATGGCAACATGCTGTGGAAAGTGTGCTTGGTGCGCGGTACTGGATTCGAACCAGTGACCCCCGCCGTGTGAAGGCGATGCTCTACCACTGAGCCAACCGCGCAAACACATTTTCCTCTCTGTTTGAGAGAATCGGCATTTTATCGAATTTCCTGTAAAAAGCAAATTTCCGGCGACGAGCATCGGGTGCGGACAGCGGCCTTGGCTAAAATCGCGCAGTTCGCCGATGCTCCTGCATCGCCATTTTTCAAGAAGTCGCCCCGCACTCCCGACATGGACTCCAGAACGCGCATCCTCGGCATTGATCCCGGGCTCAACCACACGGGCTTCGGCGTCATTGACGCCGTCGCCGACAGGCTCACGCTGGTGACGGCCGGGTGCATTCATGTCGAAAAGGGCATGCTCAGCAAGCGCCTGGGGATCATTCACGCAGAGCTCTCGAAGATCATTGAGGAAACGCGGCCCACGGCGGCCTCGGCCGAGCTTGTCTTCGTCAACGTCAATCCCCGCTCGACGCTGCTGCTTGGGCAGGCGCGCGGCGCGGCTCTGGCCTGTGCGGCCGTGCACGGGCTTGAGGTGCACGAGTACACTCCCTCGGAAATCAAGAATTCGGTGGTCGGCACGGGCCGTGCCGACAAAGCGCAGGTGCAGATGATGGTGCAGAAGCTTCTGGGCATCCAGGGCGAGCTGCAGGCCGACGCGGCCGATGCCCTGGCCTGCGCCATCACCTGCGCGCATGCCCTGCGTCTTTCGCATCTGACGGGGGCTCCGGCCGCCGCTGCGCTTGAGCGCATGAGGCCCGCGCGGCGGCAGTCGAGCCGCAGCGCCTGGGCGCAGGTGGCCGAAGACCGCGGGCGGCCGGGGCGCGGCAACGACTGAAGTTTTCTTTCACGGCATTCCAACAGGGTAGACAAGCATGATCGGCCGCATTCAAGGCAGACTTTTGGAAAAGAATCCCCCGCAGATTCTGGTGGACGTGCACGGCGTGGGCTATGAGATCGACGTTCCGATGTCGTCCTTCTACAACCTCCCCGAGGTCGGGGGCGAGGTGACGCTTCTGACGCACTTCGTGGTGCGCGAGGACGCGCAGCTGCTCTACGGCTTTCTCACCGCCCGCGAGCGGGAGGTCTTCCGGCTGCTGATCCGGATTTCCGGCATCGGGGCGCGCACGGCGCTTTCGATTCTCTCAGGAATGAGCGTCGACATGCTCGCGCAGGCGATCAGCGCGCAGGACACGGCGATGCTCACCCGCGTGCCCGGCATCGGCAAGAAGACCGCCGAGCGTCTGGTGCTGGAACTTAAGGGCAAGGTGGGCGCGGATCTGACGGGCGTCGTGCTCGGCGCAGCGCCCAACGACGCGCGCTCGGACGTCGTCTCGGCTCTCGTGGCGCTCGGCTACTCCGAGCGCGAGGCGCTTGCCGCGGCCAAGCGGCTGCCCGAGGACATCTCGGTGAGTGACGGCATTCGCGAGGCCTTAAAATCGATGACCAAGTAACCAACCTCCAGCATCGGCTTCAAATCCATTCATGCAGTCCGTCGAACGCGTCGTTGCCGCCACGAGCAACAGCCCCAATGAAGACAATGTCGACCGCGCCCTGCGCCCGGAGCGGCTTGCCGACTATGTCGGCCAGCCCGCGGTGCGCGAGCAGCTCGAGGTCTTCATCACGGCGGCCCGCCAGAGAGGCGAGCCGCTCGACCATCTGCTGCTCTTCGGGCCTCCCGGTCTGGGCAAGACGACGCTTGCGCACATCGTCGCCCATGAGATGGGCGTCAACCTGCGGCAGACCTCGGGTCCGGTGCTCGAGCGCCCGGGCGATCTGGCCGCGCTGCTCACGAACCTCGAGCGCAACGACGTGCTCTTTATCGACGAAATTCACCGGCTGAGCCCGGTGGTCGAGGAAATCCTCTACCCGGCGCTTGAGGACTATCAGATCGACATCATGATCGGCGAGGGGCCGGCGGCGCGCTCGATCAAGCTCGACCTGCCGCCCTTTACGCTCATCGGCGCCACGACTCGCGCCGGGTCGCTCACCAATCCGCTGCGGGCGCGCTTCGGCATCATCAGCCAGCTGCAGTTCTACAGCACGCAGGCTCTTGCGCACATCGTGCGCCGCTCCGCCGGTCTTCTGCGCGTGGACATCGAGGATGCGGGCGCGCTGGAGATCGCGCGCCGCTCGCGCGGCACGCCCCGCATCGCCAACCGGCTGCTTCGGCGCGTGCGCGACTACGCGCAGGTGCGCCACGACGGCCTCATCACCGCCGAGATAGCCGACGCCGCCCTGCGCATGCTTGCCGTCGACGCCATGGGACTTGATGCGGTCGACCAGAAGTTTCTGCTCACGATCATGGAGAAGTTCGGCGGCGGCCCCGTGGGAATCGACAACCTGGCAAGCGCCCTTGGAGAGGACCGCGATACGCTCGAGGACGTGGTCGAGCCCTATCTCATCCAGCAGGGGCTTGTGCAGAGAACGCCCCGGGGACGCGTCGCCACGACGGCGGCCTGGCGGCACTTCGGGCTCGTGCAGAGCAACGCCGAGGGCGGTCCCATGCGCGATCTTTTCCTTGAGGCCTGAGACGCGCGGCGACTGACGCCCGGGGAACTTTTCAATGCATTCCGGATGCCGGCGGCTGACTTTGTCAGCGCCGGCATTTTTTATCGCGCCGTCCCGGGGGGAGGCGCGCGCCGCAGGGATAAAGAACGGCGCCCCGGGCACAAGGCCTCGGGGCGCCGTCGTCACTGCGCGTCAGAGCGCGGAAACCGCGGGACTAGACCCAGCCGTTCTTGCGGAATTCGCGCAGCGCCTCGCAGAAGTACTGCATGTCGGCTGCCGTGCCGAGCGAGACGCGGCACCACTCGACGGCGGGCGGGAAGGGACGGCCCACGAGGATGTGGCGCGCGGCCATCCGGTCGACAAAGGGCTTGAGGGGCGCCTTGAGGTTCATGAAGGCGAAGTTGGTCTGGCCCTTGAGGTACTCGATGCCGAGCTCGTCGAGCGTTGCGTGCAGGACGTTGCGGGCCTTCGTGTTCTCATTGAGGCTCGTCTCAAGGAACTGCTTGTCGTCGATCTCGGCAAGCCCCGCGCGGATGGCGACGACGTTGATCATCACGTCGTAGGCGACCTGCTTGCGGATCGTCTTGATCACCTCGGGGGCGGCGTAGGCAAAGCCCAGGCGCAGGCCCGCCATGGCGAAGATCTTCGAGAAGGTCTTGAGCACGCACAGGTTGTCGTAGCCCGCGTCGACGAGCGTCTTGCAGGAGACGTAGGCCGGGTCGGTGACGTACTCGGCATAGGCCTCGTCAATGACGAAGAACGTGTTGCGCGGACGGCTGCGGATCCAGGCCAGAAGCTTTTCGCTGTCGGCGATGGTCGAGGTCGGGTTGTTGGGATTGACGAAGTAGACGATGGCGCGTCCCTTGTGCGCGGCCGCGGCCTTGCGCATGGCGTCGATGTCGATCGACCAGTTCGGGCCCATCGGAACCTTCACGACCTTGAGGCCGTTCTTGCGGGCGGTGTCCTCGCCGTCGCTGTAGGTCAGCTCCGGAACAAAGAGCGCCGCATCGGGCGTGATGTAGGCCTCGATGCTTGCACGGATCGACTCGGCCGAGCCGTGCGAGAGCATGATGTTCTCGGGTTTGGCCTTCATGAAGCGCGCGCAGGCCGCACGCATCTTCTCGGCCTCGGCGAAGGGATAGTAGGAGGCGGCCTCGGCAACGGCCTGCATGGCGGCCTTCTTTGCCTTCGGGCTCATGCCGAGAAGGTTCTCGTTGAAGCACAGCTTCAGAGGCTTTTCAGCCGTGGGCGCCGCAAAGGGCGGCACGACGAAGGCTTCTGAGGCCGCAACGGCGGGCGCCCCGGCGCGCGCAGCGCACCCGGACAAGAGCGTGACGCCGGCGGTGGCCCCGGCGGCACGAAAGAGATCGCGACGAGTAATCGGCATGGTAATTCTTTCTCCCTGAAAAATTCCTGCGCCTGCCGGCGCTTGAGGAGCGCAGTTCCAGACGCTGAACCTTATTGTGCCAGCAAGCGGACGCATTCCATGCCAAAAGCCGCGCACCGCCGGGCGCGGCGTGCACAACCTTTGCGCTGGTGCAGAAGCGCTGGGAGAAACTGCCTAAGGGGACGTCGAGGGCCGCGGCGGCCGCCCAGGGACCTCAGGCGCCCTCGGGCGGCGAGGCCTGCGGCTGCACGACGGCGTCGCCGGACCTTGCCTCCTCAAGCGGAGCGCGCTCTTCAATGATGAGCGCGCGCAGCGTCTTGAGAAACTCCTCGGTGAGGCTGCGTTTGGGCGCGGCCGCGGGCCAGGCAAAGACGACCTCCGTCTTGAAGGCGGGAGTAAAGGGAAGAAAGGCGATTTCGTCGTCGGGCCGCGTGATGCCGTCGATGCAGATGGCGTTGCCCCCGGAGCGAACGATGAGCGAGGCGTTGTAGAGCAGGTTGTAGGAGCCGACGATGTGAAGCCGCTCGAAGGGGTGCCCGAGCCAGCCCGCGATGCGGCTTCGGATGCGCTCCTGCTTGGAGAAGTAGAGGGGCAGGCCGGCCAGGTCGGAGGGCTTGACCGAGATGCGCCCGGCCAGGGGGCCGTCGCGGCGCGTGAGAACGCCCCAGCGGTTTTGCTGCGGTAGGGTGATGTACTCAAGTCCGTCAATGTCCGCGGGCAGGTTGAAGACGCCGAAGTTGGAGATGCCCATGCGCAGGGCCTCGGCCGTGTCCTGGGCGTTGGCGCTCAGCAGATGAAACCGCACGAGCGGGTGCGTGGCGCGAAAGCGCTCCGTTGCCCGGGCAACGATGTCCATGGCGGGCGTCTCCCCCGCGGAGATCGTCAGATCCCCGGCAAGGTCCTGCGTGGACATTGTCTCAAGCTTTGTCTTCTCCACCAGCGAGAGGATGGCCTGCGCCTGCTGAAACAGATAGATCCCCTTTTCGGTGAGTTCAATGCGGCGCGTTGAGCGGTCAAAGAGCTTCTGTCCGAGCTCGTCCTCAAGGTCTGCGATCTGGCGACTCAGCGTGGGCTGCGTCACAAAGAGCTTCTCTGCGGCCGCCGTAAAGCTCTTTTGTCGTGCGATTTCAACAAAGTAGCGAAGGCTCTTGAGATCCATGCCGTCATTCCTCCCGAATGTCATGCCCGCCTGCGGCCGGGGTGCGGCCGAAAGCGCGCCGTCTGCGGCAGTCCGGGCCGGCTCTGTTTTGTTCTTGATCTTCGGGCGCAATCGGACAGCTTACGCGACGATTGTACAAACCCGCCTTGCGGTAGCGCGCCCTGCGACGTTTCAATTTCTTGCCTGTTTCTCGCGATCCTGCCCCCGGGAGCCTCTGCCCGGCGTGCGGCGGATGAGAACCCCGGGCGCCGCGCCTTTTTATTCTATTCAAGCATAAAACTCAATGAGTATTTGATATTTGAATTATCAAACAGCTGCGGATACCATGGGCGGGCAATGAGGGAGAGCCCCGCGGGATGCGGTCCCTGCGGGCGTTTCCCGGCGGCATTTCACCCTGACGGGAAAAAAGGAAGCTGAAGATTTGGGAGACTTGACATGGCTGAATCGAATTTATGCACGGGCGCGGCACTGAACCGCCGCAGCTTTCTGACGCTTGCGGGCGCGGCGGCTCTGGTTTCCGCAGCCGGGACGGGCCGCGTCCATGCGGCCGCGGCAGCCCCGGCCTCCGGCGCAGACAGGGGGACTCTCCGGCATCTGACGCAGCGGCGCATGCTCGGCAAGCTTGAGGTCTCGGCCATTGGCCTTGGCTGCCTGCCGATGGTGGGCTACTACGGCGGCACGTTTGAAAAGTCCGACATGATCGCGCTGATCCGGCGCGCCTATGACTCGGGCGTGACGTTTTTCGACACCGCCGAGGTCTACGGACCGTACACGAGCGAGGAGTGGGTGGGCGAGGCGCTCGCCCCGGTGCGCGACAAGGTGGTGATCGCCACCAAGTTCGGCTTCGGCGTCGAGGAGGGCAGGCCCAAGGAGGTCAACAGCCGGCCGGACCACATCCGCCGTGCGGTCGAGGGCTCGCTCAAGCGCCTGAGGACCGACCACATTGATCTCCTGTACCAGCACCGCGTCGATCCGAAGGTGCCCGTCGAGGACGTCGCCGGCGTCGTGGGCGACCTGATGCGCGAGGGCAAGGTGCAGCACTGGGGCATGTCCGAGGCAAGCAGCCGCAGCATCCGCCGCGCGCATGCCGTCACGCCCCTGACGGCGCTGCAGTCCGAGTACGGCATCTGGTGGCGCGAGCCCGAGACGAAGACCTTCGCCACGCTCAGGGAGCTTGGCATCGGCTTTGTTCCGTACTGCCCGCTGTGCCGGGCCTTCCCGCTCGGACTCATTACGCCCGAGACGAAGTTTGAGGCCAAGGACCGGAGAGCGACGCTGCCGCAGTTCACGCCCGAGGCGATGAAGCACAACTATCCCTTTGTGGAGCTCGTGGCGAAGTGGTCGCGCGACTTCGGCATCACGCCCGCGCAGCTCGTTCTGGGCTGGGTGCTCAGCCGCGGCGAGACGATTGCGCCGATTCCCGGCACGACGAATCCGGCGCATCTCGACGACTTCCTCGGAGCGGCCGAAGTGAAGCTTTCGGCTGAAGACTGGAAGCGCTTTGACAAGGAGTTCCTTGCGATCGACCTGATGGGCCACCGCGCCGATCCCTTCACCGAAAGCCAGATCGATCACAGCTAGCCGTCCTTCGGCGGCGGGCGCTGCGCCCGCCGCAAAAAAGTCGCGCGCCGCCGCCCCGGGGCGTTGTCCGGGGCGCGGACCTTCAACAAATCCCTTGTGGAGCGCCGAATCATGCACAGCACGCTTGCGGCCGCGCTCGCGGGCGCGGCCTCCGCAGTCTTTTTCTTGTTTTCAACCATCGGAGAGCCTGTCATGGCCCAGTCCATCGAAATGCGCATCGGGGAGAAGACCTTCCCCATTGAACTCAACGGCAACGACGCCGCCCGGAGCTTTGCCTCGCGTCTTCCCGTGAAGCTGCAGTTTGAAGACTTCGGCAGAACCGAGCGCATCGCCTATCTCAACCCCAAGCTTGAGGTGGGCGACGCCCCGACGCACACCAATCCCGTCACGGGCGACATCACCTACTACATTCCCTGGGGGAACATCGCCGTGTTCGTGCGCGACTTCAGGCCCTCCGAGAGCCTGGTCCCGCTTGGAAGACTCACCGAGGAGGCCCGCCGGGCGATCGCTGAAAGCGGCGACAAGGTCGTTGAATTCCGGCGCGCCGGGAACTGATTCCCGTGGGAAATCAGCCGCTTGCGCGCGACCATCTTTTCGAGAATCAGGCAAGTTTTTGCCGCAATTCGGCCCGGAGTGCAGACGGCGCCGGGATAAAGTCAATGCGCAAGGCTCCGGTTTTCCGGCGCTTCCCAGCGCCCGCCCTGAAGAATCTTTTTTGTGAGGATATGAAGACCATGACGATTTCAAGACGCGTCCTCCTGAAGGGCGCCGCCGCGCTCGGCCTGGGGGCTCTTGCCCTGCCCGGCGCCATGGCGACCGACTTCTCAAAGGCCATCATCATCTACTACTCCCGCTCGGGCAACACCGAGTCCATTGCCCGGGTCATTGCCGAGGCAACCGGCGCGAAGATGCTGCGCATCGACGTCAAGGAGCCCTACGCCGAGGCCTACAGCGACATGACC
Organism: uncultured Duodenibacillus sp.; assembly: GCA_944390745.1. Taxonomy (GTDB): domain Bacteria; phylum Pseudomonadota; class Gammaproteobacteria; order Burkholderiales; family Burkholderiaceae_F; genus Duodenibacillus. The sequence continues at coordinate 227,347 of CALXQK010000013.1, read as the reverse complement.
GACATCGCCCGCGACGAGGTGCGCCGCAAGGCGCGTCGCGAATTGAAGACGGAAATTCCCGATCTCTCGGGCTATGAGGTGGTCTACCTCGGAAGCCCGTACTGGTGGGGAAGCCTCTCGGTGCCGATGTCGACCTTCCTCATGGACCACAACCTGGCGGGCAAGACCGTCTATCCCTTCATCACCTCGGGCAGCTCCTCGCCTTCGGGCGCGCTCTCCCGCATTCGCGAGCTCTGCCCCGCGGCGACGATGGGCGAGCACTTCTACGTGCCGGGGTCCGATGCGCGGGATGCGGGTGCGGACATCCGCGCCTGGCTCAGGAAGATCGGTGCGGTGAAGTAGTTCGCACGCGTGCGGCTGCGCCGCGTGCGCGAAAGCCGCTCAGAGAGCTCCTTATTCTTTTCTCCTCTAGCTCGTTTGCCGGGACTGCCGCAGGGAAAGGTTCGAAACGCCGGAAACATCAGGCGGCGTCCTCTGACTTTCCGGGATTGCGGCATCCCGGTTTTTTTTCATTGAAAAGAAAACGCCGCGGTCTGGACCGCGGCGGCAGCCGTGATGCGCGCGGCCCTGGGCCGTTGGCGCCCTGCGGCTATTTTTTCGTCGTGATGTCAAGCCCGAAGAAGCGCCTGGAGAGCTCTGAGAGCTCGCCCGAGGCGCGCAGCCCCGAGATGGTCTCGTTGACCGCTGCGCGCAGGCTGGCCGTGTCGGCGCCCTTCTTGAGCGCCACGCCGATTTCTCCGGCTTCGGGCGTAAAGAGGGCGATCTTGATGTCGGCATCGGGATGCGCGCGCTTGTAATCGGCGTAGGTCACCTCGGAATTGAGGGTGGCGTCAATGCGCCCGGAAAGCAGGAGCTCAAACGTCTGGTTGAGATCGTCGACGCCCGTCACGCGCGCGCCGGCCTTCTCTGCCGTCTCTGCATAGGTGCTCGAGATCGTGTTGGCGGTGTGCCGCCCCTTGAGATCCTCCATCCTTGTGATGTCGGTGCGCCCGCCGCGAACGATGACTGCGACGCGGTCATAGACGTAGGGCTCGGAAAAATCGTAGGCGCGCTCGCGCTCAGGGGTGATGCCCACGCCGTTGATCATCAGGTCGTAGCGGCCGGCGTCAAGCCCGGCGAGCAGCCCGTCCCACTTGCCCTCGATGAACTCGGCCTTGACGCCCAGGGCCCTGGCGATCCGCTCGCCGATGGCGACGTCAAACCCGGTGAGCCTGCCGTCCTTGTCGTGATAGGTCCAGGGCGACCAGGTGCCCTCCATGGCGATGGTGATGGTGCCGCGCGCCTTGATGCGGGCCAGAAGATCCTGCTGCGCGGCGGGCTTTTCCTCCGGGGCCTGTCTGGAGCATCCCGTGAGGACGCCGGCGGCCGCCGTGCAGGCAAGCGCCGCGACAAGGGCGGACTTCAGTAAGGTTCTTTTGCGAATCTGCATGGTGGTGTCTGCTTGCAAGGTTGATTGAAAAACGAAGTTCAGAAGGCGGCTTGATCCGCGGAGAGCGTCTTGAGAAACTGCGCCGTGCGCGGCTGCCTCGGGTGCGAGAAGATCTCGGCGGCAGAGCCTTCCTCGACGACGGCGCCCTGCTCCATGAAGAGCACGCGGCCGGCAATGCCCCGGGCGAAGGCGAGCTCGTGGGTGACCACGATCATCGTGAGGCCCTCGCGTGCGAGCGCGCACAGGATTTCAAGTACGTCGCGGGTGAGCTCCGGATCGAGGGCCGAGGTGGGCTCGTCAAAGTAGATGATGTCGGGGCTGGGCGCCAGGGCCCTGGCGATGGCCACGCGCTGCTGCTGGCCTCCTGAGAGTTCGCCGGGGTAGGCGTTCTCGTGCCCGGACAGACCAAAGCGCGCCAGCAGCTGCCGGGCGCGCTCGCACGCCGCCGTCTTGTCCATGCCGCGGCCCGTGACGAGCCCCTCGGTGATGTTCTCAAGGGCCGTCTTGTTGAGAAACAGGTTGTAGTTTTGAAATACAAACGCAGTTCTGCGGCGGATGGCAAGGATGTCGGCGCGCTTCATGTGCGTGATTTCAAACTCCCTGCCCGCAAAGCGCATGCGTCCGGCGTCGGCCCTTTCAAGAAAGTTGAGCGTGCGCAGCAGCGTGGTCTTTCCCGACCCGCTCGGGCCGATCACGGCCACGACGTCGCCCCTGTCCACGGCAAGGTCAATGCCGTGGAGCACCTCCCGGCCGTCATAGGAGGCCCTCAGTGCGGTCACTTCAAGCAGCATGTTGCGGTTTCCTTTCAAAGCGTCATCGCCGGGCGTATGTGCGCAGGCGCTCCTCGCCCCAGCTCTGGACCCGCGTCAGCACGGTGCAAAAGAGCAGATAGATGAGTCCCACCTCAACGTAGAGCAGCAGCGGCTCATAGGTGCGCGCCACGATGCGCTGGGTGGTCATGAACATTTCGGTGACGGTGATGTTGGCCGCAAGCGACGTATCCTTCACCATGGCGATGAGCGAGTTTCCGAGCGTCGGAAATGCCGTGCGAAAGGCCTGCGGAAGCACGATGCGGCGGATGGTCTGCAGCCATGTCATGCCGCTTGTGAGGCCGGCCTCGAGCTGCCCGCGGGGAACCGACTCGAGCGCCGCGCGCATCGTCTCGGCGCAGTAGGCGCCCTCGTTGATGGAAAAGACGATGACGGCCGCCACAAAGGGATTGATCAGCACGCCCGCGTGCGGCAGCCCGTAGAAGACGATGAAGAGCTGCACGAGCAGCGGCGTGCCGCGGGTGGCCCAGATGTAGAGTCGTGCGATGTCCTTGAGAACCGGCACCTGCGCGTACTGCACGAGCGCCGTGACCACGGCAATGACAAGCGCCAGACTGAAGGCGATGGCCGTCAGCGGAATGGTGACGGTCAGCCCTGGAAGAAGGATCTTCCAGAAGGAGTCAAGAAAAAGTTCGACAAGCGCAGTATCCATAGGGGCGGGGTGAAGTCCGTCGAATCTATGAGGGGGGGGGACGGTGAAAAAAAAAGCGCGCGCCCTGCCGTCGGCTGCGCGCTGCCTCAGGACCCGGGGCATGCTAAGGCGCACGTGCGGCCCGGGCGCCGTGCGCGGCGCCTTTTGGCATAAACGGGCAAGAATCTGCGAGAGAAGACCGCAAGGCTCCGGACGAAGGCAATCTTCGCACGACAGACTTCGCTGAATCTGACGAAGTCCGGCGAAAAGTCGCCTTCGGGCTGGCCGGGGGGAGTACGATCGAGGGTCTGGAAGGCGTCGCAAGGAAACGAAAAACGCCGGGGGCGGCGGGCAGTCGTCCCGTCCGGAAACTGGAAAATCTTTGCTCAAGGAAACTCAAAAAATGGCTTTGCTCATCAGGAATGCGCACGTCTACGCCCCGCAGGATCTCGGCGTCTGCGACGTTCTCGTCGTCAACGGACGAATTGCCGCCGTCGGGCCGGATCTCACCGTGGTCATGCCGGAGCTTGAGACGCTCGAGGCCTCGGGCCTCATCCTCACACCGGGATTCATCGATCAGCACGTGCACGTCACGGGCGGGGGCGGCGAGGGCGGCCCGAGCACACGCACGCCCGAGCTCGTGCTCTCCGAACTCATTGCCTGCGGCACCACGAGCGTGGTGGGCGTCTCAGGCACCGACGGCTCGAGCCGCTCGATTCCCAATCTTCTCGGCAAGGTGCGCGCCCTGCAGGCCGAGGGCGTCTCGGCCTGGATGTACACGAGCAACTATGCCTACCCGCCCACGACGCTCACGACAACGGTGCGCGACGATCTGTACTTCGTGCCCGAGGTGCTCGGCGTCAAGATCGCCATGGGAGACCATCGCTCGAGCTTTCCCACCGAGCAGGAGGTGCTGCGGCTTCTGACGCAGATCCGCGTGGGCGCCATGGTGGCCGGAAAGCTCGGCGTGCTGCATGTGCACCTGGGCGACATTCCCGGCCCCTTTGAGATGTTTCTAGACATCGCCGCCCGGGGGTTCCCGATCCAGCACATCCGTCCGACGCACTGCGCCCGCCACATCAAGGTCTTCGAGGACGCCGTCAGGTTTGGTCTTGCCGGCGGCTTCATCGACATCACCACGGGCGGCACGAGCGCCGTCGGAACGCCCGCCGACGCCGTCCTTGAGGCGCTCAGGGCGGGGGTGGCGGCCGATCACGTCACGGTGAGCACCGACGGCCACGGCTCGGTCCCGCGCTTTAATGAAAAGGGCGAGATGGTGGGGCTCGGCGTGGGCGGCGTCGCCTGCAATCTTGAGAACTTCAGGCGCCTCACGGGCGAGCTCGGCGTGCCGATGACGACGGCGCTTTCAGTCGTCTCGACCAACATCGCCCGGGCGCTGCGCCTTGAGGGAAAGGGCGAGATCAAGGCGGGCGCCGACGCCGACATCAACCTCTTTGATGAGAACATGGAGCTCGTGCACGTTCTCGCCCGGGGCCGGCAGATGATGCGTTCGGGCGAGGTGATCGTCAAGGGGACGTTTGAGAGCTGACCGCCCGCAGCGGCTGCGCCTGGGCGGCAGGCCCTGCCTGCGGCCGGCCCTGCGCCGGCAGGCGGCTCAGGCGCACGACGCGGGCAACGAAGTCGTCGGCCGAGGCGACGGCGGTCGTCTTCAGGAGATAGCGGCCGTTGACGACGAAGGCCGGAATGCCCTGGATTCTGGCCGTGCCGTAGGCTCCCTGCCAGAGCGCGCAGAGCTGCTGCACCGCGGCGCCTGCGCGCTCCTTTTCAAATGCGGCAGGAGAAATTCCCGACGCCTCGCAGAGCATCTGCACGAAGGTCGACTCGGCGACAGGCCGCAGCCAGCGCTCCTGAAGGCAGCTCTCGTAGGCGGCGCCCCTTGCCCGGTGAAAAAGCGACCCGGGGTCGTCGGCGGCAAGGCCAGCCGCCGCATCCTGGATCCGGCACAGGGCGAAAAACTCGCTTGCCGTGCGCCCGAAGCGCGCGCCCGCCCCAAGGTGCATGGGGTTGTAGGAAAGACCGGTCTCGTCCTTGACGCGGGGCACCACCAGGGACTCCCTCGTGGTGTCGAACCGGCGGCAGGCCGGGCAGTCGTAGCGAAAGATTTTCGTCAGCGTCCCGTACGGCGCGCCTGCCAGCGGCGCGGCTAGTTCATAGTAGTCGTCGCGCTCGACGGCGGCCGCAGGCGGCGTCGCCGCAAGCGCCCCCGCCGGGCGTCCGGGGACGGAAAGCCAGAGGCCGGCGGCAAGCAGCATTCTTCTTTGCATCAGACCTTCGGAAAAACAACAGCGTCGTGTCCTGCGGGGAGTCTCAAGGGGAGGCTTCCCGACGCTCAACATCATAGGCCGGCTGCAGCCGCGCGGGCACCGGAAGGCATTGGGCCGTCCCCCGGGCGTACACTCGAACATGAATCACGAGCGCCGCGCCCGGCCGGCCGCATCAACGGGGGCTGGAGGCGGACGCGGCCGTCCAACCACCGGTTTTGTTCTGTGCTGCCATGGCCTTCTTGCGAACGCTGTCTCCGGGCGCCGTCGGCATTCTCTCCTCCGTTCTTGCCTACTGCTTCTGGGGCCTGATGCCGCTTTACTGGCGACGCATTGCCGAGGCTGCGCCCGTGGAGATCCTTGCGCACCGCATCATCTGGTCGTTTGTGTTCATCACGGCCGGACTGGCGGCGGCCGGGCGGCTGCCCGCGGCCGCGCGCGTGCTCGGGCGGCTGGTGCGCGCGCCGCGCGACAGCGGCGCGCTCATCATCGTGCTTGCCTCGGTCTTTGCCGCGCTCAACTGGCTCGTCAACATCGTGGGCGTCAACACGGGGCGCGTGGTGGAGCTGGGTCTCGGGATGTTTCTCACGCCGCTTGCCACGGTGGCCATCGGCATCGTCGTCTTCTCCGAGCGGCTCTCGGGCGCACGGCTTGCGGCCGTGCTGCTCGCGGCGCTGAGCGTGGCGGTGCTCGTTGCCGGGCTCGACCGCTTTCCCTGGATTGCCGTCGGCGTCTCCTCAACGTGGGCGATCTACGGGGCGCTCAAAAAGAAGGTGGCGATCGACCCGGGCGACAGCGTCGCCATCGAGCACGGCCTGATGCTGCTGCCGGCCCTGGCGTTCATCCTTCTTTCACCCGGGGGCTACGCCCGGCACTTTCTTGAGGGCTTTGACTCGCACCTGTCGCTTTTTCTGATCGGCACCGGCATCGTGACCTCGATTCCGATGGTGCTCTTTTCACTCTCGGCGCAGAAGCTTCCGATGACGGTTCTCGGCATCGTGCAGTACCTCAATCCCGTGCTCACGCTCTCGGTGGGCGTGCTCGTCTTCTCTGAGCCCGTGACGACGGCCGAAAAGGCGGCGCTCGCGCTCATTGCCGCGGCGGTGGCGCTCTACATCGCCAGCTCCAGGGGAAGCTCGCCGGCTCGGTGAATAAGCCCGTCCCCCTTCAGGGGTCTGACGCCTCGGCGCAGACTGATAGACTCTTTTCCACGGGCCCTGCCGCAGGACAGTGCAGGGCGGGGCCGTGGAAACCGTGGAGGAGCTGCGCCATGTGGAAGCGCTTGATGCTGGTCGTGCTTGCGGCCTTTGTGATGTCCCTCGGGCCTGCGGGGGCCGACTTCCTGCCGGCTGCCGTCAGCCAGGCGCATGCGGGAATCCTTGACCAGGACCGGCAGGCGGGACGGCGCTACGACAGTCTCGGCCGCTATCAGGGCCGCGTTGACGCCAGCGGCCGCAGCTACGACAGCCGCGGCCGCTACCAGGGGCGGCAGGATGCAAGCGGACGCTTTTACGATGAACGCGGCCGCTACCAGGGGCGCCAGGACGCCAGCGGACGCTTTTACGATGAGCGTGGTCGCTACCAGGGCCGCAAGGACGCAAACGGCCGCTATTATGACGAGAGGGGGCGCTATCAGGGGCGCGAGGACGGCAGCGGCCGCTTTTACGACAGCCGGGGTCGTTATCAGGGCAGAAGGCAGAACTGACGCACCTTCTGCCGCCGCGGACAGGGCTGATCCCAGTTTCGTTACTCCGGCACAGCCGGTTATCAAGAAGGAGAGAACTCTATGGCCGATATTTCCAGACGAGGCGCGCTTGCTCTTGCTGCAGCGGCGCTTTCAAGCTCTGTTGCGGGTCCCGTGCTTGCGGCTCCTGTGAAGGTGCCTCCCATCTGGGACGGCAAGATGATGTACGAGACGTTCTCCAAGCAGGGGCACGGCTTCAGCTATCCCGGCCCGGCCGGGCGTCCGAAGGCCTACGTCGCCATCGACACCCAGTGCCCGGACTGCATGACGCTCATGGAGCACATCCGCCCGCTGCATGAAAAGATCGAAGTGGTCTATTTCCCGATCGCGTACATGAACATCCACTCCGACGCGCAGGGCGCGCTCATCTTCGCCTCCGACAAGCCCTGGGAGGTGCTCGATGCGCAGCACGAGCACTTCCGCGACGAGGGCATGCGCGGGTTGCGCTACGACATCACCAAGCTTTCGGAAAAGCTGCGCAACTGGTGCTGGGACAATTCCAAGCTGCACCGCCGCTGCGGGTGCCGCGCCGTTCCCTACGGCGTGTTCAAGAATTCAAAGGGCGAGTACGTGCCCTTTGACGAGAATCCGACGACAGAGGAGCTGGCAAGGATCTTTGAGGTCAAGCTCTGAGATGCCTTGAGCTGAAGAAAGCTGCCCGGGCGGTCCTGCGGGATCTGCGGGCGGCTTTTTTTCGCGTGCGCGCCGTACCATGGCCCCGCCCGACGCCGCCAGCGACCGAAGACTACAATCGGCGGCAATGCTTTTTCAGAACCGGCCGCCCGGGCGGCCGGCTGTCGACAAAAAAGGGAGATGAGTCATGCAGTTTGTTCATGCTGATCGCGTGCCGGCCGAAATCCTCGGCTGGGGCGAGGAGCTCGTGGAGTTTCGCCGCGCCGTGCACCGCACGCCCGAGATTGGGTTTGACACCCAGAGGACGGTCGAGCGCATTGTTTCAACGCTGCGCGGCTGGGGAATTGAAAACGTCGACTCCGGCACCGTCGCCGGCGGCGTGATCGTCGTCATCGACGGCGACCGTCCGGGAAAGACCGTCGCCCTGCGCGCCGACATCGACGCGCTCGGCATGTGCGACGCCTCCGGCAAGCCCTGGGCAAGCTGCATTGACGGGCATGCGCACGCCTGCGGGCACGACGGCCACCAGACCTGGCTCATGGGGGCGCTGCGCTATCTCAACGCGCACCGCGACTTCCCGGGACGCGTGGTGGGGATCTTTCAGCCTGCCGAGGAGTGCGTCAAGGGCGCCAGGGCCGTGATTGCAAGCGGCATCTTTGAAAAGTACGGGATTGCCGAGATTTACGGCGCGCACACCGAGCCGATGCTTGACAAGGGCGTCTTCGGCTTTCGCGTCGGACCGCTGCAGGCCGCGGGCGACTACTTCTGGCTCTCGATCAAGGGCAAGAGCACGCACGGCGGCCGCCCGCACCTGGGCATTGATCCGATTCCGGCCGCCGCACAGCTCATCAGCGCCGCCCAGAGCATCGTCTCGCGCAAGGTCAACCCCATCGACACGGCGGTCCTGAGCATCTGCGCGGTCAATGCCGGACGCTACGAAACGCCCAACGTCGTGCCCGATGAGGTCAGGATCAGCGGCACGGCGCGCACCTTCCGGCCCGAGACCAGAAGGCTTGTCGAGGAGGCCTTCCGGCAGATGGCCGCCGACACGGCGCACGCCAATGGCTGCTCGATTGAAATCCAGTGGGAGCACTCGGTTCCCGCGGTGATCAACGACGAGACGATTACGCGTGCGGGCATTGCCCTGGCAACGGATCTTTTTGGAGCCGATGCGGTGCGCCCCTCCATCGATCCCTTCATGAGCTCGGAGGACTTCGCCGAGTACCAGCAGCTCGTTCCCGGCACGATGATTCGCGTGGGCGTGCGCGATGCCGACCACACGAACTCGGTGCACAGCACGAAGTTTGACTTCAACGACGAGGTGCTGCCCGCGGCCGTGACGCTGCTTTCGTCCATGGCCGTCAGGCGCCTTGAGACGCTGGCGTCCTGATTTATCCGCCGGGGACGCAGGGGGAGGCTGAAAGAGGGCCTCCCCTGCCGGGCCTGCTGCGAAGGCTAGGCCTGCCTCCTCCAGTGCGCATAGGGATGCGCAATGAGGCTTGAGTTGTAGTAGCGGGGGTCTCCCGTGACCTCCTTCCCAACCCAGTCAGGCCTGGCAAGCGGCGCATTCTCATCCTCAAGCTCCACCTCGGCGACGACAAGCCCCTCGTTTTCTCCCGAGAACTCGTCCACCTCCCAGATGCGCCCGGCGTGGGCGATGCGGGTGCGGGTCTTTTCAATGAGCGGGCGCTCGCAGAGCGTCTCGAGCATCACCCGGGCGTCCTCGACCGGGATCGGGTACTCGTACTCGGTGCGCACCGCGCCCCGGTTCGGCCCCTTGATCGTGAGAAATGCCGCGCTGCCGGCAATGCGCACGCGCACGGTGCGCCCGGGGCTGCTGTTGAGATACCCCTGGCAGTAGGGGACGGGCGTGCCGAGCGCGCGCCAGGCCTCGCCCCTGACGAGAAACTTGCGCTCGATTTCCTTTCCGCGGCCCGCGGACTGCGGGGCGCCTGCATCGGTTGACTTCGTGAAGGACTGGCTCATGGCAGGGATGTCCGTAATGGTTTTTCGGCGGCTTTGCCGTCGTTATTTTTCCTGATTTCCCGCACGCCCGGGCCCTCAAGGCGGCTCACGCCGCCCGTGCAGGGGATGACGTCGATGCGCGCGGCGATGCGCTCGCGGATTTCTCCGACGTGCGAGATGATGCCGATCAGCTTGCCCTGCTCGTTGAGCGTGGCGAGCATTCCTAGGGTGTTGTCAAGCGCCTCTGGGTCGAGCGTTCCAAAGCCCTCGTCAAGAAAGAGCGAGTCGACCTGCACGCTGCGGCTTGACATGCGCGACAGCCCGAGCGCAAGCGCAAGGCTTGCAATGAAGGTTTCTCCTCCGGAGAGGTTCGAGGAGCTTCGCACCACGCCGCCCTGGTAGTTGTCGATCACGTCAAGCTCAAGCACGCCCATGGCGCTGCTCGTGAGCACATAGCGATCGGTCATTCTCACAAGCGCCTCGTTGGCAAAGGCAATGAGCGTTTCAAACGTGATCGACTGCACGAACTCGCGGTACTTCCTGCCGTCGTGCGAGCCGATGAGCGCGTAGAGCTTTTCCCAGACCCGAAGCCTCGCCTCGGCCCGGGCAATCCTTTCGATCGTCTGATGCCGCCGGCTTCTGAGCTCGGCGTCGACGCGAAGCCTTTCGCGAATCTCGCCGACTTGCTGCGACAGCTCCCGGAAGCGAAGCGTCTGCGCGCTCTTTTTTTCGTTGAGCGCCTCCAGGCTCTCGTCGGTGCGCGGGCTCTTTTTTTCGGCTTCAAGAAGGTTTCTGCGCTCGTCAAGGTTTTTCTCAAGGCGCTCGCATTCGGAAGCCGTCTGCTTGTGAACGTCAAGCCTCGCCTTGAGTTCTCGGGGATCCATGCGCGCGGCGCTCCAAAGCGCCTCGCTTTGAAAGCCTGCAGCGCAAAGCGCCTGCGAAAAGAGCGTCTCGCGCTCAGCGAGCGCCGCGCGCTCGCGCGTGAGGCGCTGCTCGAGGTCGCCAGCCGTCCGCTTGAAAAGCTCAAGGCTGCTTCTGGCCTTGTTGAGGTTTTCAAGCGCCGTTCTGGCCGCGTTCTGCCGGGCGCTGAAGTCGACTTTGGCCCGCGACTCCTCGCGGTCGGGGTCGCGGTCGCCGAAAAGCGTCCTGCGCTCGGCCACAAGCGCCGCGGTCTTTTTGAGGGCGTCATCGAGCTCCCCTTTTGCCGCGGCAAGCGCGCGCGCCAGATCCCCGGCCTGCCGCCGGGCCTGGTCGGCGCTCTTTTCGTCGGCCTCAAGCCCGGCGTTGAGCGTCTGCAGCCCTTTGAGGTCTTCGCCGCACTGGCGAATGCTCTCCTCGACAAGGCGCCTCGTTTCGGGAAGCGCCTTGAGGTCGACCGGCTCAAGCCCTGCCTGCGCAAGGAGTTCCGAGAGGCGCCCGAGCGCCCCGTCACACTCCTTTTGCGAGGCGGCAAGCCGCTTTTGCAGCGCCTCAAGGGCGGTGCGCCTGACGGCCTCGTCGGTCTGTGCCTGCGCAAGGTCCTTTTCAGCGGCCTGCTGCGCGAGGCGCGCGCTTTCGCACGCCTTGCGCCCCCGGGCCTCGCCTTCGGCAATCCCCGCGGCCTGCCGGGCGAGCTCGTCAAGCCGTGCGATGCGCACGCTCTCAATGGAGATCTGCTGCCCGGCGACCCTGATGAACTGCTCCTCAAGCAGCGGCTCGGACTGCTCGTCGCCGCCATCGGGCTCGGGAAGTCCATCGGGAAAGAGCTCGACGATGGCATCGGCAAGCTCCTCGGCGCGCCGGTCAAATTCAGCGCGGCGCGTCTTGAGTTCATTTCTGAAGGTCTCGGCCCGGGTGTCAGCGGCGGCTGCTGCGGCCAGCGTCTGCTGCACGCGCTTGTGCGCGCGCTGCAGCTCCGCGATGGTGCTGCGCTCCTTTTCAATGGCGTCGGAGGGACGAGGCTTCTCGTGCGCCCAGGGGTGGCTGGTCGAGCCGCACAGGGGGCAGGGCTCGCCGTCCTTGAGGCGTCCGCGCTCCTCGGCAAGCTGCTCGATGAGCGTCATCAGGCTTGCCTTTTCGTGAATCTGATCGAGGAGCTCCTCGAGCGCGTCGGAGTGCTCCAAGGCCTGCCGGTTCGCCTCGGCCGCCCGGGCGGCCTCGTCGAGGGCCCTGGCAGCGCCGTCGCTGCAGCGCGCCATCGCCGCGCGCACGTCAGCCAGGGTCCGGGCGCACTTGAGCGCCTCGTCAAGGCGGCTTCGGCGCTCGCTGCGGCGGCTTTTCTCAAGCGTGATCGCCTCGAGGGTGCGGCCTTCGAGCAGCTGCGAGCCCTGGTTTGCGAGCGCCTCAAGCGCCGCCTTGCTCCTGACGTACTGCTCGCGGGCGGCAGCAGCTCTGGGGGCGATCGCCTTCACGCGCCCGGAGGCGGCCTTGAGCCCGTCTGCGGCGTCTGCCGCCTCCCTTTCAAGGCCGTTGATGTCGCCTGCGCGGGCAAAGGCAATGGAAAGGGCGCCTGCAAGGGCATCACGGCTGTTGTAGAGGCGCACGCGCGGCGACTCGGGTGCAAGGCTTTCAGCAAGCCTGTCGCGGCGGGTTCTCTCGGAGGCGATCTGGTGCTCAAGCTGCCTGAGCTGCGTCTCGTTTTTCAAGACGGCGGCCGAGGCCTCCTGATGCCGACGCTCCAGCTCCCCCACGTTGCCTCGAGCCTCTGCAAGCCGGGTGTCGAGCTCGCGCACGCGCTTTAGGAGGCGCTGCAGCTCCTCAAGCGCAGCGGCGCTCTTTTTCTCATCGGCTGCCGCCGCCTCATGCGCCTTGAGCGCCTGCTCGAGCGCGGTCTGCACGCGTGCGGCGCCCGCGGCGTGCTGCTGCGCCTCGCGGGCAAGCTCCCCGGCGCTGCCGCGGGATGCAGACAGAAGCGCAAAGTCCTCGCGCAGCGCCGCGGCGCGCTCGGCGGCCTCAAGCCGGGGCTTTTCAAGGGCAAGCTCGGCGCGCTCCCGGTTTTTTGTCTCAAGCTCGGCGCCGATTTTCGCGCAGTCGGCCTCAAGCCCGGAAACCCGCCCGCGCCAGGCGATGGCCGCATCAAGTTCTCCGATGGCCGTCTGGGCCTGACTGATCGCCATTTCAAGCGTCTCGGCCTGGCCGCGCCTGAGCGCGGCCTCTTCATCGCTGAGAACCTCCATGCCGTCAAGCGTGTGCCTGAGGCCGTCAAGCTCGGTGCCAAGCCGGGCATAGGTCTGCTGCACGCGCTGCGAGATGCGCGAGTAGATCTCGGTGCCGGTGATGTTTTCAAGCGCCTGGGCGCGCTCGGCCGCCGGGGCCTTCATGAAGGCCGCGAAGTTGCCCTGCGCAAGCAGCATCGAGCGGTTGAACTGCTGCAGGCCCAGGCCGGTGACGGCCTCGATTCTTCCCGGAACATCCCTCGGCTTCAGGGGCTCGAGGTCCCACTGGCCGGTCTCGGGGTTGAGGCGCGAGAGCTCGTGCACGGCGTCCTGCAGCCTGCCGTCGGCCTCGCCGCGGGCGCGGCGCTGGCTCCAGCGGGCGCGCCAGCGCTGTCCGTCGGCCTCAAAGGTCACCTCGGAGACGCACTCGCCCGTGCCGCGGGTCATCACCTCGTTGCAGCTTTTGGAAACGTGCTCCTGGCGCGGCGTGCCCTGGTAGAGCGCCAGCGACACCGCATCGAGAAGCGTCGACTTGCCGGCGCCCGTGGGGCCGCAGATGGCGAAGATGCCGTTGTTGACGTACTCGGGGTGCTCAAGGTCGATTTCCCACGTCCCCTTGAGCGAGTTGAGATTGGTGAGCGTGATTTTGAGAATGCGCATGGTGCCTGTAGCGTCAAGACTGGTGCGGGTGGGATGCCTGGGGGCGGGCCGGGGCCTGGGAGCTGCCCTCCTGCGGGGCGTCGTCAGCGGCCGCCTTGCTGCGGATTTCAAAGAGGACCGTGTTGTAGGCGCGCGTGAGCTCCTCGCGATCCCTTTGGCTGAGATCCGGCGTGCGGTCGAGCTTGAGCGCAAACATCGCCTCGGGCGTGAGGGCGTGCACGTCGCTGATGCGATCGCGCGCGTCGATGCGGTTTTGAATCACCGCGCGGCTCATGATGCGCACAAGCTCCACGGGGCTGCCGGCAACGGCGCTGCGGCATGCCTCGGCAAGCCGCGGCGCCCAGGAGCCCTGGTCGTGGATCACCTCGCAGTACATGAGGGCGTTTTCAGCGGCAAGCGCCTCAAGCCTTGCGATGACCTGCTCGGCTGTTCCCGACACCTGCTCGAGCCGGTCAAAGGCGGGCACGTCAATGAGGGTGATGTCGGGGGCCTGCCCGGCCTTCCTGAGGTCGACGAGCACGACCGATCTGCGGCCGCGCTCGCCGAAGTCAAGCGCCAGGGGCGAGCCCGCATAGCGCCGCGCGGGGTCGCCCGCAAGGCACTGCGCGCGGTGCAGGTGCCCGAGCGCCAGATAGTCGATCTCCCGGGGAAAGACATCGGCCGGGATCTGCCCCAGGCTTCCGATGTAGAGGCTTCGCTCCTCGGTGCCGCAGCTGCAGTTCGCGGCAAAGAGGTGCCCTGTTGCGATCAGGGGAATGTCCGGGGCGCCCGCCTGCTCGCGAAGCGCCAGCGCCCCGGCGACGGCCTGCTCATAGTGCCGCCGCGTGCCCTCGACCACGCGCTGCTCGCGCTCCTCGTCGCTTTCGTGCTCGATGCTCTTTCGGATGTCGGCCTCGCGCAGAAACGGCACGGCGGCTGCCGCGGCCTCGGGGCGGCCTGCGGCGTCCCTGAGCAAAAAGGCCTCGCGGGCGGGGTCGGACAGCGCCTCGCCCACGACGATCACGCCCATCGACGAGAGGAGCTTTTGCGGCGCGTTCAGAAACGAGGGCGAGTCGTGGTTGCCGCCCGTGATCACAATGTGCCGGCAGCCGGTCTGAAGCCTCAGGGCGCTCAGAAAGTCGTAGTAGAGGTTTTGTGCGGCATGCGAGGGCGTGGCGTTGTCGAAGATGTCGCCTGCTGCAATCAGGCACTCGACGCTGTGCTCGCGCACGACGTCAAGAAGCCACTGCAAAAGCTTTTCAAACGCCGCGTCGCGCCGCGCGCCGTAAAGCGAGCGTCCAAGGTGCAGGTCCGAGGTGTGAAGAATGCGCATGGGACTCTCTGAAAACGTGTGTGTGGGCCCGCAGCAGGGCGGACAAGGGGGTGTCGAAATCAAGCCGGGCGGCGTGCCGCATCCGGATGATTTGTCGAAAAATAAGCGGCGATCCCGTCAGTTGACGGAAAAATGGGCGCTTTTTCGCAAGCATCGCCCCGGGGTGAAGGCAGGGGCGCCTTGCGCGGCGCAGCCGCCCGCGCCCCTGCGACTATAGCCCGGGACGGTGCCGGAGCGGGAGGCCGGGGGCGTCTTGCTGGAGGAGAAGTGTAGAGGGAGCTGCGACGGGTGCTGTCGCAGGACGCGCCGCTAGGCGAGCTCGCGCCACCAGCGGACCTGGAAGTCCTTGAGGCGGTCAAGCCGCACGGGCTCCCCGATGCGCGGCGTCACCAGCGTCAGGCCGAGCGCCCGGGCGCTTGCCTCGGCCGTCTCCATCGGGTCGGTCCAGGCGTGGCGGCTCAGGTCGAACTTGGAGTTGTGGCAGGGCAACACCGCCGAGAGTCCCAGGTCGGAGGCGGCCATGCGCCAGTCATGCGGCATCAGGTGAATGCCGGCCCAGTCGCGGTTGTACTGTCCGTCCTCGAGGACGGCGAAGTCGATGTGCGGCCACATTTCGCCGATCTGCGCGAAGTGCCTGCCGTAGCCGCCGTCGCCGGACAGAAAGATGCACAGCCCCTCGATTTCAAGCATGAACGCCGCCCAGAGCGTGGTGTTGCGCCGCCAGGTGCGGCCTGAAAAGTGCTGCGAGGGCAGACACGTCGCCGTTCCCCGGCCCAGCGGCGTCCTCTCGCCCCAGTCAAGCTCGGTGATGACCTCCGGCGCGTAGCCCCAGGCCTCAAGGTGCGCGCCCACGCCCAAAGGGCAGATGACGCGCGAGACCCGCTCGCGGATGGCCTTGACGGTGATCATGTCGAGATGGTCGTAGTGGTCGTGAGTGAGCAGCAGCACGTCAAGCGGCGGGATGTCCCCGGGGCGGTGAATGTCCGAGCCCGGGAAGGGCTTGAAAAAGCCTCCGATCGGAAAGCAGGCGTGAAGCGCCGGGTCGACGGCGATTGAAAGTCCGCCCAGGCGCAGATAAAAGCCCGAGTGCCCGAACCACACGAAGCTGCCGTCCTCGATTGAGGAAAGCTTCGCTTTCACCGAGGGCAGGGCCGCGGGCGGTCTCTGCGCGCTCTGGTCCTCGAGCAGAAACCCCAGCATCTTGGTCGCGCTGCCCTCGCGGTCGATCGGGTCGACCACGGGCTCGAGATTGCGAAAGGCGCCGTTGGCGAAGTTGGGGGAGGCCTGCATGCGTTCAAGCCGCCGCCCCGAGGGCGTGCCGCCGAAGGCCTCAAGCGCTCCGGCGCCGGTTTTGACGGCGGCGGCAGCGGCGGTTCCGGCGGCGGCCAGTGCGGCGCCGGCGGCAAGGAGTTTGCGGCGGCTCATGCGGTGGGGTGCGGACATGGTGCGGGCTGGAGAGTCGGAAAAAAAGGCGGACTCAGGTGAAATTGCGGTGCATCGTACTTTAGCGGGGCGCGGCGCGCCATGACGGCTCTAAACGGCGCAAATGCGATGAATACGCAAGAAATGAGCACAAATGACAAGAAAAGACGGCGCATGACGGCCTGCTTGATGCCGCGGGCCCGCGGACTTACTGCGCCGCGCCGGGTGCGTCCGTCCGGGCCGGGGCGTCGCGGGTGAGGATCTCAATGAGCGGCGCAAGCCAGCGCGTCTCGGCGCGACGCCGCGTGGAGAGCGCGATGCGCAGCTCGCGCTGCGCCCAGGCGTCGGTGAGCCGCACGATGCGCGTGCCGCGCAGATCAAAGGCCCGGGCGGCTGCGCCGCTGATGACGGCAATGCCCGCACCCTGGGCGACAAGGCCGATCAGAAGCGACTGTTCGCCCACATGCACGCGCGGCGCAATGCGCCGCCCGAGCCCGCGGGCCTTTTCAAAGACGAAGCGCTGCATGACGCTTGAGACGTCAAGGCAGACGAATTCGCTCGAGAGGCTTTCCTCGAAGGCGACGGCCTCGCGGGCGGCCAGGGGATGCCCCTCGGGCACGATCAGCACCAGCTCGTCGCGGCGGTAGGGCAGGAACTCAACGCCTGGAAATGGGCCGCGGTAGGCGCCGATGCCGATGTCGGCCCGGTTTTCCGCAACCATTTGAACGACTTCGTCGGAGCCGTGCTGCGACAGCGCAATGTCCACCTCGGGGTATTCGACGAGAAACTGCGCGATGTTGGCCGGCAGAAAGTCAAACGAGGCGCCGTAGTTGGCGACCATGCGGATGACGCCCGCCTCGTGGCGGGTGTAGGGCGCCAGGTCGCGCTGCATCTGCTCAATGCAGCGGTTGATCTGCTTGGCGCAGCGGTTGACGATTTTTCCGGCCTCGGTGAGCTCGACGCCGCGCACGCGCCGCATCAGCAGCGGGGCGCCGAGCGCCTCCTCGAGGTTCTTGATGTGCGCCGAGGCGCTCGAGGCGACCAGATGCACGCGCCGGGCGGCGCGCGTGAGGTTCTCCTCATCGGCGGCGGCCGACAGAACCTCAAGGTCGGCAAGCGTGAAGCGATGCATGGATCCCTTTTGTGCGATGTTTCAAACCGTTCGAAAATTTCGAAGGCAAGATTGAAAAAATATTGATGGTGAAGGACATAAGGTTGCCGTAATAATTGCTGAGATTCCACTGAAAAAACGTTGCCTGTCATGGGAAATCAATGTTTTGCCCGATCTTTGCAAACGTTTTTCAGCCCCTGTCGAGCCAGGG
The DNA here is from genome assembly GCA_944390745.1 of uncultured Duodenibacillus sp. Taxonomy (GTDB): domain Bacteria; phylum Pseudomonadota; class Gammaproteobacteria; order Burkholderiales; family Burkholderiaceae_F; genus Duodenibacillus. Next base: position 209,983 of record CALXQK010000013.1, on the reverse strand, counting down.
ATCACGGACTTTTCTTCAAGGTCCGGGGTTCGAAAAATTCAAAAATAAAAAGATGAGGAGATCCGCATGAGATCGCATCGCATGTCCATGCTTGCCGGCGCGGCCCTTCTGGCCATGGCCTTCGGCACGTCCGCCTGGGCCGCCGGTTTTTCCCAGGATGTCGTTCAGAGCTACTCTCAGGGCGAAAAGGCTTCATTTCTTGCCGGCGCGCACGGCAAGATGGGGCTCAACTGCGCCACCTGCCACGACGGCGACAAGGTGTCGGACTCGGAGACCGAGATCAACGCCAAGTGCACGACCTGCCACAACCCGGCCGATCTTGCAAAGAAGACTGAAAAGGAGGGGCTTCCCAATCCGCACAAGAGCCACCTCGGCGACGTGCAGTGCACGGCCTGCCACTCGGGACACTCCCAGTCCGTGGCGTACTGCACGAACTGCCACGACTTCCCGAGCATGAAGGACATGAAGTACGGCAAGGGCGGACGCGTGCCGAGCCAGTACGAGGACCTTTCGGTCTATGCCGACGCCAGGCCTGAGCGAACCGAGACCACGGACATTCTCGTGGTGGGCTCGGGCGCCGCCGGCTTCATGGCGGCCTTCACCGCGCAGGAGGCGGGCGTCAAGAACATCATCATGGTTGAGAAGATGGCCGTTCCGGGCGGCAACAGCCAGCTTGCCGCGGGCGGCATGAACGCCGCCGGAACGAAGTACCAGAAGGCGGCCGGCATCAAGGACAATCCCGAGATGATGTTCAAGGACACCATGAAGGGCGGCAAGAACGTGAGCAACCCGGCCCTGGTGAAGATCCTCGCCGAGCGCTCCAATGAGTCCATCGAGTGGCTCGCAAGCCGCGGCGCCGAGCTCTCGCACGTGGGACTCGGCGGCGGCGCCTCGGCCGCGCGCATGCACGGCCCGGCGGGCGGCGTGTTTGTCGGTCCGTATCTCTCGAAGTTCTTCCGCGACCACGCCCGCGAGACGAAGCTCGATCTGCGCCTGAACTCCAAGCTTGTGAAGCTTTACACCGACGACAAGGGCGTGGTGACGGGCGCGCTCATCAAGGGCAAGCATTCCGGCCTGTACCGCATCAACGCCAAGGCGGTCGTGCTTGCAACGGGCGGCATCGGCGCCAACAACAAGCTCGTGCAGTCGCTGCGTCCGGACATCAGCCCCGATGTGAAGACCTCCAACCAGCCCGGCAGCCAGGGCGACGGCATGATCCTTGCCGAGCAGCTCGGCGCAGCCGTCGTTGACGCCAAGGAGATTCAGCTCAACCCGACGCTTCTGGTCGGCTCGCCCGTGATCGTCTCCGAGACGGTGCGCGGCGCCGGTGCGGTCTTCGTCAACCGTGAGGGCAAGCGCTTCATCAGCGAGCTCACCACGCGCGACGTCACGAGCGCGGCCGTTGCCAAGCAGACCGGCGGCACGGCCTTTGAAATCTTTGACGACAAGGTGAGAAAGAGCGTCAAGCAGACGGGCGCGGCCTTTGAGCTTGGGCTGGCGCGCCAGGGCAGGACGCTTGCCGAGCTTGCGGCCAATGCGGGCGTCGATCCGAAGAACCTTGAGGCCACCATCGCGCAGTACAACAAGTACGCCGAGGCGGGCAAGGATCCGGACTTCAATCGTCCCGGCATCAGCGCCAAGATCAAGGTCGACACGCCTCCGTACTACGCCATCGAGATCACCCCGGCCATTCACTACTACATGGGCGGTCTGAAGTTCGACGAAAAGACCCGCGTCATCAACAAGAGCGGCAAGCCCATCGAGGGCCTCTATGCCGCAGGTGAGGTCACGGGCGGCGTGCACGGCAAGAACCGTCTGGGCGGCAACTCGATTTCCGAGACGATCACCTTCGGGCGCATCGCCGGGGAAAGCGCCGCTGCCCGCGTGCTTGGAAAGTAGGCAAAAAGTCTTTTTTCAGGCAAAAAAAAAGAGGGCGGGCCCCGCGGCCCGCTCTGCATCCTCTCTCCCCTGACCGGGCGCCCTGTGCGCCCGCAGGCCGCCGAACCCATGAAGCAGCGATGCGTTCGGCGGCCTCTTTTTTTCGTCCGCCCGGGCTAGAGCAGAACCTCGCGCGGCGGCTCGTGGCCGGCAAAGGCGAGCGCCGAGAGCGAGCGCGCGTAGCTGCCAGCGTTGGAGACCGCCACAAGATCACCCACGGCGACCTCGCCGGGAATCAGGACGTCATGCCCGAGCGTGTCGCAGGCCGTGCAAAGGTTTCCGACAAGCTCAACAGGAACGCGCTCGCCGCCGCGCGGCCGCCCGTCAGGCGCAAGGACGTCAAAGCAAAAGCACCCGGGCGCCGTGAAAAAGGGCTCCTGCACCCGGGGCGACGGATTGCCCTCAAGCGCGAGCGCGGCAAACACGGGCCGCAGAAAGCCGTTGGCGCCGCCCTGCACGATGACGAACGTTTTCCCGCAGCTTCTCTTGATGTCGACCACGGGCGTGAGGTACGTGCCGGCTTCGCACACCAGGCGCCGTCCCGACTCAATGAGAAGGCGCGCCGAGGCCAGTTCGGGGCGGCGCGCAGCCTCCCGGCGCAGCGCCTCCCCGAGGCCTTCAAGCGGCATCCTGCGGTCGCGCTGCTCGTTGTAGGCAACGGAAATGCCGCTGCCGAAGTTGAGAAAGCCGGGCGGGGCGTTTAGAAATGCGCAGGCCCGCGCAAAGAGCCGGCAGGCGCGGGCGTAGTAGTCCCTGAGCGCCTGTTCGTGCGGCATCTGGCTTTGCAGGTGCAGATGCAGGCCCGAAAGGCGCAGCTGCGGCGCGGCCTCAAGAATGTCCCTGAGCTGGCCCAGGTCCTCGAGTGCAATGCCGAATTTCGACGGCTGCCCTGCCGCGCCCTGAAGGCCGAAGTCGGGCGCAAGCCGCACGCCGATGGCCGCTGTCTGTCCCCGGGCGCAGGAGACGTCCGCAAGCAGCCGCACCTCGTTGAGGCTGTCGGCGATGATCGTGCAGGACCCAAGGGTGCGCTCGAGGTCCCTGCGCGTCTTTCCCGGCGCGCTGTAGAAAATGTCCCCGGGCGCAAAGCCCGCCTCAAGGGCGAGGCGCACTTCGTGCGCCGAGGCGGCGTCGGCGCCGAGCCCCGCGCGGGCAAGAAGCGCAAGAAGCGGCGCATGCGGGTTGGCCTTGACCGAGTAGAGGATTCCGACTCCGGAGAACTCCTTTTGCATGGCCCCGGCCTCGCGCAGGATCCGCGCCTTGTCGTAGACGTAGCAGGGGGCAAGGCCGCAAAGCTCTCCGGCGCGGCTGGCAAGGATGTCGGCAATGGTCATGGCGCTGGCTCCTGAAGGGATGGTCCTGCGGCGGGGCTCTTGCGGGGCTGCCGGCGCAGTCCGGGACGACAGTCAGGACATATTGTGCGGGATTTGCGTGCGCAACGGTATAGGGACGGGGCTTCGGGAAAAGAAAACTCCGCCTGCGCACGACGGCAGCAGGCGGAGTCCGGATGCCCGCCGCAGGAGCGCGGGCGGCAGGTCGGGTGCGGCTACTTTTTCTGCGAGGCCTCGTAGCGGGCAAGCCGCGACTCGAAGTCGTCGAGATTGTTGACCACCACCTTGTTGAGCGCGAGCAGGGCGATCAGGTTGGGGATCACCATCAGGCCGTTGAAGAGGTCGGCAAGCGACCAGACGAGATCGACCTTGAGCGTGGCGCCGATGACGATGAAGATGCACACCAGGATGCGGTAGACGGGAAGCCCCTTGTCCGTAAAGAGAAAGCGCACGTTCTGCTCGCCGAAGAAGTACCAGCCGATGATGGTCGAGTAGGCGAAGAAGAACAGGCAGATCGCCACAAAGGACACGCCGAAGCTGCCCAGGCCGATGTTGTAGGCCTTCTGCGTGAGCTCGATGCCCGTGCTTTGGAAGTCGAGCACGCCCGTGACGAGGACCACCAGGCCCGTGAAGGTGACGATGATGAGCGTGGCGAAGACGCCGAACATGGCCACCAGACCCTGCTCGACGGGGTGCTCGACCTTGGCGATGGCGTGCGCGTGCGGCGTCGAGCCCATGCCGGCCTCGTTGGAGAAGAGTCCGCGGGCCACGCCGAACTGCATGGCCTTGGCCACGGTGAGGCCGAGCGCGCCGCCGCCGACCGCCTGGGGATCGAAGGCCGCCGTGAAGATGAGCTCAAAGGCCGGGATGATCTGCGAGGCGTGGCAGATGATGACGTAGCTGCCGCCCACGATGTAGATGGCCGCCATGAAGGGGACGATCTTTTCGGTGACGCTGGCAAGGCGCCCCACGCCGCCGAAGAAGACGAGGCCCGAGACGATGGCCGTGAAGATGCCGGTTGCCACCAGCGGGATGTCAAAGGCCGTCTTCATGGCCATGGAGATGGAGTTGGACTGCACCATGTTGCCGATGCAGCCAAGGGCGATGATGATGGCAATCGAAAAGAAGACGGCAAGCGGCCGGAACCTCTCGCCCAGACCCTTGGTGATGTAGTAGGCCGGGCCGCCCACGACGTGGCCGTTGGCGTCCTTGTCCTTGTAGACCTGCGCAAGCACCGCCTCGGCAAAGATGGTGGCCATGCCGAAGAAGGCCGCCACCCACAGCCAGAAGAGCGCGCCCGGTCCGCCCGAGACGAGCGCCGTCGCGGTGCCCGCGACGTTGCCCGTGCCGACCTGCGCCGCGATGGCCGTGGCAAGCGCCTGAAACGAACTCATGCCGGCCTTGTCGGCGCGCTTGCCGAACAGCGAGGCGCCGCCGAAGAGGTAGCGGGCCGCAAGGCCAAATTTTCTCACCTGCACGAAGCGCAGCCGGATGGTGTAGAAGATGCCGGTGCCGCACAGAAGCGGAATCAGGCAGAAGACGCCCCACAGGACGCCGTTGATGTTGCCGACGAGGTCGTTGAGAAAATGCATGAGGAATGTTCCTGGGCACAGGCAAGAGGGCGCCTGCCGGGTTGCCGCCGGATGTGTTCCGCGGCGCGAACGGCTCCCTTTTTTTTGTGCGGTCTTGAGGCTGGTGATTCTTGTTTTTGTCGGAAAATGCGGGCAAGTTCGCGCATTTTCTATCAGAGAAAGAGCCTCAGTTTACGCGAGAGTCTCTTTGCGGGGCAAAGAAATTTCCCGGATGTTTGACATCAGGCGCCCTGATCTAAGTGCTCTCGCCTAGCAGATGTCGAAAAGAGGAGACGCGGGAACTGAAGGCCGCCGCCGGAGCACAAAAATGGCGGCTGCCGGTTTACGAAGGGGCAGCCGCCGGTTTCGCCCGCTGGCGGGAGGCGACGGGAGGGCAGGGGCTAGGAGCTTCTGCTCTTGAGAACGCGCGCGGCCTTGCCTGCAAGGCCCGTCATCCACGGGAAGGCCGCCTCATGCCGGCTGCGGAAGGCCTTGATCTCATCGATGCCGCGCATCGTGCTCTCGAGCATGTCGAGGCCCTCGAGCAGCATCGTGCGGTGCCGCGGGGCGATCGCGAAGGCGACCTCGAGCCCGGCCGAGGGGACGAGGATCCTGCACTCGCGCAGGCTCACCGTCACCTCGGTGGGGACGTCGCTTGAAATCACGGAAAGCAGGCGCCGGGAGTCCTCGGGCGAGACGCGCGCGGCAAGCAGTCCGTTGTTGAAGCAGTTTGAGTAGAAGATTTCGCCGAACGAGGGCGCAATCACGACGCGAACGCCGATTTGCTGCAGACCCCAGACGGCGTGCTCGCGGCTTGAGCCGCAGCCGAAGTTGGGGCCGCTCACGATGATGGGGGCGCGCTCAAAGCCGGGCTTGTTGAAGGCCGACTCGGGGTTGGGCGTGCCGTCGGCGAGAAACCGCTGGTTGTAGAGCGTTCCCTTGTCGAGGCCGCTCTTGTCGATGCCGCGCAGAAACTGCTTGGGCATGATCTGGTCGGTGTCGAGGTTGTCGATGTCAAGCGCAACGGCCGCGCCCGTGATCTCGGTGAACTTTTCCATGGTTATTCTCCTTTGACGAGCTTGCGCCAGTCGGTGATGCAGCCGGCGACGGCGGCTGCGGCGGCCATGCGCGGGCTCACAAGGTGCGTGTGGCTGCCGCGACCCTGACGGCCCTCGAAGTTGCGGTTGGTGGTTGAGGCGCAGCGCACGCCCGGCTCGAGAATGTCGTCGTTCATCGCCAGGCACAGCGAGCAGCCGCTCATGCGCCACTCAAAGCCCGCCTCCTTGAAGATCTTGTCAAGTCCCATCGCCTCGGCGTGACGGCGCACCGTCATCGAGCCGGGCATCACCTGCGCGCGCACGCCGGGTGCGACGCGGCGTCCGCGCAGAACCTCGGCGGCCTGCTGCAGGTCGCACAGGCGGGCGTTGGTGCACGAGCCGATGAAGACGTGCTGGATTGCAAGCCCCTGCATGGGCGTGCCGGCGGGCAGATCCTGATACTTCTGGGCGCGCGCCGCCGCCTGCCGCGCGATGGGGTCGGCAAAGGAGTCCGGGTCCGGAACCACGGCCGAGACGGGCACGCACTGATCCGGGCTCGTGCCCCAGGTCACCATGGGCTCAAGGCCGCCGGCGTCGATTTCAAACTCCCGGTCAAAGACCGCATCCGGGTCGGAGAACAGGCCGCGGCCGTATTCGCGCATGGCCCTGGCCTCATCATCGGAAAGGGTGAGGGCATGGTCCTCGACCCACTTGTAGGACTTCTCGTCGGGCGCAATCAGAGCGCCGCGCGCACCGGCCTCCACCGTGAGGTTGCACAGCACCATGCGCTCCTCGACGGACAGCGCGTCGACCACCGGGCCGCAGTACTCGACCACGGCGCCGAGCGCGCCGCGCGCCGAGATGCGCCGCAGGATCTCGAGCACCAGGTCCTTGGCGCTGACGCCCCCGGGCATGACGCCCGTGATGCGGATGCGCATCGTGCTCGCCAGACGGTAGACGAGGGTCTGCGTGGCGAGGATGTGCTCGATTTCCGAGGTGCCGATGCCGAAGGCAAGCGCTCCGAGCGCGCCGTGGGTCGTGGTGTGGCTGTCGCCGCAGATGACCACCATGCCCGGGCGCACGAGCCCCTGCTCCTCCATGACGACGTGCTCGACCCCCTGGTAGGGGCTCTCCGGGCCGTAGAAGGCCTCGATGCCGAAGTCCTCGCAGTTTTTCTTGAGGTTGAGGGCCTGTCTGAGCGAGTCCGCGTCGTAGATGCGGCGCGGGTTCTCATCGTGCGTCGGAATGATGTGGTCGACCACGCACAGGTGCGCGTCCGGAACGGGCACGGAGAGTCCGCGCTCGCGCACGCCCGAAAACGCCTGCGGGGAGGTGTATTCGTTGGCAAAGTGAATGTCGCAGTAAAGCAGCACCGTGCTGTCGTCGATGCGGCTGACGGTGTGCGAGTCGACCAGTTTGGCGTAGAGGGTCTTCGGCTGCGCCGCGCTCAAGGGGGGTTGCGTCATGGCCTGAAATCTTCTCTGAAAAAGCCGCGGGGGCGGCGACGCAATGTCGCGCGCCGTCCCTTGCGGCGGGTGAAAAACAAGCGCCGGGCGGATTCGCCTTCCCCGGGGCTGGAGCGCTCCGGCCTGCAGGGGGCGGCTTAACCTTGCCGGATTTAGTTCTTCCGGATGAGGCGCCATTCGCCATTGTGGGCAAGGAGACGGTTTTTGACAAGAGGCGCCCGGCACCGGGACCGGGTGCGCGAAGGGCGGTTCAAAAGACGCCGCGAGCGGAGCACAATAGCGGACGGGGCGCCATGCGCGCCCGGGATACTTCAAAGGCGCAAAACAAAAGGGAAAAGGCCAGCATCATGCTCAAGGACATCGTCGCCGCGCTCAAGGCGGCTCCCGCCGATCCCATCATCGGCATCAGCGAGCGGTTTCAGAAGGATCCGCGCGCAGACAAGGTCAATCTCACCGTCGGCAACTATCTCGGCGCGGACGGAAAGATCCCGCTGCAGCCCACGGTTGAGGAGGCGCAGCGCCGGCTGCTTGCGGCCGCCACCGTGCACAGCTACCTTCCCATGCAGGGGCTCGAGGGCTACTGCCGCGCGGTTGAGGAGATGGCCTTCGGGCGCGCAGCCGAGGTGCTTGTCTCCGGGCGCGCGGCCACCTGCCAGGCCGTGGGCGGCACGGGGGCGCTTTATCTCGGCGGCGTGCTCGCGCACGAGACGCTCGGGATCACGCACGCCGCAGCCTCCGATCCAACCTGGGGAAACCATCTGGCGCTTCTGAGGAAGGCCGGGCTGCAGGTGCAGACCTACGCCTACTACGACAGGAGCGCCGGTGCGCTTGATGTCGCGCGCATGCTCTCGGACATCCGGGCCCTGCCCGCCCGCTCGCTCGTGCTGCTGCAGGTCTGCTGCCACAATCCCACGGGCATGGATCTCACGCACGATGAGTGGCGCGAGGTGCTCGAGGCGGTGCGCGCGGGCGACCATCTCGCCATGCTCGACATGGCCTACCAGGGCTTTGCCGAGGGACTCGAGGAGGATGCCTGGCCCGTGCGGCTTTTTGCGGAGTCGGGTCTGGATTTTCTGCTGGCGGTGTCGCTCTCCAAGGGCTTCTCGCTTTACGGCGAGCGCGTCGGGGCGCTCACCTTTGTTGCGGGCGACGCCCGCGAGGCCTCGGTCGTGCGCTCGCTCATGCGCGGCCACATCCGCGCGCTCTACTCCAATCCGCCGCGCTGGGGCGCCATGATTGTGGAGACGATCTGCAGCGACGCGGCGCTGCATGCGGCCTGGGTTGATGAGGTTGACGCCATGCGCGAGCGCGTGCGCGCCATGCGCACGGGGCTTGACGCCGAGGCCCGCAGGCTCGGCGTGACGCTTGACTTTGCGCTCAGACAGCACGGCATCTTCTCCTTTACCGGCTTTAGTGCGGCCGAGATGGAGCGGCTGCGCACCGAGTTCGGCATCTACGGCATCGACAGCGGCCGCATCGCCATGGCCGGCCTCACCGAGCCGGTGCTTGCGAAGGTTGCGCAGGCGTTTGCCTCCATCATCAAGGCGCGCTAGTCTTCTGAACCTGCCGCTTCGGAGAGGCCGAAGCCCGCCCGCGGGACGACCCGCGGCGCGGATTTCATCAACCGGGGACGACCCCGCCGGTCCGGCGCGACTGAAATTTTTTTCCGCGCCGGCCGGGACATCAGGAGGAAGTCATGGCCTGGTTGTTTGTCATCGTTGCGGGCCTTCTGGAAGTGGCCTGGTCCTTTTCCCTGAAGCTCAGCCACGGGTTTTCGGTGCTGCTGCCGTCGGTTGCCACCATCGTCCTGATGCTGGCAAGCTTTCTGCTTCTTTCCCACGGCATGAAGACGCTGCCCCTTGGAACGGCCTATGCGGTCTGGACGGGCATCGGCGCCGTGGGGGCGGGGCTCGTCGGCATCGTTTTTCTGGGCGAGTCCGCCTCGCCCATGCGCATTCTGTCGATTGCGCTCATCGTCGCGGGCATCATCGGACTGAAGCTCTCAACCTAGCGGGGCGTCCCGCCCGGGACGGGCGCCGCCCTCGCGCGGCGTCCGTCTGGCATACAATGGTTCGTGCCGCCCAATTTTTCCGGGGCGGCGTCTTCGCCCCTGAGGCGACCGAAACAATCCTGTACAACAATAGGAAAAGGAACCTGCGGTATGTCCAAACAGAAGCTTGCAGCGGCGGCACTCGCCGCTGCCGTCGTTTTTTCCACCTCAAGCGCGCTTGCCGAGACGCTGCGCGTGGGTTCGGAAACCGTCTATCCCCCGTTTGAATATCTCGACAGCAAGTCGGGCCAGTACGTCGGCTTTGACATGGATCTGATTGATGCCATCGGGAAGCGGGCCGGATTCGACGTCAAGATCTACTCCATGGGGCTCGACGGCCTCATCCCCGCGCTGATGAGCTCGAGCATCGACGTGGCGGTCTCGGCGCTCACGATCACCCCGCAGCGCGCCGAAAAGGTCGACTTCACCGATCCCTACTACAAGAGCGGTCTGTCGATCATGACCCACAAGGAGAATGCCGGCAAGATCAAGGGGCCCGAGGATCTGCACAACAAGACGCTGTGCGCGGAAATCGGCAGCGCCGGGGCGCTCTACAGCTCCAAGCTTCCGGGCGTGACCGTGCGCACCTTCAACAGCGCCGCCGAGGCCTTCATGGAGATCAGCCTCAAGGGCTGCTACGCCATGATCAACGACAAGCCCGTCAACGAGTATTTTCTCGTGCAGAGGGCCTCGCAGACGATGAATCTTGCGGAGGTGCCGGTGATTCTTTCGGCCGACAACTACGGCTTTGCCGTCAAGAAGGGCAACACGGCGCTGCGCGAGCGCCTCAACAAGGGCCTTCGGGAGGTCATTGCCGACGGCACCTATGAGCGCATCCACATGAAGTGGTTCGGCGTCAAGCCCGACCTGCCCGACGCCGTGCGGCCGTAGAGGCTGCTGCGGTTCTGCAGAGAATGCTCCGGGAGGCGGCGGCCTCCCGGTTTGTTTTTCAGCAGGCCGCGGCGCCTGCGCACTGCCCCCGGCGGCTCAGGGCCTCCGAGGTGGTTTCGACGCGCTCCGAGACCAGGTTCAGGTCAAAGGGCGTCTCCTGGTAGACGAAGAAGTTGAGCCAGTTGGCGTAGAGAAGGTGCGCGTGCGAGCGCCAGCGCACGACGGGCGGCCGCGAGGGATCGTTGTCCGGATAGTAGTTTTCCGGCACCCGCGGGTTGAGCCCCGCGGCGAGGTCGCGGCGGTACTCCCGGTCGAGCGTGAGCGCATCGTACTCCGGATGCCCGGTCAGAAAGATCTGCCGGCCGCGCTCGGTTGAGAGGGCGTAGACGCCCGCCTTGTCCGAGGCGGCCAGAACCCGCAGTCCGGGCGTGCGCCCAAGCGCCTCCTCATCGATGGCCGTGTGGCGCGAGTGCGGGACGTCAAACACGTCGTCGGCGCCGCGAAAGAGCATGCTTCCCGCACGCGTGACGCGGTGCTGGTAGATGCCCGAGAGCTTTTCCGGGAGCAGGCGCTTGCCGATGCCGAAGTGGTGGTAGAGCCCGGCCTGCGCGGCCCAGCAGACGTGCAGCGTGCTGAAGACGCTCGACTTGCTCCAGTCCATGATCTCCACGAGCTCGTTCCAGTAGTCCACCGCCTCAAACTCGAGCTTTTCAACCGGCGCGCCCGTGATCACCATTCCGTCGTAGCGGTTGTCCCTGATGTCCTCGAAGCTCTTGTAGAAGCTGCTGAGGTGGCTCTCGGGCGTATGACGGCTCTTGTGCGAGCGCATGTGAATGAGGTCAAGCTCGACCTGAAGCGGCGTGTCGCCGAGCAGGCGGGCGAACTGCGTCTCCGTGGTGATCTTGTCGGGCATGAGGTTGAGAAGTACAAGCTTGAGCGGACGAATGTCCTGGGTGCTTGCGCGCTGCTCGGTCATCACGAAGATGTTCTCGCTGTTGAGAACGCGGACGGCGGGCAGGCTGTCTGGAATCTTGATGGGCATGGTCGGCCGGGCCTTGAGGCGGGCGCGCATCGTCTGCGCGCCCCGTTGGACTAGGAGTGCAGGCGGGCAAGGGCGTTCTTGATGTCGGCGATCAGGTCGTCGGGCGACTCGATGCCGCAGGAAAAGCGCACGAGCTCAGGCGAGATTCCGCAGGCGGCGAGCTCCTCGGGGGAGAGCTGCCGGTGCGTGGTGCTTGCCGGGTGCAGGCAGCAGCTGCGGGCGTCGGCCACGTGCGTCTCAATGGCCGCAATCCTCAGGTTCTGCATGAAGGCCTCGGCGGCCTCGCGGCCGGCCTTGACGCCGAAGCTCACCACGCCGCAGCTGCCCTGCGGGAGGTACTTCTGCGCAAGCGCGTGGTTTTTGTCGCCCTCCAGGCTTGGGTGCGACACCCAGGAGATCTCCGGGCACTGCTTGAGAAAGCGCGCAACGGCAAGCGCGTTGCTGCAGTGCCGGTCCATCCGAAGGTGCAGGCTCTCGAGCCCCAGGTTGAGATAAAAGGCGCTCTGCGGCGACTGCGCGCAGCCGAAGTCGCGCATGAGCTGCGCGGTGATCTTGGCCGTGTAGGCGCCGGCGATGCCAAATTTTTCGGCGTACACCAGTCCGTGGTAGCTCTCGTCGGGCGAGGTGAGCCCGGGGAACTTGTCCTTGTGCGCCATCCAGTCGAAGCGTCCAGAGTCGACGACGCATCCGCCAACGGCCGCGCCGTGGCCGTCCATGTACTTCGTGGTGGAGTGCGTGACGATGTCGGCGCCCCATTCAAAGGGGCGGCACTTGACGGGCGTCGGGAAGGTGTTGTCGACAATGAGCGGCACGCCGTGGGCGTGCGCGGCGCGGGCAAAGCGCTCGATGTCAAGCACGGTGAGCGCGGGATTGGCGATGGTTTCGCCGAAGACGGCCTTCGTGTTGGGGCGAAAGGCCGCCTCAAGCTCCTCGTCGGTGCACTCGGGCGGGATGAAGGTGAAGTCGATGCCCATCTTCCTCATGGTGACCGCAAAGAGGTTGTGCGTGCCGCCGTAGATGGTCGAAAGCGAGATGACGTGGTCTCCGGCGTTGGCAAGGTTGAAGACCGCAAAGAAGTTTGCGGCCTGTCCCGAGGAGGTCAGAACGGCTCCCGTGCCGCCTTCGAGCGCGGCGATCTTGGCTGCCACCGCATCGGTGGTGGGATTCTGCAGGCGTGAATAGAAGTAGCCCGAGGCCTCAAGGTCAAAAAGCCTGCTCATGTCCCGGCCCGAGTCGTACTTGAAGGTCGTGCTCTGGATGATCGGCACCTGGCGCGGCTCGCCGTTGCCCGGGCGCCAGCCGCCCTGAACGCAGATCGTGTCAATGTCTTGGCGCATGATGAGTGAGCTCCTTGCAAAGTGCTGTTTGGCGCAGCATCAAAAGTTGAGTGTCCCGAGTGTAGACAACAAGAGGACCGGACCGCGCGCGCCGGGGCCGCGGCAGCGGCGTTGTCTTGCAGATGTCTGTCGTATTACCGGGCCTTCGGGGGGCTCGGGCGCCCCTCTTGGGCGGCCGCGCCCAGGCGGGCCGAACATGATCCTGACGATCCTGCCGGCTGGGCTTTTTTGAGTCTTCATTTGCCGCAGCCCTTCACCTTGACAAAATGCTGTGCGTTGAACTGAATCAACCCCCTCGGATCCCCCGTTTGTCCGGCTAGTGGCAGGACTTTTGGAAGCAGGCGCAGAATGAAAGCAAGCTGATCTGCGTTCACCCGAGGGGCACAACGCGCGCAGCTCTGCAGATCATCAGCCGGGATCAACACCTCATGCAGAAGGCTCGCAAGCCGCACCAAGGACGACACGGCCAGCGTCGGAAAGCTGATTCCTGTCGAGGGAAAGCCCGACTGCGGCGAGATTCTCTTCAGCGAAGAATTCAAGAGGAAGCACCCGCAGCTGCGTTTTCTGCGGGTTTTCCGATACAGGGGCGGCAGGCTTGCATTCAAGCCCATTGACGAGGAGCGGACCAATGTTCTGCGCCCCGGTGAAATTCTTCGGCTGCACGGCGGCGCCGCCTGGGCGCTGAATCACCCGGACAGGACAAGAAGAGTTGCCGCGTGCACTGCGACAGCGACCACAAGCTGCAGAACGTTTGCATGACGCGGTTTGACGCCGGATTCCTGTTCGATGAGATCGCGGGCAAGAAGAAGGAGCTTTTCAACATCCTGAATGTTCCTGTGCCGGCGGCTGAAAGCGTGATCGCCGACGAACCGGCAGATGAAGACCCAGATGAGATGCGCGAGCTCGACGAAATCGCCGCACCAACATGCGGCGGCGAGATGGAGGATTTGTAGGACTGCTCTGGGATTGCGCAGATCGCTGCGGAAAAATCTGCGCAATTTCGGGTGAGCGCTGCAGCCCGGCCGAAGGCGCAAGGGCAAAGCCCCGAAGGCTTGCGCCAGCGGGGCCGAAATGTCGCTGCGGGCGATTGCAATGTCGGATCCGCAGAGGCCAGGTCGCTTGAGGGACTGGACTTGAGCCCGACGAGCAAAATGCCCGCAGCGGGAAGCAATGTGAGCCAGGCTTTCGCCCGGTTCCCTGCCAGCCCGGCACGGAACCGGGAAAAAAGAAATTGGTGCCCCAAGACTGACTTGAACAGACGACCTATCGCTTACAAGGCGATTGCTCTACCAACTGAGCTATTGGGGCGGAAGGGCAGGATTTTAGCCGAAAAACCTAGACTTTCGTAAACACCGGAAGGTCGTCGTCGTCCTCGGGTTCGGGGCGCTTTTGCGCGGGCGTCTCATACACGGGGAAGTAGCTCACGAGGTCGGTGTTCTCGCACGGATAGACCGCTGCCACGCGCCCGATCGGGATGTAGATGTGCCGCACGGCCTCGCCGAAGCGCGCATCAAAGGAAACGGCCTCGTCGGTGATCTCAAAGCCCCTCGTCGCCTCGCGCGAGACGCACAGGACGATCGTGTTGTCGGGATTGAGATACTCGCGCGGCACCTCGGTGGCGTCGTCGACGCTCACGAGCATGTAGGGCGCGTAGCCCTCGTTTTCACACCAGTCGAGCAGCGCCTGCAGCAGGAAGGGCTTGAAGCTTTTCTGCGACAGGGGCAGGACGATCATGCTGTTGCTTTCCATGGCCGAAGCTCCCTTTTCATTCCCTAGCGGCGCATGACCTTTTCGGAGGGCGTCATGGAGTCGATGAAGGAGTTGCGCGAGAAGACCGTCTCGGCGTACTTCAGCAGCGGAGCGGCGGCCTTGGGCAGTTCAATGCCGTAGATGCCGAGGCGCCACAGAAGCGGGGCGAGCGTCACGTCGAGCATCGTGAACTCGTCGCCCATGAGATACTTGTTCTTGGCAAGAATGGGCGACAGCTGCACGAGCTGCTCGCGGATCTGCTCGCGCGCGATGGCCTTGCGGCGCTCATCGGCGTCGCGCTTCTCGAGATAGCGCACGTAGCCGAAGAGCTCGCGCTCAAAGGTGTAGATGAAGAGGCGGGCGCGGGCGCGCATGATCGGATCGGCGGGCATCAGCTGCGGGTGCGGAAAGCGCTCGTCGATGTATTCATTGATGATGTTGGACTGATACAGCGTCAGGTCGCGCTCAATCAGGATCGGCACCTCGCCGTAGGGGTTGAGGGCATCAATTTCCGGCGGCTTGTTGTTGGGGTCCACGTCCACGATTTCAAAATCCCCGCCTTTCTCGAAAAGAACGAAGCGGCAGCGATGAGAAAACGGATCGGTTGTGCCGGAATAAAGGATCATCATGATTGCGTTCACCCCATGTGAAAGAGCCGCCGGCGGCCGGCTCCGGACCCCCTGCGGGAGGGCTCCCGGAAACAACGGCGAAAAAGCCGACAGCTTACAAATACACTAAGATTCAACATTTTAGTGGAAACGCTTGGAAAACTCCCGGAAGAGTTTTCAAGCTGTTGATTTCAAAAAAGAAAATCAGGTTCTCTATGAAAAGCTTCATCAAGGAATTCCAGGCCTTTATTTCTCGCGGAAACGTTCTTGACCTTGCCGTGGCCGTGATCATCGGCGCCGCGTTTTCGGCCATCGTCAACAGCCTTGTGAAGGACGTCATCAATCCGCTTCTGGGCTTTTTCGTGGGGCGCCCCGACTTCACCAATCTCTTTGTCGTCCTGCAGATGCCCGAGAACTACAGCGGCCCCATGACGTATGAGGCGCTCACCAAGGCGGGCGCCACGGTCTTCGGGTACGGCGCCTTTCTGACGGCCGTGGTGCAGTTCCTGCTGCTGGCGTTTGTGATCTTCTGGCTCATCAAGGTGGTGACGACGGCGCGCCGGCGCCTTGAGAAGGCGCTCGAGCGCGAGGAGCAGGAAAAGAAGGAGGCGGCGGCCGCCGCCGCGCCCGTCGTTCCCGAGGACGTGGCGCTGCTGCGCGAAATCCGCGATCTTCTCAAGGCGCACGCCCGGGGTGACGCCGGGCGCTGATGCGCTTCTGTTCGAGCGAAGAAAGCCGGCTGCAGAAGGGTTCCCCTGCGGCCGGCTTTTCCTTGCGTCCTGTCCCTGGAGGCGTCAGACCGGGTTGTCGATGTCGATGAACTCCACCTCGAGGCTGTATTCGTCGGCAAGCCGCCGGCCCAGGGCCTCGATGCCGAAGCGCTCGGTGGCGTGGTGTCCGCAGGCGAGGTAGGCGATGCCGAGCTCGCGGGCAAGGTGCGTCGTGCGCTCGCTGATTTCCCCCGAGATGAAGCAGTCGGCGCCGGCGGCGGCCGCCTCCTCAATCATGTCCTGCGCCGCTCCGGTGCACCAGGCCACGCGCCGCACGCGCTTGTCGGCCGGACCGACAAGAAGGGGCTCGCGGTTGAGGTGCCGGCAGATGCGCTGGGCAAGCGAGCGCACCGGAAGCTCCTCCTCGGGCTGGCCGATCCAGCCCAGGGCGTCCTCGCCGAAGCGTCCGTCGGCAATAAAGCCCATCCGGCGTCCGAAGAGGGCGTTGTTGCCGATCTCCGGATGATCGTCAAGCGGCAGATGGTAGGCCGCAAGCCCCATGTCGGCGGCAAGCAGCGCGCTGATGCGCTTGTGGCGCACGCCCGTGATCCGGGGATCCTCGCGCTTCCAGAACCAGCCGTGGTGCACGAGCAGCAGGTCGGCGCCGCGCTCGCGCGCCGCATGAACCAAGTCGAGGCAGGCCGTCACGCCGGTGACGATGCGGCGAACCTCATGCCGCCCCTCGACCTGCAGGCCGTTGGGGGCGTAGTCGCGGTACTTCTGCGGCTCAAGAAGCGCGTCGAGGGCCGCAATGATGTTGTTGAGCTCCATGATGCGTTGATCGCTCCCGGACGGCGTTCTCAGGCGATTTCATGGAAGATGCGCTCAGCGCTCCAGCGCGACTTCGGACGCGAGGCATTGGAGTCGTCCTGGGCGCGATAGCCGAGGCTCACGGCAAAGAAGCTGCGAAGGCCCTGTTCGCGCAGTCCAAGGATCCGGTCGATCCGGCTGAAGTCCGCGCCCTCGATCGGCGTGGAGTCGATGCCCATGGCCGCCGCGGCAAAAAGCAGAAATCCCTGCGCGATGTAGGACTGGCGCATCTCCCAGCTCAGAAGCTCCTGCTGCGAGAGGCTGTGCAGGCCCACGAAGTGGCGCCGCCCGGCGTCCTGGCCCGCCCTGGCCTCCTCATTGCCGAAGCGCCCGTCGGCGGTCTCCTTTGCGAGCAGCTCCTGCAGGTACTGCTCGTCGAGCTTTTCGTGCACGACAAAGACGATCACGTGGCTTGCATCGGCCACGCGCTGGCGGTTGAAGTCGGGAATGGCGGGCAGGAGCCTCGCGCGCGCCTCGGGCGTGCGGGCGATGAAGAACTCCCAGGGCTGGGAGTTGACCGAGGACGGCGACAGGCGCAGCACCTCGAGCAGGGCGTTGAAGTCCTCTTCGGAAACGGCCTTGCTCGGGTCATAGTGCTTGGTGGTGTAGCGGCTGCGGACAATCTGCAAAACGTCGTTGCGGGTGAGGGTCATGATGTGCGTTCTCCAAAAGCTCGGCGCCGTCCGGGCGCGGCGCAAGGCGTTGCGCCGCTCGGACAGGCAGGCGAAAACGAGTTTACCGCAGCAGGCGGCGCCTGAATCCTGCCGCGCCTGCGGCCTGGCGGTCAGGCCGCGTCCGCCGAGGCCCGGGGCTGCGGCAGCGAGAAGGCGGCGACCGCGCACAGCACTCCGATGCCGACCAGAATGTCCATGACCGCCGACAGGCCCCAGGCGTCGGCGGCCATGCCGATGAGCGGCGTGAAGATGCCGCCCAGGCTTGCCGACAGGCCCAGCGTGACGCCGGAGGCAAGGCCGACGTTGCGTCCGAGGTAGTACTGCCCGAGCACGACGAACGCGGCGTAGGTGCCGTTGAGGGCGAAGCTTGCCAGCAGCAGAACCGGGAAGATCCACCACACCGAGGGAGCCAGAATGATGAGCGCAAAGGAGGGCGCCATGGTGAGGTACCCCAGGCGGCAGGCGCGCACCAGTCCGACGCGGTCGGTGACCCAGCCGCCCAGAATGGTCATGACGGCCCCGCAGATGCACAGAAAGGAAATCAGGACGCTTGAGAAGGCCTCGGTGATGCCGTAGCGCTCGATGCAGTAAAGCGGCAGAAAGGCAAGAAGGCTCGTGAGCGCCACGCTGCGGCAGAAGATGACCACCGTGAGGCGGGCAAAGGCCGACCAGTCGTTTTCTCCCGGAGTGCGGCCCGGGGCGGCGCCGCAGGCGCGCTGCTCCTCAAGGTCGAGCTTGTGAAACTGCCGCGGCACGAGCCAGAACATCAGCAGCGCCATGACCACGCCGAAGACGGCAAAGACGACCGTTCCGGAGCTGCCCCAGGCCGTGAGGGCCGCTGCGGCCAGAAGCGGCGCAACGCCGAAGCCCACGTTGCCGCCCACCGAGAAGATGCCCATGCCCGTGGCGCGGCTCTGGCGGGCCGCCCGGTTGACGATGCGCGCGCCCTCGGGATGAAAGAGCGACGTGCCCACGCCCATGATGGTGATGGCCGCAAAGATCGCCCAGTAGTTGGTGAGCAGTCCGGTGACGCCCAGCCCGATGCTGCTCATGGCGATGCCCGCGCCGATGAACCAGTGCCGCGAGCTCTTGTCGGCCCAGTAGCCGAAGACGGGCTGCAGCACCGAGGCCAGGCACGAGGAGGCGAACATCAGCCCGGCAACCTCGGTGTAGCTGATGCCGTTGTGAAGGACCAGAAAGGGAAGAATGGCGGGCAGCGCCCCCGGCGCCAGATCCACGGCGAAGTGTCCGAGCGAGACGAGGTAGACAAAAAGCTTGTGCATGGCTGTGCCGCCCGCTGCGGGCGGGTGTTGTCTCCGCAAAAGAATGAAGGCGCCGCTCTTTCAGGGGGGGGGGCGGCGCGCTAGCGCAGCCGTCCGCCCGAGACGCGCTCGTTGCCGCCCAGGTCGCGCACGGTGCGCACGTCCTCAAGGCCGGCTTCGGAGAGCATGCGGCGCACGGCATCCCCCTGATCATAACCGTGCTCGAGCAGTAGTGCGCCGCCTTCGGCAAGGCGGCTGCGGGCCCCGGAGATGACGGCGCGCAGGTCCTGCAGTCCGTCGACGTCGTCGGTGAGCGCGCCGCGCGGCTCAAAGGCGAGGTTTTTCATGTGCGCGTCGGCCGGATCGATGTAGGGGGGATTGGAGACGATGAGATCAAAGAGCCGCGGGGCGTCGGCGCCGGAGAGCGCCTCAAACCACGAGCCCTCGAAAAGGCGCACGCGCGCCCCGAGTCTGCGCGCGTTGTCGCGCGCCACGGCAAGAGCCGCACCGCTTACGTCGGTGGCGAAGACCTCAAGCTGCGGAAGCTCGAGCGCGAGCGTGACGGCAATGATGCCGCTGCCCGTGCCCAGGTCGAGCACGCGGCGCACGCTGCCGGCGCGGCACACGGCAAGAGCCTCCTCCACGAGTGTCTCGGTGTCGGGCCTCGGAACGAGCACGTCGGGGGTGACGGCAAAGCTGTGCCCCCAGAACTCCCGGCGTCCGGTGATGTAGGCGACGGGGCAGCCGCGGGCCACCTTTTCGACCGCCTCAAGAAATGCTTCGGCCGTCGGGGAGTCGACCTCGTGCTCGGGGTGCATGATGAGCTGCTCGCGCGTGAGGCCCGCAAGGTGCGCAAGCACGATCCGGGCGTCGCTGCGCCCGATGCGGGGCGCAGCGGCCGCAAGCAGATCGCCCGCCGCGGGCATGGGCTACTCTCCCATGGCCGCGAGCTGCTCGGCCTGGTGCTCGCTCGTGAGCGCGGTGATGATCTCGTCGAGATCGCCGTCCATGATGGCGTCGAGCTTGTAGAGCGTGAGGTTGATGCGGTGGTCGGTGACGCGGCCCTGCGGATAGTTGTAGGTGCGGATGCGCTCGCTGCGGTCGCCGCTGCCGATGAGGCTCTTGCGGGTGCTCGCCTCCTGGGCGCGCTGCTTTTCGACCTCGGCCGCGTAGAGGCGCGAGGCGAGCACGGCCATGGCGCGCTCCTTGTTCTGGCGCTGGCTGCGCTCGTCCTGGCACTCGACCACAAGCCCCGAGGGCAGGTGCGTGATGCGCACGGCCGAGTCGGTCTTCTGCACGTGCTGGCCGCCCGCACCCGAGGCGCGGTAGACGTCGATGCGCAGGTCGGCCGGGTTGATCTTCACGGCCTCGACCTCGTCGAGCTCGGGCATCACGGCCACGGTGCAGGCCGAGGTGTGGATGCGGCCGGCGGCCTCGGTGGCGGGCACGCGCTGCACGCGGTGGCCGCCGGACTCAAACTTCAGGCGCGAGTAGGCGCCGCTGCCGATGATGCGGCAGATCACCTCGCGGTAGCCCCCGAGGTCGGACTCGTTCTTGCTGACGATCTCAACCTTCCAGCCCTGGCGCTCGGCATAGCGCATGTACATGCGCAGCAGATCGCCGGCAAAGAGCGCCGATTCGTCGCCGCCCGTGCCGGCGCGGATTTCCAGAAAGATGTTGCGCTCGTCGTTGGGGTCGCGCGGCAGCAGCAGGACCTCGAGGTCCTGCTCGAGCTGCTCGAGCTGCGCCTTGCCCGCCTTGATCTCCTCCATGGCGAAGTCGGCCATCTCGGGGTCCTCGAGCAGCTCCTCGGCCTGCTTGATGTTGTCTTCAGTGCGCGTGTATTCGCGCATCTTGATGGTGACGGGCTCAATCTCGGCGCGCTCCTGCGAAAGCTCGCGAAAGCGGTTCATGTCGTCGGCCGCGTCGGGGGCGGCGAGCGTGACGTCGATTTCCTCAAGGCGACGGCACAGTCCCATCAGTTTGGATCGGATGCTGTCTTTCATGACGTTTGCTTCCTCGCGGGCCCGCGGCCCGCGGCAGGGGAAGAATTTTGAATATTCAAGGGAATGGCTGCGCGGGCGGCTAAGGGCCCGCAGACAGGAGCCGGGGCGCCAGCGGTCTGCGCGCGTCCGTCCTGCTGAAAAAAGAAAGGGAGTCGGCCGCCGCGGCGGCTAATAGCCGCGGCTTTCGAAGAAGCGGCCGACGATCGAGGTCATGTGCTCGCGCTCCTGCTGCGTCAGCCCCTCGGCATCGCGCAGCAGCACGGTCGGGTCGTGAATGAGCTTGTGCGTGAGCGTGCGGGTGAGATGCTCGAGCACCTCGTGCACGTCGGCGCCGCGCGCCAGCTGATGCTCGGCCTGCGTCACGAGCGCCTCGCGCACGTGCTCGGCGCGCGAGCGGATGCGGGCGATGGCCGGAACGGCCGCGCGCATGGCAAGCCAGGACTCGAAGGCGTGCACGCGCAGCGTGATGATGCCCTCGGCCTCGATCACCGCCGCCTGGCGGCTCTCGCGGCCGGACTGAACGACGGCTCCAAGCTCGTCCATGGAGTAGACGTAAACGTCGTCAAGGCGCGCCACCTCGGGTTCGACGTCGCGCGGCACGGCCAGGTCGATGATGCAGATCGGCCGGTGGCGCCGCTCCCTGACGGCCCGCTCGATCATGCCCAGACCGATGATGGGCAGCGCCGAGGCCGTGCAGCTCACGATGATGTCGTAGCGCGCAATCTGCTCGGGCAGGTCCTGCAGACGAATCGCCCGGCCGTTGAAGCGCGCCGCGAGCGTCTGGCCGCGGTCGACCGAGCGGTTGGCAACCGTGATCTCACGCGGGGACTGCGCCGAGAAGTGCGCCAGGCACAGCTCGATCATTTCGCCTGCGCCCACAAAGAGGATGCTCGAGTCGCTGAGCCGCCCGAACAGGCGCATCGAAAGGCGCACGGCGGCCGCGGCAAGACTCACCGAGCTCGAGCCGATGGCCGTTGTCGAGCGCACCTCCTTGGCGACGGTGAAGGCGTCCTGAAAAAGATGGTTGAGCATGAGCCCGAGGCCGTGCGCGCTGCGGGCGGCCTCAACGGCCTTCTTGAACTGGCCCACGATCTGCGTCTCGCCGAGAACCATCGAGTCGATGCCCGAGACGACGCGGTAGATGTGGCGCGCGGCCTCGCTTTGCACGTAGCGGTAGGTGTGGGGCTCAAACTGTGCGGCGCTCACCGACTTCATTTCCTCGATGAGCCGGCACAGCTCTCCGAAGGCGGCCTCGGGGTCACTTGCTGCGCAGTAGATCTCCGTGCGGTTGCACGTCGACAGGATCATGGCCTCGGTGACGCCGCCCGAGACGGCCACGGCGAGCCGTTCGCGAATGGTCGCAATGGCTCCTTCAATTTCCTCAGGGCCGAAGGCGACGCGCTCGCGCACGGACAGCGGTGCGGTCGTGTGGTTGAGGCCTAGACAAAGAAGCTGCATGACGGGAGTGGATTCGGGCAAGAAAGCCGGGAGTCTGACAAGGGTGGAGGCGGGCGCGTCAGGCGCCGATCCTTCGCGGGGCAAAAAACGTGCCAAAGGCCGAATTATAAGAAAGAGAAGTTTGTTGAAATCTTAAGTCCGACAAACGGCATTCAGACGCCGAGCGAATCCCGGATGCGTCCTTCGGGAAGCGCCTGGGCCAGAATGGACCACAGCGGAACAAAATAAAGGTAGAACGCAAAGAGAAGACAGGCTGTTGGGGCGCCGAGCGTCTGCACCGGCACCGTGCTCGCAATCGACCACGGCACAAGACCCGCGATGAGAATGCAGGAGTTCTCCAGCCCGATCGCCAGCCGCTGCCGGTCAAAGAGCGGCGCGCACAGATCGCGCGTAAACATCACGCTCAGCAGCTGGTTGCACGAGACCACGGCCGAGCCTGCGGCGGTGATCACAAGGCAGCCCACGGGCGTGGCGGCCCGGGCAAGCCCGGGGATGCGCCGGGCAAACGGCGCAAGCAGTCCCGTGACCCGAAAAAGCCCCGAAAATGATGCGGAGACCGCGGCGATGCCGCAGACGGTGAGCATGGAGACTGCGCCGCCGCCGTTGATCATGGGCGCGAGCATCGCCTCGCGCGACGCGTAGCCCCAGACAAGCACCCGCGCCATGTCGAGGGCCGGGCGCTGCTGCACGACGACGGCCACGGCGGCGGCCGCGGCAATCGAGGCGAGCATCACGACCCGAAGCGGGATTCTCTGCACGAACAGCAGCCCGAGCGCGGCCACGGGCAGCAGCGTCCAGACCGAGAGGTTGAATTCCGTCGAGAGCATCGTGCGCACGCCCGAGGCGTCCACGGCGGGCGCAGGCGCCATGACGCCGGCGGCAAGATAGACGGCGCTGGCCGCGACAAAGGGAACCGCGGCCGAGGCGAGCATGCGCCGCAGGTTGACGGCGAGCGAGGTCTGCGTGATCGTGGCCACGAACACGGCCGTTGAGGACATTGGCGAGCAGCGGTCGCCGAAGTAGATCCCGGAGATGATCGCTCCGGCAAGAAGCGCCGGGTCGACGTTGACGGCAAGCCCGATGCTCATGAAGATCACGCCCATGATGCTCACCGTGCCGAAGGCGGTGCCGGTGAGAAACGACATGAGCGCGTTGCACCAGAAGGCAAGAAGCACAAGCGAGGCCGGACTGATGAAGCCCGTTGCCCAGACGACGATGAAGGCAATCGTTCCCGAGGCGCGCCAGGCCGCGGAGATGATGCCGATCAAAAGCAGGCTGACGATGACCGGCCAGACGAGCCGCACGCCCTCCAGGGCGCTTTGCATGAGCTCGCGTGCGGTGCAGCGCCGCAGAAGCCCATAGACAAAGAAAAGGAAAAAACCCGCGCACATCGCCAGCAGCACCGAGCGCCCGGCGGCAATGCAGACGCCCAGCAGAAGGCAGAACAGCGAGATGACGGCAAATTCCATGGTTTCATCCCCGCGTCGGATTGACAGAGCGGCCGAGCGGCGGCCGTCGCACCGATGATTGCAGTTTCGAGAACCGGACGCGCCAGGGCAAAGGGTTTTCACCTAAGGGTGCTCAGGCGACGGGACTTGCCAAGAGAAAAAATCATCGGTATAGTTGCGATCTCTCGTGGCTAGGTAGCTCAGTTGGTAGAGCAGCGGACTGAAAATCCGCGTGTCGGCGGTTCGATTCCGTCCCTAGCCACCACATGCTGCTCATGCAGCATGGCGCAAATGACCGCGAAGCCTGAAGAGGTTCCGCGGTTTTTTGTTTTCCGGCGCATGCCGGGAATTGCCCAAAAAAAGAAAGGCCGCGGGTCCCTGACGGTGCGAGGGTCCGCGGCTTTTTCTGTTTTTTTTGCTGCGTCAGGCGTCGGCCCAGACGTCGCGGGCAATGCGCTTGACGAGGCGCACCTTGGCCCACTGCTGCTCCTCGGTCATGATGTTTCCCTCCTCGGTTGACGAGAAGCCGCACTGCGGCGACAGGCACAGTCGCTCGAGCGGAACATACCTGGAGGCCTCGCGGATGCGCGCCTTGACGGCCTCGGCATCCTCAAGCTCGGGAAACTTCGAGGTGACAAGCCCGAGAACCACGGTCTGGTCCTTGATGAAGCGAAGCGGCTCAAAGCCGCCCGCGCGTTCGGAGTCGTACTCAAGGAAGAATCCGTCGACATTGCAGTGCGAGAAGAGAATCCCGGCAACGGGTTCGTAGCCTCCGGAACTGAACCACGTCGAGCGGAAGTTGCCGCGGCAGATGTGCATCGTCACGGTCATGTCGGCGGGCTTTGCTGCAAGAATCCTGTTGATGCAGGCCACATAGGCGCGGCCGACGGCGTCGACGTCGATGCCTCGCGCGGCGTAGGCGGCGCGCTTTTGCTGCGAGCAGAACTCGCCCCAGCTCGTGTCGTCAAGCTGCAGGTAGCGGCAGCCGCGCGCATAAAGCGCGAGCATCGCCTGCGTCCAGGTCTGCGCGAGATCGTCAAAAAGCGCGGCCTCGTTGTCCCTGTATGCGGCGATGGGCGCGTAGTGCTCCTCGCGCACGCAGCACATCAGGTGCAGCATCGAGGGCGAGGGGATTGTGAACTTGAGCGGCACGCCGGGGCCGGCGATGTTCCTGAGCCGCTCGAAGTGCTCAAGAAACGGGTGGTTCTGCGCAAAGCCGATGCGTCCGGCAATGACGATCGTCTCGGCCTTGGGCTGGCGGCCCTCGAAGGCAACCGACCAGGCCTGCGCCTTGACGTGCTCGATGCCCTCGAGCGCGGACATGAAGTCGAGGTGCCAGTAGGCGCGGCGAAATTCACCGTCGGTGACGGCGGTCAGGCCGTTTTCGCGCTCCTTTTGCACCAGGCGCCCGATCTCGACGTCTTCAATCGCCGTCAGCTCGTCGCGGGTGATTTCGCCCTTTGAAAAGCGGGCGCGGGCCTCGATGATCGAGGCCGGGCGCAGAAAGCTGCCGACGACGTCGCAGCGATACGGGGGATTGACATGGGACATGGTTGTGCGGTTCTTGAAAAAAATTCCGATGAAAAAAGCGGATGTCCATTGTGCCGCAGGCGCGCCTTGCGCGTACGGGCAATACCGCAACGAAGGGCGCGCTGCGCAAAAAACGCAATCCAAGGAGTTTCCCGACGCCCTCCCGCCGGCTCGCCGCAGGCAGGCCCTGGCCGCTGGCTTCGGGGGATGCCTGGGGGTAGTTTTGCGCCTCGTGGGATCATGAGCGCTGCTGATGCGCCCGCCCGCGCAGCCGGTCTTTCGGCGCAGGTCCGGCGGGCGCGGCGATCTTTCCCTGACCGATCCTGCCGGAGGAGAGCTGGAGATGCCTTTTATTACGATTCGCGTCACGGGCGGCCGCGAGGCCCCGAGCCCTGAACAGAAGGCCCGTCTGATTGCGGGCGCCACGCAGCTGGTGGTCGACGTGCTTGGAAAAAATCCTGAGACGACCCACGTCATCATCGAGGAGGTCCCGATGGACAACTGGGGCATCGGCGGCATTTCAACGACCGAGCGCCGGGCGGCGGCCGCCCGGGCGCGGCGGCAGGCCCCGGACTGATCCCCGCTCTCTAGTCGGCGGCGTTTGCCTCAAGGGGCTTGACGCCGAGCGAGCTGGCCTTGCGCGCCAGGGCGACGAACGATTCAAGCGCGAGCGTTTCGGCGCGCGCTTGCGGATCGACGCCGCAGGCCTCGATCGCCGCGGCGTCAAGAAGCCGCGAGAGGGCGTTTCTCAGCGTCTTGCGGCGCTGTCCGAAGGCGTGCGCGACGATGCTTGAAAAAAGCGGCAGGTCGACCTCGAGAACTTCGGAGGGCTTTCTGGGCGTCATGCGCACCACGGAGCTCACCACCTTCGGGGGCGGGTTGAAGGCTCCCGGCGGAACGTCAAAGAGCTTCACCATGCGGTAGCGCCACTGCAGCATCACCGACAGGCGGCCGTAGGTCTTGCTGCCGGGGGCGGCGACCATCCGGTCGACCACCTCGCGCTGCAGCATGAAGTGCTGGTCGGCGACATGGTCGGCCGCGGGCAGCAGGGCAAACAGCAGCGGCGAGGAGATGTTGTAGGGAAGGTTTCCCACGATGCGCAGGGGGCGCCCGGGATCGGCGGCGGCAAGCGCGCTCCAGTCGAGCGTGAGCGCGTCGGCCTCGATGAGCGTGAGTTCGGACTCGGAAAACTGCGTGCGCAGCCAGGCCGCCAGATCGCGGTCGATCTCGACGGCGCCTGCGTGCCCCGCGGCGCTCACAAGCTCGCGGGTGAGCGCGGCCTGGCCCGGGCCGATTTCTATGATGCGCTCGCCCGGACGGGCGTCCACGGCGCGGGCGATGCGTCCGATCCAGTGCGCGTCGTGCAGAAAGTTCTGCCCGAAGCGCTTGCGCGCCTTGTGTCCTTCAAGCCCTTGCTGCATGCGGCTGTCCTTAAAGTAGAAAAAACAAAATGCTCCCGGTGCGAAAAAAGAGGCGGCCTCACCGGGCCCATGAAAAGCCGAAGGGCGCCCGGGCGGCGCCGGGCATTGCCGCCCGCGGCGCGACGCCAGAGCGCCCTGGTGTGCGCGAGAAAACCCAGGCTAGAGCGCGTCGCGGCGGATTTCCACGAAGGCCCTGTCGCGCAGCTCGCGCTGCCAGTTGTAGACGGCCTCGGCAAGCTTCTTTTCACGCAGCGCCATGCGCGCGGCAAGCCGCGAGCGCTCGGCGCTTGCCTGCGCCGTGCGGCGCTCGAGCACCTCAATGAGGTGGTAGCCGAACTGCGAGCGCACCGGCTCGGAAATCTGGCCGGGCTGCAGGCTGTTCATCGCGGCCTCGAACTCTGGCGAGGCCTCGCCCGGGCTGACCCAGCCGATGTCGCCGCCGCGGGTGGCGGAGTTGTCCACCGAGGTGAGGCGGGCCATTGTGGCGAAGTCCGTCTCGCCGCTTTCAATGCGCCGCTTGATGTCGTTGAGGCGCGAGACCACCTCGGCCTCGGGGGTGAGGTCGGAGACGAACATCAGGATGTGGCGCACGTGCGTCTGCTCGACCGGGGCTCCGGCCAGCTTGGCCTTGACGCCGTCGCGAATGTCGACAAGCTTGATGACGTGCCAGGCGCCGCTTGAGCGCGCAACCGTCACAAAGCCCCGCTCGGAGCGGTGCTGCTCGATCGCCTTCCAGAAGATCGAGGGAAGCTTTCCGGCGTCCATCCAGCCCAGATCGCCGCCCGAGAGGGCGTCGGGAGCCTTGGAGTTTGCCGCGGCAAGCTTGGCGAAGTCCTCGCCGTCGCGGGCGGCATCGGCGAGCCGCTCGGCCTCATCGCCGACATCCTCGGCCTCGCGGTCCGAGGCGCCCGTCGGGATCGGCAGCAGGATGTGCTGGACGCGGTACTCCTGCGTGTCGCCGCTCGTAAAGCCCGCCTGCTCGGCGAGATAGGCGTCGACCTCGGACTCGGGGATGGTGAGCTTGCTGTCGACCTCGCGCTCGCGCAGGCGCTGGGCGGCGATTTCGTCGCGCACCTGGCTGCGGAAGGCGGCAAAGCTCACGTCGTCGGCCGCAAGACGGGCGCGCAGCTCATCGACGGTGAGCTTGTTGTTGCGGGCAATCTGCTCGATCGAGGCCGTCACCATGCGCTCGTCGACGCGAATGCCGAGCTCGCGCGAGCGCTGGTCAAGGCACTTTTCCATGATGAGCCGCTCGAGCACCTGGCGGCGCAGCTCGGGCATCGGAGGCAGCTCAATGTTCTGCTGGCGCAGGTTGATCGCCACCTGGCGCACGCGGTTTTGCAGCTCGTACTCGGTGATGACGTCGTTGTTGACGACGGCGACGATGCGGTCGATGAAGCGCATCTCGCCAGGGGCGGTGTTCTGCACGTCAGCCGCCGCGCCCTGCGCGGCGGAGCCGGCGGGCTGGGCCGCGGGCTGTGCGGGGGCGCCGGCAGGCATCTGCACCTGCTCGCGGACGGTGTTGGGCGCGTCGGCCGCGAGAGCCTGGCCGCAGGCGAGCATCGCGCAGGCCGCGGCGAGGCAGACGACGGTCGCCGGACGGCGGCCGGTGCGATCAATAGTAGTAGTCATAGGTTCCTGCCTTGGTGGGCATGGGAGTGATTTGCTGATAGCCCTGGATGCTGCGCTGCAGCTCGGAGAGCGGACTGGAGCCCACCGCGCCAAGGCCGGTCAATTCTAATTGCAGGAAGAATGTTGTCTGATCTTCCTCTTCATCGCGTGTGTAACGCTGTGCAACGGCGCGCAGCGTCCAGCAGTCGGACTGGTACTCAAAGCCGATCAGGCTTTCGATGAACTTGTCGTCGTAAAACGAGTAGTTCTGCCGGGCAAGCGCATAGAGGCGGTCGGACAGGGGCCACTGTACCGACAGGTCGATCTGGTCGATGTAGTCGTCAATGTAGCCGCGGTTGTTCTTGACGTCCGACCAGTTGTAGCGGTAGGTGAGGCCCACCACGCTCATCGGACGCGGCTGCCAGCGGATGCTCGCGCTCGCCTTCTGCATGCTGCTGCGCTCCCAGGACCACTGCATCGAGGCCGAGGTCTGGATGGTGCGCGTCAGGCGCGCGCCGATGCTCGCGAGAAAGTCGCTCTTGCTCGGCTGCTCGATTCGATCGCCGCTCCAGCCGACAGTCTTGTCGTTGAAGTAGAAGCGCTGGCCGATCGAGGCGCGGATCCACTCAAGGCCGGTCGCGTCGTCAATGAGGCGCGTGGTGATGGTGCCGCTCAGCTGGTTGCTTTCGGCAAAGCGGTCGTAGCCCGACCAGGTGTTCTCCGAGTAGATCTGCGCGAAGTTGAAGTCGGCCAGCGTCGAGTCGAAGATCGGAATGTCGGACTGGTCGCGGTACGGCGTGTAGGAGTAAAAGAGCCGCGGCTCGAGGGTCTGCAGGATGTCGCGTCCCCCGAAGCTCGTGTTGCGCTCAAAGATGAGGCCCGAGTCGAGCGAGTAGATGGGCAGCGTGAGCGACGGGCTGTCGTCGCCCTGGCGGCGCTGGTCGTAGTCGAGGTCGTAGTGCGTGCCCACGAGCTGAACCTTCGGGGTGAGGAACCAGCCCGCGCCCATGAACGGGTAGCTCACGTCCTGCATGAAGACGAAGCGGTTGCCGTTGACGCGGTTCTCCCACGGGTGCACGAAGCGCGTGGCGTCGATCTTGGTGTTGAGCTCAAAGCCGTGGAAGTCGGCCAGATACGCGGCCCACGTGAACTGCGGCTCGCGCTCGTAGGGCTTGTCGTTGTCGTTGATCGTCTGGTTCTTGGTCACGCGCAGGGCGGCCGACCAGTAGGTCGTGCCGTACGTGAGCCAGTAGTCCTGCGGCAGGATGTCCTCGGTGTTGTCGCGGATGCTCGAGGCAAAGTCGTCGAGGAAGTCGTCGTCGGAGACCTGGTTGTAGTTCAAGCCGTAGCCAAAGCCGTTCCAGTGACCGGAGATGCGGGCCTGCACGCTGTAGCGGTCCGTTCCCTCGATGCGGTCGTGAGGCATGTAGTTGGCGTAGATCTCGCCCTCGACCGACTCCTGCTTGAACCGGAACTCATTGCCGAGCACGAAGCCGCGCTTGCTCAGAAAGCGCGGGGTGAGCGTGTAGTCGTAGTTGGGCGCGAGGTTGAAGTAGTAGGGCACCGAGAGGTCGAAGCCGCGCTCGGAGTTGTAGCCGATCGTGGGGGTCAGAAGGCCCGACTTGCGCTGGCTGCTCATGGGGAAGGTGAACCAGGGCGAGCCGAAGACGGGAACGCCGCCGAGCTTGAGGACCGCACCCGTGCCCTCGCCGGACTGCTCGTATTCGTCGAGCGTGAGCTCGTCCATCTCAATCCACCAGCTGCGGTTGTCCTTCTTGCAGCTGGTGACGATGACGTCCTCAAACTCCGTGACGTCAGCCGACTGGAACCGTGCGCAGCCCGCCGAGCCCTGCAGCCCGCGGGGGCCGTAGTCGTACTCGACGTTGCTGGCCGCGCCCGTCTCGTCGTCAAGGTTGTAGGTGAACTCCGGCCCGGTGAAGAGCGCGCCGTTGCGCGCCACGCTGGCGTTGCCGCGTGTGGTGACGTTTCCCGTGGCCTGGGTGTAGACGATCTGCTCGCCCTTGATGACGGTTCCGGCGCGGCGAACCTCCGCATCGCCCGTGAGCGTGAGCTCGGTCTCCGGCGAGCCCTCTATGAAGTAGGCCGAGGCAATCGAAGGCGCCTCATCCTCCCTGACGGGAGCGGTGAGAAGGTTGGTCCAGGATCCCAGATCAACGCCTGCAGCGCCGTCGGCGGCCTGCCGCCTGGGTTCGGTCTGAACGGAGTCGGAGGCGCGCCCGTCCGGGCCGTCTGGCTGGGCGTGCGCGGCGGGCAGCATCGCGGTGCAGGCCGCCGCCACCGCCAGCGCAAGCCGCAGCGGGGCCGGGCGCGAAGCATGTCGTGACATTTGTTTGTATATTGTGCAGGATTGATTTTTGGGGATTATAGGGAACGGGACTTGCGTCCCGCTCGTTTTTTGCGAACGCATCATGCAGGTGACGACACAAAAGCAGAACCCTTCCGCGGACGCCGGTTCGCAGGATGTTTTCAACGACGCGCGCCTTGAGGCGCTCAGACAGTGGCTCGGCGGGCAGACGAAGGCCGCGCCGGGGATGCGCATTGAAACGCTTGCGCCCGCGAGCGCCGATGCGAGCTTTCGCCGGTACTTTCGAGTCGAGGGTGAACAGCAGAGCTGGATTGTCATGGACGCGCCGCCGCAGCGCGAGCCCATCGCCCCCTTCCTGAAGGTGGACCGTCTGATGGCCGCGGCAGGCGTGCACGTTCCCGAGATTCTTGCCGCTGACGAGGCGCAGGGCTTCATTCTCATGAGCGACCTGGGGCGGCAGACGTATCTCGACGTTCTCAACGAGGACAACGCCCGGGGCCTGATGGACGCGGCCACCGACGCGCTCGTGCTCTGGCAGAAGGCCTCGCGCCCCGGGGTGCTGCCCGAGTACGACCACGCGGTGCTGCTGCGCGAGATCGAGCTCTTTCCCGAGTGGTACGTCACGGTGCACCGCGGCTATGAAATGAATGAGAAGCAGCGCTCGATCATCAGTGCCTGCTTTGAAAAGATTCTCGCCAACAACCTCTCCGAGGCGCGCGTCTTCGTGCACCGCGACTTCATGCCGCGCAACCTGATGGTGAGCGATCCGATGCCGGGCGTGCTCGACTTTCAGGACGCGCTCTACGGGCCGGTGTCCTACGACATCGCAAGCCTCATGCGCGACGCGTTCATCAGCTGGGGCGAGTCGTTCGTGCTTGACACCACGATCCGCTACTGGGACAAGGCCCGCAGGGCGGGCATCCCGGTTCCCCCGGACTTCGGCGAGTTCTGGCGCAACGTGGAGTGGATGGGCATGCAGCGCCACCTCAAGGTGCTTGGAATCTTTGCGCGCATCAACTACCGCGACGGCAAGCCGAAGTATCTTGCCGACACGCCGCGGTTCATCCACTACGTGCGCGAAACCGCCAACCGCTACGCCGACCTCAAGCCCGTGAACTGGCTTCTCGACATCTTCGAGGAGCACAAAAGCCGCGAGGCCTTCACCTTCTGAGGCGGCGCGCCCCGCCGCCGGGAGCATTGAACATGCGCGCATTCATTCTTGCCGCGGGCCGCGGCAGCCGGCTGCGGCCCCTCACGGACACCACGCCCAAGCCCCTGCTGCCGGTTGCCGGCGGCGTGCGGCTCATCGACTGGCAGCTCGCGGCGCTTGCGCGCGCGGGCATCCGCGACGTGGTCGTCAACACGGGGCATCTGGCCGACGCCTTTGAGACGCTGCCCGGGCAGCTGGCGCCCCGCGGCTTTCGCCTGCGCATCAGCCGCGAGGGAAGCTGCGTTGAGGAGGCGCTCGAGACCCTGGGCGGCATCGTGCACGCGCTGCCGCTTCTGGCGCCGGAGGATGACCCGGCGCTTGCCGACGAGCCCTTCATCGTGCTCGCCGGCGACGTGGTGCACGACTTTGACCTTCTGCGCCTCAGGCCCCGGGCCCGGGCGATCCGCGCCGGGGAGGTCGACGTGCACCTCGTGGCGGTTCCCAACCCCGACTTTCATCCCGCAGGCGACATGACCGTGCATCCCGACGGCTCCGTCACGCCGGGGCCCGGACCGCACACGTACGGGTGCATCATGATCTGCGCCCCGCGCATCTTCCGTGGGCTTCCGGACAGATCCGCCCGGCTCTTTCCCTGGCTGTGGCAGTTCGCCCGCAGCGGCCGGATGTCGGCCGAGGTCTTCACCGGGTTCTGGGAAAACGTCGGCACTCCCGCGGAGTACGAAAGACTGAGATCCAATCCCGCGGCTCTTGCGCTGGCGCGCTATTGATCCAGAGGCGAGAAAAACGCTCGAGAAAGGCCCTGCGCCGCGTTCCCGAAGGGGACGCCCGGGGCCTTTTTTTCATGCCCCTGCGTCATCAATTTCCATCAGAAAAAACAATTGGACGCGTCGCGTCCCGGCGTCAAAAATGGTCTGGAAACGCCCGGCCTGACGCCATGGCCTGCACCCTTGCCGGGAAGGCGGCGCCGGTCTGCGGGCTTGTGAAAACCAGGCGCAGGCAGGCTGCGCCTGCCGAACAGGTTTGAAAACGGGAGACTTCAGCCATGCGCACACCGACGCACTACGAAGAGGGCAAACGCGTTGCCTTCATGAAAACCGGACTCAGGATGGCCGGCCTTATCTTCCTTCCTCCCAACATGGAGCCCGGGCGCCGGTATCCGGCCGTGGTCGTCGCGCATCCGGGCGGCGGCGTCAAGGAGCAGGTGCCGTCGCTCTACGGTTGGAATCTTGCGCAGAAGGGCTACGTGGCGCTCGCCTTTGACGCCTCGCACCAGGGCGAGAGCGAGGGCGAGCCGCGCTACCTCGAGGATCCGTATTCGCGCGTTGAGGACATTCGCGCGGCGGTGGACTATCTCACGACGCTCGAGTATGTGGATCGCTCGCGCATCGGCGCCATGGGCGTGTGCGCCGGCGCGGGCTACACGATGAGCGCTGCGATCAACGACGCGCGCATCAAGGCCGCCGCGGGCGTGTGCACCTGGAACACCGGCACCTGGATTCGCGACGGGTTCCCGTACAAGGGCCGCTGCGCGATGCTCGGCCAGGCGCTTGCGGCCGCCGCCGACGCCCGCACGCGCGAGGCCAACGGCGAGGGCCCGGTCTACACCCACTTCGTCCCGGAGTCCCCCGCGGACTTCACCGACGAGACGCCGCAGATCATGAAGGACGCAAGCGACTACTACAAGACCGATCGCTGCAGCTTTCCGACGTCGAAAAACCTCATGCTCGTGCAAAGTCTCGACCGGCTTGCCACGTACGATGCCTTTGCATTCATTGAAACCGTGTCGCCGCGCCCGCTGCTCTTCATCGTGGGCAGCCTCGCGGATACGCGCCACTTCACCGAGGACGCCTACGAGCGTGCAGCGCAGCCCAAGGAGCTTTGCGTGATCGAGGGCGCCCGGCACGTCGACCTTTATGACGACCCGAAGTACGTCGGGCAGGCGCTCGAAAAGATCGCCGCCTTCTTTGACAGGTCGCTCTAGCCAGAAGGGCGGCCCCGGTCCCTGAGCCGGGGCGCGTCTGCGGGATCGACTCCCATCGTCGACAGCCCGCCCGGGGGCGGGGCCTTGCGCCGCCAGGCCTGCCCCGGGCCTGCCCTGCCTTTTTTTGGGCGCACTCGCGTATATTTCGCGCACGACGGCCGCCAGGACGGCGGCTTGTTTTTTCAAAGGCCGGAGCAGACATTGATGACCACGCCAGAACAGACGCTCCCGGAGCGCTGCCGGGGGCTTTGCGCCAGACTCGGCGTCAGAACGCCCCTTTTGAATGCGCCGATGACGGGTGCCGCGGGCCCGGAGCTTGCAGCGGCGGTGAGCGCCGCGGGCGGGCTCGGCGTGCTTGCGGGGGCCTTTTGTACGCCCGATGAGCTTGCGGCCGGGATCGGCCGCGTGCGCGAGCGCACGTCCGCCCCCTTTGCCGTGGGGCTGCGCGTGCCCTGCCGGGGCTCCGGGGAGAGCCTTGCGCGGGCGCGGAAAAACGCACGGGCGCTGGAGGACCTGGCGCTGGAGCTTGGGCTTGAGGCGTCGTATGCCTGGGGCGCGGTTCCCGATGAGAAGACCTTTGCCGAGCAGCTTGAGGTGGTGCTCGAGAGCGAGGTGCCCGTGCTCGTGGTGAGCTTCGGGGGCCTTCGCGAGATCTATGCGGAAAAGCTTGAGGCCCGCGGCGTGGCGGTGCTTGGAGCCGCCACCACGCTGCGCGAGGCCAAGGTGCAGCGCGCCGCGGGTGCGGCCGCCGTCATCGTCCAGGGCGTGGAGGCAGGCGGCCCGCGCCTTAATTTTGAGCAGCCTGACACGCTGTCGCAGACCGGACTTTTGAGTCTCATCGGCCCGGCGGCGCGCGCCACGGGACTTCCGGTGATCGCCGCCGGCGGCATCGCCACGGGAGCGCAGTGGGCGGCCTCGCTTGTGGCGGGCGCCTCGGGCGTGATGGCCGGCACCGCCTTTCTGCGCACCGAGGAAAGTGCGGCGCCCGCCGCGCACAAGGCGCAGCTTGCCTACGCGACGGACGCCTCCACGAGGCTGGTGCGCACCTTTGAGGGGCGGCTTGCGCGCGTGATCGTCAACGGCCTTGTCGAGGCGCTTGAACAGGCGCAGATCGCCCCGGGGGACTATCCTGAGCAGTGCGCCGTCATGCGCCCGATTCTTGAGGCGGCCGGCCGCGCCGGCCGCGGGGACCTGATGGAGCTTGCCGCGGGGCAGGGCGCCGCGATGGCCGCCAGCGGCCCCGCGGGTGCGGTTGTCGAGCGCCTGCAGCGCGAGCTGCAGGCGGCTCTGGGCGCATCTGTTTTTTTCGCAAGGGAATGACGCTCATGACCATGACCAGAACTTCTGCAGGGCGTGCGCAGACGGCGGCGCCCCTCACCGACGACGAGAAGGCGGCCGCGGGCGGGGCCCGGGCGCTCATCGTCGTGGACGTTCAAAACGACTTTCTGCCCGGCGGCGCGCTGGCCGTGCCCGGGGGCGACGAAATCATCGACACGGTCAACCGGCTCATCGCGGGCTTTGAGACGGTGGTGCTGACCGCCGACTGGCATCCGGCCGAGCACGCAAGCTTTGCCGCAAGCCACCCCGGACGCCGGCCCTTTGAAACGGTGCGGCTCGATTACGGCGAGCAGGTCCTCTGGCCCGTGCACTGCGTGGCCGGAACCCCGGGCGCGCAGTTTGCCCGCATGCTTGCCGCAGACGCCGCCGCGCTGATCCTGCGCAAGGGCATGCACGTCAGCTGCGACAGCTATTCGGGGTTTCTTGAGGCGGACCGCCGCACCCGCACGGGACTGGCCGGCTGGCTCTCGGACCGGGGCGTGACCGAGGTCTTCGTCTGCGGTCTTGCGCTGGACTTCTGCGTCTCGGCCACGGCTGTGGACGCCGCGCGGGAGGGATTCCGAACGCAGGTCGTGCTCGACGCGAGCCGTCCCATCAACGCCGATCCTGAGTCGCTTCGCAGGCTTGAGGAGCTCTGGCAGGAGGAGGGCGTGGGCACGGTCTTCTCAACCGAGCTCGTGCACGCGGCCTGAGCGCGCGCACAGTTTTTTTTTTCAAAGAGCCCGGCGCAGCAGGCCTAAAATAGAGGCCTGCGGGAATGCGTCTTGAGCTCGGACTCCCTGCGACGTGAACTGACGGCAGGCCGGACGGTCCGCCGTGCGGCAAGAAAAGCTTGATGAACACCCTCACTACCGGCACTGACGCCGGACGCGCCTTTGCCATCGGGCCGCACCTGGTGGCCGGGGGCGTCGTTCTTGCGCCCATGGCGGGCGTCACCGACGCGCCCTTTCGCAGCCTGTGCCGCGCCTTCGGCGCCGGACTCACGGTGGGCGAGATGGCCTCAAGCAGCGCGCATCTGGCCGCAAGCGAGATGACGCGGCGGCGCATGACGGGCGACGCGGATGATCCGCTTGCCGCCGTGCAGCTGCTCGGCGCCGACCCGGCGCAGATGGCGCGCGCCGCGACCGCCGCCGTGGCGCTCGGCGCGAAAATCGTGGACATCAACTTCGGCTGTCCGGCACGCGTGGTCTGCGGAAAGGCCTGCGGCTCGGCCCTGATGCGCGAGCCGGCCCTTGCCGGGGAGATCATGCGCGCCGTGGCGCACGCGCTCGAGGGCACGGGCGTGCCCATGACCGTCAAGATGCGCACGGGGTGGGACGAGACCTCGAAAAACGCGGTGGGCCTCGCCCTGCTTGCCGAGCAGGCCGGGGCGGCGGCCGTCACGGTTCACGGCCGCACGCGCGCGCAGCGCTTCACGGGGGGCGTCAACCGCGCCGACATTGCCGCGGTGGTGCGCGCAGTGTCGATTCCGGTGATTGCCAACGGCGACATCGACTCGCCTGCGGCGGCGCTGGCCATGATCCGGGAGACGGGGGCCGCGGGCATCATGATCGGGCGCGCCGCGCGCGGCAACCCGTGGCTCATTGCGCGTGCCCGGGCGGTGCTTGCCGGACGGGATGATCCGGGAGAGCCCGACGCCCGTGAGCGCCTTGCGGTGGTGCGCCGGCATCTGGCGCAGCACATGGCCTACTGGATGGCCCAGGGGCGCGAGGAGCGGCATGCCGCGGCAAGCTTTCGGGCGCACCTGCGCGCGTACCTGCAGCCCGTGCTCGCGCAGGCCGCTCGGGACGGCTGCGGCGAGCAGCGGCTTGAGCGCGCCGCGCAGATTCTGGCGCGGCTTGTGCGCGACGAGACGCAGGCGGCCGCTGGAGAAGATTTGGAACAATTTTTTTTGTGCATTGGGCAGGACAAATTGACGCAGACTGTGGACAATAAGGACAGCCGGGAGAATGCTCCGGCGCGGTTTCGCGCCGTCGAGGAAATTCTCCAGCCGGGCGTCAATATCAACGATGCCTTCAGCGCGCTTGTCGTCAGGCGCGTTGAGAGCTACATGCGCGACCTTGAGGGAGTGCGGGGGCTGCCGGTCTATGAAATGATCGTCACCGCCTGCGAGCGTCCCCTCCTGACCTGGGCAATGGACAAGTGCGGCCGCAATCAGAAGGCCGCGGCACAGCTTTTGGGAATTAACCGAAACACCCTGCGCAAGAAGCTTCGTCTGCACGGGCTTCTGAACGGGGAATTTTGAAGAGGAAATTAAGCAATGAAGAAACAAGCTCTGATCAGCGTCTCCGACAAGTCCGGGGTGGTGGAGTTCGCCCGCGGCCTCGTCGAGCTCGGCTATCACATTCTCTCGACGGGAGGCACCGCGAAGCTGCTCGCCAAGGAGGGGGTTCCCTGCCAGGAGGTGGCCGACTACACGGGCTTTCCCGAGATGCTCGACGGCCGCGTCAAGACGCTCGACCCGCACATCCACGCCGGCATTCTGGCGCGCCGCTCGGTGCCCGAGCACATGAAGGCCATCGCCGAGCACAACATCGACCCGATCGACATTGTCTGCGTGAACCTCTATCCGTTTGAGCAGACGATTGCGCGCCCGGACTGCACGTTTGAGCTTGCTGTTGAAAACATCGACATCGGCGGACCGACCATGATCCGCGCCGCGGCCAAGAACCACGAGTCGGTCACCGTGATCGTCGACCCGGTCGACTACAGCCGCGTCCTTGATGAAATCCGCACACGCGGCGAGGTTTGCGCCGAGACGCGCCTTGCGCTTGCCAAGAAGGTCTTCTGCCACACGGCGCGCTACGACGCGGCCATCTCGAACTACCTCACGAGCCTTGACGACGAAAAGAAGAAGACGAAGTTCTTCCCGGACGTCTTCACGCGCCAGTGGGTCAAGGTGCAGGACATGCGCTACGGCGAGAACCCGCACCAGAAGGCGGCCTTCTACCGCGAGCA
Source organism: uncultured Duodenibacillus sp. (assembly GCA_944390745.1). Taxonomy (GTDB): domain Bacteria; phylum Pseudomonadota; class Gammaproteobacteria; order Burkholderiales; family Burkholderiaceae_F; genus Duodenibacillus. Next base: position 172,202 of record CALXQK010000013.1, on the reverse strand, counting down.
CTTCATTGCGCCGGGGCTTCTTGCGGGCTACACCCAGCTGCAGGGCAAGGAGCTCTCCTACAACAACATCTCCGACAGCGACGCCGCCTGGGAGGCCGCCAAGAGCTTCGCCACGCCCGCCTGCGTGATCATTAAGCACGCCAACCCGTGCGGCGCGGCCATCGGCGTCAATGCGCTCGAGGCCTACCAGAAGGCCTTCAAGACGGACTCCAAGAGCGCCTTCGGCGGCATCATCGCCTTCAACCGTCCGGTTGACGAGGCGGTGGCCCGCGAGGTCTCCAAGCAGTTTGCCGAGGTGGTGATTGCGCCCGAGTTCACCGACGGGGCGCGCGCCGTGTTCTCGGCCAAGAAGAACCTGCGCCTGCTGACGGTGGCCATGGGCGACGCGCACAACGACTTCGAGTTCAAGCGCGTGGGCGGCGGCCTGCTCGTGCAGACCCCGGACAACCAGCTCTGCCCGGAGTCGGCGCTGCGCGTGGTGACCAAGAAGCAGCCCACGTCGGCGCAGATCGCCGACATGATGTTTGCCTGGAACGTGGCGCGCTTCGTGAAGTCCAACACCATCGTCTATGCGCATAACGGCATGACGCTCGGCGTGGGCGCCGGCCAGATGAGCCGCGTCGACAGCGCGCGCATCGCCGCCATGAAGGCCCAGGAGTCGGGACTGTCGCTTGTGGGCAGCGCCGCGGCCTCCGACGCGTTCTTCCCGTTCCGCGACGGTCTTGACGTCATCATCGACCAGGGCGCGACCTGCGTGATCCAGCCCGGCGGCTCGATCCGCGACGAGGAGGTGATCCAGGCCGCCGACGAGCGCGGCATCGTGATGGTCTTCACGGGCGAGCGCCACTTCCGCCACTAAGCGCACAGCAGCGCCTCGCCGTCGCCGGCGGCGCGGGAGCTCCTCTTCTCCGGGGGAGGGGGCTCGCGGCCGCCGGCAGTTTCGCGGCGCAGGGTTTTCAATCCAACCGAGTACTTACCGGACGAGTTTATGAGCGTATCACTGCAGCGTCGCCGTCTCCTTGGAGCCGCGGGCGCCATTGCAACCCTGGGCAGCCTTGGGGCGGCTGACGCCCTGGCGCAGCTCAACATCGAGATTTCTGGCGTGGGCGCCAATCAGATTCCGATTGCGCTGCAGCCCATGGCGGGCACGGCCCAGTACCGCGTGGACATTCTGCGCGTGGTCGCCAACGACCTTTCGCGCACCGGGGACTTCCGTATGGTCGACGCGCCCGCCGAGGCCTCTGCCGAGGAAAGCGTCAATCCGGACTTCGGCCAGTGGCGCGGCAAGGGCGCCAACGTGCTTGCCACCGGGCAGCTCTCCAGGCTCGCCGACGGCCGCTGGGAGGTGCGCTTCTACCTTTACGACGCGGTCCAGGGCTCGCGCCTTGACGAGTGGGTGGCCGCCGCAAGCGAGCAGAACCTGCGCATGCTCGCGCACCGCATCGCCGACCGCATCTACGACAAGCTCACGGGCCTCGGCGGGCTCTTCTGCTCGCGGCTGGCCTACGTCGTGCAGCACAATCCCGAGAGCTTCGAGCTCATCGTCGCCGACAGCGACGGCGCCAACCCGGCGCCGGCCCTTCGCAGCCGCGAGCCCATCATCTCGCCGGCATGGTCGCCCGACGGACGGCACCTCGCCTATGTGAGCTTTGAGGCGAGAAAGCCCGTGGTGTACGTGCACACGGTCGCCACGGGCCGCCGGCGCGTGGTGGCCAACTTCCGCGGCAACAACTCCGCGCCCGCCTTCAGCCCCGACGGCGAGCATCTGGCGGTGGCGCTGTCGCGCGACGGCTATACGCAGATCTTCATGATCAAGACCGACGGCTCGGGCGTCAACCGCTTCTCGCGCTCGCTTGCCATCGACACCGAGCCCGTGTTCTCGCCCGACGGCAAGTGGCTTTACTTCGTGAGCGACCGCGGCGGAAGTCCGCAGATCTACCGCCAGGCGCTCGAGGGCGGCACGCAGGCCGAGCGCGTCACCTTCGGCACGGACTACGCCGTGAGTCCGGCCATCAACCCCGCGGGAACCCACATGAGCTACATCACCCGCATCGACGGGCGCTTCAGGGTTGCTATCATGGAGCTCGCCACGGGGCAGGAGACGATTCTCACGGGCAACGACTTCGACGAAAGTCCGAGCTTTGCGCCCAACGGCCGCATGATCGTCTTTGCAAGCGAGCGCAACCGCAAGGGCGTGCTCGGCACGGTGAGCATCGACGGGGCCGTCTCGGCCTGGCTTTCGACGGCTGCGGGCGACATTCGCGAGCCGACCTGGGGGCCGTTGCTTGCCTGAGCCTCCGCGCCCGGGCAGCGAGGCATTCCAATTTCATTCCGGGCAGGGCTGCAGGGCGCCTGGACGGGCCTGCAGCCGCTGCCGGAGTCTTTGACTAGACCATCACCACTTCAGGTGTCTCATGATTCAGAACGTGTTCAGCCGCGCACTTCTCGGCGCGGCGGCTTTCTCGACACTGATCCTTGCCGGCTGCTCGAGCGTGCCGCTCGACGAGTCGGTCAAGCAGGGCACGACCCGCGCCGAGGCCGAGGCCGGCAGCGGCGGCGAGCGTGATGCCGCGCAGGCCGCGCTGCAGCAGAAGTCGATTTACTTCGACTTCGACTCCTACGCGGTGAAGCCCTCGTACCTGCCGGTGATCGAGGCGCACGCGCGCAATCTCATCAACAACCCCGCGATGCACGTCGTCATCGAGGGCAACACCGACAGCCGCGGCAGCCGCGAGTACAACCTTGCGCTCGGACAGCGCCGCAGCGAGGCCGTCAAGCAGCGCATGCAGCTGCTCGGCGTGCCCGCAAGCCGCCTCGAGTCGGTGAGCTTCGGCCGCGAAAAGCCCGTGGCCCAGGGTGAAAACGAAGAGGCCTGGGCGCAGAACCGCCGCGCCGACATCGTCTACCGCTAAAACGCCTGCGCCCGTGCCGGCGCGCTTTTGTCTTTTTGCCCCTTTTTTCTTCATTGATCCCGCACCATGCGCGTACTTTTCTCTCCTGCCGCCAGCCGTCTGGCCTCACTGTGCTCGGTCGGCGTGCTTCTTGCGGCCGCCGCCGCGCCTGCGCACGCCCTCTTTGGCGATGACGAGGCCCGCAAGGCCATTCTTGATCTGCGCCAGCGCGTGGATGCGCTGCAAAACGCGCAGATGCAGCTTGTCGGGCAGATTGAGCAGCTGCGCGAGCAGAATGCCGTCCTCACCGGGCGGCTTGAGGAGCTCGCCAACGACCTCACGCGCCAGCAGCAGTCCTCGCGCGATCTGTTTGCCTCGCTCGATGCGCGGCTTGCGCCCCTCACATCGGCGCGCGTGGAGATCGACGGCGCAAGCTTTGAGGCGAGCGCCGAGGAGCGGCGCCGCTACGAGTCGGCTCTCTCGCTCTTTTCCCAGGGCAAGTACGAGGACAGCGCCACGCTGCTGTCCTCGCTCGTGGACGACTACCCGACCACGGGCTACATGCCGAGCGCCCTGTACTGGCTCGGCAATGCGCTCTACGCACAGAACAAGCTCTCGGCCGCGCTCGGCGTGCAGAACCGCCTGATCAAGGAGTTCCCCGACCATCCGCGCATTGCCGACGCGCAGCTCTCCAAGGCCGCGGCCCTGATCGGGCTCGGACGCAAGAGCCAGGCCCAGAAGACCCTGCAGCAGGTGATCAAGGACTACCCGAACACCTCCTACGCCGAGCTCGCCCAGAAGCGGCTCAAGACGATCGGCAAGTAGCGGGACTTGCCTGCGCTGCCCGCCGGCAGCGGTTTTTTCGCGTTCAACGCCATGAAGCAGCCCCAGAGCGCGCGGGAGGCATCGTCTCCGGTCCCGGAGACGCACCAGACCACGCTGTCCGACATTGCCCGGATGGATGACGGCGCCACGCCCGAGACGGTCGACGGCGTGGCCTTTGCGCGCCTGTACGGCGAGCCGCTCTTTCAGGTGCCCGACGGGCTCTACATCCCGCCTGACGCCCTGAAGGTCTTTCTTGAGAGCTTCGAGGGCCCCCTTGACCTGCTGCTGTATCTGATCCGACGCCAGAAGTTTGATGTGATGGAGATTCCCATGGCGCTTGTCACCGAGCAGTACATGGGCTACGTGGAGCTCATTTGCAAGACGAACCTTGAGCTTGCGGCCGACTATCTGGCGATGGCCGCCCATCTCATGCAGATCAAGAGCCAGCTGCTGCTTCCGGTGACGCGGGCGGACACGGGCGAGGAGGTGGCCGATCCCCAGGCCGAGCTCGCCAGAAGGCTTCTGGAATACGAGCGCATGAAGATGGCCGCGCAGGAGCTCGACCGAATTCCGCGCGTGGGGCGCGACTTCTATCGCGCCTTCGTGATGATCGAGCAAAGCCAGGCGCGGCTGCTGCCCGAGGTGTGCGTTGAGGACCTTGCCCGGGCCTGGCAGTCGATCCTGCGGCAGGCAAGCCTCAAGACAAGCCACAAGATCTCGCGCCAGGAGCTCAACGTGCGCGAATTCATGAGCGCCATTCTCAAGCGTTTGACGCAGGCGCGGTTTCTGGACTTTGAGACGGTCTTTGACCCGCAGATGGGGGTGGCGGGCGTCATCGTGAACTATCTTGCGATTCTCGAGCTTGCCAAGGAGGGGCTTGTGCGCATCACGCAGGCCGCCCCCTTTGCACCGATCTACATCTGCGGGGCAAGCCCCGTGGAAGAGTCCGGCATGTTCAACTGATCTTCGACTTCAACGGATTGCCATGGCCTGCAAGTACTGCTCCGACTACATCGCCCGCGCACTGCGCGAGGTCGAGCACTTTGAAGACGCCTGCCGCGTGCTGCGGCTTGACCCGAACAATCCGCGCGACCATGAGGACATCGTGCGCGGACTTGCCGGCATCGGCCAGTTCGGCACCATTCGCCTGGCGCGCCGCTACCCCTTCGTCACCAACGAGGAGGAGTTCCGGATGGCGGCCGACGTGGGACTGCACTTTTACTGGATGACGCTTGACTACTGGGAGGAGATCCGCGCCCGCGAGGCCGGCTCCCGTGAGGCGAACCAGAAGGCCCCGGGCAGGTAAAAAAACTTCGCCGCCCCCCCCCCCCTCCCGGCGGGAGACGGGGCGGCGATTGCGTTCGTGCGTTTTTTTGCCGCTACTCGATGTTTTGAATCTGCTCGCGCATCTGGTCGACCGAAAGCTTCAGGGCGAGGGCCGTGTCGGTCATTTCAATCGAGGCGGCCTTGCTGCCGAGCGTGTTGGACTCGCGGTTCATCTCCTGCGTGAGGAAGTCTAGGCGCCGCCCCATGGTGCCGCCCGCGGACAGAAGCCGGCGCACCTCGGCCACATGCGTGCGCAGCCGGTTGACCTCCTCGGCGACGTCCATGCGCAGCGCATAGAGCGTCACCTCCTGGCGGATGCGGTCGCTCACCTCCTCGCGCGTGAGCGTCGAGCCCTGCGAGAGCGACTCGCTCAGGGCCGACTCCAGCCGCTCGGTGAGCCTTGCCTTGAGCTGGGCATGAATCTGAGGAATTTTGGGAACCAGATTCTCGACGGCCTCGGAAATCTTGTCGCAGTGCCGCTCAAGCACCCGTGCAAGGGCTGCGCCCTCCCGGCTGCGGGCGCTGTCAAAGGCGTCCATGGCCTGCGTCATCGCCTGTGCAAGGGCAGCCTCCACCTCGGCGGGATCCACATGCAGGGGACGCACGACGCCGGGATACTTGAGGATGTCGGCCATTGAAAGGGGACGCACGCCGGGCATCGCCGCACGCACCTCGTCCTCGATGCGGCGGAGGTTTTCAAGCGTGCGCACGTCGACGGCGGGCGGCGCGTCCGGAGCGCTCAGAAAGTCGATGCGGCAGTCGAACTTGCCGCGCGCCACGCGCGACTTGACGATGCCCTGCAAAACGGGCTCATAGGCGCGCAACGCATCGGGCAGGCGCATGTTGACGTCAAGAAAGCGGGAGTTGACGCTGCGCAGTTCAATGTTGATCAGACCAAGCGGGGTTTCGCCCTGCGTGCTGGCAAAACCGGTCATCGAGTGAATTTCAGACATGGCGCAAAAAGAGAGTTTCGGCGAAGCGGGCCGCGCGCTAGGCGCGCGCAAAAGGCGTGTAGGATTATGCACGAACACGCCGTCAGCGGCGCGCCCGCCGGGCGCGCTGCGCGGCAGGGATTTTTTTTTCAAAGTGCCAATCATGATCGAACGTCACGACGGGCGCGCGGCCGATGCCATGCGCGCCGTAAGTTTTGAACGCGGGTTTACGTGCTATGCCGAGGGCAGCGTGCTTGTGAGCGTCGGCCGCACCCGGGTGCTGTGCAACGCCAGCGTCATCGAGGGCGTGCCGCGCTTTCTCAAGGACAGAAACGAGGGCTGGGTGACGGCCGAGTACGGGCTGCTGCCGCGCTCGACGGGCACGCGCACCGACCGCGAGGCCGCCCGCGGCAAGCAAAGCGGCCGCACGCAGGAAATCCAGCGCCTCATCGGCCGCAGCCTTCGCGGCGTGGTCGACCGCACCCGTCTCGGGCAGTACACGATCACGCTCGACTGCGACGTGCTGCAGGCCGACGGCGGCACGCGCTGCGCCTCGATCACCGGCGCCTGGGTGGCGCTCTACGACGCCGTGCAGGTGATGCTCGGCAAGGGGCTCATCACCGAAAACCCGATCCTCGAGCAGGTCGCCGCCGTGAGCGTGGGCATGACGCAGGCCGGTCCCGTGCTCGATCTGGACTATGTTGAGGACAGCACGAGCGACACCGACATGAACATCGTGATGACGGCAAGCGGACGCTTCATCGAGCTGCAGGGAACCGCCGAGGGCGCGCCCTTCGGACGGGACGATCTCGCAAGGCTTCTTGACCTCGGCGAGAAGGGCTGCCGCGAACTGATGGCCGCGCAGCGCCGCGTGCTTGGAATTTAGGCTCTGGGAGCGTGCCGACATGGAAAAAAAGCTTGTGCTTGCCTCCAACAACAAGGGAAAGATTCGCGAATTCAATGCGCTTTTTGCCAGCCGCGGCATTGAGGTCGAGGCGCAGGGGGCGCTCGGCGTGACGGAGTGCGCCGAGCCCTACGGAACCTTTCTGGAAAACGCGCTTGCCAAGGCGCGCAACGCCGCGCGCCAGACCGGTCTTGCCGCCATGGCCGACGACTCGGGCATCACGGCGCATGCCCTTGTCACCGAGCCCGGCGTGCATTCGGCGCGCTACGCGGGCGAGGCGGCCGACGACGCGGCCAACAACGCCAAGCTCGTGGCCGCGCTCAAGGGCAGCAGCGACAGGCGCGCGGCCTACACCTGCGTGCTTGTGGCGGTGCGCTCGGCCGACGATCCCGATCCAGTCGTGGCGCAGGCGAGCTGGACCGGCGAGATCATCGACGAGCCCCGCGGCAGCGGGGGCTTCGGCTACGACCCCCACTTTTATCTTCCGCAGTTCGGCAGGACGGCCGCCGAGCTCACGGCCGAGGAGAAGAACGCCGTGAGCCACCGCGGCCGCGCCATGAAGCGCATGCTGGCGGCCCTCTCGGAGCGCTGGGGATGGTAGCCCCCGGGGAGCGCATCGAGCCCGAGGGCATTGCGCTGTACGTGCACTGGCCCTGGTGCGTGCGCAAGTGTCCTTACTGCGATTTCAACTCCTTTTCCTGCCGGCAGGAGCCAAGGGATGCGCAGGGCGCCCTGCGCGAGGAGCCCGGGTACCTGGACGCGCTGCTGCGCGACCTTGAGTGCGCGGCCGCGCTCACCGGTCTGCGCGAGGTGCACTCAATCTTTTTTGGAGGCGGAACGCCGAGCCTGATGTCAAGCGCGGGGTTTGCGCGCCTGATGGACGGCATCCGCGCGCGCGTGCCGCTTGCAGCGGACTGCGAGATCACGCTTGAGGCCAACCCGGGAACGGTGGAGACCGCGCGCTTTGAGGACTATGCGGCCGCCGGGGTCAACCGCTTTTCGATCGGCGTGCAGAGCTTTGACGACCGGTTTCTGAAGGCGCTCGGACGCATTCACACCGCGCAGGAGGCCGAGCGCGCGGTGGAGGCGGCGCTGCACTGCACCGCCAACGTCAACCTCGACGTCATGTACGCGCTGCCCGGGCAGACGCTTGAGGACGTGCGGCGCGACCTGGATGCGGCGCTTTGCGCGGGCACGGCGCACCTCTCCTTTTACGAGCTGACGATCGAGGAGGGAACGGCCTTTGCCAAGCGGCCTCCGGCGGGGCTTCCCGACATTGATCTGGCCGCCGACATGGGCGAGATGGTGCACGCCGCGCTCACCCGGGCGGGGTTTGAGCACTACGAGATCTCGGGCTACGCCAGGCCCGGGCGGCGCTGCCGGCATAACCTCACCTACTGGACCTTCGGCGACTACTACGGCATCGGCGCGGGCGCGCACGGCAAGCTCACGGTCTCGGGCGGCATTCTTCGCACCGTGCGCCGGCAGGCGCCCTTTCTGTACCTTGACGACGTGCGCAGCGGCCGCATCGCCGGGCAGCTGCATGACGTCGACGCGCAGTCGCTGCCCTTTGAGTTCATGCTCAACGTGCTGCGGCTCTATGAGGGCGTGCCCGCCTCGCGCTGGCGGCAGACGACGGGACTGCCGCTTTCGGTGATCGAGCCCGTGCTCGAGGACCTGCGCGGCGAGGGGCTTCTCGCGGCCGATGAGAGCCGCATCGCCGCAACCGAGCTCGGGCGCAGGTTCCTGAGCGATGTGCAGGAGCGGTTTCTGGCCGAGCGCGGCTAGGCCGGCGGTCTTCAACTTCAGGGAGGGCAGCAGGAAAGTGAACGGCAGTTTGAAGATGATGGCGGCGGTGCGCGGCATCCGGGGGCTTCTCGCCGCGGGTGCGGCGCTGCTTCTTGCCGCCTGCTCAAGCACCCCCGAGGCGCCGCAGACGGGCGCCGTCTTTGAGGGTGCGGTGCTCACGCCGCAGGCGCCCGCGGCCCTGCAGCGGCAGACGCCCCCGCAGGCCGCCTATCCGCTTGCCGACGGCGCGGTGCGCTTTGCGAAGGTGTCCTTCTCGGCGCTGCCCGAGGTGCCCGACGAGAGCTGGGAGGCGGCGCTGTCGGCCTTCCGGCGCTCCTGCTCGAAGATGGGCACGCGCTCCATGTGGCTCGATGCGTGCTCCAACGCGCAGTTCGTGCAGCAGGGCCGGGCGCGGGAGTTCTTCATGACCTGGTTTGAGCCCTGGAGCGTGGCGCAGACAGCCGCCGACGGCGGCAAGGCGGCAGGAGTCGACGACACGGGGCTTGCGACGGGCTACTATGAGCCGCTCCTGCAGGGCAGCCGCAGGCGCCACGGTCCCTACCAGCACCCGATCTACCGGGTGCCCGACGATCTCATTTCGATTGATCTGTCGACCATCTATCCGCAGCTCAAGGGGATGCGGCTGCGGGGGCGGCTTGAGGGCAGAAAGGTCGTGCCCTACGGCTCGCGCGCGGAAATCACCCGCCGCGCCCGCGCCGGCCTCATGGACCGCTACGTCATCTGCTGGGTGGACGATCCCATCGAGGCGTTCTTTCTCCAGATCCAGGGGTCGGGCCGCATTGCGCTCGACGACGGCTCGGTGATGCGCGTGGGATTTGCCGATCAAAACGGACACCCGTACCGGGCCGTGGCCGGATGGCTGGTGAAAAACGCCGGACTGTCGACCTCGGAAATGAGCATGCAGCGCATCAAGCGCTGGGCAAAGGAAAATCCCAACCGCACGCAGGAGCTGCTCAACGCCAACCCCAACTTCGTCTTTTTCTCCGAGCGCAGGGGCTCCTCGCCCAAGGAGGGCCCGCTCGGGGCGCAGGAGGTGCCGCTCACGGCTGAGGCCTCGGTGGCGGTCGACCGGCGCTACTGGCCGCTGGGGCTGCCCTTTGTGCTCGACATCGAGCAGGCGTCGCCCCGCATGAAGATGGCCCGCGCCGTTGTGGCGCAGGATACCGGAAGCGCCATCCGCGGCGTGCTGCGCTTTGACTACTTCTGGGGATACGGCGAGCAGGCGGGCAGCCGCGCCGGCGCGCAGAAAAGCGACGTGCGCGCCTGGATCCTGATGCCCCGGGGCGAGGATCCGCGCATGCGCATGTAGCGCGGGCGCCGCGGCTTCAGGCCTCGGATATAATCAGTCGCCAACGACTATTTTTGCGGCCGCCAGCGCGCGGATGCTGCTGCGGCGGCCGCTTGGAGACAACTGTTCATGACTGAAGAAACCAAAGTGGTGGAGAACCCCTCTCCCGATGAGGCTCCCGCTCCCCTTGTCTTTACCGATGCCTGCGTGGCCAAGGTCAAGGAGCTGCTTGCCGAGGAGGACGATCCCAACATGCCGCTGCGCGTTTTCGTGCAGGGCGGCGGCTGCCAGGGCTTTCAGTACGGGTTCCAGTTTGAGGAGAAGCCCGCCGAGGACGACGAGATCATCGAGCGCGACGGCGTGAAGTTTCTCGTGGACTCGCTCTCGATGCAGTATCTCGTCGGAGCCGAGATCGACTTCAAGGAGGATCTCGAGGGGTCGCAGTTCGTGATCCGCAATCCCAATGCGGTCACCTCCTGCTCCTGCGGATCGTCCTTCGCGGTCTGAGCGCCGCAGCGCCGCACCAAAAGCCGCACGCCGGAAGTTTTTTTCCGGCGCGCGGTTTTTTTTGCGCGCGCTCTCCGCAAAGATCGGCGCCGGGTTTGACCAGAGGCGGATGCCGTAAAAAAACGTTTCAGAATATTTCTCCAACCGTGGGCGCCTCGGCTAAACTCGATTGGGTAGCAACCAAAACCGAATGCGCACTGTCGCGGGTGCGGCGGCGCGGATCCGGAGGAAGACGATTAAAACGAGGGCGGGGCTTGAACAGCCGCCCGGAGGGCAGATCTCTATGACTATTCTTTCCTGGATTGGTGTGGTCGTCATCCTTCTGACGATCTGGGCGCTTGTCAAGCGCTGGGAGACCCGTCTGGTGCTCATCGCCGCGGGCCTGTTCCTGTGCATCATCAGCTGGGACTTCATGTCCGGCATCAATCAGTTTGCCAAGTCGATGACGAACAACTCGCTCATCATGGCAATCTGCGGCTCGATGGGCTTTGCCTTTGCGGCGAGCTACACGCAGTGCGACCGCTCGCTCGTGCACTATCTCGCCACGCCCGTGCGCAGCATCGGCATCTTCCTGGTGCCCATCTGCACGGCCATCACGTTCTTCGTGAACATCGCGATTCCGTCGGCCGCGGGCTGCGCCGCCGCCGTCGGCTCGACGCTCATTCCCGTGATGCTCAGGGCCCGCATCAAGCCCGCCGCGGCCGCCGCGGCCGTGCTTGCCGGCACGATCGGCTCGTACCTGTCGCCGGGTACCTCGCACAACCCGTACGTTGCCAAGATGGCCAACATGGACGTGATCGAGTTCATCGGCACGCACATGCCCTATTCGCTGATGTGCGGCGCGATCGTCCTTGTGGGCACGTTCATTGTCTGCGTGCTCATGGGCGACGGCAAGGGTGATGAAAACGCCCAGGTCGATGACTCCAAGCTGCAGAAAAACGACGGCTTCGTGCCGAGCCCGATCAAGGCCATCGTGATGCTCGTGCCGATCGGAATTCTTGTGGTCGGCAACCTCTGGGTGCCCGCCATCAAGATGGGCGTGGCGCAGGCTATGCTGATCGGCGCCATCTGCGCCCTGGCCGTTGCGCGCGCCAATCCGCAGGACTTCTCCAAGCAGTTCTTCAACGGCATGGGCAAGGGCTACGCCGACGTGATGGGCATCATCATTGCCGCTGGCGTCTTTGCCGCCGGTCTGCGCGCCACGGGTCTGATCGACACGTTCGTGGCGGCTCTGAAGGACTCCAACGACATCGCCCGCTGGGGCGGCTCCCTTGGCCCGTACATCATGGGCGTGATCACCGGTTCGGGCGACGCGGCAACGCTGGCCTTCAATGAAACCGTGACGCCGCATGCCAAGGACTTCGGCATGACGATCGAGGGTCTGGGCGGTCTGGCGTTCCTCACGGGCGCCCTGGGCCGCACGATGTCGCCTCTGGCCGGCGTGACGATTCTGGTTTCGGGCATCGCCATGGTGAGCCCGATGGAGGTTGTCAAGCGCACCGCCATTCCGTGCTTTGTGGCGGTGATTGCCTGCGCACTGCTGATGGTGTAAGGGCTTCTTTTCCTGATGATCCGGGCGCGCGGGGAGCCTTGTTCCCGCGCCGCCCCATCCGGCGGCCGGATGCAGTCCAGATGCCCTGGGGCGCCTGACTGCAGTCCGGCCGTTTTTGCGCGCCGCATCCGGCGCGCCAGGTTTCTGCCTGCAGAAGGCGCTCTCAAACATGTGGATTGATCTCACGCACGTCGTCGCAGACGGCACGCCCGTCTATCCAGGCGACCCGCCCGCGGCCCTGCAGCCCGCCCTGACGCTTGAAAGGGACGGCTGCCGCGTGCATCGCCTGACGCTTGGCACGCACACGGCCACGCACATGGATGCGCCGGCCCATGTTCTCCCGGGCGGGGCGGCGCTGGCCGACTTTCCGCTCTCAGACTTCATGGGGCCAGCGTGCGTGCTCGACTGCCGGGGCGTGACGGGCGAGATCGGCCCCGGGGCGGTCGACCGCCTTTGCAGCGGCGAAGGCCTGCGGTGGCTTCTCTTCTTGACCGGCGCCGCGGCGCTTTGGGGCGGCGGGGAGTACTTCACGCAGCCCTGGCCGGTTCCGTCGCCCGCGCTGCTGGAGGCCGCGGCCGCGCGCGGCGTGCGGGGGCTGGGCTGGGACTCTCCGGGGCCGGACCGGCCCGGGGAGCTCTGGCGCCACCGGCTGTGGCTTGAGCGCTCGGGAGGGCTCATCGTCGAAAACCTCGTCAACCTCGAGGCGGTGCTTGAGGCTGGGAGGACGTGCGAGTTCTGGGCGCTTCCCCTGAGGCTTGCCGCCAGCGACGGCGCGCCTGTGCGCGCGGCGGCAAGAGTCTGACGGGCGCAAAAAAAGGCCGCGGTCCCGGAAGCACCGACTTTCGGACCGCGGCCGCCTGCTTGCGCGGCTGCCCTAGTGCAGCTTCATGCCGGGCTCCGCTCCCTCGAAGGGCTCGATGAGGTAGACGCCCTCGTCCTTCTTGAGCGCGCTGCTTGCGGCAAGCACCATGCCTTCGCTCACCCCGAAGCGCATCTTGCGCGGGGCGAGGTTGGCAATCATCACCACCAGACGCCCGGTGAGGTCTTCAGGCTTGTACCAGGCCTTGATGCCGGAGAAGACCTGCCGCAGGCGGCCTTCGCCTGCGTCAAGCTCAAGGCGCAGCAGCTTGTCGGAGCCCTCGACCTCCTCGCACTTCACGACGCGCGCCACGCGCAGGTCCACGCGCGTGAAGTCGTCGATCGTGCAGATCTCGGCAACCGGCTCGCCGCCCGGAGCGTTGGGGTCGGCCGCGGGAGCGGACTTCTTCTGGGGCTTCTTGTCGGCCTTCTCCCCGGGCTTGCCCGCCTCGGGCGCGGTCTGCTCGGGCCTGTCGGGCAGCAGCTTGTCGAGCTGTCCCTTGCGATCGACGCGCCCCATGAGGTGCTCGTACTTCGAGATCGGGTTGGCGCTCGAAAGCGGGGTTTCGACGCTCTGCCAGGTGAGCTCGCCGCAGTTGAGGAAGGCCTCGACGCGGGCTGCGGTTGCCGGCAGCACGGGCTTGAGGTACAGGGTGAGCAGGCGGAAGCCCTCGAGCGCCACCGAGGCCGTGCGCTGCAGGTCGGCCGCGCGCGCGGGATCCTTGGCAAGCTCCCAGGGCTTCTCCCGGTCGACGAACTCGTTGACGACGTCGGCAAGCTCCATCACGCGGCGCATGGCGCGGACAAATTCGCGCGTCTCGTAGTCGGCCTTGATTTCGTCTGCGGCCTCGCGCAGCTGCACGAGCACCGGGTCGTTCATGGCCGCATCGGACACCTTGCCCTCAAAGCGCTTGAAGATGAAGCCCGCGGCGCGGCTGGCGATGTTGACGTACTTGCCGATCAGGTAGGAGTTCACGCGCGCCTGGAAGTCGTCCTTGGTGAGGTCGACGTCCTCGACGCGGCTGTTGAGCTTGGCGGCGAGGAAGTAGCGCATCCACTCGGCGTTCATGCCGAGGTCAAGATAGTCCTGCGGGCTGATGCCCGTGCCGCGCGACTTGCTCATCTTGAAGCCGTCGACCGTCATGAAGCCGTGCACGTTGACGTGGTCGGGCACGCGGAAGGGCTTGCCCGCAAAGTGCAGCATCGCCGGCCAGAAGAGCGTGTGAAAGTAGATGATGTCCTTGCCGATGAAGTGAATCTGCTCGGTGTCCGGCCGCATGAGCTCCTCTTCAAAGTCCATTCCCATGCGGGCGCAGTAGGCCTTGAAGCTTGCGAGGTATCCGATCGGGGCGTCGAGCCAGACGTAGAAGTACTTGCTCGGGGCGTCGGGAATCTCGATGCCGAAGTAGGGCGCATCGCGCGAGATGTCCCAGTCCGAGAGGTTGTCGCCCTCGAGCCACTCGCTGTCCTTGGCAAGGACCTCGGGCTGCACGCGGCCCGTGCCGTCGGCGCCCTTGCCCTGCGTCCACTCATGCAGGAACGCAACCGTGCGCGGGTCCGAGAGCTTGAAGAAGTAGTGCGTCGAGCTCTTCAGAACCGGCGTTGTGCCCGACAGGGCGCTGCGCGGGTCGATGAGCTCCGTGGGCGCATAGACCGAGCCGCACTTCTCGCACGAGTCGCCGTACTGATCGGGCGCCCCGCACTTCGGGCAGGTGCCCTTGATGAAGCGGTCGGCCAGAAACATTCCCTTGGACTCGTCGTAGAACTGCTCGATGTCCTTGGTATAGATGAGTCCCGCAGCCTTCAGGCGGCGGTAGATCTCCTGCGAGAGCTCGGTGTTTTCCGGCGTGTCGGTGCAGTGCCAGTTGTCAAAGGAGATGTGAAAGTCGTCGAGAAGGTGCCGGCGGCTGGCCGAGATCTCGGCGACGAACGCCTGCGGACTCACTCCCTTCTTGTGGGCGGCGATCATGATGGGCGCGCCGTGCGCGTCGTCGGCGCACACAAAGTGCACCGTGTTGCCGCACATTCGCTCGTGACGCACCCAGATGTCGGCCTGGATGTACTCCATGATGTGGCCGAAGTGAAAGGGGCCGTTTGCGTAGGGCAGGGCGGTCGTAACGAAAAGATTGCGCTTTTTCTGGGGTGTCATGCGAATCAACGAAAAAAGAAAGGCTTCAGGAGGGCGGCTTCACGATGGAAACGGCGCAGCGCCCGGGGGCGCTTGAAAAACCCTCTGAAAGTTCAGGTTGTTTTTGGCGTAACATTCAATTTTATGCCGAGCCGGAGAGCTTTGGTTTTCTCCGGCCCGCCCGTCGAATTTCACATCTTCAAGATTCATGCTCACCAAAGAACAAGTTCTCGAGGTTGCCGGTGCCGTTGAGGAGCCGGTCTGGAACCTTCCGCTTTCCAAGTACAAGGCCATCCGCAACGTCATCGTCGACGGCGACAGCGTCGCGCTCACCGTGCAGCCGGGCTACCCGATCAAGTCGGTCGGCGCGCAGATTGAGCAGCGCGTCAGGAAGGCCCTTCTTGACGCAGGCGCCGGCACCGTGCTGCTGACGATGTCCGGCGAGATCATCTCGCACCGCGTGCAGCGCACCCTCAAGACGCTATCGAGCGTGAAGAACATCATTGCCGTGAGCTCCGGCAAGGGCGGCGTGGGCAAGTCCACCGTGGCGGCCAATCTCGCCCTGGCGCTCTCGGCCGAGGGCGCCCGCGTGGGCATGCTCGACGCCGACATCTACGGCCCCTCGCAGCCCACGATGCTCGGCGCCAGCGGCCAGCCCACGAGCAGCGACGGCGTCAACATGGATCCGATCGAGTCGCTCGGCCTGCAGATCAACTCCGTGGGCTTCATGATCTCGCCCGACGAGCCCATGATCTGGCGCGGTCCGCTCGTGGCGCAGGCCCTTACGCAGCTGCTCAACCAGACCGCCTGGGACAACCTCGACTATCTCGTGATCGACATGCCCCCGGGAACGGGCGACATCCAGCTCACGCTGTCGCAGTCGGTGCCGGTGACGGGCGCCATCGTCGTCACCACGCCGCAGGACATTGCGCTGCTCGACGCCAAGAAGGGCCTGCGCATGTTTGAGAAGGTCAACGTGCCGGTTCTGGGCATCGTCGAAAACATGGCGATGTATGTCTGCCCCGAGTGCGGACACATGGAGCACGTCTTCGGCGAGGGCGGCGCGCGGCGCATGAGCGAGCAGTACCACGTGCCCGTGCTCGGACAGCTGCCGCTTGATGCAAAGATCCGCGAGCAGGCCGACGGCGGCCGTCCCACGGTGGTCGCCGACCCCGACGGGGCCGTCGCGAAGATCTACCGCGAGATTGCGCTCAAGGCCGCGGCCGCCGTGGCGCAGACCGCCAAGGACATGAGCCGCGTCATTCCCTCGGTGAAGGTGGTCAACGACTAGGGCGCTGCGCGCCGCACCGCCTCGCGCATCGAGGATGAAAAAATCCCGCCTGTCGGGCGCGAATGCGTCCCGGCCGGCGGGATTTCTTTTTTCAATTCCGGCGGCTAGACGTCAAGGAGCCGCTCGAGGGCGTCCCGGTCGCGCGCAAGTCCGGGCTTTTCCGAGAGCGCAAGCATGAGCTTGAGCCTGGCCTTGGCCGCGGAGATCTCGCCGCCCATCGCAGCGCCTGCGGCGCGCGCATCGGTCACCGATCCCGGGTAGCCGTAGACGTCGAGCACGCGCCCGCCCGGGGTGCGGGTGGTGATGACGACGGCAACGCCCGCGGCGACGGCGTCGCGGATGCCGGGCACCATGGGCGCGGGGATGTTGCCGCGCCCGAAGCCCTCGATGACGATGCCCCGGCAGCCCTGCGCAACGGCAAAGTCGATGTATTCGCGCCCCGAGCCCGTCATGGCCTTGATGATGTCGACGCGGGCGGTGAGCGAGTCGGGCGCAAGGGGTGCGGGTCGCAGCGGTCTGCGGCGGATGACGATGCGGTCGCTGTCGACGTAGCCCACCGGGCCCCACCAGGGGCTCTGGAAGGTGTCGGGATTGGCCGAGTGGGTTTTCATCACGTCGGCGGGGGCGTGAAGCGTCTCGTTCATGCAGACGAGCACGCCCAGGCCGCGGGCCTCGTCGCTTGCGGCCGTGCGCACCGCGCAGAGAATGTTCATCGGGCCGTCGGGGCTCACCTCGCCAGCGCCGCGCATGGCGGCCGTCGTCACGACGGGCTTGGGGCCCGCGTGCAGCAGGTCGAGAAAAAAGCTCGTCTCCTCAAGCGTGTCGGTGCCGTGGGTGACGATGACGCCCGCGACGTCCTCGCGCGCAAGAAGCTGCCTGATGCTGAGGTGCAGCCGCCACATGATCTCCGGGGTCATGGCGGGCGAGGCGATGTTGGAAAACTGCACGAACTCCAGGGGCGCCGTCTCCGAAAGCCCCGGGACTGCGGCCGCAAGATCCTCACCCGTGCAGGCGGGCACAAGGCCGCCGCTGGCTGCATCGTACTTCATGGCGATGGTGCCGCCCGTGGCGACAACCACGATCTTTCTGTCAATCATGGGAATTTTTTTTCGGCGCTCAAGGACGCCCCCCGGCCTTTGTCAGAGGGAGTGCGCCGCCTCCTTTGCAATGCGGTTGAAAAAGGCGCTCCGCCGTCCGGCAGGCCGCTAGTTTATGAGCCGTCCTCGCGGGCGGCGCCGGCGATGAGTTCGGCGGCGGTGGTGCGCGTGGCTTCGGTGATGACGCGGCCGCCCATCATGCGGGCGATTTCAGCGACGCGCTCGTCATGGTCGAGCACCTTGAGCGAGCTCGTGGTGACGTTGTCGTGCGTCTCCTTGTGCACCTGCCACTGCTGGTGCGCGCAGGCCGCAACCTGCGGCAGGTGCGTGACGCACAGCACCTGGCGGGTTGCGCCGAGGCGGCGCAGTAGCCGCCCCACGACCTCGGCCACGGCGCCGCCGATGCCCGTGTCGACCTCGTCGAAGATGAGCGTCGGCACCGGCGTGATCTGTGCGGTGATGACGGCAATTGCAAGCGAGATGCGCGCAAGCTCGCCGCCCGAGGCCACCTTGGTGAGCGGCCGCGGCGTCGCGCCGGCGTGGCCGCTGACGAGAAACTCGCAGCTCTCCACCCCCGAGGCGCGCGGCTCGCATGGCCGCAGGGCGATTTCAAGCCGGCCTCCGGCCATGGCAAGCGTCTGCATCTCGGCGGTGACGGCCTCGGAAAGCTTCCGGGCGGCCGCCGTCCGGGCCTGCGTGAGCCTTGCGGCCTCCTGCTGGTAGGCGCGGCGGCTTTCGGCCTCAGCCTTTCTGAGACCCTCAATGTCGCCGGCAAGTTCAATCTGGCGCAGCCGCTCGCGCGTCTCCTGCCAGTGCGTGCAGAGCTCCTCGGGCGTGCGGTGAAACTTGCGCGAGACGCGCCAGTAGCTGTTGAGCCGCTCGTCGATCTCTGCGAGCCGATCCTCGTCGAGATCCATGCGCTCAAGGTGCCGGGCCAGGTCCCGGGCCGTGTCCTCGATCACGGCCGCGGCCTGCGCCAGGGCCGACTCGTACTGCGCGCAGGTCTCGTCAAAGCGCCCTGCCGCGGCAAGGGCCTGCTGTGCGCGGGCCACAAGCGTCGAGGCGCTTGCCTCGGACTCGGAGAGATCGTCAAGGGCCGTGCGGATGCTCGAGACGATCTGCGCGCCGTTGGACAGGAGGCGGTGCTCGTCGCCGAGCCGCTCCCATTCGCCGGGCTCGGGGTGAAGCTCCTCGTAGACTTCGTTGATCCAGCCCAGGCGCTCGGCCTCGGACTGCAGCTTCTCCTGATCCTCGGTCGCCTCGGTGAGAAGGCGCAGGCGGTGCTGCCAGGCAAGCCATGCGTCGCGCACCGCCGCGCGCTGGGCGCGCGTGGCGCCGAAGCCGTCGACGAGCTGCGTCTGGTAGGCGGTCTTTAAAAGCGACTGGTGCGCGTGCTGGCCGTGGATGTCGACGAGCCGCTCGCCGAGCTCGCGCAGCTGCCCCACCGTCACGGGCGTGGCGTTGATCCAGCCCCTCGAGCGCCCCTTGAGGTCGATCGTGCGGCGCACGATCAGCGTCTCGCACTCTTCAAAGCCAGCGTTTTCAAGCCAGGCCCGGGCGCGCGGCACGACCGTGAACTGCGCGCACGCCTCGGCGCGCTGGCAGCCCTCGCGGATCACGCCCGGGTCGCCGCGGGCGCCGAGCACGAACTCAAGCGCGTCGATGAGAATCGACTTGCCCGCGCCTGTTTCGCCCGTCAGGCACGTCAGTCCCGGCTCGGCCTCAATGGCAAGCGAGGAGACGATGACAAAGTCCTTCAAGGTCAGAAGCTCAAGCATGGCAGGGCGCTCTCAAGGATCTGGCGCCCGGCGGGCGCCGCACTTAAAAAGGGAGTCGGAAGGGGACGCCGCACGCAGCGCGGGGCTAGCCGCGCGGGGGTGGATCGGTGCGCGCGGCCAGCGGCACCGGGGCGCGGATCACGGCCGGCGCCGTCTGCTTGTGCACCGGCGTGTGAATCGGCCGCTCGGCCTTGGGCAGGTAGTTCCACTTGAGCTTGCGCCGCAAGAGATCAAAGTGGTTGTACCCCACCGGGTGCAGCATCGTGAAGGTGTAGGGGCTCACATAGATGCGCAACACGTCGCCGGCGGCGACGTCAAAGAGCACCTGCGCATCGAAGCTTGCGACCGCGCTGCGCGTCTCGTTGAGCTCGATGTCGATGATCGAGCGCGAGCTCAGCACGATCGGGCGGTTTGAGAGCGTGTGCGGGGCCACCGGAACCATGAGCATGTTCTTGCACTGCGGGTGCATGATGGGGCCGCCGGCGGCCATGGCGTAGGCCGTCGAGCCGGTTGCCGTGCTCACGATCACGCCGTCGGCGTGCTGCACGGCCATCTGCTGGCCGTCGACATAGACCGTGTACTCGACCATGCCGAGCGCGCGGCCGTGGCTGATGCCGATGTCGTTGACGCCGTGCTCCTGAAAGAGCTTCTCGCCGTTGCGGTAGACCTCGCCCTCAAGAAGGCTTCTCTTGTCGACGACGTAGTGCCCGGAGAGCATGCTCGGCACGAGCCGGTGCATGTCCTCGATCACGATGTCGGTGATGAAACCGAGCCGGCCGGCGTTGATGCCGATCACGGGAATGCCGTAGGGCGCCACCATGCGCGCCGCGCCGAGCATCGTGCCGTCGCCGCCGATGGCGATGGCCGCCTCGCAGTCGCGGGCGAGTTCGCTCACCGGTCCCGAGTGATAGCTCCCGGGGTTCGGCATGTGGGCCAGGGCGTTTTCGTCGAGGTGCGGCGTGCAGCCCGAGCGCTCGATGATCTTGACGAGTTCCTGCACGTAGCAGGCAATGTTGCCGTCCGGCTTGGCGATGACGGCAACGTGTTCAAAGCTTTGCATAAAAAGGAGTGCGGCTTGTGCACGGCGCCCGGGGGGCGGCCCGTGCGGCGCGCGAAAAAAGGCCGGAAAAGCGCAATTTTTGCGAAGTCTAGCAAAGCACCGCTGCCGCAGCGCACGGCAGGCCGGCCGTCTGGGCGGGGTCGGGGACGGCGTGCAGAAGACCATCCGGGGGCGCCCCGGCGCCCCCGGGGTGTAGCATGAGCCGCAGGTCGGGGCCCGGCGGCGCGGGCTTCTTCTTTTCTTCTTGACTTGGGTGGAGAGCCGGACATGCTCTGGGGCGCGGCAATCGGCGACATCGCGGGATCGCGGTTTGAGTTTGACAACATCAAGAGCAGGGACTTCGTGCTGCTTGGGGACGGGTGCTTCTTCACTGACGACACGGTTCTCACCGCGGCCGTGGCCGAGGCGCTTGTCTGCTGGCGCAGCCGCCCCGGGTGCGATCTTTCCCGCGAGGTCGCCTCGGCGCTCAGGCGCTGGGCGCTTGCCTTTCCTGACCGCGGCTACGGCGGGCGGTTTCTGCGCTGGGCGCAAAGCCCGTCGCCTGCGCCCTACGGCAGCTGGGGCAACGGCTCGGCCATGCGCGTGAGCCCCTGCGGCTGGGCCGCGGGAAGCCTTGCCGAGGCGCGGTCGTTGGCGCGGACGGTCTCGGCCGTCACGCACAACCACCCGCAGGCGCTGCTCGGGGCCGAGGCCGCGGCAAGCTGCGTCTTTCTGGCGCGCACGGGCGCCGCGCTCGACGAGATCCGCCGCTATGTTGAAGACGAGTTCTACCGGCTTGACTTCACGATCGACGGGATTCGCGCCGACTACGCCTACGACGTGAGCTGCGCGGGCACGGTGCCGCAGGCTCTCGAGGCCTTCCTTGAGAGCACGTCCTTTGAGGACGCTCTGCGCACGGCGATCTCCCTTGGCGGGGACTCGGACACGATCGCAGCCATCACGGGCGCGGCCGCGGAGGCCTTTTACGGCGTGCCGCCGGCGCTCATTGAAAAGGCGCGCGGCTTTCTCGATGCGGCGATCATGGAGGTCTTTGAGCGCTTTGCCGCGGTGTTCGGACCGCGCTGAGATCCTGGTTCGGCCGGCCGCGGGCGTCGACCCAGGGAAAGCTGCAATAATGGGGCACCTGTTTTCACGAATTTCCCCCTTTTCTTGCGGCAGAACCTTCCATGCACGAAGACCTCCTTGCGGGCCTGAGGACCTCCTTTGTCGACAGCGCCGTCGAGTCGTCCGAGCACCTGCGCGCGCAGCTTCTGGTCAATGAAGTCCGGCAGGGAACGAGCGTGCTGCAGGCGCTGCAGGAGGAGTTTCGCGCCTGCGAGCAGTTCAGTCTGAGCGTTGCGTTTGTCACCAACGAGGGCGTGCAGGATCTGATGATGACGCTCGACGAGCTGCGCGCCAGAGGCGTGCGCGGCAGGATTCTGACCACCGACTATCTCTGCTTTACCGATCCGTTTGCGCTGCAGCGGCTGCAGGCGTTTGAAAACATCGAGATCCGGATGTTTCGCACGGGCGAGGCGCCCGCGGGCGCCGGAGGCTTTCACACCAAGGGCTACATCTTCAGACGCGGCGGCGAGCTTCGGTTTATTGTCGGCAGCTCCAATCTCACCGGTGCGGCCCTCAAGTCAAGCCGCGAGTGGAATGTGCGGCTCGTGGCCCGCGATGCGGGCGAAATGAGCGCGCGCGTGATGCGCGAGTTTGAAGCGCTCTGGGAGAGCCCGTGCGCGCATCCGCTCGGCGACGTGCTCGAGGCCTACTGCGAGGAGTACCGCCGGCAGTTTCAGGCGCGCCGCGAGATTATGCGCGTCGCCGACGGCGCCCTGGCGCCGGCCGCGGGCGTGCTGCGCCCCAACAGCATGCAGAGGCGCCTTGTCGACAACCTGCTGCATCTGCTGGCAAAGACCTGCGAGGACAGCGCCCGGGGCTGCCGCGGACTTCTGATTTCGGCTACCGGAACCGGCAAGACCTACGCCTCTGCCTTTGCCGTGCAGGCCGCCGCCCCGCGGCGCGTTCTCTTTCTCGTGCACCGCGAGCAGATTGCGCGCAAGGCGGCGCAAAGCTACCGGCGCGTGCTGGGAGAGGACTACCGGTACGGGTTTCTGATCTCCCAGGACCGCTCGGCCCTTGACATCGATCCAGGCGACAGGGCGGTCGTTTTCTCGACCATGCAGACCATGGTCCGGCGGCTTGACGACTTCGCGCGAAACCATTTTGACGTCATCGTGATCGATGAGGTGCACCGCGCGGGCGCGGCAAGCTACAAGCGGATCATGGAGCGCTTCACGCCGCAGCTGTGGCTGGGCATGACGGCCACGCCCGATCGTCCCGACGAGGAGAACATCTACGCGCTCTTTGACCACCAGATCCTCATGGAGTTGCGGCTGCAGCAGGCGCTTGAGGAGGATCTGCTGTGTCCCTTTCACTATTTCGGCATCACCGAGTTCGTTTCCGACGAACTCGGCCCCGGGGAGCTTGCCGACTTCAGGCGGCTCACCTCTGAGGCGCGCGTGGACCACATCCTGCGCACCGTGCGGCTTTACGCCTACAGCGGCACGCGCGTCAAGGGGCTGATGTTTTGCAGCAGCAACGCGGAGGCGCGCCGCCTTTCGGAGATGCTCAACGCCCGGGGGCTTTCAACGGCCGCGCTTTCGGGAGAAAGCTCCCAGGCCGAGCGCGAGGCGGCCATTGAGCGGCTCACCGACGACGATGCGCCCGAGCCCCTCGACTACATCCTCACGGTGGACATCTTCAACGAGGGCGTCGACATTCCCGAGGTCAACCAGGTGGTGCTGCTGCGCCAGACGCAAAGTCCGATCGTCTTCGTGCAGCAGCTCGGTCGCGGCCTGCGCAAGGCCGAGGGCAAGGACTTTCTCGTCGTCATCGACTTCATCGGCAACTACGCCAACAACTACATGATCCCGGCCGCGCTCTCCGGGGACCGCTCCTACAACAAGGACACCCTGCGCCGGATGACGACGCAAAGCCTCATTTCGGGCAGGTCGACCGTGCACTTTGACGAGATCAGCCGCCGGCGCATCTACGAGGCGATCGACAAGGCCCGCACAAACTCGATGCAGGAGCTCAGAAAGGCCTACCAGCTTCTGAAGTACCAGATCGGCCGCGTGCCCGCGCTCATGGACTTTGAGGCGCACGGCTCCATTGACGCCGCGAAGTTCTTTTCCTTTGCCCCGAACGCCTCCTACGTGGAGTTTCTCCTGAAGGCCGAAAAGGACGCGCCGCCCGAGGTGCGTCCGGCGGGACGCCGCATGCTCTCCTATCTGTGCGCGCAGGTCGGGCGCGGGCAGCGCGTCTCGGAGCTTCTGGTGCTCGAGTCGATGCTTGCGGGCGAGAGGGACAACCTGCGCGAGGTGCTCGTCAGGCGCCTTGAGCGGGAGTTTTCAATCAAGGCCTCGGATCTGCACCTTCAGAGCGTGGCCAATGTGCTCACCAACAACTTTGCGCGCAACGCCGATGAGAGGAAAAGAAACGAGGGCTGCGAATTTCTGAGCGTTTCGGCCGACGGCCGCCTCTGGAGACCCTCGGCGCAGCTTCTCGAGGAGCTCGCGCACGGCGGCGACTTCAGGCGGCACCTGGGCGAACTCGTTGAGTTTGCGCTCGGCCGCAACCGCACCGAGTACGGCGAGCGCTATGCGGACACGGACCTGCAGCTTTACGCGCGCTACACCTACAACGACGTCTGCCGGCTGCTCAACTGGCCGGGCAACATGCCCGCCAACAACATCGGGGGCTATCGGTATGATGCGGCCACGCGCACGCTTCCGGTCTTCATCAACTACGACAAGGACGAGGATGCGATCAAGTACCACGACCGCTTCGTCTCGCCGCAAAGCCTCATTGCACTTTCAAAGACAGGCCGGCGCGGAGACTCAAGCGACGCCGACCACATCTACAAGCGCACCGAGGCCGACCGCGGCAACCGCATCTATCTGTTCGTGCGCAAGAACAAGAACGACCAGGAGGCAAAGAGCTTCTACTTCCTGGGCGAGGTTGAGGCCCGGGGCGCGCCGCAGACCATTGAGCTCGAAGGCGGCACCCCCGCCTTTGAAATTGACTATCGGCTCCGGACGCCGGTGCGCCCGGACATCTATTCCTACATTGTCAGCGAATCATGAAGACCATTGAAGTTGTCGCCGCCATCATCCATGACCAGGGGAGGATTCTTGCCGCACAGCGCGGCTATGGAGACTTCAAGGACGGCTGGGAGTTTCCGGGCGGCAAGATGCAGCCGGGTGAAACCGCCCCCGAGGCGATCATCCGCGAAATCAGCGAGGAGCTGCGCGTCAGGATCCGTCCCGAGAAGCTTCTCGTGACGGTCGAGTACGACTACCCGGCCTTTCATCTGACGATGCACTGTTTTTTCTGCACCATCGTTGAGGGCGCAATCGAGCTCGTCGAGCACGAGGCGATGAAGTGGCTTGCCGAGGACGAGCTCGACAGCGTGGCGTGGCTGCCCGCCGACGTCGAGGTGGTGCGCGCGCTCAAGGCGCACCTTGCCGCTGGAGGCGCCTGAGACGGCAAAAAAAAGGCCCGGCAGCCTTGCGCGGGCGGCCGGGCTCTCTGGCCGGAGGCTGCGTGAGGCCCCCGGGCTAGTCGTCCATGCTGGGCATTTCGACCCCGAGCGCCTTGTGCAGCTTGGGGCTTGTGGTCGTGTACTGCAGGAAGACCTTCTTCTCGGGGAAGACATAGCGGCTTGCCCCGAAGGCCGCAAGCGCGCACTCATGAAAGCCCGAGAGGATGAGCTTCTTCTTTCCGGGGTAGGTGTTGATGTCGCCCACGGCGAAGATGCCCGGGATTGAAGTCTCAAACTTTTCGGTGTCCACGACGATCTGCTTTCTCTCAAGCTGCAGGCCCCACTCGGCGATCGGTCCGATCTTGGGCTGCAGGCCGAAGAAGACGAGCAGGTGGTCGAGCGGCATGCGGCGCACGACGCCGTCGCCGCCCGTGACGCGGATTTCGGTGAGCTTGCCGTCGGCCTCCTCAAAGCCCGTCACCTGGCCCACCTCGAACTGCATCTCCCAGTTCTCGCAGAGCTCGCGCATGCGCGCCACCGACGAGGCGGCCGCGCGGAAGCCGTCACGGCGGTGCAGCAGCACCACGCTCTCGGCCTTGCCCACGAGGTTGAGCGTCCAGTCAAGCGCCGAGTCGCCGCCGCCGCAGATGACGATGTTCTTGCCGGCGAACATCTCCGGGTCGCGCACGCGGTAGTGCAGCTGCGTGCCTTCAAACTTCTCGATGCCCGGGACGCGCAGCGGGCGGGCCTGGAAGGACCCCACGCCCGCGGCGATGATCACCACCTTGCACAGAAACCTCGTGCCCTTGTCGGTGGCGACGTCAAAGAGGCCGTCCTCGCGCTTCTTGACCGTCGTGACCTCCTCGCCGAGGTGAAACACCGGGTGGAAGGGATGGTTTTGCTTGAGCAGGTTCTCGGTGAGCTCGTAGGAGGAGTACACCGGCACGGCGGGAATGTCGTAGATCGGCTTGGTCGGGTAGAGCTCCATGCACTGTCCGCCCACGGTCTTGAGCGAGTCGACGACGTGCGCCTTGATTTCAAGCAGTCCGAGTTCAAAGACCTGGAAAAGGCCGACGGGACCGGCGCCGACGATCACCGCATCGGTTTCGATGACTTCGTCGGTGGGTTCGGCAACGGTCATATAGTCTTCAATAGCCATGATGTAGAAAACGAGACGAAAAAGCTTTGCGGGAAAACGCGCCGGGTGCGCGCACGACCGTCCCGGAGCCGGCCCTGCGGGGGGAGGCGGACGGAATGTGCGGGGGCTCTACAGACAAACCGGCCGTCTGTACGCGGGGGCACAGACGGTTCAGGGCTCTTGCGCGCCCGACCCGGACGACATGCGGATCAACAATCAAGGTGGCCGCTGGCGCGCGCAGACATGGACGGCGACGGACGCCGCGGCCGGTTCGGCACGTATTTTGGCACAGTTCGGCCGCAAAAGGCGCGGGGCCCCGGACAGGCGCCCGCGCCCGGAAAATGCAGGGTGCGGGGCTTCTACTTGCCGTCCTTCTTGAGGTCGGCCACCGTGCGGCGCAGCTCGCGCAGCTTGGCGTCGATCTCGCTCATGGTGTAGAAGTCGGCGTCGTTGGCCTTCTGCGCGAGGTCGAACTGGTAGAGCGCCGCGCGCGGATTGTTCATGAGCTCATACATGTAGCCCGTGGAGGCAAAGCTGAGCGCCTTCTGGTTGAGGGCCTCGTAGCTGCGCGCAAGGAAGGCGTAGTAGTCGGGGTCGGTGCGCGAGAGCGCGTGCTGGCTTCTCATGAACTTCACCACCGCCTCGTTGTCGCCGGCCTGGAACAGAAGCTCGGCGTAGTTTGTCGCGGCAAGCGCCGAGTAGGGGTATTTCTGCGCGGTCGAGCGCGCCAGGTCAAGCGCCTTTTTTCGGGCGGGATCGGTCTTGGCAAGCGCAAAGACCAGTTCGCTGACGTGCTTGTCGATGATGACGTCGGACGTGGAGGCAAGGCTGCGGGCGGTCTCGGCCTCCCTGAGGGCCTCGGCCGGGCGGTTGAGCTTTTGCAGCGCCACGGACTTGCCGTAGTGCAGCGCGGCCTCGCGCAGGCGTCCCGGCTTTTCGGCCAGGTCATGGTCCAGGTTCTTGAGCGCCCTGCTCCAGCCGTCATAGCCTGTTTCCTGCAGCACGCGCATGCGCGCCTGGATGAGCCTGAAGTCGAGGCTGTCGGCCGGATGCACGGCCGGCATGCGGCGCGTGCGGTTCTGCATGTCGCTGATGCGCTCGCCCGTGAGCGGGTGGGTGGAGAGATAGGCCGCGCTTGCCGTCTCGTACCAGCGGTTGTTCTTCTGCAGGCGTGAGAAGAAGTCCTCCATGCCGTGCGGGTCAAAGCCCGCCTTTTCAAGGCTCACAAGCCCGACGCGGTCGGCCTCGCGCTCGGCGTCGCGCGAGTAGCCGAGCTGCTTTTGAATCATCGCGGCCTGCGTGCCCATCATGATGCCCATGGCGGCGTCGCCCCCGGAGCTGCCGCCGGCGCGCGCGGCAAGCAGCGCAAGCAGCACCGAGCCGATCGTCATGGCAAGGGAGCCCTCGCTTTGCTGGAGCATGCGCGCGATGTGGCGCTGGGTGACGTGCCCGATTTCGTGCCCGATCACGCCGGCAAGCTCGCTTTCGGTCTGCGCGGCCACGATCAGTCCCGAGTGCACGGCAACAAAGCCGCCGGGCAGCGCAAAGGCGTTGAGCGTCTTGTCGCGGATCGGGAAGAACGAAAAGTCGTAGGGCGAGGGGTCGCCCGCGGCGACGAGCCGGTAGCCGAGACGGTTGAGATAGTCCGTCGTCTCGGGGTCGTTCATGTAGGAGGCGTCGGCGCGCACGCGCCGCATGAGCTGCTCGCCGAGCTGCCGCTCGTCAAACGTGGTGAGATCGGCCCCGGCGACCGTGCCGAGGCTCGGCAGGTTGTACTGGCCCACGCCCGAATCCGCGGGCAGCGCGGCCGGGGGCGCTGCGGCAATCGACAGGCCGGCGGCAAGGGCAATCAATCGGTGGAGCATGCGGCGTGTGAAAAACGAGGGGTTGGGAGTAGACGGGCGCCCGGAGGGACTTTCCCGCTATCATACCGGCCTCGAGGCCAGCGCAATGCGGCGAAATCCGCCAAAGCGTAAGTGAAGTTTTCGGAAGTTTTCAGCCGGTTGCGGCAGCCGCGCCGCTGTTTGCGCCGGCAAGGATATGTCATGACACAATCGAGCACGCTCACGCATTTTGATGACCACGGCAATGCGCACATGGTCGATGTCGGCGCCAAGGCAGAGACGCACCGCACGGCCGTGGCGCAGGGACGCATCCGCATGAAGCCCGAGACCTTCGCGCTCATTGCTGAGGGACGCGCCAAGAAGGGCGACGTGATCGGCGTGGCGCGCGTGGCGGCGATCATGGCGAGCAAAAAGACCTCCGAGCTCGTGCCCCTGTGCCACCCGATTGCGCTCACGCACGTGGCCGTGGACTTTGAGCTCGATGAGGCCGCCCACGCCGTCGTCTGCCGCGCCACCTGCGAGACGCGCGGGCAGACGGGCGTCGAGATGGAGGCGCTCACCGCCGTCGAGGTGGGGCTGCTCACGGTCTACGACATGTGCAAGGCCGTGGACCGCTTCATGGTGATCGAGGACGTGCGCCTGCTCGAGAAGATGGGCGGCAAGTCGGGCCACTGGGTGGCGCAGGACCTTGCGGCCGCGCGCGGCGAAAACGCTTGATCGTGCGGGGCGGCCATGAGCTTTGAACGAGCCCGCGACGCGCTTGCCGCCGCAGGCCTTGCCTCGCGCATCCGGGTGCTCGATGCCTCCTCGGCCACGGTTGAGCTGGCTGCCGCGGCCCTGGGCGCCGAGCCCGGACGCATTGCCAAGAGCATCGCCCTGAAGACCCCCGGGGGCGGGGCGATGATCGTTGTGGCCGCAGGCGACGTGCGCATCGACGGAGCGAAGTTCAAGAAGACCTTCGGCTTCAAGCCGAGGATGCTTGCCTTTGACGAGGTTGAGCCGCTCACGGGACATGCCCCGGGCGGCGTGACGCCCTTTGGGCGCAATCCGGGCGTCGACTGCTGGATCGACGCATCGGTCAGGCGCTTTGAGACGGTCTTTCCGGCCGTGGGCGACGCGGCAAGCGCCGTGGAGCTCACGCCCGCGGAGCTGCCTGCCGCCGCTGGCGCCCGGGGCTGGGTCGATGTGTGCCGCTCCGGCGACCGGACTAGGGCCTGAAGCCCGCGCCGCGGGCGCTCATTTTTTAGTTTTTCCTTTCAGCTGTTTTTTATGTCCGCCGACACTCAGGCCGCAGCAGGCTGCGGCACGCCGCCCGGGGAGGGCGGCGACATCGGCCCGGCCTTCCGACAGTCCGTGCCGGTCCTTCTGGGCTATGTGCCCCTTGGAATCGTCTTCGGATTTCTCTTCGTGCAGGCCGGGGGCGCGCCGTGGCTTGCCGTGGTCTCCTCGATTCTGATCTACGGCGGGGCCGTGCAGTACATGATGGTGCCGATGCTTGCCGCGGGCGCCTCGATTGCCTCGATTGCCTTTGCCACGGCCGTGCTCAACCTGCGCCACATCTTCTACGGGCTGCCGCTTCTGAAAAAGATGCCCGAGCGCGGGTGGCGGCGCTGGTACTGCGTCTTTGCCCTCACCGACGAAACCTTCTCGCTTCTGAGCCTTTTCCCCGAGAACCCCTCGCGGCGCAAGGTCTTCTGGCTGTGCCTGTTCAACCACATGTGGTGGATTCTGGGCAGCGCGCTCGGCGCCGTCATCGGCGCGGCCGCCCGCATCGAGCTGCAGGGACTTGACTTCGTGCTCACGAGTCTGTTCTCGATGCTGATGTGCGAGCTCTGGCGGCAGCGCGCAAGCGCCTGGCCGCTGTGGTCGGCCCTGGCGGGGTACTTCGGCATGCGGCTCGTGTTCCCGCAGCAGGCGCTCACGCTGTCGATTGCCTTCTGCATGGCCGCGGGCCTGGTCTGGGGCGCCGTCAGGCGCTCCCGCAGGCCGGCCGCGGGCGAGCCGCTCGAGCAGCGCGAGCAGAGGACTCTTGAGCGGCGGCAGGAGGAGCAGCAGTGATGAACGACGCGGTCTATCTTCTGGCGGTCTTTGCCGCCATGGCGGCGGTGACGTTTCTTGAGCGCGCGCTTCCCTTCGTGGCAAGCGACTGGCTCAAAAAGCAGCGCTGGGTCGAGGATCTGGGCAAGTTCCTGCCCCTGGCGATCATGGTGCTTCTCGTGGTGCACGCGGCCATGGGCGCGGCGCAGTCGCGCGGGCACGAGGCGTTCTTTGGAAGCCTGCCGCTGCCTGAGGCGCTTTCCATTGCCCTTGCCTTCGGGCTGCAGTGGTTTTTCAGAAACGCCCTGCTGTCGATTTTCTCGGGCACGGCGCTTTACGTGCTTTTTGTCAACGGGTTCATCCCGGGCTTTGCCTAGCGCGCCGCCGGCATGGGGGCCGGCGCCTGCCGCCTCGGCTAAAATCAATTTTCTGCAGCGCCCGCGCGTCAATTTCCCCGGGGTGCGGGGGCGCGACCTGGACTTCGGCAGCCGCCGGGAGCCATGAATTTCGTCGGGGAGGGGCCGGCGCGGCGGCCGGCCTGCATCCCAACACACGCACCAAGCTATGACCGATACGGTTCACAACGAAGAAGAAAAGGACGCCGTGCGTCCGACCAATTTCATCCGCACCATCATCGAGGATGATCTTGCGGCCAACAACAACCGGCCGCGTCTGTGGTGCGGGCACCCCGCGCCCTACAGCGAGCAGGCAGCCTCCGGCGTCGAGGACCCGGCGCGCATCCGCACGCGCTTTCCTCCCGAGCCCAACGGCTATCTGCACATCGGGCACGTCAAGAGCATCTGCCTTAACTTCGGGCTTGCCGAGGACTACGGCGGCTACTGCCACATGCGCTTTGACGACACCAACCCGGTCAAGGAGGACCAGGAGTACGTCGACGCCATTCTCGAGAGCGTGCGCTGGATGGGCTTTGACTGGCGCCACGGCAAAGAGAACAACCTCTACCACGCCTCCTCGTACTTTGAGTGGATGTATGCGTTTGCCGAGCACCTCATCAAGGCGGGCTACGCCTATGTCGACGAGCAGACGCCCGAGCAGATGCGCGCCAGCCGCGGCACGCTCACCGAGCCGGGGGTGAACTCGCCCTACCGCGACCGCTCGCCCGAGGAAAACCTGCGGATCTTTCGCGAGATGCGCGCGGGTCTGCACCCCGAGGGCTCGATGGTGCTGCGCGCCAAGATCGACATGGCCTCGCCCAACATCAACCTGCGCGACCCGGCCATCTACCGCATCCGCTTTGCCGAGCACCAGTCCACGGGCAAGACCTGGTGCATCTACCCGATGTACACCTTCGCGCATCCCATTGAGGATTCGCTTGAAAACATCACGCACTCGATCTGCACGCTCGAGTTTGAGGACCAGCGCGCCTTCTACGACTGGGCGCTCGAGCGCGTCGTGCCGGTGCTGAGAACCCCGCAGTATGAAGAGGCGCAGGGCATCATCGCGGCCATGGCCGCCGGCGACGACGAGCGCGCGCTTGCCTTTGCGCGCGCGGCCTTCAACGCGCGGGCCAAGCTGGGCGGCAGCGCCCCCGAGACGGCCATGCGCGGGATCTTCGAGCACTGGGCCGCAACGAACGGCCCCGAAAGTCTCGAGGGCCCGCAGGGCAAGACCTTCTTTACGCTTCTGACGCAGTACCCGCAGAACTTCACGCCGCTGCTTCAGGCCGCGCTCTCGGCGGTGGTGCGCAAGAACTTCTTCCTGCTCTCGCACCAGTATGAATTCAACCGCCTGAGCATCACCAACGTGGTCCTGAGCAAGCGCAAGCTGATCGAGCTTGTGACCGCGGGTCACGTTGACGGCTGGGACGATCCGCGCATGCCCACCATCGTCGGCCTGCGCCGGCGCGGCTATACGGCGCGGGCGCTCAGAAACTTCGTCGAGCACTGCGGCGTGAGCCGCGTCGCGGGCGGCTGGATTGACTACGGGGTTCTGGAGCAGAGCCTGCGCGAGGATCTGGAGTCGACCGCCGAGCGGCGCCTGGGCATCGTGAACCCCCTGAAGCTTGTGATCGACAACTATCCCGAGGGTGCGAGCGAGGTGCTCACCGCGCCCAACCATCCGCAAAAGCCCGAGATGGGTGAGCGCACGCTCACCATGAGCCGCGAGCTCTGGATTGAGGCCGACGACTTTGCCGAGGTGCCGCCCAAGGGCTACCGCCGCCTGACGATCCCCGCCGACGGAACGCCGGCCAGGCCCGTGCGTCTGCGCTACGGCTACGTGATCGTGCCCACCTCCTTTGAAAAGGATGAGAACGGCCGCGTCACCTGCGTGCACGCCCGCTACCTGCCCGAGACGCGCACCGGCACGCCCGGGGCCGACTCGGTGAAGACCAAGGCGGCGATCCACTGGCTTGATGCCGCCACGGCCGTGCCCGCGGAGCTGCGCTTCTACGACCGGCTCTTTACGGTGGCGCATCCGGATGCGGAGAAGAATTTCCTCGATGTGCTCAACCGCGACAGCAAGCGCGTCTGCCAGGGCTACGTGGAGCCGGCGGCAGCGGCCGCGGCGCCTGACACGCGCTTTCAGTTTGAGCGCACGGGGTACTTCGTGACCGATCGCGTTGACCACCGGCCCGATCATGCGGTCTTCAACCTTGCCGTGGGGCTGCGCGACAGCTGGGGCAAGAAGAAGGCCTGACCCGGCGCAGCCGGCCCTGCGCGGCAGTCCCCGGGATGAAGGTCCTCAGGGGGCGCCCCCAAAAACGGATCCTGCGGAGATGTTCAGCGCAGGGTCCGTCTTCATTTGGAGGGGATGACCGCACATCCTCGAGGGCGGAGGCGCCGGGATTTGTAAAGCCCGGCCTTGCCCCCTTGCATTGCGTCAAAGGGGCGGCCCATCGACGCGCAGGGTATTGCAGAAGCGGGGGATATAATCGCGCAAGTCCGGCTTTCGACGGGAGTTGGAGGACCAGAGGACCGATTGCAGGCGCAGCGCATCCTTCTTCAGGATGGGCGGAGCGCCCGCACGAAAAATTTCGAGCATTCCTTGTAGGAGGGGAGAAATTTCATGAAGAAGCTCATTATTGCCTCGATGATCGCCGCCGCCTTCGGCGTGGCCCAGGCTGCTGCTGACAAGGCGGACGTGGTCGTGATCGGCGCCGGCGGCGCCGGCATGGCCGCCGCCGTGACGGCTCACGACGCGGGCGCCAAGGTCGTCATCCTTGAGAAGATGGCCTACTACGGCGGCAACACGATGCGTGCCACGGGCGGCATCAACGCTGCGGAAACCCCGCAGCAGGCCAAGCTCGGCATCAAGGACAGCATCGATCAGATGATCAAGGACACGATGAAGGGCGGCCACAACCGCAACAATCCTGAGCTCGTGCGCGTGCTTGCCACGAACTCCAACTCCGCGGTGCAGTGGCTCATCAGCCTGGGCGGCGACTTCAATGACGTGGGCTTCATGGGCGGCGCCACCAACAAGCGCTGCCATCGTCCCACGGGCGGCGCTCCGGTCGGCCCCGAGGTGGTCAAGACCCTGCACAACGCCGTTGAGGCCCGCAAGATCGATCTGCGCATGCAGAGCCAGGTCGTCGACATCATCCAGGACAAGAAGACCGGCGCCGTCACCGGCGTGAAGGTCAAGAACAACGGCAAGACCTATGAGATCGACGCCAAGGCCGTGGTGAACGCCGCGGGCGGCTTCGCCGGCAACAACGAGATGGTGAGCAAGATCATCCCGCGCCTGAAGGGCTTTGCCACGACGAACCATCCGGGCGCCACGGGTGACGGCATCGTGCTCAGCGAGAAGCTCGGCGCCGCCTTCGTGGACATGGACCAGATCCAGACGCACCCGACCGTGGTTGAAACGACCGGCGTGATGGTGACCGAGGCCGTGCGCGGCAACGGCGCCGTGCTGATCAACGCCGACGGCAAGCGCTTCTGCGACGAGCTCGGCACCCGCGACTACGTCTCGGCCGAGATTCTCAAGCAGCCCACCAAGCACGCCTTCATGTTCTTTGACGAGGACGTGCGCAAGTCCCTGAAGGCCATCGAGGGCTACATCAAGACCCCCGACATGGTGATCCAGGGCAAGACCCTTGACGAAATCGCCCAGAAGATGGGCGTTCCCGCCGCCAACCTCAAGGCGACGATGGAGCAGTACGCCAAGGATCAGAAGGCCGGCAAGGACAGCTGCTGCGGCCGCACCAAGATGGAGCGCCCGCTCAACAAGCCCGGGTACTACGCCATCCGCATCACGCCCGCCGTGCACCACACGATGGGCGGCGTGAAGATCGACACGAAGGCTGAGGTGATCGGCACCAACGGCAAGCCGATTCCCGGCTACTTCGCCGCGGGTGAAGTCACCGGCGGCGTGCATGGCGCCAACCGTCTCGGCGGCAACGCCCAGGCCGACATCGTCGTCTTCGGCCGTATCGCCGGCCAGTCCGCCGCGGCCTACGCCAAGGCGCACTAAGACGCTTGAAACGTCCGCGCCCGCCTAAGCCGCCCGAACTACGCCTTCGGCATGTTTCGGACGGTGCGGGCGTGTGCTAAGCTCCACGCGTTTCGCGGATTTGAGACCGCGGGACGCGTGGATTTTTTTAAAGACGCTAAAATTGCGCCTGCCGTCCGCACGTGCGGGCCGCACGTCCCCGACGTCCTGCCGAGGCGGGTTTCAAAAGCATCCATCCGTCCGCAGCGTCATCATTTTTTCAAGCACGGTTCGCTGCAGCAGCTCCCTTGTGATCCCAGCCGGTCTCCCGATGGAGATCGCGCAGAAGCGAACGGTGCCCGACACATCACTGTTTTTCCATCCACGACATATTAGGAGTCGATACAAATGATCAAGCAGCTCATCGTTGCAGCTTCCGCCGCTCTTCTGTGCACCGCCGCCAGCGCCGCCTACAAGGACGGCACCTACACGGGTGAAGGCAAGGGCAACGCCAGCCAGATCCAGGTCGAGGTGACCGTTGCCGGCGGCAAGATCTCGGCCGTCAAGGTCGTCAAGCACGGCGAGACCCAGATGCTCCTTGATGCCGCCCAGAAGAGCCTCTCTCAGCAGATCGTTGAGAAGAACGGCACCAACGGCGTTCAGGCTGTGACCGGTGCGTCCAACTCCTCCAAGGGCATCATCGAGGCTGTGAACAACGCCCTCAAGAACGCCCAGTAAGATTTGACCTGAAGCGCAGGGGGGGAACTCCTGCGCCCAGTCGAATTGACGCCGGCCGGAAGGCTGTGCGCGGGACTTCCGCGTGCGGCTCCGGCCGTTTTCTTTTGCCTCCGGGCGCTGCGGGCCGCAAAAATAAAGCCCCTTTGCGGGAGCGCGCCCGGGCCCGGGCGCCTCCAGCGAAGGGGCCGTCCTGCCTTTGCCGGAGACGGGCTACTTGTTTTCCGGCAGCTTTTGTTGCGGCTGCTGGGAAAAGAGCCAGTCCACGAAGCCGCCCCGGTTGCGCGAGCAGACGTAGAGCGTGCCGCGCCCCGAGAACTTGAGCACGATGCCCTCGCCCGAGGTCTGGCTGTGGAAGATCTTGCCGAAGAAGCCCTGGCGCGACGTGTTGACGGCAAGCTCATAGTCAAGCTCCTGGTCCCAGGCGACGAGATGCCCGTTGTCGACAAAGACCGAGCGGGTGCCGTCGAGCGTCACGGCGCGCATCGAGCCGAAGCCGCTCACGGCGAGCTGGCCGCTTCCGTCGGCCTGCATGATGAAGAATCCCCCCGAGTCGCCGAGAAGGGCGCGGCCGAGTCCCTGGGACTTGACGCTCAGTTCCACGCCCTCGGTGTTGGCAAGGTAGGAGCCGTCGGTGATCATGTAGCGCCGCTCGCCCACGTCGAGAATGGCGATGTCGCCGGGCAGGGTCGGCGACAGCAGCGCCTCGCCCGCGGCGTCGACGGCCTCGATTTTCTGCTGAAAGAAGCTTTCGTCGTTGAAGAGCTTGCGCGAGATGGCCGAGAAGAGCCCGCCGCGCGTGCTGCCCGTCAGCGACAGCGAGCCGTCCATGGCGACCATGGCGTTGCGCTCGGCGTACACCGCCTCGCCCTTTTCGAGCGCAACGGACAGCAGCGGGTCAATGGAGGCGGTGACGGTGAGATGGGGCATGACGACGGGCTCCTTGAGTCAGGGAAGGGAAGAGCCGCCCTCCGGGCGGCAGTGCGGAAAGTTTAGCCCGCAGGCCGCAAAAAAATGAGGCCGGCGGCCCTCGGGGCGGCGCATTTTGCCGCGCGCTGCGGCAATCGTGCTAAATTGCGCCGGGCATCGTCCGCGGCACGTCTCGTCCCGGGCGATTTTTTGCGGCCGTCTGCGCCGCGAGGCTTTTGATTCAAGACCACTGAACTCATGCGTACCGCCAGCCTTTCCCACGCACTCTCCGGCCTTTGCGCCGCACTTGCCTGCGCTGCGGCAGGCCTGCTCCCCCCTTTTTGCCCGGCGCTTGCCGCGGACCGCGCGACGGACGCGCCGGCTGCGGCCGCTGCTGCTGCAGCGGCTCCGGCCGAGGCGAGGCGCCTTGTCTACGAGGCGCGCTTCATGGGGCTTTCGATGGGAACGATCGTCTCGGCGCGGCTTTACTCCGAGGATGAAAAGACGGCCGCAAGCCTTGCTGACCTCTTTGAAAAGAAGACGGCCGACTACGAGACGCTCTTTACCGTGCACGGCGAGGGACCCTTGAATGAGGTCAACAGGCGCTCGGGAAGCTGGGTGAACGTCGACTGCCGTCTCGCGGCCCTGGTGCAGGCCGCAAAGGATGTGGCGCGCAGCTCGAACCGCGCCTTTGAGCCCACCATCGGCACGCTCGTCAACGTCTGGAAAATCGGCTTTGGCGGCGACAGGCATCCGCCGCGCGCCGACATCGAGGCGGCCCTGAAGAAGGTCGACTACACGCAGATTGCCGTGGACGAGACGCCCGGAACCTGCCGCGTGAAGATCGGCACAGGCCAGAGCATCGACCTGGGCGCCATTGCCAAGGGCTGGATCGGAACGGCTCTCGCAAGGGACATGCAAAGGGCGGGAGCCCGCCACGGCATCATCGACCTTGGGGGCAACGTTTCGCTCATCGGAAGCTCGCCCTCGGGCGAGCCGTGGCGCGTGGGCATCCAGCGCCCCGACGCCGAGCGCAACACGGTCATGGCGGTGGTGCAGGCCGAGAACGTCTCGGTCATCACCTCGGGCGCCTACGAGCGCAAGATTGAGGCCGACGGCCGCACGTACGGCCACATCCTGAGCGCGGTCACGGGCGAGCCCGTGGGAACGGATCTTGCCAGCGTCACTATCGTGGACCCCGACGGCGCGCGCGCCGACGGCTGGTGCACGGCGCTCTTTGCAATGGGGTCCGAAAAGGCCCTTGAGAGCGCCGCGCGCGAGGGCCTCTCGGTCATTCTTGCCTCGGGCGATCTGAAGACCCTGTGGGTGAGCCGCGCGATTGCCGATCGCGTGACAGTTCAGGACAAATCCATGAAAATTGAGATTGTTCCCTGAAGGAAGAATTCCGGCGTGCAGACCGACGACGTCCGCCCCCCCCCCTGCGCCTTTGCCGTTGCGGGCGCGGCCCGGGCGGCTGCGGCTCTGCGCGCCCGATCCAAACGACATTCGGCTTAACTTTGAACTGCGGGACTTTTGAAGACTATGACGACAGACAATCCGCGCACCATTCGCGAGATGCTTGAGCCGGCCATCATGAAGGCGGGCGGCTGGGTCAACACCCACGCGCACGCCGACCGTGCCTTTACGCTCTCGCCGGAGATTCTGGAAATGCGCCGCACCTGCACGCTGCAGCAGAAGTGGGACGCCCTTGACAAACTCAAGCGCGAGTCGACCGAGGAGGACTTCTACCGGCGCTTCTCGATGTTCTTTGAACTGATGATCAGCCAGGGCTGCACGGCCTGCGCGACCTTCGTGGACATCGATCCGATGACCGAGGACCGGGCGATTCGCGCCGGCATCCGCGCCCGCGAGCACTATGCCGACCAGATCACGGTGAAGTTCGCCAACCAGACGCTCAAGGGCGTCATCGACCCCGAGGCGCGCCGGTGGTTTGACATCGGCTCGCAGATGGTCGACATCATCGGCGGCCTGCCCAAGCGCGACGAGCGCGACTTCGGGCGCGCGGCCGAGGCCTTCGACATCCTGCTCGGAACGGGCAAGGCCCTGGGCAAGATGGTGCACGTGCACGTCGACCAGTTCAACATGTCAAGCGAGTACGAAACTGAGATGCTCGCCCTGAAGACGATCGAGCACGGCATGCAGGGGCGCGTCGTCGCCATCCACGGCATCTCCATCGGCGCGCACTCCAAGATGTACCGCCAGCGGCTGTATTCGCTGCTCAAGAAGGCCGACGTGATGATGGTCTGCTGCCCCACGGCCTGGATCGACACGGCGCGCACCGAGCGCATCGGACCGATGCACAACTCGATGACGCCCGTCGACGAGCTGGTGCCCGCGGGCGTGACCGTGGCGCTCGGAACCGACAACGTCTGCGACGCCATGGTGCCCTGGAGCGCCGGCGACATGTGGCACGAGCTGCAGCTTCTGGCCACGGGCTGCCGGTTCGACGACTTTGAGCAGCTCGTCAACATCGCCAGCGTCAACGGACGCCGGGTGCTCGGTCTGCAATAACGCGGAGGATGAACAGAAAATGACCTTCAAGCCCAGCTATACGAGCCGCATCGCCGAGGACATCATGGCCGAGCGGCTGATCCGAGCCCAGGCCGTGGAGTTTCTCACCGATGAGCCGATGCGCCTGAAGTCGGGCCTCATCTCGCCCGTCTACGTCGACAACCGCAAGCTCTTCTTTCATCCCGAGGCATGGAACGACGTGATCGAGACGATGGCAAGCCGCGTCGAGGAGTACGACCTGAAGTTCGACGTCGTCGCAGGCGTCGAGGCCGCAGGCTCCATGCACGCCGCCGCGCTTGCCTACCGGCTCGGACTGCCCGCGATCATGGTGCGCCAGAAGCCCAAGACCTACGGCAACCGCTCCCGCATCGAGGGCGGAGACATCAAGGGGCTCAACATCCTGCTGCTCGAGGACCATATTTCGACCGGACTGAGCTGCCTTGACGCCATTCGCGCGCTGCGCGAGGAGGGCGCCGAGGTTTCCAGCGTCATGTCCATTACGAACTATGCAATCCCCGAGACCATGCGCCTTTTCCAGGAGCAGAATATCGAAACCTACGACGTGATCGCCTTTGCGCGCGTCGTGCAGAAGGCATGCGAGATGGGCGTCATCAACGAGGAGCAGTCTGCGCTCGTGATGGAGTGGCTCAACACGCCCTGGACCTGGGCGGCGATGCATGGGGTTGTGGCAACCGCCCGGGAAAACTAGTCGATTCAGTTCAAGGGAGACTCAATGTCCACAATTCTTTTTCCCTCGCCGGTCTTTGGACCGGTTCACAGCCGCCGTCTCGGCCGCAGCCTGGGCGTCAACCTGCTGCCGGGCGACGGAAAGATCTGCAGCTTTGACTGCGTCTACTGCGAGTGCGGCCTCAACGACGAGCGCCGCCCCGCCAGCCGGATGCCGTCGCGCTCCGAGGTGGCCGACGAGCTTGAGCGCACGCTCAAGCGCATGCGCGGAGAGGGGCGGGAGATCGACGCCATCACCTACGCGGGCAACGGCGAGCCGACCTCGCATCCGGAGTTTCTCGCCGTGGTGCGCGACACCCGCGCGCTGCGCGACAAGTACTTCCCGCAGGCAAAGGTCTGCCTGCTCACCAACGCCACGCACCTTGACCGCGCCGAGGTGCGCGAGGCGATCGAACTCATCGACCGGCCGTGCCTGAAGCTTGACGCGGCTGACCGCGACTACATCGAGCGCGTCAACCGTCCCAACGCCCGCTACGACCTCGACGAGGTGATGGGCTGGATGAAGAGCTTTCACGGGCGCTGCATCATCCAGACGATGTTCATCAAGGGGACCTTTGAGGGCAAGAGCGTGGACAACACGACCGACCAATACGTGCTGCCCTGGGCCGACGCCGTGGCCTCGATCGCCCCTGAGGGCGTCGACATCTACACGCTTGCGCGCGACACGCCCCGGGACGGAATGCAGCACGTCCCGCTCGAGGAGCTCGAGCGCATCGCCGGCGTTCTGAGAAGCCGCGGCGTTCACGACGTGCACTGCTATCCGTAGGCGCGGCCCGACGCCTGCGGCGCCGCCGATCCTCTGAAGGACAAAAAGGCGCGCCCTCCCTGAAGCGGGGGGCGCGCCTTTTGCCGTCAGGCTGCCGAAAACCGGGACCTACCTGTTTTCAGCCTTCTGCGCGGAGGGCTGCGCAGCGATGCCGTCGAGCTGCTCGGAGAGCACCGCGGCAATCGAGCAGCGGTTGACGAACTCGCGGGCAAACACGAGGAAGTTCAGGTAGAGCTCGCAGCCGCGCACCGAGAGCTTGTCGTCGGGGATGCGGCGCAGCAGGTCGGCCTGCATCTCATCAATGCGCTGCGCGGCGGCATTGGCGTTGCGCATGACGTTTCTGACATTCACGACGCCGTCGGGGCCCGTGGAGATCTGCGGCAGGTAGTCGGCCAGCTCGAGCAGCTCCTTCTTGAGCTCGCCCTGGTAGATGCGGTGGCGGTTGGCGACGTGCTCGGTGGCGAGCTTGGCAAGGGACTGCAGCTCACGTCCCACCTCACGGATGTTGGTGGAGATGCGGTAGTAGCAGTAGCGCGCGTCGAAGTCGGCCTTTCCGGGCTTGAAGCTCGAGTTGGCCATGCGGTAGTAGAGGCTGCGGTCGGCGCTCATCTTGTCAAAGAGCGCGGAGCTGTCCTCCTTGGTGTGCCGCAGCGCCATCTCGCTGTCGGAGAGGAAGTTTCGAACGAGCTTCGAGAAGACGTCAAGCGTCTGCTTGAAGTTTTCATCGGTCTTTTGCTCGGCAAGCTCGCGAACCTTGGGTGCGTCGTAGCGCGTGTCAAGGTCGGCGCGGATGTTCACCGTCTCGTTGCGGCTGCGCAGGTTCGAGCGGATGAGCAGCGTCGAGGAGCCGACGGCAAAGATGAGCGCCGCAATGCCGCCGCCCCAGAGGGTGAGCCAGCAGACGACGGCTGCCAGGGTCGAGGCGCACAGCGCGGTGATGAACCAGCCGCTGATGACGGTGAGCACGCCCGAGACGCGGTAGACGGCCGTCTCGCGATCCCATGCGCCGTCGGCAAAGCTCGAGCCCATGGCCACCATGAAGGTGACGTAGGTCGTCGACAGCGGCAGCTTCAGGCTCGTGGCCGAGGCGATCAGGATGGCGCTCACCACGAGGTTGATCGAGGCGCGCACGTAGTCAAAGGGCAGGGGCGTTTCGCCGCGCTCGAGCTTCTTGGGCTCAAAGCGCCGGTTGATGCCGTTGTGCACGCCCATCGGGATGATCTGGTTGACGATGCGGCCGAGCCCCAGCGCGCCGCGCACGATCATGCGGCCGGGCAGGGAGCTGCCGAACTGCTCCTGCTCGCCCGAGTTGCTCGACGAGAGGTTGATCGAGGTCTGGATCACGATCTGGGCCTTCTTGGAGAACCACAGCGTGAGCACCATGATCAGGCCGGCAAGCAGCAGCAGCCAGGTGTTGGCGACGGTGGGCTTGAGAAGTCCCTCCATCGTGAAGGCCGCGGCGTCGGCGCCCGAGGCGGTCCAGGCGCGGTACGAGTCCAGGGCCGCAAGCGGCACGCCCACGAAGTTCACGAGGTCGTTGCCCGCGAAGGCAAAGGCCAGTGAGAAGGTGCCCGCAAGAATGATGATCTTGAAGATGTTGACGTTGGTAAAGAGGATGAGCAGCTGAAAGAACACCGACAGCACCACAAACAGCGTGAGCACGATGGTGCCCGTGTGCGCCTGCATGAACTCAAGCCATTCGGGGCGCATGAAGCTTGCGCCCTTGGCGCCCTTCATCACCAGGAAGTAGAAGATGGCGGTGATCGAGAAGCCCGCGTAGATGCCGCCCACGAGGCGGTACATGCGCGCGAAGTTGAAGGTGAAGATCAGGCGCGCCACCCACTGCACGACCGTGCCCGTGACGAAGGCCACCACCACCGAGATCAGAATGCCCGAGATGATGGTGAGCGACTTGGAGCTGTTGATGTACTGCATGACCTCGGCAAGCGACTTGCCGTCGGACAGCAGCGTGAAGGCCGCCGCCGCCAGGGCGCTGCCGAGAAGCTCAAACACGATCGAGACCGTGGTCGAGGTCGGAAGCCCCAGGGAGTTGAAGGTGTCAAGCAGAATGATGTCCGTGACCATGACCGCAAAGAAGATGATCATGATCTCCGAGAAGGTGAACATCTGCGGATTGAATACGCCCGAGCGCGCGATCTCCATCATGCCCGAGGAGAAGGTCGCTCCGAGCATGACGCCGATCGAGGCGACGAACATCGTGGTCTTGAATGAGGCGATCCGGCAGCCGAGCGCCGAATTCAAAAAGTTGACGGCGTCATTGCTGACGCCGACAAAAAGGTCAAATGCCGCCAGCAGTCCAAGGAACACCAGCAGCGCAATATAGTAGTTCTCCATGATTTGACACCCCGAATAAAGGGGTTTCTGCAGTTTTGTGATGGCCGCAGTGTGCCTTGTGCTCATGACGAAACGACCTGGATTTCATGACAAAACGATGACAGCGGCAAAAAAACCGCTGCCTTGCTGACGGGGGCGGAACGCTGAAATTCCATGAAGGCACTGGGTTTTGACGCCGTCGCCCGGGGTGTCCGGGGCTCGATGACAAATCGGTGACGCAGGAAAAAATCCTGCCCCGGCGCGAGGCCCCTGCGGCGACAGGCAGGGCAAGGGAGGAGGGCTCTGCGGACATGTGCCCGCCCGGTGCGCATCAGGGTGCGCAGGCCGGCAGCGGGTGAAGATGAAAACCATGCGCATCAGCGGCGCGCTCGATGCGATAATTACGCGGCATTTGACGCGCGCCGCACGCCCGCGGCGGCTTGACCGCACAGGCCGCTTCGGACGAAGGGAGGCTGCGCGCCCGACTTGCCGGGACAGCAAGGACCGCCGGCGCGGGCCGCCCTTTTCACGCGCGCATGAAGAGGAAAGTTGCCTGATATCGTGATGAACCGGCGCTGCGGCGCCGCAGCGCCATTTCAAAAAAGGAAATGCACCCATGTACCACTACGCAAACACCATCGCCGCCTGCGACCCGGAGGTCTGGAAGTCCATTGCCGCCGAGATGCAGCGCCAGGAGCAGCACATTGAGCTCATTGCCAGCGAGAACTACACGTCGCCGGCCGTGATGCAGGCCCAGGGCAGCCAGCTCACCAACAAGTACGCCGAGGGCTATCCCGGCAAGCGCTACTACGGCGGCTGCCAGTATGTCGATGAGGTCGAGCGCATCGCCATCGAGCGCGCAAGGAAGCTCTTCTGCGAGCCAGCCGGCGTCGAGATGGCCGTCAACGTGCAGCCGCACTCCGGCGCGCAGGCCAACGAGGCCGTGCTGATGGCCGTGTGCAACCCCGGCGACACGGTGATGGGCATGAGCCTTGCCGACGGCGGACACCTCACGCACGGCATGAAGATCAACTTCTCGGGCAAGTACTTCAACATCGTGAGCTACGGCGTGCGCGACAGCGATGAGGCGATCGACTATGAGGAGGTCGAGCGTCTTGCCCGCGAAAGCAAGCCCAAGCTCATCATCGCAGGCGCCTCGGCCTATTCGCTTCGCATCGACTTCAAGCGCTTTGCCGACATCGCCCACAGCGTGGGCGCCCTGCTCATGGTTGACATCGCCCAC
Organism: uncultured Duodenibacillus sp.; assembly: GCA_944390745.1. Lineage (GTDB taxonomy): Bacteria > Pseudomonadota > Gammaproteobacteria > Burkholderiales > Burkholderiaceae_F > Duodenibacillus. Next base: position 128,748 of record CALXQK010000013.1, on the reverse strand, counting down.
TATGCGGGCCTTGTCGCCGCGGGCGTCTATCCCACGCCCTTCGGGCACGCCGACATCGTGACCACCACCACGCACAAGAGCCTGCGCGGCCCGCGCGGCGGCATCATCTTCTGCCGCCCGGATCTTGAGAAGGCGATCAACTCCGCCGTCTTCCCCGGCATGCAGGGCGGGCCCCTCATGCACGTCATCGCCGCCAAGGCCGTGGCGCTCGGCGAGGCCCTCAAGCCCGAGTTCAAGGAGTACGGCCGCCAGATCGTCAAGAACGCTGCCGTGCTTGCCGAGGAGCTCGAAAAGCGCGGCCTGCGCATCGTCTCGGGCGGCACCGAAAGCCACGTGATGCTCGTGGACCTGCGCCCGAAGCACATCACCGGCAAGGCCGCGGAGGCGCTTCTCGGGGCCGCGCACATCACGGTCAACAAGAACGCCATTCACAACGACCCGGAAAAGCCCTTCGTCACCTCGGGAATCCGTCTCGGCACTCCCGCCATGACCACGCGCGGCTTCCGCGAGGAGCAGATGCGCCGCACGGCCAATCTGATCGCCGACCTGCTCGACGCTCCCGAAGACGCCGCCGTGCTTGAGCGCGTTCGCCGCGAGGTCGACCAGCTCACGGCCCTCTTCCCGGTCTATCGCCTGTAGGGCGCCCGCCCGGGGCCGCCTGCGCGCAGTCGCCTGCCGCCGGCGGCCTTACAATGCGGGGGTGTAGCCCCTTCATCCCCTGTACGCCCAGGGCGTATTCCAGCAGAGGACATTCATGCGTTGCCCGTTTTGCAAAGCCAAGGATTCGGCCGTCATCGACTCGCGCTCGAGCGAGGACGGATTTTCGATTCGCCGCCGGCGCGTCTGTTCGGTCTGCGGCAAGCGCTTTACAACCTTTGAGCGCGCCGAGCTCAATCTGCCCATGATCGTCAAGCGCACGGGGGACCGGCGCGAGTACGACCGCGAGAAGATCCGGGCCTCGATGCGGCTTGCGCTTCGAAAGCGCCCGGTGACGAGCGAACGCATCGAGGAGGTGATCTCGAGCATCGAGCAGCAGCTGCGCAGTCTCGGCGAGCGCGAGGTGCCCTCCTCGAAGGTGGGCGAGCTTGTGCTGCAGGAGCTCAAGAAGCTCGACGCCGTGGCCTACGTGCGCTTTGCAAGCGTCTACTACAACGTGGAGAACCCCGAGGGATTTCACCGGCTCATGGCCGATCTCGACGAGGTCGATGCGGGGGATGCGCAGAAGCCGCAGACGCCCGGGGGCGGAAACGGCTAGCCGTTCTGGCCGCCGGGAGCGGGCGCGGAAGACTCCGCGGGCCGCTGGCCCGGCAAATTTTTTTTCAACTCCCTTTTCTTTTCCCGGCGGCGCTTTGCGCGGATGCGAGGGGGCGCTTCCGAGCTCCCTCGGCAGTGCGGGCGCATGCGGGCCGATGGTTCGAGCACCGTGAATACGAATCAAAAGGAAGGTCCCGAAGGTCTCCTCACGCAGGAGCAGAAGGACGTCTACTGGATGCGGCAGGCGATCGCCGAGAGCCGCCGGGGCATCTACATTGCGCCCCCCAATCCTTCCGTGGGCTGCGTCATCGTGCGCGGCGACTGCGAGATCGCCCGCGGCTACACCCATGCGCCGGGAAGCGCGCACGCCGAGATCGATGCGCTCAACAACGCGGCGGTCCTGGGGCGCAGCGTCGAGGGCGCAACCGTCTACGTGACGCTCGAGCCCTGCTCGCACTACGGAAGAACGCCGCCGTGCGCGCTGCGGCTCATCAAGGAAAAGGTGGGGCGGGTGGTGGCGGCCATCCGCGACCCCAACCCCCTGGTGGCCGGCAGAGGGCTGGAGATGCTCGCGCAGGCGGGCATTGAGGTCGTCTGCGGGGTCTGCGCCGAGCAGGCCCGCGAGGCCAACATCGGATTTTTAACGCGCATGCAGCGCGGAACCCCCTGGGTGCGCCTGAAGGTGGCGGCAAGCCTTGACGGCCGCACGGCCCTGTGCAGCGGGGAAAGCCACTGGATCACGGGCCCCGGGGCGCGCCGCGCCGGGCAGCTGCTGCGCGCCCGCGCCCAGGGACTTCTGACGGCCATCGGCACGGTGCTTGCCGACAACCCGCAGATGAACGTGCGGGTGGAGGGCGACTATCCAAGCCCGGTGAAGTACGTCCTGGACAGCGACGCGCGCACGCCGCCTTCGGCGCTGATTCTGACCGGACGCCCCTGCGTGATTTTTGTCGCCCAGGGCGGCGACGAGCGGCGGGCGCGCCGCGTCGAGCGCCTGCGCCAGGCCGGCGCCCAGATCCGCGAGCTGCCCGTCGTCGGCGGGGAGGATGTGCACGGCTCGCGCCGGCTCGATCTCAGACAGGCTCTGGCCTCGATTGCCGCCGACGGCGTCAATGAGCTTCATGTTGAGGCCGGCGCCCGCCTCAACGGGGCGATGCTTGCCGCGGGACTTGTCGACGAGATCGTCGCCTTCACCGCCCCGGTGCTGATGGGCGAGGGCGTTCCTCTGGCACAATTGCCCCGCTGCGAGCACATGAGCGAGGTCGAGCGCTGGCGCTTCCTGTCCGTGACCCGCACGGGCGAAGACCTCATGCTGGTGCTGCGCCGCGCGCCGCAGGACGCCGCTTTGCGTGACGCCTGACCGAATTTTTTTGTCCAGACTCAGAAATAGGAAGAGACAACCAGATGTTTACCGGAATCATTCAAGCCGTGGGCAAGGTCCGCGAACCCAAAAAGCTCGGCAACGGCGTGCGCCTGACGATCGTCACGCCGCCCGAATTTCACCTCGAGGAGGTGCGCGTGGGCGACTCGATCGCCGTCAACGGCGCCTGCATGACGGTGACCAAGATCGAGGGCAATTCCTTCGTGATCGACGTGAGCGCCGAGAGCCTCTCGAAGACCTCGGGCCTTGATACGTTCGGCGAAGTCAATCTTGAAAAGGCCATGCGTCTCGGCGACCGGGTCGACGGCCACCTCGTGAGCGGCCACGTCGACGGCGTGGGGCAGGTCGAGAGCTTCGAGCAGATTGCCGAAAGCTACAAGCTTGTGATTCGCGCGCCCCTGAAGCTCTCGCCCTACCTCGCCTACAAGGGATCGGTGGCGGTCAACGGCGTGTCGCTTACGATCAACTCGGTCGAGGACACCGCCATGGGGGCGCTCATCAGCATCAACCTCATCCCGCACACGATCGAGGTGACGACCTTGAAGCACCTCAAGCCCCAGGACTACGTCAACCTTGAGATCGACACCATTGCGCGCTACGTCGAGCGCATGGTCTCGCTCAAGGAAAAGGAGGGCGACGACCTCTTCTAAGAGGTCGTCTGCGTCCCGCCCGCACTGCTTTATCAGAGGCCACGGACATGAGCGCGCTACTTTTTTCCCCGATCACGATCGCCGGCCTGAGGCTGGAAAACCGCATCTGCGTGCCGCCGATGTGCCAGTGCCGCGCCGACGACGGGCTTGCGCGCGCCTGGCACACGATGCACTACGGGCGTCTCATGACCTCGGGCGCGGGACTGGTGGTGGTCGAGGCCACCGCCGTCTCCGCCGAGGGCCGCATCACGACGCGCTGTCTCGGGCTCTACAACGAGGCGCAGCAGCAGGCGCTTGCGCACCTTGTGCGCGAGTGCCGCGCGGTGGCCACGGGGCCGAAGCTCTTCATCCAGCTTTCGCACGCCGGCCGCAAGGGCAGCCGCGCTGATCCGGCCGTGGCAAAAAAGGTGCTCTCGCCCGGGGAAGGGGGCTTTGCGCTCATCGCGCCCTCCGAGGGCGCCTACTTTGTCGGAACGCCTGCGGCGCGCGCCATGACGCAGGCCGACATCGAGCGCGTGATTGAAGACTTTGCCGCCGCCGCGCGCCGCGCCGCCGCCGCGGGCTTTGACGGCATTCAGCTTCATGCGGCCCACGGCTATCTGCTGCATCAGTTTCTGTCGCCCGTCACCAACCGCCGCAACGACCAGTGGGGCGGCAGCCTTGAAAACCGCATGCGCTTTGCCCTGGCGGTGATTTCAGCCGTGCGCGCAGCCGCGCCGGAGCTGCCGCTTGCGCTGCGCGTGCCGGCATGCGACTGGATCGAGGGCGGCTGGAGTCTTGAGGATACGGCGGCCTTCGTCGTGCGGGCGGCGCAGGCGGGCGTGTGCGCGGTGGACGTCTCCGCGGGCGGCGGTCTGGATCCCGCGCAGAAGCTTCCGGCAGGACATGTGACGGTGCAGAAGTTTTCGCGCGTCGTGCGGGAGGCCTCGGGCATCGTCACCTATGTGGCGGGCAACATCACCGAGCCGCTTCAGGCCGAGGCGGTGCTTGCCGCGGGCGACGCCGACGGCGTGTGCATCGGACGCGAGATGATCCGCAACCCCAACTGGGGCTGGATGGCGGCCCAGGAGCTGCACGCCGTGGTGCAGGCTCCGGCCTCCTATATCCCGGCCTTCTTCTAGCCCTTGGGCGCCTGCGGGGCGTCTGAGGCGGCGGGCTTTGCGCCGGCCTGCATCTGCTGCTTTTCCATGGCCGAGAGCATCTGCGCGGCGTGCAGCTGCGTGCGCCAGATGCGGTAGCGGGCGAGCTCTCCGAACATCATGCCGACGGCCACGAGCACGGCGTCAAGCGCCAGCAGCGGCGCCTCCATTGGATACTTTCCCGTAAAGCGCACGTACGCCAGGATGCCCGCGCAGATCACTGCCAGCAGAATGCGCCGGCGAAAGCGCACCTGAAACGGACGCTCCTGGTCGGTCACCGCCTTTTCCTGCATCAGGCGGTTGAAGCACGTCTGTGCGGGCGCGCTCTCGGCAAGCTGTCTGCGGGTGACGTGGGGCAGGGCCCGGGCCAGAAGGTCGGCGGACTCCACGGCGTTCTTCTCCCAGCGCCAGCCCCAGATGGGAAAGATAAGGCGCGCGAGCTGAAACGCGGTGTAGAGCGTGGCAAGGGCAAAGCAGATGAGGGCGGCAAACGCGCCGGATTCTGGACTCATGGCAAGTGACGACGGACGTGGGGAGAAAAGCTCTGTGTCCGAGAGTCTAGCAACGCGCCCGGCCGATGACGTCCGGACGGTTCGCGGCAAACACGGCGCGCGCAAGTTTTTTTGCCCATTCCCCCGCTAAAATACGGGCACACTGAATCAGGATGGAGCTCGACAGAAGCTCCGAAGAACCTCATAGGAGTACGAATTCATGTCTGTTGAGAAGATTGAGGGCAGCCTCAGCGGCGCCGGCCTTCGCATCGGCGTTGTTGTTTCCCGCTTCAACGAGTATGCCGGCAAGGAGGAGTTTGCCGCCTGTCTTGAAGAGCTCCTCAAGCTCGGCGTGGAGGAGGATGACATCACCCACGTGTCTGTTCCCGGCGCGCTCGAGATTCCCTTTGCGCTGGAGCTTCTTGCCGACAGCGGCGACTACGATGCGCTCATCGCCCTGGGCGCCGTGATCCGCGGCGAGACCTATCACTTTGAAATCGTCGCTGACAATTCCTCGGCCGGCATCGCCCGCGTCTCGAGCGACTACAACATTCCGGTCGCCAACGGCGTTCTGACGACCGAAAACGATGAGCAGTGCAAGGCGCGCACCCACATGAAGGGCGTCGACTGCGCACGCTGCGCCGTCGAAATGGCCAACCTTGCCAACATGCTCTCCCCCGTCTACGAGTTCGACGGCGAGGATTCGGAAGACGACAATGAGTGAGGCCTCGCGTATTCCCACGCCGGTGGGCGCGCGCCGCAAGGCGCGTGAGTTTGCGCTGCTCGGCGTCTACGAGTCGCTGCTCAACGCCTCGGCCGACTTTGCCGCCATCGATACCAACCTCGTCTCGGTCATCACCGACGACGGAAAGCCCGTGGCGGGGTGCGACCTCACGCCCGAGGACTTTGCCGGCTGCGACAAGGACTTTTACCGAGAGATCCTCGAGGGGGTTCTCAACGAGCGCCAGGAGCTTGAGGCGCGCGTCTCGGGGCACCTTGACCGCGAGATCTCCCGGCTTTCCGTGGTTGAGCGCGCCTGCCTGCTGATCGGCACCTGGGAGCTCATCCACCGGCCCGAGAATCCGTATCGCGTGGTGATCAACGAGGCTGTCGAGCTCTCCAAGCAGTTCGGCGCCAACAGCGGCTACAAGCTCGTCAACGGCGTGCTCGACAAGATTGCCGCCGATGTGCGCCCGGCTGAGGTCCAGAAAAAGAAGTAATGTTCTGCAAGGGCGCCTCGCCCGACGCGGGCTGCCGTCTGCGTCCGTCCCGCAGGGGTGAGGCCCGGGGAATAGACAATGCAGGGCGCGGCGCTGCCGAAACGACAGGTTTTCGGCAGCCCGTGCCCTTTTTTCCATCTGTTTTTCTTTTGAAGCCCGGGCTCTTCAAGCCCTGAGACGGCTCCGGGCGGCGATCGAAATTGTGAGGGGATGAAATGGCTCAGAATGGCGAATTCTCAATCATCGAACGCTACTTCACGCATGAGGCGTTCGGTGCCTGGCGCAGCAAGGGCGTGGGCGACGACTGCGCCATCATTGACATGCCCGCCGGCCGCATTGCGGTGACCACCGACATGATGGCCGTCGGCACGCATTTTCTGCCCTCGGCCCGGCCCGAGGACATCGGCTACAAGGCGCTGGCGGTCAATCTCTCGGACCTGGCCGCCTCGGGGGCCACGCCGCGGGCGTTCTTTCTTTCGATTGCGCTGCCCGAGCGCGACGACGCATGGCTCACGGGCTTTACCAAGGGGCTGATGGAGCTGTCGATCGCATCGGGCTGCCCGCTGCTTGGCGGCGACACCACCCGCACGGCCACGGTGGGCGAGGCGCACGCGCCGGTGACGATTTCCATCACCGCCATGGGCGACCTTCCCGAGAGAATGGGACTGACGCGCGCCGGAGCGCGTCCGGGTGACGACATCTGGGTGTCGGGAAGCGTCGGAGGCTCCTATGCCGCGCTCATGCACCGCTGGGGCAAGTGGACGCTGCCCCACGAGGTGTTTCCGTCGGCGGCCGCGCGCATGGACCGGCCGGAAGCAAGAAATGCCCTGGGAACGGCGCTGCTGAGCTCGGCCTCGGCCTGTGCGGACATCTCGGACGGTCTTGCGCAGGATCTCGGGCACATTCTTGAGCGCAGCGGCGTGGCCGCCGACGTGCTCTGGGAGTGCGTGCCGAAGCATCCGGCCCTCAAAAGCCTCACGCGGGCGCGGCAGCTTGAGGCCGCGATGTCAGGAGGCGATGACTACGAGCTCGTCTTCACGGCTCCGGCGCAGCGCCGCGGCCTGATCGAGCAGGCGGCCATTTCGGCGCTCACGCCGGTGACCCGCATCGGCCGCATCGTCGAGAAGCCGGCCGAGCCCGATGCCGCGCAGCTGCGCCTCATCGACGAGCAGGGCGAGCTGCTGCTTCTGCCCTCGAGCGGCTTTGACCACTTTGCCTGAGAAAGGGATGCGGGGCGCCTTTCTGAACTGAAGTTTGAAACAGCAAACAAATGAGGGGCGCCCTTTCCTTTGACAATGAACGGAGACGACGGCTGCATGGGACTGCGTGAAAAATATGCCTGCGACAATCCGGCCAACCGCGTTCGGCCGGGGCTGAAGTTTGTCTTTTCACACCCGGCGCATGCGCTCGCCCTGTTTTTCGGCGCGGGCATCCTGAGGCCGGCTCCGGGCACCTGGGGAACGGCTGCCGGGGTCTTGGTGTGGATGGGGCTTGTGAGCTTTTGCAGCTGGAAGCTGCTTGCCGTGCTGATTGCCGCGCTCTTCGTTCTCGGGGCCTGGGCCTCGCAGAAGACCGGCGAGGATCTCGGGGTGGAGGATGCGGGCTGCATCGTGGTCGACGAGGTGGCGGCGGTGTGGCTTGTGTGCCTGATGCTGCCGCAGAATCCCGCGGGGTGGCTTGCGGCCTTCGTCGCCTTTCGGCTGTTTGACATTGTGAAGCTGCCTCCGGCCAGTCTCATTGATGCGAAGATGAAAAACGGCTGGGGCGTGATGCTCGATGATCTTTTCGCTGCAATCTGGGCGGTGGCCGCGGTGATTCTGGTCGATATGGCGATCGCCCGGCTTGCGCCCGGGTTCTCCTTGTTTCAGGGGGTCTTCTGATGAGGCTTGAAAAGGTAAGTCTGCGCTCGGAGATTGAGTCGCTGGCCCGCACGCTCGGGGAGAGGGCGCTTGCGCACGCGGCGGTCTGCGCGACGGCGGAAAGCTGCACGGCCGGAGGCGCGGCCTGGGCCGTGACCTCGGTTGCCGGATCGAGCGCCTGGTTTGACCGCGGGTTCGTCACCTACACCAATGCCTCCAAGGTCGAGATGCTCGGCGTCTCTCAGGCGACGCTTGCCGCGCACGGCGCAGTCAGCGTGCAGACAGCCGCTGAGATGGCGCTTGGGGTGCTTGCGCACGCACCGCTTGCAACGGTTGCGGCCTCGATCACCGGCATTGCCGGTCCCGGCGGCGCCGTCCCCGGAAAGCCCGTGGGAACGGTGTGCTTTGGCTTTGCCCGGCGCACGGCCTCGGGCGCGCCCGTCGTCGAGACGGTCGTGGAGCACTTTTCGGGCGACCGGGAGCTTGTGCGGCTTCAAAGCGTGCGCCGCGCGCTGCAGGGGCTCATTGCCGCGGTCAGCGCGAAGGCGCCGGACTAGAGAACGCGCGTAAAGAGGTTGGACAGGCGCGCCCTCGTGCCCTGCTCGGTGGGGTCCTCGATGTTGCGGATCCAGTTGTTGATGGGCTTGAGCAGATCGAGCCGCACGCGGGCGATGTCGCCTTCAACGACAAAGTCGCCGCGCTGCTTGAGCGCGTTCTGGTAGCGGTTGAGCGTGGCGCTCGAGCAGTTGAGCACCGACTCAAGCGCCTCGCCGCGAAGCGGCAGCGGCATGCGCACCCAGGCTTCCTCGCCCTGCATTTCCATGTGTCCGAAGGTGACGGCCCAGGACAGGAGAAACGCAAGAAAGCGGTTTTCCACATCGAGCTTTGCCAGCAGACCGAAGCCCAGCCGGTCCGACAGGGAGATCTTTTCAAACTCGCTTGCAACGAGCATGGCAAAGCGCGCATTTGTTTCGCACATCTGCCGCACGAGCGATTGCGGGACGCTCACCACTTCGCTTGGAACCACGGCAAAGTAGTTGCCGTAGCAAGGCCTGCCGCTGAAGAAGTTGAGATTGCCGCAGGCCAGACGTCCGGGAACGGAGAAGGCCATGGCCGGGTTGGACTGCCGGTAGACCAGTCCGAAGAATCGCGCCGTGATCCCCGAGCGCACCAGAACGAGCTGGTCAACCTTGTTGTTGGGGTTTCCGAGAATGGGCTCGCGCGCATTGACCTTGCGCACCACGCCCCATCGTTCAATGAGCGAGCGCAGCTCCGGGTGCAGCGCCGGAGCCAGCCAAGGAAAGATCGGAAAGCTTCCGAAGGCTGCCTCGTTGTACGCACGGTCGCGGGATCTCTCTATTTCTCGAAACCAGTTGTGCGATGGCGGTCTCATTGCGGCGAATTCTCCAACTTGTCAGAAAGACTTGAATTTTTGCTGATCACGGCACATGGTTTTTAGCACGCACAACACGCCTTGAGCATTTGTATCAAAAACGAAATCAGTGAAAACCCTAATAGTATTTTTGGAGTAGAAACGGGACGGCTCTGGAAGGCAGAGCTGCGCGCCGCTTTCTTGAGAAACAGCGAAGAACGCTCAGGAAATGGGCGGAGACTGAAGGAGGGGCAGGGGAAACAGATTAGGTGTTAATACCTACGCATTTCGAATGAATTTATTGTTTCGGCATACCGCAGGGGGTCCTTCTTATTAACCCTGATTGGTCACCTATCAGTCGAATGTTCCTCTTGTCTTAAATTTTGCTTACAGTTGCGGAGAGTGAACAGACAGCCGCTGCTTGCCCGGGCAGGATCTTTTGATCGTTTCGCCCTGAGGACGGTTCGACGAGGATTTCCTGTACCTGAGCGAAGTTTGTTGGCGACTGCAAGAAAAAGAAGTGCATTCACTCTTTTGGCGCGGCCGGATGAAGGCCGGCGCCAAACGACTAAACAGGAGAAAGATTATGTCTGAAATGCATGAACAGCCGGTCATGTTTGCACGCCGCAATCTCTTCAAGGGCGCAGCCGCCGGGGCGGCCGCAATGGTTGCCGGTGTTTCCGGCGTGCACGCCGCTCCCGCCAAGGAGGGCACCTTCGCCAACAATGGCGCCCCCGAGCAGTATCGCATTCGCAATGACCGTCTTTCCGACGAAAACAAGAAGACGCTGATGGCGGTTCCGAGCAAGTATGTTCCCGTTGCCGTGAAGTTCTACGCCGTCAAGCCCGAGAATTTCGGACTGAAGTATCCCAAGACCGACAAGCGCATGTCGCTGTGCCAGTTTGTGAGCTATGCGCAGAAGACCCACACGGCCTTCTACATTGACAAGAACAACGAGGACTGCATGGGCCGCACGGTGCTCGGCATGATTCAGGAGCCGCCGCTGGGCGCCTCCGGTCAGGCCGGCTTCGACTTCGGCGTGTTCCGCAACCAGAACGCCAACGCCCGCCTGTACTACAACATCCCGATGGGCATCCGCGACACGATCAACTATGTGATCTTCGCCCCGGTCGATCTGTGCGAGTTCAACCCTGACGTTGTGGTCTTCGTCGGCGACTCCGACATGGCCGACATCCTGATGCGCGCCACGAGCTACATCTCGGGCGACCTGTGGGAGACCAAGAGCTCGAGCGTGCTGTCCTGCGCCTGGACCTACATGTACACCTGGCTGTCGGGCAAGGTCAACCACTTTACGACCGGCATGCACCACGGCATGGGCCGCCGCAAGGTCTATCCGAAGGGACTGAGCATCGTCTCGATCCCGTACCAGAAGCTCGACGAGGTCTGCCTCGCCCTGCGTCAGATGGACTGGCAGCTCATCAGCTTCCGTCCGAACAAGAAGGATCAGGACGAGCTGCGCCGCCGCATGCGCAACTGGAACACGCTTGCCAAGCAGATCAACGAAAGCTACAGCTTCGCGCTGCCTGAAAACAAGAACTAATCAAGCGCTTCGCTAAATCCGGAAGCGTTCGGCGCCCCCTCGGGGCGCCGAACCTGCCGCAACCGTCCAAAACGAGGAAGAGAGAAAATGAAAAAAACACTCCTGGCCCTGAGTATCCTGGCCGCCCTGCCCATGGTCGCACAAAGTTCCGAAATCACCATCTACGGCAAGGTCGACGTGGGTCTGTCCTATACGCACATTGATCACGGCGTCGACGGCGTCGAGAACTCGGACAACTTCGGCATGATGAGCGGCCAGACCGCCGGTAGCCGCGTCGGCATGCGCGGTTATGAAGAGCTCGGCAACGGCATGAAGGTCGGCTTCATTCTCGAAACGGGCTTTAATGTTGACGACGGCCAGCTCGGCCAGGGCGGACGCTTCTTCGGCCGCCAGTCCCTGCTTTACCTGGAGGGCGACTTCGGCAACCTGAAGGTCGGCCACATGGGTTCGTTCATGTCCGGCTTCCCGGATACGGGCCTCTTTGGCGGCAACATGTCGCCCTTTGCCGTGGGCCTGGGTGAAGTCGCCGGCCATCGTTTCCTCTACAGCTCGGAAGACGCCCTGCCGATGGACAACACCATCACGTATACCTCGCCCAAGTTCGCGGGCTGGCAGGTGATGGCGCAGTACTCGGGCGGCATGGACATGAACAAGTACGATGACGGCGTTGAGTTCGAGTCGAGCGTGGATCGCTATGCCGCGGCCGCCATCCACTTTGACAACAAGACGACGGAATTCAACCTCGCCGTCGACTGGACCAACTTCAAGTCCTACGGCAACAACAAGGGGACCTACGACAGCAACGATCCTGATGACGGCTGGCGCATCGCCTTCGGCGTGCGTCACGGCGTGAGCTTCGGCAACCTCTATGCCGGCGCGCAGTACTTCAAGGATTCGCGCCACTTCACGCAGGACGCCAACCAGTTCTACAAGAGGGGCGCGCTGGCGTCGCTGGGCGAGAACAAGGAGGACTACGGCTTCCTTAACAACGACCACGCCAAGGACGGCTACGGCATCAACCTCGGCATCGACTACTTCGCCCTGGGCGGCACGATCAAGGGCCAGGTGGGCTACATGAATGCCGAATGGTCTGAGGACAGCTCTCAGGAGATGAAGCGCTGGTTCGTGTCGGCCGGCTACTGGTACGACTTCAGCAAGCGCACGACGCTCTACTCGGGCATCAGCTACATCCGCGACTCGCTCGACGGCAGCAGGTACGCGCGCTATGACGACGCCAGCTGCATCGCAGCCAGCCTCGGCATCGTGCACAACTTCTAGGAGATGCTCCGGCAGACCGGCCGCCTGACGGCAGGCCGGCTTTGCTGAACGCCCTGCAAACCACCAGCGGAACCGTCAGGGATGCCGCCGGTGGTTTTGCTGTTTTTGGGGCCATAATCACCCCTTGCGGTGCGCACCCAGGCGCCCGAGGAAACCAGAGGATTCAAGGCGATGACAGAAAATGAAAAAAGCGCGGCGCCGGCCGAGGCCGCGCAGGCGCCTCAGCAGGCGCCCGAGGCCGCCTACAACTACAAGGATCTCTCGCAGGAGGCGCCCAACACCTTCGACGTCAAGCCCAACGACTATTTCGATGAGGTCGACGAGCTTGACCGGGAGCCCGTGGCGGATCTGCATCTGCCGCAGTCGGCGCTGATGGTGGTCTGCAACGCCCTGGCCGCCCAGATTGCCGGCAGCTGGATGTTTTCGCCCGAGTATTCCATTGACGACGACATCCGCGCCTCGCACGAGGTGCTCGCGCTGTTAAAGGAGCTCAACGCCAAGCTGCCCGACGACAAGAAGATGGGCTGCATCGTCGAGTCGCGCCTGCCCTTTGCCGGGGGCGACGTCTACATCGACGCGGCCTACCGGCTTCAGACCATGGAGATGGGCAGCGTCATCACCATTGCGGGCTTTGACTATGAGCGGCGCACGGTGTGCTTCCGGCTCTTTGACCCGGTGAAGTACCCCAACGCCCGGCGCCTTGGGGACTGCCTGGGCGACGTCGTGCCGCTGTCGGCCATTCAAAGCATCGAGGAGGTTGAGGCGCTCTCCGATGAGGAAAAGGAGCGCTTCTCCGTGGGCATCCGCTCGGCCTGGGTCGACTACTACTAGAAGCGGCCCGCGCTGATGTCGCCCCCGCGGGACGTCAGCCGCAGACAACAGAAAGGCGCCGGCATCGCGACTGCGTTTGCGATGCCGGCGCCTTTTCTCGTCCTGGAGGTCTGGCGGGGGTGGGGGACTAGCCCACCGTCACCGTGCCGTCCTCCTTGACCGTCACCTTGTCGCCCGTCTTCACGGACTCAAGGAACTCGCTTCCGAGCTGGTCGACGCAGACGATGGTGTTGTTGTCCCAGATCTGGGACAGCAGAATGCCCGCGGCGCTCACCGTGTCGATGTGCTCGGCATAGAGCATCGCCTTGGGGCCGATGCCGATCTTGGTCGCGCACTGGATGATCATGCCGCCCGTGGTCGAGCCGATGGTGGCGGGCAGGCAGATGATCTTTCCGGCGATCTCCTTCTGGTACAGATCCGGGTTGCCCTGGTCGTGGCAGATTGGGCTGCGGCTGGCCATGCCGGCGTAGTAGGTTGCAAGCGTGTTGAATCCGTGACGCGTCACGGCGGCTTCGCCGGTGATGTTTCCTGCAATGATGACGCGGCCTTTGAATGTCTTAGCCATGGTTCTCTCCTCCTTAAGCAGCGGCCTTCGGGGCCTTTCCGGTCACCACGTACTCAAGCAGATCGTCGTCTTCATAGAACCGGGCCGTGGAGTAGGTGCGCAGCTTGTTGGAATTGGTGATGCACGGATAGCTCGCGCTCACCTTGTTGATCATGTACATCGCGCCGCACAGGAAGCTGATGTGAATGCCGTTTTTCTTCATGCGCGCCTTCTGGGCGGGCGTGAGGTGGTCAATCACCAGGGGCGAGGCGCAGATGATCACCGGGATGGCGACCTTGTCGCGTCCCGCGGCCTTGAGCGCCGCATCGATGCGCACGTCCCACTGGCTGAGCTGGTTGAGCGTGCTGTGCGGGCAGCCGATGAAGGCGTAGCGCGGCGTGGCCGCAGGATCCTTCCAGAGCACCGGATAGCCCTTCTTGGTGTCGGCGAGCACCTTTTCGTCGACCACAAACTTCTTCGCCCTGGAGGAGATGAGCTTGCGGCCGAGCTTCCTGGCCTCGGGCGTGACGTTTTCAATGTGAAAGAGTCCCACGGCGCCGTTGGAGGCGGTGGCCGCGCCGAAGTCCTTGAGCCAGTCGTCAACCGCAGGCGTGATGGTGGTGCCGAGGAACTTGTCGAGTCCCGTGATGTAGGGCACGGCGCTGCCGACCTTCATGCCGACGGCAGATCCAAGCAGCATGGCGTTGGGCAGGGAGTCGGTCTTGACCTCGATTTCCCAGACGGCCTGGCGCGCCTCGTCGGTGAGAAAGCCGAAGTAGGGCGTCTTGCCCGCGATCGAGCAGAGCATCTCAATGGGGCCGGAGTTGCGGTTGCAGCGCGCGCCGATCACGCTGTTGGCGTAGACCACGGCGCTTGACTCCGCCCAGGCGAGCACCTCGCCGTACTCGGGGCGGTTGCCGACCTCGGGCAGATAGCAGGTGCACGAATAGCTCTTGCGGCTGCCGTCGCGCAGGCCGAGCTTGATCACCTGCTCGTCCCAGCGCTTCTGGAAGCAGTAGAGATCGGCGTTCTCCTTCTTCTCCTCCTCCGTGTAGTCGATGTTCTCGTAGTCCATCGGGTACGGGTCGATCGTAAACGGAAGCTTCGCCTTGACGCCGCCCGCAATGAGCGTGTCGGCGAGATCATAGAGCGCGTCAAGGCCCTTCTGGCCCATGCCGGTCACCCAGTGGCCGGGCGTGGAGACGTCAAGAAGGAAAGGCGCGTCAAAGGCGTCGCCGTAGGCCACGACCGAACGCATGACCTTGGCCATCACCGGGCCGTCGCGTCCGTTGAGGATGGCGATCTCATCGTCGGTGAGCCCCATCTTGACGCCCTTGATGTGCTTGCGGTTGGAGGTGTCGACGGGCTTGGCGCTGGCTGAAGTCAGTCCGCTCAGAATGAGCGGCGTGAGGCTCGCGCCGGTGCCGAGCGCCTTGATGAAGGTTCTGCGGCTCAATTGCTGCGGCATGATTGTCTCTCCTTTGCATGAGCGCCCGGAATCGCCTCCCGGCCCGTGCTGGGGGCAGCGGCGCTGGCGCCGGACGCAGGGTGACTGCCGGATGCGGCATCGGCCTTCGTGCGGGCGCGACCGCGTGCTCCGTGCCTCTTGAGAGACCTTCTTGTCTTGACGCGGGCCGCCTGTGCTCGAAAGCAAACCGAACCGACAAATTCATTGTAGTGTCTGGAAGTCTGTGAATCGTCGCAAAATGAAAACGCATATAGAACATTTACCAAGAGGGATTACGAGAATTCAAACAATAAAAATTCCATTGTTTATCAATGATTTGGCAGTCGATTGACCTGTTTTTCTCCGGGGGTTTTCAAGGGCAAAAAAAAGACCTCCCGGAGCGTGTCCGAAAGGCCTGTCAAGGAGGGGAGGAAAAAATGAAAAAGAATGTGCGGTCCCGGGGGCAGCCGGCGGCGCGCCCTAGGGAATCTTTCCGAAGTCGAACTTGTGGCACTGCGCGCAATAGTTCTCCGTGGGCTCATGCTGCAGATGGCACAGCGTGCAGTCGCCGTTGTGCGGCGCTTCATGGGGATTGGGGTTGAGCTTCTTGGTCTTGGCCGCGACATCGGCCTTCTTGTGGCACTGCAGGCAGGTGTTCTCGTCGGGGTAGACGGGGTTCTTCATGTCGGGCCCGTGGCAGGCCGTGCAAGCAACGCCGCGTGCAACGTGGCGGTCGGCGCCGAACTGGTCGGCGGCCGAGGCGGGGGCGGCCGCAAGCAAGGCTGCGGCAGCCGCAGCGGCAAGAAGCGTGTTGAGCGCAAAAAGACGCGTCATGGCGAATTCAAACAGATCAGACGAAGGTGGAAAATGCCGCAGCGGACCTCCCGGAGGAGGCGTCCTCCGGGAGTCCTGCGGGCGGGCTTGCTAGAGCTTGGAGGTCTTTCCGGCGGCCGTGTGCGCCGCCGTACGGCCGAAGATGATGCAGTCGGCCACGGCGACCGTGCCTAGACGCACCATGCCGTGCACGCCGCCCGTAATTTCACCGGCGGCATACAGACCCGGGATCACCTTGAGGTGCGCGTCCTTGACCTGGGCCTTGTCCGTGATCGACAGACCGCCCATCGTGTGGTGCACGCGCGGCCACAGACGGCAGGCATAGAAGGGGCCGTCGCCGTTGGGCACGGCGTCCTTGAACATCATGCAGTTGAACTCAGGATCCTTCTGCGCCTTGATGTAGCCGTCGAACTTGTCGTTGGTCTCCTTGAGCGTCTTGTAGTCGATCTTGTAGTAGTCGGCGAGCGCCTTGAGGTTCTCAAACTTGCGCACGACGCCGTTTTCGACGGCGCGATTGAAGAGCTCCGGCGTCATGTTCTTGCCGTAGATCTTGTTCATCGCGTTCTTTTCAGAGATGTAGATGATCGTCGGATGTTCGATGGCGACGATGGCGTCGGCGCGAACCTTGCGGTTGCCCGTTTCCTGAATGAAGCGCTTGCCGGTGGCCGGGTCGACCATCAGGCCGTAGCCCACGGCCGGCTCCACAAAGAGCGGCGCAAGGCCGAAGCCCTCCTCGTCAGGGCTCGTCCAGGGACCGAGCTGAATCCAGTCCATCTGCACGGTGTTGGCGCCGATCATCTGCGCGGCCTGCAGCACCTCGCCCGTGGCGCCCGGATGGTTGGTCGAGCCGAACTTCTCGTTGAGGCGGGGATCGTGCTCCATGCGCATCGGGACGTTGCGGCTGAAGCCGCCCGCGGCGAGCAGCACGCCCTTGAGGGCGCGGATGTAGACTGTCTTGCCGCTGTTGTCGCGGCCGAAGCGGTAGTTCTGGCGCGCCTTGATGCCGAGCACCGCCCCCTTGTCGTCGACGACGATCTCATCGAGGATGGTGCGCAGCTGCACGGGAATGCCGTACTCCTTGCACTTGGCCAGCATCGGACGGATGAAGCCCGCGCCGCTGTTTTCCATCACGGCGTGGCTGCGCGGCACGCTGTGGCCGCCGTGGAACGTGACGGCCTTGAACTTCACGCCCTGCTTCTTGAGCCAGTGGTAGTTCTCCACCGAGCTGTCGGCGATGTGGCGCGCAAGCTCCGGGTGCGCGAGGCCGCCGCCCGCCTTGAGAATGTCGGCGTACAGCAGGTCGGGATTGTCCTTGATGCCCGCGGCCTTCTGCATGTCGGTGCCGGCGGCGGCGACGGCGCCGCCGTTGATGATGGAGTTGCCGCCCGCGGTGGGCATCTTGTCGATGACGAGGATGTTCTTGATGCCGTCCTCATGGCCCTGGATGGCGGCGGCCAGTCCCGCAAAGCCCGTGCCGACGATCAGAAAGTCGACGGTCTTGTCCCACTTCTCGGGAGCCTTGGCGGCCATGGCCAGACCGGGGGCTGCCAGCCCGGCAGCGGCGGCTGCCGTCATGGAGCCCAGGAAATTGCGGCGTGTCATTGAGCTGTTCACGATGTCTCTCCTTTGCTGTTGTTTTGTCAGCGCGGCTCATGCCGATGGGGGATCGAGCCTCGTTGTCAACAGTTTATTTTTTGATCCCGCGCGCGAATACAGTCCTGCGAAACACAAGATCAGGGGGTTTGTCCCTAGCTCTTTCGGCGGAGTTTCAGGACAGACAAAATCAAGGGATGTTTGCGACAAAATACGGATGGATGCGTAGCTAGATTGCTACGCATGCAGAGCTCCTGACGCTTGCGCGCTCTCGTTGTCCGAGCGCCTTGATTTTCCAAATTCTCCCTTCGGGGAATCGAACGGACGGCGTCCGACAATGAAAAGGCCGATGAGGCCGAAAGGCCGCAGAAGTGGCATTCACGATCTCGATTTCCACAGGAGTTCACACACACCATGCAGCGCAGACACTTTCTGACAGGCACGGCGGCCGCGTTGTTTGCCAGCGGCTTTCTGTCGTTTCCGGCCTTTGCCACGCAGCACATCCGCACCAATCTCGTCATCGTCGGCGGGGGACTGAGCGGCATTTCCGCAGCCGCCGAGGCCGCGGACCTGGGCGAAAAGCCCGTTGTCCTTGAAAAGCTTCCCACGCTGGGCGGCGCGGGCAACTTCCCCGAGGGGTCCCTCGGCATCGGCACGCGCTACCAGAAGGAGCACGGCATCAAGTGGGACGTGCAGCGCACGCTCAACCGGTTCCTTGAATTCAACCATTACCGCACCAATCCGGCGGTCGTGCGCCAGCTCATTGCCGAGTCGGGCGCCACGATCGACTGGGTGGTGGACAAGGGGGTTGAAATCCGCGGCATCCGCACCATCATGCCCGAGGAGGAGTCCTTCCACTGCTGGCACCTCTTCAAGGGCGGCGCCTCGTCGGTCGTTGCGCGCCTTGCCGAGTCCGCGCAGTCCAGGGGCGCGAGGATTCTGACCGAGACGCCCGCAAGAAAGCTTATCGTTGACCACGGCCGCGTGACGGGCGTGGAGGCCGTCGACCTCAAGACAGGAGAAACCATCATCGTGCACGCCGCCAAGGTCATCATCGCCACGGGCGGATTTGCCGCCAATCCCGGCATGATCCACAAGTACGTCGCCGACTCGAGCGATCCGTCGGTGTCCGAGCCTATCTGGCTCAGAAGCGCGCTTGTGGACGGGCGCACGGGCGACGGCATCAACATGGTGATGAAGATTGGCGGCGCCGCGGCCGGCATGGAGCACGTCGTGGGCAATGCGCCCTATCTGCCGGACCGGCCGCCGATCAACCAGTTCAACGGCCCGGACTTCCTCAAGCAGGGGCGCTGCGCCCTGGCGCAGCCCTGGCTGTGGGTCGACCGCAACGGCGAGCGCTTCTTCAACGAGTCGCGCGGCTCGGTCTTTACCGAGGTCTATGCCGCCATGACGAGCGCGGGCGGCGTGATGTACAACATTCTCGACCAGGCCAAGTTCGATCAGCTCGTCAAGAGCGGACCGCTGATTCCGTTCAACGCCATCGTCACGGTGGGCACGCCGCTCAAGGAGCTGCCGCGGGCGTTTGAAGAAGGCCGCAGGCGCGGCTGGGCCTTCAAGGCCGACACGATTGAGGATCTGGCCGTGCAGATCGGCGTGCCGCCCGAAAACCTGCGCGCGACCATGGCCCGCATCAACGAGTACGCAAAAACGGGCGTGGATCTGGAGTTTGGACGCAAGAAGGAGCACATCGCCGCCTTTGACCTCAAGAAGGGGCCGTACTACGCCCTCAAGGGCATCCGCACCTACTTCCTCACGCTGGGCGGCATCCGGATCAACCGGCGCTTTGAGGCGCTCAACGGACAGGGCGACGTGATTGAAAACGTCTACATGGCGGGCGCCGACATGGGGGGCCTCTTCATGGACACCGACGACATCAAGGTCGAGGGCGCGACATCGTCCTTTGCGCTCACCTCGGGGCGCCTGGCCGCACGCTACGCCATTGCGGCGATCAAGGCGGGCAAATAGTCCGCCTGCGGACGAGCGCCTGAAGCCGGGTCCAGTTCAGGCATGATTGCCTCATCGAGGCCCGCAGCGAAAGCCGCGGCTCTCCTTTTGACAAAAAAGGACGCCGCGGCTTCATCGCCTTTTGTTGAACTCGCCAGACAAGGAGCCGTCCGATGCCGCAGATGGATTTTGACCTCAACCTTCTTGCCGTCTTTTCCGCCTTGTTTCGCAGCCGCAGCATGACGCGCGCGGCCCGCATGCTCGGGATTGCCCCGAGCACCATGAGCGAGCGGCTCAAGGCGCTGCGAGCGCTTTACGGCGATCCGCTTTTTTTCAGCGACGGGCGCAGCCTGTCGCCGACAGCGCTTGCCGAGGCGCTCCATCCGCAGGTCGTCGAGGCGCTGGCGGCCTGCCGGCAGGCTGCGCCGCAGGGCGCTGCCGACGTGAGATCCGTGGTGATTGCCATGAGCGACGACTTTGAAATCTCGATCGGCAGGCGGCTTGTCGATGCGCTCTCACGCTGCGAACCGCGCATTGCGCCGGTGCTGCGCCAGACCAATGCCTTTCTTGTTGAGGAGATGCTCCTGTCGCATGCCGCGCAGTTTGCCGTGACGGGCGGAGGCACCCACGGCAATGCGGTTGCGCGCGAGACCTTCGGCTTTCACCTTGACTGCTGTCTGTACGAGTCCGATGACGGCGCGCCGCTGACGCTTGAGGCCTTTGCCGCGCGCCCGCACGTCGTGGTGCACTACGGCGGCGCAAGCGGCGTGGCCCACGGAAAGCTCTGGCGGCTCGGCATCAAGCGGCGCATGGATGTGATGACCTCGCACTACGGCTGCGTGCCCGAGCTTTTGCGCGGCACCGCGCGCGTGGCGCTGGTGCCGGTGACCGTGGCTGAAATCTTCATGCGCGGCAATCCGCGGCTTGCCTGCTGCCGCATCCCGTTTGAGGCGACCACCGATCCGGTGGAGCTCTCCTATCGGCAGGACCTCGCCATGCAGGGCGACATGGGGCGCTGCGCGGACGTGCTTCGCGAGGTGCTTCGCTCGGTGCGCTGGGAGGTGCTGCCCGAGGAGGTGATGCGCGCCCGGCGCCCATGAAAAAAGAAGCCCCCGCCGGGGCCCGGGGGATGTCCGGGCCGGGAGGGCCTCCTTGGGCGGCCTGCTGCGCGGACTAGTCCTGTCCGGCGAGCGCCCTGACCCTGGCCGCGCGGATGGCGTCGCGCGTGGCGCGCGCGGCGGCAGCGGCGGCCTCGGCGAAGGTTTCATCCGGAGCGGCGAAGATGACCGCGCGGCTGGAGTTGATGATCATGCCCGCGCCTGCGGCGTCAAGCCCCGCGGCAACCGCAGCGTTGACGTCGCCGCCCTGGGCGCCGATGCCGGGCACAAGCAGCGGCAGCGACGGGGCGATCTTGCGCACGCGGGCGATTTCGGCGGGCTGCGTGGCGCCGACGACCAGACCGATCTGTCCCGTGGTGTTCCAGGGGCCGGCCGCAAGCCGTGCGATGCGCTCGTAGATCGTCTCGCCGTCGCAGACAAGCTCCTCAATGTCGGCGCCGCCGGGGTTGGAGGTGCGGCACAGGATGATCACGCCCTTGTCGGGGTACTCGAGGTAGGGCACGATCGTGTCGTAGCCCATGTAGGGCGAGACGGTGACGGCGTCGGCCTGATAGCGCTTGAAGGCCTCGCGCGCGTACATGCGCGCCGTCGAGCCGATGTCGCCGCGCTTGGCGTCGAGAATCACCGGGATGTCCGGGTGCTTTTCACGGATGTAGGCGATGACGCGCTCGAGCGTTTTTTCCGCGCCCATGGCGGCGAAGTAGGCGATCTGCGGCTTGAAGGCGCAGACAAAGGGCGCGACGGCGTCGACGATTGCCCGGCAGAACGACCAGACGGGGTCCTCGTCGTTCTTGAGGTGCTCGGGAATGCGCTTGAAGTCGGGATCAAGGCCCACGCAGAGCATGGAGTCCACGGCGCGGGTGCGCGCGGTGAGTTTTTCGGTAAAGAGCATGGTGCGAAGAAGAAAAAGGGGGCGGGGCGCTCCGGCGGGCGGCGCGCAGCCGTTCTGAAGTCAAAGCAACTTCCGAATTTTAGTTTAGGGGCGCGGTGCGCGCACTTTCGGCGGCGCCTCGTGCCGCCGGCAATTTGCCGCTAACATCTGCCTGCAAAATGCTTGGCGCAGGAGTCGGCCCGGGGCCGTCCTTCGGGCGCCGGCCCTTGGGACTGTAATTTTTTTGAGGAAACAAACTGTGCTGCATTTCAAAAAGACGATCGTGGCCGGAGCAGGCGTGCTTGCTGCCGCCGCCGCTGTTGCCGCCGGCCCGGCCGGATCCGGGCTCATGGGAGAGACTGCGGGAGCGCAGGTGATCGACGTGCCGGTGGTCGAGGGCCGCATTGATGCGATCTCGGGCATCGTCTACAACCAGGTGAAGTCGCTTCGCGCCGTGCGGCAGCTGCGAATGACGGTCTTCGTGCCTCGCGACGGCGCAGCCAAGCCCGCCGTGCTCTACTTCCCGGGCGGCGGCTTTACCTCGTCGGACCACGAGAAGTTTCTTGAGATGCGCTACGCGCTTGCGCGGGCGGGCTTTGTGGTGGCCGCCTGCGAGTACCGCACCGTGCCCGACAAGTTTCCTGCGCTTTTAAACGACGCCAAGGCGGCCGTGCGCTTTTTGCGCGCGCACGCCTCTGAGTACGGCATTGATCCCTCGCGCATCGGCATTCTCGGCGACTCCGCGGGCGGCTACGTCGTGCAGATGATGGGCGCAACCAACGGCGAGAAAACCTGGGACAAGGGCGACTTCCTGCAGGAGAGCTCCGACGTGCAGGCCGTGGCGTCGATCTTCGGCATTTCGGACCTGCGCAGCATCGGCGAGGGCCTCGGTCAGGACAAGGTGCACGGCTCGCCTGCCGTCACCGAGGCGCTGCTCGTGCACGGCCCTGCCTTCAAGGGCTTTGCGGGCGCGAGCATTCTCTCGGACGACGACAAGGCGCGCGAGGCAAGCCCCATCGGACACGTCGACGGCTCCGAGCCTCCGTTTCTGCTGATGCACGGGTCGGCTGACAAGGTGGTGAGTCCGCTGCAGAGCAAGCGCATGTTTGAGGCGCTTCAAAAGGCGGGCGTGCCCGCGGAGTACGTGCTGCTGCGCGACGCGGGCCATGGCGACCTGCCCTGGTATCAGCCCGCGGTGATTGCGCGCGTGGTGACCTTCTTCAAGGACAAGCTCGGCGACCCGGCCCTCCTTGAGGGCGCCTCGAGGAAGCGCTGAGCGCCCGAAAAAGGCGCACTCCCCCATGAAGCGCAGCGATTTTGAACTGATGGCGCCCGCGGGCTCGCGCGAGGCGCTCGCCGCGGCCGTCAACGCCGGGGCGGACTCGGTGTATTTCGGCGTCGGCGCGCTCAACATGCGCGCGCTCGCCTCGGGGGCCTTCGGGCCCGGGGACGTCGCCGGCGCGGTGCAGTTTTGCCATGACGCGGGCGTGCGCGCGTATCTTGCGCTCAATACCGTCATCTTTGAGCGCGACCTGCCCGAGATGCAGGCGCTTCTTGAGACGGCGGCAGGGGCGCGGGTTGACGCTGTCATCGCCTCGGACATGGCCGTCGTCGCCGCAAGCCGCGCGCTTGGGCTGCGGGTGCACCTGTCCACGCAGATGAACATCGCCAACAGCGCGGCCCTGAAGTTTTACGCGCGGGACGCGGACGTGGCGGTGCTTGCGCGCGAGCTGACCCTCAAGGAGGTCGCGCAGATTGCGCGCATCATCAGGCAGGAGAACATCCGCGGCCCCTCCGGAGGGCTGCTGCGGCTTGAGATGTTCTGCCACGGGGCGCTTTGCATGGCGCAAAGCGGCCGCTGCTACATGAGCCTGCACACGCGGGGAAAAAGCGCCAACCGGGGCTCCTGCCTGCAGACCTGCCGCCGCCGCTACGAAATCCGCGACATGGACCGCGACATTGCCCTTGAGTTTGCCGACGGCTACATCCTGAGTCCGCGCGACCTCAAGACCATCGAGTATCTGGACCGGATGGCGGCCGCGGGCGTGCAGGTCTTCAAGATCGAGGGCCGGGCCCGGGGACCGGAGTACGTGCGGGCCGTGGTGAGCGCCTACGACGAGGCGCTTTCGGCCGTGGCCGACGGCTCGTTTTGCGCTTCAAGGGTTGAGCAGTGGAACCGGAGGCTTTCGGAAGTCTTCAACCGCGGCTTCTGGCAGGGATGGTATCTGGGAGCCGAGACGATGGAGCTTGCCGGCGGGTACGGCTCGCAGGCGAAGCTTCAAAAGCGCTTTGCCGGAAAGTGCGTCAACTACTTTGCCCGGGCCGGGGCGGCGCAGTTTCTCATCCAGGCCGAGGGCTTTGCCGAGGGGGCGCGCCTTCTTGTCGCCGGCCCCACGACGGGGGCGGTTGAGTTCCAGGCGCAGGGCATGCGGTGCGAGGACGCAGCGGTGCAGACGTGCTCGAAGTCCCAGATGGTGACGATGCGCGTTGCGCAGCGCGTGCGCGCCGGCGACAAGCTCTACGTGCTTGAGCCCCGCGCCGTGGAGAACGGGCTCGAGGCCTAGGCCGCGGCAGTTTCGAAACCGGCAAAAAAAGTCCGGCAGTTCAGCCTGAAGCGAACTGCCAGACTTGATTTTTTTGCAGGCGGCTCTCGAACAAGCCGCCTGCAGAGCCTTCATGCGGGAAGGGAGGCGATTACATCATGCCGCCCATGCCGCCGTCCATGCCCATCGGGGGCACGGCGGGCTTGTCCTCGGGGATGTCGGCCACCATGCAGTCGGTCGTGAGGATCAGACCGGCAACGCTCGCGGCGTTCTGCAGCGCCGTGCGGGTCACCTTGGTCGGGTCAAGCACGCCCATGGCAACCATGTCGCCGTACTCGCCCGTCTGGGCGTTGAAGCCGAAGTTGCCCTCGCCGCCGGCGACCTTGTTGACGACCACGCTCGGTTCGTCGCCGCAGTTGGCAACGATCTGGCGCATCGGCTCCTCCATGGCGCGCAGCACGATCTTGATGCCGGCGTTCTGTTCGTCGTTGTCGCCCTTGAGGTCCTTGATGGCCTGCTTGGCGCGGATGAGAGCCACGCCGCCGCCGGCGACCACGCCTTCCTCAACCGCAGCGCGGGTGGCGTGCAGAGCGTCCTCCACGCGGGCCTTCTTTTCCTTCATTTCGACCTCGGTGGCGGCGCCGACCTTCACGAGCGCCACGCCGCCGGCGAGCTTGGCCACGCGCTCCTGGAGCTTCTCGCGGTCGTAGTCGCTCGAGGCGGCCTCGATCTGCTGGCGGATGTTGGCAACGCGGCCCTCGATGGCCTGGGCGTCGCCGGCGCCGTCGATGATGGTGGTGTTTTCCTTGGTCACCTCGACGCGCTTGGCGGTGCCGAGCTGCTCGAGCGTGCACTTCTCAAGGGTAAGGCCGAGATCCTGCGAGATCACCGTGCCGCCCGTGAGGATGGCGATGTCCTCGAGCATGGCCTTGCGGCGGTCGCCGAAGCCCGGGGCCTTGACGGCGACGACCTTGAGGATGCCGCGGATCGAGTTCACCACGAGCGTGGCAAGCGCCTCGCCGTCGACGTCCTCGGCGATGATGAGCAGCGGACGCGAGGTCTTGGCAACCTGCTCAAGGATCGGGAGCATCTCGCGGATGTTGCTGATCTTCTTTTCGTGCAGCAGGATGAGCGGATTTTCGAGAACCGCAGCCTGACGCTCGGGCGTGTTGATGAAGTAGGGCGACAGATAGCCGCGGTCAAACTGCATGCCCTCGACGACCTCGAGTTCATTGTTGAGGCTCTTGCCGTCCTCGATGGTGATCACGCCTTCCTTGCCGACCTTGTCCATGGCCTGGGCGATGATGTCGCCGATCTCCTGATCGGAGTTGGCCGAGATGGCGCCGACCTGGGCGACCTCCTTGGTGGTCGTCGTGGGCTTGGAGATCTTCTTGAGCTCCTCAATGGCGGCGGCGACGGCCTTGTCGATGCCGCGCTTGAGATCCATCGGGTTCATGCCGGCGGCAACGTACTTCATGCCCTCGTCAACGATGGCCTGGGCGAGCACCGTGGCGGTCGTGGTGCCGTCGCCGGCGTTGTCGTTGGTCTTGGAGGCCACCTCGCGCACCATCTGCGCGCCCATGTTCTCAAACTTGTCCTTGAGGTCGATTTCCTTGGCAACCGACACGCCGTCCTTGGTCACGAGCGGGCCGCCGAAGGCGCGCTCGAGCACGACGTTGCGGCCCTTGGGGCCAAGGGTCACCTTCACGGCGTTGGCGAGCGTGTTGATGCCGCGCACCATGCGCACGCGGGCGTCGTCACCGAAAAGAACTTGCTTTGCAGCCATTTTGTTTCAGTCTCCGAAAAATTAGATCGATGAATTCGTTGTTGGAAGCTTCCGTTCGGCGCGGGACAATCAGGCGATGACGCCCATGATGTCTTCCTCGCGCATGACGAGGAACTCCTCGCCGTTGACCTTCACGGTCTGTCCGGAATACTTGCCAAAGAGCACGCGGTCGCCCACCTTGACGTCCATGGGGATCAGCTTGCCGGCGTCGTCGCGCTTGCCGGGACCGACGGCGATCACCTCGCCCTGATCGGGCTTCTCGCCGGCCGTATCCGGAAGAACAATGCCGCTGGCGGTGGTGCGCTCGGCTTCGAGACGCTTGACAATCACGCGGTCATGCAACGGACGAATCTGCATTTTTCAAACTCCAAACAGTTTTAAATAATGAGTTGATGCCCACGGCCGCGCCTGCTGCCGCCCACCGAACCTGGTGAGCCTCATGCGGTTCGGGGAGGGAATCCTTCGTCTGAAGGCGGCCCCCACACCGAACCGGCGGCTGGCGCCCCTGCGGCATGAACAAAAAATCTGCGTGCCCGTGGCGGGGATCGTCCCCTGCGTCGGCACCGACAAAACCTAATATGGGGACGCCCGTTTAAATTTCAACCCCCGGCGGCTAAACTCGATGAAAAATTTTTCTCCAACCGCTCCGCAAGGTGCCAGGGATATGCAAAAAGTCCTGAAAATTCAAAGATTTGCCCCTTTGCGACAAGGCGCAAAAAAGTTTGCCCTCGTGCTCCGGACGGCGGCGCTGCTGCTGGTTGGCGCCGGCGCCGCCGTGCAGGCCGCCGGCGGCTCCGGGGCGCTGCCCTCGGAGCTTGCCCAGGCGCTCGAGCGGGCCCGGGTTGCGCAGGACGACGTCGCCTTCTGGGTGGCGCCGGCGGGATCGGGGCGGCCGGTGCTTTCCCTGAACGCTGATCGTGCGGTGCAGCCTGCAAGCACCGTAAAGCTAGTGACCACGCTCGCGGCGCTCGATCTGCTCGGGCCCGCCTACACCTGGAAGACGCGCTGGAGCGCCCGGGCCATGCCTGACGCCGCCGGCCTTGTGCGGGGTCTCACGATTGAGGGCGGCGGCGATCCCTGGTACGTCATCGAGCGGCTCTGGCTTGCCGCGCAGCGGCTCTCGGCGCTGGGCGTGCGCACGATCGAGGGCGACATCGCCGTCGACCGGTCGCTCTTTGACCTCGCCGCCTACACCCAGGGGGAGTTTGACGGCCAGAGGACGCGCCCCTACAACGTGGGGCCCGACGCGGCGATGGTGAGCTTCAAGAGCGTCTCGCTTGACATCACCCCGGTCAAGGGGCAGGCAAGCGCGCGCGTCACCGCCCTGCCGCAGCTTTCCGGCGTGCGCTTTCCGCAGACCGTGCGCACGGTTGCGGGCCCCTGCGGCGACTGGCGCTCGCGCCTGAAGATGGACGTCTCCAACCCCCGCAGCATTCGATTTTCAGGCGTCTACCCCGAGGCCTGCGGGCAGAAGTCGCTGCATCTGTCGCTTTGGAGCGCCGATGAGTACTTCACCCGCGCCCTTGCCCACGTGCTCTCGCAAAGCGGCATTGCCTGGAAGGGGCGCGTGAGGGACGCGGGTCCCCGGGGTGCGGCTGCGCGCTCAGGCGCGGGCGTTCTTCTATATGAAGACGTCTCGGCGCCCCTGGTGCAGAGCGTCTACTGGACCAACAAGTTTTCAAACAATCCGATGGCCCGGCAGCTCTTTCTTTCCCTCTCGCTGCCTGACGGGGCTGAAGGTGCGCAGGGCGCGGCAAGTCTTGAAAAAAGCAGGCGCGTGCTGCAGGAGTGGCTCACGCGCAGAGTCGGGGTGCGGCCGGGCGAGATCGTCGTCGACAACGGATCGGGCCTTTCGCGCACGGCGCGCGTGACGGCGCGCGCCATGGGCGAGCTGCTCTCCTACGGCTTTCGCAGCGCCGTGATGCCTGAATTCATGGCAAGCCTTCCGGTGACGGGAGTCGACGGAACAATGAAGCGGCGGCCGCTTGAGGGCGGCGTCGGGCACATCAAGACGGGGCTTCTTTCCAACGTGCGCTCGGCGGCGGGCTACGTCGCCGACAATGCGGGACGGCGCTGGAGCGTCGTTGCCGTCATCAACGCCGACCCGATGCCTGCCGGCGCGCAGAGGGCGACGCAGGCGCTCTTGCAGTGGTGCGCCTCGGGCGGCGCGCGGCGCGCCTTTGAGCAGAGCCTTTCGGGCGGCAATGGCGGCGCGGGCGCAAAATGAGGCATTCTCTTATGGATTGCACGGGGTGCCTCTTTTGAAGAGAGGCGCCTTGTCGTAAGCTCTTGCGCCAGACACGGGGCGTGTCCGTGGTCCATCCGGGGTTTCTCAAATGATTCAGTCTCTGTGGGCGCTTGCCGCGGCGGCCTGCTTTTCGATCATGGCCGCCTTCGTCAAGATCTGCGCGGCCGATCTCGGCTCCTTTGAGCTCGTCTTCTACCGCTCGGTCTTCGGGGCGCTTTTCATTGCCTTTGTGGTCGTCAGCCGCGGCGAAACCCTCAAGACGCAGTACTTCGGCATGCACGTCGTGCGCTCGGTGCTGGGCGTGCTTTCGATCGTGCTGTGGTTTTATGCGCTCGGCAGGATGCACTTCGGCGCCTGCATGACGCTCATCTACACGACGCCGCTGTTTATGGCGCTCAACTTCATGATCCTTGCCTGGGTGCGCGGCACGCGCGCGCCCTGGCTCATGACGGCGAGCATTCTCGTGGGGTTTGCGGGCATCACCGCTATGCTCAAGCCCAACTTCAACAGCGACGAGTTCATCCCGGCGCTGGTGTGCCTGGCGGTCTCTGTCATTGATCTGGCCAGCTACTGGCAGATGAAGCAGATGGGGCGCCTCAAGGAGCCGTCCTGGCGCATCGTCTTTTACTTTTCTGTTCTGGGCATTGTCTTTGCGCTGGCGGGCACGATGGCCACGGGGGGCTTTCACGCGCTCACCCCAACGAACATCGCGGGGATCCTTGCCATGGGGCTTTTTGCCACGCTCGGGCAGATCTGCACGACGCGCTCCTACGCCTACGGCAACATGCTGCTGTCCTCCTGCCTGGGCTTTTCGGCCATTCCCTTTTCCGCCGTTCTCGGCATCGTGCTCTTTGACGACGCCGTTGAGGCGGCCTCCTTGGTCGGCATGAGCCTCATTCTTGCCGCGGGCGTGACGGCCGTCGTCACCACAAAAAAGATGGAGGTCCGTGAAAACAGACCGGAGACCGCCCGGGAGAATTAGACGAAAAAAATAGAAGCTGCCGGGAGAAGAAATCCTGTAGCCTTGATCGCCCGCAGACGCCTGCTTCTTCGAAACGAAGGAGGGGGCGTTTTTGTCTTTTCCCCCATTGTCTCCTTTTTGGTCGCGGGATGGAATTAATCCTAGGTCCTGCGGACTTGTTTTAGAGAATTTCCAGCGCCTTGAAATAAAAGGAAAAGTACGAGCTCTGGAAAGTTCACGGTGATGCGGATGCGGCTTGAAAGCCTCTTTGTTGACAGCGATCAAGACGCGCCGGGGGGGGGGCGATAACGTGCGGGTATCTGCCCGCCTCATGCGCGGACGCATCACTTCACTTTCAAGGTGGATATGGATATGAACCAGGCATTCAAGGTTTTATGGAATCGGTTTAGAAACTCCTACGTCGTTGCCTCCGAGGCCCACGCCTCGCACGGAAAGTCAGGCAAGGCGGCAAAGACGGTGCTCGCGGCGGCCGTGGCCGGAGCGATTGCGTTTGGCGGAACGGCGGCTGCGCAGACGGCTCCTGACTTGACTATCAGCAATGATAGCTTTGGCAATGGAGACTACACCACGACCAAGTTCCTCTCCGGGAAGGATTCCGAGGTCATCAATATCCAGACGACTGGGAGTGCCACGGGATTGATCAATGCCGTCAATACGGCGCTCGGTAAGCTTCAGCCGGAGGCAGATCTCTCCGGAGCTCTCGGTGCTCTCAGGCCGGCTCTTGGCAGAGATCCCGTTACTGGGGACGTGACTCTGGTGGGGTTCGCCGGCGGGCACAACTACCAAGATGTTGGTCTTAGTAGTGTTCTTGGTTTTGTTGCAGGTGGTCTGGGAACAGATGCCTTTGATCAACTTGAGTCCATTAACAAAAATCAAGAAGAATCTCTCACACTATCTTTGAAGGGCGGCAAGGAGATTACGATAGGCGGACCAGATTCCGAGCCGCTGATGATTTTGACGACAGGTGCCGACCGGGTCATCAATGCTGGCGCGACTCTTTTTGGTGGTGGCGTTCCTGAGACGTCTTTCAATGTCACCCGTGTCGGAAACATCGCAATTACGGCGAAAAGCGGAAACCTGTTCGGATTGACCGGCGGAAGCTCAGCCATCAATGTCAGCGGACTTCGGATAACCGCTCTGAGCGGGGGACTCTCGGTAGTAGATTTCTCTGCCGAGTCGACCTCAGTCACCATCGATGGGAATGTCGATGTGACCCTGGCGGGTTCTACGAATGCCGCCGGCGTTCTGCTGTCTGGCTCTGCGCTTGCCCTGGGTGGAACCGCCAATTCAACCGTTACGGGCAATTCAACTTTGAACATCAGTTCGTCGCATGTTGATGGTCACAACGTTTCCGGTGTGACTGTCGGTGTCTTCGGCGGCGGCCTGGCTGCCTCGACTTTGAATGGTGAATCGAAGACTGAGGTTCAGGGCGAGACAGAAATCACGATCGATAACGGCGTTGTTGTCGGAGCCTTTGGCGGCGGCGCCGCCTTGTCGACGGAGCTGCGAGGGCGAGCCTGGGACGCGATAACAAAGTTAGAGGGCGCGATCGACAAGCTCCTCGTAGATGTAGATATTTCTGCTTCAGATAGCTCCACTGACAGTGAATCCGCCATTCTGAACAACGGCGGTACCGCAAATGCGGTCTCCCGCGGCGACATTGTCTTGAATGCAGGAGGAGACTCTGTGACCGTTGCCATGGCTGGCGGCGGTCTGGCCGCGGCATGGGCTGGCTCCACGGGCACCTCAACGTCGACGGTGGAAACTGGAAATATCACGATCAATCTTGGTTCTGCCAGCGAGTGGCTTGTGGACGATCCAAGAAAGGGTGCTGTGCAAGATGCGGCGAACAAGCTGATTAACAGCATCAGGAATAATGGGCAAGGACTGTCGGGGATGGTCGGCGCGATAACCGAAGCCGTCAAGGTTTCCCAAGGAGTTGGTGAGGACGGCACTGGTTTTGCCGGCGCACATGTCGGCACCGTGGGCGGCAGCATCGTTTTGGCAGGTCAGCCTTCTTCTTCTGCAACAGCCTTTGCGAAGGCACAATCAACCAACGGCAAGATCACGCTCAACCTCCAGGGCGGATACAACGTCGCGACTCTTGGCGGCGGCATGACGCTGGCAACGGCGACGACGTATGAAACCAGTACGGCAAGCGGTACGCAGGCGACGTCTGATGTTGCAGGAACGGAAATCAACATCTCTGGCGGCGAAAATGTTCTCGTGATGGCCAGCGGCGCAGCTTTTGCGACAGGAAGTACGGAACAACGCCCGAACGATAGAGTTTCCGATGTTCTTTCGCTGTCGAAGGTTGGTGGTGCAAAGCTCACGGTGTCCGGAGGAAGGGTTGACGGCGTTTTCGGCGGCGGGCTTGCAATCGACGATACGGCGGCGAGCAATCAAAACGCCATCGCGAGGACGGGCAGCGTCACAATTGATGTCAAGGGTGGCGAGGTCAATGCGGCCAACACATATTTCCTGACGAATTTAGGTGAGTACGAAACGACATCCGGTACTCCGAACCTGAGTGCGCAACTCTACGAGTCGGCGGACCTGCTTGGCGATAAAGATGGCCAGAGCAAGGCAGCCATCGTAGGCGGCGGTATTGCAACCGGAGCAGGGGCCTTGTCGGAAGTCGGATCCGTCACAATCAATCTCAATGGCGGTACGGTCAACGGCAACGTCTTTGCCGGCGGCGCCGCGACGCTGGGCGGCGAGTCGAAGATCGGCACCGCCAGGATCGCTGTGAACGGCGCTGTCGTCAAGGGCGACATCTATGGCGGCGGTCTCTCGGGAAGCCTGCACAATGATGACTACAGCTCGGACTATTTTGATCCGACGAGCCGCGTTGAGGATGTGACGATCAGCCTCGCCGGCGGTTCTGTTGAGGGCAATATCTACGCTGGCGGCTACACGCATGCCGACGCGCAGGAAGCCGTTAATACTGTGGCCAAGGCTGCTGTTGAGCTCAACGCCAAGGGCGTCTTCAAGGGAGATGTCATTGACGGCACCGGCGCGGAGACCTCCAACCTGGAAGTTGGAGCCGCCGGGTACGACTTTGAGGACGGCCAGACGGTTTCCGGCTTCAACACGATCACGGCCGACAGCGGCAAGGTGACCAACCTTGCCTACGACTTCGCCGGCAGGGATACGACTGTGACGGGCGCCGGCCTTGTGGAGTTTTCGTCTCTGACCAATGCTGACGGCAGGACGCTTGCCGTCGGCACGACGGATGCGGCCGGCCATGCAGCGGTCAATCCGTTTGAAAATGTCTCCGGCGTGACCTTCAAGGTTGAAAACGGCTTCCTCGCCCTCAACAGCGACGCCCAGAGCGCCCAGGACGCCATTGCCGCGGCGCCGTCTCAGGCGGCTGCTGCTGCCTACGTCACCGGTACGGTTGACCTCACGGGCAACCTTCTCACGGTCGGCAATGCGACTGTTGCTGAAGGAACAACTGGTCTTGCCGTCGGCGGCAATGGTCTGCTCGTTGCTGATGCGTCTGGCAACACGAGTGTCGGCGGCACTGCCAGCTTTGCTGAAGGCTCGTCGATTCACTTCGTCAACGTGGCGCAGGCGAGCGCCAGCGGCGTGACGATCGGCGTGGCTGAGCAGACTCCCGCCACCACGGTGGACAACGTCCTCTTCAAGGCGGAAAAGAATGCCGACAACTCCGGCTACACCTTCAGCAAGCGCGAAGCCTCCGAGCTTGGTGAAGTGGGCCTGGGCGGCTTTGACGACCAGCAGTTCCTGCTGGATGTGAGCACGGGCTCGGGGTCGGCGTCTGACTTCGTGAACAGCTTCCTTGACCAGGCCTCGACGGGTGTTGACAACTCCAACCGCTCGCAGCAGCTCAATGCCGCGGTGAACCTCGCCACGGCGGCCGGCGTGCAGACGGCGGCCATCGACGGCGCCATGATGGGCATTGAGGCGGCCAACAAGCGCGCCTCCATCATCAACGAGTTCAACGACGGCGGCGTGCTCTTTGCCGAACTCTCCGGCAAGCACTTTGAAGTGGGCGGCGGCTCGGACTTCGGCGAACTCGATGCCGATCTCGGCGGACTGGTCGTGGGCGGTGAATACACCACCAGCGACTGGACGTTCGGCGCCCTTGCCAACCTCGGCACGGGCTCGGTCGACGGCAGCGGCAAGAACTCCGGCGTTGAAAATGACGTGGACTACTACGGCATTGAGGCCTATGCGGCCAAGCGCTTCGGCATGTTCAACCTGGTCGGCCAGGTGGGCTACCTGATGAGCGACAACGATGTCGAGCACCACACGACCGCGCGCAACACGGCCAATGTTGATGCCGATGTCTTCACGGTGGGCGTGAGAGGTGAAATGCGCTTTGACATCACCGACAACACCCGCGTGGTGCCCTATGTCGGCGTCAACTACCTGCGCGTGAGCACCGACGGCTACACGACCTCCCAGGGCGTGAGCGTCGATGACATCGATCAGAACCTGTGGACGACGCCGATCGGCGTGAAGTTTGCGGGCGACCTGGTCACGCAGAGCGGCTGGACGTGGACGCCGTCGGCTGACATCGCCTACATCCCGGCCTTCGGCGATGACGATGTCGATGCCGCAAGCGGTGTGGACTCCGCGGTGGCGCACACCACGATGGATGTCTGGTCCAACAGCGTCGGACGCCTGAAGCTCGGCGTGCGCGCCGTCAAGGACCACTTCGGCTTCGGTCTTGAGGCCGGCGCTGCAACCGGCTCTGACGACCTCACCGAGTACTTCGGCCAGGTTCGCGTGGACTACCGCTTCTAGGCGAAGGAGAATCCGGGCGGTTTATGCCGCCCGGGGCTTCCGGGCGTCCGGGGGATCCCTGAAAGGGCCGCGGGCTGGCGGCCCCTGCAGGGTCTCCAGGCGCGACCAGAACAAAAAATCGGGACGTCTTCCTTTTGAGGAGGGCGTCCCGATCGATTTTTTGCGTCCTGAACTGAAGATTTCCCGCGGCGGGAGGACTCAGGGCTAGCCTGAATCCCGGGCCCCTGCGGGGAGGTCTGCATCGGCGGCGCCGGAGTCATCCTGCGGCTCGGGGCGGCGTTCGGTCGTCTCCGTTCCGGTTGCCTCGGCGATGAATTTCAGAATGTCCTGCGTGCGCTCGGCTCCGAGATGACCCACGCCGAACTTGTGCACGAAGAAGAGCCCTTCAAGGGCCATGAGCGCGGTGAGAAAGCGCGTGCGCTGCCTGGCGGGGAGCTTGTCGAGGCGCGCATAGATGCGGTCGTACCAGTCCGAGACGGGCTTGATGAGCTCGGGGTCTCGGGCCTGCTGGCCGAGAAGCTGCACGCCCACGGCTGACCATCCGTGGTTGTCGCGCGCAAAGCTGCGAAACCACTCGATGTAGCCGGCCATCAGCTTCTCGAGCGGGGCGCCTTCAAACATCGCCTCATGCCGGTGCAGCTCGCTGTCCATGTGCTCGGCATATTCTTCAAGAAGCGCGGCCTGCAGCGCGCGCTTCGTGGTGAAGTGGTACATCACCGCGCCCTTGCTCAGGCCCGCCTTCTGCGCGACGCGATCCATGCTGAGCCGGTCAATGCCTTCAGTGCGTACGATTTCACGCGCGGCCTTGAGAATGGCCGCATTGGTCTTGATGGCTTTGTTCGAGGGCATCTTCTTTTTCTTTTGCTCGTTTTCTGAAGTCAAAAAATATGCGCCGGCCTGATGCTCTGCAGGCTGCCCGGGGTGCGGGCGCAGGAGGCGACGCATTGCCCGCAGTGCATTTCAGACATTCTAAAGACCGCAGGCGCCCGCGGATGACCCGTGCGGCCCCCGGCTCTGCGCCTTTCTTGACTTCAGGCGAATAAAACGACGCCCTTCACCTCCGCGGGGGCGCCCCTGGGGAGACAAGGGCGCCAGGGGCGCAGGCCGCAGAATGCACCGGGGCGCCGGCCGCACTGCAGAGAAGGGCTTCTGCAGGACGGTCGGCGCCCCGGGCTTCATGGGAAAAAAGGGGCGGCTATTTTGCCGCGGCGGCGGGCTCTTGCGCGCCGCCGGAGGCGTTTTTCCCAAGCGCCTCGATGAAGGTGGACTCCGACAGGAGCTCGGGGAGCACCGTCGTGTCGCCATCGGGCGAATAGAGCAGATAAAGCGGCACGCCCGTGCGCCCGAACTTGTTGAGCACCTCGGTGATGCGCGCGTCGTGGTTGGTCCAGTCGGCCTCAAGGCGCACGTAATTCAGGCGCGTGATCTCGGCTTCGGAGGCCTCCGTGCGGATGGTCGCGGCCTTGTTGAACTGGCAGGTCACGCACCAGGCGGCGGTGAAGTCGACCACGACCGGGCGGCCCTGCGCAAGCGCCTGCGCCACGGCCTCCTCGCTCCAGGGCTGCCAGAGCGCGGCAGGGGCGTCTGCGGCGGCGGGCGCCGCAGGCAGCCGCGACGCGCGGTCAAAGGTGCCCGCGGCAAGAAGCCCGAGGCACGCAAGGGTGGCGACGCCGCTCACGATCTTGAGCACCTGCGAGCGGCCGCGTCCGTACTGCTCGCGGCCGATCGCCCACAGAAGCGCCGCCGTCGACCCGGTGGCGGCCAGCACGGTCAGAAGCCCATAAATCGTCACCTGCTGCGAGAGCACCCAGAGAAGCCAGAGCGTGGCCGCGATCATGGGGATGGCCATGATGCGCTTGAAGGTCACCATCCAGGCGCCGGGCCTGGGCAGCAGCTTCACCCAGGCGGGCACAAGCGTGAGCAGCAGCCACGGAAGGGCCATCCCGAAGCCCAGGGCGGCAAAGATGAGCACGCTTTCAACATCGGACTGAAGGATGGCGTAGCCCAGCGCCGCGCCCATGAAGGGCGCCGTGCAGGGGCTGGCCACCACGACGGCGAGAATGCCCGAGCAGAAGCTTCCAAGGGGACCGGTGGCGGGCAGCTTTCGCACCGCGCGGCTGTCGGCAAGGTGCGAGGCGGCCGTGAACTCAAAGAGCCCGAAGAGGTTGAGCGCAATGGCAAAAAAGAGCACCGCAAGCACCGCCACCACCCAGGGCGTCTGCAGCTGAAAGCCCCAGCCGATCGCCCAGCCGGCCTTTCTGAGAACGATGAGAAGAACCGCAAGGACCATCATCGTGACGAGCACGCCCGCCGTGAAGGCGACCCCGTGCACGGGCAGCGCGCCGCGGCGCCTTGAGCCGTCGACAATCTGCAGAATCTTGAGGCTCAGCACCGGGAACACGCAGGGCATGAGGTTCAGGATGAGGCCGCCCAGAAAGGCAAAGGACACCGCCGTCACCAGCGTAAGCGACGGGCCGCGCGAGAGGTCGGTCACCGTGGCCGTGTGCCGGGGCGCGGCAGCGGTCTCGGTCTCGGCCCAGGGCAGCGTCACCGTGCCCGGCTGCGGGGTGAGGGAGGTCTCAATGGCCCAGCCGCCCCGGCCGGGGCCGGCGTCGGCTACGAGAACCCCTTCAAGCGGGGGGATTTCGCCAGCGCGCACCTTCTTCATGTATTCGGGATGCGCCTTGAGGTAGAGCGCCGTCCACCCCGGCTGCTCGCCCGGGCTCATCCGGTCGAGGCTCTTGAAGTCGATCTCGCCCGCCTTGAGCGGGAAAAATTCGATTGACTTGTCGATGCGCCCGGCCATGGGTTCAAGATCGATGCGGATGCGGTCGTCCTCGATCACCGCGCTGATGTGGCGCGCGGCAACCTTTTCAGGAATGCGCTGGTGCGCGGCTTCAAAGAGCGCGGCGTGCTCGGAGGGCTTGCTTGCCACCTCCACGGGCACGGTCATGGAGACCACGGCCTCGCCCGGGATGCAGACGTCCTTGCAGGCGAGCCACTCGACGCGGGCCTTGACGCGGCCCTTGGTGCCGTAGGCCGTGCCCCAGGGAATGTCGAGCTTGAAGGGCAGCAGCACGTCGCCCGAGTACACGAAGTTGGTGAGGTGGCCCGTGCGCTGCTTTTCCGGGATGGGCCAGCCCGAGGGCGTCGCCTCCCAGCGGCGCGGCAGGTCCCACTGCACCGAGGCGGGATAGCCCGTGTCGCCGGCAAAGCGCCAGTAGGTGTGCCAGCCCGGCTCGTGGTGCAGCACGATGCCAAGCTCATAGTCCGAGCGGGGGGTTCCTGCGGTGCGGTTCGCAACGAGTTCTACGGAGACCGTTTTGGGGGCGCCTCCGAAGGGGGCGCCGGTGCCGGCGGGGCGCCCCGCGGCGCTTTCAGCGGCGCGGGCAAAGTCGCCCGGAGCTGCGCCGGAAGGGGCGGATGCAAGCAGGCAGAGCGCCGCGCCAAGCGCTGCAAGCGCCGGGATGAATGCGGATTGAAGAGAGTGAAGCAAACGCATGAAGGTCGATCAATGGACAGCCGCCCGGAACGCGGACAGGCCGCGCCGGGCGCATTGAATGGGCATTGACGGAATTGTCTCACGCCTGAGGCGGGTTCGCCGCCCCAGGCGCCGGCCTTGAAAAAGGCGCAGGATCCTAGAGCAGGGCAAAGGACTCGCGCGCGGCGGCAATCGTCGCGTCGATGTCCTCGTCGGTGTGCGCGGCCGAGATGAAGCCCGCCTCGAAGATCGAGGGCGCAAGGTACACGCCGCGATCGAGCATGGCGTGAAAGAAGCGCCCGAAGACCTGCGGATCGGCCTTCATGACGTCGGCAAAGCCCTGCGGCAGCTGCTTGAGGAAGAAGAGGCCGAGCATGCCGCCGAGGCTGCGCGAGCAGAAGTCGACGCCGGCCTCGCGGGCGGCCGCATTGAGCCCCTCGGTGAGGCGCTGCGCCTTGCGCGAGAGCTCCTCATAGAAGCCCGGCTTCTGAATTTCCCTCAGGGTCGCCAGACCGCTTGCCACGGCCACGGGGTTGCCCGAAAGGGTGCCCGCCTGGTAGACGGGGCCGACCGGGGCGATTTTCTGCATCACGTCGCGCCGGCCGCCGAAGGCCGCCACGGGCATGCCGCCGCCGATCACCTTGCCGAGCATTGTGATGTCGGGCACGACCTTGTAGAGCGACTGCGCGCCGTGCAGCGCCACGCGAAAGCCCGTCATCACCTCGTCGACGATGAGAAGCGCCCCGTGCTTCGTGCAGAGCGCGCGCATCGTGTCGATGAACTCCTGCGTGCCGGGCACCATGTTCATGTTGCCCGCCACGGCCTCGACGATGACGCAGGCGATTTCATCGCCCCACTGCCTGAAGGCGTCCTCAAGCGCCTGCGGGTTGTTGTACTCGAGCACGAGCGTGTGCTGGGTGAGGTCGGCGGGAACGCCCGCCGAGGAGGGGTTGCCGAAGGTGAGCATGCCCGAGCCAGCCTTCACGAGCAGGCTGTCGGAGTGTCCGTGGTAGCAGCCCTCGAACTTCACGATCTTGTTGCGGCCCGTGAAGCCGCGCGCCAGACGGATGGCGCTCATGCCCGCCTCGGTGCCCGAGCTCACCAGGCGCACCTGCTCGATGTTGGGCATGATGCGCACGATCTCCTCGGCGATGTCGATCTCGCCCTCGGTGACGGCCCCGAAGGACAGACCGCGGTCGACGGCCTCGTGCACGGCCTTGACCACGGCCGGATGGTTGTGTCCGAGAATCATCGGACCCCAGCTGCCGACATAGTCGATGTAGCGCTTGCCTTCGGCGTCCCACATGTAGGCGCCCTTGGCGCGCTCGATGAAGCGGGGTGCGCCGCCGACGCTTCTGAAGGCGCGAACCGGGGAGTTGACGCCGCCCGGGTTGGTGATCTGTGCACGTTCAAAAAGCGACTCATTGATGCCCATGGCTGACATGTTCCTTTTCATGCATGAGGTTTTTGCCGGGGTGCTGCGCAGCGGATTTTTTTTTCTCGCTCATGGCAGGACCGCGGGTCTGGAAAGTATCTGGTCGGGACGAGGCGGCGCGCCGGGGGCCGCGGGTGCGGCGCCGGAGAAAAAAGGCCTTGCACCAGGCAGCGGAAGCGGCCTCGGGGAGGCGATCGCCCGCCCGGGCGCCTGCGTCCGAAGCCGCACTGTAGCACGGCAATGCAGGGGGAATTCTTAATGCGCCGGCACCCCCGGCGGGAATCGCCGCATTGAAACCCGTCGCGTTTGCGCGTAAAGTCCCGGTGCTTCACACGCAGCAGGCGGGTCGGAGAATCGCGGCGCGGCCGCCCCTTGAAGGGGCGCGCGACGAGGAAAGTCCGGACTCCGCAGGGCGCCGTAGCAGGCAACGCCTGCCCGCCGCAAGGCGAGGATCAGAGCAACAGAGACGAGCCGGTTGAGTCCGGGTGAAACGGGCAATCTCTACGGGGAGCAATACCAAATAGGCAGCCGCCTGAGTCCGGCCCGGATGATGGCTGCGGGTAGGTAGCTTGAGGCGCCGCGCGAGCGGCGTCCTAGATGAATGATTCTCACGGACGGGGCGACCCGTCCGGACAGAATCCGGCTTACAGACCAGCCTGCCGCGCGTGAGGCCTTCTCATTTCAGTGCCGACTTTGTCGTCTCAACGATTTCAGGATGTGCGGCATGGCTCGCCACATTACTCCTCAAAGCTATTCCACGCCGCCCGCCGAGGGCTCTGCGGCCTTTACCCGCGGCGTTCTCCTCGCCCTGGCCGCAGGCGTGTGCTGGGGCTGCATGGGCGTCTCCTCGCAGGTGCTCTTCGCCGGGGACAGCGGCATCACGCCGATTGACCTCGTGACGGTGCGCCTGATTTTCTCGGGGATCTTTCTGCTCATCACCGTGGGCCCCTCGGCGCTCGGCGTGATGACCAACTGGCGCAACGTGCGCGACATCACGCTGGCGGGCTGCTTTGTCTTCATCGGCCAGTTCTGCTTCATGCAGGCGCTTCTGACCATCAGCGCAGGCACCGCCGCGGTGGTTTTGATGACCGTTCCCTTCTGGGTGGCGTTCGTGCAGGCCGTCACGCAGCGAAAGATGCCGCGCCGCCTGGAGATCGTCTGCTTTGCGCTGGCCATGGCCGGCGTGGTGCTCATCGTCACGCACGGCGACCTGACGACGCTGTCCTTTGACGCCGTGGGCGTGGCCTGGGCCCTGGGCTCGGCCTTTGGAACCGTGGGCTACACGATCGAGCCGCGCAAGGTCCTGATGCGCGTGCCCGCGGTGACGCTGCTTGGCTGGGCGATGCTGATCGGCGGCGCGGTCTCCATGCTGATCAGCCCGCCCTGGAGGATTCACGTTGCGTGGTCGACGCAGACGGTGCTTCTGGTGGCCTTCGTCGTGATCGTGGGCACGGTGCTCGCCTTCTGGTGCTATATGAATGCCGTCAGGCTCATCTCGCCCGTGCTCGTGGGTCTTCTGGTCTGCGCCGAGCCCCTGAGCGCCTATGCGCTCTCGGTGGTCTTTCTCGACATGCACCTCACGATCTCCGAGATGGCAGGCGCAGCGCTTGTGATGGCCGCCGTCATTCTCGTGACGCTGCGCGGCCGCTCCTCAGGCGGCTAGTCCTTTTTCGCAGGATTGCGGGCAATCGCCTCGACGCGCGATCTCCAGCGCGCCAGATCCCCTTCAATTGAGGGATTCTTGTAGACGTCGTGCACGGCAAAGGAGGGCAGGGGCGCGACGCCGAGATACTCAAACTGCTTGTGCAGCGGCAGCAGCGCGCCCTCAAGGCCGCGGCCGTCGTAAAAGCCGTTGGGCTCAAAGAGCGCCTCAGCCGGGGCGTTCCAGGTGCTTGAAATCAAGTAGCGCTTGTCGGTGAGAAAGCCGCCCGTGCCGTACTTCCTTGAGGGATCCGTGCGGGTGCGCCCGTCGGTGCCGCACACGGCCGGGTTGGTGGAGACGACGTCAATCCAGCGCTTCATCTGCCAGGGCGCGTACATCGCCCAGATCGGCGTCTGCACGATGATGAGATCGGCCGCAAGGATCTTTGCGGTCTCCTCCTCAAGCTTCCATTCGTTCTTGAGATCGGTGACGAGTACGGTCCAGCCCGCGCGTTCAAATTCCTCGCGGGCAATGCGGGTCATTTCGTCGTTGAGCGCGCCGCGGCTGCCCATCGGGGAGGGGACGCCGGCGTTGATGATGAATACGGTCGACATGTTTTTTTCTGCGTTCAAGGGAGTTTGCGGTTCGCCCCGAGGCCGGAAAGCTGGTCCCGGGCTTGCTGGGCCGGTCATGGGGTGCGGCCTGCCGCAGCGTCATGATGCCCGCCCCGGGGCGGAGGGCCTTGCCTGAAACGCGCAAAAGAGCCTCTGAATGTCGCAGGAGAACACTGCGGGAAACAGGGGGCTCTGGGGAAGATCGACTTGAAGAAAAAAAGGCCTGACAGGGAGCGCATGAAAAAGGGCGCCGACCCGGCGGGGAGTCGGCGCCCGAAGGCGGTTGAGCCCGCGCAGGCGGGCTCAGGAGCCGCAGCTCAGGCTAGAGCTAGAGCTTGAGCTTGATGCGGCCGTCGACGGCGATCGCCTCGCCCGTCTTGTCTGAAATCATGAGCGGGTTGATGTCGAGCTCAACCACCTCGGGATGGTCGGTGACGAGCTGCGAGAGCCGCAGCAGAATCTCCTCAACCTTGCCGATGTCGGCGGGCGTCGTGCCGCGGGCGCCCTCAAGCAGCTTGAAGGCCTTCACGGAGCGCACCATCTCGCCCGCGTCCTGGTCGGTCAGTGGCGCCAGGCCGAAGGAGACGTCCTTCATCACCTCGACGTAGACGCCGCCCAGGCCGAACATCACCATCGGACCGTACTGCGGGTCGGTGGCAATGCCGCAGACGAGCTCGCGGGTGCTCTTGACCATCTCCTGCACGATGACGCCCTCAAGGCCCTCGAGCAGGCCCTTTTCACGAAGCTTCGCCACGAGGTCCTGGTAGTTGGCGCGCAGTTCCTCGGCCGAGCCGATGTTGACGCGCACGCCACCCACGTCGGTCTTGTGCGAGGTGGTCTTGGAGGTCATCTTCATCACCACCGGGTAGCCGATGCGCTCGGCCACGGCCACGGCCTCGTTCTCGGTGCGGGCAAAGCCGGCGCGGCAGACGCGCACGCCGTAGGCCTCGAGCACGTCGAGGCTTTCACGCGTGGTGAGCTCGGCGCGGTTTTCGGCGCGCGCCGCGGCAAAAAGGGCCTCGACGCGCTTGCCGTCAACCTCAAACGAGGGCGTGCGGCCCTCGGGGCGCGCAAGCCACTTGCGCTGCGCGTTGAGACGCGCCAGACCGTCGACGGCCTCCTCGGCAAACTGGAAGAACGGGATGTTGACCTCCATGTCGGCGATCGTCGAGAAGAACTCGTTTTTCGTCATGAACACGCCCACGATCGGCTTTTCCGGATGCGCGGCCTTGATCTCCATGATCGCGCGGGCGACGTCGATGTCGCGCAGTCCGAGGAAGGGCAGGTAGATCGAGATCACCATGTCCACGCCCGGATCGGCGAGCACCGTGGTGAGCGTCTGCTGGTAGTGCTCAAGAGGCGCCGAGGCGATCATGTCCACGGGGTTCTTCACCGAGGCGGCCGCAGGCAGGAAGCTGCGCAGCTTCTGCTTGGTTTCGTCGGAAAGCTGCGCCATCTGCATGCCGTAGTCGCAGATCGCGTCGGTGGCCATGATGCCCGGGCCGCCCGAGTTGGTGATGATGCAGACCCGGTCGCCCTTCGGGATGGGGCAGTTGCGGAAGACCTTGGCCGTGGAGAAGAGCTGCTTGAGCGAGTACTCGCGAATCACGCCCGACTGGCGAAAGAGCGCTTCGGCGGCCTTGTCCGAGCCCGCAAGCGAGCCCGTGTGCGAGCTCGCGGCCGAGGCGCCGGCAGCCGAGCGGCCGGCCTTGAGCGCGATGATCGGCTTGCGGCGCGTCACGCGCGTGGCGAGCTTGCGGAAGTTGGCCGGGTTCTGGATCGACTCCATGTAGAGCAGGATCTGGCGCACGTCGTCCTGGTCCTCCCAGTACTCGATGGCGTCCTCGGCGTTCACGTCGGCCTGGTTGCCGATCGAGATGAACTGCGCAAAGCCGATGTTGAGATCCTTGAGAATGTTGAGAATGCCGCCGCCGAGGGCGCCCGACTGCGACACGAAGCCGATGTCGCCGCGCTCGGGCAGCGACTCGGCAAAGCAGCCGTCCATGCTCACGTCCGGGCTCGTGTTCACCACGCCCAGGCAGTTGGGGCCGACGCAGCGCATGCCGTAGGCGCGCACCTTCTCAAGCAGCGCCTTCTCAAGCTCGGCGCCCTCCTTGCCTGACTCCTTGAAGCCCGCGGAGATCACCACGAGGCCCTTGATGCCCTTTTCATGGCACTGGTCGATCGTGGCGAGCACGAAGCGCGCATTGACCACGACGATGGCCATGTCCACGGGTCCCTCAATCTCGAGGACGTTCTTGACGGCGGGCAGTCCCTCAATGATGCCGCCCT
This sequence comes from uncultured Duodenibacillus sp., assembly GCA_944390745.1. GTDB lineage: Bacteria > Pseudomonadota > Gammaproteobacteria > Burkholderiales > Burkholderiaceae_F > Duodenibacillus. The sequence goes on along the minus strand of CALXQK010000013.1, from coordinate 85,541 downwards.
TGGGGTTGACCGGGTAGATCTTTCCTGCGAAGTGATACTCCTGCAGGCGCTTCATGATGTCCGAGCCGATGGTGTGGGCCTTGGTGGAGGCGCCGATCACCGCAATGCTCTTCGGACGCATGATCTTGTCAAGAGAATGCATGGCTTGTCTTACTCCTTGTGAATGTCACTCAACAAAGGGGAATCGCCGCGTGCAAGACTGCTGCATCCGTTGACAGGGATCAGTCAACCGTTATGGAAATTCCCCATAAACGCAAAAATTATTTCAGATTCAGGCCGCGATTGAGCTGATCACTAGGTAAAGCCCCAGTAACGCGCGATCCGTTTGCAAAGATGATGAAGGGCGTGGCGCTGATTTCGTACCGCGCGCCGAGGGCGAGGTTGCGGTCGAGCACCGAGTCGTCGCACTTGGCCGCGGGCGGCTCGGTGCCGTTGAGCATGTGGTCCTGCAGCGCCTTGGCGGGATCCTTGGCGCAGACGATGTTGCGGGCAACCTCGCGCGAATTGAGAATCGGGTAGAGGAAGTTGTAGACGGTGACGTTGCCCGTCTCGCGCAGGCTCTTTTCAAGCATCTGGCAGTACGTGCAGCGCGCGTCGGTGAAGACGGCCACCTTGCGCTCGCCGTTGCCGTAGACGACCTTGATGGCGTCCTGAAGCGGCAGCTCCTTCCAGTCGATGCGCGAAAGCTCCTCGATGCGCGCGGCGGTGATGTCGGTTTCGGTGGCCGCATCGAAGATGCGCCCGACGATGAGGTGCTCGACCTTCTCGTCGACGTAAAAGAGGCGGCGCTTGACGACCACCTCGTAGAGACCCTTGACGGGGGCGGGGCGCACGGTGTCGGGCTTCATCGTGGTGACGGCCAGAACGCGCGCGGCGATGCGCGACTCAAGGCTCTGCGCCTCGGCGGCCGCCGGGGCGGGAGCCGCGGCATCGGCCGCGGGGGCTGCGGCGGAATAAAGGGCTGCGCAGACGGCCGCGGCCGCGCCAAACATTGCTGCTCGCATGGGCTGAAAAATCCTGAAAGAAAGTGTTGGGTCAATCCGGCCGCGGGGCGGGCGCAGGGCCCGCCGTCAGCAAGTGATGGCGGCGCGGGATCGGAAAAAAGAAGGGATGTCCGCGAAGTTTAGCCCATGCGCCCGGCGCAAGGACTGCGGCGCGGCCGGCTTGGGCGCCCTGTTCGGGGAGCGCTTGAATGACTTTGCCGAAACTTAGGCGCGCGGCTATGGGTGCGCTAATTGTCGGCTTCTACACTGTGCAGGAAAGTCGGGCGAAAGCCTCCCGGCAGGACCCGCAGGGGCGGGCTGCCGGGGACGCGGCAAACCGCACCTGGCAAGAAATCATCAGCATTGACCCGGCCCGGGAGTCCCCGGGCCGGCGGATACGGAGGAATTCACCATGCTCTCCCAAAGCAAGAAACTCATCCTGGCCGCGCTTTGCGCGGGCATCTCGACTCTGGCCGCCACGAGCGCCATGGCGCAGTTTTCGGGCGGCGCCACGAACCACAACAGCACCGTCAGGGAACTTCTGACAAGCGGGCGCGACGACCAGCTTGTGGTGCTCGAGGGCTATATCGTCGACCAGGTCCGCCACGAGGACTACCGCTTCCGCGACGACACGGGCGACATCATCGTTGAAATCGACGACGAGGTCTTTGCCGGCCAGCAGGTCGATCCCAAGACCCGGGTGCGCATCGAGGGCGAGTATGAAAAGGACCTCGTTGAGCCCAACACGGTTGACGTGCACCGCCTGACGATCGTCCGCTAAGCTTTGCGTGTCGTACGGCTCGGGCGCCTGCGCTGAAAGGCCCCTTGAGGGGGGGGGCTTTCAATGGGCGCCCGCTTCTTTCTGGGGGTGGAGTTGATGTTCGAAACAGTGCTCGTGGTCGAGGACGACCGCATGATCGGAGAGGCGGTGTGCGCGGCGCTCAAGGATGCCGGCGTGACGACGCAGTGGGCCAGAAGCGGCTGGGAGGCCACGGGCATTCTGTCGCAGGAGCGCTTTGACCTGGTGCTTCTGGATCTGGGACTGCCGGGCCGCGACGGCATGAGCGTGCTTCGGGGGCTTCGCGCCGACGGCAGCGACACGCCCGTCATCATTCTCACGGCCCGCGACGGGCTCGAGGACCGCCTGGCGGGACTTGACGCCGGCGCCGACGACTACGTGCTCAAGCCCTTTCACATGAGCGAGCTTCTCGCGCGCATGCGCGCGGTGCTGCGCCGCCGCCCGGGGGCGGCCAGCGCGGCCGCGCGCACGCTCACAAACGGCGAGCTCACGCTTGACACCGAAACCAAGATCGTCACGATCGAGCGCGATGGAGAAAAAAGGCAGGCGGCGCTCTCGCGGCGCGAGTACGACCTTCTTGAGGCGCTGCTCACGCGGCCGGGCGCCATTCTTTCCCGCGCGGCGCTCGAGGAGCGCGTCTACAGCGACGGCGAGCTGCCCGAGAGCAACGCCATTGAATTCATCATCCACGGCCTGAGAAAAAAGCTCGGCGCCTCGGCCATCGGCAACGTGCGCGGCCTGGGCTGGATGGTGCAGCGCCCGCGCGCGTCCTGAACCCAAAGGTCCCGGTGTGTCCATGCGCTCGGCAATCTCCAGACTCTTTTCCCGCCTCGGCGCCTGGCTTGGCGCGCCGCGGCTGGCTGCGCTATTTGGGCCCGCGCAGCAGGGCTCGATCATTCGCCGTGCGCTGCTGGGCTGCACGGTCACGCTTGTGGCCTTCATGGTGGTGACGGCCCTCGTGAGCTTTCTTGTGGGCTATGAGGCCGCCCGGGAGCGGCAGGACCGCGTCCTCAAGGAGGTGGTCGGCATTCTCTCGCGCGACATCGTGCACCAGCGCTACCGCGACCAGATCGAGCAGCTCACCCGGGGCGGCTTCTACGGGCCCGGCTCCACGCTCGGAGAAAGCGTCGAGGCCTCCAACGCCGAGGTGCTCACGATGGACGACTCGACCTTTGAGGACAGTTTCGAGCTCGATGACGACAACCCGAGCGCCGTGGTCAATGCGGGCGAGACGGTGCTCGTGCGCATGCTGCACAAGCGCGGCCGCGCGATGTCGGTGACCTTTTCCGAGTCCTACTGGGACGGCGCGCACACGGTGGAGATCTTCGGCGAAAAGTACCGCATCTTTCTGCGCACGCTCTCCGACGGCACGCATGTGGCCGCGGGCCAGCTTCTCACCGAGCGCAACCGCGCCATTCTTTTCGGGGCGCTCACCTCGGCCGCGCCCATTCTGGTGCTGGCCCCCGTCATGCTGCTCGTTCTTCTGCTGGTGCTCTGGCGGGCGCTGCGGCCCCTGAAGAACGTGGCCGGGGAGCTTGAGAGCCGCCGCGCCGAGGATCTCAAGCCCATCGACGGCCGCGGGGCGCCCCTGGAGGTGCGCCACCTGGTCGAGGCGGTCAACGGACTTCTGGAGCGCGTCTCGGAGCTGCGCCGGCGCGAGGCGCGCTTTGTCGCCGACGCCGCCCACGAGCTTCGCAGCCCCATGACCGCCCTGAGCCTGCAGGTTGACCGGCTCTCGCAGATGAAGCTCGCGCCCGAGGTGCGCGAGCGCGTTGAGGACATCAAGGCGGCCATTGCGCGCACCACCAATCTGGTGACGCAGCTACTGGCGCTCAAGCGCGCCCAGGCGCAGGGCGAGACGCCTGCGGCGCCCGCGTGCGCGGGCTGCCTCAAGGTCATCAGCTCCGTTGCGGCCGATCTCTACTGGGCGGCCGAGGAAAGGCAGCAGGCGCTCAACGTCGAGGGCCTGGAGAGCGCCGAGGGCTCGCAGCTTGCCGTTGCCATGCCCGAGAGCGACTTTGCCGCCCTGGTGCGCAACCTCGTGCAGAACGCCGTCAACTACACCCCGCGCGGGGGCAGCGTGCAGGTGTGCGTGCGCGCCGGGGAGACGGTCGTGGAGCTGGAGGTGAGCGACACGGGCCCGGGGATTGCGCCCGCCGAGCGCGAGCGCGTCTTTGATCCCTTCTACCGGATTCTGGGCAGCGAGGCGCAGGGAACGGGGCTGGGACTGGCGATCTGCAAAACCGTGGTCGAGTGCGCCTCGGGGACGATCGCCCTTGACTGGGCGCATCCCGAGGCGCCCGAGGGCAGCCGTGGGCTTCGCGTGACGGTGCGGCTGCCGCGCGCGCAGCCGGGCGCGGGCCGCTAGGCGCGGGCGCCTCAGACCACGGGCTTGCCGCTTGTTTCGCGCTCGTGCATCTCGCGCATCAGCTCCCGGGCGCGGTATTCGGCGAAGGCGATGTCGGGCACGAGGTTCCTGCCCAGGGCCGCGGCGATGCCCGTGCGCTCAAGCTGGCGCAGGGGATGGCCCGAGGCGCCGGCGATGATGAGCTCGTGGCGGCGCCGGTGCAGGGCGCGCATGAAGCCCGAGAGCACGTCCATGGCCGAGTTGTCGATGTTGAGCAGGTCGGTGAAGTCGAGAATCACCACCTGCGAGGCATCGCGCGCGGTGATGCGCTTGGGGTCGGTGACCGCCTCGAGCTTGCTCACGGATCCGAAGAAGAGCGCGCCGGTGAGCTTCCAGCACTCCACGCCGGCGGGCATGTTGAAGGGCAGCGTCTGCGGCACGACGCGCGTGAGCGTGTTCATGCGGTAGATGAAGAAGACGCTTGAGACCACCAGGCCCACCTCGACGGCCACCGTGAGGTCAAAGACCACGGTGAGCACGAAGGTGCACACAAGCGTCGCCTTGTAGCTCATCGTCATCTGGCGCAGCCGCAAGAACTCCCGCCAGTTGCCCATGTTCCAGGCCACGAAGACGAGGATGGCCGCAAGCGCCGCCAGCGGAATGCCCGCCGCCAGCGGGGCGGCGGCAAGAATCACCGCCAGCAGCGTGAGCGCGTGCACGACGCCCGCCACAGGCGAGACCGCGCCGCTCTTGATGTTGGTCACCGTGCGGGCGATGGTGCCCGTGGCCGGGATTCCGCCGAAGAAGGGCACGATGAAGTTGGCGATGCCCTGGCCCATCAGCTCCTGGTTGGGATCGTGCCGGTCGTCGGTCATGGCGTCGGCCACGCGCGCGCAAAGCAGGCTTTCGATGGCGCCCAGAAGCGCGATGGTGATCATCGGGCTTGCGAGGTTTCTGAGCGTTGACCAGGAGAAGTCCGGAAGAACGAACTCGGGGAGCTTCTGCGGAATGCCGCCGAACTTGCTGCCGATGGTCTCCACCGGGAGGTTGAAGATCGACACGACGGCCGTTGAGGCCGCAAGCACGACCACGGTGCCCGGCAGATGCGCCATCCAGCGCTTCCAGGGCGCGCCGCCCATGGCGTAGCCCTTGGGCCAGAACTTCACCACGAGAAAGCTTGCAAGCGCCACGCCGAAGGCCCAGGGATTGAACGTGTCGATGTTTGCGGCAAGCGTCTCGATCTGGTGAAAGAAGTCTGCGGGCATCTTTTCAATGGAAAGCCCCAGAAAGTCCTTGACCTGGCTCAGGCCGATGAGTACCGCAATGCCGTTGGTAAAGCCGATCACAATCGAGACCGGGATGAAGCGGATGAAGCTGCCGAGCTTGAAGAGCCCCATGAAAAAGAGAATGACGCCCGAGCCGATCGTGGCCACCAGCAGGCTTCCGAGCCCGTAGTTGGCGATGATTCCGTAGATGATGACGATGAAGGCCCCGGCCGGGCCGCCGATCTGCACGCGGCAGCCGCCCAGAAGCGAGATCAGCAGGCCGGCGATGATGGCCGTGTAGATGCCCGCCTCGGGCGGCACGCCCGAGGCAATGCCGAAGGCCATCGCCAGCGGCAGCGCCACCATGCCCACGGTGAGGCCGGCGCTGACGTCGCGCGCGAAGTGGCGCTTGCTGTAGTTTTTCAGGGCGTCGATGGCAACGGGATGAAACCGCTGCAGGGGCAGGCTGCTGAGAGCCGCCTTGAGCGAGGCGAGCGTGGACATGACTCTGGAGGGCGGGCAGGCGCTTCTGCGCGAAGGCAGGGCCTCGCCGGCGGGAGGGATGCGCTGTAGAGGGAATTTCAGGGAGCTCAAGGGGCGCGGGCGTCTTCTTGAGAAACTCCGGGGGGTTTTCAGACGTTGAGAAAACGCGACCCGCATTCTAAGCGCTGCGCGGGCAAAGGCAAGAAAACGCCCAAAAAAGAAGAGCCCGCGGGCTGCGGGCTGACCCAAAAGGCGACACCGGCTCCAAAAAAGCCGGCGCCGCATCCTCCCCCGGGGGCCGCAGGGGGCATTGGAAATGCCCCCCACAGGACGCCTCCTTGAAGGAATCAGTGCGGGTAGAGGGCGCCGAGAACGCGCGCGCCCGTGGCGTTGGTCACCTCGGGCAGGTTGCCAGGGATGCGGTTCAGGAACGCCCAGGCAAGCCAGGCAAAGGCCATGGCCTCGACGTGCATGGGATCAACGCCGAGCACCGAGGTCGAGCGCACGTACATCTCGCCGCCCGCCTCCTGGCGGATCATCTGCGCAAGCGCGCCGTTGAGGGCGCCGCCGCCGCACAGGTAGATCTCCTGCGTCTGGTGCGCAAAGCGCTTGATCGCCTGGGTGATCGTGCGCGCAGTGAGCATCATGAGCGTGGCCTGCACGTCGACGGGCTCCTCGTTCTTGAGGCGCGCCTCGAGCCACTCGGTGTTGAAGTGCTCGCGCCCCGTGCTCTTGGGGGGCTCGCGGTCGAAGTAGGGATCGTCCATGAGGCGCGCGAGCAGCTCGTCGTTCACGCGTCCCGTCGCGCCCCAGGCGCCGTTGGCGTCGAAGTCGCGCTGCAGGTGGCGGCGGCACCAGGCGTCCAGAAGGATGTTGCCCGGACCGCAGTCAAAGCCGATGATCCGGCCGTAGCTGCGCCGCGCGGGCAGGAAGGTGATGTTGGCGATGCCGCCGATGTTGACGACGCTTCTGGCGACCTCGCCCATGAACATCTGCCGGTGAAAGGCCGGCACGAGCGGCGCGCCCTCGCCTCCGGCGGCGATGTCGCGGGTGCGGAAGTCGGCCACGACATCGAGGCCCGAAAGCTCTGCCACAAGCGCCGGATTGTTGAGCTGCAGCGTCCATCCCTGCTCGGGGCGGTGGCGGATGGTCTGGCCGTGGATGCCGACGGCGGCCACGTCCTTGCGGCCGATGTCGGCGAAGTCGAGCAGCTCGTCGATGGCCTGCACGTAGAAGCGTCCGAGCTCGACCGAGGTGCGGCCCATTTCGTCGATCTCGTTGTCGCCCGGCGCGCACAGGGCCAGGAGCCTGCGCTTGAGCTCGACGGGAAAGGCCGTGTGGTGGTGGCCCGCAAGGCGCGGCGTGCCGCCCGAGAAGTCGACGGCCACCGAGTCGACGCCGTCAAGGCTGGTGCCCGACATCAGGCCGAGGGTGATGGTTTTCTGCTGCATGATTGGAACTCTCCGCTCAAAAATCCCTGGTTTGCTGCACTGCTTGAAGCGGGCGGCGCCGCCCTGGTGAAGTGTCTGCCTCCTTCTGTGCGCGGCGCACGCCCCTCAGACTCCCGGGCCGTGGGCGGGGAAGTCCGTGCAACCGAAAAGATAGCGCCAAATGCGCAGCCCGTGGGGAGGAGCGCGTCTTCAGAGACCGCGCGGGGCGCCTGCGCCGGCCGCGTCCTCGTGCTGCAGCTGCGCCATTGCCGCGGTCTGCACCTTCTGGAGAATGGCCAGGCGCGCGCGCAGCGGCGCGATGAGCACCTCCATCTGCGCGTAGCGGTAGGGCGAGAGCGTGCCCTCGTCGGGCAGGCGCACGGTCATCGGGTTGATCTGCACGCCGTCCATCTTGAGCTCGTAGTGCAGGTGCGGGCCGGTTGCCAGACCGGTCTGGCCCACGCGGCCGATGACCTGGCCGTGCTTGACGACGGCGCCCTTTTTGACGCTCTTGTCAATGGAGGAGAGGTGCGCGTAGAGCGTCTGGATGTCCGGACCGTGGTCGATGCGGATGTAGTTGCCCCAGCCCGTGCCGACGCCCGCAAAGCTCACCACGCCGTCGGCGGCCGCGCGCACGAGCGCGCCCCAGGGCGCGCGGAAGTCCGTGCCGTAGTGCGGGCGCACGACGCCGGTGACGGGGTGCTTGCGCAGGGGGGAGAATTCCGAGCTCACGCTCTTGACGTCCAGGGGCACGCGCATGAAGATGCGCCGGGAGATGTTGCCGTGCGCGTCGTAGTAGTTGCCGCCCACGCCGTCGTTGCCGAACCAGAAGAGTTCGGTCGTCTTGCCGTCGTGGTCGAGCTGCATGGCCAGAAGCCTGCCGTAGCGCACGAAGTTGCCCTCGGCAAACTTCGTCTCGTAGATGAGCCGGTAGGCGTCGCCGCGGCGCAGGTCGCTCACGAGGTCGCGGTCATAGTCAAAGGCCGAGTGCATCTGCTGCACCACGGTCTGCGGCACGCCGTTTTGCTTGAGGCTTTCGTCGACCGATGCGCCGACAAAGCCGTTGACCATGGTGAGCTCGACGTCGTAGCTGTAGGGCGCGACGGCAAGCGACAGCTTGTCGTCGTCGCCGCGCGAGACATGCACGAGCGTGCCGCGGTCGGTGACGCTGCTGTCCAGGTAGAGCTTGAGGTCCTGCAGCCTGCCGTCCTCGCGGGCCACGGCCGAGACAAACTGTCCGGCGTGCGGATAGACGAGCGCCCCGGCCTCGGGGTGTATGGTGATGAAGCGCTCGGCCTGCGCGTCGCGAATCGAGAGCCGCGCCAGCAGCGAGGAGAGCGTCTCGGCCGGGCGCACGAAGATGTCGTGCGCAATGGGCTCGGGTACGGATTCAATGGCCGCAATCTGGCTTCTGAGGTCGGGCAGCCGGACGACCTCGGAGGTGAGCACCTGCCGCGGCGCCTTCGAGAGGGTTTCGTCGGGAATCGAGAGGTAGAGCGCGGCGGTGGCCGCCACGGGCAGCGCGCAGAAGACGCCGAGCGCCACGAGCGAGGAGCGCGTAAAGCCCCCGGCGCCGACTTCCGAGAAGTGCCGGGAGCGCACCAGATCGAGCACGGCGCGTCCGATGCTGCAGAGCTGTTTTCCGACGAGATACTGTGAGGACATGAAGCTTGGGATTGTTGCCTGCGTGCAAAACCTGCGGACGAGAGCCCTCCCCGGGCTTTCCCGCAGGTCGATTTGCATGAGCCCACATTTTAAGCTTCCCGGGGCGGGCCTCAAGCCGGGGGGCGGCAGCGGGTTCGAAACGAAATGTGAATGACGCCGGCCGCCCCGCGCGTGCGCTACCAGGCGTAGGCCTCGGGCGCCTCGCCTCCCGGGCCCGGGAAGATGGCGTCGAGCTTTTCGAGCATCGGTTCGTCGAGCACCAGGTCCAGGGCGCGGATGGAGGACTCGAGCTGCGCCATGGTGCGCGGCCCGACGATCGGGCAGGTGATGTCGGGATTTGCAAGCACCCAGGCCTGGGCCACGTCCGCGGGCGCAAGGCCCGAGCGCGAGCACAGGTCCTCATAGGCGGCCAGCCGCTCATGAAAGTGCGCGTCGCGCAGCGGCAGCGACGGCTTGTCGCGGCGTGCGCGTCCCGCGGCCTTCTGCAGCGCTCCCGCAAGAAGGCCGCCGTCAAGCGGGCTGTAGGCCAGAACGCCCATGCCGTGGTAGCGCGCCGAGGGCAGCACCTCAAGCTCAATGGCGCGGCACGCAAGGCTGTAGCGGCTCTGCTCGCTGACAAGACCCAGCATGTGCCGCGCGCGGGCCTCACCCTGGGCCGCGGCGATGCCCCAGCCCGGGAAGTTGCAGCTGCCCACGTAGAGCACCTTGCCCTGGCCGATCAGCACGTCCATTGCCTCCCAGATCTCCTCCCAGGGCGTCGTGCGGTCGAAGTGGTGCATCTGCCACAGGTCGATGTGATCGGTCTTCAGGCGCCGCAGGCTGTCCTCGCAGGCCTTGCGGATGTGGTAGGCCGAAAGCCGCCCGCCGTTGGGGCCGGCGATCATGGGCTGATAGAGCTTGGTGGCGAGCACGACCTCGTCGCGCCTGCCGCTGCGGACGAGCCACTCGCCGACAATCTCCTCGGAGATGCCGTAGCCCAGGGGGATGTCCGGGCGCTGCGGGCCGCCGTAGACGTCGGCGGTGTCGAAAAAGTTGATGCCCGCCTCAAAGGCGCGGTCCATGATCGAAAAGCTCGCCGCCTTGTCGGTCACGTCTCCGAAATTCATCGTGCCCAGGCACAGTCGGCTGACAAAAAGGCCGGTGCGGCCGAGTTTCTTGTACTGCATGGTGCAACTCCTCAGGATGATGGCGCGGGTGCGGATGAAGACGCAGGCGGTCTTTCCCCCGCGCGGCGGCCGAAAGACTAGCGGCGGGAGGGCTGCGGCGGGCGCCGCGGCGCGATCTTTGCATCAAAGAGGCGAGCACGAGGACAAAAAAGGCAGGTTTGCGCCGCCGCCCTCCGGCCGCCGGCGCCCGTTGGGCGCGTAGGCGCCCTTGCTACAATGCACGGCTGCAGGACGAGGCGGGGCGCCCCGGCCTTTTTTCATTCTTTTTCTTTTCAGAAGCAGATTTTCGGGAAGCACACACCGATGTCGGAAGCAACGATTCAACAGCACGAACAACACTACGAGGTCACCCCGGACATTGTCGAGGCGATGAACACCATTGGCCGGGGCGTGGATACGCTTCTCATCGAAAGCGAGCTCGAGCAGAAGCTCGCCCGCGCCAGGGCCGAGGGCGGCAGGCTGCGCTGCAAGCTCGGCCTTGATCCCACGGCCCCCGACATTCACATCGGCCACACGGTGGTGCTCAACAAGCTGCGCCAGCTGCAGGACCTCGGCCACACGGTGATCTTTCTGATCGGCGACTTCACGGCCGCCATCGGCGATCCGTCCGGGCGCAACACGACGCGCCCGCCGCTGTCGCCCGAGCAGATCAAGGTCAATGCCGAGACCTATCTTGAGCAGGCCGCGCACGTGCTCGACATTGAAAAGGCCGAGGTGCGCTGGAATTCCGAGTGGTGCGGCGAGCTCGGCGCCGCCGGCCTCATCCAGCTTGCAAGCCGCTACACGGTGGCCCGTCTGCTTGAGCGCGACGACTTTGCCAAGCGCTTCTCGCAGCAGCTGCCCATCGCCGTTCACGAACTCATCTATCCCCTCATGCAGGGCTACGACTCGGTGGCGCTTCACGCCGATCTCGAGCTCGGCGGGTCGGACCAGCGCTTCAACCTTCTCGTGGGCCGCGAGCTGCAGCGCCAGTACGGCCAGCCGGCGCAGTGCATCCTCACGATGCCGCTTCTGGTCGGGCTTGACGGCGTCAACAAGATGAGCAAGTCCAAGCACAACTACATCGGCATCACGGAGTCGGCCGACGAAATGTTCGGCAAGGTGATGAGCATTTCCGATACGCTCATGTGGGACTGGTACAACCTTCTGAGCCTCAGGAGCAACGCAGAGATCGCAGCGCTCAAGAGCGAGTGCGAGAACGGCCGCAACCCGCGCGACGCCAAGGTGATGCTTGCCAAGGAGATCGTCGCGCGCTTTCACGACCAGAAGGCGGCCGAGGCCGCCGAGGCGGAGTTCAACAACCGCTTCCGCGCGGGCGCCGTTCCCTCGGACATCCCGGAGGTGACGGTGGCCGCCGCCGGGGGCGAGATCGGCATCGCCCGTCTGATCAAGGAGGCCGGCCTGTGCCCGAGCACGGGCGAGGCCAACCGCAACATTGAGCAGGGCGGCGTGCGGCTCGACGGCGAGCGCATCAGCGACCGCGGACTCAAGCTCAAGCCCGGCTGCTACGTGCTTCAGGTCGGCAAGCGCCGCTGGGCGCGCGTGACCGTCTCCTGAGCACAAGCCGGACGGGAGCGCATGGAATGATTGCCCTTTTGCAGCGCGTGCAAAGCGCAGGCGTCTCGGTTGCGGGCGAGGAGATCGGCGCCGTCGGCGCGGGGCTGATGATTCTGGTGTGCGCCGTGCGCGGCGACACCGAGGAAAAGGCGCGCGCGCTTGCCTCGCGCGTGCTGCGCTGCCGCATCTTTGAGGATGAGGCGGGCAAGATGAACCGCTCGGTGACCGACGTCGGCGGCGAGATTCTCGTCGTCTCGCAGTTCACGCTCGCCGCCGACACGAGCCACGGCAACCGCCCGAGCTTTACGCCTGCGGCCGACCCCGAGACGGGGCGCCGGCTCTATGAGCTCTTTGCCCGCGAGTGCGCGGCCTCGGGACTCAAGGTGGCCTGCGGGCGGTTCGGTGCGCACATGGCCGTGCGGCTGATCAACGACGGACCGGTGACGATCTGGCTGGAGAACTAGGGACGGCCTCGCCCACCCCTTGACCCCCGCCCGGGCTTGAAAGCCCGCGCGGGGGTTTTGCATGCCGACAAAAAAGGCCCCTTCCGGGCGGAAGGAGCCTGCGGCCGCCGGCGGGAGAAATCCCGGCGGCGGACCGGGGCGGAGGGGGCGCTAGTCCTCCTCGGCCTTGCGGCTGAACTTGGCTGCAAGCTCGGCCTGCTTTTGCGCCGGCACGGGCTGGTAGCCCGCCAGATCCATCGTAAAGGCGCCGGATCCCTGCGTGAGCGCGTGCAGGCGCGTGGCGTAGCCGTCAAGCTCGGAAAGCGGCGCCGTGGCGCGGATCTCCATCAGGCCGCCGGGCAGGTTGTCGGTGCCCACGATCTGGCCGCGGCGGCTTGCCAAGTCGCCCGTGATGTCGCCCATGAAGGCGTCGGGGGCCGTGACGAGCACCTCGACGATGGGCTCAAGCACCTGGGGCGCGGCCTTGGCGAGCGCATCGAGCATCGCCTTGCGGCCGGCCGCAACGAAGGCGACCTCCTTGGAGTCGACCGGATGCGACTTGCCGTCGTAGACCACGACGCGGATGTCCTCAATCGGGTAGCCGGCGATGTAGCCCTGCGCGAGCACCTCGCGCACGCCCTTTTCAACGGCCGGAATCAGGTTGTAGGGAATGACGCCGCCCTTGACCTGGTCGACGAACTCAAAGCCCGTGCCGCGCGGCAGCGGCTCGACGCGCAGATAGACCTCGCCGAACTGTCCGGCGCCGCCCGTCTGCTTCTTGTGACGGGCATGGCCCTCGGCGCTCTGGCTGATCGTCTCGCGATAGGGCACGGAGGGGTTGTTGGTGACGACCTCGAGCTTGAACTGCTCCTTCATGCGCTCAAAGACCGTGCGCACGTGCATCTCGGTGAGGCCGCGCAGGACGGTCTCGTTGAGAACGACGTCGTGGTCGACCGCAAGGGTCGGATCCTCGGAGAGCATCTTGTTGAGCACCTCACCCATGCGGCCCTCGTCGCCGCGGCGCGCCGGGGCGATCGCCAGGCCGAACATCGGCTTGGGGAAGGGCAGCGGCCGCATGTGGATGTCGTCATCGGCCGGATCCGAATGCAGGATGCAGCCGTAGGTGAGTTCGTCGATCTTGTTGAGCGCGCCGATGTCGCCGGGGTGCAGCTCATCGGTCTCCGAGGTGTTCTTGCCCTGCAGCAGCAGGGGACGGGCGACCTTGATGGGCTTCTTGCTGTCGTTGACGTACAGGGTGCACCCCGGGGTGATGCGGCCCTGGTGCACGCGAAAGACGCCGATCTTGCCGACGAAGGGGTCGCTGACGACCTTGAAGACGTGCGCGATGACGGGCCTGGAGGCGTCGGGGACGGTTGCGACCGCGTCGCCGGCCTTGTTGAAGAAGAGCGCGTCGTTGGCCTCGGCGGGCGAGGGCAGGTGGCGGATGATGACCTTCATGAAGTCGCGGATGCCGATGAGCTTCTTGGCGCTCGTAAAGCAGACCGGAATGATGTGTCCCTCGCGCAGCGCCTTGGTGATCGGCGCGTGCAGCGTTGCCGGATCGGCGTCGCCCTCCTCAAGGTAGCGCTCCATCGTGGCGTCGTCGACCTCGACCACGCGCTCGATGAAGGCGCGGTGCACGTCGTGCACGCTCATGATGTCGGCGTCGCCCTGGTCGCGGTCAAAGCAGTCGATGACGCGGGTGGCGCCCTTGGTGGGCAGATTGATCGGAAGCACGGCGCTGCCGAAGACCTCCTGCAGCTCCTTGAGAACGCCGGCGAGATCGACGTCCGGAGCATCGATCTTGTTGATGACGATCATGCGGCACAGGCCGCGCTCCTCGGCCCAGCGCATCATGCGCCGCGTCATGAGTTCGATGCCCTTGGTGGCGTCGACCACGACGGCAACCGACTTGACGGCGTCTAGGGCCGAGAGCGACTGCCCGACATAGTCGGGGTACCCGGGGGTGTCGAGAACGTGAATGCGAACGGGGGTGAGGTCGGGCATGGCCGTCTCGACGTGCACGACGGCCATTCTGAGCGAGTGACCGACCGCCTTCTCCTGCGGATCGTTGTCGCAGACCGTGGTGCCGCGCTCGATGCTGCCGGGTTCGGCAATGGCGCCGGTGCGTGCCAGCATGGCTTCGATCAGACTCGTCTTGCCGCTGGCGCCGTGCCCGACCAGCGCTATGGTACGAAGGTTCTCAGTGGGGAAGTTCGACATACACATCCTCCGGTAAGGTCAGAAACGAATTGAGTCCATTCTGCACCCAAGCGGCATGGAAAAACAACCGCGCACCGCGCGCGGCCTGCCCCAACGGGGTGTGAGGCCGGAAGGTTTACAGGACGGCTGCGGGAGCGCGTCTGCCGCCGGGCGGAAAAAAAACGCAGTCCGCCGGCAGGGATGGCGGACTGCGTCATTGGGTTTGCGCGGTCTCAGGGACGACTAGATCTTGCCCACGAGCTCGGCCGACGGGGTGAGCGTCTTCTCACCCGGACGCCAGCGGGCCGGGCAGACCTCGGCCGGGTTGGCGGCCACGTACTGGGCGGCCTGCACCTTGCGCAGCAGTTCGCGCGCATCACGGCCGATGTTGCCGTTGTGCAGCTCGACCACCACGACCTGGCCCTCGGGATTGATCACGAAGGTGCCGCGCTCGGCAAGGCCGTCCTCCTCGATCATCACGCCGAAGTTGCGGCAGATCTTGCCCGTGGGGTCGCCCACCATCGGGAAGCGGACCTTGCCCACGGCAGGGCTCGAGCCGTGCCAGGCCATGTGGGTGAAGTGCGTGTCGGTCGACACGGAGTAGATCTCAACGCCGAGGGCGCGGAACTCCTCGTAGGTGTCGGCGAGGTCCTCAAGTTCGGTCGGGCAGATGAAGGTGAAGTCGGCCGGATAGAAGAACACCACCGACCACTTGCCGTGCAGATCGGCCTCGGTGACGTCGATGAAGTCGCCGTCCTTGAAGGCCTTGGCAGAGAAGGGGAGCACCTCGGTGCGCAGAATCGACATGGTTTTGTCTCCAGTAGTCACGTTCAGAAAATCATCTGCAGGCGGGCGGCGAAACTTCCTTTTTCCTTGGGAATGATTCTCATGCCTGTCTGCAAGTTGGGGAGACTCTATCATGACCTTCGCCGGGATCGGTTGCCGGCAAATGCAACAAATTGCGAAAACGCTCCGTCCCGACCCCATGGTCCTCCCGATGATGCGTCAGTCCATTGAATTTCAATGGAAAATTCGTTTTGCGAACCCTCCGGCCCCCGCGCTCCGAGCCTCCGGGCTCCTATGAATGCGATAGAGCATCTCAATGACCCCGGGCAGGGGAGAATCCTTGCCCCTGCCGCCGCGCCCGGGGTTCGGATCCGGCGGCTCGGGAGACTGCTAACATGCCGGAAAACCCCTTTGCACCACCCATTCCAGGAGCGGAAACCGTGCCGTACGAAAAGCTCACGCAGGCCGCAAGCGCGCAGGAAAAGGCGCTTTTCATTCCCTTTTTTCATGAATTGATCGACGCGGCCTTCGACGTCATCGGCGAGAAGTTTCTCACCGGCATTCATGTCGAGGACAAGGCCAACGGCACGCCGGTGACCGAGGCCGACAAGGGCGCCGAGCGCGTGATGCGCGCCATGATTGAGCGGCGCTTCCCCGGGCACGGCATCTTCGGCGAGGAGTACGGCATCAAGGAGGCGGCGCCCGCCGAACCCGGCGGCGTGCGCTATCGCTGGATTCTCGATCCGGTCGACGGCACGCGCAGCTTCATTACGAACAGCTTTTTGTTCGGCACGCTCATTGCGCTTGAGCGCGACTCGGGCGAGGGCTTCCGGCCCCTGATCTCGTCGATTTCGCACGCCGCAGCCGGCGTGCGCACGATCGGCACGCGCGAGCGCACGGTCATGCGCGTTGAAACGGCCCGCAGAACGTTCGAGCGCGAGCTCAGCGTGCGCGCCTGCGGCAGCCTCTCCGAGGCGACGCTTCTGACCACGAGCCACTGGACGACGCCCGAGCAAAGGGGCGACGCGCGCATGCAGCGGCTCATCGACGCCGTGCGGCTCTACCGCACGATGGGCGACTGCTTCGGATACTTTGCCGTGGCAAGCGGCGGGGCCGACATCATGATCGACCCCGACCTCTGCTACTGGGATGTGGCGGCGCTGCTGCCCGTGGTCGAGGGCGCCGGGGGCGTCATCACATCGACCGCCGGCGGCAATCCGCTCAGGGAGCTCTCGGCCGTGTGCACCGCCGGAGGTCCGTTGCACGAGCAGGTGCTCGGGATGCTGGCCAGGCCTCTTTGAAAATTCCGGCCAAAAAAAGGCGGCGCATCACTGCGCCGCACTTTTTTTGCCGGCCGCTCAGGCCTCCCGCGCCGCCGCGGGCCTTTGGGCCGGGGGCAGGTCGATGGTCATCACAAGACCGCCACCGGGACGGTTGGCCGCCGACAGCGTTCCGCCGTGGCGCTCGACGGCGCGCTTGGCAATCGCAAGCCCCAGCCCGAACCCGTTGCCCGTGGCCTGGTTCTTGCCGCGCACGAAGGGATCAAACATGCGCTCGATCTCCTCGGGCGGCATGCCCGGGCCGTGGTCGGCAACGGTGATGCGCGTGCGCTCGCTCTCGGGCGCGATGCGCACCTCGATCGTGCTCTTGTCCGGCGAATAGCGGATGGCGTTGCGAATGAGGTTTTCAATGGCGCGCATGAGCGTGTCGACATGCGCGTTGACGGCGACCTCGGGCGGGGAGTCAAGCTGCACGTGGATGCCGCGCGCCTGTCCCTCGAAGTTGGCGTCGTCGACCACCTCCTCGACCAGGGGAACGATGTCGAGCACCTCAAAGGCCATGGGGGCGTTGTCATCGAGCCGCGCGTAGGTCAGAAGCTCGTCGACAAGGGCGTCGAGCGACTGAACGTCGCGGTCGATTCTCTCGAGCAGCTCCGGGGCCTTCTGCGGGTTTTTCTGCGCAAGCGCCACGGCGATGCTGATGCGCGCAAGCGGGCTTCTGAGCTCGTGGCTGACGTCGTGAAAGAGGCGCTTCTGCCGCCCGATGAGTCCGGTGATGCGCTCGGCCATCGTGTCAAACTGCCGCGCCAGGGCGCCGATCTCGTCCCGTCGGCTGCCGAGCTCGCCCGCGATGCGCACGTCAAGGTCGCCCTCGGCGGCGCGCTGCATGGCCCAGTGCAGGCGCCGCACGGGGCGCGCCTGGCTCCAGGCAAGGCCCCCTGCAACGAGCGTGGTGATGAGGGCGAGCACCATCATCCACACCCACCAGGGGGTGCGCCAGAGCGTCTTCAGACCCGGCCGCGGCGGCGGCAGGTCGGTGCGCACGGTGAAGAAGACGCAGCTGCCGAAGCCCTCGACCTCGTCGACGACCACGCCCACGCGGCCGCACCCTCCGCCGTGGCGGCCGTGGCGGCCGCCCGTGCCGCGGATGAATGTGCGCGGATCGAGCGTGCGCAGCTCGTCCATGGCCATCTGCGGCACCTTGCGGCCGCTGATCTCCCGGCCGGCGGCGTCGACCACGAAGACCTCAGGCTTGGTGTTGGAGGCGCTGTCGCGCAGCCAGCTCACGAGCGCCTGCGAGCCGCCCCAGTGCGCGATGTCCTGCGCCACGCCGATCGAGCGGCACACGCCGTGGCCGCGCTCGATGGAGCCGTAGTTTTGCGGCGCGTCCTGATGATCGGCGCTCAGCGTCCAGGCAAAGCCCGCCACGAGCAGAATGGTGATCCACAGGCCGATGAAGAATTTCAGAAACAGGCCGCTGACGCCGTAGAACTTGGTTTTCATTCCGAATCCGCCGCAGGATGCGCGCCGCCGGAAAGGGGCGCTTCGGGGGTCTTAGTGCGCCGCGCTGCGCGCAACGAGCTGGTAGCCGACGCCGCGCACGCTCTCAATGAGGATGTCGTCATGGGCGTATTCGGCAAGCTTGTGCCGGATGGCCGAGATGTGCACGTCGATGGCGCGGTCGTAGCGCCCGAGCGGGCGGCCGAGCACGCGCGGGTAGATGTCGGCCTTGGCAACGGGCTCGCCGGCGTGGCGTGCGAGCATCTCGATGAGCGCAAGCTCGGTTCCGGTAAAGGCCACGGGCTGTCCGTCGTAGGTGACGCGCCGCTGCGAGAGGTCGACGACGAGCTTGCCGACCTGCACCGGGCCGTTGCTGTTGTCGCCCGAGGCCGTCCGCCGCAGGATGGCGCGCATGCGCGCCACAAGCTCGCGCGGCGTGCAGGGCTTGGGCACGTAGTCGTCGGCGCCGAGCTCCAGGCCGAGAATGCGGTCGACGGGGTCGCCGCGGGCGGTGAGCATCAGCACGGGCGTCTTGTACTTTTCACGAATCTTGGTGAGCGTCTCGGTGCCCGACATGCCCGGCATCATCACGTCGAGCACGATGAGGTCGAACTCCTCGGCCGCAAGCATCGTGAGCCCGTCGAGGCCGTTTTGCGCCGACTTGGCGTCAAACCCCTCAAGCGTCAGGTAGTCGATGAGCAGGGTGGCGAGTTCAACGTCGTCGTCGATGATGAGGATTTTTTGAGGACGTGTGTACATAGGCCGATCGGTTCGTGTCAGAGGCGCTCCCCCGCGCAGGGCGGCGGGATGCGTCGCGGGAGTGTTGCTGAGGTCCCCTTTGCGCGAGAGGCTGCAGCCGCCCGCGCGCGGGCTGCGCCGGGGCCGGGCCGCTGAGAGAGGGGCTGGCGCCCCGAAGGACGCGCCCGGGGCGGGGCGTGCGCCGGCCGCCGTTTGTCTTGATTGTGCATGAAAGGCGTGCGGGCGGCATCGTCCGGGCATGGTTCTTTGCACAACTTTGCAAAAGGGCGCGGGAAGTTTACGCGAGTCAACATGAAAATAGTCTCGGCAGGCAAAACTGGCTTAACACAATTCGGTTAGCCTTTAATCTGACGAATGCGGGGGGGACCGGCCGGGCCGGCCCCCTGCTGCAGAGAATTTTCTCCGGCGGCACGGGCGCAGGTCGCCGAGACGACGCAAGCAAAGATGAAACAGCAAAAGACCTTGACGACGACGCGCACGAAGGGGCGCGTTTCAGGACGGCTTCAAGCGGCGATTGCCGCGGCCTGCCTGAGCCTTTTTCTTGCGGGCTGCGCGAGCAACTCTGAGTTTCTCGAGGCGCAGCGCCGCATCGAGCCCGAGCAGTGGTCGGCCGTCATGCCGCAGCTTGAGCCCGTCTCGGCTGAGGAAAACGAGCGCTGGTGGAAGGCATGGAACAATCCCGAGCTCGACGCCCTGCTCGAGGCGGCCGCGCGCGCCAACACCGACATCCTGACGGCGATGGCCAACCTGCGGCAGGCGGCGGCGCTGGCCGACGAGGCCACGGCCAACCTCTTTCCGAGCCTCAATGCCTCGGGTCAGGGCAGCGGCACGCGGCGCTCGGGCGAGTCGACCGAGTCCTGGAGCGCGCAGGGATCGGCCGTCTGGTCCTTCTCGCTTGCCGGCGGAAACATCGCCGCGCAGCGCGCGGCCAACCTTGAGGCGATGTCAAGCGCGATGACGCTCGAGGACACCCGCATCGCCGTGGCCGGCGAGGTGGCGCAGACCTACGTCAACCTGCGGCTAGCCTATGTGCGCCGCGAAATCGCCCAGATGACCTTCCGCAATTATTCCGAGGCCTGCAACATCGCCCGCTGGCACTACGAGGCGGGCCTGTCGGACCGCACCGAGCTTGACCAGGCCGTGAGCAACATGGAGGGCGCCCGCGCCCAGATTCCGCTCATGGAGTCCTCCATCGTGCAGTACCGCAATGCGCTCGCGCGCCTCACGGGACAGGCCGTGCAGACGCTTGCCGTGGGCGACGAGGCGCTCGTGCCCCAGGCTCCGCAGCGGCTTGCCGTGTCGCTGCCCGCGGCCACGCTCATGCAGCGCCCGGACATGCGCTCGGCGCTTTATGCGCTTGCCGCGGCCTCGGACCGGGTCTATGAGGCCCGCAGCCAGTGGTTTCCCAACATTCAGCTCACGGGCAATCTCGGCACGCAGGCCGCAACGATCGGCGCGCTCGGCGCCTCGGGCACCGGGGTGGCGGCCCTGATCGGCGCGCTCAGCATGCCGATCTTTGACTGGGGCGCGCAGGTGAGCGCCACCGAGCAGGCGCTTGCCGCGCTCGACCGCGCCCGCGCGGGCTACTCCTCGACGCTGCTTGCGGCGCTTGAGGAAACGGAGAACGCCCTCACCGGCATCACCACCGCGCAAAACCGCGAGCGCTCCCTGCAGACGGCGCTGGACTCGGCCATTTCGGCGGCCGATCTGGCCATGCAGCAGTACGAGGCGGGACTC
Organism: uncultured Duodenibacillus sp.; assembly: GCA_944390745.1. GTDB lineage: Bacteria > Pseudomonadota > Gammaproteobacteria > Burkholderiales > Burkholderiaceae_F > Duodenibacillus. The sequence goes on along the minus strand of CALXQK010000013.1, from coordinate 65,139 downwards.
ACCGACTACCAGACGGTGCTCAACACGCAGCGAAGCCTTTATACGGCCCGCGAGAATCTGCAGAGCAACAAGGCCGATCTCGCCACGCAGCTCATCGACCTCTACCGCGCCATGGGCGGCGGCTGGAGGCCCTCGGCCGAGGTGCTTGAGGTCGACCGCGGGCTTGCCGCGCGCGGCGAGGCGCCGCTCAAGGCCGGCGCCGCCTCCTGAGGCGCAAAGGGATGCATTGACGAGGCCCCGGGCCCCATGTCACGAGGAACACAGCAAAAATGACAGACACCAACGACAAGCAGACGACGCCCTCCGGCATGAACGAGGCCGGGGCGAACGCGCCCCGCGGCGGTTCCGCCGTCCTCACCCGCGACGACCTCACCGCAGGCCAGGGCGCCGGCCGCAGAAAGTGGCTGCTCGCCCTTGCGGCCGCCGCGGTTCTTGCCGCGGGCGCGGCCTGGTACGGCGGCCTTTTTTCCGGCCCGAAGGCACCCAGCTACCGCACCGCGGCCATTGAGCAGGGAAGCCTTGTGGTGACGGTTACGGCCAACGGCACGGTCAACCCCCTGCGCACGGTCTCCATCGGCTCGGAGCTCTCGGGCATCGTGCGCAAGGTCAACGTCGACGTCAACAGCACGGTGAAGACGGGCGACGTCCTCATTGAGCTTGACGACGCCAACCTCACCGCCGAGGTCAACCAGGCCCGCGCGTCGCTTGCAAGCGCCCGTGCGGCGCTTGCCGAGGCCAAGGCCACGCAGGTCGAGGCCGAGGCCAAGATGCGCCGCTACGAGGAGCTCAACAAGACCTCGGGCGGACGCCTGCCCTCGCGCACCGAGCTTGACGTGCAGCGCGCGACGGTGCTCAAGTCCCGCGCAGGCGTCATGTCGGCCGAGGCGGCCATCGACGACGCCGAGGCCACGCTTGAGACGCGGCTTACCGACCTCTCCAAGGCCTCGATCAAGAGCCCCGTCGACGGCATGGTGCTTGCGCGCACCGTCGAGCCCGGCTACGCGGTGGCGGCAACCCTGCAGGCCGTGGAGCTGCTCACCGTGGCAACCGACCTGCGCAAGCTCGAGCTTGAGGTCGACGTCGACGAGGCCGACGTGGGGCAGGTGCGCGAGGGGCAGACGGCCACCTTCACGGTGGCGGCCTATCCCAACAAGCGCTTTGACGCCAAGATCACCAAGGTCGCCTTCGGCTCGACCACCTCGACGGACAATGTGATCACCTACACCACCTATCTGTCGGTGGACAACCCCGGTCTTGAGCTGCGCCCGGGCATGACCGCCACGGCCACGATTGAGACCGCACGGCGCGACTCGGCGCTTCTTGTTCCCAACACGGCGCTGCGCTTCAAGCCCGCGCAGAAAGCGGCGGCCGACTCGGGCTTTTCCATCCGCATGGGGCCGCCGCACCGCATGGGGGCGGCCAAGAAGTCGGGCGAGGTGACGCTCAACCAGACCCAGCGCGAGCAGACGGTCTACGTCGTGGGCCCCGACGGGCAGGCGCAGCCGCGGCGCATCGTTACCGGACTCACCAACGGACGCATGACCGAGATCATCTCGGGCGAGCTCAAGGCCGGCGACAAGGTCATCACCGACCAGCTGCGCCAGAGCGCCGAGTAAATCCGCAATACGTAAAAAAAAAGAGAAGACATTCATGAGCGAGCGGCTGATTGAACTGCGCGGCATCTGCAAGCGGTACGGCACGGGCGAGGCGGCCTTCAACGCACTCACCGACATCAACCTGACGGTCGAGCAGGGTGAGTTTGTGGCGATCATGGGCCCCTCGGGATCGGGCAAGTCGACGATGATGAACATCATCGGCGCGCTCGACAGCCCCACGAGCGGCGAGTACCTCTTCAAGGGTCTGCATGTCGAGCAGCTCACGCGCGATGAGCGCGCGCTGCTGCGGCGCCGCTTTCTCGGGTTCGTCTTTCAGGGGTTCAACCTCCTGGCACGCACGACGGCCCTGGAAAACGTCGAGCTGCCGCTTCTGTACCGCGGCGTCTCAAGCGAGGAGCGCCACGAGCTGGCGCGCGCGGCGCTCGATCGCGTGGGGCTGCTGCCCTGGGAGCGGCACACGCCCGCGGAGCTCTCGGGCGGCCAGCAGCAGCGCGTGGCCATCGCCCGGGCCATCGTCACGCGGCCGCTGCTGCTGCTTGCCGACGAGCCCACGGGAAGCCTCGACAGCCACCGCAGCGTCGAGATCATGGAGCTTCTCACCGACTTGAACAAGTCCGAGAACATCACCGTCGTGCTCGTGACGCACGAGCCCGACATGGCCGCCTACGCGCGGCGCTGCGTGCGCTGCGTCGACGGCACGATCGCCTCGGACACTCTGCAGAAGGGACGCTGAAAAAAGATGCTAGGCAATGCACTGCTGCTGGCGTTTCGCCAGATCATGCGCAACCCCATGCGCTCGCTGCTGACCGTGCTCGGCATCGTCATCGGCGTGGCGAGCGTGATCACCATGGTGACGGTGGGCAACGGCGCAACCGTGGCCGTGCGCGAACAGATTGAGAGCTTCGGCAGCAACCAGCTCATGCTGCGCCGCGGCCAGAGGCTCGGCCCGGGCGGCGCAACCGGGGCCCCGAGCTTCAAGATCGAGGACATCAACGCGCTTGAGGACCAGGTGGCGGGCGTGATCAGCGCCTCGCCGCAGATCAGCCGCAGCACGATTGTCGTCGCCAACGGCCGGAACTGGACCACGAGCGTCATCGGCTCGGACGTGGACTACTTTGCGGCGGAAAACCGCGAGCTTGCCGAGGGGCGCTACTTTGAACCCTCCGAGGAGCTCTCGGGCGCGGCGGTGTGCGTCATCGGCACCACGATTCAGCGGGAGCTCTTCGGGGGCGCCCCGGTGCTGGGCGAGATGCTGCGCATCAACGCCTTCTCGTGCCGCATCGTCGGACTGCTGCAGGAAAAGGGCACCGCCGCCATGGGCAACGACCAGGACGATCTCGTGGTGCTGCCCTTCAACACCGCGGCGCGCCGTCTGGTGGGCAACAACCGCGTCAACACGATTCTCATCAACATCGACACGCTGAGCGACCGCGAGCATCTCAAGCAGTCGATCCGGGAGCTGATGCGCGAGCGCCGGTCGCTGTCCGAGGGCGACGACGACAACTTCGTCATTCTCGACACGGCCGAGGTGGCCGAGCGCGTGGCCTCCACCACGAAGATCATGACGGCGCTTCTGGGCGCGGTGGCCGCGGTGAGTCTTCTTGTGGGCGGCATCGGCATCATGAACATCATGCTCGTGTCGGTCACCGAGCGCACCCGGGAGATCGGCGTGCGCCTTGCGATCGGCGCCACCGCGCGCGAGGTGCTGCTGCAGTTTCTGATCGAGGCCGTGGTGCTCGGCTGTCTGGGCGGACTGCTCGGCATGCTCATCGCCGTGGGCGCCTCCTGGGGGCTGACAAGCATGATGGGGCTGCCCTATGAGTTTGATCCGGGCATCAACTTCGTGAGCTTTGTGTTTGCCGCCCTCACGGGCATCATCTTCGGCTACTTCCCGGCGCGCCGCGCCGCAGGGCTCGATCCGATCGAGGCGGTGCGCCACGAGTAGGCCGGAAGGGCTTTGCAGCACGCCCAGAAGCATTGAGCCCGCCTTCAAAGGCGGGCTCAATGTCTTGCGGACCGCATGCGTGCGCAGGGACCGGCTCAATGCGTTCCTGCGCCGCGGGCGCGCTAGAACGGAATGTCGTCCTCGCTCAGCGTGTCGGGCGTCACCGACGCGGACTGCTGCGCGGGCTGGGACTGGTGGGCGGGCTGGGCCTGCGGACGGGCGGCCTGCTGGCGGGGCTGGTAGCTCGTTTCAAAGGAGTCGTCGCGGTGCGAGGGACCCGAGCTCTGGTTGCGCGAGGGCAGCAGCTGCATCGTGTCAGCGACGATTTCCGTGGCGTAGCGCTCGATGCCGTCCTTGTCGGTGTAGCGGCGGGTGCGCAGGCGGCCCTCGACGTAGACGGGGCTGCCCTTGCGCAGGTACTGCTGGGCGACTTCCGCCTGACGGCCGAAGAAGACGACGCGGTGCCACTCGGTTTCCTCCTGCAGCTCGCCCTGGCTGTTCTTGTAGCGGCGGGAGGTGGCGATAACGATGTTGCAGATTGCCGTGCCGCCTTCAGCGGTGTAGCGGATTTCGGGGTCTCGGCCGAGATTGCCGAGCAGGATGACCTTGTTGACGGAAGCCATGACTCGTTCTTCTTGAAAAATTCCTCTGGACCCCGGAGGGCGCAGCCCGCGCACAAGGGCGCGGATCGCCGCCGCGACCGGGGCAAGTACGTATCCAAAACTAAGCTTTGTGATTCAAGTCGATCGCGCTGCCGGGCTCGTGCGAACGGGGGACCTGCATGCCGCGGGCCGCAAGCAGCCACGCGAGCATCAGCAGGGCGCAGAACGCATAGGCGGCGCCGGCCCCCCAGCGTCCGGCAAGCCATCCGCCGGCGGCGCCTCCGACAAAGAGCCCGATCGACTGGGTGGTGTTGTAGACGCCCAGCGCAAGCCCCCTGGCCGAAGGCGGTGCCGATTTCGAGACGAGACTCGGCAACGATGCCTCGAGAATGTTAAAGCCGAAGAAGAATACTAACAGCAAAAACGCAATGCCAAGAGCTGAAGAATCGAGCAGCCCGAAGGCGGCGAAAACCACCATCAAGAGGGCGATTGAAAAAATGAAGAGCCCCTTGAGCGCGCCGCGCCGCTCGGCGGCGCGAATGGCGGGCATGAGCCCGGCAAAGGCAATGAGAACCGCGGGCAGATAGACCATCGAGTGCTGCTCGACGGGAAGCGCAAGCGCCGTCAGCCGCACGGGGATGACGACAAAAAGCGTCATCTGCGCCATGTGCAGCACGAAGATGCCGAAGTTGAGCCTCAGAAGCGCCGGATTGAGCAGCACCTCAAGAAACGAGTCGCCCGCCGCGCCGGGCTGCGGGGCGGCTGTTCTTGCGGCTCTGGCGGGCGCATCGGGAACGACGAACACGACTCCAAGGGCTGCGGTTGCGGCAAGAACGGCCGTCAGCCAGAAAAGGCCCGGCACGCCGATCACGCCCGCAAGCATCGGGGAAAAGATGAGCGAGGCGGCAAAGGTCAGGCCGATCGAGGCGCCCACAAGCGCCATGGCGCGCGTGAGCACGGCGTCGCGCACCGAGTCCGAGATCATGGCGGTGACGGCCGCCGACACGGCGCCCGCTCCCTGCAGCGCCCGCGCGGCAATCACCATTTCAATGGAGTCTGAGACGGCCGCAAGCACGCTGCCCGCGGCAAAGATCACAAGCCCCAGGGCAATCACCGGCTTGCGCCCGAAGCGATCGCTCGCCGCGCCGAAGGGAATCTGCAGCAGCCCCTGGGTGAGGCCGTAGATGCCCAGCGCGAGCCCCGCCAGAAAGGGATCGCTGCCGCCGGGCAGATCCTGCGCCCAGACCGCAAAGACGGGCAGGATGAGAAAAAGCCCGAGCATGCGCAGGGCAAAGATTCCCGCCAGCGATATCGAGGAGGTGCGCTCCCGCGGGGTCATGGGAACGAGGGCCCTTCCGCGGGCCGTGCTCGAAGTGCTCATGAATCAATCAAACAAAGGACAAGGGATCGGGCGCGGACAAGGGAAGGAAGAAGGCGCGCCCCTGCGGGGGCGATCTTAGAGCCTGCGCGTGAGTCTGTGCTTAAGCGCGGGGACCTCTTGGTTCGCCCCTGGGTGCGGCGCCTGGAGAACGCGGCGGTTGTCAGGCGGCCGCAGCCGCGGTATTCTGACCGATCGTCCGCCTGCGGCCTGCGAGGGCTGCGCGCGGGCGGCGCCTCCGGGGTTTCCGGTTCACTTTTTCCTTCGCCCGCCTCTGTATGTCCGACAACGCCATCCGCATTCGTGGTGCGCGCACGCACAATCTCAAGAACGTCAACATTGACATCCCCCGCAACAGGCTGGTGGTGGTGACCGGGCTTTCGGGCTCGGGCAAGAGCTCGCTTGCGTTTGACACGCTTTACGCCGAGGGGCAGCGCCGCTATGCCGAGAGCGTCTCAAGCTACGCGCGCCGCTTCATGGACGTGATGGACAAGCCCGACGTCGACGCCATCGAGGGGCTCTCGCCCTCGATTGCAATCGAGCAGCACTCGTCCGGCGCAAGCCCGCGCTCGACGGTGGGCACGATGACCGAGATCAACGACTACCTGCGCATTCTCTTTGCGCGGGCGGGCACGCCCTGCTGTCCCGAGCACGACGTGCCGCTCAGAAAGTCCGGCATCCACGACATGGTCGATGCGGCCCTGGCGCTGCCCGAGCAAACGCGCATCATGATCCTTGCGCCGCTCAACGTTCCCGAGGGGCGCGCGGCCGAAGAGGAGCTCGAGCGCGCCGGGGAGGGGGATGCCGCAGGGCGCTCCGAGGGGCTGCGGCTTGAGGGGCAGACCGTGGCGCAGTGCGTGCGCTGGCTGCAGCGCAAGGGTTTTTTGCGCGTGCGCCTTGACGGCGAGGTTTACGCGCTTGAGGACGTTCCCGGGGAGCTTCTTGAGACGCGGGCAGAAGGCCGCCGCATCGACGTGGTGGTCGACCGGCTCAAGGTCGCCGAGAAGAACCGCACGCGCCTGGCCGAGAGCTTTGAGACGGCCGCGGGGCTTGCCGACGGCCGCGCCGTCCTGTGCGACATGGGATCGGGCAGGGAGCAGGGGTTTTCGACGCGCTACGCGTGCCCCGAGTGCGGGCGAACGATGCCCGAGATGACGCCGGCGATGTTTTCCTTCAACAATGCGCTCGGCGCCTGTCCGCTGTGCGAGGGTTCGGGCGAGCTCGAGCGCTTTGACCCGCAACTGGTGGTGCGCGACCCGGCGCTCAGTCTGCGCGAAGGGGCGGTCTGCGGCTGCACGCCGCAAAACAAGACGGTCTTTGCCGCGCTGCAGGCGGCGGCCGAGGCGGGGGGATTTTCGCTTGACGTCCCTTATGCGCAGCTGCCCGAGCAGGCCAGGGACCTGGTGCTTTACGGCACCCGCGCCGATGCGCCCGCGCCCTTTGCGGGGATCATCACGGAGCTTGAGCGCAAGTGGCGGCACGCCCGCAGCGAGGCCTCAAGGGCCGGCATGCGCGTGCTGCGCCGCACGCTGCCGTGTCCGGCCTGCGGAGGCTCACGGCACCGTGCGGAGGTGCGGCACGTCTATGTCGGAAGAGGCTCCGGGCGGCTCAACCTCATCGAGATGCAGCGCCTGACGCTGGGCGAGCTCGCCCGAAGGCTGCCGCAGCTTGACTTTGATCCCCTGCAGGAGCCCGTGGCGCGCCCGCTGATCGAGGAGGTCGCGCGGCGCACGGGATTTTTGATTGACGTGGGGCTCTCGTACCTGACGCTGTCGCGGGCGGCCTCCACGCTCTCCGGGGGCGAGGTGCAGCGCATTCGCCTTGCCGGGCAGATCAGCGCGGGACTGACGGGCGTCACCTATGTGCTTGACGAGCCCACGATCGGACTGCATCAGCGCGACACCGAGCGGGTGATCGGCATGCTCCGGCGCCTGACCGAGGCCGGCAACACCGTGGTGGTGGTCGAGCACGATGCGGAGGTCATTCGCGCGGCGGACTATCTCATCGACATGGGCCCGGGGGCGGGCGTGCACGGCGGCGAGGTGATCTGCGCCGGAACGCCTGCGGAGGTTGCAGCCAATCCGGCCTCCCGCACCGGGCGCTATCTGGCCGGGACGTCGCAGGGCGCGGCGCCGGCGGCTTCAGGGCGGGTCTTTACGGAGGACGACGACGCGCTCGTCGTTCGCGGCGCAAGCGGCCACAACCTCAGGAATCTCACCTGCCGCTTCCCGGTGGGGGCGCTTTGCGTCGTCACCGGCGTCTCAGGCTCGGGCAAGTCGAGTCTGGTCAACGACACGGTCGCCTGCGACCTTCGCCGGCGCTTTCACCACGCCCGCACCGGGGCGCTTGCCTTTGAGGCGATGGAGGGGGTGGAGTTCTTCGACAAGGTGATCGAGGTCGACCAGAGCCCGATCGGCAAGACGCCGCGCTCAAACCCGGCAACCTACACGGGACTGCTGACCGCCATCCGGGACGTGTTTGCGCAGACGCCTGCGGCGCGCGAGCGCGGCTACGGGCCGGGGCGCTTTACCTTCAACAGCGGGGGCGGCTGCTGCGAGGCCTGCCAGGGCGAGGGGCAGATCAAGTTTGAAATGGGCTTTCTGCCCGCGGTCTACGTCACATGCCCCACCTGCCGCGGCCGGCGCTACAACCGCGAGACGCTTGAGGTGAAGTACCGCGGAAAGTCGATTGCCGATGTGCTTGACATGACCGTTGACGAGGCGCGTGAATTCTTTGCCGCCATTCCCGTCATCGAGCGGCGCCTGGCCACGCTCTCGGAGGTGGGGCTGGGCTACATCGGGCTCGGGCAGAGCGCCATGACCTTCTCGGGCGGCGAGGCGCAGCGCATCAAGCTCGCTCAGGAGCTTGCCCGCCGCGATACGGGTCGCACGCTCTACATTCTGGATGAGCCCACCACGGGACTGCACTTTGACGACGTCGCCGCCCTGATGGCCGTGCTGAGAAAGCTCACGGCCCTGGGCAACACCGTGATTGTGATTGAGCACGACCTTGACGTGATTGCGCGCGCCGACTGGGTGGTCGACATCGGCCCCGAGGGCGGGGAAGGGGGCGGCACGCTCGTCTTTGAGGGCAGCCCGCAGGAGCTTGCGCGCTGCCCGGAGAGCATCACCGGACGCTATCTTGCCGCGCACCTGGCGCAGGGCGCCGCAGCGCCCGTGCGCCGCAAGCCGGCTTCAAGGGGCGCAGGGCGGCGCGCCGCGGCATCGGCCCGGGCCCCGCGCAAGCCGGCGGCCTGAGTCTTGAGAACCCGGCGGCGCAGTCTCGGCGGCAGCAGTCGAAGCTGCGCGGCATGAATTTTCATCAAAATTAAGGGTAATCCCGAATGAATCGGGGGATTTTCGGCGCTTTGCCCGCGGAAATATCAGTAATAACCCTTGAAATCTTCGGAAAAAGTTGAAAGAAGTCCGGTTGTAAGCGGATGTTATTTGATGAAAATCAAGATTAAAGCAGTCTGAAAGGAGCATGATTACGCCAAGAAACGAGCCGCGGTCCATGCCCGGGGTCTGGACGTTGTTTTCGACGTTCCCCGACGGCCGGGCGAAGCTCCCATTGGGCGCGACCGTTCGCTTCAGCAGGCCGCGGCAAAAAGCAAAGCGACTTGTCCCGATTTTTTTTTAATTTCCCTTCTGAAAGGAAGACAGTCATGACGACTCCTGAACAAATCAAGTTTGCGCGCACCCCGACGGGTCCCGAGGCCATCGCCGCCGTGTCGCTCACTGACGGCCGCCGCAAGAGCAAGTGGCCCGCCTACATCGACGTGGCCCAGTCCGTCACGGGCCTCATCCTCGGCATCTTCCTGTTCTGCCACATGGCCTTCACCAGCTCGATGCAGGTCGGCCGCGATCTCTTCTGGAACCTCATCCAGATTTCCGGCGGCACCCCGATCTTTGGTGAAGAGCAGACCTGGCTGCACTTCCTGTTCGTGGCCTTCATCACGATCTGCGTGATCATCCACGCCCTGTGCGCCCTGCGCCGCTTCCCGACCTCGTTCAAGCAGCTGCGCGACATCCGCTCGCACGTGCGCGTTCTGAACCACCAGGACAGCACGCTGTGGTTCTTCCAGTTCGTGACCGCCATCATCCTCACCGGCATGGTCTTCCCGCACGTGATGGGCATGCTCACGGCTCCCTCTGAGATTGACCCCAACCTCTCGGCCGTTCACACCTATCACAACGGCATGCTCTGGACCTTCATCTTCCTCGTGGCCACTGAAGTGCACGGCATGATCGGCCTGTACCGCCTCGGCGTGAAGTGGGACGTCATCAAGGGCCGCGCCCATGGCTTCCGCAAGACGATGCTCGTGGTCGCCTTCCTGATGATCTGCTGCGGCACGCTCACCGCTTGGTCGTTCTACAGCACCGGCAAGCAGCTCGTCGAGAGCAACCAGGCTTCCGTGCGCTATGTCCCGCAGGACAACTGGTTTGCTGAAAAGTAATCCTGCGACTGCTTGACTAGAGCCTGACAAGGGGACGTCCCGGGTGATCCCGGCGTCCCCTTTTTTTTGCCCTCTGCTGCGCCTGCGCATCCGGCGGCCGTGCCGCTCGTGCGCAAGGCGTTTTTTTCTTCATCGATGCCGCTGGCGGCGGCTGCATGCCCCGGGCGCCGGCCTGGCGGTTCGTCCTGGGGATGCGACGTTCGGCCGCACGTCCCGGCGTGCGGGAAATTCCTGATGAGAGAAATCTCCTAGAGCTACAAAAAGTGTCGTAACGGGTTACCTTGGGTTAAGAGTTGTAACTTCCGCATTGAGAAAAAATGAGGACGCTGATCGGTGTTATCACCCAGAAAATCGGCTTTACCGGCACGTTGATATTGACTAGCATCAATCTCGAATGTCGTCTTAACAGAAGCCGACAACCTGATGGCGGGAGGACTGCGTCCTCGAAAAACCGCAAGCGCGTCGGGCGGCAGCAACGATAAGGATGGACGACATCTTTTTGGACAACCGGGATCCAGCCGCGGCCTGGGCCGCAGCAGAGCAGCTTTCTGGCGAGGCGCTCTTCTGCAGACGGACGCCGGAGGGGTTCCCAGACAACTAGGAGGCATTTCCATGCCCAATCGTCAACACGAAACCAGTCTTGAGGAAGGCCTGAGCGCGAAGACCAAGCTCATTCCCCTCATCCTCGGACCTGTTCTGGCCTTGTGTCTGTACTTCATCCTGCCGACGTCCTACGTGGGGACGACCGGCGAGATCGTGGAGTTCTCCAATGCCGCCCGTGCCTGTACCGCCATGGTGCTCTGGATGGGCATCTGGTGGTTCACTGAGCCCGTGCCGATTGCCGTGACGGCCCTGCTGCCGATCGTGATGTACCCGCTGCTCGGCGTTGCGAGCGCTGGCGACACGCTCAAGAACTACGCCAACGGCACGATCTTTCTCTTCCTGGGCGGCTTTCTCATTGCCGGCGGCATCGCCCGCTGGGGGCTGGACCGCCGCATCGCGCTGGTGATGATCCGCATCGTGGGCACCAAGCCCAAGCAGATCATCCTTGGCATCATGCTTGCCACCACGGCCCTGTCGGCCTGGGTGAGCAACACGGCCACGGCCGCCATGATGCTGCCCATCGCGCTCGCACTGATGGGCGTGGTGCGCTCGACGCGCGCCGACCGTCCGATCGACCAGGCCGAGCGCAACTTCGGCATCTGCATGCTGCTGTCGGTGGCCTACGGCGCAAGCGTCGGCGGCGTGCTCACGCTGATCGGCACGCCCCCCAACGGCATCTTCGTGCGCTTTGTCGAGCAGCAGTACGGCGACGTGGTGAGCTTCTTTGACTGGCTCAAGATCTCGGTGCCCGCCATGGGTCTGCTCTTCATCGCCACCTATGTTCTGCTTGTGCACGTGCTCTACCGCAACCAGCCCGAGGAGCTGCCGGGCGGCAAGCAGTGGGTGATGGACGAGCTGCACGCCCTGGGCAAGCTCTCGCGCGGCGAGTGGACGGTGCTCATCATCTTTGCCCTCGCGGCCCTTCTGTGGACCTTCGGCCCGGTCATCCGCGGTCTGGAAATCGGCGGCGCCAAGCCCTTCAAGCCGCTGAGCGACACGGTGATCGCCATGGGCGCCGGCATCCTGCTCTTCATCATCCCGGTCGACGTCAAGAACGGCGTGCATGCCCTTGACTGGGCCTCGGCCAACAAGGCGGTGAGCTGGGACGTGCTGCTGCTTTTCGGCGGCGGTCTGACGATGGCTGCGGCCATTCAGAAGACGGGCGCCGCGGACGCGGTGGGCGCCGCCGCCGTCGCCCTGGGCTCGCTGCCCGAGTGGGGGCTGCTGACCGGCGTGACGACCCTGTCGGTGTTCGTCTCGGAATTCACCTCCAACACGGCCCTGGCCGCCACGATGATGCCGCTCATTGCCGCGGTGGCCGAGTCGCTCAACATGCACCCCGAGGCGCTGTTGATCTGCGCGACGATGGGTACGAGCTGCGCCTTCATGATGCCCGTGGGCACGCCTCCGAATGCAATGGTGTTCGGCACGGGCCGCCTGAAGATCTCCGACATGATCCGCGCAGGCTTCTGGCTCAACGTGATCGGCATCGTCATCATCACGATCACGGCCTACCTCTTTTCGCCGGGTCTGATCGAGTCGATCAAGCCCGTGGTAGGCGGATAACCCTCTTTCCTGAACCGGGGCTCCTTTAAATCCTGGGACGGAAAAACCGAAAGGGCGACGGCATCCTCACAGCAGCCGTCGCCCTTTCCCTTTGCCTGCAGCGTCAGAAAAGAAAGGCGTCCCGGCCGCAGCAGCGCAGCCGGGACGCCTTCGTTGAGGGCGAAAAAAGACTATTTCGTTCCGAAGAGCCGGTCGCCGGCGTCTCCAAGACCCGGCACGATGTAGGCGTTCTCATCGAGCCGCTCATCGAGCGAGGCGACGTAGATGTCGACGTCCGGGTGCAGCTGCTGCATCACCGCAATGCCCTCGGGGGCGGAGACGAGCGCAAGAAACCGGATTGAGGAGCCCGGAACGCCGCGCTTTTTCAAGACATCGACGGCGTGCGCGGCCGAGTAGCCCGTGGCGAGCATCGGGTCGCAGATGATGAAGATGCGGTCGATGACGTTGGGCAGGCGCACAAGGTACTCGACCGGGCGCTTGTTGCTGTCGCGGTACATGCCGATGTGGCCCACGCGCGCCGAGGGCATCAGCTCGAGCAGCCCGTCGCTCATGCCGAGGCCGGCGCGAAGCACCGGGACGATCACCTGCTTTTTGCCCGCAAGCGTGGGCGCGTGCATGGGCGAGATCGGCGTCTCGATGCGCCGCTCGGTGAGCGGCAGGTCGCGCGTGAGCTCGTAGCCCATGAGTACCGTGATCTCGCGCAGCAGCTGCCGAAAGACGTTGGTGCTCGTCTCCTTTTGACGCATGATGGTGAGCTTGTGCTGGACAAGGGGATGGTCGACGATGTGCAGCTTCGGAAAGCGCGGATCTGTTTTCATATTGAGACGTGTCCGGGTGTGTTGAGGCTGGGAAGGGTGACGCAGGCCGCCCGCGGCCTGCCTGAACGCGATCTTAACACCGGCGTGCCGCCCGCCCCGGCGACGCGGTGCGCGGCGGGATGCGCGGCGGCGCGCATCTATAATCGGATGGCGGCGCGCGCATCTGCGCCCGCCGCGGCCCTTTGGCGCCGTCACTCATCACTTGAGGGGATTCATTCGCATGACCGTCCGTTCCGTCGTTCTTGTGCTCCTGAGCATTCTTGCGGCCATCTTTCTCATCCTCAACTGGCAGGGCATCATGGCCCCGGTGCCTGTGAACTTCATCTTCGGCGAGGTGCAGGCGCCCCTGTCGCTCATCCTTCTGATCGTTCTGGGCGTTCTGTGGGTGGCGGGCATCGCCTGGTCGCTCATGTCGCAGGCCTCGACCCTGCTTGAGATTCGCCGCGCCTACAAGGAGGCCAACGCCAACAAGACGCTTGCCAACCACGCCGAGCTCTCGCGCACCGAGCAGATGAAAAAGACGCTGCAGGACGAAATGAGCGGCATGCAGGGCACGATCATCGCCGAAATCCAGAAGATCTCCAGTTCGACCGACGCCTCGCTCAAGGCCTCCGAGGCGCGCGTGGCGGCGCTCGAGGAGTCCGTCCGGGTGCTGACGGCGCGCTTTGACAAGCTCGCGCACGAGGCGGGCATTGATCTCTCGCCCGAGGCGCATGTTGAGCCCCGGCGCGGCTTCTTCGGGCTTTTTTCCGGCGCCGAGAAGGAAAAGAAGACCGAGCGGACCCTTGAGCTTCACAAGGCCGCCGATCCCGCGGCAGTTCCGGCCCCTGCGGCGACCCCGGCCATTGAGGCCGCAAAGCCCGCGGCGCAGGGCGCGGCCGCTTCCGCGCCTTCGCAGGAGAAGACGGCCGCGGCCGAGCCCGCTCATGCCGAGGCCTCCGGGACGGGCGCCCAGGGCGCCGACGGCCGCAGAAAGGGGCTTTTTGGAAAGATCTTTCACTAGCACGACGCCCTCGAGGGCGAGGATTTCCCGCACAGAGGGAAGGGACGATCCGTGTCCGAGCATCTGGTCAAGTATCTCAGCGCCATTGTCAAGACGGGCAGCTTCTCGCGCGCGGCCGAGGCGCTCGAGATCTCGCAGCCCTCGCTGTCGCAGTACGTGCGCCGGCTTGAGGCCGAGCGCCGCGCCGTACTCATCGACCGAAAGGCGCGGCCGATGCGGCTGACGCCCGCCGGACGGGCGGTGCTTGAGACGGAGACGAAGATTGAGAAGATGCGCGAGAGCTGCGCCAAGATCGTCGACGAACTCAACCGCGGCGACCGCGGCCGGCTCGTGATCGGCGCCTCGCACTACCGCAGCATCTATTTTCTGACGAGCATTCTGCCCGCCTTCATCAAGGCCCACCCGGGCATCGAGGTGCTCATCGTCGAGGGAACCACGCGCGAACTCGAGCAGTTCGCCGCGCAGGGGCAGTGCGACCTGTGCGTCATGCCCACCTCGATTCACAACGAGAGCCTGGCCACCGTCACGGTCTATCACGAGCGCTACCTCGTGGTGGTCGACGCGGCCAATCCCGTCATCCAGAAGGTGCCCGCCAGCACCGAGACGTACCCGCCGATTGACTTTTCGCTCTTTGATGGCGAGCCCTTCATCACCGTGCGCCGCGGCCAGAGGCTGCGTGCGGTTTTTGAGAAGGTCTGCCTTGAGTGCCACGTCTTTCCGCGGGTGGTGCTTGAGACCGTCTCTCCGGTGGCCGCGCTCCTGATGGCCGGCGAGGGACTCGGCGCTGCGATCGTCACCGAGACGATGGCCAAGCACGCCTATCCGCGCCACCCCGTGCGCTACTTCGCCCTGACCCCCGAGCAGCCCCTGAGCCCGGTGGGCGTCGTCTATCGCAAGGATCTGTACCTGTCGCGCGCTGCGCGCGAGTTCATTGACGCGATGCGAGAGCTTGCCCGCACCTACGGCGCCTCCCGCACCTGAGGCTGCAGGTCCCCGGGCGCGGGCCCGCCCGTGAGCCTGCTGATGTTCTTTCCCTTGAGAAGGTCCGCCGCGTAGACCGCATAGACGCTGCCCGAGACCGGCAGCAGCTCCTCGCGCACCATGTCCAGAAAGAGCCGCCCGATGTTTGAGAGATATCGTGAGGCGGTGAGCGCGTAGAACCCGTAGGGCTCGCCCTCCCACCCGGGCAGAACATGAACAAGCGCCCCGGTCTGCAGGAAGTGGCTGATGAAGTCGCGCGGCAGCATGGCGATGCCCTGGCCGGCCAGGCACATGTCTAGGCAGATGAGCGTGTTGTTGCACTCAAACCCGCCGCTGATGTCCATGACGGCGCTGTCGTCGGCGCTGTTCCAGAGGCGGGTCTTGCTGCCGAAGTACGAGTTGATGACGCAGTCGTGCCGGGCAAGCTCCGAAGGCTCCTGCGGCATCGGACGGCGCCTGAGGTATTCGGGCGAGGCCGCAAGGATGCTGTGCACGGAGCCGAGGTGGCGCGCCACGGCCGCCTCGGGCAGGTTGTTGCCCACCTTGAAGGCGATGTCGATGCCCGTGCGGGCAAGGTCGACGTTGGCGTCGGCCGTGAAGAGCTCGACGTGAACGCCCGGATAGCGGCGGCGGAACTTCAGGATGATGTACTGCAGAAACACCCGGCCGATCACGATGCTCGAGGAGACCCGAAGCGTCCCCTCGGGAGCGAGGCCCGCCGAGGCGCGCACGTTCGAGTAGAGCGTCTCGGAAAGCTTGAGGATGTTCTCGGCCTGCGGGCGCATCGCCTCGCCCGCGGTGGTGAGCGTCACCTTGCGGGTGGTGCGAACGAACAGGGGCGTGCCGAGCTCCTGCTCAAGAAAGTCGATGGCGCGGCTGACGGTCGCAAGCGAAACGCCAAGAAGCGCGGCCGCGCGCGTGAAGCTGCCCGCGTCGGCTGCGCGGATGAAGTAGCTCAGGGCGGTGAGTCGATCCATGGCGGCGTGCTCTCGGAAAAGGAACCCTCGCAGCGCTCTGGGGGGACGGCCTTCGGCCGCGAGATGCCCGTCGATGCCGCGGAGAGGGGGTGCATCGATTATTGCAGAAGCTGAAAGGGTGCGTCGCGATTTTGTGTATTTATCTTCTAAAACTGCAAGATTAACATTCCCTTAAGCTGCGCCCGGGGAACTTTTTTCAGTCCGGCCGCATCCCTAATACCAACAAGGAGAGAGAAGCAATGAAGCAGATGAAAGCTGTCGTTCAGTTTACGGCCGTGATGGCCGCCGCCTGCATGGCCTTTCCGGCGATGGCCGATCGCGTGATCGACGCCGACGTTGTGGTTGTCGGCGGCGGCGCCGGCGGCACGGTTGCCGCGGCGAGCGCCCAGGAAGCCGGCCTGAAGACCGTTCTTCTTGAGAAGAACGGCTACACGGGCGGCGCGGGCAACTTCATGGAAGGCTCCTTTGCCGTGGAATCCTTCATGCAGAAGAAGGCCGGCGTGAAGCTCACCAAGCTCGAGGAGTTCAACCGCATGGGCGAGTACCATCACTGGCGCATCAACGCTCCGCTCGTGAAGCGCTTCATCGATGAGTCGCCCAAGACCATTCAGTGGGTCTGGGACCACGGCGTGCACTGGAAGGAAGTGAAGTCGGTCTGGGCCGACAAGAAGGACCTCACCTGGCACATTTACCCGGCCGCGGGCTCGCTGCCGGCAGCCATGACCAAGGCCTTCACCAAGGCCGGCGGCACGCTGCTGCTGCAGACCCCGGGCCAGAAGCTCATCACCAAGAACGGCCGCATCTCCGGCGTTGAAGCCTACGACAACGTCAAGAAGGAGAAGGTGACCGTCAACGCCAAGTACGTCATCCTCGCCACGGGCGGCTACAACTTCAACATGGATCTCGTCAAGAAGTCCACCGGTCAGGAACTCGTTCCCTCCGGCGCTCCGGGCCGCACCGGCGACGGCATCCGCATGGCCATGGAGGTTGGCGCTGTCGGCGACAACATGGGCCCGATGATGATCAACGGCGCCTTCAACCCGCTCGAGGGCGAGGCCATCTGCAACGGCCCCAACAAGGAGCTGCGCGCGCTCTTCCGCCAGAGCCAGCTCTATGTGGACGCCGCCGGCAACCGCTTCTTCAACGAGCAGCTCACGCTCGACTGGCCCGTGGCCTCCAACGCCATCCTGCGCTCGGGCGAATGGACCTACATCGTCTTTGACCAGGCGCTCGTCGACGAGCTCGGCACCAAGGGCTACCTGAACCCGTGCGGCAACTTCATCCAGCGCGGCCAGAAGGCCAAGGAGCTGCCCGCGATGATTGAAGCCGGCATCAAGCGCGGCGACGTCTTCAAGGGCGACACCATTGAGGAAGTGGCCAAGAAGGCCGGTCTCAATGCCGAAAACCTCAAGCGCGCCGCTGCGGACATGACGAAGTTCGCCAAGCAGGGCCGCGACGACCAGTTCGGCAAGGACAAGTACTACCTGCGCGGCGTGAGCAAGGCTCCGTTCTACGTCCTGCGCGGCAAGCTGCACACCCTCGCCTCGCTCAACGGCGTGAAGGTGACCGAGAACCTGCAGGTGGTCGACGCTCATGAAAACGTGATCCCGGGTCTGTACGCCATCGGCCATGACGCGGGCGGCGTGTACGGCGACTCGTACGATCTGCGCATCGGTGAAGGCACGGCCTCGTCGTTTGCCATCAACTCCGGCCGCATCGCCGTCGAGCACATCGTCTCGCTCGAGAAGAAGTAATTTCTCCGAAATTCCGGGACTTCCGGCGCGGGCCCTCTGACGGCGCTCCCACCGGTTGTTTCGGAAAACGGTTGAAAGCTTGAACCTGAAAGTTTGAAATATCCCGCTTGGGTCTTGAGGACGCATCCGCGGGAAGACGGCCCAGGGCCGTTTTCCCGGAGCGCGTCCTTTTTTTCGCCCTCAGACAGGGGCCGGAAATGAAAAAAGCCCCAGTCGCGAAAGACTGAGGCTTGGAATTATGGGGTGGGAGATGGGACTCGAACCCACGACAACCGGAATCACAATCCGGGACTCTACCAACTGAGCTACACCCACCATCAAATTTTTTCTCGCCAGAGCTCTTGGCCTGCCCGGCAGGATTCGAACCAGCGACCCTCGGCTTAGAAGGCCGATGCTCTATCCAACTGAGCTACGGGCAGAAGCTGCGGCAACTTTGGTCGGGGTGAAGAGATTCGAACTCCCGACATCCTGCTCCCAAAGCAGGCGCGCTACCGGGCTGCGCTACACCCCGCGAGAGAATGCGATTATAAGAAGAATTTGCAGGGATGCAAATTTTTCCACGACTCTGGCGCGATGGCTACAATGCCCGGACAATGCCGTCGGTCCGCCGGCGTTTTGCACAGGGATAGGAACATGGGAGATATTCTCGAGCGCATTCTGGCCGTCAAGGCCCGTGAGCTGCAGCAGGCGCGCGCCCGGCTGCCGCTGGAGGCCGTGCGCAGCGCGGCGCTTGCGCAGGCGCCCGCGCGCGGCTTTGCGCGCGCGCTGCACTCAAGGCTTGAGCAGGGCTTTGCGGGCGTGATTGCCGAAGTCAAGAAGGCCAGTCCGAGCAAGGGGGTGATCCGCGAGGACTTTCGTCCGGCCGAGACCGCCCGCGACTATGCGGCCAACGGCGCGGCGTGCCTGTCGGTGCTCACCGACCGGGAGTTCTTCATGGGCTCGCGCGAGGCGCTTGCCGCCGCACGCGAGGCCGTCGACATTCCCATCCTGCGCAAGGACTTTCTGATTGATCCCTACCAGGTCTACGAGGCGCGCGCCTGGGGCGCGGATGCGGTGCTCGTCATCATGCGCGCCGTCGACGACGCCGCAGCACTGCGGCTCGTCGAGACCGCGCACGAACTCGGCATGGACGTGCTTGTCGAAACGCACGATGAAGAGGAGATTGCCCGGGCGCTCAAGCTTCCCGTGCGGCTTGTCGGCATCAACAACCGCAACCTGCGCACGTTCGTGACCTCGATTGAGCAGACGCTGCGCCTGCGGCATCTGGTTCCCGAGGACCGCATCGTGGTGACCGAAAGCGGCGTGCATGACGCAGGCGACGTGCAGCGTCTGCGCGCCTGCGGCGTCAACGCCTTTCTGGTCGGCGAGGCATTCATGCGCGAGCCCTCTCCGGGCGCGGCCTTGAACGCGCTCTTCAGGACGGCCGCCGCCGTCGGGCGGTAGGACCCCATGACGGACGCATCCCGAAAGGCGCAGGAGACGTGCGCGGGACTCGGGCGGTTCTGCCCTGACGGACTCTGCCCGGGGTGGCGCGAGGTGTTCTCGCGCTTTGAGGCCTGCGGCGACGGGCGCGCACTGCGCGAATTTCTCCGCGGCCGGATCGAGAGCGGGGCGGTCATTTATCCGCCCGATCCCTACCGGGCGCTTCGCGGGCTTGCGCCTGAGGACGTCTCGGTGGTTATCCTCGGCCAGGATCCCTACCACGGGCCGGGGCAGGCGACGGGGATGGCCTTTTCCGTTGCCCGGGACATCCGGCGGCTGCCGCCGAGCCTGAAGAACATCTTTGCCGAGATTGCCCGCGAGGACGGGCTGCCCGCGCGCACGCAGGGCGACCTCTCGGACTGGGCGCGCCAGGGCGTGCTGCTGCTCAACGCCGCTCTGAGCGTCGAGCAGGGTGCGCCGCTCTCGCACGCCGGCCGCGGCTGGGAGACGCTCACCGATGCGCTCATCGTCCGCGTGCTGCAGGCTGCCCGCCCGGTGGTGTTCATGCTCTGGGGCGCCTGGGCGCAGAAAAAGGAGTCCCTGGTGCTGGCGCACGCGCAGGCGCCCGTGTTCGTGCTCAAGGCCAATCACCCTTCGCCGCTGTCGGCGCGCCGGCCCCCGGCGCCCTTCATCGGGTGCGGCCATTTTTCGCAGGCAAGCGCCTGGCTTGCCGCGCACGGCCGGAGGGCGGTGCGCTGGCGGTCTGACGACGACGCCTGCGCGCGCACGCCCGATCTTTTCGACTGAGGAAAAACGCCGCGGCAAAAGCCTTCTGACCGCCGCGTCCCCGGGATTGCCCCAAGAGGCGCAAGCCGGGCGAAAAGAGCGTGTCAGCGCAAAAAAAATCAGCGATAATTAAGCGTTTTCTCGAGGGGCGAGGCGCCCTTTGTGTGTGGTGAGTTTCAGATTTAAGGGAAAGAGCGAATGTCTTTCAACATGGTTCAGGACCAGCCTGGCACTTTCAATGCCTGCATCAAGGTGATCGGCGTGGGTGGCGGCGGCGGAAACGCCGTCGAGCACATGATCGACAAGGAGGCCCAGGGGATCACGTTCATTGCTGCCAATACGGATCAGCAGGCGCTCAACCGCTCGCGCGCCAACATTGTGATCCCGCTCGGCAAGACGGGTCTCGGCGCCGGTGCCAAGCCCGAGGTCGGCGCCATGGCCGCCGAGGAGGCCCGCGACAAGATCCGCGAGGCCCTCGAGGGAACGCATCTGCTCTTCATCACCGCCGGTATGGGCGGCGGCACCGGCACGGGCGCCGCTCCCGTGATCGCCAGCATCGCCAAGGAGCTCGGCATCCTCACCGTCGCCGTGGTCACCAAGCCCTTCGAGTTCGAGGGATCTCGCCGCATGCGCCAGGCGCAGGCGGGCATTGAAAACCTCAAGGACAAGGTCGACAGCCTCATCGTCATTCTCAACGACAAGCTCGAGGAGGAGGTGGGCGACGACGCCACCATGCTCGAGTGCTTTGCCGCGGCCGACGATGTGCTCTACAAGGCCTGCAACGGCATTGCCGAGATCATTCACACGCCCGGCCTCATCAACGTCGACTTCGAGGACCTTCGCACCGTCATGAGCGAGCGCGGCACGGCCATGATGGGCACGGCCACCGCCTCGGGTCCTGATCGCGCGAGCCAGGCCGCCAAGCTGGCCATCGCCTGCCCGCTGCTTGAGGGCGCCAACCTGCAGGGCGCCCGCGGTCTGCTCGTCTACGTCACGGCCTCGGCCGAGACGATGAGCCAGAGCGAGGTGCGCCAGGTGATGACGATCATGAAGAACTTCGTGAGCAAGGACGCCAACCAGATCATCGGCACGGCCTTCGACAACACGATGGGCGACGAGCTGCGCGTGACCGTGGTGGCCACGGGCCTTGACCAGCCGCTTGAGCAGGCGCCTGCCGCCGTCGTGACGCCCGAGGTCTTCGGACGCCATGCCTCCGAGGGGAGCGATCTGCCCACGTTCGGCGCCGCGCGCCCCGTGCAGGAGCAGCAGCCCGCGCCCGAGGCCGCGCAGCATGTGCAGCCCGTGCATCAGCGCCCGCAGGTGCCGCAGTTCACGCAGGGCTTTGCCAGCGCCCGCGTGCAGCCCAAGAGCATGGCCGAGATGTCGACGGCGGCTGAGGACGACGCCCAGTCGCCTCAAATGATCAACGTGCCGGCCTTCATCCGCAACGCCTCAAAGTAGCCTGCCCTGCGCGCCCCCTGCGCAGCGCGTCTGATCCCGTGAAAGGAGGACGCGCCGAGGGGGCGTTGCCGCGCCGGCCGTCCGGGGACATCCGCCGGCCGGCCCCGGCCCTTGCCTCAGACCATTCACCCGCTGCCGGTGCTGAAGTCCCCCGGCTCTTCCAGATCGCCGCACAATTGCGCCGTGCTAGCATTCCATCCTTGACGGAATTTTGACGCCCGATACGGGCCGCCACGGCTTTCGGCGCAGCCCGCCGCAGCCAGTTCTCAGGATTTAAAAGTTGATCAAACAGTGCACTCTCAGGCAGTCCGTCTCGGCAGTGGGCATCGGTCTGCACACCGGCCGCAAGGTCAAGCTCACCATGCATCCGGCGGCGCCCGACACCGGCATCATCTTTCGCCGCGTGGATCTGACGCCGGCCGTGGAGCTGCCCGCACGCGCAGAATCGGTCAACGACACGCGCCTTGCGACGACGCTCAATGAGGGCAACGTGGTGGTCTCGACGATCGAGCACCTCATGAGCGCCTTCAACGGCATGGGCATCGACAACCTCTACGTGGACGTGGACGCCCCGGAAATTCCGATCATGGACGGCTCGGGGGCGACCTTCGTCTACCTGATTCGCAGCGCCGGCATTCTCGAGCAGAACGCCCCGAGGCATTTTGCGCGCGTCAAGAAAAGCGTCGAGGTGCACGACGGCGACAAGTGGGCAAAGCTTGAGCCGCACAACGGCCTGATTCTCGACTTCGGGATCGCCTTCGGGCATCCGGCGATCGACTCCACCGTGCAGCACGCCGTGGTCGATCTCGGCCGCGAGACCTATGAGGAGGCCGTTTGCCGCGCCCGCACCTTCGGCTTTGTCTCCGACGTGGAGCTGCTGCGCTCCATGGGGCTCGCCAAGGGCGGCACGCTCGAAAACGCCATCGTGATGGATGAGTTCCGGGTGCTCAACGTGGGCGGGCTTCGCTCGGACGATGAATTCGTCAAGCACAAGATTCTCGACGCCATGGGCGACCTCTACGTGCTCGGGCGTCCCCTCCTGGCGCGCTACAGCGCCTACAAGTCCGGTCATTCGCTCAACAACAAACTGCTGCGCGCGCTGCTTGCCGACCCCGACGCCTGGGAGCTGACGAGCGTTCCGCAGGAGGCCCGGCCCTTCAAGGCGAGCGCCGACTGAGGCGGCCTGCCTGCACGGGCTGAAGCATCCCTGGCAGGGCGTCTGCCGGCAGAAAGGGAAAAAGAATGGACGCAGCCCGGGCGGGGCGCGTCGCCAGTCCCCGGCATCAGGACTGCGACGGGGTCCTTGCGCGCCGCGCGGCGGCAAGCTCCGCGAGGGCGTCCTTGAGCGGCGAGTCCTCCATCGATCGGGAGGCGGCCTCGATGGCCGCGGCGCTTTTTTCAGAGAGTTCGCGCGGGGCGCCCGCGGCCTGGCTGCGGCGCAGCTCAAGCTCGGTCGCCGCCGGCCGAATGACGATGTCGATGCTCTGAAGGTAGCCTGCACGCGCGGCGAGCTCGCTGATGCGCGGCAGCACCTGGCGCAGCTTGGACTTCTGCAGGGCCGAGCGCACAAAGAGAATGATCTTGCCGTCGCGCAGCCGGATGTTGCTGATCTGCGAGAAGTCCACGCCGAGCGGCAGCCCCCTCAGGGCCGGCGCGATGGCCCGCGCCAGACGCCGGGAGTCCCGGAGCTGCCCGGCAATCGAGTTCTCGCCGCCGGGATCGAGCGAAATCTGGGCCAGCGAGCGAGGCGCCTTGCGGCGGATGTGAATGGAGTTGGTCATGGTCAAAGGCGCGAGGGTCCCCGGCGCAGGCATGCGCCGCACCGCAAGTCTAACCCCGCGTGAAATCGTGACAGCTCGTTAAGACGGGGCGGGCGCGGCAGTACCGGCCGTTTATAATGCAATTCCCGCGGCATTTCCCCCGGAGCTTCAAGGCCCTGGGAGCAATGCCTGTTTTTGCGTCCACTTCCGTCTCGCGCGGCGCACGTTCGACGGTCTTCTCACGACCGGCACGGACGCCGGTTTTTTCGGGAAATTTCTTCAATCGCGAGGTCGATGACGCGCACTGTCGCCGCCGCCGGCCGTTGTTTCGACGCCTCCGGCCGCGGGCGCCGTTGCCCCCGCCTCAGAGAGCCCACGCAGACCGTGCGGGCTTTTCGCGGCATGGGGTGCCTTGAGTGACTACGACGTTTATGTTTGACTCCTTTCTGACCAAGATCTTCGGCAGCCGCAACGACCGGCTGATCAAGCAGTACCGCAAGCGCTGCGAGCAAATCAACAAGCTCGAGCCGGCCATGATGAAGCTCAGCGACGAGGAGCTTCGGGGCAAGACCGCGGAGTTCCGCGACCGCCTTGCCAAGGGCGAGGACTTGCAGCACATCCTGCCGGAGGCCTTCGCGGTTGTGCGCGAGGCAAGCCGCCGCGTGCTCGGCATGCGCCACTTCGACGTGCAGCTCATCGGCGGCATGGTGCTCAACGACGGCAAGATTGCCGAAATGCGCACGGGCGAGGGCAAGACGCTCACCGCGACCCTGGCGGTCTACCTCAACGCGCTGCCCGGCGAGGGCGTGCACGTGGTGACGGTCAACGACTACCTTGCCAGCCGCGATGCGGCCTGGATGGGGCGGCTCTACAACTTCCTCGGCATGACCGTCGGCACCATCCTCTCGCAGCAGGACACCGAGAGCAAGAAGGCGGCCTACGCGGCCGACATCACCTACGGCACGAACAACGAGTTCGGCTTCGACTACCTGCGCGACAACATGGAGTACGAGGTGGGGCACCGCCGCCAGCGCGGCCTTGCCTACGCCATCGTCGACGAGGTGGACTCGATTCTGATCGACGAGGCCAGAACGCCGCTCATCATTTCGGGCGCGGCCGACGACAACACGGATCTCTACAAGCAGATCAACCTCATTCCGCCCCTGCTGCAGCGCCAGGCCGATGAAAAGGGTGACGGCGACTACTGGGTCGATGAGAAGGCCCACCAGGTCTACATCTCCGAGAAGGGCCACGAGCATCTCGAGCAGATTCTCACCGAGCGCGGCCTCATCAAGGACGGCACGAGCCTGTATTCGCCGCAGAACATCATCCTCATGCATCACCTCAATGCCTCGCTGCGCGCGCACACGCTCTTTCACCGCGACCAGCAGTATGTGGTTCAAAACGGCGAGGTGATCATCGTCGACGAGTTCACCGGACGCCTGATGCCCGGCCGCCGCTGGTCCGACGGCCTGCACCAGGCCGTCGAGGCCAAGGAAGGCGTCGAGATCCATCAGGAAAACCAGACGATGGCCTCGATCACGTTCCAGAACTACTTCCGCATGTACAAGAAGCTGGCGGGCATGACCGGAACGGCCGACACCGAGGCCTATGAATTCCAGGACATCTACGGTCTGGAGACCGTGGTGATCCCGACCAACCGCGAGATGATCCGCGTTGACGCGCAGGACAAGGTCTTCCGCACCGAGGACGAGAAGTTTCATGCCATTCTCGAGGACATCAAGGACTGCCAGTCGCGCGGCCAGCCCGTGCTTGTGGGCACGACCTCGATTGAAAACAGCGAGCGCATCAGCCAGCTGCTCAAGGCCGCCGGCATCGCGCACAACGTGCTCAACGCCAAGCAGCACGAGCGCGAGGCGCAGATCGTGCTCGAGGCCGGCCGCCCGGGCATGGTGACGATCGCCACCAACATGGCCGGCCGCGGCACCGACATTGTGCTCGGCGGCGGCATCAACAACCAGATCGACCACATCCGCGCCGACGAAACGCTCACCCCCGAGCAGAAGGAGGCTGAGATCGAGAAGCTCAAGAGCTCCTGGCAGGTGCTGCACGATCAGGTGGTCAAGGCCGGCGGTCTGCGCATCATCGGCAGCGAGCGCCACGAGTCGCGCCGCATCGACAACCAGCTGCGCGGCCGCTCGGGCCGCCAGGGCGACCCGGGCAGCTCGGTGTTCTACCTCTCGATGGAGGATCCGTTGCTGCGCATCTTCGGCGGCGACCGCATGCGCGCCATCGCCGACCGGCTCAAGCTTGAAAAGGGCGTGGCCATCGAGTCCAAGATGCTCACCCGCATGATCGAAAGCGCCCAGCGCAAGGTTGAGGGACGCAACTACGACATCCGCAAGCAGCTGCTTGAGTTCGACGACGTTCAAAACGACCAGCGCCGCGAGATCTATCGCCTGCGCAACGAGATTCTCGAGAGCAAGGACGTCGGCGAGATGCTCGACAACCTGCGCCACGGCTACTTCACCGACCTTTTCCGCAGCTATGTGCCCGCCGAGACGGTCGAGGAGCAGTGGGACATCGACGGCCTCACGACCAAGCTCAAGAACGAGTGGGGCATCGACATCGACATGAAGGCCATGCTCGAGGCGAGCAACGACACCTCCGACGAGGACCTGCTCAACAAGCTCATCGAGGTCTCCGACGGCATCGAGAAGGCCAAGGAGGAGCTCGTCGGACACGACGCCTGGGTCGGGTTCGGACGGCATGTGCTGCTGCAGGTGCTCGACGCCACGTGGCGCCAGCACATCGCCGCGCTTGACGCGCTGCGCCAGGGCATCTATCTGCGCGGCTACGCGCAAAAGCAGCCCAAGCAGGAGTACAAGCGCGAGGCCTTTGCCATGTTTGAGTCGCTGCTCGACAACGTGCGCGAGGGCGTCTGCCGCGTGATGATGAACGTGCAGATCCAGATGCCCGAGGAGGCGCAGCGCGCGCAGCAGGAAAGCCTTGCCGCCGGCAGTCAGCGCGTGGAGAACGCCCGCCAGCAGCCCCAGCAGCAGCCGCTTGACTTCTCGCACGTGGGCCGCAACGACCCCTGCCCGTGCGGGTCCGGCAAGAAGTACAAGGACTGCCACGGCAAGCTCAAGTAAAGAGCTCCTGCCCTGAGGCTTGCCTGCGGCGAGCCTTCAGGCAAAGGGCACCCGCAGCGCACCGGCCCGGCCGCCGGGCGCGCGCGGGTGCCCTTTTTTTCTTCGGGAGGGCCGTCTGCGGCTGTCTATAATCGACTCGCGCCGTCCGCCGTCCGCGGGCGGCTTTTCAAGGCTGAAATCAAAATCCACAAACTCCGAGGAGACTTCCATGTCGGTCAATCTGAGCGCTCCCGATCCGAAGACGATCTTTCCCGTCGCGGGCGTCGAGCTCGGCACTGCCCAGGCGGGCATTCGAAAGGCGGGACGGCGCGATGTGATGGTGATGCGCTTTTGCGAGGGCTCGAAGGCCGCCGGGGTCTTCACCCAGAACCGCTTTGCCGCCGCTCCCGTGCGCGTGTGCCGCGAGCACCTTTCAATGACGCACAACATCCGCGCGCTCGTGGCCAACACGGGAATCGCCAATGCCGGCACGGGCGAGCAGGGGCTTGCCGATGCCCGCGCCACCTGTCTGAAGCTTGCCGCGCTTGCGGGCTGCGCCGAGGAGCAGACGCTTGTCTTTTCCACGGGCGTCATCATGGAGCCGCTGCCCATGCAGCGGCTGCTGCCCGGGGTCGAGGCGGCCTATGCCGATCTCGGGGAGGACAAGTGGCTTGAGGCCGCGCAGGCCATCATGACCACCGACACGGTGCACAAGGCGGCCTCCACCAAGGCCTTCATTGACGGCGCCGTGGTGACCGTCACGGGCATCAGCAAGGGCTCGGGCATGATCGAGCCCCACATGGCGACGATGCTCGGCTTCATCTGCACCGATGCCGCGGTCTCGGGCGACGTGCTGGCGGCCGTCATTCGCCGCGCCGCCGACCGCAGCTTCAACCGCATCACGGTCGACGGCGACACGAGCACCAACGACAGCTTCGTGCTCATCGCCACGGGACGCGCGGCGATGAAGCCCATCGAGAGTCTTGACGATCCGCGCCTTGAGGCGATCGTCGAGGCAGTGACGACGGTGGCCGGAAAGCTTGCGCGCAGCATGATCCGCGACGGCGAGGGCGCCACCAAGTTCATCACCATCAAGGTCGAGGGCGCCGCCACCGAGGCCGAGGCGCTCAAGGTCTGCTACAGCGTGGCGCACTCGCCGCTGGTGAAGACGGCCTTCTTTGCCTCGGACCCCAACCTCGGCCGCATTCTTGCCGCCGTGGGCAACAGCGGCATTGCAGACCTTGACAGCAGCCGCGTGAATCTGTGGCTTGATGACGTGCTCGTGGCCGTCAACGGCGGCCGCAATCCGGACTACCGCGAGCAGGACGGCGTGGCGGTGATGGCCAAGCCCGAGATCGTCGTGCGCATTGCGCTCGGGCGCGGACAGGCGCAGGAGACCGTTTGGACCACCGACCTGTCGCACGAGTACGTGCGCATCAACGCGGAATACCGCAGCTGATGCGGGGTGTTTTTTTGAAGGCGTGCTGAAGTGACTCCAAAGACTGAACAATTGTTTGGCGACGTGCTCGAGCGGCTGCTTGCGATGCTGCCCGAGCCCGCCGAGCGTTTTGACTGGACGCGGCCGGCCTACCGCTGGGTGCGCCGCCGGGTGCTCGGCACCGACGTGGGCGCGCTCGAGGCGGTGGAGCACTTTGCCTCCGTTGAGCTTGACTCGCTGCTGCACATCGAGCGGCAGAAAAAGCTCATCGTGCAGAACACCGAGGCCTTTGTGCGGCATCTTCCCGCCAACAACGTGCTGCTGACCGGTGCGCGCGGCACGGGCAAGAGCTCGCTCATTCGCGGGTGCCTGACGCGCTACTACGGCGAGGGGCTGCGCCTGATTGAGGTTGCCAAGGAGGATCTGTGCGATCTCTTTGAGATCGTGCGCGCCGTGCGCGGCCGAAGCGAGCGCTTCATTGTCTTTTGCGACGATCTCTCCTTTGAGCTTGCCGAGGGCGGCTACAAGGCGCTCAAGGCCGCGCTTGACGGCTCGGTTGCCGCGGGCGGCGACAACATCGTGGTCTACGCCACGAGCAACCGGCGCCACCTGATGCCCGAGCCCGCGACCGACAACCTCGGCGCGCGTCTTGACGAGGACGGCGAGCTGCACCCGGGCGAGGTGCTCGAGGAGAAGCTCTCGCTTGCCGAGCGCTTCGGCCTGTGGCTGAGCTTTTATCCCTTCACGCAGGAGCAGTACCTTGCCGTGGTCGACGAGGCGATGGCGTTTCTCGGCGTTCCCGGGGCGCGCCGCGGCGACGAGGCCCTCAGGCTTGAGGCGCTGCAGTTTGCCATTGAGCGCGGCGGCCGCAGCGGCCGCGTCGCAACGCAGTTTGCCCGCATGGTGGCCGCCCGCGACACGCTCGGGCGGCTGGCCGGGCAGGGCGGGGGGCAGGACGCGCCATGAACGGGCCCGGTGCGAGGGTCGTTGAGGTCGCCGTGGGCGTGATCTACCAGCCGGATCGCAGCGGCGTTCTTCTGGCCTCGCGGCCCGAGGGCAAGGTGTGCGCGGGCTGGTGGGAGTTTCCCGGCGGCAAGATTGAGCCGGGCGAGACGCCCGCGCAGGCGCTCGCGCGCGAGCTCAGCGAGGAGCTCGGCATCACCGCCGACGACATCCGGCCCTGGTTTATGATGGAAAACAGCTATCCGCACGGCCGGGTGCGCGTGCACTGTCTGCGCGTGTTTGCCTTCGGGTGCGAGGCGGGCGTCATTGTCCCGCGCGAGGGACAGCGCTTTTTGTGGTGCGACGACAAGGAAATCGCGCGCATGCAGCGGCTGCTGCCCCTTGTGGAGATCACGGTGCGCCGGGCGCTGCTGCCCGATGTCATCGTGATTCCCGATGCGCGCGTGATGAACGCAGACGATCTTGCGAAGGCTGCAGGGCTTTTTGCGGGCGTGCGCTCCTGCGCCGTTTCAGGAGGCTCGGCCGCCGCGCAGCAGCTTGCCTGCGCCCTGAAGACTTCGCAGATTGCCGCGTGGCCTGCGACGATCTCCGAGCCCGGGGAGGCGCAGCTCTCCCTTGCGCAGGAGGTGCTGTGCGGCATGGCCGCTCCCGGGGTGTTTGACCGCATCCGCGCCCCGAGGCTTGCCTGCTATGTGTGCGTGCCGCCCGGGGAGGCGCCGCAGGCGCTCGGGCGCCTGCAGGCGCTTCAGCGCGCGGGCGCGCACGGCGTTGCGGTCGACCTGCGCCGTCCCGTGCAGTAGGCTGTGCAGGGATTTCAAGACGAGGATTCAGACATCATGATGGTGAAGTGCCCGACGTGCAGGAAGCTGCACGAGTATGACGTCAACAGCCCCTTTAGGCCCTTTTGCAGCGAGCGCTGCCGCCTGATTGACCTCGGGCAGTGGGCAAGCGGCTCATATGTGATCCACGGCGAGCCCGGCTCGGCAGATCCCGAGCTTGTCGTCGAGGAGATGAAGCGCCAGCTTGAGGAGGCAAGGGAGCAGCCCGCTGCGCGCGGGAAAAAATCAAGGCGCTGACCAGGAAAGGCGCCCGGCGCCGGCAGACAAACGCCGACGGCTCCACACCGCCGCCCCTGCGGCCGGGATGGAGCCGTCAATTTTTTTCGGTGCGGGGCCCCGGGGACCCCGGTGCCGGCCTAGTGCGTCTCGGCGATGCGCAGATAGAACTCGTGCAGGCCCTTGACCTTCTCCTCGAGCTCCTCGATCGTGCCGCTGTTGTCGATCAGGTCGTCGGCAGCCGCCGTGCGCTTGTCGCGCGAGATCTGCGTGTCGATGATGGCGCGCGCCTGCTCCTCGCCCAGGTGGCGGTCGTAGACCAGGCGGTTGATCTGCTCATCCTCGGAGACGTCGATGACGAGAATGCGCTTGCAGGCGCCCGCCCAGCGCAGGTGCTCGAGCAGCAGCGGGATGGAGAGGATGACGTAGGGCGCCTTGATGGTCTTGAGCTCCTCGAACATCTCGCGCTTGATCATCGGGTGCAGGATGTTCTCGAGCTGCTCGCGCTTTTTCGGGTCGGAGAAGACGATCTCGCGCATCAGGTCGCGCTTCATGCCGTTGGCGTCGATCATGTCGGCGCCGAAGGCGACTGCGATCTCGGGCAGGGCCGCGCCGTTCGGACCCGTGAGTCGACGGCTGATCTCATCGGCGTCGATAACCGGAACGCCGAGCTTGCGGAAAATGTCAGTGACGGTGGTCTTGCCGCAGGCAATGCCGCCTGTCAAGCCGATGATCATGGTCATATGGGCCCCCTTTGTTCTTTTTCTGAGACAGTCCGGCGCGGCGTCGGCCGCAGCCGGTATTCCTGCACCTATTGTAGCGGTTTGGCCGGAGGCGGCACGCCGGCCCGGGGCGCCGCCCCGGGAACAGGGCGGAAATGAAAAAAGGGAGACGGCCTTGCGGACATCTCCCTTTTGCAATCCTGGTCGGGGTGAGAGGATTCGAACCTCCGACTCCTACGTCCCGAACGTAGTACTCTACCAGGCTGAGCTACACCCCGATTTCCCATCAATCAAGAACTTCAGCGACCGTTGTTTGATGAATCAACGATCTCTCCTGACTGACAAGGCTAAGAATTGTATCAGCGAATTTGTGAATTGTCCAGAACCCAGGCTTGAGACGGCCTTTTCACCGGCGGCGGTCTCCTCAAGCGCCCGCGCGCGGCACTTTTCCAGCGCGCCGGAGGCGATCACGATGCGGCTGATGCGCTCAAAGTCGCCCTCGCCGCGGCGCACGGCCTCGCGGATGCACTCGCGATCCTCAGGCGAGGCGAGCTGCATGGCGTAAAGCAGCGGCAGCGTCACCTTTCCCTCGCGCAGGTCGGCGCCGAGGTTCTTGCCGATGGCGGCGGCCTCGCCCGCGTAGTCGAGGATGTCGTCGGCGATCTGGAAGGCGTTTCCCAGGTGCAGGCAGTAGCGCGTGCAGGCGTCCTCCTGCTCGGGCGTCGCACCGGCAATGGCCGCGGCCATGTGTGCGGCGGCCTCAAAGAGACAGGCCGTCTTGCGCTCGATCACGGCGAAGTACTGCGCCTCGGTTGCGTCCGGATTGTGGGCGTTGTTCATCTGCAGGACCTCGCCCTCGCTGAGGCGGTTGGCCGCGTCGGCCAGGGCCTGCATGACCTTGAGGTTGCCCGCGCGCACCATCATCTGAAAGCTGCGCGTGTAGAGAAAGTCGCCCACGAGCACCGCGTGCGCATTGTCCCAGCGGGCGTTGGCCGTGGGGCGGCCGCGGCGCATCTTGCCCTCGTCGACCACGTCGTCGTGCATGAGCGTGGCCGTGTGCAGGATTTCGATCACGGCGCCGAGGTATGCCGCCTTCTCACGGTCGGCGCCCATGGCGCGGGCCATCAGGATCAGCAGCGCAGGGCGCATGCGCTTGCCGCCCGCGGAGGTGATGTAGCGGGCGATCTCTTCAACGCGGCCGACGCCGCTGGCCATCTCGTCGGCGATGATCCGCTCGACGGCGGCCATCTCTTCGGCGATGGGGGCGAGCGCCTGTCGGGCCGCCTCTTTCAAGGAATTGGTCTGGGTCATAGGGCGCTATTGTGGCATCGAGCGCCGCGCGCGTCAAAGCGTTCGGCGTCCCCTCCCTTGAGGGAGCCCGTCTCAGGGCGCGTCAGGCCTGCGGGCCGAGGTTGACGAGCCCTGCGGGCGTGTCGGCGGTCATGGCGCGGATGCGGGATTCGGAAAGCCCGATGCGGCGCATGTCGGCAATGGCTAGGCGCATGCCCTCAACGGGGCGCGGCAGTCCCGGCTGCCCGAGGTCGGTCGTCACGAAGGTCTGCTCGGGCGCAACGCAAAGATAGTCCTTCATCTGCTCAAGGCTCTGGCGCGGATACTGCGGCATGGCCGTGCCCTGGCCCCAGACGCGCGGCAGGTAGCAGTACTCAATCCAGGCGCCGAGCCCGGCCGCCCTTTCAATCTGCTGCGGCGTCATTTGCCAGATGAGCGAGTTGGGGTGCGTGATGACGCACTTTTTCAGTCCCATGTCGCGGGCGGTCTGCGCCATCGCCAGGGACTCCACGGGCGCGCTGTGGCCGGTGGCAAAGATGATGTCGGCGCGCGCACAAAGCTCCATGATCTCAATGACCTCCGGCAGCAGTCTGCCTGCGTCGTCGGTGACGGCGATGCCGTCGCCCGGGCCCTTGTAGGTGCGCACGGCGTAGCGGGCGTCAAGCGTGGGCATCCATACCGCGCGGCACAGACTGCCGGTGGTCTCGAGAGCCTTTTGCACGGCATAGGGATTGAGTGTGCTGCCCGTGGTGCGGTTGAGCACGATCGAGCCGAAAAGCTCCACCCCGGGCACGGCCCGGCGCAGATGAAACGCACGGTCGTGGCAGGCAAAGTCGTTGGACTTGTAGAGCACGGCGCGATACCCCGCGGCGCGGGCCTCAAGCGCCATGTCAAACTCCGTGAGGCTTCGTGCGCGGGAGTCGGGTGCGGCGTGCAGGTGCAGGTCGCAGACGCCGGCAAGGTCCCTGTCGGCGGCGTTGTCGGCCGCCTTTTACCTGTCTTCGGCGGCAGCCGGCTGGATGGCTGCCGCCGAGGCGCCGATGGCGGTCGCGGCCAGGAAGGTTCTGCGGTTCATAAGTGTTTTGCCTTGAACTTTTTGTTGCTGGAGGTTGAAGCGGGGGGCCGGGACGGCCGTAGCCCTAGAGCTCGATCATTTCAAAGGTCCTTGGAAGGCCCGTGCGGCGTGCGTAGTTTTCAAGCTGCAGAAAGCCGCGGGCGATCTTTTCGCTTTCATCGAATGCGTCGCAGGCCTGGGGCGACAGACCATAGATAAGCGAGAGGGCCGCCTGATCGGCCGCGGCCATGGAAAGCGAGCCCACGATGCCGAGCGTGCCGCCCCTGGGCTGCGCGCCCTTGAGGGGCCGGGGCTTGAGGTCGGTGAGCACGTTGATAAAGAGCAGGCGCCCCTCAAGCGCCTTGCAGATTGCCGCGGAGGCGGCGGCAAGTCTTCTGAAGAACCCGGCGTCGCGGGCAAAGCCCTCGCCGTGCACGGCGGTCTTGCCCGGGGCTCCGGCCAGGCCGATGCCGACGTTTTTCATGGCTCCTGAGTAGCCCGCAAAGCTCTCAAGCTTGAAGTTGGCCGCAACGGCCAGCGTGTCGTAGTCGGTGAAAAGCGCCTCGGGAACGGCCACGCTGCCGAGGTCGGCCTCTCCCCGCACGGGGACGTCGCGGTAGGCGCCGTCGCGATCGAGGACGTCGATGAGCTCTCTGGGCACGCCCTGCGCGGCGATGGCCGCGATGTTGCCAGCGGTGGTCCCGCGCCCGGATGTGTAGACCGAGGCCCAGTTGCACTCGATGTAGCGGCTTTGGGGAACATGGGCCTGCAGCGCCTCCCACAGCGGCCGGTTGAAGGACACCTCGTCGCCGTGCAGCTTGATGCCGGTGCGTCCCGGCGCGCCGCTGCGGCCGAGGTCGGCGAGAAGCCGGTCAAAGATTGCTGTGAAGGTCCCGGGCGTCGCCTCCCGGGCGTGGTAGACGCGCGGGGCGCGCGGCTGCGCCCGCGGCTTGCCCAGCACGGGTGCGGCCGCCGCGCAGGAAAGCGCTGCGGCGGCAAGCGCGCCCAGACGGCGGCGGGAGACCAGAAGGCTGCCGGCGAAGGGCTTGGGCAGGGAGCTCTCGCGGTCAGAGCGGTTCTTGGACATGGCGCACCTCGGGAAACAGCAAAAAACGTTGTCGTCTTTCCATGCTAGGTGCGCAGACAGGCGAAGTCCAATACCAAGTTTGGATTGATCTTGATGCGCCCGGTCTATGTATGGATGGGAGCTGGCGGCGCGCTCACGCGCCGCCCGGAGAGCGGCGCGCCTCGAGCGTGACGAGCGCGCAGCGCGCAAGCTCCGGACTCACAAGCGAGCCGCCCGAGGCCATGAGCGCAAAGCACTCCGACAGATCGGCCGGCAGCTCGCCCTCCATGAGGTAGCTGTTGGCGCCGGCAGACAGCGCCCGTGCGGCGGCCGCCTCATCCGGAGAGTTTGAGACGACGAGAATCTGGCAGGCGGGGCTGCGCTCCAGAATGAGCCTCAGGACGTCGGTGATTGCGCCGTCGGCCAGACGCGAGGAGACGAGCGCATAGTCGGGGCGGGTGCGCTTGAGGCAGGCGGCGGCCTCGCCGAGCCCCGAGGCGGTCTCAAGCACGGGCGGGCGCTCCTGCGCGCCGCCAGCCCCGCGGCTGCTGCGCGAGGACTTTGTCCTGGGGCGGCAGCGCTGGGCAAAGTCGCGGCGGCGCACGGGGTCGGACTCGACCACAAGAAGCACGCGCCTGGCGGGAGCGCACTCCTGCGGCGTTGCGGCAGCGGTCAGGTTCGAATCCGTCGTCATGATTGCGGCAGCGTCGTCAAGATGAAGAAAATCAGTAAAGCAGCGCCTGCAGCTTTTCGGTGTCCGTCACAAAGCTTCGGATCCCCGAGGAGAGCTTGTCGGTGGCCACGGCCGAGCTGTTGAGCGCATAGTAGAACTCGGGTTCGGTGATGCAAAGCGGCGCGCCGCAGGCCTCGGGCGGCGTGAGCATGAGGGGCACCGCCCCCGTGCCGGCCTCAAGTTCGGCGATGAGCGCAGGCGACACGGTGAGCAGATCGCACCCGGCAAGCGCGAGGATCTCGCCCTTGTTGCGAAATGAGGCGCCCATGATCTGCGTGCGGCTGCCCGCGGCCTTGAGCTTGAGATAAATGCTGCGCACCGACTGCACGCCGGGGTCGTTGACGCCCGCCATGGCCGCCTCATCCCAGCTTGGGCCCTCGGCGGCCTTGAACCAGTCGTAGATGCGTCCCACAAAGGGACTGATGAGCGTGGCCTGGGCCTGGGCGCTCGCCACGGCCTGTGCGGTGCAGAAGATGAGCGTCATGTTGCAGTGAATGCCCTCGGCCTCAAGCACCCGCGCGGCCTGGCAGCCCTGCCAGGTGGCGGCGATCTTGATGAGCACGCGACTGCGCTCGACGCCCTGCGCCTCATAAAGCGCAATCAGCCGGCGGGCCTTCTGCACCGTGGCCTTCCAGTCAAAGGAGAGCCGGGCGTCGACCTCGGTCGAGACGCGCCCCTCGACATGCTCGAGAATGGCGCAGCCGAACCCCACCAGCACGCGGTCGATGCGCTGGGCGGCGGGCTCATCGACGGCGCGCGCGGCGTCAAGCAGCGCGTCATACCGGCCGCTGGCTGCGGCCTTGAGGATGAGCGAGGGGTTGGTCGTTGCCTCGGTGGGCTTGAGCCGCGCAATGGTCTCGATGTCGCCCGTGTCGGCAACGATCGTCGTCATGGTCTTCAACTGGGAGAGTTCCGAGGTCATGATGCTTTGTCAGTCAAGAGTGTGAAGAGCGCCGGAAAAAGGGGCGCCGGTAGAAAAGATACGCTTAAAAACGGGGCGCTCCCTGAATCCTGCGGACCGATTTTGAAGCTTTGATGACGGCGTGCAAGGTCTGCCGGACTACTTTTGCGCCGGCTGCTGGGCGGGCGCTGCGGCGCCCTGCTGCGCAGCCTGCTGCAGCGCGGCCAGAGACTCGGGGTCGGACTTGACCTTGAGGTAGTGCTCCATCAGGCTTTTGGCGTAGAGCCCGACCATGCGCAGCTGCAGCTGGCCGTTCTGAGCCGGTCCGTTGGCGGCGATCAAGGGCTTGCCGTCCTCAAAGACCTGGAACTGGATGCCGAGCAGGGTCTTGTCCTTGGCTGCCAGCACAAAACCAAGGCACAGGTCGCAGTCCTCTGCGGTGCCGTCGGCTTCAAGAACCTCAACATTGAGCCCCGCGGAGCGAATGCCGGCCGAGAGCGCCGCCTGCACCTGCGTGAGCTGCTCGCCCGAGAGCTGCTTGGAGGGAAGCAGACACACCGTCTCGGCGTCCTCGGAGACCGCGGGCGCTCCGTTTTCAGCAGAGGCGGGCGACTTGTCCGCGGTCTGCGCGCAGCCTGCAAGAATCGCGGCGGCAAGGGAAAGCGTCAGAAGTTTTGCGTGCTGAAGACTGGGCAGTTGCATGGGAACTCTCCAAAGAGACGGCGTCTGCACCCGTTGAAAAAAAAAAGTGCGGCGTCTGAAAAGGTCGTTGCTTCATTATGCCGCATCGACAGGGGGCGGGCGCCGCCCGCAGGAGCTCTCCGGCGCATGCGCCGCGCTGGCGCAGCGCCCCCGCGCCTTCGCAGGAAGGCTTTCTGCAGAAGCGCTGCGCCGGGGGGGGGGCCGGCCCCGGCGGGCTTGTTTAGAATGAAAAACAGATCTGTTTTATTTCCGATACTTGCAATGAGTTCCCGCATCATTTTCCTTGACACTGAAACCACGGGCCTGTCCCCGGCCTGCGGCGACAGAGTCATCGACATTGCAGCCCTTGAAGTCGACCGGAATTTTTCTCCGGTTCGCGTATTTCACGAGTACCTCGATCCCGGCCGCAGCGTCGGTCGGTCCGTGAAGGTTCACGGTCTCACGGACGAATTTCTGCGCGGAAGAAGGACGTTTCGGGACATCGCCGACGATTTTGCTGCGTTCGTGAGGGGCGCAACGGTTTACGCGCACAACATGCCCTTTGATCGGCGATTCATCAATGCCGAGCTTTCCCGGTGCGGCCGGCCGCCGCTTGAAAGCCTGGCTGAGCCGGTCGACACGCTGGCGTGGGCCAGGGCGAAGGTCGCAGGAAGAGCGGGGCTTGACCGGCTTCTATCGCTCTGCGAGATAGATCCCGGATCGCGCCTCGAGCGCCACGGCGCGCTTGTCGATGCCGAGCTCCTGCTTCAGGTCTTTCTGTGCCTTCAGGGAAACCGCTCGCGCGCCCTTGAAATTGATTTTCGAGAGGTCAACAAGGCCGACGCCCTGTACCAGGAGCAATGTTCGGCAAGGTGCAGACTTTCTTCGCCCTAGGAGTGCGGCAGCGTCCGCAGGGACAGGATCAGGGCCGCTGCTGCACTTGCCGGTGGAAATCCCCTCCTTGACGGCGGGATGCATGAGCACATTCCCAAGAGGCGCCCCGAGGCGGGATTTCTGTCCGACAGACGGATGCAGGCCGTCGACTGCGTCTGAGATGGGTTTGATGTTGGAGAAAGGCGCGGGGCCGCGCCGTCGCGACGCGGCCCCACTCGCCCCTCTGCAGGATTCAGGCCTCAAGTGAAATCAGAACTTCCAGTTGGCCTGGATCTGGCCGCTGATGCCGTTGCGGGTGCCGGCGTAGCCCGAAAGTCCCATCTCCGTGGAGAAGCCTCCGGATGCGTAGGTCCAGCCCGCAGATGCGATGCCCGTTGATCCCTGCAGATCGCTGCTGTTGAGCTCGATCGAGCCCATGCTGTCGACGGCCGTGCCCTTTGCCCTGGCGGAAATGGTCTGCTCAAGCGTCAGCCCGAGATAGGGACGCCAGGTCTTGCCGACGGCAAATTCAAGCATCGAGCCGACCTGCACGCGGTGCGCGTGAATTGCGTCGTATTCGGCGCTCGCGCCCTCAATGCCGTCCTGGCCGGAGAGGCCGAAGCTTTCCTTTCCCTGGCCGTCATAGAAGTAGGACAGAAAGACCCGGGAGCGAATCGCCTCGGACAGGTTCCAGTCGTAGTGCGCTCCGAGATGCGCGCCCCAGTAGAGGCCGGTGCGGTCGTAGTCGACGCCGGCGCCGAACAGACTCGTGGTGAACTCGTTTCGCATGAGGCCGACCTTGAGGTAGCCCGTGAGGTGAAGTCCCTCTGCGGCAGGAACGGCGTAGTCGCCGAAGATGCCGAGGCCGCCGTAGTTGTGGCTGCCGTCGCCCTTTTTCTCAACGCCCGAGACGTGCGTGCGGGTGTCGTAGCTGCCGTGCCCCATTTCCACAAAGGCGCCCATGGTGAGGTTCTCGGAGGCGTGCGCGCCGAAGCCGACGAGTCCCGAGACGATGCTGCTTTCGATGCGGGTGCGGGAGTCAAAGCTCCACCTGCCGCCGCGGGCGGCGGCAAAGAGACCGTCGCGCCGGCCGTCGCGGCTTCTGAGCACGGCGTCGACAAAGAGGTCGTCAGCCGCAAAGTGCGTGGTCATCGTCGAAAGCGAGGATTCCATCAGGGCGTCGGTTTCCTCATTGACCTCCGAGTCGGGAGCCGCGGGAGGCGCAATCGGACTCTTGACGTCGAGCACAAGCGACTGCGCGCCGTCGGCGCCGTTGACGATGCTCAAGTCGTAGGAGTCCTTGTTGAGCGTGCTGGCCGCAACGCGAACGACGGACTTGACCGAGCGCAGCGTAAGCTCGCCCTTGACGCTCTCGGCGAGCGTTCCGCCCGTGAGAGCGATTCCGTTGTTGTTGACAAAGCCCGCGGCGCTCGTGATGAGCGCATAGCTTCCGGCGGCAAGCGCCAGATCAACGCCGCCGATGGCCACGGTGGAGTGGGCGGCGCCGTCGGGCTCAAGGAAGACCGGCTCGGTTCCGGTGACGTTGACGACGGCGCCGTCAGAAAAACTGCTGCTGCCGAGAATGAAGTTGTAGTGCTGAAATCCCCCGAACCGCACGGCGTCAAGCGGGCTTGACGTGGTAAACGTGTTGCCGCCCGAGGCGAGCATCCCCGACCAGCCGAGAACTGAGGCTGCGCTCCATCTGCCGCCGTCGAGGCTGGTGACGCTTTCGCCGATGACGACCGAGTTGCCGCTCGCCTCGGAGGCAAAGCCGCCGAAGACCATGGCCCCGTCGGCAAGCTTTGTGCGTGAGATTTTAACCGTGTTGCTGTGGGCTGCTCCCGCGCCGCTGACGCGTCCTCCGGCAAGAACGACGGCGCCGCCGGGGGCGCCCTCGAATGCGGCGTCTTCAACAGCGACGATGTTTCCGGAGGCTTCGCCTGTCTGAACGAAGCCGCCCACGAACTCCACATCCCTGAACTGGGCGTTCGAGACGTTGAGCGAGTTCCCATTGGCGGCCGAATTGCCGCTGCCGCTTGCGGCGGCGCCGCCGTGCAGCAGCACGCGGCCGTCGAAGGTCGAGTTGGCGATGCTGACGCTGTTGTCGGAAATCGTGCCGTTGGCGCCGGTGCCCCAGATGTAGCCCGAGCGGATGACCGTGGTGCTGTTCACATTGAGGTTGGCAATGGAAACGGTGTTGCCCGATGCATCAACGGCTGTCGCGGCATCGGTTGAATACACGCGGCCGCCGTGGATGTATGTGCCGATCTTGTCCTCGATGTAGTGGATGCTCATCCTCGCGTCTTGATTCGTCGAGCCGATGAAGACGGAGTTGCTGCTTGCCCGCACGGAGTCGGAGGCGAGGTTGGCGGATGCGCCGGAAAAGTAAATGGTTGCGGCCGAGGTGATGTTTGAGTCGCGGACAATCGTCGTGTTTCCCTCGGCGGATTCAACTGCCTGGACGGCTTCAATATATTGGGCGTCGCCCTTTTGCGAGGCGACAACCGTCAGGTCGCTGTCGGTGATTTCAACCCAGTTTCCATCGGCTTGCGAGGCAGCGCGCACGGCGAAAATGCCCTCCTGGCCATTGCCGTCCTTGTAGGGATTGAGGCGAAGCGTGCTTTTGGCAATGTAGACGGAGTTGTCGGCGGCTGCAACCCTGGTCCAGTTGTTGTAGATGTAGGCCGCATAGAGCGCGTTGGCGTCGAGCTGACTGCCCCTGACCCAGAGCGCGTTGTTGGAGACGTTGGTGCCTCCGGAGGGATTGTTGACGACTTTGAGACTGGCGGCGCCGAGCCGGATTCTCGTGTTGGAGAACTGGTCCGTGCCTTCGTCGTACAGAATGTTTGAGTCGTCAATCACAACGACGTTGCCGGTTGCGTCGCCCGTCGGGTTTTCAATGTTTGCCGCAGATGCAGACCAGCCCATGCGGGGCTGGCCCTGGGTTTGCAGGGTGATGGCCGAGTTTCGAATCCAGAGCTGGTTGTCGATGGCGCTGCCCTGCTGAATGGCGACCGCGGATGCTGACGAAAGGGTGCTCAGATTCTGAATGTCCAGCCCGTTGAAGGCAAACGGATGGCCGGCGACGTTGCCAAGCTCGATGTGAAGCAGATTGCCGCTCGCGTCAGCCGCAGGGGTCTTGTTTCCGCTGTAGCTGGTGAAGATGAGGCCTTCGATGCCGTCCATCGACGTGAGCTTGAGCTTTTTTGCGGAATTGCCGGTGCTCGGGATGTCGAAGGCGACAAGGGACTTGTCAATGCCCGAGCCGGATCCGTCGATCGGAAATCTGCTGGTCAGCAGGCTGGTGTTCGTGCCGTCGTACGTCTGGTCGTATTGCGTTGCCGGGTCGATCGGGTCGGGAAACCCGCCGCCGATTGTTGAGGCGAGGCCGTCGGCTGCAGGAAGTGCGTGGGCGCACTCAAGGGCGAGAAAGGCTAGAAGGGCTGCCGCTGCAAGCGGCTTGCGGACAAACCGCCGGGAAGGGAGGGTGTTAGGGTTTACCCCCTCAACCGGTATGCGGATCCAGTCTTCGTGGGTCATTTGTTTTCCTCAATGGGTGTTGCAAAAGATGCCGCATATTCTTCATTGCGCACCGCCTGGGCCCGTTTGCCCCCTCCTTGACGGCCGCGCGGGGTTGTCAGCAGGACCTCCCGCAGGAGCGCCGCGGCAGGCGCCGGGAATTGACCGTTTCGTTGTTTTTTTGCCGCGCATGCTGTCAGGCGGGGCGCCTTTCGGTAATCTGACGAAAATAAGAGGGCGCCCGTGCGCCCGCCTTGAAGACTTGTCCCGCGATCCTTTGCCGCAGGCGGCCTGCCGCCGCCCGCGGCGCCTGCGCCCCGAAGACGGGCGGCTGTCCCTGCATGCTCACTCTTGAAGACCTGAAGGCGCGCGCTCTCGTGCGCATCGTTGATGATGATCCCGCACTGCGCCGGGCCCTGGCCTTTTTTCTCAAGGTCGAGGGCTGGCGCAGCACGGCCTACGCCGGCGCCGAGGAGTTCATTCACGCGGACAACAGCGCCGAGCCCGGCTGCCTCATCCTTGACCTGCAGATGCCCGGGATGACGGGCACTGAGCTGCAGAAGCTTCTGAAGTCCCGGCACAATGCGCTGCCCGTGGTCTTTGTCTCCGCCCACGGCGACATCGACACGGCCGTGCTCGCCGTGCTCGACGGAGCCGTGGACTTTCTGCAGAAGCCCTTTGACGAGGAGCGCCTGCTGCGGGCCGTGGAAAAGGGCTGCCGGCAGCATCTTGCGGCGCTCAACAACGGCATTGACGAGGCCGCGGCGCGCGAGCGCAGCGCGCAGCTCACCGAGCGCGAGGCCAGCGTTGCGCGGCTTCTTGCCGACGGCCTGACGACGCGCGTGATGGCCGAGCGGCTCGGCGTCTCACCGCGCACGGTCGAGGTCTACCGCGCGGGCGTCTATCGCAAGCTCGGCCTGCGCACCGCGCGAGAAATTGCCGACCTGCTTGAGCTTGCGCGATGAAGCGGCTTTTGCTGACGGTTTCGTGCCTTTGCGCCCTGGCGGCGGCTGCCGCCGCGCCGGCCTTCGGGGTGTCGCCGCCTCCCGAGGGGCTGAAGGCCGTGCGCGCGGCTGCGCCGTCGTCGCTTGCAGCCGCCGGCGTCCCCGATGCCGTCACGGGGCGCGAGGTGCTTGTGATCGGCGTCACCGAGTTCGCCCTTTCCGAGGAGCGCACGGAAATCCTTCATGCCCTTGAAAAGGCGCTCGTGCCCCTGGTGCGGCACTACAGAATCGAGGTGCACGTGATGAGCGTCCCGCGCCTTGAGCAGGCCGCGCGCAGCGCGCAGGTCGACCTTGTGCTCGGCAGCGCCGGTCTCGTCGGACGCCTCTCGGACGTGGGCGTCAGGGTCATTGCCTCCTCGGTGGGGCCGGGCGGAATCGACGCCAATCAAAACGAGGGGTCGGCCTTTATCGTCCGGCGCGACCGCACGGACCTGCAGACGATTGAGGATCTGGCCGGAACGCGCATGGCCGCCAACCGCCCCACGGGATTTTCGGGCTATCTGATTGCCCTGGGGGAGATTGCGCTTGCGGGGCATGACCCGGGCCGTTTTTTTTCGAGCCGGCTCTTTTTCGGCGAGCAAAGCGCGACGCTTCGCATTGCGCGCGCCGTCGATGACGGCCTGGCCGATGTCGGCATCCTGAAGCTCTGCGGCTGGGAGAAGCTGCGCGAGGCCGATCCTGCCCTTGCCGGCGAGCTGCGGGTTCTGGCGCCGGTGGAAAGCAAGAGCGCCTGCCTGCACTCCACGCGGCTTTACCCGGCGCATTCGCTTGCGGCCCTGCCGCACGTGCAGCCCACCGTCGTCACGGATCTGACGCTGGCCTTTCTGGAGATGTCCCCGACGCGCGACGGCCGCAGCTGGAAGGTCGCCACGGACTTTCTGTCGGTGGACAGGCTCTATCGCGCGCTCAAGGCGGGTCCCTACGCCTATTTGAGGGAAAGCGTCCTTGCGCGCTTCTGGGCCGAGTATCGGCCGCTCATTCTGACGGCGGCGCTTGCGGCAGTGATTCTTCTGCTGCAGCTTGTGCACACGCGGCGGCTTCTGGAGAAGCGCTCCCGCCAGGTCAGGGACATGGCGCGCCGCGAGGCTGAGCGCGAGCGGCGCCTGATGTTTCTTGAGCGCAACACCACCGTCAGCCAGCTCTCAAGCATGATCGCCCACGAGCTGCACCAGCCGCTGACGGCAATCCGCCTCTACGCGCGCGGGCTTGAGAAGCTCGAGCGCCGTGCGCAGGCCGACGCCGACGTGCTCGACGTGGTTGAAAGCATCGCTGACGAGGCCTCCCGCGCGCGGCAGATCGTCGATCGCGTCCGGCTCTACGCCAAGAACCGCCGCCCGTCCGGGGAGGACGTGCGGCTTTCGGCGCTGATTGCCAGCGCCCGCGCGCACTTTGAGGCGAGCACGCTTGCCAACAATGCGCATGCCATGAGGGTGCGGCTTGCGCCCGGAGACGGCTTCAGGGACTGCGTGCTGCACGTCGCGGCCCTGGAAATGGAGCTCGTGTTTCTCAATCTCATGAAAAACGCCCGGGATGCCCGCGCCACTGAGATGGTGATCGAGGCCGGACCTGCCGGGGACGCGGGCGCGGGCGCAGAAGGCGCAGAAGGGGCCGGCGCCCGCGCCGGCCACGCGGAGGTCGTCGTGCGCTTTGTCGACAACGGGCCCACGGTGACCGAGCAGACGCTCGAGAGGCTCTCGGTGTCGGCCACAAGCTCCAAGCCCGAGGGGCTCGGCCTAGGACTCGGCATTGCCCGGCGCATCATCGAAGAGCACGCCGGCCGGATCACCTTTTCAACCAACGCGCCCGCTCCCGGGCTTTGCGTGAGCGTGGTGCTGCCGGCGGCGGTGCAGACGAAGGCCGGCGCTGGCGGGCAGGCATAAGCAAGTCTGCGGCAGCGGCATCAGGGCGGCCTTTGTGGGCCGCCTTTGATTTTTCGCAAGGGTACTTAAGGGGTCTTTTGCCGATACTCTTTCCCGAAGCTTAAGACGTCTGCCGGGCCCGGGTCCGCGGACGCATGCAACGAAGCCGTTTTGCCGCCATGCTTTGCTGGGGATTGTTTTCCTCCGGGATCTTTGAAGCGGCGCGACGGCTCCCCTACCAATAGGAGAGAAAACTCATGACCAAGCAAGCCATTTCCCGCCGTGGTCTTCTGAAGACCAGCCTTCTGGGTGCGGCTGCCGGCATTGCCGGCACGGGCGTGGCAACGAGCGCCGCTGCGGCGCCGGCCAAGGCCGCCGCGAGCTACGACGTGATCGTGCTCGGCGCCGGTCCCGCGGGCCTTGTCACCGCCATCACCGCCCATGATATGGGCGCCAAGGTGGCGGTTTTTGAAAAGATGGACCGCCCCGCGGGCAACGCCATCTTCGCCTTGGGCTCCGTCTGCGGCTGGGGTTCCCGCCATCAGAAGGAGCAGGGCATCAAGGATACGGCCGAGGACTTCTACGCGATGATGATGGACGTCTCCAAGCAGATGGGCGACAAGGTCCTCAACCGCATCTACACCGACAACATCTCCGCGGGCATCGACTGGCTTGAGTCCGACATCGGCGTGAAGTTCGGCAAGATCCGTCCGATGCCCTATCCGCGTCTGGGCCGCACCTGCCGCGTGCTCGGCGAGGGCCTCACGGGCGGCGCGCAGCTCGTTCAGAAGCTGCTGGCCGCGGCCAGAAAGCGCGGCATCGACCTGTGCTTCCAGCACAAGGCGATCGAACTTCTGCACGACGAGCACTTTGCCGTGACCGGCGTGCGCGTGCTCACTCCGGATGGACAGAAGGATGTCAAGAGCAAGGGCGGCGTGTGCATCTGCACGGGCGGCTTCTCGGCCAATCCCGAGATGGTTGACCGCTACATCGGCGGCTGGGCCACGCGCATGGTGCTGCGCGGCTCGAC
The DNA here is from genome assembly GCA_944390745.1 of uncultured Duodenibacillus sp. Classification (GTDB taxonomy): domain Bacteria; phylum Pseudomonadota; class Gammaproteobacteria; order Burkholderiales; family Burkholderiaceae_F; genus Duodenibacillus. The sequence goes on along the minus strand of CALXQK010000013.1, from coordinate 20,731 downwards.
CTACACGACCGGTGAAAACGTCTCGCTCACGCTTCCGCTCTTTACGAAGTTCGTGAACATGGACCAGTTCCACAGCGGTCCCATCCTCGGCCAGACCCACGTCAATCCCGCCGACGTGCTCAACTCCGGCTACGGCGTCCAGGTCAACACCTCGGGCGTGCGCTACATGGACGAGAACAACACCTACGTCATCAAGGCCCGCACGACCGCGCAGCGCACCCTCGACAACTACGCCTGGGTGATCGTCGACAGCCAGTGCCCGGTGCTCGACAAGGTGATTCCGAAGTTTGACCGCCTCAACAACCCCTACGGCAAGGCCGACACGATCGAGGCGCTCTGCAAGCAGGTCAAGCTGCCCGTCGAGCGCATCCAGGCGATCGTCAAGGAGTACAACGAGGCCGTTGACAAGGGCACGCTCGAGAAGATGAATCCGCCCTGCACCTACAAGAAGCCCCACAAGATCACCAAGGCGCCCTTCTACGCCGTTCCCTTCCAGGGCGGCATGACGGCCACCTTTGGCGGTCCGCTCATCAACGCCAGGGCGGAGATCCAGAATCTCGACGGGCAGAGCATCCCCGGTCTGTATGCGGCGGGCAACTCGGCCGGCGGCATCTTCTTCCACAACTATGCCGGCGGCGCCCAGCTCGGCGCGGCCGTCGTCTTCGGCCGCATTGCCGGCGCCGAACTCGCCAAGCGCGCCAAGAAGAACTGATTTGGAGACCCGACATGAAAAAATTCATTCTCACCGCTGCGGCGATCGCCTTTGGTCTGTCGATGAGCGTTGCGGGCTCGGCCGCCGCGGCCGACGCCAAGACGCTTGCGGAAATCCACGGCAAGAACTGGCCTGAAGCAACGGGCTGGGCCAAGAAGGACACCTGCATGGGCTGCCACGGCAGCTATGCCGACCTTGCCAAGGCTACCGCAAAGCTCGAGCCCAATCCGCACTTCTCGCATCTGGGCGACGTGAACTGCCAGGAATGTCACAAGGGCGACAAGGCCGAGCCTGAGCTCATGTGCAACAGCTGCCACAACTTCACGCTGCGCGAAAAGACGCCTGCCAAGAAGTAGTCTTGCGCAGCGCACCCGCGCCGGACGACTAAAGGCCTGACGGCCCCTGAAAAGGGACCCGAAGGCCCGAGGCTCCCGCTTCAGACACGCTCCCGCCAGCCGGGAAGTGCCTGGAGGCGGGAGCTTTTTTCATGCAGGCTTCGGCGCGGCATCCCCCGGGGAAAGACCGGGCGGGCGCTGTCATCGTTTCGTCATCAAGCGGTCATAATTACGCCATTGGCGTAGAGCAGGATTGCACAATCGCCAGACACAACCCAACAACAGAGCTTATTGAAACATGCCCGACACCATTCTCGTCGTCGAGGACGAGCCCGCCATCCGCGAGCTCATCGGCTTTGCCTGCGAATCCTCCGGCTACCAGACGCTGCGCGCCGGATCCGTGCGCGAGGCCCAGAGCATTCTTGAAAGCGACTCGGTGAGCCTCATTCTGCTTGACTGGATGCTTCCTGACCTGTCGGGACTGCAGTGGCTCGATCGTCTCAAGCACGATGAGCGCTACCAGTCCATTCCGGTGATCATGCTCACGGCGCGAGGCACGGAAAGCGACAAGGTGGCCGGACTTGACACCGGGGCCGACGACTACGTCGTGAAGCCCTTTTCCCCGCGCGAGCTCATCGCGCGCATGCGCGCCGTGCTGCGCCGCGGCGCCTCCGAGTCGGAGAAAAACGTCGTCTGCGGCCCCCTCGTGATGAACGAGGCGCGCTTCTCGGCCAAGGTCGACGGCAAGGACGTCAAGCTCGGCGTGATTGAATTTCGGATGCTGCTGGTGCTCGCCTCCAATCCGGGGCGCGTGTACTCGCGCGTGCAGCTGCTTGAGCGCGTCTGGGACGACGCCGCGGGCTTTGACGAGCGCACGGTCGACGTGCACGTGCTGCGCCTGAGAAAGCAGCTGGCGGGAACGTCGGCTGCCAACATCGTGCAGACCGTGCGCGGGATCGGCTACCGCGCCGCCGATCCCTCGAGCGCAGGCTAGGATCCAGACACTCAAAATTGATCGCCCGGGCCTGCCGGCCGGCAGCCGCCGCGGGCGCCCTTTGTGGACATGCGTCCATCAGGCGGCAACATGCTCAAACGACTTCGGCTGATGGGGCCCGTCATCTTTCGCCTCATCCTGCTTTGCTGCGTGAGTCTGGCCATTGCCGGACTCATCACCCCGGTCTGGGGAACGGCCTTTCTCATCGCCGGACTATTCCTTGAGATCTTCATGACGCTCAACTACATCGTCCGGCTTGCGCAGTGGCTCGAGGAGCCGGAAACCCAGACGCCCTCGGTGCGCTCGGGTCTGTGGAGCGAAATCTTCTACCGCGTCTCGCGCAGCCGCAAGGCGCTTCAGACCAACACGCGGCGTCTGCAGGACCGCGAGCAGCGCTACCGCAAGACCCTCGCGGCGCTTCCCGAGGGCATCGTGCTCGTGAAGACCGACTGGGCCGTCTCGTGGTGCAATGAAGCCGCCGAGCGGCTCTTTGACATTCACGGCGAACAGGACTTCGGGCGTCACTTCTTTGCCTTCATCCACAATGAGGCCATCCTCGCCTACCTCAAGGCCGGCCGCTTTGACGAGGGCTACACCTGGCGGCTCGGCTCGGGCAAGGCGATGGAGATGAACGTCGTGGTGGTCGACCGCAAGAACGCCATCGTGGTCACGCGCGACATTTCCGAGCAGGAGCGGCTTGACGCGATGCGCCGCGACTTCGTTGCCAATGTCTCCCACGAGCTGCGCACGCCGCTCACCGTTCTCATGGGGTTTCTCGACATGGCCCTGCACGGCCTCGACGACAGCGACCGAAACCGCGTCGTGCTGCAGACCTCGCACCTATCGCTCATGCGCGACCAGGCCGACCGCATGCAGCGGCTCATCAATGATCTGCTCACCCTGTCGCGTCTGGAGACGGGCGGCAGCGACAAGAAGCTTGAGGTCTTCTCGCTGACCGATCTCGTCACGACCATCGCCGAGGAAATCCGCGTCATGGCCGCCAAGACGCACACGGTCACGGCCGATGTCGCCCCGGGCATCTGGGTGACGGGCTATCCGGATGAACTGCGCAGCGCCGTCGTCAACCTCATGACGAACGCCGTGCGCTACACGCCCCCGGGCGGCGTCATCCGCCTTGTGTGCTGCGTGCGCGGCGACGGCGCCATCACGGTGAGCGTTTCGGACAACGGCATCGGCATCGCCGAAAAGGACATCCCGCGGCTGACGGAGCGCTTCTACCGCGTCGACAAGTCGCGCTCGCGCGATACGGGCGGCACGGGTCTGGGGCTTGCCATCGTCAAGCACGCGCTGCTGCACCACAACGCCCGCATGCAGATTGAAAGCGAGCTCGGCAAGGGCTCGACCTTCACGGTGGTGCTGCCGGGCACCATCCGCGCGCGCGATCCCGAGGCGCTTGAGAGCGCGCGCGAGGTCGCCGAACTGCCGCAGAGCCTGCCCGAAAACGCCATCCGCGACGCCCTGGAGCCCGACGGCGCCGGCGGCAGGGGCGCTGGCTGAGGACTCAGGATCCCGCCGCGGGAGGACGCGAAAAACAAAAAACGCCGCTGCAGGCCGGATTTTCTCCTCCCGAGGGAGGCCCGGCTGCGGCGGCGCTGCATTTTCCCAGAGCCCGGTGCGCCTAGACGTACTTCACGGTGATGATGGCGTAGTGCACGAGCCCCTTGGGGGCGGGGAAGGTGACCTCGTCGCCCTCGTACTTGCCGATCAGGCTGCGCGCAAGGGGGCTGGAGATCGAGATGCGGCCCGTCTTGATGTCGGCCTCGTCGTCGCCCACGATCTGAAAGACGCGCGTGGAGCCGTCGTCGTCCTCAAGCTCGACCGTGGCGCCGAAGACGATCCGGTCGCCCGCCTGCAGGGTTTTGGGATCAATGATCTGCAGCATCGGGATCTTTCCCTCGAGTTCGGCGATGCGTCCCTCGATGTGCCCCTGCATCTCCTTGGCGGCGTCGTATTCGGCATTTTCCGAGAGGTCGCCCTTTTCACGTGCCTCGGCAATGGCCTGCACGACGGCCGGGCGCTTGACGCGCTTGAGTTCATCGAGCTCGGCGCGCAGCTTCTCGGCGCCGGCCACGGTAATCGGAATTCGCTTGTCCATGTTCTATTGAGTCTCTTGAAACGCGTTTGACTTTTGGTCTTTTCAAAGGGGGCGGCTGCGCTAGGGGCAGGGAAGGGGCCCTGCCTTCGCCGCGCTCGATGCGATCGGCGAAGAGCTCCCCGGCCGCCTGCCGCAGGTGCGGCAGGCAGGCCCCTGGATCAAAATGTTCCTGTCGCGCGCAAAATTTTAGTTGACGCGCGCGGCAGGGGGGGAGGCGCTACCTGGCCTCGCGGTGCATGTCCTGCAGCGCGTAGACCTGCGCGTCCCTGAGGTGCTTGATGCCCTCGACGGCCGCGCGGCCGCCCGCGATGGTCGTGTAGTAGGTGACGCGCTCGGCAAGCGCGGCCATGCGGATTTCGCGCGCATCGCTGATTTCGCCGCGGGATTCGTTGCTCGTGGTGATCACAAGCTGCACCTCGTGGTTCTTGATCAGGTCGATGATGTTGGGCCGGCCGTCGGTGACCTTGTTGACCACCTTGCAGTCGATGCCCGCGCGTGCAAAGGCCGCGGCGGTGCCGCGGGTGGCCACGAGCTTGTAGCCGTTGTCGAGCAGTTCGGCGGCGACCACGATGGCCTTGGGCTTGTCCTCATCGCGCACGGAGATGAACACCGTACCCGAGGGCGGCAGCACCGAGCCCGAGCCGAGCTGGCTCTTGAAGAGCGCCTCGCCGAACGTGCGGCCCACGCCCATCACCTCGCCCGTGGAGCGCATTTCGGGTCCGAGCACCGGATCGACGCCGAGGAACTTCGCAAACGGGAACACCGCCTCCTTGACGCAGTAAAGCGAGGGCGTGACCTCCACGCGCGCGCCCTGCTCCTGAAGGCTCTTTCCAACCATGCAGCGCGCGGCGATCTTCGCAAGGGGCTCGCCCGTGGCCTTCGAGACGAAGGGCACGGTGCGCGAGGCGCGGGGGTTGACCTCAAGCACGTACACCGTCGGGTTTTCTGTGACGGCGTTCTTGACGGCGAACTGCACGTTCATCAGGCCCACGACGTGAAGCGCCTCGGCCATGAGCTTGGTCTGGCGGCGCACCTCCTTGAGAATGTCCTCGCGCAGGCTGTAGGGCGGCAGCGAGCAGGCCGAGTCGCCCGAGTGCACGCCCGCGGCCTCGACGTGCTGCATGAGCCCGCCGATGCGCACCTCGCGGCCGTCGCTGACGGCGTCGACGTCCATCTCAACGGCGTCGTCAAGGAAGTGGTCGAGCAGCACGGGGCTGTCCTCGCTCACCACGATGGCCTCGTGCATGTACTGCATGAGCTCCTTGGCGTTGTGCACGATGTCCATGGCGCGGCCGCCGAGCACGTAGCTCGGGCGCACCACGATTGGATAGCCGATCTCCTCGGCGGCCTTGAGCGCGGCCTGCTCGGTGTGGCAGGTGCGGTTGGGCGGCTGGTGCAGGCCGAGCTTGTTGATGAGATGCTGGAAGCGCTCGCGGTCCTCGGCGCAGTCGATGGCGTCGGTGCTCGTGCCGATGATGGGCACGCCCTCGGCCTCGAGCGCGCGGCAGATCTTGAGCGGCGTCTGGCCGCCGTACTGCACGATGACGCCCGTGGGCTTCTCGATGCGGCAGATTTCCAGAACGTCCTCAAGCGTCACCGGTTCAAAGTACAGGCGATCCGACGTGTCGTAGTCCGTCGAGACCGTCTCGGGGTTGCAGTTGACCATGATCGTCTCATAGCCGTCCTCGCGCAGGGCGAGCGCGGCATGCACGCAGCAGTAGTCAAACTCGATGCCCTGGCCGATGCGGTTGGGGCCGCCGCCGAGAACGACGATCTTCTTCTTGTCCGAGGGCGCGGCCTCGCACTCCTGCTGATAGGTCGAGTACATGTAGGCCGTGCGGGTTTCAAACTCGGCCGCGCAGGTGTCCACGCGCTTGTAGACGGGGTGCACGTCAAGCGCCTGGCGGTGCCGGCGCACGTCGGTCTCGGAAACCTTGAAAAGCGTCGCAAGGCGCTTGTCGCTGAAGCCCTTGAGCTTGAGCCAGCGCATCTCCTCGGCCGTGACGTCCTCGAGCCGGCAGTCCGAGACGCGCCCCTCGATGTCGATCAGCTCGCGCATCTGCTCGAGGAACCACGGGTCGATCGAGGTCATCTCGTGGATTTCCTTGACGCTCATGCCGATGCGCAGGGCGTCGGCCACGTAGAAGATGCGCTCGGGGCCGGCCTCGCAAAGCTCGTGGACGATCTCCTCGCGGTCGGTCGTCTTCGGGGTGAGGCCGTCCTTGCCGGTCTCAAGCCCGCGCAGGGCCTTCTGCAGCGACTCCTGGAAGTTCGAGCCGATGGCCATCACCTCGCCCACGGACTTCATCTGCGTGGTGAGGCGGTCGTTGGCCTGCGGGAACTTCTCAAAGGCAAAGCGCGGCACCTTGGTGACCACGTAGTCGATCGTGGGCTCAAACGAGGCCGGGGTCTTGCCGCCGGTGATGTCGTTGGCAAGCTCATCGAGCGTGTAGCCCACGGCAAGCTTTGCGGCGATCTTGGCAATCGGAAAGCCCGTTGCCTTGGAGGCAAGCGCCGAGGAGCGCGACACGCGCGGATTCATTTCAATCACGATCAGACGGCCGTTCTTCGGGTTGATCGCAAACTGCACGTTCGAGCCGCCCGTGTCGACGCCGATCTCACGCAGCACCGCAATCGAGGCGTTGCGCAGAATCTGGTACTCGCGGTCGGTGAGCGTCTGGGCCGGGGCCACGGTGATCGAGTCGCCCGTGTGAATGCCCATGGGGTCGAAGTTTTCAATCGAGCAGACGATGATGCAGTTGTCGGCCTTGTCGCGCACGACCTCCATCTCGAACTCCTTCCAGCCCAGAAGCGACTCCTCGATGAGCAGCTCGTGCGTGGGCGAAAGGGCCAGGCCGCGCTCGCAGATTTCAACGAACTCGGGCATGTTGTAGGCAATGCCGCCGCCCGAGCCGCCGAGCGTAAAGGACGGACGGATCACGGCCGGGAAGCCCACGTGCTTCTGCACCTCGAGCGCCTCGGCCATCGAGTAGGCGATGCCGCTGCGGGCCGACTCAAGGCCGATCTTCTCCATGGCCTGCTTGAAGCGCTGGCGGTCCTCGGCCTTGTCGATCACGTCGGGCCTTGCGCCGATGAGCTCCACGCCGTACTTCTCAAGCACGCCCTCGCGCGAAAGCTCCATGGCAAGGTTCAGGGCCGTCTGCCCGCCCATCGTCGGCAGAATCGCATCGGGCCGCTCCTTTTCGATGATGCGCGCGACCACCTTCCAGTTGAGGGGCTCGATGTAGGTCGCATCGGCCATGTGCGGGTCGGTCATGATGGTCGCCGGGTTCGAATTGACGAGCACGACCCGGTAGCCCTCCTCGCGCAGCGCCTTGCAGGCCTGGGCGCCGGAGTAGTCAAACTCGCACGCCTGCCCGATGACGATGGGGCCGGCGCCGAGGATCATGATGGTTTTGATGTCTGTACGCTTGGGCATTTTGTTTACTTTGTCTCGTAGTTTTGCGGATCAAGCTCACGCTCGACGAGTTCGATGAGAATGTGGATCACCTTGATGTGCAGCTCCTGCACGCGGTCGGCCCAGCGGCCCGCCGGGGTGACGATGCTGAGGTCGGCGGCCTCGGTCACGGGGGATCCCGCGCGGCCGGTGAGCGCGATCACCTTCATGCCGCGGGCGCGGGCCTCGCGGGCGGCCTCGATGATGTTGCCGCTCGTGCCGGAGGTGGTGATGGCCAGAAGCACGTCGCCCGGACGGCCCATGCCGGCCACCCAGCGCGAAAAGACGTGGCCGTAGCCGTAGTCGTTGCCGACGCAGGCCATGTGCGAGACGTCCGAGATGGCCGCGGCGCGGTACGCGCGCCGGTCCATGCGGTAGCGGCCGGTCATTTCCTCGGCAAAGTGCATCGCGTCGCACAGGCTGCCGCCGTTGCCGCAGGAGTAGACGGCGCCGCCCGCCCTCTGGCTTTGCGCAATGAGCGCTGCGGCGCGGGCGATGACTTGCAGCATCCCCTGGTCGGCAATGAGCGCCTCAAGGGCGTCTCTGGCGTCGGTAAGCGCCGCGCGCACGCACGAGACGGCCTCGGACTGGCTGAGAACTCTGGAGACGGCGGTTCGGGCGGTTTGTTCAGGCATCATGTCTGCATCCGGAATCTTTCAAAGCGGCTGTCGGCGAGGCTGCGGCTCAGGCCGCGGCGCCGCGGCGGTTCTTTTCAAGCAGCGCGGCAAACTCGTCGAAGAGGCACTCGATGTCATGGGGGCCGGGGCTTGCCTCGGGGTGGCCCTGAAAGCTCATCGCCGGGGCGTTGGAAAAGCGCAGCCCCTGCAGCGACCCGTCAAACAGGCTCCTGTAGGCGGGCTTGACGCCCTCGGGCAGCGTCTGCGCGTCCACGGCAAAGCCGTGGTTCTGGCTCGTGATGAAGACGCGCCCGGTCTCGACGTCCACAACCGGATGGTTGGCGCCGTGGTGGCCAAACTTCATCTTGACGGTCTTCGCGCCCGAGGCGAGGCCCATGATCTGGTGCCCGAGGCAGATGCCGAACAGGGGAATCTTCTTTTCAAGACACGTGCGGGCGGCCTCGATGGCGTAGGTGCAGGGCTCGGGATCGCCCGGGCCGTTGGACAGAAAGACGCCGTCCGGATTCATGGCAAGCACCTCGGAGACGGGCGTCTGCGCGGGCACCACGGTGACGTCGATGCCGCGGTCGGCCATGAGCCGCAGGATGTTGCGCTTGATGCCGAAGTCGTAGGCGACGACCTTGAAGCGCGGCTCGGCCGAGGGCTTGAAGCCGGGTTCGCCGTCGGCGCCCCTGAGCGTCCAGGTGCCGCCCGTCCAGTGGTAGGGCTTGCTGCAGGTGACCTCGCGCGCGAGGTCGCGCCCGACCATCGAGCCCCAGCTGCCGGCGGCGGCGCGTGCGCGCTTAAGCTCCTCGTCGGTGAGCCGCCCGTCGGCGGCCGCGGCGGTCACGATGGTGCCCGGCTGCGCGCCCTTGGTGCGCAGCACCCGGGTGAGCCTGCGGGTGTCGATCTCGCACAGACCGGCGACGCCGGCGCCGCGCAGATACTCCGAGAGCGTGCCCTTGGCGCGAAAGCTGCTTGCCGTGAGGCTCTCGCAGCGGATGATGAGGCCCGCGGCGGCCACACGGCCGCTCTCGACGTCCTCGTCGTTGACGCCCGTGTTGCCGATGTGCGGGTAGGTGAGGGTGACGATCTGTCCGGTGTAGCTCGGGTCGGTCAGAATCTCCTGATAGCCCGTCATGGCGGTGTTGAACACCACTTCGGCGGTCACCATGCCGGCGGCCCCGATGCTGCGGCCCAAGAAAACTTCCCCGTCTGCGAGCACGAGCGCAGCCTGCGGGCGCGCGTCGTTGATGATGTGACTCAAGGTTTCCCCCCTGGTGAGCTGAATGGATGCGTCTGAAGTCTGTTGTCCGGGCGCGGGGAAGCGCTTTCCGAGAGGCTGCAGGAGCCTGCCGCGCCTAAATCGACTCATTATAGCTTGCGGGCCGTTTGGACGGCTTCAGGGCGCTGGCGGCGGGAGCCGGCCGGAGATGCAGCCGGGACCCCGCGGAAGTCGCCCTCAAAAGGTAGTACAAAATACCTAGTGATTTTCACTAGGATAAAGCGTGTCATTTTTGCTTCGCGATAGCGCGAAAGGGCGTTGATTCTCTGGCGTTTTGTCTTCTGCGGCGACGCCACGGGGCGCCCGCTGCGCCGGGACGGGCCGGATGGCTGGAAAAACTTTGAGATAACGCAAGGAACTGAAGGATTGTCCGAGCGGAGAAATTTTTCTCCGCGGGGTGGAGAAAATTCAGAAAAACGCAGAGAAATCAATGATTTGTACCCTGCTTTACATTTGTTTTTTCCTTGACTATTCTCAAAACCCTAGGGGTTTGTTCGCCCTGTTTCGGGCATCTTGTCGGACTAAATTTGAAGCGTACAGCAACAACTTGTTGCAGGAGCTTGTTGCAGAAGTACCGGCCGAGTTGATGTGGCTTTCAAGACACGCACGCTCGTGTGGAAGTCCGGGCCCAGCACTCGAGACAATACATAGCAAAAAAGGAGAAGTGCAATGGCAGAAAAGAAATCCTCCGTATGGGGTTTGCCGATGCAGATGCTCGCCGGCTTGATTCTCGGCGTGGTCGTCGGCGCGTTTGTCAGTGCGGACTTTGCACAGACCTGGCTCAAGCCCTTGGGCGACTTGTTCATCCGCTTGATCCGCATGGTGGTCGTGCCCCTGGTGTTTGCAACGCTCGTTGCCGGCGCCGCTGGAATTTCAGACGTCAGCAAGCTCGGCCGCGTCGCCATCAAGACGCTTGTGATCTTCATGCTCACCTCGGCCGTGTCCGTGATCATGGGCCTGCTGATCGCCAACCTGATCGAACCGGGCGTGGGCGTGACGCTCTCGACCGAAGGTCTGAAGGCCGCGCAGGTGAATGCCCCGAGCTTTGTCACCACGCTGCTTGAGATCGTCCCGATCAACCCGATGGAAGCCTTTGCCAAGGGTTCGATTCTGCAGATCATCTTCTTTGCCGTGATGTTCGGCTTCTGCCTGAACATGATGGGCGAGAAGGGCAAGTACATCTATGACTTCTTCGACGTGATGGGTCAGATCATGATCCGCATGACGAACATCGTGATGCACTACGCTCCGATCGGCGTGTTCGGCTTGATGGCCGCCGTCGTCTCGCAGCATGGTCTGGCGGTTCTGCTTCCCCTGGGCAAGCTCATCCTGTCGTCGTTCATCGCCACCGCGCTGCTGATCATCATCATCTACATCCCGTGGGTGAAGTTCTGGATCCGCATCCCGCTGTCGACCTACTTCAAGGGCATCTTTGAGCCCTGGCTGATCGCCTTCACGACCTGCTCGTCGGCCGCCGCCATGGCTGCCAACCTCGTGGCCGCCCGCCGCCTCGGCGCCACCAACGCCATCGCGAGCTTCGCGGTGCCGCTGGGCAACACGATCAACATGAACGGTACGGCCGTCTACATGGGCGTGTGCGCCGTGTTTGCCGCGCAGATCTACGGTCTTGACCTCTCCTTGCAGGATCAGGTGATTGTGGTTCTCACCGGCGTGCTTGCCGCCATCGGTACGGCAGGCGTTCCGGGTGCCGGCCTCATCATGTCGACCCTCGTCTTCACGCAGATCGGCATCCCGCTTGAGGTGATCGCCCTGATCGCCGGCGTCGACCGTGTTCTCGACATGATCCGTACGTCCATCAACGTGGTCGGCGACTCGACCACCGCCCTGGCCGTGACGCGCATGGAAGGCGAGTTCGGTACCGAACCCTTCGATGAAGGAGACAACGCCTAGCTTGCGCTGAATGCCCCCGCCCGGCGCCGCGCCCCGGATCGCTTCGGATCGCGGCGCCCGTTCGGGAGGCCTTCGCCCGCTTACGGGCCGCAAAAGCCGCAGGTTCCCGCAGCCTGCGGCTTTTTTGCGCCCGCCTCAGGAAAAGTCGCCTTCGGGAGACACTGCAAAGGTATGTAAAGTTCGGACGGATCTTTACAAAACTTGAGAAAGCGCCGCGGACGCGCCTGTAAATTGCGTCTCGGGGCGCCGCTGCTTCAAAAAAACTCCGACAACAGGCAGGGCGCCGCAGACAGGAGAGCGAAATGAAAAGAATTGTCTACGGATTTGTCCTCGTCACCCTCGCCCTGTGGGGGCTCAATCTCTGGGTGTACCCGGTTGCCATGAATACGCGCGCCGTCGTGCACGAGGCGTTCTACATCAACGGCGTGCTCGCCTGGGGCTTCATGGCGATGGCCATCGTCATCGCCGCGCGCCCTGCGTGGCTTGAGCGCGTGACGGGAACGCCGCTGGACGCCCTGTACCGCTGGCACAAGGTGATCGGCATCTGGGCGGGCGTGCTCACCGCCGTGCACTACTTCACGAAGACCCTGATGCAGCCCGCGCTGGGCCTGATGACCCTTGAAAGCGCCCCGAGGCCTGCGGCCAATCCCAACCTTGAGGGCTTTGACGCCTTCTGGTCGTGGCTGCGCGGCTTTTCCAACACGACGGCTGAATGGGCGACGATTCTCGGGGCCGTCCTTCTTGTCGTGACCTTCGTCTCGGCGCTGCGCTACCACCGCTGGCTCACCACGCACCGGCTCTTTTCAATCATCTTTCTTGCCGTTGCCGCGCATTCGATCCGCCTGATGGACGCCGAGGACTACCTCACGCCCTTCGGCCTTCTCAACATCCTGATCACGGTCGTGGGGTGCTGGTATTCGCTGGTGCTTCTGGTGCGCGGGCCGGGAAGGGAAAAAACGACCCGCGCCGTGGTCGAGAGCGTGGTTCACGACCAGGATCTCACGCTGGTGACCGTGCGGCCTGAAAGGCCTCTGGCGATCGCCGCGGGCGAGTTTGCCTTCCTGCGCCTTCCCGGTCATGAAAAGCACCCCTTCTCGGCGGCGGAGATTCATGACGATGCAACGGTGAGCTTTGCCGTCAAGGGGCTCGGGGACTTCACCCGCGAGACCATGCCGCAGCTTGCCGCCGGCGACAAGATCTGGGTCGAGGGGCCCTGGGGGAGCTTTCGGCCCGACTACAAGGCGGCCAACCAGCTCTGGGTGGCCGGGGGCGTGGGCATCGCGCCGTTTTGCGCCTGGCTCAAGGATGCCGCGCGCAACACCCACGGCGCCATCCGGCTGGTGTGGTGCATCCGCTCCCGGGAGAGCGAGCCGCTCTACAGGCGGGTGCGGGATCTTGCGCAGGCCGCGGGCGTGACCCTTGAGGTGTATGAGTCGAGCAAGGGGCGCCTTGATCCGGGCCGGCTCTTTTCGGGCCTGATGCCCGGGGCGCTGGCAATGTGCGCGGGCGCAGGCCTGTCGCGCTCGGTTGAGGAGGCCTATGTGAAGGCGGGAGGCCGCACGGCCGACATCCGCAGGGAGTACTTCGACTGGCGCTAGGCCGCGCCCGCCGCGGGTGGGAAACGGGCGGCGCGGCGCACCGCCCGGCCCTGCCTGCAGACAAAAAAAGCCGCCCCGCAAGGCGGCTCAAGTTCCGTCGCCGGCCAGGAAAAGCCGGCCGTCCCTGCAGAAGAGACGGTCCCGGCTCTCCGGGGAAAGCTCCCTTGCGTCAGGCGACGCGGGAGCCTTCCGGCCGGGGAGGTTCGCGCTTTGGCAGAAAAGCAGCGAAGGGAAAATGCGGATTACCGGCGGATGAGCAGCAGCGGCACGTCGCCCTGCGCGGCGATGCGCGTGGCGGTCGAGCCCATCACAGCCGACTTGAAGCGGCCGTAGCCATGGCTGCCCATGACGATCAGGTCGAGCTTCTTTTTCTTGGCAAAGGCGGCGATTTCGTCGCCCGGGTTGCCCACGAGGCACACCTCCTTGGGCGCAATGCCCGCCTTGGCAAGCATCGGACGAATCGGGTCGACGGCCTCGGCGAACTCCTTTTTCTGCAGTTCGATCACCTCGGCCTCGGACAGCGCCGGAAGCGCCATGCCGGCCATGTCGGGCATCACCGTGCCCGAGTAGTCGCTCGTGACGTTGATGAGGAAGAACTCGGCGTCGGTGCCGAACAGGTCGCCGTTGCGGATGGCGTACTTCACGGCGGCCGAGCCGTACTTCGAGCCGTCGACGCACACGCCCACGCGCATGCCGTCGCGCTCGGGAGCGTGCTTGCCGCGAACAATCAGAATCGGGTGCTTGGTGCGCGCGAGCACGCCGTTGGTGACCGAGCCGAGGAAAAGCCCGGCAAGCGCCGTGCGGCCGCGCGAGCCCATGATGATCAGATCGACGTCAAGGCGCTGCGCCTCCTCGGAGATCTTCTCGGCCGGATCGCCAACGATGAAGGCCTCGTTGACGTGCACGTGGTGGCTGTTGAGAAACTCCCGGGCGGGAGCAAAGACCTTCTCGGCCTCCTCCTCGTAGTAGCGCATCAGCGCGTCCTTGCCCACCAGGCGGGCGGCGCGCGCCGGAAGCGGATCGAGCACGACGAGCAGTTCAATCTCTGGTGAGTGACCCAGAAGCGACGTGCGCGAGGCGACGAACGCAAGCGAGTTTTCGCTAAAGGAGCTGCCGTCGATGGGAACGAGAATCTTCATATATTTCTCCCCGTGAAAGTGTATTTTTTTGCGCAGGGCGCTTAAGTACCATGCTCTTTTCCCCGGGTGCGGGCCGGCGGCCCTGAACAACGCTCCGGGGGCTTGATTTCATGTTAGCGCAGTTCACTGCGAAAGGCGCTGCATCGATTGCAAGGATTTCTCGGAGGCGCCGCAGGCGGGGACAAAAAAGCCGCGGCGCCCTCCTTTTTTTTCGAGGGATCGCCGCGGCTTCTGCCGGCGGATGCGCCCTGCGGCGCACCCGCAGGGCGCATCAGTTGCGAAGGCTGTGAATCGGCGCGGGGATGCGGCCGCCGAAGTCGATGAAGCTCTTGGAGTCGCCCACGGGGACGCGGATGATGGAGGCCTCGCCCAGAAGTCCTCCGAAGACCGCCATGTCGCCCACGGTCTTGCCCGGAACGGGGATGACGCGCACCGCCGTGGTCTTGCCGTTGATCATGCCGATGGCGCTCTCGTCGGCAATCATCGCGGCGATCGTCTCAGCGGGCGTGTCGCCCGGGATGGCGATCATGTCAAGTCCCACCGAGCACACGCACGTCATTGCCTCGAGCTTCTCAAGCGTGAGCTGCCCGTTGCGGGCGGCGGCCTCGATGGAGCTGTCCTCGCTGACCGGGATGAAGGCGCCTGAAAGTCCGCCGACATTTCCCGAGGCAAAGACGCCGCCCTTTTTCACGGCGTCGTTGAGCATGGCGAGAATGGCCGTCGACCCAGGGGCGCCGATGGAGCTCAGGCCCAGCGTCTGGAAGATCTCGCCCACGCTGTCGCCCACGGCGGGCGTGGGCGCAAGCGACAGGTCGGCCACGCCGAAGGGAATGTTCATGCGGCGCGCCACGCCGCGGCCGATCAGTTCGCCCACGCGGGTGACCTTGTAGGCGGTGTGCTTGATGATGTCGGCAATTTCGCTCAGCGTGAGCTTGCGGCCGGCCTCGCTGATGGCGCGCTGCAGGGCCTTGTTGACCACGCCCGGGCCCGAGACGCCCACGTCGATCACCACGTCGGGCTCGCCCACGCCAAGATAGGCGCCGGCCATGAAGGGAACGTCCTGGGGGATGTTGCAGAAGACGACGAGCTTGGCGCAGCCCAGACCGTCGCGGTCGGCCGTTGCCTGGGCAACGTCGCGGATGGTGCGGCCCATCAGGCTCACGGCGTCCATGTTGATGCCGCTCTTGGTGGAGCCCACGTTGATCGACGAGCAGATCCGGTCGGTGGTGGCGAGCGCCTCGGGCAGCGCCTCGATGAGGTTGCGCTCGCCCGGGGTGATGCCCTTTTCAACGAGCGCGCCGAAGCCGCCGATGAAGTCGACCCCCACCTCCTTGGCGCAGTCGTCGAGGATGCGGCAGGCGCGCACCATCTGCTCGCGGGTGAACGAGGCGCCCACGGTGCCGATGGGGCTCACCGCAATGCGCTTGTTGACCACGGGAATGCCGTAGCGGTCGCCCACGGCGTCGCACGTCTCCACAAGGCGCCGGGCGTAGCGGGTGATCTTGCTGCGCACCTTGACCTCAAAGACGTCGAAGTCGTGGCTGGCGCAGTCAAAAAGGTTGATGCCGAGCGTGACGGTGCGCACGTCGAGGTGCTCGCTGCGCAGCATGTTGATGGTTGAGAGAACCTCGCGATCGGTAAGCATGTCGGGATGAACTCCGGAAAAATTTGGAAAACGGGTGTCGGGGGACGGCGGGCGCGGCTAGACGATCTCCACGCGGTGGATGGCCTCAAAGATGTCGCGGTGCTGCATGGTGAGGTTGAGTCCCATGGCGCGGGCGCGCTCGATCATCACGCGGTGCAGGCTGCGGGTGTCGAGCTCCTCGGGGATCGTCACTTCAAAGACCTGCATGGAGGCGCCGTTGCCCATGGGGAAGGCGCGCAGCGCCTCGATGTTGATGCGGTGCTCGCCGAAGATGTGCGCGAAGGTGCCCACGATGTCGTTTCGGTCGGGCCCGTAGACGCTGATCACGAAGGGTTCGCCCGCACCGCTGTCCTCGGGGTGCTTTTCAAAGTCGCGCGTGACGATGGTGAGCTTCATGCGCTTGGCGCTCACCGCCCTTTCGATTTCGGCGTTGAGCTTTTCATTGGTGAGCGCCTCGGGCTTGGCCACAAGGTAGATGCCGGCAAACTGCCCGTGCAGCGTGGACTGCGTCATTTCCACGATGTTGCAGCCAAGCCGCGTCATGACGGCCGAGACGCAGGCGATGACGCCGGGCTGGTCCATGCCGATGACGGCGACGACAACGAAGTTGGTTTGGTTTTGCATGAGGAGCGTGCTCCGGTCAAAAGAGTCGGGACAGGAAAAAATCAAGGGAGCTGGAAAGCAGGGGCTGTGCGCGCCGGCGCCTGAGGGGACAGTCCGTCAGGGACGGCAGCGCGCCCATCCGTGCATTGTCGCCCATTCCGGGCAACTTCGAAAGGCGCCCCGGGCTATTTTTTTTCGGCGCGGGCCTTGCCTAGGGTGAGGCCGCAGACGGGTGCAGAAACAGCCGGGCGGCGTTTTTTGCTGCATCGCAGGCCGTCTTTTCAAGGGGCTCGCCGCGGATGGCTGCGGCGGCCTGCGCCACAAGCGCGATGTCGGCGGGCTCGGTGCGCGCGGGGCTGCGGCTTCGGGCCGCGGCTGACGGCATGAAGGGGGCGTCGGTTTCAAGCACATAGTCGTCGGGGCCGAGCGCGCGTAGCACGGCCGCAATGCGCCGCGCCGCGGGGTTGAGAAGCACGGTGCCGAAGCCGAGCTTGAAGCCGAGCGCAAGAAAGATGCGCGCCTGCTCAAGCGAACCGTTGAAGGCGTGTATGACCCCTCGCAGCGCCGAGCGCGCGGGCTGGCGCCTGAGAACGGCAGCCGCAAGCGGCAGCGCCCCGCGCCCGTGCACGGACAGCGGAAGGTCGTGCTGCACGGCCATCGCAACGACGCCTTCAAAAACGATTTCGGCCGCACGCCCCAGGCCCGCCTCAAGGTGCCTGCGGTCGATTCCCACCTCGCCCAGGGCGGCCGGCAGCGGCCCGCGGTCAAGCGCCGCCTCAAGCTCGGCCAGAGTCGCCTCGGGGGCGCGCGCAAAGTCGCCCGCAAGGTCAAAGGCGCCGAGCGCCGCAGACAGGCGCTCGCGCGCGCACAGCGCGCAGACCGCGGGGTACTGGGCCGGATGTGTGCTGCACACAAGGGCATGCGCAAGGCCCGCGGCGCGTGCGCGCTGCAGGCTCGCGGCGAGGTCCGCGGCAAGGGCGGGCTCGGCCAGATGACAGTGCGTGTCGAAGTACTCGAGCTTGCCAGCCATGGCGTCAAGGGGCCCTCAGGCGCTCTCGTGGATGCGCCCTTCCGAAAGACGCAGGATGCGGTCGCAGCGCGCGGCAAGCTGCGGGTCGTGCGTGACGATCAGCACGGCGCAGCCGCGGTTGCGGGCGCTTTGAACAAGCGCGTCAAAGACTTCGCCCGCCGTGTCCTGGTCAAGGTTCCCGGTGGGCTCGTCGGCCAGAATGCAGGCGGGATTGGTGACCATGGCGCGCGCGATGGCCGTGCGCTGGCGCTCGCCGCCCGACAGCTGGCTCGGAAGGTGGCCGAGCCGGTGGCCGAGTCCGAGCGCCTCGAGCGCCTCCCGGGCGCGGGCATGGGCCTCGGCCTGGGGCGTGCGGCCGATCAGAAGCGGCATGGCGGCGTTGTCAAGTGCCGAGAATTCCGGCAACAGGTGGTGAAACTGGTAGACAAAGCCCAGAAGCTTGTTTCTGAGCCGGCAGAGCTCCTTTTCCGTGAGCTTTCCGAGCTCGTGCCCGGCAATGCAGACCGATCCCGCGTCGCAGACGTCCAGCCCGCCCAGAATCTGAAGCAGGGTGGACTTGCCCGAGCCGGAGCTGCCGGCCACTGCGACGATCTCGCCGCGGGCGACCTCGAAGGTGACGCCGTTGAGAACCGGCACCGGCGCTTCGGAGCCGTCGGTGAAGCGCCGCTCGATGCCGCGCGCGCTGATGGCCGCGCCGGAATTGGTCAGGGGGCTATTCATAGCGCAGCGCCTCCGCGGGATGAATGCGCGCCGCGCGCCACGAGGGATAGATGGTGGCCGCAAGGCTCATGAGAAAGCTCAGGCACGCGATGGGAATGATGTCCGAGGCCCGCGGGTCGGAGGGCATTGAGCTGATGAAGTAGATTTCCTTGGGCAGGAACTGCACGCCGAGCATCGACTCGATGGCGGGCACGATCACGTCGAGGTTGCAGGCGATCGCAAGCCCGAGCCCCACACCGCAGGCCACGCCCACAAACCCCACGATGGCGCCCTGCACGAGGAAGATGACCTCGATGGACCGGGCCGAGGCTCCGAGCGTGCGCAAGATGGCGATGTCGGACTGCTTTTCGGTGACCGTCATCACCAGGGTGGAGATGAGCCCGAAGGCGCCCACAAGCACAATCAGAAAGAGAATGATCGCCATCATGCGCTTTTCGACCTGCACGGCGGCAAACCAGGTGCGGTTCTGCATCGTCCAGTCGGTGGCGTACCACCCGGCCGGAAGCGCCGAGCCGATGCGCGCGGCCACCTTCGGGGCGTCGTAGAGGTCGGCGATCTTGAGCCGGATTCCCGTGGGGCCGGCCGTGCGGTAGAGCACCGCCGCATCGTCGACGTGCATGAGCGCCAGCGTGCTGTCGAACTCATAGTGTCCGGAGTGCACGACCGCGGCCACGGTCATCTGCTTCATGCGCGGCACAAAGCCCGCGGGCGTCATGTTGCCCTTGGGAACGATCATCGTGACCTTGTCGCCGGGCAGCGCGCCGAGGGCGCGGGCGAGATCCTCGCCCAGAATGATCTGGAACTTCCCGGGCTTGAGGTCCGTGATGCTGCCAAGGCGCACGGCCTGCGCAAGATCGCTCACCTGCGGCTCGGCCGCGGGATCAATGCCGCGGATCATGGCGCCGCGCACGGTGCGGCCGGTGGAAAGCAGCGCCTGCCCGGAAATGAAGGGGGCGCCGGCAAGGACCTCGGGATCGGCGGCGCGGATGGCCTCGGTGCGCTCGGCCCAGCGGTCCACGGGGCCTGCGAGGTTGACCACCTCGACGTGCGAGAGCACCGAGAGCATGCGGTCGCGCACCTCCTTTTGAAAGCCGTTCATCACCGAGAGCACGACGATGAGCGCCATGACGCCCAGGGCAATCGAGGCGACCGACATGCCGGAAATAAAGCTCATGAAGCCGTCCTTGCGGCGGCCCCGGCGGCCGGCGCGCGTGTAGCGCAGCGCCACGAGCAGTTCAAAGGGAAGACTCACGGGGTGTTCAGAAAAAAAAAGAGTTGCGCCGCAAAAAGGGGGCGGGGAGCAGAACCTGCCCTCATGATACTTGAGCCCGGGTGCTCGAAAGCCCAGGCGCGCGGCCTAGATCGCCACCTCCACGGGAACGGCGCCGAGCTTGTCAGCGAGCACGCTTCCGGCAATTTCCACGAGAAACCCGCGGCGGCCGCCGTTGATGAAGATGCGCGGCATCGAGAGAATCTCGCGCTCGACGTACACGGGCATCTTCTTGCGGGTGCCGAAGGGACTCGTGCCGCCCACCATGTAGCCCGAGTTGCGCTGGGCCTGCTCGGGCTTGCAGGGCGCAATCGACTTGCGGCCCGTCTGGCGCGCGAGGTTCTTGGTGGAGACCTCGCGGTCGCCGCACATGAGAATGACGAGCGGCCTGGCGTTCTCATCCTCCATGATGAGCGTCTTCACCACCGTGTGGTGATCCACGCCGAGCTCGGCGCTCGCGCGCGCCGTGCCGCCGTGCTCAACATAGGCGTAGGAGTGCTCGATGAATGCGACGTCGTGCGCCTTGAGCCAGTCGGTGGCCGGCGTGGCGCTTTCATGCTTGGGTTTTTTCATCACGGTCGGGCGTGCCGCACCCCCGGCCATTGGCCGCGGGAAGGCGCGCCGTCTCCCTTACTTTGTTTTGCCGTTGAAAAGGCGCCGTCCGGCCTCGCCGGGCCGGCGCGAGGCGTATTTTGCACCGTGCGGCGCCCTGCGCCGGAGAAAACCGTGCGGACAAACAAAAACTGGTGAAGTCTTTCGACTGCACCAGTTCTTGTAAATCGGGATTCAGACGCATCAGTCTTCTCCCTGCGATTGGGGACCGTCCGCAGCTGCCGGAGGTCCTCGACAAGCCGTTCAAGGCGGCGTGCGCCTGAATTAGCGCAGCTTCACTTCCTTGAAAAGGACGTGCTTGCGGGCAACCGGATCAAACATGTTGCGCTCAAGCTTGCCCGTGGAGTTCTTCTTGTTCTTCGTGGTGGTCACGAAGTAGCCGGTACCGGCCGTGGACTCCATCTTGATGATTTCGCGTGCACCCTTTGCCATGGTTCAATCTCCTCAATTAGATTTCGCCGCGGGCGCGAAGATCCGCGAGAACCGCATCGATACCAACCTTGTCGACAGTACGCAGACCGGCCGTTGTCAAACGCAGGCGGACCCAACGGTTTTCACTCTCGACCCAGAAACGACGATACTGCAGGTTCGGCATGAAACGACGCTTGGTCTTGTTGTTCGCGTGCGAGACTTGATGGCCGACCATCGGCGCCTTGCCGGTGACTTGACACACTCGTGCCATCGCTT
>CALXQK010000012.1 GCA_944390745.1 uncultured Duodenibacillus sp. | reverse complement strand
TATCGGACTGAAAGCCGTTTTCCAGGATGAAGTTGAGGCGAACGCCGTTGCCGAGGTCTTCGCCGCCGCGCAGGCCGAAGCGCGAGCCGGCGTAGTTGCCGGTGCTCATTTCAAGGCGGTCGATGTCAAGGTCGTTGCCGTGGGTGTAGGTAAAGCCCGTGTCGACAACGCCGTAGAGCTGCAGGTCGACGGCGGAGGCGGCCGCCGAGATCGTTCCCAGGGTGCAGAACACTGCAGCCGCAGCCAGAGTCTTCTTGAACATGAAAGTCTTCCTTGTTTTTTTGCAATGGGCACGACGGGGCCTGGACGCGCCTCTTTTATCGTGCGGTTTTTGAAACCGCTCGAGCCGCAGTTTCCGGACCCGAGGGGACCCGTCGAAACTGCGGCTGTTGCGGCGAGGAGGAGAAAGTCGGTCTTTTAGTAGGCCTTGTAGCCCTTGAGCAGCTTGGTGCCGTCGGCGAGGTTGTCCGTGAAGATGCGGTCAGCCTTCACGTACGGCACGAGCTTGCGGTAACTCTTGTAGAGCGCGTCGGTCTTCTCGGAGAGCTTCAGGTCCTTGTTCTTGAGCATGCGGCGCAGATCGACGGCCTGGGCCGAGTGCAGCAGCTCGACGCTGTAGATCTGGAAGAGGTTCTCATCGATCTGGTCGAGACGCTTGGCGGCCTGCAGGATGTTGGTGAAGGTGTCCTCGATTTCACCGGCCACCGGCATGCCGTAGAGGCTCACGGGCTGGGCGAGCGCCATGTTGTCGACGTGCAGGCCCATGAAGGACTTCTGGATGGCGCCGAACGCATGGCCCTTGTTGGAGGGATCGGCCAGGAAGCGGGTGAGGCCCGTGAACTGGTCGTACGACAGGTGGATCGTGCGCTGCACCGAGTAGTGCGACAGATGCGCCATGGCGAGGGCCGTGCGCTGCAGGGCGAGCGCCACGGGCAGCGGGTTGAAGTTGCCCGAGGGGATGATGGCGCCTTCAACGCCGTTGCCCTTGACGAAGTACTTCGCAACCTGCGTCGACTCGTTCTTGTACTCGGTGGTGGCGTTGAGAATCGTGGCCGGGTTGTCGTCGGTGCTGTTGATCTGCACGGCGATCTGCGCGTCGAGATCCTTCAGGGCGCGGCGGGCTTCAGACAGGCCGTAGACGGTCACGCGGTAGGACAGCGGATCCTGCAGCGGACGGGCGTCGTCGGCCTTCCACAGATAGGACCCCTTGAGGGCGCTGCGCAGGTCAGCGGCGGTCTGCGAGAGGCCTTCAAAGGGACGGGCGCCGACCGTCTGCGGGAGGATCGGGGCGACGTTGCCGTTGAGGCCCTCAAGCGAGAGGCCGTAGACGACGGGCGTGACGTTGAGGATCTGGCGGGCGTTGCGCGCGGCGTCAATGGCGTAGGCCATGGCCACCGAGTTGTTCGACAGGATGGCGAGGGCATCCTTTCCCTCGGGAACGAGCGGCTTGATGCCGGCGTTCTTCAGGGCGGTCTTGCCGTCGACGACCTTGCCCTTCACCTCGGCCTTCCACTCGCCGATCATCACGGCGCCGACGTGCGAGGCAAGCAGAATGTCGGCCTCACCGATCGAGC
Organism: uncultured Duodenibacillus sp.; assembly: GCA_944390745.1. Taxonomy (GTDB): domain Bacteria; phylum Pseudomonadota; class Gammaproteobacteria; order Burkholderiales; family Burkholderiaceae_F; genus Duodenibacillus. The sequence continues at coordinate 63,869 of CALXQK010000012.1, read as the reverse complement.
CCTCGGAGGGGATGAGCGGCGTGACGCCCTTGTTGAGCATGTCGCGGTAGAGCTCGGCCACGCGCGGCTGGGCGCCGGACTTGCCGTCGAGCAGCGTGTTCAGGCGCACGACCATCGACAGACGGGCGAGGTTGGTGGGCATCATCTTGCCCACGCCGGCCGAGTGCGAGCGCAGCGCGTTGTAGTTGAAGTCGCGCGAGGCCTTGATCACGGCATCGGAGAGCTTGCCGTTGGCGTCAAAGAGCTTGTGGTCCTTGTTGAGGCCCACGCCCGTGGTGAGGCCGTAGACGGCCTGGCCGGCGGCGGCCGAGGCCATCACGAGCTTGTAGCTGTCGTCGAGCAGCTTCATCGCCTTGGGCGAGATGGCCACGTCAGCCTCGTTGTTGGCAATCTTCCAGGCATCCTCCATCGTGAGGCTCTTGCCGTCGAGCGTGATCGTGGCCGCGCTGAGCGAGCCGCAGGCAATCATGGCTGCAGTCATGGCGGTGACCTTTAGAAACTTGTTCATGCTTTTCTTCCTCTGGTGTGAGTTGATTGACGTTGACTGTGAGCCGCGGGCTCAAGGGTGCCGGCTGCAGAGGCCCCGGGAACCGGCCTCTGCAGGGGGCCCTTTATGCCCGCAGCTTGAAAAAATCAGGGCATCGTGTACTTGAACTCGTGGCACTCGTTGCAGTAGGCCCTGGGCTGGCTGTGCTCGGCGTGGCAGGCCGTGCAGGACAGTCCCGTGCCGTAGTGGTGCGAGCGGTGCGGGTTGGGTTCGGAGAGATTCTCGGTCTTCTTGGCAAGCGCTTCGTAGCTGCCGTGGCAGCTCATGCAGACCTTGTCGTCGGGCACGACGAAGGCATTGCCGGCAACGGCGTTGTCCTGCGTGTGGCACACCGCGCAGTCCTTGATGACGGCGGCGTGGTGCTTGGACATCTGCAGTCCTGCGGCGCCGGCCGGCAGCGCGGCCGCGGCAAGAACGCCGCAAAGACCGAAAAGAGCAAAGAGGTGCTTGGGGTTCATCATTTTTCGTACGTCCTTTTCAAAGTCTCGAGGCGAACCGCTTAGAGCGTCACGGGCTTGTTCTTGAGGCAGTTGTCGGCAGCGACGCGGCCCATCACGAGGCCGTCGGCAATCGCGCACCCGCCGAGACGGCTCGCGCCGTGGGTGCCGCCGGTGACTTCGCCGCAGGCGTAAAGACCGGGGATCACCCTGCCCATGACGTCATAGACCTCGGCTCTGGGCGTGATGCCCACGCCGCCCATGCAGTAGTGCACCTTGGGCCAGACGCGCGCGGCGTAAAACGGCGGCTTGTCGAGCACGATGGCCAGGTCGAGCGCGCGGTGGTAATCGGTGTCCTTCTTGCTGCGCACCATCTGGTTCCAGCGCGCGACCTGCTCCTCGAGTCCCTTGACGGGGATGCCGTAGGCGCGGGCGAGCTCGGCGATCGTGTTGAACTGCTTGATGACGCCGTACTTCAGGCCGTTCTTGAGGGTCTGGGCCTTGGCCACGCCCTTGCTGTCGGTAAAGCACACGGGGTAGACGGGCTTGCCGTTTTCCATCTGGCCGAGAATGGCGTCGGTGCGCTCCTTGCGGTCGGCAAGCTCGTTGCAGAAGCGCTTGCCGGTGCGCACGTCAACCATGATGCCCATGGGGAAGCCGGCGATGGTGTTGAACTGCGAGACAAGGCCGAAGCCGCGCTCGTCGGGCGAGCTCCAGGGGCCGAGCTGGATCTGGTCGACCTGCACGGGGGCGCCGCCGATGGCAAACATCTTGAGCATGCCCTCGCCCGTGGCGCCGGGATGGTTGGTCGAGTCCAGACGCTCGTCGAGGTTGGGATCCTGCTGCTTTCTGAACCAGATGTTGCGCGAGAAGCCGCCCGTGGCCATGATCACGCCGCGGCGCGCGCCGTAGGTCTGCAGAACGCCCGACTTCTCGTTGGGGAAGAGATAGCGCTCGCGCACAACGAGGCCGATCACGCGGCCGGATTCGTCGCGCACGAAGTCCTCCATCTTGGCGCGCAGGTGCAGGTCGACGCCGTGCTTGCGGCAGGACTCCGTCAGCGGCCGGGTGATGCCGCCGCCGGTGCTCTCGACCGTCTGCAGCGTGCGCGGCACGGAGTGGCCGCCGAAGTGCTGTACGAAGTCCTTGTACTTGACGCCGTGTCGCAGCGTGAACTCGTAGGCCGGCAGCGATCCGTTGACCACCATCTTGAGCAGGTCGACGTGCGAGAGGCCGCGGCCGGAGCGGATCATGTCGGCGAGCATCTGCTCGGGCGAGTCCTTGATGCCGAACTTCTTCTGCAGGGGGCTTCCGGCCACAGAGAAGGCGCCGCCGTTGATGGCGGAGTTGCCGCCGAAGGCGGGCATCTTTTCAAGGAGCATCACCTCGGCGCCGCCAAGACGCGCCTCGAGTGCGGCGGCAAGGCCGGCAAAGCCCGAGCCGACGACGATGATGTCGACAATCTTGTCAAACTTCGGCTTACCCTGGGCGGCGGAGGCGGTGCCCGCGGCGCCTGCAACGGCGCTCGCTGCGCCGGCGGCAAGAAGGTGGCGGCGCGAGATGGTCTGTGTCATGTATCTGAACTCCAAAGGGGTGTGCTGGGTTTCTCCGGCGCAGGCCGGCCCTCGCCATTGAGGCGAGGTTTCTTTTCAGGATGCAAAATGCGTGCCAGAATTCAAAAAACGAATAAAAACCCATCTGGTTAAGAAATGCTTCAGACTGCGCAGGCGGGCGCGCCGGCCCTTTTGAAGAGGCTGTGCCGGGTTGTACGAAAACAGAAACACGATATTTCGTGAAAAATTGGCGAAATATCGTTATTTTTTCTCTGGTCGGGAGCTTTTCGATATTTCGTAAATTGCAGGGACTTTGCGCGGTTGGGAAAAAGGAGGGAAGGGATGGTCTGGGTGGATCGGTGGGCCGTGGCGTCGGCGTTTTCAAGCACGCTCTTGCTGCCGCAGGCGCTGCAAAAGGGGCTGGCGGCCCTCGGAGACGAATTCCCGGCCGAGGGGGTCTTTGCCAATACGTTTGTTGCCGAGACCTCCGAGGTGTGGTTTCTTGCGCATGCCACGCGCCGGGACGCCCGGGAGCTCAGCGACGTCGCGGCCGTTCCCGCGGGGGTGCGGCCGCTGCCGGCGACGCACCCGGACGGCGTCACGGTGGTTGAGGACATCGCGCAGGATCCCTTTACGCGCACGGCAGCCGGAAAGGTCATTGCAGGCATCCGCAGCTTCATTCTGATCTCGCTGCAGATTGAGGAGCGCCACCTCGGCGTCGTGTGCTTCTACAGCACGAGACCCGGGGCATTCCATGACCGGGAGGCGCGGGCCGTGTCCTGGCTTCGGACGCTGCTGTCGTTGCAGGTGGGCTTTGCGCTGGGCATCCGGCTGGACCGGCGCAGCCGCAGGATTGAGAGCATCAACAGGGAGCTGATGCAGACGCTTGCCCTGGCCAAGAGCTCGCCTCTGGCCGAGCTCGTGCGCCGCTCGCCCTCCATGCGGATGCTCGCCCCGCTCATCAAGCAGGCGGCGGGCTACCCGGTGCCGGTGCTCATCACGGGCGAGTCGGGCACCGGCAAGGAGGTGCTTGCCACCGCGATTCACAACATGTCCTCGCGCGCCATGCGGCCCTTTGTGCGCGTCAACTGCGCGGCGATCCCCGAGGCGCTCATCGAGGCCGAGCTCTTCGGCTATGAGGCGGGCGCCTTTACCGACGCGCGGCGCATGCGCCGGGGCCTTTTTGAGGAGGCCGACGGCGGGACGATCTTTCTTGATGAAATCGGCGAGCTGCCGCTTGCCATGCAGGGCAAGCTGCTGCACGTGCTGCAGAACCAGGCCATTCGACGCGTGGGCGGCACGGTGGAGATTCCGATCAACGTGCGCATCATCTCGGCCACCAACCGCAGTCTTTCGGAGCTGGTCGACAAGAAGCTCTTTCGACTCGATCTGTACTACCGCCTCAACGTGCTGCGGCTGCACATTCCTCCGCTGCGGGAGCGCCCGGAGGATCTCGAGCCGCTGATCGCGCTGTTTGCCCAGGAGGTCAAGGAGCGCTTTCACGTGCCGCTGCCCGAGAACTTCGTGCCGGCGCTGCTGGCCGATGCGCGCGCCTGGCGCTGGCCGGGCAATGTGCGCGAGCTCAGAAACGCCGTGATCCGCTCGGGGCTCAGCGCCCAGGGCTCGGCGCACGGCGTGCGGCTTGTGCTCGATGACGGCTCCCAGGGGGCCGCCCCGGACGCTGCTGCCGGCGCGGCTCGAATCAAGGCTGCGCCGCCTGCGCCGGAGGGTGAAGCGCAGGCGCAGGCGCAGGCGCGGCCGCCGGCGGCCTCCTGCCTTGAGGCCGTGGATTTCGAGACGATGCAGCGGCAGTACTTCAGCAGGCTGCTCGATCTGACCGAGGGGCGCATTTCGGGCGCGCACGGCGCCGCGCGTCTGGCGGGCATGAATCCCAACACGATGCGCAGCCGCCTCATCAAGCTGGGGCTGCTCGGCGAGGCCCGGCAGCCGGCTGCTCCGGGCCCGGGCTGCGGACGGCATGAGTAAGCCCCCGGTCTACGCGCCGAGATCCTTGGCGCGCGGCTTTTCTCCGCGCCCGGCGATGACGGCGTCGAAGACGGCGTTGGGGAGGATGCGCAGCAGCTTGGCAAGCAGCCCCATCTGCCAGGGAATGGTGCGGTAGGAGACCTCCGAGAGGATGGCGCGCACGGCGCGCCGCGCAAACTCGTCGGCCTCGAGAATGAAGGGCATGCGGTAGGGGTTCTTCGCCGTCAGGGGCGTGCGCACGAACCCCGGCGAGATCGTGGTGACCTTGATGCCGTACTTGTGCACGTCGTTGCGCAGGCTCTCAAGATAGCTGATCGCCGCAGCCTTGCTCGAGCAGTAGGCTTCGCTGCCGGGCAGCCCCCGGATGCCCGCCACCGAGGCAATGCCCACGAACTGCCCGCGCCCGCGCCGGCGCATGGGGTCGATGAAGGGATGAAAGGTTGCAGCCATGGCGAGCACGTTGGTGCGGTAGACGCGCTCCATGACGTCGAGATCCTCCTCGAACTCGGTCTTGACGCCGATCGAGATGCCCGCGTTGGCGATCACGATGTCCGTGGGGCCGGCAGCCTCAAAGTCGCGGGCCGCGGCAAAGAGCGCCGCGCGGTCGGCGACGTCGAGCGCATAGCTGCGGTGCCGCCCGGGGTGCCCGAGCGAGGCCGCGAAGGCCTCGAGCTTTTCAGGGTTGCGGCCCACGAGGCCTAGCTCGGCGCCGAGGGCGTCGAATTCACGGGCCAGGGCGGCGCCGATGCCGCTGGAGGCGCCGGTGAGAAAGATGCGCATAGGCTGCGTTGCTCCGGGGTGCGTTTACTTTTCCCTGCGGATGCGGGCGATGAGCTCGCGCGCCATGTCGATGGCGCCCTCGCGGGTGCCCACAAGGTGCGGCGCGGTGATGAAGCGTCCGGCGATGCCGATCGAGGGCGTGGAGTCCACGCCGTAGTGCTTCCAGGTGCGGGCGGCCTGGCGGGTCTTGGAGACGACCGAGAAGCTCTTGAGCATCTTGTTCCAGTCGTCGCTCTTGATGCCGTTGCGGCCCATGAAGGCCTCGATGTCGCGGGCGATGGCCTCGGTCGAGGTCCAGCCGGCATGATCCTCGCGGATGACCCAGTTCCAGAAGGGCAGGTGAATGTCCCCGAGGCGATTCATCGCCTCAAGGCTGTAGTAGACGCTCGAGAAGATGTCGAGGTCCGTGTTCCAGGCCACGGGCGAGGCGACGAACTTCACGTCGGACATGCTCTTGAGCTCCTCGGCGAACGCGTCGATCACCGGCTCGAACGTGAGGCAGTGCGGGCAGGTGTAGGCAAAGAAGTTGTGCACGAGGATCGGCCGCTCGGGGTAGTCCACGGGCGGGCGCACGATGATGTAGTCCTTGCCGGCGACCGCAGCGCGCTTTTGCTGCGCGGCGCACAGGCTCGTGAGGGCGGGCGTTGCGGCGGCGCAGACGGCGGCGGCTGCGCCCTGAAGAAGGTGACGTCGAGTGATCATGATGGGTTGAGTCCTTGTTCAAAAACGAAAGGCTGTCAGCGGCCGCGCGCTAGTTGCGCTGGTGAATGAGACTGGCCTGGATGCCGTTGTCCGCAAGCGTCTGGCGGATCTCCTCGGCGTCGTTGGTGTTGTCGAACGGGCCGGTGCGCACGATGTAGACGCGCTTTCCGCCCTGGGTTGCCGTGCTGATCTGCGCGTCAAGTCCGATGAAGGCGATGCTCGCGCGCATCGACTCGGCCTCGTCGTTGGACGGGAAGGTTCCCGCCTGCACCCAGTAGCGCTCGGTGTTGATGATCTCGGTCGAGTCGCCCGCGGCGGCCGAGCCGGGCGCGGTGACGGTGGCAACGTCCTTGCGTTGCTCCTCGCCCTGGCCCTCGTCGTAGAGCTTCTGGTTGGGATCGATGCTCTTGCCGTCGAGCAGGCGCTCGTCAACGCTTGAGCTCACCTGCTGGACCTTGGAGACGAACGGGATCGGGGCCTCGTTCACCCAGATGAAGACGCCTGCGGTGATGATGAGCGAGACGACGACGCCAGCGGTGAACGACCAGAAGATCGCGGATTTGCTCGTAGCCATGAGGAAACGTCACTCCTTGAAAAAGGGGCAGGGTGCGGAGCGCCGCGCAGGCCGGCCCGGGCGAGGGGCCGGTCAGGGGCGCGTCAATGTTACATGTGTTCGGGGGCGCTGACGCCGAGAACATCGAGCCCGTTTCGAAGCACCTGCCGGGCGGCCAGCAGCATCGCCAGGCGCGCGCAGCGCACGCGCTCGTCGTCGACGAGCACATGCTCGGCATTGTAGAAGGCGTGGAAGTCCGCGGCGAGGTCCTTGAGATACACGCAGATGAGGTGCGGGGCAAGGTCGCGCGCGGCAACCGCAAGCGTCTGGCCGTACTGCGACAGGCGCAGCGCGAGCGCCGCGGCCTGCGGGCTTTCAAGCGCGGAGAAGTCGGCCGCGGCTGCCTGCTGCGCGTCGGGAACGCAGAAGCCGCGCTCGGCGGCCTGCCGCAGAACCGAGCAGATGCGCGCATGGGCGTACTGCAGGTAGTAGACCGGGTTTTCGTCGCTGCGCGAGCGCGCCAGGTTGACGTCGAAGGCAAATTCGGCGTCCGGCTTTCTCGAGACGAGGAAGAAGCGCGCGGCGTCGCGGCCGACCCACTCGACGAGGTCGCGCAGCGTCACATAGGTGCCCGCACGCTTGCTCATCTTCTGCTCGACGCCGTCAATGACGACCTTGAGCATCTTGTGCAGCAGGTACTCGGGGAAGGTCTTCGGGATCTTGAAGCCGAACGCGGGGGCGGCCGCCTGCAGGCCGATGCGCACGCGCGCGACGGTGCCGTGGTGGTCCGACCCCTGGATGTTGATGGCGCGGTCGAAGCCGCGCTCAAACTTCGCAAGATGGTAGGCGACGTCGGGCACGAAGTACGTGTAGTAGCCGTCCTGCTTGCGCATCACGCGGTCCTTGTCGTCCTTGAAGTCCTTGAAGGCGGGATCGGTGGTCCGCAGCCAGAGCGCGCCGTCGGCCTCGTAGGTGTGGCCCGAGGCGATGATCGCCTGCACGGCCTTCTCCACGCGGCCGCTCGTGTACAGCGAGCTCTCCAGATAGAAGTTGTCGAAGGCGACGCCGAGCAGCTTCAGGTCCTCGTCCTGCTCATTGCGCAGGTAGGCCACGCTGTAGCGGCGGATCGTCTCGAGGTCCTCAACGTCGCCCGAGGACTCGACGACGGTCCCCGAGTTTGCGGCGACAGGCTTTTTGGCCAGATAGTCGCGGGCGATGTCGAAGATGTAGAGCCCCTGGTAGCCCTTCTCCGGGAAGGCCTCGGGGCCCTGCAGGCCGAGCAGCTCCCTTGCGCGGGCCTGCACCGAGATCGTGAGATTGTGGATCTGGACGCCCGCGTCGTTGTAGTAGAACTCGCGCGTCACCTGATAGCCCTGGGTGCGCATGATGCGCGCGAGCACGTCGCCGAGCGCCCCCTGGCGGGCGTGGCCGAGGTGAAGCGGTCCCGTGGGGTTGGCCGAGACGTACTCAAGAAGAACGCTTCTGCCCTCGGCGGCGCGGCTTGAGCCGTAGGACGCGCCCTGGCGCAGCACGTCGCCGATGACGCTGAACTTGGCGGCCTGGTTGAAGCGCATGTTGATGAAGCCCGGGCCGGCGATCTCAACGCTCGACAGAAGCGAGTCAAAGTGCGCGTCGGCCTTCATGGCCGCCACGAGTTCCGAGGCGATTTCACGCGGATTCTTTTTGAGCGTGCGCGCAAGCTGCATGGCGACGTTGGTGGCCAGGTCGCCGTGTTCGGCGGACTTGGGGCGCTCCAGACGCGCGGTCGTGCCGGCCGCGCCGATGGCGGCGGCGGCGCGCCCGAGGAGCTGCGCAAGGGACTGTTTCTGATCTTCGGTCATGACTTCGGTGAAGACGAAAAAATTGACGGGGAGTTGTTGGTTTGAGCGTGACGACGCCCGGCAGCGGCGGCTGGGCGGGTCCGCAAACGATAGCAAACCGCGCGGAAATCGGTGCGCTGAAAGCCCCGAACCGCGCGGAACGCTTCAGATTCCGTGCGGGCGGGGCTTGCAGGGAGACGGCGGGCGGGGGCGTGCGCCCTAGCCGAGCCGCTTGTCGCGCTCAATCTGCGCGTAGGCGGAATGGTTGTGGATCGACTCGAAGTTCTCGGCCTCGGTGTGGTAGGCGAGCACGCGCGGCTCGGCGTTGAGCTGCTTGGCGGTGTCGCGCACGATGTCCTCGACGAACTTCGGGTGATCGTAGGCGTATTCGGTGACGTACTTCTCGTCGTTGCGCTTCAGGCGGCTCCAGAGCTCGCACGAGGCCGAGGTCTCGGCGATGCGGATCTGCTCCTCGAGCGAGAGCTCGCCGTCGAGCTCCACGGCGATCGTGATGCGCGAGCGCTGGTTGTGCGCGCCGTAGTCGCTGATCTCGCGGCTGCACGGGCACAGGCTCGTGACGGGCGCGGTGATCTCCTGAAGGATGCGCGTGACGCCGCGGCGGCGCTCCGCCGTAAAGCGCACCTTGTAGTTCATGAGGCTCTTGAGGCCCGAGACGGGGCTCGTCTTGGTCACGAAGAAGGGGCAGCGGATGTCGATGTAGCCCTCCTCGGCTCCGAGCAGCTCGAGCATGCGCTCAAGCAGGCTGCGCATCATGCCGCTCGAAAGCGGCTCGGGATCGTCGGCGATGAGCGAGACGAAGCGCGACATGTGCGTGCCGCGCTTGTCGGCGGGCAGGCCGACGTACATGCTCACCTCGGCGACCGTCGGCTGCGGGCCCTTGACGCTGGCCACCGTGAGAGGGACGGTGAGTCCGCGGACGCCGACGCGGTCGATGGGAATGTTGCGTCCGTCGACAAGGCTCTGCACGTCGGGAAGAGACGAAAACTTCTGATCCATAAATCGTGGTTGTCGCGGCCTCCGGCCGCAGGTGCGCGGCATCGGCGTGAAGCGCTGGGCTCAAGGCGGGGGTGCGGCCCGGGCCGGAGGATTCGAAAGTGTCCGGGGATCCGAAGAATTCGAGGCGGCGAGGCGGGCGTTCCCGGCAGCGGGGATGGCGCGGGGCGCGGAAGCGGCAAAAGTCAAAAATGTTATGAGTCCGCAATGATAACGAATTTGCGGCGTGACTACGGCGTTTTTCCAGCCGCACGCGCGTGCGGGGGCGGCGCGGCGGATGGAAAAATTCCTTAACAAGGCCGCGGGAATGTTTGCATTTGCCGGGCGCGCGTGCTGATAGACTGACTGCAGTCGGCACCCGGACGCTGCATTATCCGGGCGCGGCGCCCTGCGGCTGGGGCGCGGTCATCTTTGAGATACAACTCCATGCTCTACATCAACGGACGTCCCATTCATCCGCTTGTCTCCTTCATCGCCTCCGTGGCGTTCTTCGCGGCCTTGATCGGGCTCGGAATCCTGTTGCTGCCCGTCATCGGCGGCATCATGATCTTCGTGCTCCTGTGCGTGGCCGCCCTGGCGCTTTACGGCGCGTACTACCGCTGGCGCCACGGCGACCCCTTCAAGAAGGCCCAGGAGGAGATGCTGCGGCGCATGCAGGCGGCGGCCGGCGCCGCCCCCGGACAGACTTCCCGGGGTCCCGCACAGCCCTCGGACGAGCCCGAGGTGCCCAGGGGAGAGGCGCGCACCGGCGTGCGGCGCACGACGGTGATTGAGGATGCCGTCGTCATTGAGGAGATTCGTCACCGTGAAAGCAAGGACCCGGGCGGGGAGTCCCGCTAGAGGGCGCACGTGCGCGGCTGACGACGGCCGCCAGCCCGATCTCTTTGCCGAGCCCGGGCAGCAGCCGGAGCCGGTGCCTGAGCCGCAGGCCTGCGGCGGCGAGGCGTTTGAGCTGGTAAGTGAGCTGCCCTTGTCGCCCTGGTCTCCGGCAGCGCGCCAGGGGCGCCACAGCCTGCAGATGCTCAATCTTGCGCGGGATCTTTTTTCCCGCGGGGCAAGCTACAAGACGGTGGCGGCCTCGCTTGGGGTCTCGATCTACACCGCGCGCGACTGGATGCACCGCTACCGCAACGGCACCTTTGAGACGCTGCTTGAGCCGCGAGCCGTCCGCGCGCCGCGCTTCGGCGACGCCGTCAAGGCCCGCGTGCTGCTCATGCGCGCCGAGCAGGGACTCTCCTACAACGAGCTTGCCCGCGAGACGGGCATCAGCCGCGCCACGATCCGCCGCTGGCTTTCCCGGCGCGAGACCGCGCAGGACGAGGACATGCTGCGCCGTCCGAGTGCGGCCGCGAAAAAAGCGCCTGCCGCCGACGGCGGCCCTGCCCTGGAGCTTGACGCGGGAGCTCCGCCCGCCGGCCCCGGGAACAGCGAAACGATTTGAGGCGACGGTTTTAAGAAAAACTTAAAGCTCGTTTAGAACTTTGAAATAAAAAGAATTTTTGCCTTGATGCCCGTCAATTGGACGGGAACATCCTTAACCTAGACTGAAAGCCTGATCCGGGGCGCGGCGCATGCGTGCGTCGCGCCCTTGCTTCAAATTTCACACCCCTCCGGGAAGCGTTCCGGAGGAAAGCAACGGACCGGCTTTCAGCGCATTCGCATCGTCGCCGCACGCTCCCAGGCAAAGGGGCGGGGCGCGGGATTCATCGGGCGAGTCGTCGAGACGCCGGCAATCAGGAGATTGAGATGATGAAACCCGCAGCCGCGCTCGTGCTTTCGGCTCTTCTGTCGCTTGGTGCGGCGGCAGCCGGCGCCGAGGACCTGGCCTCCTTTCACAACAAGCTCGGAGGCTGCCAGACCTGCCACGGCGCCAGTTCCGTGACGGCCGCCGACGTGCCCGACGATGAGATCGACATCAACGGCAAGTGCATGACCTGCCACGGCGACTACAAGAAGCTTGCCGACAAGAGCAAGCGCTTTGATCCGCACAACAGCCACCTGAGCGACCGCAGCCCCATCAACTGCACGGTCTGCCACGCCGGGCACGCGCAGCCCAAGCTGATCTGCAACGACTGCCACAGCTTCGACATGAAGATGCCCTTTGCCGATGCAGCCGCAAGGCCGGCCTGGGACGACGGAATTGATGAAAAGGCCGTGGCCGCCGCCGAGGCCGCCGCGCCGCGCGAAACGGTCGACGTGCTCGTGATCGGGGCGGGCTCGGCCGGACTCAATGCCGCCATTGCCGCCAAGCGCGCCGGTGCGAGCGTGGTGCTGCTTGAAAAGCACGCCTACGCGGGCGGCAACTCGATGCTTGCCGCCGGCGGCTACAACGCCGTCGGAACGCCCCAGCAGGCCAAGAAGGGCATCAAGGACTCGGTGGACCTCTATGTGAAGGACACCATGAAGGGCGGCCGCGGCAAGAATGATCCGCAGCTGGTGAGAATTCTCGCCGAGCAGAGCGCCTCGGGCGTGAAGTGGCTCGAGGACATGGGAGCGGACCTCTCGGACGTCAAGCGCTCGGGCGGCGCTACGGTCAGCCGCACGCACCGTCCGCACGGCGGCATGTCCGTGGGTCCGCACATTGTGGACGTGCTGCGCGCCGAGGCGACCAAGGAGGGCGTCGGGGCCCGCGTGAACTCGCGCGCCGTCAAGCTGCTGCTTGACAAGGACTTCAAGATTGCCGGAGCCATCGTGCACGGCAAGCACTCGGGCTACTACAAGATCGCCGCCCGCGCGGTGGTGCTCGCCACCGGCGGCTACGGACAGAACAAGCAGATGATTGCCTTCTACCGTCCGACCTTCAAGAACATGACCAGCTCGAACAACGTGACGAGCACGGGCGACGGCATCACGATGGCGCTCAACATCGGCGCGAGCATGACCGACATCGACTGGGTGCAGGCGCATCCGACCGTGGGGCTCGACAGCCGCATTCTGATCAGCGAGACCGTGCGCGGCGTCGGCGCCATCATGGTCAACATCAAGGGCGCGCGCTTTGTCAATGAGCTCACCACGCGCGACCGCGCAAGCGACGCCATCCTGCATCAGCCCGAGCGTCGCGCCTGGCTTGTCTTTGACAGCGATCTGTACAACTCGGCCAAGATGGTGCGCGGCTACGACCACCTCGGCATGCTCAAGAAGGCCGACACGATTGAAAAGCTTGCCGAGACCTGCGGGATGGATCCCGCAACGCTCGCCGGGACGGTCCGCAGCTACAACGCCTACCGCAAGGCGGGCAAGGACGAGGCCTTCGGGCGCCCCGACATGCCGCTTGGCATTGAAAAGGCGCCGTACTACGCCGTTGCCGTCGCGCCCGGCATCCACCACACGATGGGCGGCGTGGCAATCACGCCCCAGAGCGAGTTGCTCGACATCCAGAGCCGGCCGATTCCGGGACTTTATGCCGCCGGTGAAGTCACGGGCGGCGTGCACGGGTTCAACCGTCTCGGCGGAAACGCCATCGCCGACACGGTGGTCTTCGGGCGCCGCAGCGGCGAGCATGCCGCGCAGTACGCCCTTGGGCTGAAGAGCGCGAAGTAGTCCGCCTCTTTGCTCACGCGCCGCTCAGAAACCCGCCGCAAGGCGGGTTTCTTCGTTCTGACGCTGCATGCGGCGCAGGGGTGATCTCCCCAAAAAAGAGGAGTGTTGTAAAAAAGACCTTGTACCTCATGAGGCCTAGGTGTAAATACCTAATACGTAGTGCTTTTGGTCACGTTTGTCGATCGAAGGCATCAGCCGAGAAGAAGGAAATGGAGCTGCCTGCTGCGCGGATGCGAAAGAAAAGCGTCCTGCAAGCGCCTGATTCTGCGCCTCTTTCTTCGCGGCAGGAAAAGAGGGCGTCTTTTCTTCTTTCCTAGGAAAACCGGGGTGTTTCAAGCGGTCATGTCTTGCCTTTTCGACATGACGGGAGAAGGTTTTCCGCGGTTTCTGAAGTGTTTCTGAAGTGTTTCTGAAGCCTTAACGTAAACTGAAGGTAGCCGAAGCGCACGAACCGCTTGGACAGCGTGCGTCTGCGGCCGCTTCTTTTTTTCGCAAGAAAAGCAAAAGAGGCCTGAATAATCAGGAGATTGAGATGACAACAACAATGATCAAAACAGCGGCGAGCGCCCTGTTTTGCACGGCGGCCATGGTTGCTGCCGGTGCCCAGGCTGCTGATGCTCCTGGCGTTGGCAACAAACAGTTCAACGCCTTGACGCAGAAGGTTTTTGACAATCCGTCCACGACGGAGAGCACGATCGGCGTGCGCACCCTGCAGGACTACATCGTGCAGGAAAAGGAACTCTTCGAGTGGCTCTTTGAAAACCACCCGGTCTTCAAGTACGCCGAAGAGGGCCGCATCAAGGGCGTCTACAAGATTTCCACCCGCGGCTCCGAGTTCCTTGGCGAAGGCAACGCCCAGAAGTACTCGCAGCTCTCGGGCGGTCGTCCGAAGGCCTCCCAGTACCGCCTGGCCGCGAAGTCGATTCTCGACTTCCCGAACCGCTTCGTCGGTCCGGAGCGCTGCGGCGAGTGCCATGCCGTGCAGTATGAAAAGTGGAAGAGAAGCCGTCATGCCCAGACGATCCGCTTCCCGGGCGAGCATCCTGAAGTCGACAACGACCTCAAGAAGAAGCTCTACGGCTCGCAGGCCTCGATTCTTCCCGACGGCATCACGCCCGACGTGATCTACGCGACGGTCGGCACGCCCCGCACGAAGTACGGCTACATCGACGCCTGGCTCGTTCGCGGCGCCTATCACATCCGCGACGGTCTGCTGCGCGACGGCACGGGCACGCTCGTTGCCGGCGGCAACCAGTTCTCCCGCGGCTGGGCCCAGTGGCTCACCCCGGAGCGCGCCAAGGAAATCCAGAAGGTGATTCCGGACTTCCCGACCGACATGAAGGCCATGGGCGGCTCGGCCTCGCACCAGTGGGGCATGACCTCCTACGGCTCGTCCTATGAGAAGGAATTCCTCTTCCAGCCTGCAAGCTCGTACTGCGAGGTCTGCCACGCCTTCAAGTTCGACTTCAAGACCAAGGAAGAGTTCTTTGCCGCTCTCGGCAATCCGAAGGAACTGCAGAAGCACACCATCTCCCGCGGCATCGCCTGCGAGGAGTGCCACGGTGCCGGCGGCCACCTGATCGGTGCTGAAAGCAACGGCTTCCAGACCAACTGCGAACGCTGCCACCAGCGCTCGAACTTCGTCGAAAGCGACCTGAAGAACCCGGCTGCACAGGGCAAGCTTGAAAAGGGCTTCAACGTGAAGACGAAGTCCTCCTGCCCGTCGTGCGGTACGGAAGGCTCGCAGCTCATGATGTCCGTTCACTATGAAAAGGGCATGCGCTGCGTCACCTGCCACGACCCGCATGAAGTCACCTCCAACGACTGGAAGAGCTACTACACCAAGCCCGCCATCCGCAAGACCTGCCAGGACTGCCACGAGACGCAGGCTGATGTGGTTGCCCAGACCAAGACCCATGCCGACATCGACTGCATCGACTGCCATATGCCGTTCACGATGAGCTGCGAGAACTTCACGGCCATCCAGCGTCCGGACATGGCCGGCTTCGACGCCGTCCGTCGTTCTCACCTCTGGAACATCAAGGTTGACCCGAAGGCCAAGATGATGAATCCGGCCGAGGGCCAGTCGCGCGCCTCGAACTCCAAGGGCTGGCACATTGCCCGCGATGACGAAGGCCACGGCTATCTCGACCTGATGTGGTCCTGCGCCCGCACGGCCAATGCTGAACAGGGCGTGGTGAACAACAAGGGCTGCCACAGCGCCTTCCTGTCCGAGCTCGAGAAGGGTCTGCAGTACACCGACCAGCAGCAGATCTATGACGAGGTCGTGGAATGGCAGAACCCGGTCAAGGACGGCTACAAGGCCGCCGTTGCCAGCCAGGAACGCATCATGAAGCTGCTTGAGGTGACGAAGGTCCCGGTCGAGGCCAAGACCCAGATCCTGATGCTCCTTGACAAGTCCAAGGACATCACCACGCAGCTCGAGAAGGACGGCTCCTGGGGCGTGCACGCTCCCGAGTACCTGAAGCTTCGCGCCGAGACGGCCAACGCCTATCTCACGCAGGCTCAGCAGATCCTCGACAAGGGCGACTTCCCGCTCGTTGAAGCCAAGAAGGACGCCAAGTAAGCCGCTTTCGGCTCAATCAACCGCTGTCAGCGCAATCTCCCTGTCAAGCCGCAGGCCCGGAGGGAATCCCCTCCGGGCTTCGGCCCCGGACAAGGAGCAGGGCACTGACCGCCAACATACGAAGGAATCATGAAAGCGTATCTGAAGGGTTTGCTTGCGGGTGCGGCGGCGGCTGCCGCTGCGGGGCTGTGCGCGCTGCCGGCGATGGCCGGAGGCGACGCGCCCATTGAAGAGGCGCCGGTCTACAGCCAGGCCATTCACCAGATTTCGATCTTTGAGGCCGAAAAGCTGCACGAGCGTCCCGAGGTGACCTTCTATGACGTCAACACGCTGGAGATCTGGGCTGACGGGTACATCCCGGGGGCGATCTTCTTCAACGTGGGCAACTGGAAGAAGCTGCTGCCGGCCGACAAGAACGCGCCGCTCGTCTTCTACTGCGCCAACCGCCTGTGCAGCTCGAGCGAAATCGCCGCCTATGAGGTGATGAAGCTCGGCTACACCAACGTCATGCAGATGCCCGACGGCATCTACGGCTGGAAGCTCTCCGGACACAAGTTCGAGCGTCCCTAAACCCCCTGAAGACCTTGGATGCGCGGATCCTCGCGGGTCCTCGTGAGAATGAACAAGAAAAGATGATCGCCATGAAGAAAATTGTGCTGTGCGCCTGCGCTGCGCTCCTCGCCGGCTCGACGGCTTTTGCCGCCGGCCTTCAGACCCAGCAGGACAAGGAGTCCTACAGCATGGGTGCCTCCGTCGGCAATTACCTCTCCGATCAGATCTTCAAGCAGACCGAGCTCGGTGCGCCGGTCAACATGGATCTCGTGGTGCAGGGCTTTGAAGAAGCGCTGCGCGGCAAGAGCCGGCTGAACGACGACGACGTGCTCAAGTTCCTCAACACCCGCGCCGAGGGGCTCAACAAGCTCTACGAGGCGCACAAGAAGAAGATCGCCGCCGAGAACTCGGCCAAGGCGAAGGACTTCCTTGCAAAGAACGCCAAGAAGAAGGGCGTGGTCGTCACCAAGAGCGGCCTGCAGTACGAAGTGCTCAAGAAGGGCACGGGTCCGCAGGCAAAGACCGAGGACGTCGTCACGGTCAACTATGTCGGTTCGCTCATGGACGGCACGGTGTTTGAGAGCACCTATGAGACCAAGCAGCCTGCGAAGTTTGTTCTCATGACCATCATTCCCGGGCTTGAGGAGGGCATCCGCCTGATGCCCCAGGGATCGCGCTATCGCTTCACGATCCCCGCCAACCTCGCCTACGGGGCTGATGGCGCCGGTCAGATTCCTCCGGAATCCCCGCTCGTCTTCGAGCTGGAGTTGGTCAAGGTTGACAAGGTCGGAGCTCATCAGAACTTCGGCGGTGCAAACCTCGAAGGCATGAAGAATCCCCATCAGTAATGACGGGGAGCGCTCTTTGAAAACATGGCGGACTGCATGAACGCATTGACGGTGCTCGTGCTTGTCGTCGGCCTCGGCTGGACGGCGGTGCTTGCGGTCGACTACCGCAGGCGGGGCAGGGGAACACCGGGCGCAAGAACGTTCATGGCGGCATTCGCGGCCGTGACCTTCGTGCTGAGTGCGGCGGGCTACGCCTCGCTCGGCCGGTGGTCTGACTGGCAGGTTGAGAAGACGAACCACGACGTGGGATATCTGCTCACCACCCAGATCACCGAGGCGCAGCGGCGCGTGAAGATGGCCCCTCAAAGCGCAGCGGCAAGAGTTGCGCTCGGAGACGCCCACCTTGAGGCGGGCTTTTACCGGGAGGCCGTCGAGGACTACCGTGCGGCCATCGGGCTGTCGGGGCCCCGGGCGGAGCTCTACGGCAAGACGGCCTACGCGCTGTACTACCGCGACGGGCGCCGGATGTCCGGCGAAGCCCGCGCCGCCGCAGACCAGGCGCTTGCCTTGAACAGGCTCGACGTCCAGACGCGCATGCTGCTTGGGCAGGACGCGTTTCTGAACGGCCGCTATGAAGAGGCGATCGCCCAGTGGAGGATGCTGCTCGATTCGGGCGCAGCCCCCGCGCAGACAAGAGCGCTTCGCAATGCCATTGCCAACGCCGAGTCGAGAGCTCGACAGCAAGACTAATCGGCGGATCCGGCTGCAGCTGCATCGCAGCGGGATTCGCTTCTGGAGAAAAATGTGAGCGAAAGAATCGACAGGAGAAGGTTTCTCCTAGGTGCCGGTGCCAGCTCGCTGCTCGTCCTTCCCCTTGCGGGGTGCGGAACGGGCGGAAAAACGGGCGACGGCAAACAGCCTCACTATGTGATGGTCTTTGACCAGAACAAGTGCGTCGGCTGCCGCGACTGCAGGGATGCCTGCAATGAGACCAACAAGCTGCCCAAGGGCCGCACGCGTCTCATTCTGGAACTGCAGGGCGACAGAATCGAGGGCGATCGCGGCTACCAGGCCCAGCGCCGCTATGTGCGTGTTTCCTGCCAGCAGTGCGAGAACGCCCCGTGCGTGACCGTCTGCCCGACGGGAGCCGCATATCGCGACCCGAAGACGAACATCGTCACGATGGACGCCTCGAAGTGCGTGGGCTGCAAGTACTGCATCGTGGCCTGCCCCTACAACGCACGCTTCATCAATGAGGAGACCAAGGTCGCCGACAACTGCGACTTCTGTCTGCATACCCGGCTTGAGAAGCAGCAGCAGCCCGCCTGCGTGGAGAGCTGCAAGTACGACGCGCTGATCTTCGGCGACATCAACGACCCGAAGTCCTACGTCAGCCGTCTGCTGGCCGTGAAGGATTCCGTGCGCATCCGCCCGGAACTCGGCACGAAGCCGTCGCTGCGCTACATCCCCATTGTTAAGAAAGGAGTGTAAAGATGGACATCGCGTTGAACTTTACACTGGGTCTGAGTGAGGGCATCAGCTGGCCGTGGCCCATCGCCGTCTACCTGTTTCTGGCAGGCATCTCGGGCGGCGCCGTCGCAACGGCAATCATGATGAACCTCTACCGCAGGCAGACAAGGGACAACACGCCCCTGCTGAAGGCCGCAACGCTGATCGGCTTTGTGACCATCGTGCTCGGCATGGTGTGCCTGGTGCTCGACCTGACCAATCCGCTCAATTTCTGGCGGATTCTCATCTACTACAACCCGACCTCCGTGATGAGTCTGGGCGTGATGGCGCTGCTTGGCTACATCCCGCTCGTGTGCATCCTGATGCTCGTGGCGCTGCGCGATGACTTCAAGATTGGCTTCCTTGACGGAATCATCGGCTGGTTTGATGCGCATCGCTGCGGTCTGCAGTGGATCGTGCTGGTGCTGGCGCTCACCATCTGCGCCTACACGGGCTTTCTCATCTCGGCTCTGATCCGCTTCCCGCTGATCAACCAGGCCGTTCTGCCGGCGCTGTTCGTCGCCTCCGGTCTTTCGGCCGGCGCCGCCGCCTCCAAGATGGTGGCCGCGGGCATGTTCGGTGCGGATCAGCACTCGGCCGATCTGAAGCTTCTGCACGGCGCCGAATGGCCGATCATGGCCGCCGAGGCGCTCTGCATCTTCATGATCGCGGTGGCCCTCATCAGCGGCAACGCTGCGGCTCAGGCTGCGGCGCAGGCCTTTACGACGGGCGCCTGGGCAACCGAGTTCTGGATCGGCGTGGTGGGCGTCGGATTCCTCGTGCCGATTCTTCTGAGCGGCGCGAAGAACTCCACGGCGTTCTACCTCTCGGGTCTGGCGTCGGTGACGGGCATGATGTGCCTGCGTCTGTTCATCCTTTACGCTGGACAGCTCTACAGCATCTAGTGCCCGGCCCTGCGGGAACCCCCGCAGGATGCCTCAACTGCTTCAGTCTGAGCGTGCGTCCGGATTTCGGCGCACGCCCGGCTGGGGCACTTTTTCACACCTTCCACCCCTTCCACCCCTTCCCCTGCCGGGGAATCAGCAATTCCTTTCGCAGCGCGCGGCACGCGCCCTGCACAGTTCCAAGGAGGAGTCGATGAATCTGAAACTTTTCGGGGCGATGGTCGCCCCCCTGCTGCTTGCGCCCTCCCTGGGATGGTCCGCGCCGGTTCTGACGGCGCAGGATCAGTGCGCGTCGTGCGCGATGTGGATTACCAAGTATCCCGGCCCCAAGGGCGCCGTGGAGCTTGTCGACGGAACGGTTCTCAAGTATTGCTCGGCCCGTGGCGCAGCCTGCGGATGGGCGGCCAATGCCGGCAAGGCGAAGACCCTGTGGATGCACGATGCCGGACGCGAGGACTGGAAAAAGCCCTCGAACGAGGGATTCTTCAACGCGGCCGACGCATGGTTTGTGTACGGCTCCTCCCAGAAGGCCGTGATGGGGCCGTCGCTTGCCCCCTTTGCTGATGAAGCCAAGGCGCGGGAATTCCAGAAGCGCTACGGCGGAAAACTTTATCGACTTAAGGATTTGACGGCCGAAACCCTCGGGTGCGGCGCCAAGTACTGATCATCAAGGCCGTCCCGGCCCCTGCGCATGCCCGCGCGGGACTTGATTCATGCGTGCGGGTCGGGCGACAATCCGTCAGAGAAGGCCTCAAGGCGCGCCGCGCTGCAGCTTCTGCAGGGCGGCGCACGTTTTCAGGGCCGGTGTACAAGGACGCAAAAAAGGGAGACTGGTTAAAGTGAGACCCTGGACTCTGGCGGCGCAGGCCGCCCTTGCAGCGCTCACGCTCGCGCTTGCGGGCTGCGGGCAGGAGGCTGATCAGACCGCCGCGCACGCCCCCGTGCCGGTGGGCAGCCACGACCGCTGCCATCTGTGCGGCATGGTGATCGTGCACTACGAGGGTCCCAAGGCCGAGATCTTCATCAAGGACGTGCCCGAGCCCCTGAAGTTCTGCTCGGGGCGCGACGCCTTCACCTTCGCGCTGCAGCCCGAGAACGCCCGCAGGCTTGAGGGCTTCTTCATCCATGACCTGGCGCGCACCGACTGGAAGAAGCCCGACGACAAGGCCTTTGCCGACGCGCGGCAGCTGCACTACGTCTACGGGCACCGGGTGCCGGGCGTGATGGGCAACGAGCCCGCGGGCTTCGGCACCGAGCAGGCCGCGCGCGACTTCATCGCCCGCGAGGGCGGGGCGCTCTTTGGCTATGCCGACGTCACGCTCAAGCTTCTGGAGCAGTGATGCACCTGCGGCTGCCGGCGCTTTTTCTTGAGGGGCTTCTGGCGCTCGGCCTTGCGGCCGGGGTCGCGCAGGCCGCGCACGTGCGCGTCACGCCCGCCGACGACGTCGCGCGCATTGTCGAGCAGGCGCAGCCGGGCGACGTCATCGAGCTGGCCCCGGGGCTGTACCAGACGCGCCTTGTGGTGCGCGCGGCCATCACCCTCCGGGGGCCGGAGCTGCAGGATCCGAAGGCGGCGACGGACGTTTCCCGCGCCGCGGTGATTGATGCCTCGGGCCGCGGCAGCGCCATCACTGTGCGCGTGCCCGGCGCCGTGGTCGAGCACATCACGGCGGCCAACTACGGCGGCAACCTCTACGAGCGCGACGCGGGCGTGCGCGTCACCGACGGCGCCGACAACGTCGTCATCCGGCGCATGGTGCTCAAGGGACCGGGCTTTGGAATCCGCGCCGACCGCCTCGAGGGGATTCGCATCGAGGACTGCACGATTGAGGGCGTGCGGCGCATGCACGTGCTCGACCGCGGCGACGGGGTGTTTCTCAACTACGTCAAGAGGCCTGTTCTCACCGGCAACAGCGCGCGCAACGTGCGCGACGGCTTTTACTTTGAAAACGTCGAGCAGAGCGTGAGCCGCGGAAACTTCTTTACCGGCGCGCAGTACGGCATTCACTGGATGTATACCCGGGGCGACAGCGCCTGGGACAATGTCTCAGCCGGCGTCATCGGAGGCTTTGCGCTGATGAGCTCCGAGCGCATCCACTTTGAGAACAACACAGCGCGCAAGTGCGTCGAGTTCGGCATTTTGCTCAACGTCTGCGACGGCTGCACCGTCAGGGGCAACCGCATCGAGGGCGTGCACAACCCGCGCGGCCGTGCGGCGCTCGACAACGAGGGCAAGGGGCTCTTCATCTACGGCCCCGGGGCCAACACCGTGGTGCGCAACTGGTTTGCCTCGGCCGATGTGGGCGTGGGCGTGGCGCTCGGCGGCGAGGGCAACGTGCTCAGCGAAAACACCTTCATCGACAACAAGACGCAGGTGCGCTACGTGGGCCGCACGCCTCTGGAGTGGAGCAGCAACGGGCGCGGCAACTTCTGGAGCACCTTCATGGCCTGGGACTTCAACGGCGACGGCGTGGCCGACAAGCCCTATCAGCCCAACGACAGCCTCGACAGGATCTTCTGGATTTATCCCGAGGCGCGGTTTCTGATGGACAGCCCCGTGGTGGTGCTGCTGCGCTGGCTCGCGCAGCAGTTTGAAATCGACCGCGGCAAGGGCGTCACCGACAGTCATCCCCTGATGCGGCCGGTCGAGGTCGCCGGGGCGCGCCGGGACTAGGAAGAAGGAATCCGTCATGATGCAGCAATTGACAGACGCGGCGAGCCGGCCGTCCTCCATCGCCTGCCGGGACCTTTGCTTTCGGCGCGGGCGCCGAACGATTCTCGAAAACATCAATCTGTCGCTTCCCGCCGGGACGATGACGGCGCTCATCGGCCACAACGGCGCGGGCAAGTCGACGCTTCTGAAGCTCGCGCTGGGACTTCTTGCGCCGGCCTCGGGCACGATCTCGGTGCTTGGCGCCGCCCCGGGGGCCTCGCCCCTGAAGGTGGGCTACCTTCCTGAGAACGTGAGCTTCTACGACCAGATGACGGTGCGCGCGCACCTCAAGTACTTTGCCGCGCTCAAGCGTGTGGACCAGGCGCGCGCCATGGCGCTTGCCGAGGGGCTGGGCCTGGGCGAGGTCATGCGCAGCAAGCTCGGGCAGTGCTCCAAGGGACAGCGCCAGAGACTGGGCCTTGCGCAGGCGCTGCTCACAAGCCCCGAGCTTCTGATCCTTGACGAGCCCACGGTGGGGCTCGATCCGGCGGCCTCGCTATTGATGTACCGCGAGCTTTCAAGGCTTCGCGACTCGGGCTGCAGCGTCGTGGTCTGCACCCATGAGCTCTCGCTTGTCGAGCACTACCTCGACAACGCCGCGGTCATCTCCCACGGCAGGCTTGCCGGGGCCGGAACGCTCGAGGAGCTGCGCGCGGCCGCGGGGCTGGCCGTGTGCATCACGCACCTGGATGCCGAAAAGCTCAGGACGCACCCGAAGCTGCTCGCGCGGCTTTCGGGCGAGGCGCTCGTCGTCGCGCCCGGCGAGCTTGAGGACGTCGTTGCGACGCTCACGCGCGAGTGCGGACTCTTTGACTTTGAGGTGCAGAAGGCGGGCCTGGCGGACATCTTCGGATATTTTGTGATGGGCGAGCGCGGACTGTTCTCGGCGCCGGACCACGCGGAGGGGTGCTGACATGCGCGAAATCCTGATCGTGGCGCAGAAGGAATTCATGGACTGCATCCGCAGCCGGTGGCTTTTTTCAGGCAGCGCCATCTTCGCCATCCTCTCGCTTGCGGTGTTCTTCGGCACGGCCGCCATCGGCGGCACGCTGGCCTACCAGCCGCTTGCGACGGTGATGAATTCGCTTCTGAGCCTTACCGTGTTCGTGCTCCCGCTGCTGGTGCTGATGCTGTGCTACGACGCGTTTGTGGGCGAGGCGGAGTCGGGAACGCTTCTTTTGATGCTCACCTATCCGCTCACGCGCACGCAGTGGCTTCTGGGCAAGGCGCTCGGGCAGGCCGCGGCGCTTGCGCTCGTTCTCGCGCTCGGGTTTGCGGCGCTGCCCGTGGTGCAGCTCTTTCTTGCGGTACCCTACGGCATGGGCGAGCTTCTGGCGGCGCTGGCAAGGCTTGCCGCCACGGGGTGGCTTCTGGCGCTTGTGTTCATGCTCGCGTCCTACTGGGTGAGCCTGACGGTGCGGCACAAGGCGCAGGCGCTGGCGGCGCTTCTCGTCATCTGGTTTGTGATGGTGCTTCTCTATGATCTCGCGCTTCTGGTGGTGAGCGTGGCGGGCGCCGACTATTTCGGGCGCAGCACGCTCTCAGCGATGATGCTGGCCAATCCGGCAAGCGTCTTTCGGCTGATCAACCAGATGGGGGCGGCCGACGCGGCTGCGCTGGCGCGCCCGCAGACGGGGCTTTTGTGCGGAATTCTTCTGGGCTGGATCGTCGTTCTTTTTGCGCTGTGCCGCCTTGCGCTCAACCGGCGGCGCCTCTAGGAAGGCGAAAGATAGGAAGCTTGAATCTTGCTGGCTGAACTCGGACTTTTTCTATTGATCCTTGCCTGCGTGGTCTCGATTGCCGCGGCTGCTGCCTCGGCCTGGGGCATCCGGCAGGAAAACGCCTTTCTCACCGGGCTCTGGCGTCCGGCGGGACGCTTTGCCGCCGCGGCGGTTCTGGCGAGCTCGGCGATACTCTGGCACGCGTTTCTCACCGACGACTTTTCGGTGGCCTACGTTGCCGACAACTCCAACACGGGGCTTGAGGCGGTCTACAAGTTTGCCGCCTTCTGGGGCGGCCATGAGGGCTCGATGCTGCTGTGGGTGCTCCTGATCGCGCTCTGGGCGGCGGCCGCAGGCCTTGTGCGCCTGCGGGAGGAGCCGGACGGGGACGCGCTCTTCATGGCGCGGCTGCAGTCGGTGATGCTGGCCGTGACCGGCCTTCTGGGGCTCTTTCTCGTCACCACCTCCAACCCGTTTGCGCGCAATCTGCCGCTTGTGCCCGTCGAGGGGCGCGACCTCAATCCCATTTTGCAGGATGTGGGCATGATCCTGCACCCGCCGGTGCTCTTCATGGGATACGCGGGGCTGGCGCTGTGCTTTGCCGCGGCCTGCGCCCTGCTCTGGTCAAGACGATGGAGCCGCACGCCCGTGCGCTTCATGTTCATCTCCTCGGTGACGACCTGGATCTTTCTGACGGCGGGCAACGCGCTCGGCTCCTGGTGGGCCTATACGGAGCTCGGCTGGGGCGGCTGGTGGTTCTGGGATCCGGTGGAAAACGCCTCCTTCATCCCGTGGCTCGGGGTGAGCGCGCTGCTGCATGCGCTCATCCTTGCGCGCCGCCGCGGGCAGCTCAAGCGCCTGTCGGTGGCGCTGGCGCTGGCGTGCTTTGCGTGCTGTCTGCTGGGCACCTTCATCGTGCGCTCGGGCATGATGCAGTCGGTGCACGCCTTTGCCTCGGATCCAAGCCGCGGTGCGGCGCTTCTTGCCGTTTCAGTCATCATCCTTCTGCCCGCGTTCGCGCTCTATGCGCTGCGCGTGCAGGAGTGCTGCGCTGAGACCGAGACGGCGCTCTCGCGCGAGGACATGCTGCTTACGGCAGGCGTCTTTCTAACGGTCGCGGCCTGCGCAGCGGTGCTGTTCGGAACCGTTTATCCGCTTTTTTATGAGCTCATTGCCGGGCGCAGCCTCACGGTTGGGGCGCCTTACTTCAACCAGTTCTTTGCGCCGATGGCCATTGCCGCCGCGGTGCTCATCGGCCTGACGCAGGCGCTGCGCACGGGCAGGCCCGCAGCCGCGCTTGTCTGCGCGGCCGCCAGCCTGGCGCTCGGCGCGGCCGCGGCGCTTCTCACGGACCCCCGTTCGCACGTGATGACCTTTGCGGCCTCGGCCTCGGCCCTGTGGCTGGTGCTGACCACGCTCGCAGGCCTTCTGCCCGGCGCCCGGCGCCTGGGCTGCGCGGCGGTCATCGCGCACCTGGGCATCGCCGTGACGATGGCCGGAGCAATTGGAGTTTCGCAGTACGAGTCCGAGGCGCTTGTTCGCATGGATGCGGGGGCGGGACGGCCCCTGGCCGGGGTGGTCTTCGTCAACCGGGGCTTCTACCCGGTCAACACCCGCAGCTATTTCGGCGAGGCGGCCTACATCGAGGTGCTGCGCGCCGGAGACGAGAGCCTGCTGACGACGCTGCAGCCGATGCGCCAGACCTTTGTCGCAAGCGGCATGCAGATGTCGGCTGCAGGCATCGGACATGGATTCCTGCGCGACTACTACGTCTCCATGGGCAATCAGCTCTCGAAGACGGAATGGCTGGTGCGGCTGAGCGTCAAGCCCCTTGCGAGCTGGATCTGGGCCGGGGCGCTCTTCATGATGCTTGCCGGCGCGCTTGTTCTCGTGCGGGTGCGGCGAGGCGCCCGGGCCGATTGCGCAAAACCTGGGGAGAAGGCATGATGAAGATCCGATGCATGGCGGCGCTTTGCGCCGCGGTCCTCGTGCTGGCGACGGCGGCGGGCGCGGCTGCCGCCGAGACCCGCGCGCCCCTTCAGGGCCAGGCGCTCAACGAGGAGGCCATTGCAATTTCCAAGCTGCTGCGCGATCCGGCCTCGGCCAACTACACGCTCTTTGACTCGGAGAGCGCCGTTGCCTCCGAGCTCAAGGCGCGCATTTATGAAGAGCTGCGCGCGGGAAAGACCCGCGAGGAGATCTTCGACGGCATGGTGGCGCGCTACGGCGAAATGATCCGCTACGAGCCCGATCTCAACAGCGGCACGGCGCTGCTCTGGGCGGCGCCGTGGCTTGCAGCCGCGGCGGCGGCATTCTTTTTGTGGCGCCGCTGGCGCCTTCGCCCGCAGGCGGGCAGTGAACAATCCAACAATAAACGAGGAGACTGATGATGAAGAAATGGATGCTTGCCCTTGCCCTGGCGCTCGGCCTGCAGATGGCCGCGAGCGCTCCGGCGCTCGCCCTGGACGTCAATGAGCTGCCGGGCTTTCAGCACAAGCTCTACGCCAACGGCGAGCCCGTCGCGGGCAAGCCCGGGGTGCTGCGCACCTTTATTGAGCTCAGAAACGCGCGCGGCTTCTCCACGGCCGAGCTCGAGGATCTCAAGGGCGGGAAGTACGCCTTGAACGGCTTCAAGGACAAGCTCGTGCTGATTGACGTCTGGGCCTCGTGGTGCGAGCCATGCATCCGGTCGCTGCCGATGATCAAGAAGCTGCAGGAGCGCTACAACAAGCCTGAGAGCCCCATTCGCGTGGTGTCGGTCTCGGTGGATCAGAAAAAGAGCGACGTCGAGGACTTCATCAAGCGCTACAACCTCGAGGGCTTCAGCACCCTGATCGACCCTGAGCAGAAGATTGGCGATGACGCGCCGCTTGACGTCGTGCCGAGCGTCTTCGTGCTCGACGGCAAGGGCAACCTCGTGGGGTTCGTGCGCGGCTTCGTGGACTGGTCTGATGAAAAGGTGCCCGCCTATCTTGAGGCGCTGGCCGCCAAGTACGCCGTGCGCAAGTAGCGCGTCGCTCCGGCCGAGGATCCCGGCCCCGCGGATGCAGTGACTCTGCCCGCGGGGCTTTTTCTATGGGGCGCAGCCGGCGTCAAGCGGCCGGATGCCGCACTCCCTGAAGAAGAGCTCGCGCAGGGGCCGGCCGTGGTTGGGCCGGTAGATGGCGTAGATCCGGCGCGCGGACTCGGCCGTGCGGTCGGGATTGACGTCCTTTCTCAGCTCCACAAGATCGCCGCGCAGAATCTCCTCGCGAACCGACAGGTAGGGGAGCACGGCGACGCCCGGACCGGTCGCCGCGGCGCGCTTGAGCGCGCCCATGGTGTTCATCAACAGCATGCGCGAGACGGTGATGCCCTGGTCCTGGAGCCAGCGCAGCGCGGCCTCGCGCACGTTTTTCTCCTGATCCATGATCCAGGTCGCCATGCTGAAGTCCTCGGCCGAGGCGTCCATGGCGATGAGCGGACTCGAGGGGCTCGCGACAATCACGAAGTCGTCGCGAAAGCAGGCAAAGGACTCAAGGGCGGCATCAAGGGGTGGGCGGCTGACAAAGCCCACGTCGAAGCGGTTTTCAAGAACGCCGCGCTCGACCACGTCGTTGTCCTCGATGATGAGCACGGGATCAACGCCCGGGTGCCGGGTCTTGAACGCGGGCAGGCGCCGCGAAAGGATGTAGATGCCGCTGGCGCGGTTGGCGCCCACCGCCAGACGCCCGGCAAGCCCCGCCTTCTGCGCGGCAAAGAGCGTTTCAATTTCCTGGGCCTTCTTGACGACAAGCGTTGCCTGGGGAACGAGCGATGCGCCCGCGGGCGTCGGCGCCAGACCCGCGGCCGTGCGGGTGAAGAGCTCGGCGTCAAGCGCGCGCTCGAGCTCGCGCAGCGACTGGCTTGCGGCGCTTGCCGTCACGCAAAGCCGGGCGGCGGCCCTGGAGAGATTGCGCGCCTCGTGGACGGCAAGAAAAACCTGCAGTTGTCGAAGCGTGATGTGCATGGCGGCAGGGGCTGGATAAGGCGGGTCGGGGTCGTTGGGACGGCGCTGGATAAGCCGGATGGCCGGGAGGGTGGATTCTCCCTCATGGCGCTCCGTGTGCCGGATGAAATTGTATCGAAGGCTTGATTTTTATGGGCAAATTCAAATTCTCTGACGGATTTTGATGTTGCGCAGGGAATACGTGCAGGGACCTAAGGGTAAATTCGGAATTTTGCTCTTCAAACTTTTTGGAAACCTCTGCTAGACTTTGGACAATCAAACATTTTGGACTGGTCGACGCCCTTGTCCGAACCTCTTTTCGAAGCCTGAAGTGCCTTCGGCACAGGCCCCTGCCTTCAGGCCTTCGCAAAGCCGTCGGCGCTTTTTTTTCAAGGCCTTGAACGGTTTTGGGCGGGTTTTGACAGCGGCTTCTCATCAATAAGGAAAAGAAAAAATGACCATCCGCTTTCACTTCGGCTTTGAGGCCGTCATTGTTCTGGCGCTCCTCCTGGGCGCCTTTGTCAGCTGGTACGCCGAGCCCACGGCCTATGACCAGAGCACGTCGGCGCAGAAGATGGAAAAGGCCGCCGAGCTCATGCAGCACGAGGCGCCACAGGCCGGGGCCGCCTCCGGCGTGCGCTAGGCGCATCCTGCGCATTCCCGGCCCCTGCGGGCTGAGGACTCCTTTTGCCGCGGCGGCGCAACAGTCGCCGCGCGCCCGCGTGATGCGCGCGTGAGGCCCCGGGCGAGCTTCTGCGGCCGGTCTTGAGAGGATTTTCCTGCGTCGGTCCCCTGACGGGGCTTGCGTGCGGGGATTTTTCGTCCTAAGATTGAATCCGTCATTTGTCGGAATCGTTTCTTCTGCCATGCCCAGACCCTCCCGCTGCCGCCGCGTTTGTGCCGAGCCGCTTTTCTCACGATTTGGTCCGCTTGCCGGCGGCGCCCCAGGCCCGCAGGCTGCGCCGTCCGGGCGCGTCGTCCTCTTTGTCGATGAATATGAGGCGGTGCGCATCGTGGACCTGCTCAAGCGTTCGCACGAGGAATGCGCCGCCCGCATGCAGATCTCGCGCACGACGGCCACCGAGATCTACGAGCGGGCGCGCTTCAAGATTGCCGATGCGATCGTCAACGGGCGCGAGCTCGTCATCGAGGGCGGCCGCTACCGGGTCTGTACGCGGCAGGAATCCGAGGCCGGCTGCAGGTGCCCCGGGTGTTGCCGTCAAAGGACGGGCGCCCGCGGGTCATTGGATTTGAACGCCTTGGGAGGCTGCATCATGAAGGTTGCCGTTCCTTTTTTTGAAGACCAGGTCTTCGGTCATTTCGGCAAGGCTCCGGCCATGAAGATTTACACGATTGCTGACGGCGCGGCTGCATCGTCCGAGGTTGTCCCTGCAAGCGGCCACGGACATGCCGCCATGGTCAACCTGCTTGTCAAGAACAATGTGGACGCCGTCATCTGCGGCGGCATTGGAGGCGGGGCCGCGGCCGCGCTTGCGCAGGCGGGCATCCGCCTTTATGCCGGCGCAGCAGGATCGGCTGACGCGGCGGTGGAAGCACTCATCGCCGGAGCGCTCAAGCCCGTTGACGCCTCGGCGGCCTCCGGCTGCTGCGGGCATCATCACGGGGCTTCGGACGAGGGCTGCTGCGGCGGGCATGAAGACGCCTGCGGCAGCCGCGGGCACGAGGATGCGCACGCCGGCGACGGCGGCTGCGGCTGCGGCGGTCATGGACACGGCCGCGGCCACGGCCACGGGCACTGCCATTGCGGCGGGCACGGCTCCGAAAACTGACGAGCCGCTGCGCTCTTGACAAGACGGCCGGACACCCCTGTGGCGGGCGTCCGGCCGTCCTTGCATTGGAAAACCGAAGAGCGAGCGTGCGGCGCAGCCAGCTAGCTGCGGTAGATCGGCACGTCGCCGAGAAGCCGCCCGAGCTTGTCCTCCCAGACGGCCATCGGATCGTCCCCGACGGACTTCTCGAGCACGACGCGTGCGGCGGCCTCCTCGGGCGTGGAGGCCCTTTCAAGGGTGACCGCGTCCTTGAAGCAAAGGTCCGCGCACAGCCGACAGCCGCAGCACAGCAGGGGACTGGCAATGATGCGGCAGGGATTTTGCGAGAGCATCTTCAGGGCCCCCGAGGGGCACATGTCGGCGCACAGCCCGCAGCAGGCGCAGGCCTCGGCGTCGATGACGGGAGCGTCAAGCGCAAAGGCCTCGCGCGTTTCAGGCGTGCCCTTCTGAAAGCGCCGCAGGCGCGCCTTCTGCGGCTCGGGAATGCGCACGAGGGGTTCGGCGCGAATGGCCTCGAGCTTGTCCCTGAAGTCAGCCGGCAGCCTGAAGGGCTCGCGGTCAAGGGCGCTGGCGCCGATGCCGAGAAGCCGCCCGAGGGCGGCGCGGCGCGCCGAGTTCATGCCGTGCGCGTGCCTTGTGAGGTGCAGGACAACGGCGCCGGCCGCCTCATCGCCGCCGCCTGGATGGGGCGGCGCGTCGAGGACCCTGCGGCCGCGGGCGGCAAGCCAGGCGCGCACGCGCTGCAGCGCCTCCTCAACAACATCGGTCTTCGGGCGCCGGGAGCAGGTCGAGCAGACGCCGCACGTGAGCTGCAGACAATCCGCGCCGGACTCCACGGCATCGATCAGCATGCCGGGCGACAGACGTGCCAGACACGGCACCCGGGTGCCCGCCTCGGAGGGCGGCAGCTGCGCCATCGTGCAGCTGATGCGCACGGCGCCGTTGCGGGCCTGTGCGGCAATCTCCTGCGCGAGGGCATGCGTCTCGGGCACGACCGCGTAAAGCGCCTCGGTCGGGCAGGCCGCAACGCAGGCGCCGCACGACGAGCAACGGCGCGAGTCGGTGATGAGCTGCTGCTCGACAAGACGCAGGGCGCCGGCGCCGCACACGTCAATGCAGCGCGTGCAGCGCGAGGCGACATGGCGCGCATGCAGGCAGCGCTTGCGCACGATGATGGGAACGGTGGGAGCGATTTTGGGGGCGCCCTGGGCGGCGCCCCCGGACCGGGTTGCAGGCATGGTGCGAAAACGTTGGAAAAAGGATTCGGCGGATGCGCAAAACTGTCAGGCTCGGGCGTGCGGTGCGGCTTTCCCCGGACGGTCTTCGTCGAGCAGGGCGCACATGGACTTCGCGGCCCTGCGGGCGTCTGCAAGCGCGGTGACGACGAGATCGGCGCCGTGCACCGCGTCGCCCGCGGCAAAGATCCTCGGGTTCGTGGTGCGCCCGTCGACGCCCCCGTCGCCGGTGATGATGCGGCCCTGCGCATCGAGGGCAACGCCCGCCTTTTCAAGCCACGGCGCCGCAGCGCAGTGAAAGCCGTAGGCGACGATCACCAGGTCGGCCTCAATCGTCCGGGGGGCGGCCCCGCCCTGCCGGACGATGACGCCCGTGAGCATGCCGTCGGCTGCGCGGGCAAGCCCGGCAACCTCGGCGTTGAAGAAAAACTCGGCGCCCTCCTCGCGGGCTCGGCGCACCTCGGCGCCGGCGGCGTGCATGGCCGCGCGGTCATGGTGATAGATGCACGCGGCGCTGCGGGCGCCCTCGCGGATGGCGGTGCGCAGGCAGTCCATCGCCGTATCGCCGCCTCCGAGCACCGCCACGCGGCGGCCGCGCACGTTCAGGCGCGTGTCAATGACCTCGGGTTCGGGCGAGGCTGCTGCGGCGCGCCGGCGCCGTCGGCCGGGCGCGGTGCGGCTGCGGGCGTCGCGAACGAGCTGCGCGGCCTCGCGCAGGTAGTCAAGCGCCTGCACGACGTCCGTGCCGTTGACGGCATCTTTTCCGGGCTCGAGAAAGAGTCCGGAGGGCGACTGCGCGCCGCAGGCGACAAAAACCGCATCAAAGTCCCTGAGGATTGTCTCAGGATCCGCGCCCTCGGCAGCGCCCGCGCTGACGCCGGTGCGCAGCGTCACGCCGAGATGCTTCAGAAAGCCGATGCGCCGCTCAACGACGAGGGGGTCGAGCTTGAAGGCCGGAATGCCCCAGGAAAGAAGGCCCCCGGCGTGCGGCAGCGCCTCAAGGATCGTGACCTCATGCCCGGCCTGCGCGAGCACGTCGGCCGCCGCGAGGCCCGCGGGACCCGAGCCGATCACGGCCGCCCTGCGGCCGGACTTGCGGCGGGCCCTTGCGGGGCGCCATCCGCGCGCAAGCACCGTGTCGGCGGCAAACCGCGTCAGGGCGCCGATCGGAAGCGGGCCGCCGAGCGCCGGATCCTGCCCGAGGGGGCAGGCGCTCTCGCAGAGCCGCTCCTGGGGGCAGACGCGGCCGCAGATTTCGGGCATGGCGCCGGGAACAAGCAGCGCGGCGGCGGCCTCGCGCGTGCGCGCCTGCGACACGAGCGAGAGCACCGAGACAATCGGATTGCCTTGCGGGCAGGCCTTTTCGCACGCCCCGCATCCGATGCAGCGGGCGCTTTGCTCCTGCGCCTCGGCTGCGGTCAGCCCGCCGCAGACCTCGGCAAAGGTGCTGCGGCGCACCTCAACGGGCAGCTCTGCAGGATCGCGGCGCGCGGCCATGGCCGGAGCCGTCCTGGGCCGGGTGATTTTCTGGAAGGGGAAGGAAATGGCGCCCGCCGGGCAGGCCTCGGCGCAGGCGCGGCACTTCGTGCAGCGCGCCATCAGCTCGTCTGAAACGCAGGGCGCCGTGAGATCAATCCCCTCCGGGCAGACCGAGCGGCAGACGCGGCAGTCGAGTCCGCGCGAGGACGCAAGGCAGGCCTGCGGATGAATCTTCGGACGCCAGAAGCGGTTCAAGCGCGCCATGATGGAAATGAGCGCCCCGAGCGGGCAGAAGCTGCCGCACCAGCGCCGCAACACGAAGATCTCGAGCACGAGAAAGCCCGCGAAGAAGGCAAGCGACCAGGAGCCGGC
Source organism: uncultured Duodenibacillus sp. (assembly GCA_944390745.1). Classification (GTDB taxonomy): domain Bacteria; phylum Pseudomonadota; class Gammaproteobacteria; order Burkholderiales; family Burkholderiaceae_F; genus Duodenibacillus. Next base: position 31,319 of record CALXQK010000012.1, on the reverse strand, counting down.
GTTGAAGGCAAAGAGCTGCCACAGGCCGATGATGAGCGCAAACGTCAGGCCCACCGGGCAGATGAGGCAAAAGACCGGAAAGCCGAAGACGGCGCTTGAGACAAGCGCGCCGCCCAGAATGAAGTACGGGGCGCGGGCGGGCTTTTTGCCGGCCGCGCCGGAGTCGCCCGCGGACGCGCTGCAGGCGCTGCAGTTGTGCGTGCAGTCGCCCGGGCTCTGCTCCTTGTTGCGGGTGCAGGACTGCGCATGGATGGCGATCGTGCGTTTCTTGCCTGCGGCGCGCTCAATGAGCGGCACCGGGCAGGCCCAGCCGCAGAAGATGCGCCCGAAAAGGGCCGTTACGGCCAGAAAGACGACAAAGCCGATGAGAACGCGCGGCAGCAGCGCGCCGTCGGCAAGACTCATCTCCAGCGCGCCCAGTGGGCAGATGGCGGCGATGGCGCCGATGCCGAACGAGGAGAGCGTCCCCCAGCCCGTGTGGAAAATAAGCCCGACGATGACCGCCAGAATGAAGAAAAGCGCCGTGGCGGTGCGCAGCGCGGATGGCTTGAGCTTCATGAATTCGCCCTCCCGCCGGACTCTGGGGGCTGCGCCGGGGAGCGGCCGGGAAGCGCGTTGGGCGTCTCGTCGCGCGCCGTGGCGTCCGTGCGCAGGGTCTTTTCGGAGGCGGCGATGCGAACGCCGCGCACCGCCTCTCCCCTGAAGGCCTGAAAGACGTTGGCCGGGCAAACCTTCACGCACGTGCCGCAGCCGTTGCAGCGCCCGGCGTCGATGACGGGCGCCATGGTGTCGCTAAGGGAGATGGCGTCGTAGGGGCACATCTCGTAGCACTTCGTGCAGCCCCCGGTGCGCAGCGCAATGCAGCTGTCGGTCAGTTCGGCCGTGCCGATCTTGGCCGTGTCGGGATCAAAGTCCTGCAGCGCCCCGGTGGGACAGACCTCGACGCACTTGCGGCAGAAGTCGCAGTCGCCCGAAAGAAAGACCATCACCGGGGTGCGCATCTGCACAAGGCCGCCAGCGATCGTGCCCACGCCGATGGCCGAGGTGGGGCAGATGCTCCGGCACCGGTCGCAGCGAATGCAGCGCGCCAGAAACTCGGCCTCATTCTGTCCTCCCGGAGGCCGCACGGGACGCTGCGCAGACGAGGCGCGCCCTGCGGCGCCGAGAAGAAAAAGCGCAGCCGTGCCCGCGGCGGCCGCGCACAGGTCGCGGCGCTGCATGCCCAGGGGTGCGCGGCGATTCGCTGTCGACGCCCCCGGGAGGCGGTCTCGGGCCTCGTCCGGGTTCTTTGCGTCCGTGCGTCTGCTGTCTTCACGCATCCCATGCACCTTGTCGTGTGTTGTGGAAAACCGGCCGGGGGACTTCTCCGGCCGTCCTCAGGCCTTCTGCTGCGCGGTCTCCGGGACCGCGGGCGAGGACTTGTCCTGCGCCGCGCCGCCGGCGGCCGGCTCGGCGCGGACCTCCGCAAGAAGGTCGTCCAAGATTGCCGCGTCCATCGAGAGGAATTTTTCAGTCACGTCCACCGCGCCGCGGTAGAAGTCGGTCTCGATGTATTCGCGCGCCTCGTGGGCAAAGGAGCTGATCCAGTTGAGCAGGTGCGCCTTCAGAAACGACTGCTGCTCCTCGAGGGCCGCCGCGAGCGCCTGGCGGTCGCCGGCCTTGAGCGCGGCAAGCGCGTTGTCGGTGAGCCGCGCCATGAATTCAAGCTCAAGCGCGAGGTGGTCTTCAAGGACGTCGCGGTGATCGCTGCAGGCCAGGCCATGGGTGCGGTAGATCGCGCACACCTCCTCCCAGGCGTTTTGCATCACGAGCCGCTCGGGGCTCGTATAGACCGACTCATAGGGATAGGCGGCGCGCATTTTTCCCGCGCCCAGAAAGGCCGAGGCGTAGTCGACGGCGAGCTCCGTGAGCGCATCCTCGTGCGGCGCATCGAGATAGGCGCGGATGCGCGCAAAGCCCTCGGCCAGAGGGTTTTCATCGGCGCTTCCGCCGGGAAACTGCATCTGCTTGAGGCCGTCGAGGCATTGCGCGGTGATTTCCGTGCGAAAGAACCGGCTCAGGAGCCGGTACATTTCGCCGCGCTGCTGCAGTGCGAGAGCGTCCTGCTGATTCATGGGAATTGATTCCTTCTTGTTGCTTGAACCGATTGCCGGGGGCGGCGCCTGCCGAGGCGGCGCCGCACAAAACTTCAAAAAAGAGCAAAAAAGAGCGGGGCCGCAGGCCGGGGAGGGCTTTTCTAGCCGAAGAACTCCCAGGTGCGCGAGCCCAGGGCCGTCACCAGAAGGTGGCCCGCCCCGCAGCCGACGAGCGCGCCCGCCAGGGCGATGATCCCGCCGGCGGCCGGAGCGCGGTGCGCAAAAAATGCCGCCGCCAGGGGAACGAGCGCTCCGCAGACGACGATGCCCAGCCACAGAAGCCCGGCCGCGTCGCCGCTCAGCGCGCGGTTGACCGCGCCGAGCGCCTCGGGGCTGCCCGACACAGCCAGGGCGGCGAGGTAGACCGCCGCGGCGGCAAGCGCCGCGACGGCGCACACGGCAATGCGCACGGGGTGCGGATCGTCCTCAGAGCGCCAGGCCATGAGGGCGTAGCACGAGGCTGCCATGAGCGCCATCCAGGCCGCGGGGCCGAGGATGATCGTGTAGGTGTTCCAGGCGGCGCGCCAGGGCATGACGAGGCTTTTGCCGAGAATCACCACGAGCACCAGCCCGAGCAGCGAGGCGACGCAGGCCGTCCGGAAGGTGACGGCGTTCTCGGCGCCGCGGTAAAGCAGCACGAGATAGACGAGGATGGCCGCTGCAAACGCCATCAGCGCGACGAACTGCTCGAAGATCGGCGTCCCCGGGTTGGAGAGCACGCCGAAGATCAGGGCCGGCCGGCCGAGGTTGGCCAGGGCCGCCGCACCGCCCGCCGCAAGGCAGACGAGGGCGGCCGCGGCCGCTGCCGCGAGCACGCGCACCGGAAGGTTGGCGCGCTCGGCGAGGGCTGCGGCGGCCATGAGGCCCGCCGAGCAGGTGAGCAGTACGTTGAACAGCGTCAGAGTGATCGATCCTTCGCCCATCTCGAGCTCTCCCGACGGTTAGAGCATCTTCGGAGGATTGGCCTGCCACGGAGCATTCTTCTTGTGAAGAATGTAGCGCACGGTCGGATGATTGCCCGAGTCGGGCATGCTGTGCACGTTTTCCGGACCGGCGGCCTTGACGGCCTTGGAGACGTCGCTTTCAGGATCGTCGATGTCGCCGAAGAAGCGGGCCTTGGCGCAGCAGGCCTTCACGCAGGCCGGAAGGTCGCCGACCTCCTGCAGGTGATGGCACAGCGTGCACTTCTCGACCACGTTCTCCTCCGGGTTGTAGGAGCGGGCGCCGTAGGGGCACGCGGCCATGCACATCTTGCAGCCGATGCACTTTTCCTTGTTCACCAGAATCTGGCCGTCCTCAGTCTTGTAGGTCGCGCCCGTCGGGCAGACCTTCAGACAGGGAGCATCCTTGCAGACCTGGCAGACCGAGGGCAGAAAGTACTGCTTGATGTCGGGGAATTTGCCGAGCGGGCCGATCGAGAGCACCTTGTTGTAGTACACGCCGAGCGGCACGTTGTTTTCCTGCTTGCAGGCGACCTCGCAGGCGTGGCAGCCGATGCAGCGGTCGAGGTCGATGACGAGAGTTTTCTGTGCCATTTTTTAGAACTCCACATTCTTGGTCGGATCCGAGGGCTGAGGCATCCACGGCTTGAAATCCTCGGGCTTGGTCCAGACGCCCTCGGGGGCGCCGTCGGCCTTGTAGATCTTCACCTGGTAGCCGCGCAGCGTGTAGGTGCCCACAACGTCGTTGAAGGGCGGCGTGTTCTTGGAGAGAACGTTGACGTTCTCCTCCTGCCAGCCGTGGGTCTTCGTGTTGAGCGTCTCGGGGTTCCAGAAGCGCTCCATGTAGACCACGCGCGGGTTCATGCTCTCGGTAAGGCGCGCGCGTGCGCGGATCTTGCCGCGCGGAGACTCAACCCAGACCCAGTCGTTCTGGGCGATGCCGTTCTTGGCGGCCGTTTCGGGGTTGATCCAGATTTCGGCCGTGGGCATGATCTCGCGCAGGTACGGAACGTTGCGCAGCGTGCCGTGGTGGTAAATGGGCAGACGACCGTTGGTCATGGTGAGCGGATATTCTCCGGCGACCTTCGGATCGTTGGGACTCTCGCTGGGCTCGAGGTAGTAGGGCAGCGGATCGTAGTCCTTCTCAACGGGCGGAACCTCGTCGAGCGCATAGGGCTCGCCCGTGCGGCCGAGCTTGATGAAGCGCTCGCCGTAGAGCTCGAGCTTTCTTGAGGGCGTGCGGAAGCCCTGAGGCAGCCCCGTCTTCGGATCGACCTTCTTGTAGACGTAGTACTGGTTCCACTTCTCGTAGGGCATGTACTCCACGGGGCCGTTCTTGGCAAGCAGCTCCTTCCAGGTGAGGCCGATGCGGGCCAGACGCTGGTCGAGCAGCTCCTCCATCGAATCCCAGTAGGCGAGGTCGTCCTTCATGAACTTCGGATCGCAGGCGCGCTTGCAGTTCTCGTTGCCGAGCTCGGCGCACTTCTTGATCACCTTCGACCACATGAGCGTCTCGTCCTCGGTCTCCCACAGGTGGGTGACCGCCTGGCGGGCGAAGACGGTGTTCATGCACTCGACGAGCATGTTCGTCTCAAGCCACTCGGTGGCGGGCAGCAGCATGTCCGCGTAGGCCGAGAACGAGGTCGGGTACATGTACATGTGCATCACGAAGTCGAGCTTGTCGAAGGCCGCCACCCAGGAGCCGGCGTTGGCGTTGACGACGAACTTGTTGCCCGAGCGCTCCAGCCAGACCTTGATCGGGTAGGGCTTGCCGGTGAGGATGGCGTTGAGAAGCGCCGAGGGCTGCGCGGCGTCCCACTGCATGAGGCCCTTGTGCTCGTTGGAGCCGATGCGCTTCTTGAGCTGGCCCTTGGGCAGCAGGTAGGAGCAGCGGGTGGCAAGACTGCCCGAGGGCACGACGTTGCTCGTCGGGTTGCGCTGCATGAAGTTGCCGGGCTTCTCGACATTGCCCATCAGCGACTCGATGAGGCACACGCCCATGGCGGCCTGCACGGAGTTGGGGCTCTGGTCGGTGGCGACGCCCAGGGAGATGCCCGAGGGACCGTCGGCGTAGAGCTTGATGGCCTCCTCAATTTTCTTGGCGTCAAGCCAGCAGACCTCGGCGCCCTTTTCAAGCGTCCAGGGCTCGGCGCGCTCCTTCAGAAGCGTAAAGCCCGTCTTGTACTCGACGCCGTTGATCGTGAAGGCGCCCTCGAGAGCCGGATCGAGATTGTCGTCCCAGGGATAGGGCAGGGGCTTGGCCGACTTCGTCTTGGCGTCCCAGACCATCGGGGTCTTGGGATCGGCCTTGGGATCGACCTCGCTGGCCATGTAGATCATCTTCGTCTTGGTGTTGACGAGGAAGGGCAGGTTCGTCCAGCGCAGCACAAAGTCGCGGTCGTAGATCTTGCGGTCGATGATGTAGCGAATCCAGGTGAGCATCAGCGCCACGTCGGTGCCCGGGCGGATCGGCAGCCACACGTCGGCGCGCGCGGCGTCGGGCACAAAGCGCGGGTCGATCGAGACGGTCTTGACGCCCTTGGCGCGCAGCTCAACGAGCGCGCGTCCGCCGCCGGCGGGGTTGCTGTAGCTTGCGTCCGTGCCCCAGAGCACGATGGTCTTGATCTTGGTGTCGGGGTTGTAGATCTCGCGGCACTGCTCGTCGGCGATGCTCGGGCCCGGGCCGCCGTACATCAGGTCGTACGTGAGCGTGCGGGGCAGCCAGCACTGCGCGCAGCCCGGTTCGTAGAAGTTCGGCGTGCCGAAGGCGTTGCAGAAGCGCGAGACGCCGCGGAAGGCCGGGTTGCCGCCGCCGCCCGTCGACACCATGACGGCCTCGGCGCCGTACTTGGCGCGGGTGTCCATGAGCTTCTTGGCGATGATGTCGATGGCTTCCTTCCAAGTGATGCGCTTCCACTTGTTCTCGCCGCGCTTTCCGGCGCGGATGAGCGGGTACTTGTTGCGGTTGGGGTGATAGAGTGCCGAGATGCCGGCCAGGCCCTTGGCGCACATGGCGCCCTTGCTCATCGGGTAGTCGGGGTCGCCCTCGAGCTTGACGACGCGGCCGTTTCTGACGTGCGCGAGCACGCCGCAGTTGTGAATGCAGGCGCGGCAGCAGGTCTTGACGATCTTGGTCTCGTCCTTGGCCGCAGGCTTTTCCGCAGCGGCGCGGGCATCCTCAACGAGGCCGCCCGGCAGCGACTCGCTCAGAGCCGCCGCGACGCCGGTCACGGCCGTCGCCTTCAGAAAGCTGCGGCGATTGATCGCGGACATTTCCATTTTTCAATCTCCTGGTTGGACGAAAATGGTTCAGGCCCGCTCGCCCGGGCGGCGGGGCCGCTGGGGGACGGCGGCGACCGGGGGCGGCGGCTGGAGCGCCGGTCCGCCCGGGGGTGCGCGCTGCCCCGGCATCCGGATGGGCAGGCGTCCGCACAAGGGGGTTTTTGTGCGGACGGAAAACCAATTTCAGGGGTTGCGGTTTGTCAGCCGGAGACTTTCGAAGGAGGGCGCTCGCTTGGCCGAGCACTTGTTTTTTTCGGGAAAGCCGCTCCCTCAAAGCCTTCTGCTGCAGGCGGCTTGTCGGAATGCACGAGCCGCTCGGATTTGATTGTGTTCTGCATCCGTCGGTTTGACTAGTTGTTTTGAACAGGGTAGTTTGCAAATTTTGCAAACAATCGGGTAAAGTCATTCCCGAAGGCGTTCAAACTCATAAAAGTCATTGAAAATCAAGCGATTGCTGTGTTTTGAAATCGCCTGTCGGAAGTTCAGAAAAAACCCTAGACGTTTTGCAGCCGCACAAGGCAGAGGGGCTCGCGGAACATGAACTGCAGGAACAACTTGCTTGCCTGGGAGGCCGTGGTGATCACGGCCCGGACCGGAAACATCTCGCGCACGGCCGAGCTCATGCAGACGGACCTGCCGCGGGTCTCGCGCTGGATATCAGGCCTTGAGGAGGAGCTCGGCGCGAGGCTCTTTGACCGGTCCCGGCGCCCCTTTGCCCCGACGCAGCGCTGCAGCGAGCTCGTGCGGCAGGCCGAGCCCCTCGTGCGGGGCTTTCGGCAGATGATCGAGGAGCGCTCGCAGGCGCCGGCAAGGCGCCGGGTGCTGCGCTTTGCCGCCCCCATTGAGCTTGAGCAGGAGTACTTCTCGCGTCTTTTGTACGACTACTCCGTCGCGCATCCAGGCATTGAGTTTCAGGTCTTTCCGGAGGTGCGCGTCGACGCGGTGCTCTCGGGCGACGTGGACGTCGCGGTGATGAACCACCGTCCGCAGACTTCGGGCGCCGGTGCGGACATCTTCGTGCGCGCCTACAACACGTCGACCACGCCGGTGCTCGCCGCACCGGACTATCTTGCCAAGAACGGCTGCCCGAGGACGCCAGCCGATCTCGTCGAGCACACCGGGCTGCTCTTTCAGACCATCAATCGAAAGCCCTCGCAGTTTCTCTTTCGCGACGGCGTGCCGAGCGCGCTCTTGAAGTGGAGAAAGACCTTCTCGACGCACGACCAGTTCACGCTCAAGGAGCTTCTGCTCGGGGGGCTCGGCATCACGACGGACCTCTACTGCGGACACGTCATCGAGGAGATCAGCTCGGGGATGATCGTGCCGATCCTGCGCGGCTGGGAGCGGCAGGCCTGGACCATGTGCATCATCACGCGCACCGACCGCGACATCAAGGACGTGGATGTGCGCTGCTTTGCGCAGTGGCTGGCGCAGGCCGCGGCGAGGGACTTTCTTGAGCGCAGCGCCGCGGCGCGGCACACGGTTGAGCGCGCCTTTGACCGGGCGGGCTAGAACTTGAAGAAGTCGCGCACGCTCTGCCAGAGGCTGCGGCTCTCGGCGGGCTTGTCCTGCGCGCCTTCCTGGGCGGGGCGGCCGGGCTTGAGAAGCGGGCGGCCCTGCGCGCGGCTCAGTGCCTGGCCCGAGCGCGCGAAGTCAAACGTCCATGCGGGCGCAAGACCCGAGCCCGAGAGCTCGGCCGAGAGGTAGATCGCCGGCTCGCCGTGCAGCGGCGCAAAGGTGCTCTTCATGCTGCCCTCGACAGTGCCCGCGGCAAGGTCGGCGCGCACGCTGCCGGTGCTCTTGAGGTACACCGAGCGCGCCGAGATCGAGCCGATCGTGAGCGTGCGGTTCTTAAGCGAGAGCTGCGCCGAGGCCTCGTCAAAGGCGGTCCGGGCGCCCGGGCGGGTGATGTCGCTTTCAGGAGCGGTCTTGAGCACCACGCGGCGCGCGGCCTCAAGGTCAAGCCCGTGATAGGCGCCGCGCAGAACCGAAAGCGAGCAGGAGGCCTCAAGCGAGGCCGCATCGAGCCTGCGGCCGGAAATCACCAGGGGGCCGCTTGCAACGCCCGAGATGAGCGGCGAGGCTCCGAGGCCCGCCATCAGCTTGTCAAGTCCCGAGCCGTCGACGCGGCCCTCGAAGACCCAGTCGCCCGTGCTTGCCAGGGCAAGTTCGCCCAGCACGCGCCCGTCGGCGACGTTGACGATCAGATCGGACAGATGCAGACGCCCTTCGCCGGCGGTGAGCTGCGCGTGCAGCTGCGTGGCCGTAAAGGGTCCGGAGGTGATGTTGGCGATGCGAAGCGTCCCGGTGAAGTCAAGCTGCTGCAGCCAGTCGAGGTTTTGAATGGCGGGCAGCCGCGCCGTGTCCAGATCTCCGAGCATCAGGTCGCCGCGCAGCCGCGCGATGTCGGTGAGAACGATGTCGCCGTTGTAGGAGACCGGCGCTCCGGCAAAGGACCCGGAGAGCCCCACGCGCGCCTCGCGCTGCGCAAGGCGCGCACGCACAAAGCCCGAGAGCGAAGCTTCAAAGTCGGACGGAAGCGTCTTGTCGCCCGTGACCGTCACGCGTGCGGTGAAGCTGTCGCAGTCAATTGCCCCCGACTTGAGATCGGCCGTCACGGTGCTTGCCAGCGAAAGACTCGTGGTGCGGCCGTCTTCGGTGCGGCTGTGCTCAAAGCGCATCTCGGGGCTTTCAAGCACGCCCGGGCGCAGTCGGAAGTCGGCCGCGGCAAACTGCATGTCGCCCGAGCTTTGCTGCGGGCGCGACAGCGACAGCGAGGCGTTCATGCCCGAGAGCTCCTCACCCTTGAAGCGCAGCACGTCGGCGCGGGCCACGGTCGTGAAGACCTCCCCGCCGTAGAAGACTTCGCCCGAGAAGCTGAGGTTTTCAAAGAGAACGTAGCGGTTGGCCGTGGAGATCGTGAGCGTCCCCTTGGCCGAGAGCATGGCCGAAAGCCTGCTCGGATCAAATCCCTCGAAAATGGACTGCGCCGGGGTCGCGGCGGAGGCTGCTGCACCGGCGGCAGACTCCCCGGATCCTTCGGGCAGGGACTGCGCGTGCGCCGCACCGAGCCAGGAGAGAATCGCAGGGGCGGCAGCGTCCCCTGCGGCGGGCTGGGCGGGAGCGGATTCGGGCAAAGCCGCATCCCCGTGCGCCTCAGGCGCACCGGCATCGGCGGGCGCCTCCGCGGCGGGGGCGGACTCAGGCCCGGCGGTCTCGCCCTGGACAGGCTCGGCCGGGGCGCCGGCGTCCATGGCGGCCTCGGCGGAGGACTCCCCTGCGGCAGACTCCCGGCCTTGCGCAGCCTCGGACTGATTGTCGGAAGAGGCCCCGGCCGACGTGTCGGCGGAGGGCCCCAAAGGCGCCTCGGCAGAGGGCTTTTCCGAAGCTTCGGTCGACTCCTGCGGTGCAGATTCAGCGGCCGGAGCAGCGGGTCCCGCTCCGACATTGGATGCGTCGGCTGCGCCGGCGGGCTCGGCCGGTGCAGCGGCGGGCATCTCAAGCTCGGGCATCGGCACGACGCGGCCGCTCTCATCGAGCGCCTCCAGGCGCGTGGAGAGCTCAAAGGGCGTCGTCATCTCGGGCGAGAAGCGCCCGAGCGAGAGGCTCAGATCCGTGAGAAGAAACCGCTGCGCCCTTTCGTGGGCGGCGACTTCAAGCGTGAAGCGGGCGCGGGTGAGGTTCAGGCTTGAGACGCGAAGGCTGTCGGGAAAGCGCACGCTGCCGAAGGTGGATTCAAAGAGGGCGTTTCCAGAGAGGGCGGGCACTGACAGCGTCCCCTCCAGTCCGTCGATTTCAGCGGAATGAACGTGCACGGCTCCAAGCGCCAGAGACCAGATCGAGACGTCGGCGTGCGCCGAGGCGATGCGCCCGATCAGCGCGCCGCTCTCCCTGTCCGTGAAGGTCATGGCCGGCAGCGCGATCTTGAGCGTGGAGAGCCTTTGAATCTTCACCGGCCCCTCAAAGCGCACGTCGGCCGAGAGCGCCTGCGCGGAAAAGTCCTCGATCGTGCGCTGCACCGCCTTTTCATTGACCCAGACAAAGAGCGCGCAAACCGCCGCCAGACACAGCACGGCGACGAGAACGATAAAGCCCAGAACAAAGCGCTTGACTCGGGTGTCGATCATCACAGAAAGAGGGCGGCCGCAGATGACCGGCCGGACATGCCAAAAGGGAGTGGAAAGGGGAAGAAATCAGTCAGCCGTCAATGCTAAAGCACTTTGGGCGGCAGGCATCGGCCGGGGGTGCAAAAGATTCGCGTGCGCGGGCTTCGGTGCGTCCGGACTGCAACGCTCCCTGCGCGGCCGCGTGCGGCGCAGGCCGCGCGCTGGGACTGTCGGTTCTTGTGACGTGCGTCAAGAAACTGTGATGAATTAATGATTTTAATAATCATTCTCATTTATGTGTGACACAATTTCCCCCGGATTCAAGCGGCGCGCGCGGCTGTTTCCCTGACCGGCTGCAGGGCCCCTGAGGGGCGGCGTGCGTGCGGACTTTTTCAATGGAGAATTGAGAGATGGACAACACGACCAAGTGCGGACTCTTCTTTTTTGGCGGCCTCGTGGTGGGGGCCTTGGGCGCCGTGGCGATCACGCGCGGCGAACTGCGCATCAAGCCCCTTGCCAGCGACCTTGTCAGCGGCGGGCTCGAGCTGCGCGACAAGCTCATGGCGGGCGTTGAGAGCGTCCGCGAGGACATTGAGGATGTGGTGGCCGAGGCGCAGGTCAAGAACATGGCCCGCCGCGAGGCAAGGGAGGCGGCCCAGACGCAGGCCGCCGCTCCCGTCTCCCGGGAGGATGCCCCGGCAGGCGCCGAGGCGGCGCCCGCGGCCTGTTCACCTGCGGCCTGATTTTCTCTGGGGCCGCCGGCCTGCATGCAGGGCCTGCGGCCAGGGTCAACGGTTGAGCTTGAAGGGGAGCTGCGCGCATGCGGTTTGTTTTGGTTCATGAGGCGGGAAGCCGCCAGCGCTGGAAAACTGCGCAGACAATGACGCAGGCAAGCGCCGGGCTCATTGCCGAGGAGCTCTCGGCGGTTGCAGGCGTGACGGGCGTCAGGGTTCGTCCGCGGACGGGTTCGGTGATCTGCACGGTCGATGCGCTGCCGGCGCGTCAGCGCGTTGCGGCGTACTTCGCGGGGCTGCTGCAGCAGCCGCCCATGGCGCGCGGGCGACGCGGCGAGATTCTTGCGCGTGCGCAGGCCGACCGCGCCCGTGCGGCCTGCCGGCGGGCGGACGCCCCGACGTTGCCTGGCATCGGCGGGCTTGCGCACCTTCTTTCGGAGGGGGTGCGGGGGCTTCCCCTGGTGCGCGCCGCAGCGCGCCCCCTGAGGCGTCTGGCGCAGGCCGCACGCCTGCCCTCTGCCGGTGCGGGAGGCGGCGCTGCGGCCGCGGGCGCGCTGGACCTTTCGCCCGTGGTGAGCTGGTTTGCGGTTCGGCCCTGGCTGCCGCTCGTGATCAATGCGCTCAACACGGTGATCGGCGCCATTCCCATCATTTTCAAGGGGCTGCGGGAGCTGCGCGGCGGCCGGCTCAATGTTGAGGTTCTGGACGCGGCGGCCGTGGCGGTCTCGCTGCTGCGGCGGGACTTCAAGACGGCCGGTCTGGTGGTGCTCCTGCTGGGGCTGGGCGAGCTGCTTGAAAGCTACACCCGTCGAAAGTCCCTGGAGAGCCTGGCCGACCAGCTCGCGCTCAAGGTCGACCGCGTCTGGGTGCGGCGCGCTGGAGAGGTTCTTGAGATTGCGCTCAGGGATGCCCGGCCCGACGACCTCATCGTGGTTCGGGCCGGCAGCACGATTCCGGTGGACGGGAAGGTGGTCTCGGGCGTGGCCGCGGTCAATCAGGCGAGCATGACGGGCGAGCCGCTTGCGGTGCACCGCGCCGCCGGAGGCATGGTGTTTGCCGGCACCGTCGTCGAGGACGGCGAGATCGACATCATCCCCACGCAGATGGGCGGCGAGACGCGGCTTAGCAGAATCATCGACTTCATCGAGACAAGCGAGCAGGCCAAGGCCGGAATCCAGGGCCGCGCCGAGCGCATGGCAGATGCCGTCGTGCCCTGGAACTTTGCCCTTGCGGCCCTGGTCTTTGCGCTCACCCGCAGCCTTGCGCGCACCGCCGCGGTGCTGCTCGTGGACTACTCCTGCGCACTGCGGCTTGCCGCTCCCCTGGCCATTCTGACCGCCATGAAGGAGGGCTCGCGCGCGGGGATGCTCATCAAGGGCGGCCGCTACATTGAGGCGCTCGCCCAGGCCGACGCCGTCGTGTTTGACAAGACGGGAACGCTCACGGCGGCCTCGCCGAAGCTGACCGACGTCGAGCCCGTCGACGGCGTCTCAGGCAGCGACGAGCTGCTGCGGCTTGCCGCATGCCTTGAGGAGCACTTCCCGCACCCGGTGTCGCGGTCGGTGGTCGAGGCCGCGGCCGCCCGCGGGCTTTACCACGCCGACGAGGTGCACGATGCCGAGGTGCGCTACATCGTTGCCCACGGCATCTGCTCGAGCGTTGCGGGCGAAAAGGTGGTGATCGGCTCCCGGCACTTCGTCGAGGAGGACGAGGGCGTGGACTGCACGCCGGCGGCCCGGGTCGTGGCGCGGCTTGCCGGCGAGGGCAAGTCGGTGCTTTATATCGCCCGCGGCGGAAGGCTTGCCGGCGTGCTCGGCATTCTCGATCCGCTGCGCGGGGAGGCCGCCGGGGTCATTGAGGCTCTCAGGGCGCGCGGCATCAGGCGCGTGGTGATGCTCACCGGCGACGACCAGAAGACGGCGGCGGCCGTGGCCGCGCGCCTGGCCGTTGACGAGTACCGCTCCCAGGTGCTGCCCGTCGACAAGGCGCTCTACGTGCAGAAGCTGCGCGAGCAGGGCTGCCGGGTGATCATGGTGGGCGACGGCATCAACGACAGCCCCGCGCTGTCGGCGGCCGACGTCGGCGCAACGCTGCGCGAGGGCAGCGCCATCGCGCAGGAGGTGGCCGACCTGGTGCTCACGCACAACACCCTTGAGGATCTGCCCCGGGCCATTGACCTCAGCCGCGCGGCGATGGCGCGCATCCGGCAGAACTTCGCTGTTTCCGTGGGGCTCAACACCGCCTTCATGGCCGGAGGCCTTTCGGGCGTGCTGCAGCCTGCTGCCGGCGCCGTGCTGCACAACCTCACCACGATCGGCGTCTGCCTCAACGCCATGCGCTCGCCCCTGGACCAGAAGCTTGACCTTGCTGCGGCGCTTGCGCATGTGCGCGATCTGCTTGCCGGAACCGCGCGCGGGGAGGCCCCCGCGGCAAAGTCTTGAGGCGAGCTTGAAGAAAAGGAGATTTGAAGATGACGGCAATCGAAGAGGCGATCCGAAGCTGCGTTCCCGGACGCGTGCGGGTGCGCCATGAGGCGCTCAAGAATCTTGCGGCCGGGGAAATTGAGGCGCTGCGGCAGACAATTTCCGCCGTCGACGGCGTGCAGTCCGTGCGCGTCAATCCGCGCACGGGCAGTCTGCTGCTGTACTGGGATGTGCGAAAGATTTCTGATGAGGAGCTCCTTGGGCTTGCGCAATGGCTTCTTGCCGGGCTCAGGGCGCCTGCAGTTCAACGGCCGTGCGAGCGATCTCAGCAGGAGCGCCGGCTCGATGCGCTTGCCCGGATGCTGGTGCCGGGCGTTTCAAACATCAAGCGGGCGCGCCGCATGGCCAAAAACCGCGTGATGCTGGGGCTTGGTGCGGCGAGCGTCGCCTCGCTTGCCTTCTCAAGGCGTCTGCACGGCGTGCTTGGCTGGGCCTTTGCGCTGATGACGGCGCTGCATGCCAACGACCATCGGCGCGTGCTTTGAAGACTTGCACTGACAGGAGGCCATCCCATGAATCTTGTCAGCGGCTGTCTGCGCGCCGTTCTTCTTGCCATTGTCGTGCTTGCGGCCTTTGCGCTGGCCGCGCTGGCCGCGGCGATGCTGCTGGCTGCCGCAGGCGTTGTCCTGGCGCTTGCGGCAGCCGCCATGATCGCCCGGCCCCGCGAAACTCTCGCCCTGGCAAGGACTGCGGCCGCGCGCATCGACCAGTGGCTGGGGACTGCGCAGCGCGCAGCCGCCGCGCTCAAGGACGCTGTTGCGGTCCTCTGGCAGGCCGCGCAGACGCTTTCGGCCGATGCCCCCGCAAAAAGGCAGGCGCAACAGGCCGCAGGCGGCGAAGCGCCCGAGAAAAAGGCAAGGGAGTCTTCGAACGCAGGCCGGGCGGAGACGTGAATGGGTATTGCCCGGGGCGGCCCTGAAGGCCGCCCGTCCGCCGGCTGCCCGGTCAGCCGCTAGTCGTGCGCAAGCGAGGCGCGGATGCGCCGCTGCAGGTTGGGGGCAAGGCGCTCGAGCGCATCAAGCGTCATGAAGATCGACGTGCGCCCCTTGAGCGAGAGTTCGCGGAAGCGCTGCAGCAGCTCGCTTTCCTCGCGTGCCGGGGCGAAGCGCTCGCCCGTGAGAACGAAAAAAGCGTCGAGTCCCACCGACTGCAGGCGGGTGAGGGCCAGAACGCCCATCTCGCGGAGTCCTTTTTCATGCGCGATGTAGTCTTCCGGCGCAATGCCGAGCAGCTGCGCGATCTGCTGCTGCGAATAACCGCGCTTTTCGCGCTCGGTCTTCAAACGTTCGCCAAAGGCGCGCAGCTGTTGCCTTGTGGTGGTGATTTCCATCGTGAGAAGTCTGAATCCAAAGAATTTTTTACGTGCTCAAGTATAGCGGCCGCGTCCCGGTGAAAACCCCTAATCAGCCGTACGGATGAGAAGCGCACGGGCGCAAAAAAGCCGTCCGTGCCGGCGGTCGGCACGAACGGCTCTGCGCGCTGCCAGATCCAGGGATGCCGGCAGCCGGTGCGCGCACTAGGCCTTGGGCTCGTTGCGCAGGCGGATGTGCAGCTCGCGCAGCTGCTTTTCGTCGACCACGGTGGGCGCGCCCGTGAGCAGGCACTGCGCGCGCTGGGTCTTCGGGAAGGCGATCACGTCGCGAATCGACGGAGCGCCCGCCATCATCGTCACGATGCGGTCCAGGCCGAAGGCGATGCCGCCGTGGGGCGGCGCGCCGTACTGCAGCGCGTCAAGCAGGAAGCCGAACTTGAGCTTGGCCTCCTCGGGGCCGATCTTGAGGGCCTCGAAGACCTTGCTCTGCACGTCGGCGCGGTGGATACGAACCGAGCCGCCGCCGATCTCCCAGCCGTTGAGAACCATGTCGTAGGCCTTGGCGTAGCAGTTCTCGGGGTCGGTGATGAGCTTGTCGACGCAGTCGTCGTGCGGCGCCGTGAACGGATGGTGGCAGGCCATCCAGCGGTTCTCCTCCTCGGAGAACTCGAACATCGGAAAGTCGACGACCCACAGGGGCTTCCAGCCGTCCTCGAAGAGACCGTTCTTCTTGCCGAATTCGCTGTGGCCGATGCGCAGGCGCAGGGCGCCGAGGCTGTCGTAGACGATCTTGGCCTTGTCGGCGCCGAAGAAGATGATGTCGCCGTTTTCGGCTCCGGTCGCCTCGAGCAGGCCGGCGAGGATCTCATCGGAGAGGTTCTTGACGATGGGGCTTTGCAGGCCCTCGCGGCCGGCGGCCTTGTCGTTGACCTTGATGTAGGCAAGGCCCTTGGCGCCGTAGATCTTCACAAACTCGGTGTAGCCGTCGATTTCCGAGCGCGGCATGGCGCAGGCGCCGGGCACGCGCATGGCGACGACCTTGCCGTTGTGCAGGTTCTTCACGGAGCTGAAGACCTTGAAGTCGCTGTTGACGACGAGGTCGGTGACCTCCGTCAGCTGCAGCTTCACGCGCAGGTCGGGCTTGTCCGAGCCGTAGAGCGCCATGGCGTCGCGGTACTGCATGACCGGGAAGCGCGCATCGGCGGCGACGAGGTCCACATCAAGGCACGTCTTGAAGACGTAGCGCACGAGGCTTTCCATGATGTCGCGGATTTCCTGCTGGTCGAGGAACGAGGTCTCGATATCGACCTGGGTGAACTCGGGCTGGCGGTCGGCGCGAAGATCCTCGTCGCGGAAGCACTTCACGATCTGGTAGTAGCGGTCGAACCCGGCCACCATCAGCAGCTGCTTGAAGAGCTGCGGGGACTGCGGCAGGGCGAAGAAGTGGCCCTCCATCGTGCGCGAGGGCACGAGGTAGTCGCGGGCGCCCTCGGGCGTGGACTTCGTGAGAAACGGCGTCTCGATGTCGATGAAGCCGTGGTCGTCGAGGAAGTGCCGGAAGGCCTGCGTCACCTTGAAACGCAGCTTGAGGTTCTTCTGCATCTGCGGGCGGCGCAGATCGAGCACGCGGTAGGTCAGGCGCGCCGATTCGCTCACCGTGTCGTCGTCGAGCTGGAACGGCGGCGGCAGGGACGGATTGATGACCTCGAGATTCTGGCAGAGCACCTCGACGCCGCCCGAGATGAGCGAGGGATTCTTCGTGCCTTCGGGACGGGCGCGCACCAAGCCCTCAACCTTGAGGCAGTACTCGTTGCGCACCTTGTCGGCGGTTTGAAAGACTTCCGGACGGTCCGGATCGCAGACGACCTGCACAAGACCCTCGCGGTCGCGCAGATCAATGAAAATCACCCCGCCGTGGTCGCGGCGGCGATGAGCCCACCCGTAGAGGGTGACAGTCTGGCCGATGTACTTCTCATCGACCAGGCCACAGTAAACGGTACGCATAGGTGCTCCGGTGTGTAGTGTTCTGTGACGACTTGCCGCACGAAGGCCTCAGTCACGGCTGGAACACCCCGGGCCCTCGTGCATGGTGAATCTGACAAAAATCGTAGTTTACCGCGGGGCATGACTCTTTGAAAACCGTCGGCGCCTTGAATGCCGGCGGCTGCGGCTTGTTCTTGCGGCAGGTAAAACGCACCGGGAGTTTTTGCCTAAAAGATTCTGCTCACGCGGCTAAAATGGCGCACCATCAGCGCCGTCCGCGCACGGCGGACTCAAGCGCGCCCCGGGGCCCCTTGTCCGCGGACCGCGGCGCCGGGCGCAGTCCTCTACGTACAGGAAAGGCAGTCATGCAGGTAGACCGTTCAATTTTCAAAGCTTATGACATTCGGGGCATCGTCGGAAAGACCCTGACCGAGGAGGCGGCCCGCGCCGTGGGCCGCGCGCTCGGCACGCTCGCGGTGCGCGAGGGCGTGCGCGAGATGTGCGTGGGCCGTGACGGCCGGCTCTCCGGCCCGGCGCTTGCCGCGGCGCTCATCGAGGGCATCGCGGGCACCGGGGTGAACGTGCGCAGCATCGGCATGACGCCCACGCCCGTGCTCTACTTTGCGACGACCTACTTTCAAAACGGCTCGGGCGTGGCGGTGACCGGCTCGCACAATCCGCCCGAGTACAACGGCCTGAAGATGATGCTGGCGGGCCGCACGCTTTTCGGCGAGGGCATCGCGCGCCTGGCCGACATGATCGAGGCCGAGGACTTCATCGTCGCCGAGCGGCCCGGCACGGTTGAGGAGGTCGACGTGATCGGCCCCTATCTGGAAAAGATCGCCTCCGACGTGCATCTTGCCCGCCGCGTGAAGGTTGCCGTCGACTGCGGCAACGGCGTCACCGGCCCCACCGTGCGGCGCATGTTCGAGGCCATCGGCGCCGAGGTGCGGGAGCTTTACTTCGACGTGGACGGACATTTCCCCAACCACCATCCCGATCCGAGCAAGCCCGCGAACCTTGCCGATCTGATCGAGGCGGTGAAGACGAGCGATGTGGAGCTGGGCCTTGCCTTTGACGGCGACGGCGACCGGCTCGGCGTCGTGACGAAGTCGGGCTCGATCATCTATCCCGACCGGCAGATGATGCTGTTTGCCGCCGACATCCTTGCCCGGCACCCGGGCGCGCAGATCATCTACGACGTCAAGTGCACGCGTGCGCTCGTGCCCTGGATTCGCGAGCACGGCGGCGTGCCGACGATCTCGGCCACGGGCCACTCGCTTGTGAAGGCGCGGCTGCGTGAAACGGGCGCTCCCTTTGCGGGCGAAATGAGCGGACACCTCTTCTTCAACGACGGCCGCTGGCCGGGATTCGACGACGGGGCCTACGCCGCGGCGCGGCTTCTTGAGATCGTCAGCCGCACGGACAATCCGTCGGCGCTGCTCGACAGCCTGCCCACGGCCGTCAACACGCCCGAGCTGCAGATTCCGATGGCCGAGGGCGAAAACAAGCGCTTCATTGAAAAGATCCGGGCGGCGGCGAAGTTTGACGACGCTGAGGACGTGATCCTCATCGACGGACTGCGCGTTGAATTCAAGGACGGCTTTGCGCTGGCGCGCTCCTCGAACACCACCCCGGTGGTGGTGCTGCGCCTAGAGGGCGACACGCCGCAGGCGCTCGAGCGCATCAAGAAGCGCTTCGGCGCGTTCCTCAAGAGCGTGGATCCCTCCATCAAGCTGCCCTTCTAGCGGCATTTTCCCGGGGGCCAGGCGCTCAAGGAATGCAGGGCGCCCGCGCAAAACGCCTCCCGCTTTTGAAGGGGGACGGCCTTTGCGCGGGCGCCCTTTTGTCGGAAGCGAACGGGAAGGCGCGCCCTGGCGGCCTAGTCCGGGAGCGCTTCGCCGAGGGCAAAGACCAGCCCGTTGGCCGTTCCCTCGAAGACCCTGGCGTTGTGAAAGGCGGTGGCAAGGCGCTCGATGCGCATGGCGGGCCAGCGGTCGAAGCGCGCGCCGAGACCGAGAAGGATCGCCAGGCCCGTGGGGGTGACCGCCTCGCCCTCGCCCGAAAAGGGCTTGACGGCCACGCCGTCGAGCATCTGCAGCAGCGCCGGGGCCGGGTTGGTGACCACGCCGTGGGCGCAGCGCACCTCGCCGTCGGCAAGCGGCACGGGGCTTGAGACAATGTCCCGGGGATTGACGGCGGCAATGAGTTCGGCGATGAGGCCCACGGCAAGAATGTTGCTCGTGCGGCCCACCTCGTGAAAGTGCACGGTCTCGGGCGAGGCGCCGTGCACGCGGGCCTCGGCCGAGGCAAGCACCGACCAGATGCTGCGCGCAAGCTCGCGCGCGGCGGGCGTAAGCGCCCCGTACTGCTCGTAGAAGGCCTCGATGTCGGCAGGACTGCGGTGCGCGTGGTGATGCGCGTGCTCGTGCTCGTGCGCGTGCCCATCGTCATGATGGCGGTGACGCCCGGCCTCGTCGACCTCGATGCGGCAGCACGCGCCGCTGATGCCGTTCACAGAGCGCTGCTCGAGGGTCAGGCGGGCGGGGACGTGCGGAAAGCGCGCCTCGAGAAGCCCCTGGGGATCGAGCAGCGGGGCCGGGCTCGTCACGCTCAGAAGTCCGGCAAGAAAGCTCTCGGCGTTGAGGCCGGAGTGAATGCGCACGGTGAGCACCGGGCGCTCGAAAACGTCATGCACAGCGTTTGACATGGCAGGGTGTTCCTCGAAGAAAAAAACGGCGGCGCCCTAGTCCTGCGGGTAGATCGCGTGCAGCACGCGCGCGGCGGCGCAGGCCGCGCCGTAGCCGTTGTCGATGTTGAAGACCGCCACGCCCGGAGCGCACGAGGCGAGCATGCTCGAGAGGGCGGTGCGGCCGTGTTCGGCAATGCCGTAGCCCACCGACGTGGGCACGGCAAAAAGAGGCCGGGAGGTGAGTCCGCCCACGACGCTTGCCAGCGCCGCGTCAAGCCCGGCGACCACAATCACCACGTCGGCCTTGTTGATCTCCGCGATGGCGGCCTCGATGCGCCAGAGCCCGGCCACGCCGCAGTCCTCAAAGCGCCGCGCCGTCCAGCCCAGGTACTCGAGCGTGCGGGAGACCTCGCGCGCCGTGCGGCCGTCGGCCGTGCCCGCGCTCACCACCGCCGCGGCGCCCTTTTCGTGCCGCGGCAGCGTCGTGCGCCAGGCCGTGCGGCTCAGCGCCTCGTAGTCGTAGACCTCCTGCAGGTTCTGCGGGAGGGCGTGAAACACCTCGGGCGCAAGGCGCGTAAAGAGAATGGGCTTTTGCGCCGGATCGGCAAAGCGCTCAAGAAGCGTCTCAAGCGCGCGGCGCGGCTTGCCTTCGCAAAAGACTGCCTCGGGCAGACCGATGCGGGCGTCGCGGTCGATGTCAAAGCGAATGCAGGGAACGGAGTCGGTGGAGTAGGTGGGCATGGTTGGATAAAAGAAGCTTGCAAGCTCAGGGCGGACTCCCGCGGGCGACGTCCGAAGACAGAAACGGGCGCATCGCCGTCAGGTGGGGCAAGGCTAGCACGTGCGCCTCTCAAAGGCGCTTTCAGCGCCCGGGGTTGCGACGATCGTGCACGTGATCGGGGCGATCGGGTCAAGAGAACAACGAAAGCCATGAACGCAGCGACGGGAGCCGCCGCCTTCAGCACGGGCAAAGACCGCGGCCTTAGGATTTCGTCTCTGACTCCCTGGAGAAAACAGCATATGTCCCGACCCTTCATGCATTGTCTGCCGCTTTTCTGTCTGCTTGCGTGTTCGGCGTCCGCCGTCGAGGCCATGCCCGGCATGAGCACGCCCCAGACAAGGGTGCGGCTTGAGATTGATGCGCAGTGCGGCAAGACGCAGGACTTCAAGGCGGCGGGCTTTGCCTCCTGCCTGATGACGGCTCACGTGAAGGACGCCTCGCCCCGGGGGCAGTCCCTGAATCTCTCGCCGCATCAAGGCAGGGGACGCAATCTTGAGATTGTCTGGGAAGTGCGTGAGAGCCGCAACCACGGATCGGTGGCGCCCGGCTGGGAGAGGATGACCTCCGGCCTGTCCTGGTCGGCGCCTGTCTCCGGCCGTACGACGCCCGTCGAAGCCTTTTGGACGCACGCAAACGAGGACGGCGATGCCTCGGCCCGGCTTTTCGATGTTTTGGGCGAGCGCACCGTCACGGTCTGCGCCTCAGTCATGAGCGACGGCGTGCGCGGCAGTGCATGCACGGACCTGGAGTTCGGCAGGGGACCGCTGTCGCGGTTTTCAAAGCCCGGCGAGACCCCGGTTTCCTACAGGGAGCACCTCGCCTTCTGCCAGGGGTAAAACGCCTCGATGCCGCGCGCGGCTGATTTGCAGACGATCGCTCAGAAGGGCCGCTACAACAAGCTGCCGCAAGCCTACGGCGCAGCGCTTGCCGCGGGTTGGAAGGTCTCCGAGCGCTACTGGGCGGGCCTCTCGCCATATGCAAAAAACCGCGCCAGACACATCAGCCTCATTGACGGCAATCCGCACGGCAGCGGCGGAGCGTCAACAGAAACCGGCCGACAATACAGCGTCTGCCTGCGGCCGGCAGCGCCGTGACTGCCTGAGGCGCCCTGGTGTCCGAACAAGGAGCAAGAGCGTCGAGATGAAGCATCCCCGGAGGGCGCCTCGCCTTCCGGGGATGTCTTGATGCGGCCGTTTTTCCTATGGACCCGGGGAGAATCCCCGGGCCAGGGGAGCGCTATTCGACGCGCGGAACGGTGAGGCTGCCCTCGGGCATGAGGATGATGGTGGGCTTTTCGGGCAGGTAGGGCTTGGCAAGCTCAAGCGCCTCCTCGACCGTGTCCACGGCGCCCGTAAAGAGCATCGAGCGGGCCATGTCTCGGTCAAGTCCCGTCACCAGGATGTAGCGGGCCTTCGAGATGGGGCGCGCCACGGCAAAGGCCTTGTTGGCGCCGATCTGGAAGTTGGCCTGCAGCTCGGCCTTGATTTCCTCGGGCGTGTGCAGGCGCTTGAAGGTCTCCTCAAGAAGCTTGGAGCCGGAGCCCTCCTCGCATTCAGCCAGAAGAATCACCACGCCGCCCTTCTTGACGGCGCAGGCCGCGTTGTCCATCGTCTTCTGCATCTGATAGACGTTGATGTCCTTGGGGTAGCCGCCGCAGGAGGCGATCACGAGATCGGCCTCCTCGGGGATGACGCAGCCGTAGGCCTGGTCGACGAACTTGCAGGCCTCCTTGTGCGCGGCGATGTAGTCGCCGGCAAACATGCGCAGGAACTCGTGGTGCGCATTGAGAATGGCGTTGAACAAAAAGAGCGAGCGGCCCTTGGCAAAGAGCGCCACGCCCTCCATCTGGTCCTCGTAAACGGGGTTGCCGACGGTGCGGCCGAGGGCGGCGTTGTCATCGAGCATCCAGCTGTGGTTGCGGCGCACGGTCTCCATGGCCGCGCAACCGGGCAGAATGGCCTTGCGGCCGCCGCCGTAGCCCGAGAAGTAGTGGTGCACGATGGTGCCGGTGAGGATGATGTGGTCGACGTCGCACAGCAGCTTGTTGATCCACACGGGCGTGCCGCGGCTCGTCGTGCCGAAGTACTCGAAGTCCTCGGTCTTGGTGGCCGTGCTGTTGTACATCTTGATGCGCGAGGCGACCTCCTCGCCCACGGAGGCGACCATCTCCTCATGGGGCATGTCGCGGTGCGTGCCGAGCGAGAAGACGATGCGCATGTCCTCGTCCTTGACGCCGAGGTGGTTCATCTCATTGACGAGCACCGGCATGAAGTCGTAGCTGTTGGCCACGCGCGTGGGGTCGTTGCAGATGAAGGCAACGGTATCGCCGGGCTTGATGATCTTGTCGATCGGCTCGCATCCGATCGGGTTGTAGATGGCTTCGAGCACGCCCGACTTGATGTCGGTCATCACCGGGAAGGGCTGCGTGCGCACCTCCTTGATGACGAGCTCTTCGTCGAGATTGAATTTCTTGCTCGAGTGCCCGTAGGCGAACTCATAAGTCTTCATGACAGGCTTCCTTGGCTTTCTTGACTGGGAGAAACAGGACGGCGCGCGAAAGAAGCGCCCGGCGGCAGGGGTTCGAATCCCGGCGCGGCGGCGCAGGTCTTCATTCGCTGGCTTTCAGATCCGCCATTATAGAAACACTGCCGGCGGCGGCATTCTCCGGCTCCGGGCGATGGGGCGCAGGACGGGCGCCCGGTCCGGGGCTGGTGGTGCGTGATTGAGAAAAAGCGCTGAATAATCAATCGCTTGCGCCTTGCTTGACGCTGGCGGCACCGCGGGCGGCCGCAGGTGCGGGGCGCTCCCGGGGTGTTGCAAATTTTCTTCAGTTTCGGGGCGCCCGCGCCGCCGGCTCGGCTAGTCGTCGAGATTGACGGCCTCGCCCGAGGCGGGACGCTGCGTGCGGTAGCGGGCAATCAGGCGGTAGATCGGCAGTCCTGCCAGGGCGATGAGGGCGTTGATGCCGAAGATCTGCGCAAGGCTGAGCGTGCCGGCAAGCAGGCCGAAGAGGTAGGGCGCCGCGCCGATGCCGAGGTCAAAGCAAATGTAGAAGGTGCTCGTTGCCTGCGTGTAGCGCTCGCGCGGCACCATTGAGACGGCCGTGCTCTGGCCGAGGGACTGGATGTTGCCGAAGCCAAAGCCCATCAGCACGCCTGCGGCAAGCACGCTCCACTCGCCCCAGGCCGTCCACAGCAGTCCGAGGCCGGCGGCAAGGGAGGCGATGGCCGGGTAGAAGATCACGGCCGGGCCGTGAGAGTCGTAGATTCTGCCGGTGAAGGGACGCGAGATGAGCACGGCGGCCGCATAGAAAAGGAAAAAGAGCGAGGCCGCGCCGGTGACGTCGTAGGCCTTGCCGTAGGAGGCGAGGAAGGCCTGCGCGCAGCCCCAGCCAAGGCAAAAGAGCGCAATCAGAAGGCAGAACGGAATGAGCTTCGGGGCGATGAAGTCCTCGATTGAAATCCGCCTGGCGGCCGTCCTTGCGGGCGGATTCGGGACGGATAGAAAGAGGGCGATCGCAACCGAAACGGCCGAGATGGCCGCACAGACAAGGAAGATCCCCTCATAGCCCAGAATGTCCAGGAAGGCGATGCCGAGGAAGGGACCGAAGCACAGCGCCAGGGCCGTGCTCATGGAAAAGTACGAGATGCCGCGTCCGAGCAGGGGTCGGGGCGTGATCAGCGCCACCACCGATCCCGTCACCGTGCCGATGACGCCCACGGCGACGCCGGAGATGAAGCGGATGAAAAAGTAGTACCACAGGCCGCCGTCGGCGAGGTAGCCGATGTTGGAGGCCATGTAGAGGATCACGCCTGCGGCAAGCACGATGCGGCAGCCTGCGAGTTCGACGATGCGGCCGCTGAAGAAGCGCCCGACCAGACAGCCGATCACGACGATCCCTGTGGCAAGGCCGGCCATGCTCGTGCTGGCGTGGTGCACCTGCGTCAGAAAGCTCGTGCTCACGACGAAGGCCGCGTAGTAGGCGACCATGCCCAGAAAGTTGATGAGCGAGATGCCGATGAAGACCGGCGTGAAGACGTCTCTGAGCGTGTATTGCGTGCGGCGCGCCGGGGAGCTTTTCGGTGCCTGCGAGGGGGAGTCGGACATGGGCTGGGGCCTGGGGCTTCAAAAGTCGGGTTTCAGGAGGCTTGCAGCAGCTCGCGCATCAGCGTCCGGGCGCGGGAGACCTCAAACTGTCCGGGAGCCGAGGCGTGCACGACGCTCGCAAAGGCAGCCGAGGAGCCGAAGATCGCGCCGCTTACGCGCGAAAGCGCCCCCCAGGCGCCCATGCTCATGCTGATGACGGGCTTGCCGGTGCGGCGGCGCGCGGCGCAAGTGACCGACAAAAGGCTGAGCACATCCTCGGGCGTGCGGGGCATGACGGCGATCTTGAGCACGTCGGCTCCGAGCGCGTCCATGGCCAGAAGCATCTCAAGCATGGCTTCCTGCGACGGCGTCTTCTCAAAGTTGTGGTAGCTCAGGATGACCCGCGTCTGCGCCTGGCGGGCAAGAGCGACGTCCTCAGCCGTGATGCCGCGGGCAAGCTCCATGTCGACGGCGTCGACCAGTTCCGAGGCAGCCATTCCGAGCACCTGCTCGCGGTAGCTCTCGTCGTCGGGGGCAAGTCCGCCCTCTGCGCGGGTGCGCAGCGTCCAGACGACGGGCTTTTCCGTGCACTGGCGCAATTCAAGCGCCGCGGCAAGAAACGCGTTGAGGCCCGGGGATTCAAAAAAATCGGCGCGCCACTCGAGGATGTCGATGCTCCTGTCGCCCTCAAGCCGCTGGTAGTCGTAGGCCGTCTCGATGAGGTCGCTCGTGCCCGGGGCCATGATGCTTGCAAGAATCTTGACGGGCTGCGGGCCGATGAGAACGTCGCCGATGCGCGCGGGATGCACGGGGTCGGGAAGCGGCGAAAAGAGGCTGGAGGGACTGGGCATGCGCGTTGAGAAGACAGGTGGGTTGTGCGGCACAGGCGCCCCAGGGTCAGAGGCGCGCGAACGACAATCTTAACCCCCGGCAGGGGGCTTCAGACTTGCGCCGCGCAGGAGGTTGGGCGCGTGTACGCGGCCTGCGGCCGACATGTGCACCGCAATGGTGCGGGGCGGCCGGCCGCAGGCGTGCAAAAGCCCCTTTTTTCTAGGCAGAACAGCCTAGGGACAGCTGAAAAAAGTGCATTTGCGTGCACAAGTTTTGACCGTAAACATATATCGATGTTGTTTGGGTACAGGCTAGGGAGTACGATAGTCGCTCGCTTCCCAAAAAGAGGCTTTTTCGACGACAAAAAGTCGGGTTATCCCTGATTTGTTGTAGATGCACGCAGACAGTGGTCCTGGCGCGTGCGTCCGTCGTGCGAAAGCGCAAATGCAAACAAAGACAAGGGCGGCCCCAGCCGCGGGATTCGAAACAAGATTGGGTTTCGGCGGCCGGGGCGCCGGGAATATAAAAAACTTTAGGGAGTCATGACCATGACCGGTCTTTCAATCATGCTGATCGCAGCGGCGGCGCTTCTGCTCGGCTACTTTGTCTACGCCAGGTGGCTTGAGAAAACCTGGGGCATTGACCCCGACAAGCCGACTCCGGCGGTGCGCATCAATGACGGCAAGGACTTTTCGCCTGCCTCGCGCTGGACGGTGTTTGCGCACCAGTTCACGTCCATTACGGGCGCGGGCCCCGTGACGGGACCGATCATCGCGGCCATGTTCGGGTGGCTGCCGGCGCTTTTGTGGATGCTCGTGGGCGGCATCTTCTTCGGCGCCGTGCAGGACTTCGTTGCGCTCTACGCCTCGGTGAAAAACGGCGGCCGCTCGGTGGGCATGATCATCGAGGACTATGTGGGCCGCACGGGCCGCCAGCTCTTTTTGCTTTTCTGCTGGCTCTTTACGCTGCTGGTGATCGCCGCGTTCTGCGACATGGTCGCCAACACCTTCAACGGCTACTCCAAGACGGGCGCCGAGCTCATGCCCGGCGCGGCGGCCGGCTCGATTTCGCTGCTCTACATGGTGGTGGCCGTGTTCTTCGGCCTGTACCTCAAGTACTTCAAGCCCTCCTCGGGCGTGCAGCTCGTCGTGGGCATCGTGCTCATGGTGGTGATGCTTGCCGTGGGCATTGAGTTTCCGATCTATGCCGACGCCGAGACCTGGCGCTATGTGGTGTTTGCCTACCTCTTTGCCGCCTCGGTGATGCCGATGTGGCTTCTGAAGCAGCCCCGCGACTACCTGTCGATGTTCCTGCTGGTGGGCATGATCGTGTGCGCCGCGGTGGGCGTCTGCGTTCAGAACCCGACGCTCAACATGCCGGCCTTTGCGGGCTTTACGGTCAACAATCTCGACCTCTTCCCGATTCTCTTTGTGACGATTGCCTGCGGCGCCGTCTCGGGCTTTCACTCGCTCGTGAGCTCGGGGACGAGCTCCAAGATGATTTCCAACGAGCGCGACATGCGCCCGGTGGGCTACGGCTCGATGTGCCTTGAGGTGGTGCTCGGCGTCGTCTCGCTCGTGGTCGTGTGCGCGGCCGCAAGCAACGGCAAGCTCCCGTCGGGCACGCCCTTTCAGATCTTCTCGACCTCGGTGGCGTCCTTCCTGACGGAAATCTTCGGCGTGCCGCAGCAGATCTCGGCCTGCATCCTGACGATGTGCGTCTCGGCCCTCGCCCTCACCTCGGTGGACGCCGTGGCCCGCATCGGCCGCATGTCGCTGCAGGAGCTCTTCATGCCCCCGGCCGGACAGGAGAAGACGGCCGTGCAGAAGCTCTTTACCAACACGGCCTTTGCCACGGTGCTCACGCTGCTGTGCGGCTATGCGCTGTGCATTGCGGGCTACATGAGCGTCTGGCCGCTCTTTGGTTCGGCCAACCAGCTGCTCTCGGCCCTGGTGCTCACCGGCATGGCGGTGTTCCTGAAGTCCACCGGCCGCAAGGGCTGGATGCTGTATGCGCCGATGACGATCATGTTCGTGGTGACGATGACGGCGCTTCTGCAGGCGGTCTACAAGATCTTCGTTGCCGCCAGCAACGGCACCTTCGTGTTGATGGTGCACGGCCTGCAGCTGGTGGTGGCCCTGGCGCTCATCGTACTCGCGCTTCTCGTGGTCTACCACTGCGTGGCGCGGCTGCGCGACGCGCCGCCCGTCATCAACCGCGGCTCGACCCAGGGCTGACGTTTCCCCTGACAAGGACCGGGGCGGCTGCGCCCGCCCCTGAAGGCTCCCGAAATCTCCTCTGCCGCCCTTCTGAAGGCGGCAGGAAGGTTCGGGAGCTCTTT
Source organism: uncultured Duodenibacillus sp. (assembly GCA_944390745.1). GTDB lineage: Bacteria > Pseudomonadota > Gammaproteobacteria > Burkholderiales > Burkholderiaceae_F > Duodenibacillus. The sequence continues at coordinate 3,612 of CALXQK010000012.1, read as the reverse complement.
TGTTTTTCCAGTCCTGCGCCGCGCTTTTTTGAAGCTTCAAAAAACAAAGCCCGGAGGCTGGCGCGCATCAGTCGCGCCGCCGTCCGGGCTGCAGGCGTGCGCTCGAGGCGCACGCCGCTGGTTGTTTGCAGGATTACTTGAAGCGGTTGAGCGAATGGCGCTCGCTTTTGCGAACGACCCAGAGGCTCAGCACGAGCAGGAGAATGGCGCCTGAGGTGTACATCACGTAGAGCGCATCAATGTGCTCGACGTCGACCATCAGGTAGCGGGCAACCGCCACAAGGGCGAGCGCAATCGGCGTATGAATCGGGATTTCGCGCGTGCCGAGCCGCGAGCCCTTGACCATGGCGAGAATCTCAATGTAGAGAAAGATCATCAGGAGCATCCCGATCTGCACCTTCTGCCCCTCAAAAAGGGCGACGGCCGACTCGCCCACGCCGTAGAGCGCTGCAATGGCAATCACGACGAGGGCCACGGCCTGGCCGGCCGTAATGACGCGGTTGAAGAGATCGATGAGGCGGTTTTGCTCCTGCGGAAGCGACGGCGCGGAGTCTTGCTGCGGGGTCGTTGTCATAAATGGTGCTGTTGGTTGTGTTGGTGTTGTTCCTGATTTCAACGGATTTCTTTCAGAAGGCGCTGAAGGATGCCATAAAAAGTGGCGAACTGGAGCGCGGGAAACGACCTTTTGCAATTTTCAAGACTTGAACACCCCGGCTTTTGCCGGGTGTTCAATGCCCGTGCGCCCGGAAGGCGCCTGGGCGCACGACAGGAAAGGGGACGGCGCAGCCGCGGCCTTGCCTTGCCGGGTCTCTACGCGCGCAGCACCTTGTAGCGCAGCCAGACGACGCCGCCCGGGAAGGTCTGCGAGGACGTCAGTTCAAGCCGCTGGCCCTGCGCAGGCAGATCGCCCGCCTGTCCCGGGCAGGAGATGATGGAGGAGACGCCGGCAAGGCCGTCGACGGCCGGGTAGATGAGAATGCTCAGTTCGTCAATGAGCCCGGCCTTGAGAAAGGCGCCGTTGATGATGCCGCCGCCCTCAAGAAGCAGCGTCTGCACGCCGAAGGAGCCTTCAAGAGCGGCAAGCCCGCCCGCAGGGTCCTCGGCAAAGACGTACGAGACGCCCGTGCGGCGCAGCTCCTCAAGGTAATCGTCGCCCGTCTCGGGCGAGAGTACGGCGACAAGATGCTCGCCCGTGGGCAGCACGGGCTCCTGATAGTGCAGCTTGGCGTGCGGATCAAAGACGACGGCAAGCATTCGGCCGGCATGTTCGCCCGTCCAGGGCTGCGGGCGCGAGCCGTCGGTGCGTCTTGCGGCCGGGGCCTGCTCGCAGATGCTGTCGGCGTACTCGGCCATGGTTGTGCGTCCGACGATCCAGCCCTGCGCATCAAACTGCGAGGCGGCCTGCTCGTAGACGGCGGAAACATCGGCCTCGGCGGGCGTCCAGCGGCTCGGGTACAGACGTCCGTCGACCGAGGAAATCATGTGGCAGATGACTTTGGGCATGTGCTGCTCCTTGCGCGAAAAGTAACGGATGCAAAGTTTGATGCATCACAGAGTAGCGCCGGCTCCGTTCTCCGGGGCGGCAAAACATTGCCTGAAAAGGGCAGGCTGAAAAAACAAGCCCTGCCGCCGGGCGGACAGGGCCTTGAGAAAAGCAGAAAACAAAGGCGGCAAATCAGCCGGCGCTGTTTTTTTGCGCCTTCAGAGCAGCCTTTCGCTCATCCTCGGCCTTCATGGCGGCAAGCGCGGCCTCGACGTCCTGCGCCGAGACGCCGTCGCCGAAGACGACGCTTGCGGCAAGGCCTTCAAGCGAGCAGGTCTTCTTGAGCCTTGCAACGGTCTGGCCCGCATCGCGGCCGCTTTCAAAGCCGACCGAGGTCAGGAGCACGCGTCCGCCGGGAAGGGCGAGCTTGAAGTAAAAGAGTCCGTCGGCCTCGCGGTACTGCTTGAAGGAGGCGACTTCGGCGGTCTTTTGCGAGGGCGCGGATTCGGGGGCGGCGGCTTTGCCTCCGGCTGCGGAAAGATGCCGGAAGCTTCTCAGGCCGACGGCCTCGCGCAAGCGCTCCATGAAGGGCTCGGAGAGCTTGCGCGCCTTGGCGGCGCCTGCCTGGAGAATGTCCTCGAGTTCGGCTGTGTGCGTCGTGTAGTAGGTGTACTTCTCGCGCATTGGTCCGATCTCGGCCTCGATTTGTTCGACGAGGCGCTTCTTGGCCTCGCCCCAGCCCAGACCGCTGCGCAGCTCGTCGCGGAAGGCCTCGCGCTCCTCGTGCGTGGCGAAGGCGTCGAAGATCTGCGTCAGCGACGTGCTGTCCGGGTCCTTGGGCTCGCCCGGCAGCCGGCTGTCGGTGACGACGCGGCTGATGGCCTCAGCAAGCGCCTTTCTGCCGCCCTCAAAGAGCGGGATGACGTTGTTGTAGCTCTTGCTCATCTTGCGGCCGTCAAGGCCCGGAAGGATCTCAAGCTCGTCGTCAATCTGCTCGTAGGGCATGACGAAGAAGTTTTCCTGCACGCCGTAGAGGTTGTTGAAGCGCGCGGCGATGTCGCGCGCCATCTCAAGGTGCTGGATCTGGTCGCGCCCCACGGGCACGAAGTCGGCGTTGAACATGAGGATGTCGGCGGCCATCAGCACGGGATAGCAGAAAAGGCCCATCGAGACGCCGTTGTCGGGGTCCTCGTTCTGTGCGCCGTTGGCCTCGACCATGGCCTTGTAGGCGTGCGCGCGGTTCATGAGGCCCTTGGGGCAGACGCAGTTGAACATCCAGTTCAGAAGCGGAATCTCAGGGATGTCGCTCTGGCGGTAGAAGGTCACCTTCTCCGGATCAAGGCCGGCCGCAAGCCAGCTTGCAGCAATCTGCATGCGGCTCAGCTCAATGCGCGAGGGGTCCTGGCATTTGATGAGCGCGTGCAGGTCGGCCATGAAAAGAAAGCTTTCCACGTCCTCTTTTCTCGAGGCGCGGATGCAGGGGCGGATGGCGCCGCAGTAGTTCCCCAGATGCAGGGTTCCTGTGGTGTTGATGCCCGTCAGGACACGCACGGTCATGATGAATTTCTTCCTTCAAGGGATATCTATATATAGAGGTCGGTACTGTACCAAAATCCAAGATGTATGAAGGCATCGGCCACCAGCGGCTTTACGTTCCGCGAAAGATACGCATCAAGAAATGCCGCTCGTTTCATTGCTTTCACCAGGTCCCTTTCGTCAAGGCTTGCAGCGTGTTGTTGCCGAGTATTCTCAGGGAAAACACTGTATTCGTGATGATCGCAGAAAAAAAGTAGGCCCATTGACCCGGGAAGATCATAATGAGCACTGTCCTCGAGGAGGTGAAGCGGGATTGGATTCCCCGCGCACTGACAAGGCGGCTCCGGCAGGAGCTTCTTTTCAGCACTTCTTCAGGTGATTCTTTCTAGGAGAAAATCAAATGAAAAAGACTCTTGCTGCAGTTGCTGTGCTCGGCGCGTTTGCCGGCTCCGCCATCGCTGCCGAAGTGACGCTCTACGGCGTTGTGGACATGGGCCTGAACTACACCCATGTTGATATGGATCAGGCGAACGTTGACGACGTCGACAGCTTCCAGATGAAGTCCGGCCAGCAGTCCGGCTCCCGCTGGGGCC